>NZ_FNBE01000004.1 GCF_900102195.1 Pseudonocardia oroxyli
TTCCACCGCAGATCGAACGTGAGTGCCTCGACCGCCTCACGGTCCGAAAGACCGTGCAGGGTCTGCAACACCAGCACCGAGGCCACCACCTCGACCGGCACCGACGGCCGACCCCGACCCGCGGCGAACAGGTCGGCGAACAACTCGTCCGCAAACAACTCCCGGCGGTGCGCGGCCAGGAACGCGAACATCCCACCCGAAGGGAGCAGATGCCCAGCCACGGACTCGACATCGAGCAACTCACGCTGCGGATCAGACCGTCCCTGCACCCCGACAGCCTCCCAGCCGGGCGAGATCAACACCCGATCCCACGCCAGCGGATTTTCAGCAGTCTCCTAGACGCGCTTGAGCCGGTCGAGGCGGCGGGTGGTGGGCCAGCGGACGTCCCACGCCCAGCCGAACCGCTCGAAGAACCAGATCACCCGGGCCGAGATGTCGATCTGACCCGGCAGCACGCCGTGCCGGGCGCACGTCGGGTCGGCGTGGTGCAGGTTGTGCCAGCTCTCGCCCATGGACAGGACCGCCAGCGGCCAGAAGTTGCGGCTGCGGTCCCGCGAGCGGAACGGCCGGGCGCCGACCATGTGGCAGATGGAGTTGATCGACCAGGTCACGTGGTGGCACACGGCCATCCGGACCAGGCCGCCCCAGAAGAAGCCGGTGAGCACGCCCGCCCACGACCAGGTCAGCAGCCCGCCGAGGGCCGCGGGCAGCACCAGGCTGGCGGTCACCCACAGCCCGAACAGGCCGGACACCCGGCGCAGCGCCCGGTCGGCCAGCAGGTCCGGGATGAACCGCTCCCAGTTCGTCTTGTCCCGGTCGAACACCCAGCCCACGTGCGCCCAGAAGAAGCCGCGGGCCACCGCCAGGGGCGTGGTGCCGTAGCGCCACGGCGAGTGCGGGTCGCCCTCCTTGTCGGAGTAGGCGTGGTGGCGGCGGTGGTCGGCCACCCAGGCCATCATCGAGCCCTGGATGGCCATGGAGCCGGTGATCGCCAGCGTGACCCGCAGCCAGCGGCGGGCCTTGAACGAGCCGTGGGTGAAGTGCCGGTGGTAGCCGACCGTCACCCCCAGGATCCCGACGGTGTAGAACACCGCGGCGATGGCCAGGTCCCACCAGCCGAGACCCCAGCCCCAGACCACGGGCACGGTGCCCAGCAGCGCGAGCATCGGGATCACCACGAAGGCCCACACCAGGCCCTGCTGCCAACCACTGCGGCGTTGGCCGGTCACCGGCCGCGCGCGGTCCGGTGTGGACGCGGAGTCGGACTCCGGCGGGACGACGTCGGGGGCCTCGACGCTCACACGGTCACCTCAAGGGGATCGATCGCTGGGACTACGTGGCCAGACTAGGGGCACTCCGCGGGCGCCCTGAAGGCCGACGCGTCACTCCTCACGTCCCGGCAGGCCGTTCGTCACCCCGGCGTCCACCGGGGGACGCGCACCCTCTCGCGCGGGCTCCGACTCGGCCGCGCGCATGACCGCACGCGTGCGCGCCGTGCCCTCGGCGTCCGAGGCCACCGGGATGCCGACGAACTCGGCCACCCCGAGCGCCGCCAGCTCGGCCAGCCGCTCGCCGACCTCCTGCTCGTCGCCGATGATCGCGGCGTCCGCGGGGCCCGCGTACCCCTCGCGGTCGAGCATCGCGCGGTAGGAGGGCAGCCTGCCGTAGATCGCGAACCGGCGGGCGGCGAGGGCGCGGGCCGCGTCGACGTCGTCGGTCACCGAGACGGGCAGCGCACTCACCACCCGCGCGGTCCGGCCGACCTCCTCGGCCGCGGCGGTGATCGTCGGGAGCACGTGCTCGGCCAGGGTCTTCGGGCCGGTCAGCCAGGTCACCGTGCCCGCCGTGCGCCGCCCCGCCAGCCGCAGCATCTGCGGGCCGAGGGCGGCCAGGTACACCTCGGGCGCCGGGGCGCCCGGGATCCGCAGGCGCCCGCGGGTGGTCAGCAGCTCGCCGGTCGCGTCCGCCTGCTCGCCCGCGAGCAGCGGGAGCAGGCCGTCGAGGTACTCGGTCATGCGCCGCAGCGGGCGGTCCCAGGACATCCCCCACTGGCCCTCGGTGACGGCGCGGTGGCTGAGCCCCAGCCCCAGGGTGAGCCTGCCCTCCCCGACCAGGTTCGTGGTCAGCGCGCGCTGGGCCAGCGCCATCGGGTGCTGCGGCTGGATCGGCACCACACCGGAGCCGACCTCGATGTCCGGCACCTCGCGCAGCGCGATCGCGAGCACCGTCAGCAGGTCGGGCTCCTGGGGCAGCTGGGCCGCCCACATCCGGCCGAAGCCCTCCGCCCGCAGGGTCTCGAGCTCCGCGACGAACGCGTCCACGACGCTCCGCCCGCCGCCGTCACCCACGAAGCCGAAGACACTGATCCGCATGGCACAAGCAGACCACGTCCTCAGCGGACGGAGTCGACGAACCCCTCGACGTCCGGGTGAACGGTGAAGTGTCGCTCCAGCTCCAGCAGCGTGGCGACCTGCCGCACCGCCGGGTGGGTGAGGCCCGCGAGGTGGACCCGGCCGCCCCCGCGGGTGTAGGCGCCGAGCAGCGCACTCACCCCGACCGACCCCAGGTGGGTCACCTCGCTCAGGTCGACGACCACCGCGCGGGCCCCGACCGTGGCCGCGTGCAGCGCGTGGTGCAGGCGCGCCGCGCACTCGCCGTCCAGCCGCCCCGCGAGCCGCAGGGCGACCGTGCCGTGGTCCAGTGACACGGTGGCCGCGCAGAAGCCCGCGTGCTCCCCTGTCGTCGTGGCCGATCTCACTGCCGAACCCCGTGCCGAGCTCACTGCCGTGGACAGTGCCGCCTCCCCTACCCGACCGCCGGACCCTCACCCTTCGCCGGGCGGACGGGCCGGTCAACCGGCAGACCGGTGACGGCGGGCGTCTGGTTCTTCACGTTTGGCTCACGCAGACGCGGGTAGGTGCGTGCCCGGCGGCGGCCGACGACCTACCCTGAGACGGTGCCGAAGGTGCTCGGGGGGTCGCTGGCCGCCCACCGCGACGAGGTGCGCGCCCGCGTGTTCGCGGCGCTGCGCGAACAGCTCTACGAGCGCGGCTTCGACACCGTCACGCTCTCGGGGGTGGCGGCGGCCGCGGGGGTGGGGCGCTCCTCGATCTACAACCACTTCCCCGACCGGCAGGCGCTGCTCGTCGCGTTCGTGGAGCACGAGGCCGCCCGCTACGTCGCCGACCTGGAGGCCGCGCTCGAGGCCGCGCCCGCCCCGGCCGAGCGGCTGGCGGTGTTCGTCCGGCTGCAGCTGCAGCGGCTCGCCGAGTTCCACCTGCCACCCGGGCAGGCGCTGACCCAGGCCCTCGATCCCGCGGCCTACCGCCGGATCGCCGCGCACGCCGACCCCATCTCGGCGCGGCTGACCGCCATCGTCACCGAGCTGGGAGTGGCGGAGCCCGCGGTCGTCGTCGCAATGATCGCGGCGGCGTTGGGCGCCCGACAGCTGGTCGACGTGCCCGCCGACGAGCTCCCGGAGACCATCGAGGCGGCCGTGCGGATCGTGCTGGCCATGGCGGGCGCCGCAACTTAGGCTGGCCTCAGTCGCGGGCGTGGGCTACCCTTTTGCTGACACGGCGTCAGCAAAAGGGGGATCCCGGTGCCACTGTCGACCGCACTGCGGGAGGCGACCATGGTCGTCCACGAGCGCGCGCACCACTCCACCTACATGGCCGCCCTGCTCGCGGGCGAGCTGCCGATCGCGGGCTACACCCTGCTGGCCGAGCAGTACCTCGGGATCTACGGCGCCCTGGAGGCCCGGGGCGACGAGCTGGCGGACGACCCCGTCGCGGGCCCGTTCGTGATCGACGAGCTGCGCAGGCTCCCCGCCCTGCTGCGAGACGTCGAGGCGCTCGGCGGCTCGACGGCCGCGCCGCGGCTGCTCCCCGAGACCGAGGCCTACGCCGCCCGGCTGCGCGCGGCGGACCCCGCCCGGTTCGTGGCCCACCACTACACCCGGTACCTGGGCGACCTCGCGGGCGGCCAGGTCGTCGGGAAGCTGCTGGAGAAGACGTACGGGATCACCGGCGCGGGCGCCCTGTTCTACGACTTCTCGGCGCTGGGCAGCCCGTCGAGGTTCCGGGTGCGCTACCGCGCCCTGCTCGACGGGGCGCCGTGGGACGAGATCGAGCAGCGCCGGGTGTGCGACGAGGCGGTCCGCGCCTTCGAGCTGAACATCACGGTCCTGGACGCCATGGCCACGGCCGCCCCGAAGGCCGCCTGACCCACGGCCCGCCTGACCCACGGCACTGCCCCATAATGCGCGGTGTGCGGGTGGTGCTCCTCGCGCACGGGGCCACGGCCGCCGTGCGTCGGTCCTCGTTCGCTGCCGACGAGCCCCTGGAGAGCAGCGAGCTCACCACGCATGCCCTCCCGCGCTACGAGGAGGTGCGGTCGGCGCCGTCGCTGCGCTGCAGGCAGACCGCGGACGCGCTGAACCTGCCCGCGGCCGTCGACCCCGCGCTGGCGGGGCTGGACCACGGGCGGTGGGCGGGCCGCACGCTCGACGACGTCGCCGCCGCCGACCCGGACGGCCTCACCCGCTGGCTCACCGACCCCGAGTCGACCCCGCACGGGGGCGAGTCGATGCAGGACTTCGTGTCCCGCATCGGCGCCTGGCTCCGCGCGGTGCCCCAGCGCCCCCGCGGCCTGCTGGTCGTGGTGGACCCGGCCGTGGTGCGGGCCGCGATCGCCCACGCCCTGGGCGCGCCGCCCGCGAGCGTGTGGCGTGTGGACGTGGACCCGCTGAGCGTCACGACCCTGGTCGGCGACCCGGGCCGCTGGACCCTGCGCGAGCTGCGCACGGGCCCGGGCCGGGCGAACGGCGCGCCGCCCTAGCCCGCCGGACTAGCGGCCGCCCGCCCGGACCGCGCGGTCCTGGCCCTGCTCCCACTCCCGCAGGCGGGACTCGTAGTCCGCCTTCGCGATCGACAGCGGGACCTCGCCGAAGAAGGCGCGCAGTGGCGGGTTCTCGGCGTCGACGAGCTCCAGCACGGCCGCGGCGGAGGCCTCGGGGTCCCCGGACTTCGCGGTGCGGGAGCGGCGCTGCTCGGCCGCCTTCACCCGGAACGCGTCGTAGGCGGGGTCCGGGGTGGCGTGCCGGGCGGACGCGCCACCCCAGTCGGTGTCGAACCCGCCGGGCTCGATCAGGGTCACGTGGATGCCGAAGTCCGCGACCTCCTGGGCGAGGGACTGGCTGAAGCCCTCCAGCGCCCACTTCGACGCGTTGTAGATCCCGATGTTCGGGAACGCGCTGATCCCCCCGATCGAGCTGACCTGCAGGAAGTGTCCCGAACCCTGCGCGCGCAGGAGGGGCAGCGCGGCCTGGGTCACCCAGAGCGCGCCGAACACGTTCGTCTCGATCTGGTCGCGGGCGTCGGCCTCGGAGAGCTCCTCGATCATGCCGAACTGCCCGTAGCCCGCGTTGTTGACGACGACGTCGAGCCTGCCGAAGTGCTCGTGCGCCCGCGCCACGGCGGCGAACACGGCCGCCCGGTCGGTCACGTCGAGCGTCAGGGGCAGGACGGCGTCCCCGTAGGTCGCGACGAGGTCGTCGAGGGTCGAGGCGTCCCGCGCCGTGGCGGCGACCCGGTCGCCGCGCCGCAGGGCCGCGACCGCCCACTCCCGACCGAAACCGCGGGACGAACCGGTGATGAACCACGTCTTCATGTCCCGTGGCAACCGACCGGAGGGGCCTCCGTATTTCCCGGGGTGGCCGCGGTCACGACCCCTGGCGGACGGTCCGGGCCAGGATGCCGAGGGTGGCCTTGAGCGCGGACTCCGGGACGATCGGGAAGCGGTGCTTCCAGTCCTCCCGGACCGCCGACCAGTCGTAGTAGGAGGTCACCCGGGTGCCGCCCGCCACGGGCTCGAGGGTGTACCCGTAGACGTGCCCGAGCGGCGGCCTCGCGAGCCCCACGATGGACCAGGCGATCGCCCGGTCCGGCTCGTAGGTCTCGATGTGCACCTCGACGTCGTAGCGCCCGAGCTCCGGCATGTCCCCGAGGGCCTCGCGGTCCATGTGCACCGTGAAGGAGTCCCCGACCGCGGACGCGGGCTCCCCGGTGTGGCTCTGCAACATGCCGGACGCGTCGATGTCGACGTGCCCCTTCGGGTCCCTCAGGACGGCGAAGATCGCCGCGGGCTCGGCGGCGATGACCCGGGTCACCTCGATGCGGTCGCTCATGACCGGTCACCCTGCCGTAGGTTCGGCGTTCGTGCCCACCCTGCTGCACCTCGACTCCTCCGCCGACCTGGTGCACTCCCGGACCCGGGCGCTCACCGCCCACTTCGCCGAGGCGTGGCGGGCCGCGGGCCCGAACCATCTCGTCACCCGCCGGGACCTGCACCGCGACGCGCTGCCCCACCTGCCGGACGCCGCGCTGCACTGGCCGCCGCGGCTGCGCCCGGCGGACGCGCACCCGCCCGCCGCGGCGGAGACCCTGCAGCGGGAGCTGATCGAGGAGCTGGTCGACGCGGACGTCCTGCTGGTCGGGGCGCCGCTCTACAACTACTCGGTGCCCTCGACGCTCAAGGCGTGGCTGGACTACATCCACGTCCCCGGCGTGACCACCCCGTTCGACGACACCACCCAGCCGATGGCGGGCAGGCAGGCGGTGATCGTGACCAGCCAGGGTGCGCTCTACGACCCGGGGACCCCCCGCGAGGGCTGGGACCACGCCGTCCCGCTGCTGGAGATCCTGCTCGGCGAGGCGCTCGGGATGGCCCTGACCGTGGTCACGGTGCCGCTGGCCCTGGTGGACGTGGCGCCGCCGCTGGCGCAGTTCCGGGAGCGCGCCGAGGCCGAGTACGCGGCCGCCTTCGACACCCTCGCCGCGGTCGCGGCCGAGCTGGGCGCGCGCTGAGGGCGACGCCGCACCGGCCGCCGATCGAGCGCGGCCCGGCGTCCTCACCGCCGCCGTGGTCGACCCCTTCGGCAACGTCCTCGGCGCCATGAAGAACGTGCACGTGGAGGCTATGTTGACCGCATGACGGAGCTCCCCCGGGTGGTCGTGGTCGGTGCCGGCTTCGCGGGGCACACGGCCGCACGCAGGCTGCTCAGGACCCTGCGCGGCAAGGCGCGGATCACCGTGATCGACCAGCTCGACCACTTCCTCTACCTGCCGCTGCTCCCCGAGGTCGCCGTCGGCACCCTGGACCCGCGCCGGGTGGCGGTGCCGCTGGCGCGGTCGCTGAAGGGCGCGGAGATCGTGCTCGGCGAGGTGCAGACGGTGGACGTCGAGGCCCGCACGGTGACCTGGCGCGATCCGGACGGCGGCACCGGCTCGGTCCCCTACGACCGACTCGTGCTGGCGGTCGGCAGTGTGAACAAGCTGCTGCCGGTGCCGGGCGTGGCCGAGTACGCGCACGGCTTCCGCGGGCTGCCCGAGGCCCTCTACCTGCGCGATCACCTGATCCGCCAGATCGAGCTGGCCGCCACGGCGGCGGACCCGGCCGAGCGGGCGGCGCGCTGCACCTTCGTCACGGTCGGGGCGGGCTACACCGGGACCGAGCTGGCCGCGCAGGCCGCGACGTTCACCGCGGACATCGCCGCCCGCTACCCGGCGCTGCGGGACACCCCGACCCGCTGGCTGCTGCTCGACCTCGCCGACCGGGTGCTGCCCGAGCTGGACCCGCGGCTGTCCCGGACCGCCGACCGGGTGCTGCGCGAACGCGGCGTCGAGGTGCGCACGGGACAGTCGGTCCAGGAGGCCCGCGCCCGCGAGGTGCTGCTCACCACCGGCGAGACCGTGCCGACGCACACCCTGGCCTGGTGCGTCGGGGTGCGGCCGGACCCGCTCGTCGAGGCCGTCGGGCTCGCGACGGACCGCGGGCGGCTCGTCGTCCGGACCGACCTGCGGGTGGCCGCGCATCCCGAGGTGTTCGCGTGCGGGGACGCCGCGGCGGTGCCGGACGTGACGCGCCCGGGCTCGGTCACCGCGATGACGGCCCAGCACGCCACCCGGCAGGGCACGCTCGCCGCCCGGAACGTCGCCGCGTCGCTGGGCGTCGGCACGCCGGGGACCTACCGGCACCACGACCTGGGCTTCGTCGTGGAGCTCGGCGGCACGGACGCCGCCGCCAACCCCCTCGGCATCCCGCTGTCCGGGTTCCCCGCGGCCGTCGTGACCCGCGGCTACCACCTGCTGTCGATGCCCGGCAACCGCGTGCGCGTGGCGGCGGACTGGCTGCTCGACGCGCTCCTCCCCCGCCAGGAGGTCCAGCTCGGCGTGGTCCGCGGCGTGCACGTCCCCCTGGAGCACGACCCGCGATGACGGTGTTCAGCGCGACCGTGCACGCGGCCACCCGGGTGCCTGCCGTCCGCAGGCTCGTGACGGCCGCGGCCGGGCGCGGGCTGGTCGAGCGGTTCGTGGCCGGGGAGAGCACCGACTCGGCGCTGGCCGCCGTGCGGACGTTGGCCGCGGACGGCCGTCTGGCCACCCTGGACCATCTCGGCGAGCACGTGACCGATCCCGCGCGCGTCGCCGCCACCGTGCGGGCCTACCTCGACCTGCTCGCCGGGGTGGGCGACCTGCCCGCCGAGGTGTCGGTGAAGCTCTCCGCGCTCGGCCCCCGCCCGTTCGACGCCGCCGCCGAGATCTGTGCCGCCGCCGACCGCGCGGGCACCACGGTCACCGTGGACATGGAGGACTCGTCCACGGTGGACGACACCCTCGCCGTCGTCGGCAGGCTGCGGGAGGAGTTCCCCCGGGTCGGGGCGGTGGTGCAGGCGGCGCTGCACCGCACCGAGGCGGACTGCCGCGCCCTCGCGGGCTCGCGGGTGCGGCTGGTCAAGGGCGCCTACGCCGAGCCCGCCGCGATCGCCCACCAGCACCCGTCGGAGGTCCGCGCCGCGTACGCGCGCTGCCTCGACATCCTCATGGCCGGCTCCGGCCACCCCATGATCGGCACCCACGACCCGCGGCTGATCCAGCGGGCGCTGGGGTACGGACGCGCCGCGGACACCTTCGAGCTGCAGATGCTCTACGGCGTGCGGGTCGACGAGCAACGCCGCCTCGCCGCGGCCGGGCACCGGATGCGCGTCTACGTCCCGTACGGCGCCGACTGGTACGCCTACTTCGCCCGCCGCCTCGCCGAACGGCCCGCCAACCTGGGCTTCCTCCTCCGCTCGCTCGTGAAGGGATGATCATGGACGCCGTCACCATCGTGCCTGAGCCCGCCAACGAACCGGTCCGGACCTACGCACCCGGCACCGCGGAGCGGACCGCGCTGGTCGCCGCCGTCGCGGCCGTCCGCGCGGCGAGCCCCGAGCTGCCCCTCACGATCGGCGGGAAGCGCCGGATGGCCGCCGGGGAGCCCTTCGAGGTGCGCGAACCCCACCTGCACCGCTCCGTGATCGGCGTGTCCGCGAACGCCACGGACGCGGACGTCGCGGATGCGGTCGCCGCCGCCCGGGCGGCCGCCCGCGACTGGGCCGCCCTCCCCTTCGACGAACGCGCCGCCGTGTTCCTGCGCGCCGCGGACCTGCTCGCCGGACCCTGGCGCGACCGGATCAACGCGGCCACCATGCTCGGCCAGTCCAAGAGCGTGCAGCAGGCGGAGATCGACGCGGCCTGCGAGCTGATCGACTTCCTCCGGTTCAACGTCCACTACGCCCGCCGGATCCTCGCCGAACAGCCCCGCAGCGTCCCCGGCGAGTGGAACCGGATGGACTGGCGGCCCCTCGACGGGTTCGTCGTCGCGATCACCCCGTTCAACTTCACCGCCATCGCCGGGAACCTGCCCACCGCGCCCGCGCTGATGGGCAACACCGTCGTCTGGAAGCCCACCCCGACCCAGCAGCTCGCGGCGCAGTACACGATGGAGGTCCTCGACGCCGCCGGGCTGCCGCCCGGGGTGATCAACCTCGTCACCGGCGACGGGCTCGCCGTCTCCCGCGTCGCGCTCACCGACCCCGACTTCGCCGGGCTGCACTTCACCGGCTCCACCGCCACCTTCAAGACCCTGTGGCGCACCGTCGCCGACAACCTCGACCGCTACCGCGCCTACCCGCGCATCGTCGGCGAGACGGGCGGCAAGGACTTCGTCGTCGTCCACCCCTCCGCCGACCCCGCCCCGCTGACCACCGCGCTGGTGCGCGGCGCGTTCGAGTACCAGGGCCAGAAGTGCTCGGCCGCCTCCCGCGCCTACGTGCCGCGGGCGCTGTGGCCCGCGCTGCGGGACTCCCTCGTCGCCGTCACCGGGTCACTGACCTACGGCGACGTGGCCGACCTGGCGAACTTCGGCGGCGCCGTCATCGACGAGCGCGCCTTCCGCCGCCTCGAACGGGTGCTCGACGACCGCCCGGACGTCCTCGTCGGCGGGGGCACCTCCGCCGAGGAGGGCTGGTTCGTCCAGCCGACCGTCCTGACCCCCGACGACCCCACCGACGACGCGTTCACCACCGAGTACTTCGGCCCGATCCTCGCAGTGCACGTCTACGACTCCCCGTGGGAGGACGTGCTCCGGCTCGTCGACCGCACCAGCCCCTACGCCCTCACCGGCGCGGTCTTCGCCACCGACCGCACCGCTCTCGAGACCGCCCACCGCGAGCTCCGCCACGCCGCGGGCAACTTCTACGTCAACGACCGCCCCACCGGCTCCATCGTGGGCCGCCAACCCTTCGGCGGCAGCCGCGCCTCCGGCACCAACGACAAGGCGGGCTCGATCCTCAACCTCCAGCGCTGGACCAGCCCCAGGGCGATCAAGGAGACCCTCGTGCCGCCCCTCGACCACACCTACCCCCACCAGACCTGACGACGGACGGCGCGCTCGCGCACACCCGGTGAACGAGCGCGCCGTGCGCTCAGGCCAGGGACTTCGCGAACCCGGTGACGTCCCGCACGGCCTCGGCGTACACGTCCGGCATCGCCTCGCGGAAGAGCAGCTCGCCGACGTGGCACAGGCCCAGATTGATCTTGCCGACCGACGGGACGCCCGCCGCCAGCAGCATGCGGTGGTAGGCCAGGCCCTCGTCGCGGAGCGGGTCGAGCTCGCTGGTCGAGATGATGTGTGGGGGCAGGCCGGTCAGGTCCGGGGTGCGGGCCCGCAGCGGCCAGCAGGTCGGGTCGTCGACGTGCGCGCCCTCGGGGTCGTAGACCGTGGCGAGCAGCGGGAACAGCGCCCGGTCCAGCCAGTACTTGTCGTTCTCCCACAGCGAGTGCAGCTCGGCGGGCGGCTTGTCCCAGGTGCCGAGGATGTACGGGCACTGCGCGTAGACGCCCGCGATCACCTCGCCCCAGCCCTCGCGGCGCGCCTTGATCGCCAGGGCGAGCGCCAGGTTCCCGCCGCCGGAGTCCCCGGTGACCGTGATGTGCGTGCCGCCGAGCTCCGCGAGGTGGGCGTGCACCCACTGCAGACCCGCGGCGCAGTCCTCCAGACCCGCGGGGAAGGGGTGCGGGCCGCGCACCCCGCCGCCGTTGCGGTACTCCACCCCCACGACGACCGTGCCCGCCGCCGCGAGCTCGTCTCGCCAGTGCGTGTACAGCGGGCCCTCGGTCTGCAGCATGACCATGCCGCCGCCGTGCACCTGGTAGATCACCGGCAGCGGCCCGGTCCCACCCTCGGGACGGTGGATGTGCAGGCCGATCTCGTGCCCGCCCGCTCCGGTGATCGTCCGGTGCTCGCGGGTCACGCCGTCGACCGGCGCCCAGTCCTGGCCGAGCACGGTGAACAGGCCCTCGAAGCCCTCCTCGGCGGCGTCCACGAAGGCCAACAGCTCCTCGCGGCTCGCCTGCGCGGTCAGCGGTGCGGGCGCCGGGTGGTCCAGCGCACCCAACGCGCCGAACACCGCGACCATGCGCGGGTCGGCCCGGGGGTCGGTGCCGAGGGTGTGGGCGGGGTCGCCGAGCCGACCCGCGGGGACGTGCTGCGTTTCCGTCATGCGGCTTCTCCTCGTCGAGATGCGACAGCGCCTCGCCCTGTCGCGTCGATGCGACATTTCGAGACGATGTCGCATAGCATGACCCAGCTCACAGTACGTCGTCAACGTCCACCGGGAGTGCGGATGCGGACATCGCTGCAGGACCGACTGGCCGGCGGGGGCAGGCCGGACCCGCTCACCGCCTTCCGGGTCGCCCGGCGGGCGTTCCAGGCGGGCCGGCGGGTCGACATGACCGCCCTCGCGGCCGAGCTCGGGGTGAACCGGGCGACGGTCTACCGCTGGGTCGGCTCCCGCGAGGAGCTGCTGACCGAGATCATCTGGTCGCTCGCGCAGCGCACGGTCGAGGCGTCGGCCGAGCGGGCCCGCGACCGGGCCGCGGCCGACCCCGACCACCCCTCGGAGCTGGCCGTCCGGCTGACCCTGTTCGTGCAGGACACCCTCACCCACCCGGGAATGCGTCGGTTCCTCGCCGAGGAGGGCGAGTTCGCGATGCGGCTGCTCACCCTGTCCCACAGCGCCTTCCAACGGCGGTTCATCACGCTCGTCGACACCCTCGCCGCCGCGGAGACCGCCGCGGGTGGGCTGGTCAGCCCGCTGCCGCCGGCGGACCTCGCGTTCACGGTGGTCCGGGTCGTGGAGTCCTTCGTCTACCTCAAGCTGATCACCGGCGAGGAGCCCGACGGCGCCCGGGCGGGCCGCGTCCTGCGCTCCCTGCTCCCCGGGCCCGCTGACGCCCGGGCCGCCCGGGCCGGCCGGCCCTGACGCTCGGGACGCCCAAGCACCGCTGAGCGACGCTTGTGCGTCCCAAGCGTCAGGGCCAGGCGTCAGGGCCGCGCGGCAGGCCCCGCCCGCGACAAGACGACCCCAAGAGCACGCCAAGTCCCTGCGGCCACCGTGTTCCCATGACCACGCTGCCCGTCCCCACCACCCCGCTGGACGCGCTCGCCGCCGACCTGCGCGGGCCCCTGCACCGCCCCGGCGACCCCGGCTACGCCGCGCTCGCGGTGCCGTGGAACCTCGCCGCCTGGAACCCGGCCGCGGGCCCGGTCGCGGTCGTGGAGGCGCTCGACGAGACGGACGTCGCCACCGCGGTGCGCTGCGCCGCCGCGCACGGCCTGCAGGTCGCCGTCCAGCACACCGGCCACGGCGCGACGCCCGCGAGCCCCGGCACCCTGCTCGTCCACACCGGACGGATGACCGGGCTGGTGGTCGACGGCGCCCGGGTCCGGGCCGGTGCGGGCGTGCGCTGGACCGACGTCCTCGCCGCCACCCCCGAACCCCTCGCCGGGCTCACCGGCTCCGCGCCCGCGGTCGGGGTGGTCGGGTACCTCACCGGCGGCGGGCACGGCCCCCTCGCCCGCACGTTCGGTGTGGCGTCCGACCTGGTCACGGCGTTCGAGGTGGTGACGGGGGACGGCCGGGTGCGCCGCGCCGCCGCCACCGAGAACCCGGCCCTGTACTGGGGTCTGCGCGGCGGGAAGGGCGCCCTCGGGATCGTGACGGCGGTGGAGTTCGACCTCGTCCGGCTGCCCGGCCTGCTCGCGGGTTGTCTCTGGTTCGACGGCGCGGACGCCGCCGCGGTCCTGCACACCTGGCGGGAGTGGAGCGCGGGCCTGCCCGAGGAGGCGACCACCTCGGTCGCGATCGTGCGCCTGCCACCCGGCGCCGGTCCGCTGGGCGGCCGGGTCGGCGTGGCGGTGCGCTACGCCTGGGTCGGCGCCCCCGCCGCGGGGCGGACCGTGCTGGACCGCGCCGGGTTCCCGGAGCCCGTGCTCGGCGGCGTCGGGCCGCTGCCGTACGCCGAGATCGGGTCGGTGCACGCCGACCCCGTCGACCCGATGCCGGTCGCCGAGGCGAGCACCCTGCTGCGCGCCCTGCCCGCCGCGGCGGTCGACGCGCTGCTCGCCGCGGCCGGGCCCGAACAGATCGTGGTCGAGATCCGGCAGCTGGGCGGCGCGGTGTCGCGCGCACCGGAACCGAGCGCGGTCTGCCACCGGGACGCGGCGTACTGCGTGAGCGCGATCGGGATCGCCCAGGGGCCGAGCGCCGACCCCACGGGCTGCCGCTCCGTGATCGCCGCGCTCGCGCCCTGGTCGACCGGGGGCAGGCTGCCGAACTTCGCCGTGTCCGCCGACCCCGCCGAGGTCGCCCGCGCCTACGACCCGCCCACGCTCGCCCGGCTCTCGACCCTGGTCGCCACGTTCGACCCGCACGGGGTGATCGCGGCCGCGGCGCCGGTGCGGGCGGCCGTGCTGCAGGATCGGTGACGTGTCGTTGCGCTACCGCCTCCTCGGTGCCCTGGAAGCGGTCCGGGACGACGGCCGTCCCGCGGACCTCGGCGGCCCCAAGCAGCGTGCCGTGCTGGCGGTCCTGGCGCTCGACGCGGGCCGGGTCGTGGCCACGGACACGATCGTCGAGGCCGTCTGGGGCCCGGACCGGCCGCCGCGGGTGACCGCGGGCCTGCAGGCGTACGTGTCGAACCTGCGCCGGGCCCTGCGCGACGGGTCCGGCCCCGCGATCGTCCGCCGCGCCCCCGGCTACCTGCTCGACGTCCCGGCCGAGCGCACCGACGTCGCCGCCTTCCGGGCGGGTGCGGACGCGGCCCGCGCCGCGGTCGCCGCCCACGACTGGGCCGGTGCGGTCGCGGCGGCGGACGCCGCGCTCGCCGTCTGGCGCGGTCCGCTGCTCCCCGAGCTGGCCGACGCCGAGTGGGTCCGGGTCGCCGCCGCGGAGCTCGACGAACGCCGCGCCGAGCTGGGCGAGGACCTGGTCACCGGCCTGCTGGGGGTCGGCGGGGTCGCCCGTGCCGTCGGGCTCGGGCGGGAGCTGCAGGCGAGCGACCCGCTGCGCGAACGCTCGTGTCGGCTGCACGTCACCGCGCTGTACCGCGCCGGTCGCACGGCCGACGCGCTCGAGGCCCTCCGCGCCCACGTCCGTGTGCTCGCCGACGAGCTCGGCCTCGAACCCTCGCCCGCGCTGCGGGCGCTGCAGACCGCGGTGCTGAACCGGGACCCGGCACTCGACGCGTGGCCCGGGGCGGCCCGCACCCCGGTCGCCGCGGCGGAGCCCGCGCGGTCGGAGCTGGTCGGACGGGTGCGCGAGCTCGAGGCGCTGCGGGCGGCGACCGGATGGCTGGTGCTGACCGGCCCCGCCGGCATCGGGAAGACCCGGCTCGCCGAGGAGGTCCTGCGCCCGCATCCGGACGCGGTCCGCGTGACCTGCCCGGACGACGACGGCGTCCCGCCCTGGTGGCCGATCCGCACGCTCGTCAAGGCGCTCGGCGGCGACCCGGCCCGGGTCCTCACCCCACCCGCGGGCGCCGAGGCGGACGACGCCCGCTACGCCGTCTACGAGCAGGTCGACGCCCTGGTCGGGGACGCTACGGTCGTCGTCGACGACGTCCAGTGGGCCGATCCCGCCAGCCTGGGCCTGCTGACCCACCTCGCCGCGGGCCCGGCGCGGCTCGTCCTCACCGTCCGCGACGGGCCCGGGGGGCGGGACGGCCGCGGCGGGGGTGATCTCGACCGCCTGCTCGCCGCCGCGGCCCGCCGCCCGGGCACCCGCACGCTCGCGCTGGGGCCGCTCGCCGAGACCGAGGTCGCCGAGCTGGCCGAGCGGATCGGCGGCGAGCCGCTGGCCGCCGACGAGGTCCGCGCCCTCGCCGACCACACCGGCGGCAACCCGTTCTTCGTCGGCGAGTACGCCCGGCTGCCGCGCGCGGACCGGCTGGCGGGCGAGGTCCCGGGGGCGGTGCGGACCGTACTCGGGCGCAGGCTCGGCGCCCTGGACGACGACGTCCTGCGCGTGCTGCGGGCCGCCGCCGTCACCGGCGACCCGCTCGACCTCGAGGTGATCGGCGCGATCACCCGGCTCGACCTCGACGAGGTCGTCGACCTGCTCGACGAGGCCGCCGCCGCGCAGATCATCGTCGCCGCCGAGGGGCGGTACGGCTTCGCCCACGGCCTGCTGCGCGACGAGGTGCTGGCCGGCCTGTCGGACGTGCGGCGGCGCCGGGCCCACGCGTGCGCGGCCGGCTTCACCACGGGGTCGCGGCGCGCGGCCCACCTGGTCGCCGCGCTGCCGCTGGTCGACCCCGCCGAGGTCCTCGACGCGTGCCGCACCGCCGCCCGGGACGCCGACGCCCGCTGGGACGCCGACAGCGCCGCGCGCTGGTGGGGCGCCGCCCTCGACGTCTTCGACCAGACCGGGGGCGGGGACACCGAACGGGACGAGCTGCTGGTCGCCCGGCTCGGCGCGCTCGCCCGCGCGGGCCGCGGGCAGACCGTGCTCGACGTCGTCGACGCGGCCCTGCTCGCGGCCGTCCGGCACGGCCGGACCCGCTCCGCGGGGCTGCTCGCGGGGACGCTGCTGCGCACGGCCGGCGCGTGGCCCTGGCCCACCTACGGCCAGGACGCGGAGGGTGGGCGGGCGGGGTCGGCGACCGGCCACGGGCGCCTGGTCTCCCGGCTCGCCGGCATCGAGCGGCTGGTGGCCGGGGACCCGCCCGCGCACGCGAGGGTGTTGGCGGCGTTGGCCGTCGGCAGCTGCTACGACCGGGACGAGTCCGTGCCGGACGTCCTGTCCGCCCGCGCGATCGAGGTCGCCGAGAAGTGCGGAGACGCCGAGGCGCTGTCCGACGCGCTGCTCGGCCGGGCCCTGGTCTACTCGGGGGTCGCCGGGCGGGCGGCCGAGTCGATCGCGCTGCTGGAGCGCCAGGAGGCCCTGCGGGCGGGTCCGCCCGCGGACGACGCCGTGCGGCACAGCCTGCTCCTCATGGCGCGGATGACGTTGGGCGACACCGCGCGGGCCGAGGAGCACGTGCGGCAGGGCATCGCGGCGAGCGACCTGCTGCGGCTGCCGGTCGACCGCGCCCAGCTGCGGTGGGCGGAGGGCATGCTCACCCAGTGGCGCGGCGACCTCGACGCGGCCGAGGCCCGCTTCGAGCACGCCTACGCGCTGCACCGGCGGACCGAGCTCTACCAGGCGGGCGTCTACTCGCTGGCGGTGCTGACCCTGCGGTGGGAGCAGGGCAGGCTCGCGGAGCTGGTAGGCCTCCCGGGCGTGACGACCGCGCCGCCGTCCGCCGCCGCGGCGCCCGACGACCGGATCGTCCCGCTGCTGTGCGCGGCTGCGGCCGCGGGGCTGGGCCGGTCGGCACTGGCCGCCCAGTGGGTCGCCGCCGAGCTCGCCCGGCCCGAGCCGACCGGGTGGATCACGCACGGGCGGTTCACGCTGCTCGCGCACCTGGTCGCCGACCTGCGCCTGCACCCGCACGTCGCCCGGGTCCTCGAGGTGTTGACGCCGCTGACCGGTCTGGTCGCCACGACCGGGCAGGTCGGCGTCGTCGGCCCGGTCGCCCTGGCCACCGCCCGCCTGCACCTGCTGCGCGGCGACGCGGACCGCGCCCGCGCGGACCTGGCCGTCGCCGCGGCGCTCGCCGAGCGGGCGGCCGGTGTCCCGTCGATCCTGCGGTGTCGCCTGCTGGCGCTGCAGCTGGACCCCGACCCCGCCGCGGCGCGGACCCTGGCGGCGGACGCCGAGGCGGCCGGCCTGCGCGGGGTGGCCCGGGAGGCGCAGACCCTGGCGGTTCCGTAGCTCAGTGATCCGTCGTGGCGGCCGTGAACTGGGCGTGGTAGAGCCGCGCGTAGGCCCCGTCGCGCGCGAGGAGCTGCTCGTGGGTGCCCTGTTCCACGATCGCGCCCGCCTCCATGACCAGGATCAGGTCGGCGTCCCGGATGGTGGACAGGCGGTGGGCGATGACGAAGCTGGTGCGGTCGGTGCGCAGCGCGGCCATCGCGCGCTGCACCAGCACCTCGGTGCGGGTGTCCACCGAGGACGTGGCCTCGTCGAGGATCAGCAGGGACGGGTCGGCGAGGAAGGCGCGGGCGATCGTGATCAGCTGCTTCTCCCCCGCGCTGACGCCGGTGCCCTCCTCGTCGATCACCGTGTCGTACCCCAGCGGCAGGGACCGGACGAACCGGTCCACGTACGTCGCGCGCGCCGCCGCCAGGATCTCCTCCTCCGACGCCCCCGGCCGCCCGTAGGCGATGTTGTCCCGGATGGTGCCGTGGAAGAGCCAGGTGTCCTGCAGGACCATGCCGATCCCGCTGCGCAGGTCGGCCCGGGTCATCGCGGCGATGTCGACGCCGTCGAGCGTGATCCGGCCCCCGTCGAGCTCGTAGAAGCGCAGCACCAGGTTGACCAGGGTGGTCTTGCCCGCGCCGGTCGGGCCGACGATCGCGACCGTCTGCCCGGGCTCCGCGACCAGCGACAGGTCGGTGATCAGCGGCGTGTCCTCCTGGTACCGGAAGGACACGTGCTCGAACTCCACCCGCCCCCGGCGGGTGGACCGCACGGCCGGGACGGCGGGGTCCGGGGTCTCCTCCTCGGCGTCGAGCAGCTCGAACACCCGCTCCGCCGAGGCGACGCCGGACTGCAGCAGGTTCGCCATCGACGCCGCCTGCGTGAGCGGCTGGGTGAACTGCCGGGAGTACTGGATGAAGGCCTGCACGTCCCCGAGGCTCATCGCGCCCGAGGACACCCGCAGCCCGCCGATGACGGCCACCAGCACGTAGTTGACGTTCCCGATGAACATCATCGAGGGCATGATGATCCCGGACATGAACTGGGCGCGGAAGCTCGCCTGGTACAGCGCCTCGTTCTGCACCTCGAACTGCGCCTCGACCTCGCGGCGCCGCCCGAACACGCGGACGAGCTCGTGCCCGGTGAAGGCCTCCTCGATGTGCCCGTTGAGGATCCCGGTGGTGCGCCACTGCGCCACGAACTGCTTCTGCGAGCGCTTCGCGATCACCCGGGTCAGCCACAGCGACACCGGGATCGTGACCAGCGCGACCAGCGAGAGCAGCGGCGAGATCACGAACATCATGACCAGCACGCCGACGATCGTCAGCAGCGAGGTGAGCAGCTGCGACATCGTCTGCTGCAGCGTCTGCTGCACGTTGTCGATGTCGTTGGTGACCCGGCTG
This sequence comes from Pseudonocardia oroxyli, assembly GCF_900102195.1. Classification (GTDB taxonomy): domain Bacteria; phylum Actinomycetota; class Actinomycetes; order Mycobacteriales; family Pseudonocardiaceae; genus Pseudonocardia; species Pseudonocardia oroxyli. Next base: position 18,871 of record NZ_FNBE01000004.1, read on the forward strand.
AGCACCTCGCCGCGCCTGCGGGTGTCGAAGTACCGCAGCGGGAGCCGGTTGATCGTGTCCTCCACCTCGCGCCGCAGGTGGAACACGGTGCGCTGCACGATGCCGTTGAGCAGGTAGCCCTGGGCGTAGGAGAACGCCGAGGAGCCGAGGTAGATCAGGATCACGCCGAGCAGCACGAGCCCCAGCGCCCGGAAGTCGATGCCCTGGCCGGGCACCACGCCCTGGGACTCGATGAGCGTGGCGATCGTGTCGTTCCCCGCCGCCCGGGCCTGCGCGGCGGCCTGCGCCGCCGTGACGCCCGCGGGCAGCTGCGCGCCGATGATCCCGGCGAAGATCAGGTCGGTGGCGTGGCCGAGGATCTTGGGCCCGATCACGTTGAGCGCCACCGAGATCACCCCGAGCGCGAGCACCGCGAGCACGCCCAGCCGCTCCGGGGCCAGCCGCCGGACCAGGCGCTTCGCCGACGGTGTGAACGTCTCCGCCCTCTCGACGGGCTGTCCGGCCCCCATCCACGGCGGTCCCCCGCCGCGGCGCTGGGCGGCGGCCCCGCGCGCGGCGGAGACGGTGTCCGCGTCCTGGGTGGGGCCGGTCCGCTTCTCCGTGGTGCTCACGCCACCTCCTCCACGCTCAGCTGGGACTCGACGATCTCGACGTAGGTGGGGCACGACCCGAGCAGCGCGTCGTGCGTGCCCGACCCGACGACCACGCCGTCCTCCAGCACGACGATCCGGTCCGCGGTGCGGATCGTGGACACCCGCTGGGCCACGATGACGACGGTGGCGTGCGCGGTGACCGGCGCCAGGGCCGCCCGGAGCCGGGCGTCCGTGGTGAGGTCGAGCGCGGAGAAGGAGTCGTCGAACAGGTAGATCTCGGGGCGCTTGACCAGCGCGCGGGCGATCGCGAGGCGCTGGCGCTGCCCGCCGGAGACGGTGGTGCCGCCCTGGGAGATCGGCGCGTCGAGCCCGTCGGGCATGGCGCGCACGAAGTCCGCGGCCTGCGCGACCTCCAGGGCCGCCCAGAGCTCCTCGTCGGTGGCCGCGGGGTCCCCGTAGCGCAGGTTCGAGGCGACGGTCCCGGAGAACAGGTACGGCTTCTGCGGCACCAGCCCGATCCGCGCCCAGAGCTCCTCCGGGTCGTAGGAGCGCACGTCCACGCCGTCGACCAGGACGGCGCCGCCGGTGACGTCGAACATCCGCGGGACCAGCGAGAGCAGCGTGGTCTTGCCCGCACCCGTGGACCCGATGACCGCGGTCGTCTCGCCGGGGCGGGCGGTGAAGGTGACGTCCCGCAGCACGGGGGCGGCGGCGCCGGGGTAGGCGAAGGTCGCGGCGGCGAACTCCAGCTCCCCGACGGCGGGCGGCGCGGGGACCGGGGACGCGGGCGGCGAGACGGAGGACTCGGTGTCGAGCACCTCGGTGATCCGCTCCGCGCAGACCGCGGCGCGCGGGATCATCATCGCCATGAACGTGGCCATCATGACGGCCATCAGGATCTGCAGCAGGTAGGCGAGGAAGGCGGTCAGCGCCCCGATCTGCATCTCCCCCGCCTCGATGCGCATGGCGCCGAACCACAGCACCGCGACGCTCGAGACGTTCAGGATCAGCATGACGATCGGGAAGATCAGCGCCTGCAGCCTGCCCGCGGCCGTCGCGACCTCGGTGACGGCGGCGTTCGCGGCGCCGAAGCGGGCCGTCTCCTCCGGCTCGCGGACGAACGCCCGCACCACCCGGATCCCGGTGATCTGCTCCCGCAGCACGCGGTTGACGGCGTCGATCCGCTCCTGCATGAGCCGGAACTTGGGCACCATCCGCACCACGACCAGGCCGATGCTCACCGCCAGCACCGGCACGGACACCGCGACCAGCCAGGACAGCCCGGCGTCCTCCTGCAGCGCCATGATCACGCCGCCCACGCACATGATCGGCGCGGCGACCATCATGGTCGCGCTCATCTGCACGAGCATCTGGACCTGCTGCACGTCGTTGGTGCCGCGGGTGATCAGCGAGGGCGCGCCGAACCGGTTCACCTCGCGGACCGCGAACCCGCCGACCCGGTGGAACAGCGCGCCCCGCAGGTCCCGGCCGAAGCCCATCGCCGTGCGCGAGCCGACGTAGACCGCGGCGACCGAGCAGACGATCTGCACGAGCGTGACCACGAGCATCCAGCCGCCGGTGGACAGGATGTAGCCGGTGTCCCCGGTGGCGATGCCCCGGTCGATGATGTCCGCGTTGAGGCTGGGCAGATACAGCGCGGCCATCGTCCCGACCAGCTGCAACGCGACGATCGCGAGCAACGGACGCGTGTAGGGCCGCAGGTGGGTGCGGAGCAGACGCAGCAGCACGCGGGCCCCCTGGCGCGAGGTGGTGGGACAGAAGACGATAGTCGCCGTGGCGACGGGGAACGGTAACGGGACCGCCGCCGCGGGCGCGCGGCCTTTTCGGCCGCGCCACCGCTCAGACGGGCACGCGCCAGCTCAGCCGCGTGCCGCCGTCCCGCAGCGGGCGCACGTCCAGCGACCCGCCGAGTTCCCGGGCCCGGGCGGCGAGGTTGCGCAGCCCGCTGCGCGCCACCCCCTCGGTGATCCCGCGGCCGTCGTCGACCACCTCCAGCAGCAGCTCCGCGGGCCCGACGTCCAGGGTGACGGTGACCGCGGCGGCCCGTCCGTGCCGCACGGCGTTGGTCACCCCCTCGCGCGCGACGGCCGCGACGTGCGCGGCCAGCTCGGGCGGCACCATCGTGTCGACCGGCCCGGCCGTGCGCACCGAGGTGCGGACCCCCTCCCCGGCCTCGGTGACGGCGTCGAGCAGGGTGCGGCGCACGCCGTCCCCGCCCGCGGTGTGCAGGTCGAAGATCGAGGTCCGGATGTCGCGGACCGTGCGGTCCAAGTCCGCCACGGCCTGCTCGATCCGGGCGCGCACCTCCGCTCGCGCGTCGAGCTTGAGCGTGCTCTGCAGCCGCAGCCCGGTGGCGAACAGCCGCTGGATCACGTGGTCGTGCAGGTCGCGGGCGATGCGGTCGCGGTCGGACAGCACGTCGAGCCTGCGTTGCGCGCGGTTGCGTTCGCCCAGCTCCAGGGCCAGCGCGGCCTGCTGGGCGAAGGAGTCCAGCAGCGGGATCTCGTCGGGTCGGAAGGCGGCGTCGCCGGGCCTGCGGAAGCCGACGAGCACGCCCATCACCCGTTCCGCGGCACGCAGCGGGACCGCGACGGTGGGGCCCTCGGCGAGCACCGGGTTGCGGCTCTCCGCCACCTCCAGCAGCAGCGCCTCGTCGAGCTCGGTCCCGGTCGGGTCACCGCTGCGGGCGGCGACGGTGAACCCGCCGTCCTCGCCGGGCAGCGCCACGACCGCCGCGACCGACCGGGTCAGCTCCTGGCTGCGCAGCGCGACGAGCGCGAGGACGTCCGGCTCGTCGGCGTCGGCGAGCACCGCGGACCGGATCTCCCCGAGCGCCTCCAGCCAGTGCTGGCGGAGCCGGGTCTGTTCGAAGAGGTCCGCGTTCTGCACCGCGATGCCGGCCGCGGCCGCCAGGGCCGCCAGCATCACCTCGTCGTCCGCGGTGAACTCGCCGCCGCCGCGCTTCTCGGTGAGGTAGAGGTTGCCGTACACCGCGTCCCGCACCCGGACCGGCACGCCCAGGAAGCTGTGCATCCGGGGATGCCCCGGCGGCATCCCCGCCGACGACGGGTGCGACTCCAGATCGGCGAGGCGCAGCGGCTGGGGCGCCACGATCAGCTGCCCGATCAGGCCCTTCCCCTCGGGCGGGTGGCCGAGCAGCCCCGCCCGCGCGTGCGGGTCCAGCCCGACGTCGATGAAGCGGTCCAGGGACCCGTCCGGCGCGAGCACGCCGAGACCGCCGAAGCGGGCGTCGACGAGGTCGACGGCGGCCTGCACGATCCGCTCGAGCGTGGTCTCCAGCTCCAGGCCCGACGCCACGGCCAGCACCGCGTCGAGCAGGCCCTGGACGCGGTCGCGGGCCAGCCGGATCTCACCGAGCCGCTCCTGGACCTCGCCGAGGAGCTGGTCGAGGCGCAGCCCGGACAGCATCGCCCCGGGTCCCTCGTCCTGTGCCACGCGCGCCACGGTCGCACGGCGGGACCTCGGCGACAAGCGGTCCCGACCGCGGCGGGCCGGCTCGCCCCGCGCGGTCGGATCGGGCACGATCAGCGGCCGTGACCACCGTGGACCTCACCGCCCGGGCCGCCGCGACCGGCGGCTCCCCCACCCTCGGCGGCTACCTCGCCATCCCCGACGGGGCCGGGCCGTGGCCCGGGCTCGTCCTGGTGCACGAGGCCTTCGGGCTCGACGACGAGATGCGCGCCCACGCGGACCGGTTGGCGGGCAGGGGGTTCCTCACCCTCGCCCCGGACCTGTTCAGCGCGGGTGGGGCGCGCCGCTGCCTCGTCGGCACGTTCCGGGCGCTGTTCTCCGGCCGGGGCCGGGCGTTCGCGGACATCGAGGCCGCGCGGGCCGAGCTGGTCTCCCGGGCGGACTGCACCGGGCGGGTCGGGGTGATCGGGTTCTGCATGGGCGGCGGGTTCGCCCTGCTGACCGCGGCGCGCGGGTTCGACGCGTCCTCGGTCAACTACGGCATGCTCCCCCGCGAGCTCGACGCCGCGGTGGCGGGCGCGTGCCCGATCGTCGGCAGCTACGGCGCCGCGGACCTCAGCCTGCGCGGGGCCGCCGGCACCCTGGAAGCCGCCCTGACCAGGGCGGACGTCCCGCACGACGTCGTCGAGTACCCCAAGGCGGGCCACTCGTTCCTCAACGCCTCGGACAACGCCCCGGCCCTGATGCGCCCGTTCCTGCGGGTCACGGGCACGGGCCCGGAGCCGGAGTCCGCTGCCCACGCCTGGGAGCGCATCGAGCGGTTCTTCCGGACCCACCTCGGCTGAGACACGGCCGAGTCACGCGGCGGTGAAGCTGCCCTTGGACAGGCCCATCCAGAAGCCGTCGATGGTGAAGTCCCGCTCCGCCTCGGGGTCGCTGCTCGCGCCGAGGGTCACGAAGAGCGGGGTGAAGTGCTCGACGGTCGGGTGCGCATAGGGCATGCCCGGCGCCTTGGCGCGGTAGGCGGCCAGCTCGTCGACGTCCCCGCGCTTGAGGGCCTCCCGGGCCCACGCGTCGAACTGCACCGACCAGCCCGGTGCGGCGGCCTGCCCGAGGATGTTCTCGCGGGTGAGGAACGGCAGGCCGTGCGTGGTGAAGCCGGAGCCGATCACCAGCACCCCCTCCTCCCGCAGGCCGCGCAGCTTCGCGCCCAGCTCCAGCAGCGACGCGGGGTCCCCGGTGGGCAGGCTGAGCTGGATCACCGGGATGACCGCCTCGGGGTACATCACCTTGAGCGGCACCCAGGCGCCGTGGTCCAGGCCGCGGCCGGTCTCGTGGATGTGCTCGCTGCTCAGCGTCTTCAGCACCCGGCCCGCGAGGTCGTGGGCCTCGGGGGTGTCGTAGCGCATCCGGTAGTACATCGGGTCGAAGCCGCCGAAGTCGTAGACCGGGGTCACGGCGGCGTCCGCGGAGGAGATCGCCAGCGGCGCCTCCTCCCAGTGCGCCGAGACGATCAGGACCGCCTTCGGCCGCGGCATCGAGCGCGCCCAGGTGAACAGCTGCTCCATCCAGTCCGGGGTCTCGAACAGCGGCGGGGCGCCGTGGCTCAGGAACAGGGCCGGGAGCGCGCCGTCGGCGGGGGTCCAGACGGCGTGCTCACCGGCCTGCGCGACCCGGGCCAGATGGGTGTCGAAGGGGTGGGTCATGCCGACATCTCCTCGCTTGAGCGTTCAACTGACCCGATCGTACAACGTTCAACCGTCACGCCGCCAGGGCCGCGTACCGACCGTCCCGCGCGACGAGATCGTCGTGCGTCCCGCGCTCGACGACCCGGCCGTGGTCGATGACCGCGATCTGGTCGGCGTCCCGGACCGTGGAGAGCCGGTGCGCGATGGTGATCACCGTACGACCCTCGGCCAGCTCGGCGAAGGCGCGCTGCACGGCCCGCTCGGTCTCGGTGTCCAGCGCGCTCGTCGCCTCGTCGAGGACCAGGACCTTCGGGTCCCGCAGCAGCGTCCGCGCGATGGCGAGCCGCTGCTTCTCCCCGCCGGAGAAGCGGTGCCCGCGCGAGCCGACGACGGTGTCGTAGCCCTCGGGCAGCCCGGCGATCAGGTCGTGGACCTGGGCCGCCCGGGCGGCGGCCTCGATCTCGGCGTCCGTGGCGGACGGCTTGGCGTAGCGCAGGTTCTCCCGGACGGTGGTGTGCAGCAGGTAGGTCTCCTGGCTCACCACCCCGACGATCCCGGCCAGGTCGGCCAGGCGCAGGTCGCGCACGTCGACGCCGTCGATCGTGAGCCTGCCCGCGTCGGGGTCCTGCAGGCGCGAGACCAGGGAGGCCAGCGTCGACTTGCCCGAGCCGGTCTCCCCGACCAGCGCCAGTGAGGTGCCCGCGGGGACGTCGAGTGTGACCCCGGCGACGGCCGCCGTGTCGCTGCCCGGGTAGGTGAAGGTGACGTCCTCGAAGCGGACGTGCCCCTTCGGTGCGGCCAGCACGACCGGCGACGCGGGGTCGTCGATCTCCACGGTCAGGTCCAGGTACTCGAAGATCCGGGCGAACAGGGCCAGCGAGCTGACCAGCGAGACGCCGACGTTGAGCAGCCCGGTGATCGGGCGGAACAGGGTGCCCTGCAGGGCGGTGAAGGCGACGAGCGTGCCGATCGTCATCGCGCCGGGGAAGAAGCCCGCGGACAGGTAGATGACGGCCGGGATGGCCGCGAAGATCACGGTCGTGGCGGCCATCCGCCAGCGGCCCGCGAGCTGGCTGCGCAGCTCCAGGTCGACCAGCCGCTCCGAGCTCTCGGTGAACCGCCGCACGACCGCGGGGCCCGCGCCGAGGGTCTTGGAGAGCTGGATCCCGGAGATCGACAGCCCCTCCTCGACGGTGACGTTGAGGTCGGCGAGCTCGCGCTGCTGCCGCGCGGTGATCGAGCGGCGCATGCGGGCCACCCGGCGCGACAGCCAGATCGACGGCGGCAGGACCACCAGCGAGATCAGGGTCAGCTGCCAGGACAGGGCGAGCATGGCGACGAGGGTCGCGACGACCGTCGTCAGGTTGGAGGCGATGGACGTGGCCGTGGAGGTGACCACGGACTGCATCCCGCCGATGTCGTTGGTGATGCGGGACTGCACCTCGCCGGTGCGGGTCCGGGTGAAGAAGCCGAGCGACTGGCGCTGCAGGTGCGCGAACACGCTGGTCCGCAGCCCGTGCATGACCTCCTGCCCGACGCGGGTGGAGATCCAGGTCTGGGCGACGCCGAGCGCGGCGGTCACGGCGGCCACACCGATCATGCCCGCGACCAGCCAGGCGAGCAGGCGCAGGTCCTGCCGGGGCAGGGCGACGTCGATCGTGGCGCGCAGGAGGAAGGGCGAGGCCATCGCGACCAGCGACGACGCCGCGATGATCGCGGTGACGACGGCGATGGGGCCGCGGTGCGGGGCGAAGAGCCCGCCGATGCGGCGGAGCGAGACCCGCTTGGCCTCCTCGCGCTCGGCGGCGGTGACGGTGGGACGGCCGGGGCGTCCGGAGCGTTCTCGTGGGGTGTCCAAGTGTGTGTCCTCTTTCGGTCAATTTACTGAGGTAACCTCATCATGAGGCTACAACATCGACCCCGCGTAGGATGTTCCCGTGGACGCCGACGCACTCGCCGACGCCTTCTGGGGGGTCGCGCGGCAGCTGCGCAGCCGCAACAAGGAGGCCCTGGCCCCCTGGGAGCTCACCCCGTCGCAGTTCCGCGGGGCGGCCGTCGTCGCGCGGCACGGGCCGATCCGGCTGTCCGCGCTGGCCGAGCACCTGCGGATCGCGCCGCGCAGCGCCACCGAGGTGGTCGACGACCTGGAGTCCCGCGGGCTCGTCGAGCGCAGCCCCGACCCGGGGGACCGGCGGGCCACGCTCGTCACCCTCACCGAGCGGGGGCGCACCCTGGTCGGGGAGATCCAGGCGGCCCGGCACGCGCGGTCCGCGGACGTGTTCGCGACACTGGACGCACACGACCGGGCGGAGCTCGGCAGGTTGTTGCGGAAGGTTGCCGGTGAATAGGTTCACGACCACGACGGAGTCCGAGGCGGTCGTCGCGGCCGAGCGCGCCGCGATCTGGGCCGTGCTCACGGACCCCGAGATGCTCCCCCGGCTCACCCCGCTGCTCACGAGCATCGAGACCGACGGCGACCTGTGGCGCTGGTCGATGGTGCGACTGAAGGTGCTCGGCGTGGGGATCGCGCCGACCTTCACCGAGCGGATGACCTTCACCGACGGCGCGCGGATCGACTACACCCACGAGCCCCCGGCGGGCGGGCACGAGTACACCGGCGCCGAGGGCTGGTACGTGCTGAAGGACGTCCCGGGCGGCACCCACCTGGCGATCAAGCTGACCCTGCACGTGGAGCTGCCGCTGAGCCGGCTGGCCGGCCCGGCGGTCACGGCGCTGATGAACGTGACCCTGCAGCGCACGGGCGACCGCTTCGTCCAGAACCTGCTGCGCCACCTGGACACCCACCAGGTGCGCTGACGCGCCCGTGCGCGGTGGGTGGTGCCAGAGCACCACTGACCGCGCACGAGCGGCGGAGCCGCGGGTCAGGGGATGACGAGCGTGTTCTCCTGGCCGTCGAGGTCGGAGACGGCCATCTGCAGGCCGGTCTCGCGGGGGCGGACCCCCTCGGCGTGCCAGCGGCCCAGGAGCACCTGCACGCGCTCGGCCATCTGCGTGCGCAGCAGGCGGAAGGAGTCCTCGGCGGTGGTGACGTCGTTGTGCTCCATGCCGACCCAGCCCAGCAGCAGCCACCACGCCCAGGCCGCCGCGCCGGCGTTGGCCACGAAGTCCGGGACCACCGGGATGCCGCGGGCGGCCAGCATGGCCTCCGCCTCCGGGGTGGTGGCCGCGTTGGCCGCCTCGACGACGACCTTCGCGGCCACGTCGAAGCTGTTGTCCGGGGTGATCGCGTAGGAGATCGCGGCGGGGACGAACACGTCCGCCTCGATCCCGACGACGGCGGCGCGCGGCAGCGCCACCACGCCGGCGGGCAGCCGGGTGCGGTCGATCTCGCCGTAGGCGTCCCGCAGGTCGAGCAGGGCGGGGACGTCCAGGCCCGCGGGGTCGTGCAGGGTGCCCGCGGCGTCCGCGACGGCGACGACCTTCATCCCGGCCTCGTGCAGGTACCAGGCGGCCGCCCCACCCATCGTGCCGACGCCCTGGATCGAGACCGTGGTCCGCTCGATCTCCCACCGATGAGAGCGGGCGGCGCCCAGGCAGGCGTGGGCCACGCCGTATCCGCCGATGACGTCGCCGAGCAGCCCGCCCGGGACCTGCGCGTTCAGCCCCTTCCGGACCCGCTCCAGCGTCCGCGCCGGGTCGGTCGAGCGGCGGATCGCGGAGTAGTAGGACTGGCCCATGCCGAGCGAGGCGAACACCTCGTCGACCAGGTGCTGCGGCACGCCGAGGTCCTCGGCGGTCACCCAGTGCGCCTCGATCCACGGCCGCATGGCGGCCATGAAGCGCTGCAGCACGCCGAAGGCCCGCGGGTCCTTCGGGTCGAAGTCGATGCCGCCCTTGGCCCCGCCGACCGGCAGGTCGAAGGCGGCGGTCTTGGCCGCCATGCCGCGGGCCAGGTCCTCGACCTCGCCCAGCGTGCAGCCCGGGCGCATCCGGGTGCCGCCGGTCGCGATGCCGGAGCGCAGCGTGTGCACGACGAGGTAGCCGCGGGCGTCGGTGACCCGGTCGGTCCAGGTCAGCCGCAACATCGGGTCCTGGGACACGGCGGGGGTCGACGCGGCGGTGGTCGGCACGGCGCCGAGCGGCTCCTGCATCGTGGTCACGGGCGGTCCTCCTGACGGATCAGATCGGGGGCATGGCGAGACAGGCCCTGGCCAGGGCCTGGTTCGGTGCGGGGACCGGCGGCGGGGTCGGCCGGTAGCACCACTGTGCGGCAGGCGGGCCGTGCGCGTCCATCAACGAAACGTTCACGGTCGCGTTCACCCCGACTGCACGCCTACGGTGGCCGGGTGGAGCTCTCCCTCACCCGCCTGCGGATGCTCCGTGAGCTGTACCGGCGCGGAACGGTCACCGCGGCCGCCGCCTCGCTGCACTACACCGCGTCCGCGGTCTCCCAGCAGCTCGCGCAGCTCGAGCGCGAGGTCGGCGGCCCGCTGTTCGAACGGCTCGGCCGCCGCGTGCGGTTCACCGAGCTCGGCCTGGTGCTCACCGAGCACGCCGAGGAGATCCTGGGGTCGGTGGAGCGCGCCGAGCTCGCCCTCGAGGAGGCGCGAGACGAACGGTCGGTGCGGCTGACCGCGGGTGTGTGGGCCTCGGTCACGGCGGGCCTGCTGCCCGCGGCGCTGGCCCGGCTCGCGCAGGACCATCCGGGGATCACGGTCAGCACCCGGGAGCTGGCGCCCGAGGAGACCGCGGGGGCGGTCCGCGACGGCGCCCTCGACTTCTCGTTCGTGATCGACTACTCCGGGCACCCGATGTCCTGGGACCCGTCGCTGACCAGGGAGGTCGTCGCCGTCGAGCGGCTGTACGCGGCGCTGCCCGAGGCGGAGCCGCACGGCCCGACGGTGGAGCTGGGCGAGCTGGCCGACCGGCCCTGGATCCTGGCCGGGCCGCGGTCGCACTTCGGCCGCGCCGCGCGCAACGCCTGCAGGCGGGCCGGGTTCGAGCCGCGCACCATCCACCAGGCCGAGGAGCAGTTCACGGCCCTGGCCCTGGTTGCGGGGGGACACGGCGTCACGCTGGTGTCCGACCTGGGGCTGGCGAACCGGCCCGCGGGCGTCGCGACCTACCCGCTCGCCGAGCCCGTCCTGCGCACCGTCTCGATCGCCTACCGCACCCACGCCGTCCGCAAGCTCGCGATGCAGCACGTGGTCGACGCCGTCCGGCGCACCGCCGAGGCGCACGGCCTGGGCGAACCCGTCGAGGCCGCCCGCCTCCCCCTCCCCTGAGCCGTGAGTGGTAATCGTCGCCCTGGCGACGATCGCCGCTCACGAGGTCAGAGCCTCCTGCGCAGCGCGGGCGCCATGCGGAACGGGATGGACTCGACCATGGAGATCGCCGTGCTGGAGCGCGCGACGCCGTGGCAGCGCAACAGCTCCAGGGTGATCCGGTGCAGGTCCGGGGTGTCCCGGGCGATCACCCGGACCAGCAGGTCGCCGTCGCCGGTGATCGCGTGAGCCTCGCAGACCTCGGGCACCTCGGCGATGTCGGCGAGGGTGCGCTCGGCGTCCGCCTGGTCGATGGCGAGGGTCAGGAAGGCGAGGACCGGATAGCCCGCCGCCGCGTGCCGGGCGCGCACGCTGACGGGCGCGAGCACACCGTCGGCCTCCATGCGGCGGATCCGGGCCTGGACGGTGTTGCGGGCGAGGGTCAGCCGCTCGGCCAGCGCGACGACGGTGGCCTGGGGGTCGTCGTCCAGCGCGAGGAGGATGCGGGCGTCCGTCCGGTCGAGCACGGTGAGCGGTTCCTTCGCAGTCGTCGGGTGGATGTTGAGCATTCTGCGTCGTCCAGAGTCGCTCACTTGAACACGACGCGCAACAAGCGTCTCCTGGACGGCATGGAGACCGTCGCGCAGTACCTCGCCCGGAAGCTGCACGCGCTCGGCGCCCGACACCTGTTCGGGGTCCCGGGCGACTTCAGCCTGTCCCTGCTCGACTCCGTCCTGGAGACCGGGCTGCTGGAGTGGGTCGGCTCGCCCAACGAGCTGAACGCGGGCTACGCGGCGGACGCCTACGCCCGCACCCGCGGCATCGGCGCCCTGGTCACGACCTTCGGCGTCGGCGAGCTGTCCGCGCTCAACGCCGTCGCGGGCGCCTACGCCGAGAACGTGCCGCTCGTGCAGATCACCGGCGCCCCGGCCACCACCCGGGACGGGATGCTCCTGCACCACACCCTGGGCGACGGCGACTTCACCCACTTCGCCCGCGCCTACGCCGAGGTGACGGCCGCCGGCGCGATCCTGACCCACGACGACCCCTGCGCCCGGATCGACGAGGTCCTGCAGACCGCGGTCGACGAACAACGCCCCGTCTACCTGGTCGTCCCGGCCGACGTCGCCCTCACCGAAGCGCAGTGTGGAGCCACAACCGTCGTGTCGGACGCCGAAAACGACAGTCGTGGCTCCACACTGCGGTTCTCGGCGGCCGTGCGTGCGCTGCTGGGGTCGGCGCAGAGTGCGGCCGTCATCGCGGGGCACCTGGTGGAGCGGACCCGCAGCCAGGGCGTGTTCGGCGCGCTGGTCTCCGCGCTCGACTCCCCCGTCGTCACGCTCAGCTCGGGGCGGGGCGCGATCGACTCCACGCACCCCCGGTTCGCGGGCGTCTACATCGGCGGGATCGGGGCGAAGCGGGCGCAGCTCGCCGTCGAGACCGCGGACGTCCTGATCGAGGTCGGCACGCTGATGGCGGACGCCGTGACCGGCATGTTCAGCCACCGCGACGACCCCGCCCACACGATCCATCTCGGCGTCCGGACCGCCCGGGTGGCGGGCCGCGAGTACGCGGTGCCGTTCGCGGACGCGCTGCGGATCCTCACCGAGCTGGCCACCCCGCTCCCCCGCGAGCTGCCCGACGTCCCCGCCGCGGGCCCCGTCGTCGGCGAGACCCTCGACCAGGACACCCTCTGGGCGACGCTCGAACGGCTGCTGCCCGCGGGATCGCGCCTGGTCACCGACATCGGGACCACGTTCTGGGGCGCCGCGGGGATCACCCTGCCCGCGGGGGTGGACGTCGTCGCCCAGCCCGTGTGGTCCTCCATCGGCTACGCGCTCCCCGCGACCCTGGGCTGCGCGCTGGCCGCCCCGGAGCGCCGCCCGGTCCTCGTGATCGGCGACGGTGCCGCGCAGATGACCGTCCAGGAGCTGGGGACGCTGGCGCGGCACGCGAACCCGGTGATCGTGGTCGTGGACAACTCCGGGTACACGATCGAGCGGGCGCTGCAGAGCCCGCAGGCGGTGTACAACGACGTCGCCGCCTGGGACTGGACCGCCCTCGCCCGGGCCTTCGCGCCGGGGATCGACCTGCGCACCGCGGCCCCGAGCACCCCCGACGAGCTGGCCACGGAGCTGTCCGCCGCCCTGGCCGACGACCGCATGGCCGTCCTGCACGTGCGGCTCGACGCCCTCGACGTCCCCGCGGGCCTGCGCGCCCTCGCCGACCGCCACCGCCGCTGATCACGCCCCGCTGATCAGATGTCGTGAGCGGCGATCGTCGCCCTGGCGACGATCGCCGCTCACGGTCAGGCGAGGGGGATGTCGACGCCGTGCTCGGACTCGGGGCGGGTGCCGAAGATCCGGCGGTCGGCCTCGGTGATCGCCAGGTCGTTGATGCTGGCCTCGCGGCGCACCATCAGGCCCTCGGCGTCGAACTCCCAGTTCTCGTTGCCGTAGCTGCGCCACCACTGGCCGCCCGCGTCGTGGGACTCGTACTGGAAGCGCACGGCGATCCGGTTGTCGGCGAAGGTCCACAGCGACTTGCGCAGGGCGTAGTCCAGCTCACGCTCCCACTTGTCGGCCAAGAACGCGACGATCTCCGCGCGGCCCGCGACGAACCGGTCGCGGTTGCGCCACACGGAGTCCTCGCTGTACGCCAGGGACACCCGCTCCGGGTCGCGCGAGTTCCACGCGTCCTCGGCGGCCTGGACCTTCTTCCGCGCCGACTCCAGGGTGAACGGCGGGAACGGCGGGCGGCTCACGCCTGCTCCATCTGGTCGCTACTCATGGTCCGAGAGCATCGAGCGGATCCATTGCCGATGTGTTGCCGCCGGAACGCCGCTGTGTGTCGGACCCGCGCCAATCAGGCATTCAGCAGGCGTTCCGCCTCCGCGCGCTCGCACTCGCGCACCGCGCCGGGCAGCGCGTCCCGCACCGACCAGCGGGAGGCCAGCGCGAGGTCGATGCGCCTGCGCACCTCGTCCTCGAGGTCGACGTCGCACGCGAACAGCACGCGCAGCCGCATCCGGTCCCCGCAGCGGCCCGCCTCGGTGTGCAGGACGGCGACGGGCCGGACCTCCAGGTCGATCGCGGCCCCGGGAGCGGTCTCGTCGCTGCCGGGAGCCAGGTCCAGCTCGGCGGTGTGGGCGAAGGCGCTGCGCATGCCCCCAGCATGCCAGATCGTGTGGTGCGCGTCACATCTGGTGCACCTCGGGGGTGCGCACCCTGACCGTCCTGCAGATCGTCCTGCTCGTCCTGGTGGTCCGCCGCTGCGGCGCCCCGGCCCCGCTCACCGCGCCCCTCACCGCACCCCTCACCGCGCTGCTCACCGCGCTGCTCACCGCGCTGCTCACCGCGGCCGCCCTGTGGCTCGACCCGGTCCGCACCACCCTGCACCTCGGCCAGATCAACATCGTGCTGCTCGCGCTGGTGCTCCTCGACCTCACCGGCCGCCGCCGGTCGCGGCGACGCTCGTCGTCACCGCCGCGGTGATCACGAAGCTGCCGAGCCCCGCGGTGGGGCCCATCGTGACCAGCCCGGCGATCACCACGAACGGCAGGACGTCGGCGAGCACCACCCCGACGGACACCGACAGCGCGTAGACCAGCGGGATCCGCACCAGCGCCTCGACCACGAACGCCAGGCCCCACACCACCGTCATCACCCGCTGGCCGTGGCGGAACACCGACAGGTCGTCCCAGAAGGAGTTCCAGCGCGCGATCCCCTCCGCGGAGCCGTCGGTGCCGAACTTCCGACCGAAGCAGAACATCAGCGGGCGCCGCAGGAGCAGCGAGCCGAGGAACACCGGGCGAGCACGGCCACCCGCCGGAGGCCACCAGCGCCCACAGGTCCGGCACCCCCTGCGCCGCCAGGACGAAGTAGGTGACCAGCGGGAGTGCCACGTCGACGACGAGGGACGGGACGAGCCCGAGAGCGCCCGCGCCTACCGGGACCTGCTGCGGCGCATCCTGGTCGTGTCCGGGTACGGGCCGCTGCGCGCCGGCCTGTGGATCAAGTCGCGCGACGAGTGGCCGGTCCTGCGCGACCAGCTCGGCCCGCCGCCGTCCGGCGCCCGGATCGCCCCCGTGCAGCTGCGGCTCGCCCAGGACGACGCGCGCGCGGCCGCCGCCGAGGCCTGGGACCTCGACACGGTCGCCGCCCGCCTGCGGGCGGCGGAGCAGCGGATCCGGTCCGTCCGTCCCGCCACCCGTCCCGACGGCGCGACCCTGCGGGCCTACCACGAGCTCGTCCGGCCGGTGTTCCAGACGTTGCTGGAGACCCCCGGCCTCCCCGCGCCCCTGCTCCCCGCGGACTGGCCGCGAGACGCCCTGCTCGCCACCCTGGGTGACGCGATCGGGCACTTCCAGCCCGCGGCAGGGGCCTATCTGCGGGAGCTGCTGGCCCGGTATGACTGACCGCATGCGCACCGCCGTCGTGACCGGAGCCGGATCGGGCCTGGGCCGGGTCGTCGCCCGCGCCCTCCTCGCGGACGGGTGGGCGGTGGCGCTCGCAGGCCGTCGCCCCGAGGCCCTGACCGAGACCGCGACCGGGGAGCACGTCCTCGCGGTCCCCACGGACGTGGGCGACGAGGCGGCCGTCGCCGCCCTCTTCGCCGCCGTCCGCGAGCGGTGGGGGCGGCTGGACCTGCTGGTCAACAACGCCGGCGGGTTCGGCCCGAGCGGCACGCCGGACGAGATCGACGTCTCCGCCTGGCGGGCCACCGTCGACACCAACCTGACCGGCGCGTTCCTCTGCGCGCGCGAGGCCTTCGCCCTCATGCGCACGCACGGCGGCGGGCGGATCATCAACAACGGCTCGGTCTCCGCGCACGCCCCGCGGCCGGGCAGCATCGCCTACACCGCGACCAAGCACGCGATCACGGGCCTGACGAAGTCGCTGTCGTTGGACGGCCGGGCCTTCGGCATCGCCTGCGGGCAGATCGACATCGGCAACGCCGCCACGGACATGACGGCGGGCATCGCGACGGGCGCCCGGCAGGCGGACGGGTCGGTGCGCCCGGAACCCACCTTCGACGCCGCCCACGTCGCCGACGCCGTCCGGTACATGGCGGACCTGCCGCTCGACGCGAACGTCCAGTTCCTGACGATCACCGCGACCGCCATGCCCTTCATCGGCCGGGGGTAGCGTGATGCGCATCCGACCACCTCAGGAGGCACCGATGAAGACGCGCCTGAACTGCCCGTGCGGCGAACAGATCCAGGGCACCGACGAGGACGACCTCGTCACGAAGACCCAGGCCCACCTGAAGGAGAACCACCCCGGCCACGAGTACAGCCGCGACGAGATCCTGTTCATCGCGTACTGAGCTCGCTAGAACACCTCGGGCAGCTCACTGGCCCGGCCGCGGAACTGCGGCGGCCGCTTGTCCAGGAAGGCCGCCACGCCCTCCTTGCCGTCCGCGACGGAGGTGTGGAACATCGCCAGCGAGTCCACCCGGTGGGCCTCCACCGGGTGGGGCGCGGCGCTGTTGCGCCACATCATCTGCCGCATCAGCGCGGTGGCGACCGGGGAGTGGTGGTCGACGAACCGGCGGGCGAGCCCGTAGGCGGTGTCCAGCAGCGCGTCCGCGGGGACGACGGAGCGGAGCAGGCCGCCGTCGAGCGCCTCCCGGGCGGAGAGGATGTCGGCGGTGTAGACCCACTCCAGGGCCCGGCTGATCCCGACGATCCGCGGCAGGAACCAGCTCGACGCCGCCTCCGGCACGATCCCCAGCCGCCCGAACACGAACCCGATCCGGGCGTTCTCACTCGCGATGCGGATGTCCATGGGCAGCGTCATCGTGGCGCCGATGCCCACGGCGGCGCCGTTGATCGCGCCGATCACGGGCTTGGTGCAGGCGTACACGGCCAGCGAGACCCGCCCGCCGGTGTCCCGCACCCCGGCGACGATCTCCGGGTCCTCGAAGCGGTCACGCAGGTCGGCGGGGGTGGGGTGGAGGGACTCGTCGAGGCCGAACACGTTGCTCCCCCGATGGTCGACTCCGCGAGCTCCGTCTCCGCCCGCGGACAGGTCCATCCCCGCGCAGAACGCCCGCCCGGCCCCGGTGACGACGATCGCCGCCACGTCGTCGTCCGCGCTCGCCCGCTCGTAGGCCGCGATGAGCTCCTCGGCCATCGTGACGGTGAAGGAGTTCAGCGCCGCCGGGCGGTTCAGCGTGAGCGTCAGGATCCCGTCCTCGACGGCGTAGTCGAGCGTCTCGTAGGCCATACTGCGGGATCATGCCCGCACCACAGCGCGCCGAGGGCGCGACCCCGCACACATGAGCCGGCCGTATCGCCCCGGCTGGCGCGGCTGGTCGGGCGGCGTCGCGCTCCTCGTCGGGGGCTACGCCGGCTACCGCGGCCTCGCCGGCCTCGGCACCGTCACGACGACGACGATCGTCGCCCTCGTCGGGATCGTCGTCGGCGCGGTGCTGGTCATGGCCGTGCTCGCCGACCCCGGCCCGATGCGCACCCCCGCACTGCACGCGGGCGTGGCCCTGGCCGCCTACTTCGTGACCCTCGCGCTCTGGCCCGCCGGGGGCTCGTCCGGCTTCCACCTGGCGGGGGCGATCGTCGCCGCCGTGCTGGCGGTCGGGTTGTTCGTGCGGCACCGCGAGGGCGTGCGCGGCGCCGAGGCCGTGGTGATGCTGCTGGTGGCGACCGGGCTGACGCTCGGCGCCGCGGTCGCGCTGCGCGCCCTCGCCGTCGGCGACACCGCGACCGGGGCCGGGCTCGTGGCCGCGGGGTGCCTCGGGACGCTCGGCTACCTGGTCGCCTCGGCGGTGGTGGTGGAACCGCTCCCCGAGGACGCCCCCGCGATCCCCGCGCAGCGGGTCACGGACGGAGGAAGCGCTCGATCGTCGGAGCCAGCTCCGCCGGCTCGGTGAGCAGCGCGAGGTGCCCGCCGCGGTAGACGTGCAGCGTCGACCGCGGGATGCCCCGGTGCAGGATCCGGGCGTTGACCAGCGGGATGATCGGGTCGTCGTCGCCCGCGACCACGAGGGTGGGCGCGCCGATCATCCAGAGCGCGGGCAGCGTGGTCCAGCCCGCGCCCGCCAGCAGCTGGTAGAGGTAGCCCCGCTGGGACGGCCCGCCGTGCAGCAGCCGCGCGGCGCGCTCGGGGTGGGTCCGCATGGAGCCGCCGTAGATCTCCCCCGCGACCCGGGCCGCGTAGGCCGGATCGGAGTAGCGGCGGGGGGTGAGCATCTTCGACAGGACGTTCGGCCTGCCGGGAACCATGAGCGAGCCGGTGCCGGTGGCGACCAGGACGAGCCTGCGGACGAGCGCGCGCTCGGACAGCGCGACCTGCTGCGCGAGCCCACCGCCCCAGGAGTAGCCCAGCACGTCGACCTGCCGGTGGCCCAGCTCCCGGACGAGCGCGCCGACGGTGCGGGCGAGCGCGGGCATCCGGTACGGCGCCGACGGCTGCGGCGACCCGCCGACGCCCGGGACGTCGAACCGGACGACCTCCAGGTCCGCGGGCAGCGCCTCGACGAACGGGTCCAGCATCTCCAGGCTCGCACCGATGCCGTTGAGCAGCAGCAACGGCGGCCGCGTCCCGGTCCCGGGCCGCACGTCCACCCGCAGCGTCCGCCCACCGACGGTCAGGGTCTCCACGACGCCGATCCTGGCGCACGCGGCCGCGGACGTCCCCCGGAGATGACGCTCCCCACGCGGAGCGGGCCGGTCACTCCACCCGCAGCGTCAGGTCCGCGGCGAGCACCACGCGCCCCCGCACCTCCTCGGCCAGCAGCAGCTTCGCCAGCTTCCGCTCCACCTCCCGCGCCACCACCCGCCGCAGCGGCCGCGCGCCGTACTCCGCCGAGTACCCCAGCTCGGCGAGCCGGTCGAGGGCGGCCGGCTCGACCTCCAACACCACGCCCTGCGCCGCCACCCGCGCCACGAGCTCGCCGACCGTCAGCGCGGCGATCTCCCGGATCTCGGCGGGGGACAACGGGTCGAAGGTCACGACGTCGTCGATCCGGTTGAGGAACTCCGGCCGCAGGGCGAGCGCCTGCAGCCCGACGTTCCCGGTCATCACCACCAGGGTGTGCCGGAAGTCCACGGTGCGGCCGCGGGCGTCGGTGAGGCGGCCCGCGTCGAGCACCTGGAGCAGGACGGCGAGGACCTCCGGATGGGCCTTCTCGATCTCGTCGAGCAGCACGACGGAGTACGGGTTGCGCCGCACCGGCTCGGTGAGCTGCCCCGCGTCCTCGTGCCCGACGTAGCCCGGCGGGGCCCCGACCAGCCGCGACACCGACGCACGGTCGGCGTACTCGGTCATGTCCAGCCGGACGAGGTGCTCGTCGGAGCCGAACAGCACGGCGGCGAGCGCACGGGCCAGCTCGGTCTTGCCGACCCCCGTCGGGCCGAGGAACAGGAACGACCCCGCGGGCCGGTCCGGCCCGGCGAGCCCGGCCCGCGAGCTGCGCACCGCGTCCGCGACCGCCTCGACGGCCCGGTGCTGCCCCACGACCCGCCTGCCCAGCACCGCCTCCAGCTCCAGCAACCGGGCCCGCTCCGAGGTGGTCAGCTCGGCCACGGGGATGCCGGTCCGGTCCGCGACGACCTCGGCGATCTCCCGCGCGCCGATCTCGCCGCCGCCCCCGCCCCCGTCCGGCTCGAGCACCAACCGCTCCAGCTCGCGGTCCAGCATCGCGACCCGCTCGGCGTCCCCCGCGTCGGCGGCGACCTCCCGGGCACGCACGAGCTCGTCCACCCGCGAGGTCGACGACGGCCCGCCGCGCAGACCCACCCGGGCCGCGGCCCGGTCGACGAGGTCCAGGGCCTTGTCCGGCAGGAACCGGTCCCGCAGGTAGCGGACCGAGAGCGTGACGGCGGCCGCCAGCGCCGCGTCGGTGATCCGGACCCGGTGGTGCTCCTCGTAGCGGGCGCGCAGGCCGCGCAGGATCCCGAGGGTGGCCTCGGGCGTGGGCTCCCCGATCCGGACGGCCTCGAACCGGCGGTCCAGCGCGGCGTCCCGCTCGAGGTGGCGGCGGTGGTCCTCGGGCGTGGTGGCGCCGACCAGCTGCAGCTCACCGCGGGCCAGGGCGGGCTTGAGGATCGCGGCGGCGTCCATCGTCTGGTCCTGCGCCGAGCCCGCCCCGACGATCAGGTGGATCTCGTCGACGAACACCACCAGCGAGCGCCCGGCCGCCGTGATCTCGTCGACGACGGTGGTCAGCCGCTCCTCGAACTGGCCGCGGTACTGCGTGCCCGCGACCATGCCCGCGAGGTCCAGCGCCACGACCCGGACGTCCCGGAGCGCGACCGGCACCTCCCCCGCGACGATCCGCCGGGCGAGCCCCTCGACGATCGCGGTCTTGCCCACGCCCGGCTCGCCGACCAGCACCGGGTTGTTCTTGGTGCGCCGCGCGAGGACCTCCACGACCTGGTCGATCTCGGCGTCCCGCCCGACGACCGGGTCGAGGCGGCCCGCCCGCGCCGCGGCCGTCAGGTCGTGGCCGAAGCGGTCCAGCGTGCGGGTGCGCGCCGAGGGGGCACGGCCGGAGGGGTCGCGCGGCTGCGGACGGACGGCATCCTCGTCGAGGCCCAGCCCGTCGGCGAGCCCGCGCAGCAGCCCACCCAGCGGCCCCAGCGGGCCGAACGCGTCGAACCCGCCGAACGGGTCGCCACGATCCTGGTCACGGTCCTGCGGCACGGGGCCTCCCGGGGTCTCCCCTCCGTTGTACCCCTCGGTTGTACCCCTCAGACGGTCACCGGAAGCGTGCTGACGCCGTGGACCAGCACGCTGCGCCGGTACGCCAGCTCCGCCGGGTCGACGGCGAGGGCCAGGTCGGGCTTGCGCGCGAACAGGGTCTGCAGCCCCACCTGCCCCTCGATCCGGGCGAGCGGCGCGCCGAGGCAGTGGTGCAGCCCGTACCCGAAGGCGACGTGCCCGCGGTCGGCCCGGGTGACGTCCAGGCCGCTCCCGAACCGCTCCGGGTCCCGGTTGGCGGCGCTGAGCCCGAGCATCACGACGGCGCCGGCCGGGATGGTGGTCCCCGCGATCTCGACGTCCTCGGCCGCGAAGCGGACCGGGGTGTTGGTGACCGGCGGGTCCCAGCGCAGCAGCTCCTCGACCGCCCCGGGCCACAGCTCCGGCCGCGCCGCGAGCAGCGCCCGCTGCTCGGGGTGGGTGAGCAGGGCGATGACGCCGTTGCCGATCAGGCTCGTGGTCGTCTCGTGGCCCGCGATGAGCAGCAGCATGCCCATGGCGACGAGCTCCTCCTGGGAGAGCCGGTCGCCGTCGTCGACCTCCTGGGTCAGGGCGGAGAGCAGGGCGTCGTCCGGCTCGGCGCGCTTACGCTCGACGAGCTCGTTCAGGTAGCCGCTCAGCTTCTGCATCGCGGCCATCGAGTCCTCCTGAGACGACTCGTCGATCAGGGTCGAGGACCAGGCCCCGAAGTCCTCGCGGTCGCCGGCCGGGACGCCGAGCAGCTCGCAGATCACCTGCACCGGGAGCACGAAGGCGTACTCCCGCATCAGGTCGACGGTGCCGGACAGCCCGGCGACGAGGTCCGCCGCGATCTGCTCGACCCGCGGGCGCAGCTCCTCCATCCGGCGCACCGTGAACGAGCGGCTGACCAGCTTGCGCAGCCGGGTGTGGTCCGGCGGGTCCATCAGCAGCATCATCGGGGTCGGTGCGGCCGGGAACGCGGCCCGCTGGTCCTCGGGCAGGGTGTAGCGCCAGTCCTTGCTCAGCCGCGCGTCGACGAAGGCCGCGCGCACGTCGGCGTACCGGGTGACCAGCCACATCGGGCCGTCCGGCAGGTCGAGCCTGCGGACGGGCTCGTCGGCCTGGAGCTCGGCCAGCGCGGGGAACGGATCGGCCCAGAACGGACCGTCGAACAGCGGGCGTCCGGAGGCGGTGGTGGGGGCCGTGGTGGGAGCCATGGGACCAGCCTAAGTCAGCAAGCGCTTACAGGAGACCCGGGCAGGGGTCACGTCGATGTCCGCCGGGACCGGGCCGCCGGTCACGACCGCGGCGCCGAGGGCGGCCAGCGCCGGTGCGGACTCGATCCCGGAGCCCCCGTGGCCCGCGAAGAAGTGGAACCCGGGGTGCTCCGGCCTGCTCCCGACGACGGGGTCGCGGTCCGGCGCGAACGTCCGCAGCCCCGCCCAGGCCGTCCGGACCGAGCGCAGGCCCAGGCGCAGGGCCTCCTCGACGCGCTCCAGGGCGAGCGCGACGTCCAGCTCGTCGGGCCGCGGGTCGCCGGGCTCGACGGGCGTCTCGTCGCTCGGGGACAGCAGCAGCGCGTCGCCCTCGGGCTTGGCGTAGAAGCGCTCGGCGGCGTCGATGAGCATCGGCATGCCCGCCGGGACGGCGCAGGGCGAGATCGCGATGGTGCGGCGGTAGGGCTGCAACCCGGCCCCGGGGACGCCGGCGAGCGCGGCGAGCCGGTCGGTCCAGGCCCCGGCCGCGGCGACGACGTCCGGCGCGGTCCAGGCGTCCTGCGCGGTCTCGACGCGCCAGCCCCCGCCGGTCCGCGCGATCCCCCGCACGCGCGCGCCCTGCACCACCCGGCCGCCGCGGCGCCGCAGGCCGCGGACGTACGCGCCGTGCAGGCCGATCGCGTCGGCGTCCGCCGCCTCGACCGCCGCGCCCGCGCGCGAGCCGCGCAGGCCGGGGCAGGCGGCGTCGGTCTCGGCGCCGGTCAGCGGGCGGGGGCCGTCCGGCTCGGCGGACCACTCCCGCTGCAGCGCAGCGAGCTCGCGCTCGCCGTCCGCGTCCAGGGCGGTGAACACCACGGTCAGCGGGCGCAGGAAGGGCGGCGCGTCCAGCTCCTGGGCCAGCGCCGGGAACCGGGCCGCGCTCGCCCTGATCAACGCGCGGAAGGTCGCGGTGCCGTGGCCGGGGATGTAGGTCGCGGCCGAGCGGCCGGTCGAGTGCATCGCCAGCGAGGGCTCGGCCTCCAGCAGGAGCACCGCCCGGTCCGCGGCGAGCTCGTAGGCCACGGAGGCGCCCGCGATGCCGCCGCCGATCACGATCACGTCGGGGTTCTGCACTCCGCCCACGGTAATTCGGTGGTGGCCCCGCGGGGTGTCCGTACCGTCCCGTCGCAGCGGCTGAGTCGCGGGTTCCCCGCATTGTGGAGCCACGACTGTCGTTGTCGGGATCCGATGCAGCAGTGGTGGCTCCACAATGCCCAGTGCCCCGTAGGCTTCTCTCGTGGTCGATGTGTGGTGGGGCTCGCCTGTGCTGCACGTGCCTCGGCTGGTCGCGCTGCTCGACGCCCATGAGCGCGCGCGGCTCGAGCGCTTCCGCAGGCCCGCGGACGCGGCGCGCTACCTCGGGGCGCACGCGCTGGCCCGGATCGTCCTCGCCGAGCGGCTGGGGGCCGATCCCGCCGCGCTCGAGATCGACCGGACCTGCCGGTGCGGGAAGCCGCACGGCAAACCGACGGTGCCGGGCGTCGAGTTCTCGATGACGCACTCGGGCGACCGGGTGGGCGTCGCGCTGAGCGAGGTCGGGCCGATCGGGCTGGACGTCGAGGAGCTGCGAGACCTCGCGGACGTCGACGCCCTCGCCGGGCACGCCCTGTCCCCCGCCGAACCCCGCCCGCCGTCCGCCGCCGCGTTCCTGCAGGTGTGGACGCGCAAGGAGGCCCTGCTCAAGGCCACCGGGGACGGCCTGTCGAGCCCGATGAACACGATCACGCTGGCGGGCCCGCGGGTGGTGAGCTGGGCGGACGGCCCGCAGGCCTGGCTGGTGGACCTGGAGGCGGGCCCGGCCCACCCGGCCGCCGTCGCCGGTCTGGGGGCCGAGGCGCCGCCCGTCCGGCAGCACGACGGAGACGCCCTCCTCCAGCCCTGAGCCGCGTCAGTCGACCGGGCGCCAGGGGCGTGGGGGCAGGGTCGGCAGGCCGGTCGGCGAGCACTGGCCGCCCCGCTCCCCCGCGAGGCGGAAGACCAGCCAGCCCACGATCGCGGCGAGGATCGAGCCGGTCAGGATGCCGATCTTCGCCTCGCTGACCAGCAGCTCGTCGTCGAGGGCGAGCTCGGTCACGAACAGCGCGACGGTGAACCCGATCCCGGACAGCGCCGCGCCGCCGAAGAGCTGCCCCCAGCGCAGGGTGTCCGGGACCCGGCCGATCCCGGTCCGCAGCGCGACCCAGGTGCCGAGCGCCACGCCGATCGGCTTGCCGAGCACCAGACCCGCGACGATCCCCCAGGTCAGCGGCGAGGTGAACGCGGCCTGGAGGGTCTCCCCGGAGAGCACGACGCCGGCGTTGGCCAGCACGAACAGCGGCACGATCACGTAGCTCGACCACGGCTGGATGCGCAGCTGCAGCCGCTCGTTCGGCGACACCGCCTCGACGACGGCGGCCTGCGCGGCCAGCGCCCGCTGCGGCGTCGGGTCGAGCAGAAAGGTCTTGCCCACGTTCAGCGCGCGCTTCATGTCCTGGCGGCGCGGGGTGTAGGCGTTGACCACCAGGCCCAGCGCCACGCCGACGACGCTCGGGTGCACGCCGGACGCGAGCACCGCCACCCACATGACGATGCCGATCGCGGCGTAGAAGGGCGTCCGCCAGAAGTTCACGTACCGCAGCCCGAGCAGCGCCAGGAACAGCACGACGGCGAGCAGCAGGGCCAGGACGTCGACGTCCTCGGTGTAGAAGATCGCGATGGCGATCACGGCGCCGATGTCGTCGACGATCGCCAGCGCGAGCAGGAACACCCGCAGCTGGTCCGGGCAGCGCGGGCCGACCAGCGCCAGCACGCCGAGCAGCACCGCCGTGTCCGTGGAGATCGCGATCCCCCAGGCGTTCGCCGCCTCGCCGCCCGCGTTGAACGCCAGGAAGACCAGCGCGGGCACCACCAGCCCGCCGACCGCCGCGGCCGCGGGCGCGGCGATGGCGCGGAAGCCGCGCAGCTCGCCGAGGGTCATCTCGCGGGAGATCTCCAGCCCGACGCTGAAGAAGAACAGCACCATCAGGCCGTCGTTGACCCAGTGCCGCAGGTCCATGTCGATCGCGGCGCCGCCGAAGTCGATCGTGAGCGGGGTGTGCCAGAAGGTCTCGTAGCCGAGCGGCAGGTTCGCCCACAGCAGGGCGACGACGGCCGCCCCGATCAGCAGGAACGCCGAACCGGACTCGGTGCGCAGGAACTGCCGCGCAGCCCGGGAGAGCTCGCCGCGCTCGGATAGGGTCGTCACCGCCACCGGATCATCCTGCCGTAAGGGACTCATCGTGCTCGACCCGCCACTCGGCCCGTACGACCACGTCCAGGGTCACACGGACGCGCCCCTCACGCTCCTGAAGTACGGGGACTTCGAGTGCCCGTACTGCCGGGACGCCGCGCCCGTGATCGAGGAGGTGCGCGCGGAGCTCGGCGACCGGCTGCGTTTCGCGTTCCGGCACTTCCCGCTCGCCGAGCTGCACCCGCACGCCCTGGCCGCGGCCACGGCGTCGGAGATGGCCGCGCTGGAGGGCCGGTTCTGGCCGATGCACGCGAGCCTCTACGCGCCCGGCCCGCCGCGGCTCACCCAGGCGGACCTGCGCGAGCACGCGGTCCGGGCCGGGGTGGACCCGGACTCGGTCGTGTGGCCGCGCACCCGCGCCGTCGAGGACCGGGTGGAGGCGGACTTCAACTCCGGGGTCCGCAGCGGCGTCCGGGGCACGCCGACGCTGTTCGTCAACGGCGAGGTGTACCGGGGCCCGGTCACGGTCGACCTCCTCCTCGACGCGCTCACCTCGACCACCGCGGCCCAGTGATCCCGGCGGTTCTGTCGGGGGTCGTGGGCACAATGGGGGCGTGAGCACGGTCGGTCGGTGGGTGCTGCATCTCGACATGGACGCGTTCTTCGCCTCCGTCGAGCAGCTCACCCGGCCCACGCTCGCGGACCGGCCCGTGCTCGTCGGCGGCACCGGCGGGCGCGGGGTCGTCGCGGGCGCCAGCTACCAGGCCCGGGCGTTCGGCGCCCGGTCGGCCATGCCCATGGGGCAGGCGCGGCGCCGGTGCCCGCACGCCACCGTCCTGCCCCCGCGGTTTTCGCTGTACAAGGTGATCTCGGACGAGGTCATGGCCGTGCTGCGGGAGGCCGCGCCGGTGCTGGAGCCGATCTCGGTGGACGAGGCGTTCCTCGAGCCGCCCGCACTGGTCGGGGCGGGGGCGGCGGAGGTCGAGGAGTTCTGCGTCGCGCTCCGGGCACAGGTCCGGGCCCGGACGGGGCTGCCCGCCTCGGTCGGCGCCGGATCCGGCAAGCAGGTGGCCAAGATCGCCTCGGAGCTCGCGAAGCCGGACGGGCACCGCGTCGTCGACCCGGCCGTCGAGCGGGCGGTGCTGGACCCGCTGCCCGTACGGTCGCTGTGGGGCGTCGGGCCGGTGGCCGAGGCGTCCCTGCGCCGGGTCGGGGTCGAGACGATCGGGGCGCTGGCCGCGATGGACCCGCGCGAGGTCACCGGGGTGCTCGGCGCGGCGGTGGGCACGGAGCTGCACAGGCTCGCCCGCGGGATCGACGACCGGCCGGTGGCGCCGCGGGGCGCGGCCAAGCAGATCTCGGCGGAGACGACCTTCGAGCACGACCTCACGCAGATGTCCGCGGTCCTGGCGGAGGTCGGGAGGATGACGGCCGCGGCGCACCGGCGGCTGCTGCTCGACGGGCGGGCCGCCCGCACGGTCACGGTCAAGGCGCGCAACGCGGACTTCGAGACCCACACCCGCTCGGAGACCACGGCCTTCGCCTCCACCGACCTCGCCGTCCTCACCGCGGTGGCTCACCGCCTCGCCCGCACCGCGGTCCCCGAGGGCGGCGTGCGGCTGGTCGGGGTGTCGCTGTCGGGGCTGTCGGACTCGCCGCCGCCCGCGTTGTTCGAGGCGGTGCCGTCGGAGACCGGCTGGGTGGCCACCGAGACTCCCCCCGAGACATCCTCCGAGAGATCCCCCGAGACGCCCCCGGCCGTCGCGGCCGAGCGCGAGCACCCCGAGCCCGGCGGCGAGTTCGGGCCCCGCCCCGGCGGCCGCGGCGCCCCCCGGGACCCGGCGGAGCCCTACCGGGCGGGAGACGATCTCGAGCACGCCGAGTTCGGCCACGGCTGGGTGCAGGGCGCCGGGAAGGGCCGGGTCACCGTCCGGTTCGAGACCCGCGCGACGGGCCCGGGCCGCGCCCGCTCCTTCACAGCGAGCGACCCGGACCTCGCGTTCGCCGATCCGGTGGCGAGCTGGCGGCTGCCCGCCCCCGCCCGCTGACGACCCGGCGATCGGCGGCCGGTCAGGCGTCCTTGTCCGCGACCCCGGCGGAGTCGAACGTCGCGACGTCCGCCAGCGCGCGGGCCGCGCCCTGCACCACCGGCATCGCCAGCAGGGCCCCCGTGCCCTCCCCCAGCCGCATCCCGAGGTCGAGCAGGGGGTCGAGGCCCAGGTGCGCCATGGCGAGGGCGTGGCCGGGCTCGGCGGAGCGGTGTCCGGCCACGCAGTAGTCCACGGCGGACGGGGCGAGGACCGAGGCGACCAGGGCCGCCGCGCCCGCGTTGACCCCGTCGAGCAGCACGGGGACCCGCAGCGCGGCCGCGCCGAGCACGAACCCGGCCAGCCCCGCGTGCTCCAGCCCGCCGACAGCGGCGAGCAGGTCGAGCCCGTCCTCCCAGGTCAGGGCGTCGACTGCGGCCTGGACGACCGCCGTCTTGCGGTCCAGGGTCGCGTCGTCGATCCCCGTCCCCCGCCCGGTGGCGTCCGCCGCCGCGGCCCCGGTGACGGCGCAGATCAGCGCCGCGGCGGCTGTGGTGTTCGCGATCCCCATGTCGCCGGTCACCAGCAGCCGGTTCCCGGCGGCCACGAGGTCGCGGGCCACCTCGATGCCCACCTCGACCGCCCGCCGAGCCTCGTCGCGGGTGAGCGCGGAGCCCTGTGACAGGTCGGCCGTGCCGTTGCGGACCCGCCGCGGCAGCAGACCCGGCACGGGGTCCAGATCCGACTCGAGGGGCGCCGCGACGCCGACGTCCACCACGCACACCTCGGCCCCGAGCTGGCGCGCGAACGCGTTCACCACCGCGCCGCCCGCGAGGAAGTTCCCGACCATCTGCGCCGTGACCTCCTGCGGCCACGGCGACACCCCCTGCGCGTGCACGCCGTGGTCCCCGGCGAACACCGCGACCGCCGCGGGCTCGGGCACCGGCGGCGGGCACTCCCCCGCGATGGCGGCGAGCCGCACGGCCAGGTCCTCGACCCGGCCGAGGGAGCCCCGCGGCTTGGTCATCCGGTCCAGCCTGTCCCGCGCCTCCGCGGCGGCCGCGGCCGAGGCGGGCGCGATCGCCGCCGTCGTCTCGTCGATCAGGTTCATCGCGACCTCCCCGGGCAGCGCCCGTGATCCGTACCGTTCGGCGTGCACCGCCCAGGCCAGGGGCCGTCTGCGCGCCCAGCCCGCGGCGGCCAGTTCCGGCTCGGCCGCGAACTCGCGCACGTGGCCCACGCACAGGTAGGCGACGACGTCGACGTGCGCGGGCAGGCCGAGCAGCCCGCGCAGGGCGTCCAGCCCGGCGTCGTCGAAGAAGCTCACCCACCCGACGCCCAGGCCCTCGGCCCGGGCCGCCAGCCACAGGTTCTGGACGGCCGCGGCGGTCGAGTGCGCCGCCATCTCCGGGCGGCCGAACCGGCCCAGCGTGTGCCGTCCGCCCCGGGTCGCGTCGCTGGTCACGACGACGTTCACCGGGGTGTCGAGCACCGCCTCCACCTTCAGCGCGCCGAACGCGGCGGCCCGCGCCCGCGGCAGCGAGGCCGCGTAGGCCGACCGCTGCCGCGCGACCAGGTCCGCGACCGCGCGCCGGGTCTCGACCGACCGCACCACCACGAAGTCCCACGGCTGCGAGAACCCCACGCTGGGCGCGGCGTGCGCGGCCTCCAGGACGCGGCGTAGGGCGTCGTCGGCGACCGGGACCTCCGGCAGGAAGCCGGTGCGCACGTCCCGCCTGCCGCGCAGGACCTCGTAGAACTCGCTCACCAGAGCGGGCTCAGGCGCGGCGGGACGACCGCCGTCCCCGGCACCGTGACCTCGGCGTCCGCCGCGACGCGCAGCCCGTCCACGACCGCGCCCCA
The DNA here is from genome assembly GCF_900102195.1 of Pseudonocardia oroxyli. GTDB lineage: Bacteria > Actinomycetota > Actinomycetes > Mycobacteriales > Pseudonocardiaceae > Pseudonocardia > Pseudonocardia oroxyli. The sequence goes on from NZ_FNBE01000004.1 coordinate 47,867, forward strand.
GGCGGGCTCGTCCGGCACGACCAGCGCGACCGTGCACGGCCCGTCCAGCGCCACCAGGTCGGCGACGGTGCTCACCGCGTCACCCGGACGGACCCGGTCGACCCGCCAGGCCTCCGCGTAGAACAACACGGCCGACTCGAGCTCGGGGGCGACCAGGACGTGGTCCGCCTGCTCCAGACAGGCCGCCTCGGGATCACCCGAGCCGACACCGAGCACGACGACCCTGCTCCGGACGTCACCGGACATGTTGGCCTCCTCGAGGGTCCGCGCCCTCATCGTGGAATCACCGGTGACGGCGGCGAGTGTCCTGGCTCCCGGATCGCCGCACGTCCCCGGCCTTCCCGCGCGAGCGGTGGCCGAGCGTGGGGACGTGCTCCCCGGTCACAGTGGCGGGACCGCCCCGGAGTCGCACCGGGTTCCTCCACTGCCGTCACCCGAACGACATCACGCCGGGGCCCCCGAGCGCAAGCACGGCGCCGTTGGGGGGGATCCGCCGCGGCGGCTCCTCCGGCGACGGCGCGAGCAGCGCCCGGATCGTCTCCCCGTGCGTGACGACGACGGCGCCGGTCAGGTCGATCCCGCGCACCCGGGTCCACAGCTCCCGGAAGGTCTCCCCGCCCGGCGGCGCCCAGTCCGGCCCCGCCGCGGCGAGCAGCGGGGCGTACACCGCGGCCGGGCGGCCCTCCCACCCGCCGTGCCCCTGTTCGCGCAGCTCGGCGCACGGTTCGACCGGCGATCCGACACGCTCGGCGAGGATCCACGCCGTCTCGACCGCGCGGAGCTGGGGGCTGGTGAGGATCCGCACACCGCGCAGGTCTCGCGGGCCTCCCAGGGTTCCCAGAGCTCGCAGGTCCACGGCCCGCGCCTGCGCCCGCCCCCGCGCGGTGAGCCCGACCGCGTGCGTACTCCCCTGCAGCAGGCCCGCGGCGTTCCAGACCGACTCGCCGTGCCGCACCAGAACGGCGCTGACGGCGCTGACGGCGCTGACGGGCACTACGCGGTGAGCCCGGCCACCGGGCCGATCACGATGATCGCCGGGGGGCTGATCTCCTCGGCCTTGATGTCCGCCTCCAGGGTGTCGAGCCGGGTGCGGACGCTGCGCTGGATGCGCGTGGTCCCGTCCTGGACCACGATCGCCGGGGTGTCCGCGGGGCGGCCGTGCGCGATCAGGGTCTCGGCGAACCGGCCCGCCCGCTCCACCGCCATCATCAGCACGATCGTGCCGGTCATCCGGCCGAGCGCGGCCCAGTCGGTGAGGCTGCGCGGGTCGTCCGGCGCCACGTGCCCGCTCACCACGACGATCTCGTGCGCCACGCCGCGGTGGCTGACCGGCACGCCCGCGACCGCCGGCGCGGCGAACGCGCTGGTGATGCCGGGGACCACGGTGACCGGCACGCCGGCCGCCGCGCAGGCCTGGACCTCCTCGAACCCGCGGCCGTAGACGAACGGGTCGCCGCCCTTGAGCCGCACCACGAACTTCCCGGCCCGCGCGTGCTCGACGAGCAGCTCGTTGATCCGCTGCTGGGCCATCGCCCGACCGTAGGGGATCTTGGAGGCGTCGATCACCTCGACGTCCGGGCCCAGCTCTTCGATCAGGTCGCGCGGGCCGAGCCGGTCCGCCACCACGACGTCCGCCCGCGCCAGCAGCCGCCGACCGCGCACCGTGATCAGCTCGGGGTCGCCGGGTCCGCCGCCGACCAGCGCGACACCGGGGACCACCGGGTCCGCCGAGTCCGACACGACCCCGGCGGCGAGGGCCTCGACCAGCGCCGTCCGCACGGCGGCCGAGCGGCGGTGCGCGCCCCGGGCGAGGACGCCGACGGTCAGCCCGTCGTACTCCCCGGTCGCGGGCGTGACGGCCGTGCCCCGGCTGCCGTCGTCCGCCCGGACGCAGAAGGTCCGGCGCTCCTCGGCGGCGGCGCTCACGGCGGCGTTGACCTGCGGGTCGTCAGTGCAGGCGAGCACGTACCAGGCGCCGTCGAGGTCGCCGTCGGCGTAGCGGCGCGGGGTCCAGGTGATCTCGCGGGCCGACGCCATGCCCTCGACGGCGGGGGTGACCTCGGGCGAGACGACCTCCACCAGCGCGCCCGCGGCGATCAGCCGGGACACCCGGCGCTGCGCCACCTGCCCGCCCCCCACGACGACGACCCTGCGCCCGCCGAGGTCGAGGCCGACGAGGTACTGGTCGTGCTCGGTCACCGTGAGTGTGTCCCTTCCGGAAGTGGCCCCGAATGATAAACGGCGCCGCACGTGCCGGCGGCGACGTACCCCTCGGGGGTATCGGCGAGGGCGGCGGCGACGGTCACCGGTCCGACGACCGTCTTCGCCACCGCGAGCCGGGCCGCCGGGTCGATCTCCCGGGCGACGAACAGGGCCGCCGCCGCGGCGACGCTCGGAGTGCCCGTCACGGCCTCGACCAGCGGGTTCACCGCGGAGTCGAGCGCCGCGACCGTCGCGAGCGCGGCGGCGGGCCGGGTGTGCAGCGGTGCGGGCGCGATCGCGGCGAGGATCCCGGCCTCGTCCGCCTTGGTGTCCACGGAGGCGTAGATCCTGGCCGCGGGGCGCGCCGGATCGTCGGGCAGGTCACGTTCGAGGCGGGCCAGCGCCGCCCGGACCGCCTCCGCCGAGACCCCGCGCCGGGCCCCGATCCCGACGACGACGACCATGCCGGGGGCCGCGATCACCGGCACGCGGCGACGAACCGCGCGACGGAGCCCGGGTGCCCGGCCGGATGGGTGTGCAGGAAGGACGCGTGCACCCCGCCGACCACGAACCCCTCCGGCTCGGCGCCGCGCCAGCCCCAGGCCGGCGTCGCTCCCCCGCGCGGGGTCACCGCGCAGTGGTGGAACTCGTGCCCGGGCACCCGCTCCCCGGCCGCGAACCCGGTCGATCCCGAGAGCGCGACGGCGTCCCGGTACCCCAGGGTCAGCCGCCCGGTCATGGCCGCGCTGGCGTCCAGCGCGCCGACCAGGGGGACCCCGTCGAGCTCGCGGCAGAGGTACAGCAGCCCGCCGCACTCGGCCCGGACCGGCGCACCCGCGGCCGCCAGCTCGCGGATCGCGAGCAGCAGCTTCTCGTTGGCGCCCAGCGCCGCCACGTGCTCCTCGGGGAACCCGCCGGGCAGCACCAGGCCGCCGGTCCCGGCGGGCAGCGTCTCGTCCCGCAGCGGGTCGACGATCACCACCTCCGCCCCCGCCGCCGCCAGCAGCTCCGGGTGCTCGGCGTAGCCGAAGGAGAAGGCGGGCCCGCCGAGCACCGCCGCCACCGGACGTCCGACCGGCCGTTCCGCGTCAAGGGCGGCGGCGGGGTCCCAGGTCTCACCCTGCGGGAGGGGTTCGGCGAGGGCGAGCACGGCGTCGAGGTCGACGTGCGCCGCGACCAGCTCGGCCATCGCGTCCACCGCGGCCAGCGCCGCGGGGCCGTGCTCGACGGCCGTGACCAGGCCGAGGTGGCGGGACGGGACGGCCAGCTCGGCGCGGCGCGGGAGGGCGCCGAGCACCGGGAGCCCCACCTCGTCGCACGCCGCGCGCAGCACCTCCTCGTGGCGCGGCGACCCGACCCGGTTGAGGATCACCCCCGCGACCGTCGTCCCCGGGTCGAACGAGCGGAAGCCGTGCAGCAGGGCGGCGAGCGACCGGGACTGGCCCCGGCCGTCCACGACCAGCACCACGGGCGCCCCGATCAGGCCCGCGACCTGCGCGGTGGACCCGGCGCCGTCGGACACCCGGCCGTCGAACAGCCCCATGACGCCCTCGACCACCGCCACCTCGCAGCCCGCCGATCCGTGCCGCACGAGGGGCCCGATCCGCTCGGCGCCCACGAGGACGGGATCGAGGTTGCGGCCCGGGCGTCCGGCCGCGAGGCCGTGGTAGCCGGGGTCGATGTAGTCCGGTCCGATCTTGAACGGCGCGACCGCCGTGCCGCGGCGGGTCAGCGCGGCCATCAGCCCGGTGGCGACCGTCGTCTTCCCGGAGCCGGACGCGGGCGCGGCGATCACCAGCGCCCGGGTCACCACTCGATCCCCCGCTGCCCCTTCTGCCCGGCGTCCATGGGGTGCTTGACCTTGCTCGTCTCCATGACGAGATCGGCGGCCTCGACGAGCTCGGGCGCGGCGTCGCGGCCGGTGATGAACACGTGCTGGCGGCCCTCGCGCGCCGCCAGCACCTCGATGACCTCGTGCACGTCCACCCAGCCCCACTTGATCGGGTAGGTGAACTCGTCGAGCACGTAGACCTGGTGGACCTGGTTCTCGATCCGGCGGCGGATCTCCCGCCAGCCCTCAAGCGCGTCCGCGGCGTGGTCGGACTCGGTGCCCGCGCGGCGGCTCCAGCTCCAGCCCGAGCCCATCTTGTGCCACTCGACGGGACCGCCCTCACCGGTCTGCTCGTGCAGCCGTCCGAGGGCGCGGAAGGCCTCCTCCTCGCCGACCTTCCACTTCGCGGACTTCACGAACTGGAACACCCCGATCGACCAGCCCTGGTTCCAGCCGCGCAGCGCCATGCCGAACGCCGCCGTCGACTTCCCCTTCATCGCGCCGGTGTGCACCACCAGCAGCGGCCGGTTGCGGCGCTGCCGCGTGGTGAGCCCGTCCTGCGGAACCGTGGTGACCTGCCCCTGAGGCATCAGAACCCCCTCACGCCGAGGCCGCGGCGGTCAGGTCCGCCACGGTCAGCTCGTCCATGGTGATCACGGGTGCGCCCGCGGCCGCGGCGACCCGCCCGGCCAGCCCGAGCCGCACGAACCCGGACTCGCAGTCCACGACGACGGTGTGCGCCCCGTCGGCGGCGAGCAGGCCCGCGGCGCGGCAGGCGTCGGCGACCGGGTCGCCGCCCGGGCGGGCCGCGACGGTCGCGCGGCCGTCCGTCACCAGCACGACGAGCGGTCGCCGCCGCGGGTCCCGGACCCGCTCACCCGCCAGCGTGCGCCGGGCCAGCAGCAGCCCGTCCGCGAGCGGCGTGCGGCCGCCGGTGCGCATCGCGGCGAGGCGGACCTGCGCGGTCGGGACGCTCGTCGTCGGCGGCAGGACCAGCTCGGCGCCCGCGGACCGGAACGTCACCAGCCCGACCTTGTCCCGGCGCTGGTAGGCGTCCCGCAGCAGGGCGAGGATCGCACCGGACACGGTCTGCATCCGCTTCCGCGCGGCCATCGAGCCCGAGGCGTCGACGACGAACAGCACGAGGTTCCCCTCGCGTCCCTCGCGCACCGCCCCGCGCAGGTCGGCGCGGTGCAGGCGCAGCCCCGGGCCGGAGCGGCCCCGCTCGACCTGGAACGGTGCGGCGGCGGCGATCGTGGCGAGCAGGTGCAGGTCCGCGGCCCGCCGTGGTGCCCCGTCGGTGGGCCGCACGATGCGTCCGGTGTCCACCCGGGCCCGCGACCGCCGTCCGGGCGTCCCCTCCCCCACGCCGGGGATCGTGAACCGGCGGGTCTGGGCGCGGTCGAGCCGCGCGCGCTCGCCGAGCGGGATCGCGGTGCCCTCTCCCGTCGCGGCGGGCCGCTCCGCGGCCTGCGCCCCGCCCTCCGTCCCGTCCGGCTCCGGTGCCCCGGGCGGCTCGTTCGGGGCGTCGGAGGTGCCGGACGCGCCTGCCGGGGCGGCTCCGGGGGAGTTCCCGGGGGCCGGGTCCTCGGCGGCACGCTGCTCGGTGGCACGCTGCTCGGTGGCACGGTGCTCGGCGGAGCCCTCCTCCGGGGCGCCGGCGTCTCCCGTGGGTGCGTCGTCGGGGGTCGGGTCGGGCTCGCCGCCGCCGTCGGGGTCGTCGTCGGGGTCGTCCGGGCCGTCGGGGTCCTTCGGGTCCTCGGGGCCCAGGTAGTCCTCGGCGTCGCGCAGGGCTTCGTCGAGGTCCTTCTCGTCGATCCCCGGCTCGTCGAACGGGTCCCGACGGCGGCGGTGCGGCAGCGCGAGCCGGGCCGCGACCCGCACGTCCTCCTCGGCGACGGCGTCCGCCCCGCGCCACGCGGCGTGCGCCGTCGCGGTCCGGGCGATGACCAGGTCGGCGCGCATGCCGTCGACGTCGAACCGGGCGCACACGAACGCGATCCGGGCGAGCTCGCGGTCACTGAGCCGGACCGACCCGAGCCGCGCGCGGGCGTCCACGACCTGCGCGGCGACGGCCGCGTCCGCCGCCGCCCAGGCCGCCCCGAACGCCGCCGGGTCCGCCTCGAACGCCATCCGCCGCCGGACGACCTCGACGCGGGTCCCGACCTCGCGCGCGGCCTTGACCTCGACGGTGAGCCCGAACCGGTCGAGCAGCTGCGGCCGCAGCTCGCCCTCCTCCGGGTTCATCGTCCCGACCAGCAGGAACCGCGAGGCGTGCGACACCGACACGCCATCGCGCTCCACGTGGACCCGGCCCATGGCCGCGGCGTCGAGCAGCAGGTCCACGAGGTGGTCGTGGAGCAGGTTGACCTCGTCGACGTAGAGCACGCCGCGATGCGCCTCGGCGAGCAGGCCGGGCTGGTAGGCGCGCTCCCCCGCGGACAGCGCCCGCTCCAGGTCCAGCGACCCGACCAGCCGGTCCTCGGTGGCCCCCACCGGCAGCTCGACGAGCCGGGCGGGCCGCGCCGTCCCGCCGCCCGGGTGCGGGCCGTCCGGGCAGGCGGGGTCCGGCGCCGCCGGGTCGCAGCCGAACCGGCAGCCCGTCGCGACCTCGACCGCGGGCAGCAGGCTCGCCAGCGCCCTCACCGCCGTCGACTTGGCCGTGCCCTTCTCCCCCCGCACCAGCACGCCGCCTACCCCGTCGTGCACCGCGTTCAGGACCAGGGCCAGGCGCAGGTCGTCGTGCCCGACGACCGCCGAGAAGGGAAAGCCCTGTGCCGACATGCCGCTCGCCCGCTCGCTCACCGCCGGGACTCTGCCAGACCGGACGCGACGACCGGGAGGTCCGGGTCCGGACCGTGACTGATCACATGATCAAGCGCTCGGATGTCGAGGTGGCCGTCCACCAGGTCGGCGAGCACGTCGAGCTGCGCCGTCCGCTCCGCGGCGAACGACGTGTCCGGGGCGACCGCGAACCCCGTCCTTCCGGCGAGGTCGGCGAGCCTGCCGAGCAGGACGCGGCGGAAGGAGTCGTTCTCCAGGAGCCCGTGCCAGTGGGTTCCGAGGACGTTCCCGCGGTCGGAGCCCTCGTCCCCCACCAGCCCCGGGTCACCGGACCGCACGACCCGGCCGTGGTGGATCTCGTAGCCGGTCACGGGCTCGCCGAGGGCCGTGCCGGTGGGGGTGCCGAGGTGCTTCTCCGGGTCGAAGACGATCTCCAGGTCGAGCAGGCCGAGCCCGTCGACGGAGCCGGTGAACTCCACGCCCTCGTCGGTGATCCGCCGCCCGAGCATCTGGTACCCGCCGCAGATCCCGAGGACCGGCTTGCCCGCGGCGGCGTGGGCGAGCACCCCGTCGGCCAGGCCGGAGTCCCGCAGCCAGGCCAGGTCGGACACCGTCGCCTTCGATCCGGGCAGGAGCACGACGTCCGCGTCCAGCAGGCGCGACGGCTCGGTCACGTACCGCACCGCGACGCCCGGTTCGCACGCCAGCGCCTCGGCGTCGGTCGCGTTGGAGATCCGCGGCAGCCGGACGACCGCGACCCGCAGCCACTGGTCCCCCAGCGGCGGGCCGGGTCGGCCGAGCACCCCGTCGGCGACGGCGGAGAGCGAGTCCTCGGCGTCGAGCCACAGGCGGTCCGACCACGGCACCACGCCGAACGTGGGTCGCCCGGTCAGGGCCCGCAACTGGTCCAGGCCCGGAGCGAGCAGCGCGGGGTCGCCGCGGAACTTGTTGATCACGAATCCGGCGATGCGGGCCTGGTCGGACGGCGAGAGCACCGCGACCGTCCCGAACAGGTGCGCCAGGACTCCCCCGCGGTCGATGTCGCCGACCACGACCACCGGCAGGTCGGCCGCCTCGGCGAGCCCCATGTTGGCCAGGTCCGTGGCCCGCAGGTTGATCTCGGCGGGCGAGCCCGCGCCCTCGCAGACGACGACGTCGTAGCGCGACCGCAGCCGGGTCAGCGCGTCGACGACGACCTCCTTCAGCGCGCCGGTCCGGGTCCGGTAGGACAGCGCGGAGACCTGCCCGTCCGCCCGCCCGCGGACGACGACCTGCGAGGTCCGGTCGCTGCCCGGCTTGAGCAGCACCGGGTTCAGGTCGACGCTCGGTGTCAGGCCGCAGGCGTGGGCCTGCATGGCCTGGGCCCGGCCGATCTCCCCGCCGTCCGGGGTGACCATCGAGTTGTTGCTCATGTTCTGCGCCTTGAACGGCGCCACGGAGATCCCGCGCCGGTGCAGCGACCGGCACAGGCCCGCGACGAGGGCGCTCTTGCCGGCGTCCGAGGTCGTCCCGGCCACGAGCAGCGCACCATGGGGAGTCACCGGCACAGTCTGCCTCGTTAGTCTGGGCGGCATGCGCTTCCTGCTGCGACCCGGCTGGATCGCCTTCGTGGTGGTCGTCATCGGGTTCGTCGTGGCCTGCTACACGCTGCTGGCACCGTGGCAGTTCGACCGAGAGGGGCAGCGGCAGGCGCAGGAGCGCGCGATCGCCGAGGCGAACGCGACACCGCCCGTCCCGTTCGAGTCGCTCGTGCCGGGCGGCTCGGTCGCCGCGGCGGACGAGTGGCGCCAGGTCACCGTGACCGGGCAGTACCTGCCCGCGGACGAGGCGCTCGTCCGGCTCCGGGTGGTCGACGGCAAGCCCGCCTCCGAGGTCCTCACCCCCGTACGGCTGGGCGACGGCCGGGTCGTGGTGGTGGACCGCGGCTCCATCGCCGCGGACGAGGGCCAGACCGTCCCGGACGTCGCCCCCGCCCCGGCGGGACCGGTCACGCTCTCCGGCAGGCTGCGCCTGAACGAGACGGACGGCACCGGCCGCGCCCCGCTCGTCGACGGCTCCCACCTGCAGATCTACGCCGCGGACTCGCGGTCGCTGGCGGCCGCGACCGGGCTGTCGGACGTCGTCGAGGGCTATGTCGTGCTCGCCCCCGGCCAGCCGGGGGTCCTCACCCCGATCCCGATCTCGACGCCGTCGAGCGCGGCCCCGTTCACGAACGGCTCGTACGCGCTGCAGTGGTTGACGTTCGGCGCGATCGCGCTGCTCGCCCTGGGCTACTTCGTGCGCCTCGAGATGCTGCAGCGCCGCGGTCGCCGGGAACGCCGCGAGCGCCGGGCGGACCTGCGGGACGCCCTGTCCGGTCGCGACATGGAGCAGGAGCAGGATCAGGCCGAGCCGCGGCCCTGAGCGCGCGCGGCCACAGCGGCCGCCACGACGGCGGCGAGCAGGCCCACCGCGCGGGAGAGGCGGGCGGCGCGATGCAGGTCCGCGGTGGTCGGGGCGGGCCCGTCGCCGAGTGCGGGGCGCTCCTCGACGCCGTACACGTACTCGGTGCGCCCGCCGAGCCGGACGCCGAGGGCGCCTGCCGCGGCGGCCTCCACCGGTCCGGCATTGGGGCTGGGATGCGCGCGGGCGTCCCGCCGCCAGGCGCGCACCGCCGCGGCCGGACGCCCCCCGACCAGTGGCGCGGCCGCCGCGGTGAGCAGGGCGCAGAGCCGGGCGGGCAGCAGGTTGGCGAGATCGTCGAGGCGCGCCGCGGCCCAGCCGAAGCGGGCGTAGCGGGGTGAGCGGTACCCCACCATCGCGTCGAGGGTGTTGACCGCGCGGTACCCGAGCAGCCCCGGCACGCCCGCGACCGCCCCCCAGAACAGGGGTGCGACGACGGCGTCGGAGGTGTTCTCCGCGAGCGACTCCACCCCCGCGCGGGCCATCCCGGCGGCGTCAAGCAGGGCGGGGTCGCGGGCGCAGAGGTGCGGGATGCGGGCCCGGGCGGCGGCGAGATCGTCCGCGTCGAGCGAGCCGGCGAGCGCCGCCCCCTCCCGCACCAGCGAGGTCCCGCCGAGCACCGCCCAGGTCGCCGCCGCGGTCAGCACCACCTCCGCCACCCCCTTTGCAGTGACAGCGGATCCGCGCCACGGGCGAGGTTCGGACCCACCCGCCGCCCCCTGTGCACTGCCCGCGGATCCGCACACCGCGCGAAGTACCGACCCGCGCCCCGCACCCTTTGCAGTGACAGCCGATCCGCACACCGCGCGAAACACCGAGCCGCCCGCCACACCCTTTGCAGTGACAGCCGATCCGCACACCGCGCGAGACACCGAGCCGCCCGCCACGCCCTTTGCACTGACAGCCGATCCGCGCCACGGGCGAAACACGGACCCGCCCCCCGCACCCTGTGCAGTGTCAGCGGATCGGCCCCTCAGGGGAGGTGCGGATCGGCTGTCACTGCAAAGGGCCGCCGAGAGCACCCCCGCCGCACCCCCTGCACTGTCAGCCGATCCGCACCCCGAGCGGCGTGCGGATCCGCTGTCACTGCAAAGGGCGGCGGAGAACACACCCGCCCCCACGACCGTCCCGCCCACGAGGATCGCGACGTGCCCGACGCCCGCCGCCCGGGAGTCCGCGTACAGCCGCCGTTCGAGCGCCCCCGCGACCCGGCCGAACCCGGCGACCGGGTGGCCGCGGCGGGGATCGGCGAGGACCAGGTCGGCGGCCGCACCCAGCAGGAGACCGAGAGCACGCGCACGACCCATGCCCCGGACGCTACCGCGCGGCATGATCGGGGCATGCGCACGGACATCGACCCCGCCGAGATGGGCAGCCAGGCCTTCTACAAGGTCCTGAACAGCGTCATCGTCCCGCGGCCCATCGCGTGGGTCTCCACCCGCTCGGCCGCCGGCGTCGACAACCTGGCGCCGCACTCGTTCTTCACGGCGGCCTGCGTCGACCCGCCGATGGTGCAGTTCACGAGCGTCGGGAAGAAGGACTCGCTGCGCAACTGCGTGGAGACGAACGAGTTCGTGGTGTGCCTGGCGAACGAGCCGATGTTCGAGAAGATCAACGCCACGGCGACGGACTTCCCCGCCGAGGTCTCCGAGTTCGCCGAGGTGGGCCTGACCCGGGAGCCGAGCCTGACCGTCGCGCCGCCCCGGGTCAAGGAGTCACCGGTCGCGTTGGAGTGCCGCACCGAGCACACGCTGGAGCTCGGCGACTCCACGGTCGTGATCGGCCGGGTCCTGCACGCGGCCATCGACGAGGACGTCTTCGACACCGACGAGCGCGGCAACCACCTGCCCAGCGCCACGAGGCTCCGCCCGCTCGCCCGCCTGGGCCGCAACGAGTGGTCCACCCTCGGCGAGATCCTCGAGATCACCCGGATCCCGTACAAGAAGTGGCCCGGCCACTACAGCGGCTGAACTCCTACCACGGCTGAGCACCGCTGCGGGGTCGCTGTCCCTGCCGGGTCCGCAGCACCTCGGCCCGCGTGGCGATCTGGTGCAGGGTGCACGGCCACACCACGCCGGACCCGGCGTTGCGGCAGGCCGTACACCGGCCCAGCCGGTCCGGCACGTGCTGGGCCAGCAACCGCTCGACCACCTCGGGCATGCCCGCCAGCACACCGGCCATCGGGCCGTCCCCGGGCGTGTACGCCCCGTCGCCAGCAGCCATGCCGCCCCCTCGCCTTGCGGACCGTTCCCGGCCCCTGAGTCGAACTCGATCCGCCGTCGGACGGCGTGACGGCATACCTACCGGACGGGGCCCGCCCCCGCCCGAGGAACCCCCGCGACTACAGCGTGTACTCCCCCGACGGTGCCGCCTGCGGGTCCGCGTGCAGCTCGCCCTCGCGCCCGCGCAGCTCGACCCGCCGGATCTTGCCGGAGATCGTCTTGGGCAGCTCGAAGAACTCCAGCCGCCGGATCCGCTTGTAGGGCGCCAGGTGCTCGCGGGCGAACCGCAGGATGTCCTGGGCGGTCTCCTCGGTCGGGTCGTAGCCCGCGGCGAGCACGACGTAGGCCTTGGGCACCGCCAGCCGCACCGGGTCCGGCGACGGCACGATCGCCGCCTCGGCGACGGCCGGGTGCTCGATCAGCACGCTCTCCAGCTCGAACGGGCTGATCCGGTAGTCGGAGGCCTTGAAGACGTCGTCCGCGCGGCCGACGTAGGTGATGTAGCCGTCCGCGTCCCGCGAGCCGACGTCCCCGGTGTGGTAGTACCCGCCCGCCATCGCCTCGGCGTTGCGCTCGGGATCGTCCTTGTAGCCCACCATCAACCCGACGGGCCGCCGCGCGAGGTCGATGCAGATCTCGCCCTCGTCCGCGGGCTCCCCGGTCGCGGTGTCCACCAGCACGATCGGGAAGCCGGGCATCGGGCGCCCCATCGAGCCGGGCTTGATCGGCGAGCCGGGCGGGTTCGCGATCTGGACCGACGACTCGGTCTGCCCGAAGCCGTCCCGGATCTTGCGGCCCCACGCCTTCTCGACCTGCTCGATCACCTCGGGGTTGAGCGGCTCCCCGGCCCCGACGACCTTCTGCGGCGGCGTCCGCAACCCGGAGAGGTCGGCCTGGATCAGCATGCGCCACACCGTCGGCGGCGCGCAGAAGCTGTTCACCCCGTAGGTGTCCAGCACGCCGAGCAGCTCCTCGGCGGAGAACTTGGTGTAGTTCATGACCAGCACGGTCGCCTCCGCCAGCCACGGCGCGAAGACGTTCGACCAGGCGTGCTTGGCCCAACCGGGCGAGGAGATGTTGAGGTGCACGTCGCCGGGCTCGAGCCCGATCCAGTACATCGTCGACAGGTGCCCGACGGGGTAGCTCTGGTGGGTGTGCTCCACCAGCTTCGGCTTCGCCGTGGTGCCGGAGGTGAAGTAGAGCAGCAGGGTGTCGGTGGCCGGGGTCGGCCCGTCCGGCAGGAACACGGCGCTGCGGTCGTAGGCGTCGGTGTAGTCGTGCCACCCGGAGGGGGCCCCGCGCACGGAGATCCGGGTGTAGTCGCCCGGCACGTCGTCGAACTTCGCCGCGTCCGCCGCCCCGACGATCACGTGCTTGGCGTGTCCGCGGTCCACCCGGTCCCGCAGGTCGTCCGCGGTCAGCAGCGTCGTCGCCGGGATGACGACGGCGCCGAGCTTCATGGCGGCGAGCAGGGTCTCCCACAGCTCCAGCTGGTTGGCGAGCATCAGGATGATCCGGTCGCCGCGCGCGACCCCGCGCTCCCGCAGCCAGTTCGCGACCCGGTTGGAGCGCTCGGACAGCTCGGCGTAGGTCCAGGACGCGTCGCTGCCGTCCGCCTCGACGATCCACAACGCCTTGCGGCCGCCGCGCTCGGGATCGGCCGCGACGGCGTCGAAGTGGTCGAACGCGAAGTTGAACTCGGTCAGCTCGGGCCAGCGGAAGTCCCGGACGGCGGTGTCGTAGTCCTCGCGGTTCGCCAGCAGGAAGTCCCTCGCCCGATAGAACGCGGCGCTGCTCTCAGACATGCGCGGAACCCTAACGTGGCCGGAGCGTCGTGAGCGGGCCTCGCGCGTCGACCCCTACCTTCGTCCAGGTGACGAGGATGTTCCTGATCGCGGTCGCCGCCCTCGCCGTGCTCACCGGCTGCGCGGGCAACGGCGAGGGCGCCGCCCGCATCCAGCCGGCCCCGGCCGCGGCGCCCACCACACCGCAGGCCGCCCCCACCGGCACCGCGCTGCTCTGGCCGGTGACGGCGCTCGACCAGGCCCGGACGCTGCAGGACCAGGTGGACGGCGGTGCCCAGCCGTGGACGCTGGACCCCGAGGAGGTGGCGCGGAACTACGCGACGGCCACCTGGGGCTGGACCGACCCCGAGCCCACGAGCTCGACCCCGGGCGCGGTGACCCTCGCCGACCCGCAGGGCACCGCCGCCCTCACGCTGGTGCAGCCGGTGCGGGCCGGGACCACGGGGATCTGGGTCGTCTCCGCGGCCACCCGCAGCTGATCACCACTGCTGATCACCACAATGGGTGAAAGCGACGAGAACGTGCAGCGTTCTGGAGCGCGCCGCCGATTCCCCCTGTGAAGGCCGACGGACACCGCCGAACGGCCCCCACGCCAGGGAGACACGCCATGATCGGCAGCGACTCGGTCCAGCAGGACATGTTCACCGTGCTGCACGGGCAGCCCGCGCCCGTCGTGACGCGCTGGACCTACTCGGCGTCCGACCCGTTCGCCGTCGTGCTCGCCGTGCGGACCAGGCAGGACCGGTGGGTCGAGTGGCTCGTCGCCCGGGACCTGGTGCGCGACGCGCTCTCGGGCCCCGCGGGCTACGGCGACATCCGGATGAGCCCGCAGCTCGTCCAGGGCTACGACATCGTCGAGATCGAGATCCGCTCGCACGACGGCCGGGCCGTCCTCGAGGTCGACCGGGACCTGCTGCGCCACTTCGTCGAGGCCAGCGGCGAGGTCGTCGCGTTCGGTGAGGAGACCGAGGCGCTCGACCTCGACGGGGTGATCGCCGCGCTCACGTCCAACTGCCCGGAGTGACCCCGGCGTCGCGGCTCCCCGCGACGCCCGGCACCCCACCGGTCTCGGACTCCTCGTCGAGCTGCGTGGCGATGTCCCGCTCCGCGTCCCGCTGCGCCGCCCGCGGCCTGCGCTCCTCCTCCAACGCCTCCTCCACCTCGGGGTCCCCCGCGGGCGAGTCGTCCACCACGGGCTCGATCCCCGTCTCGACGTCGTGCACCGCCGCCTCCTCCGCCGAGGCCGCGCCCCCGTCGACGCCCACGTCGAGGGCCTCTCCGTCGGCCCCGTCGGCGATCAGCCGCCCGGTCCGGTCCTCGTCGACCCCGGCGGCGTCCTCGGGCTCCTCGCGGCGCAGCCGCTCGTCGAGGGTCTCCTCCTCGCCGGTCACGGCGGGGTCCTCGACGGCGTAGGGCCGGTCGGGCGGCGAGTAGCCCGCGTCCAGCGGGTCCCCCGTGGTCAGCGTCTCCTCGGGGTCGAGCTGCAGGGCCCCCGCCATGTCCGCGGCGGTGTCGGGTCGTTCGGTGTCGTTCTCCCGGGAAGCCATGTCGGTCGCGTACCCCGCGACGGGCCGCCACACACCCCGCGTGGTGCGATAGGGATGTGCCCGCCCGACCCCGCGACTCCGCCGCGACCCGCGCCGCCCTCCTGGCCGCGGCGCGCGAGCTGTTCGCCTCCGGGGGCTACGACGGCACGACCGTCCGGGCCATCGCCGAGCGGGCCGGCGTGAACCAGGCCCTGCTGTTCCGCCACTTCGGCTCGAAGGACGGGCTGTTCACCGAGGCCGTGACGGGTCAGGCGCTCGAGGTGCTGCACGACGGGCCCGCCACGGACCTCGTCCCGCGCACCGTGCGCGCCATCATGACGGGGGACGACGTCCAGTCCCCCCTGTTCCTCTCCGCCCTGCGGTCCGCGGGCAACTCCGACGCCGCCCAGACGGTGCGCGAGGAGCTGCGCGCGGCGTTCGGTGGGGCCCTCGCCGAGCTCGCCGAGGGCGAGGACCGGGCGGACGCCGAGCTGCGGGCCGAGCTCACCCTGGCCTGGCTGCTCGGGATCGCGCTGCTGCGCACGGTCCTGCGCACCGAGGCGGTGGCCGCCGCCGATCCCGAGGCCGTGGTCGCGCACGTGTCCGCGGCCGTCGACACCCTGCTCGGCACCGGAACCCGATAGGGCGCCGCCTACGGACCCGCCGGTTCCCCCGTGAGCCTGCGGACCTTCGCGAGGAAGCGCTCCTGGTCCTTCGGGTCCTCCCGGGTCCACGGCAGGTAGTGGATCGGCCGCGGCGCCCGGTCCTGCCAGAACCGGCCGGTGCCGACGTCCGGGGCGGCCGCGAGCCAGACCGCGGTGTCCGCGCCCTGCTCGGGGGTGCGCAGGATCGGCGTGACGAGCCGGTCGAACCCGGGCAGTGAGTCGGTGAGCCCGGGTGAGGCCGCCCATCCGGGGTGCAGCGCGTGCACCAGCGTGTCCGGGGCGAGCTCGCGGGCGAGCAGCCCGGCCAGCACGACCTGCATCCGCTTGGTCCGCGCGTAGGCGGCGGTGCCGCCGTAGCGGCCGGACCGGAACTGCAGGTCGTCGACGGGGAGCCGCTGCGCGTACATCCCGCCGGAGGACACGAACAGCGCCCGCCCGGGCCGGGTCAGCACGGTCAGCAGGTAGGGCCCGAGGACGTGCACCGCGAGGGTCTGCTCGTGTCCCTGCGCGGTCTCGACGCGCTCCTTCGGGAGCACCCCTGCGTTGTGGACGAGCACGTCGAGGGGCGGGAGGTCGGCGGCGAACCGGCGCACGTCGTCGAGGTCGCCGACGTCGACGGCCGAGACGAGGAGGTCGGCGCCCGGGACGGCCGCGCGGACCCGGGCCGCCGCCTCCTCGCCGCGCTCGGCGCTGCGTCCGGTCAGGTGGACGGTCGCGCCGAGCCGGGCCAAGCCCTCGACGGTGGCGAGGCCCAGCCCTCCGCTCGCCCCCGTGACCAGCGCGCGCGTGCCGCGCAACGCGTCCGGGGGCGGGTCGGTCCAGCCCCGGCGGCGCAACGCGAACCCGACGCGCGACCAGCCGAGGACGACGGTGCGGTCCAGGAGGGTGTCGATCACCTACCGAGCATGCCTCGGCGTGGGCGCCGCCGCCTGCTCCGCGGGACCGCCGAAGCGGTGCCGCAGCAGCACCCGGCTGCCGCGGCCGTCGAAGTGCACGAGCACGGTCTCCACCATGTGCTGCATGAGCAGCATGCCGCGCCCGCCCTGCGCGTCACCGGTCACGGTGTCCTGGGCGCGCCAGCTGCCGTGGTCGGTGATCTCGATGCAGAGCGCCGGTCCCGTGGCGGCGTTCTCGGTCCAGAGGGTCAGTTCCACCTCGCCGGGCCGGTCCGCGGGGTAGGCGTGCCGCACGGCGTTCGCGACGGCCTCGTCCACCGCCAGGACGAGGTCGTCGATCTCGTCGCCGCTGAGCCCCAGCGGGGTCACCCAGCGACGCAGCTCGTGGCGGATCACCGCGAGCCTGGTCGCGTCTGCGGGCCAGCTGCGGTGGATGTACTCGATGCCGGTGTCGCTCAGCTCGGTGCTGTGCTCCACGGCGGGGAAGTGTCGGTCGAGCTCGGACGTGGGGGTGCTGATCGGGGAGGCGTCCGACTGGCTGAGCATGCGCTCTCCGGGGGAGTCGGGGTGTGTCGAGCCGGTCCTCAGGAGGATGACCGGCCCGGGGCCGGGGAAAACACCGCCGATCGACCCCGCTGCTCCGTTCGCCGCACCGCTCGTCGCGGCAGCGTGCGGGGCCTCAGGAGGGCGAGGGGTCCTCGATCGGCTCGTCCGGGTCCGGCGCGGGGATCCGGGAGCGCCGGTCGATCTGCTCCCCCAGGTAGCGCAGGATCTCCGCGGCGACGGCGGCCACGGGCACGGCGAGGAACGCCCCCGCGATGCCGAACAGCGTGCCGCCCGCGGTGACCGCCAGCAGCACCACGGCGGCGTGCAGCCCCATGCTGCGGCTCTGCAGGATCGGCTGGAGCACGTTGCCCTCGATCTGCTGCACCGCGACGATGATCGCCAATGCGATGAGCGCGGTGGTGAAGCCCTGCGTGACCAGCGCGATGAGCACGGCCAGTGCACCGGCGACGAACGCCCCCACCACCGGGATGAAGCCGCCGAAGAACGTCAGCACGGCCAGCGGGAGCCACAGCGGCACCCCGAGGATCGCCAGCCCGACACCGATGAACACGCCGTCGATCAGCGCGACGAGCGCCTGGGTGCGGATGAACGACCCGAGCGTGGCCCAGGCCCGCTCCAGCACCGCCGAGAGGTGCCTGCCCGCCTTCTCCCCGCTGACCCGCGACAGCCACGGCAGGAACCGCGGACCGTCCTTGACGAAGAAGAACGCGAGGATCACGGCGAGCACGAGGTTCAGCAGCCCGTTGGCGAACGTGCCCACCCCGGTGAGCACGCCGCCCGCGATCGTGGACGCGCTGGACTGCAGCTGCGTGACGACCTGGTCCAGCAGGTTGCCGAGCTGGCCCTCGCCGAGGTTGAACGGCGGCCCCTCCAGCCACTGCTGGATCTGCACGAGCCCGCTGGTCACGCCGGAGACGATCTGGTCGGTCTGCCCGACGATCTGCGGGGCGAAGGCCGCGAAGATCCCGGCGACCGCGGCCACCGTCACCACGAGCACCAGCAGCGCGGCGAGCGCGGGCGGGAACCGCAGCTCGACCAGCTTGCGCACCGGCGGCCGCAGCACGGTCGCGATGATCACGCCCAGCGCCGTGGGCAGCACGATCGACCACAGCTGGCCGATGACCAGACCCAGCAGCACCAGCCCGAGCGCGATCAGCAGGACGCGCGCGCTCCATCCCGCGAGCCGGGTGACACCGGACTCGATGACGGCGCTGCGGTCGCGCGCGACCGGCTGCGGCCCCGTCGGGCGCACCTCGGTCGCCCCGTCCGTCGCGCCGTCGGCGGCCCCGTTCGCCGCGCCGTTCGCCGCCCCCTCGGCGGCTCCGTTCGCGGCCCCGTTCGCGGCTCCGTTCCCCGCCCGGTCCTGCTCGCCTGCCACTGGTCCCCCCGCTCGTCGCCGCACAGCTTGGCAGAGAGCGCGCTCAGCGTTCGGCGGGGTGGCGTCGGAGCAGGTACGTGTCCATGATCCAGCCCTTGCGGGCGCGCGCCTCGGCCCGCACGCGGCGGATCTCCTCGCGCACCTGGAGCACCGGCCCGGCCACGAGGATCTCGTCGGCGCTCCCGACGTAGGCACCCCAGTAGACGTCGACGTCCGCGACATCGGCGTCCGGCAGGTCGGCGAAGGCGGTGCCCCCGTCGAGCATCACGACGACGTCGTCGACGTCCGCGGGCAGGCCCCCCGCGATGCGCCGCCCGGTGGTGATCAGCACCGGGCGGCCCACCCGGTTGAGGATCAGCCGGTGGGCGGCCGCGAGCGCCTGCACGCTGGAGATCCCGGGGATCGAGACCACCTCGATCTCGGGGTCGGCCAGCCCCTCCAGGAGCCGCAGCGTGCCGTCGTAGAGCGCGGGATCACCCCACACCAGGAACGCCCCGGTCTCTCCCGGCGCCAGCCCGGCGACCATCTCGGCGTAGAGCGCGCCCCGCCGGTCCTGCCAGTCGACGACGGCCTCGGTGTACCGCTCGGCCGTCCGGTCCCGCACCGGGTCCGCGGCCTCGACCACGCGGTACGAGCCGGGCGTGCGGTGGCGGTGCAGGATCTCGGTGCGCAGCGCGACCAGGTCCTCCTTCGCCTCCCCCTTGTCGATCACGAAGACGACGTCGACCTTCTGCAGGGCCGAGACCGCCGCGAGGGTCAGGTGGTCCGGGTCGCCGGACCCGATGCCGATCACATACACCGTGCTGGTCACGGCGACGACACTAGGCGACCCCACACCCACGGCAGCTCCGCCGCGAGCCCGTCCTTCGCCACGGTCCAGGAGTGCGTCCCGTTCACCACGGAGAGCGTGACGTCGAGCCCCGCGGCCTGCGCGGCGTCGACCACCTGGTGGGCCTGCGGGCCGTAGATCGCGTCGTCCCGCCCGACGACCACCCGTCCGGCGATGCCCCGCACCTGCGGGAACCGCGTCAGCGGGAGGGTGGCGCGGTAGGCGGCCTCCGGGTCGGGCCGGTCCCCGTAGGCGGCCTGCACGGTCTTCGCGTGGTCGCCGAGCGAGGGCTCCACCTCCCCGGACATGTCCAGGAAGGTCGGGTAGGCGTCCGGATGGTTCGTCGCCATCTGCACGGCGCACGTCCCGCCGTAGGAGAAGCCGCCGATCGCGCGGCCCGGCCCGACCTGCAGGTGCGCCGCGACCCAGGCGGGCACGTCGGCCGCCAGGTAGGTCTGCACGTTCCCGAGCCGGGAGTCGAGGCAGAGCGGGTCGGCGAAGCTGCTCCCGGTCGCGTCCGGCACCACGACGACCGGCGCGAGGCCGCCGTGGGCCGCCGCGTACCGGTCCATGATCGTCGCGAGCTCGCCCGCCTGCAGCCAGTCCGTGACGTCCCCGGGCTGACCGCCGATGAGCACCAGCACCGGGAGCTCGGGGCGCGGGGTCACCAGGTAGGCGGGCGGCAGGTACACCGACGCGGGCCGGGCGGGGAACCCGGAGACCGTGCCGGGGATGTCGACGGTCGCGACCCGCCCACCGCGCGGCAGGTCGGCGGGCGGCCGCCAGCCCGCGGACGGCACGACGGGCTCGGTCGCGGGCACGGCGGCGAAGTCGATCGCGTTCGCGGCCGGGACGCCCAGCACCCCGGCGAGGGTGGGCCGGTAGGCGTACACGGCGTTGATCTTCACTCCCGCCGTGAGCAGCACGAGCAGCACGGCGGGGACGATCAGCACGCGGCGCCACCACCGGCCCCCGAAGCCGACGATCCCGGCGACGAGCGCGCCCACGCCCACCCCGCCCCACGTCCAGACCCGCCAGCCGAGCGGGTCCGGGAACGGCGCCCACACCGCCAAGGTGATCGCCACCGCCACCAGCACCAGGCCCGTGACCAGCAGGATCAGCGGCACCCGGCGCGTCCACCAGCGCCTGCGGAAGCGGACCAGCAGGAACACCAGGGAGCCGACGCCCAGCCAGGTCAGGGTCGTCGGCAGCCACCCGAAGAGGAGGGGTGAGTCCAGGATCAGCGCGCGCACCGAGCGGGAACGCTAACCGGCCCGCCGGGCGGTGCGATCTTCGGGCCGGTCTGGGGCATTCTCGCTACCCTCGGCCGCTCCACGACCACGATCGGGTCACGCCCGGATGAGGAGATCCTCGGTGAGAGTCGCGCACCTCGTCGACACGCTGCACCCCGCGGACGGGGAGTACGGGCTGTCCGCCCTGGCGGGCGCCGCGGCGGGCGCAGGGCTCGAGCTCGTCGTCATCGCGCTGACCGGGAGCGAGGACCGGCGGGCCGAGGCGCTGCGCGCGGCAGGGGCCGTCGTGGTCGAGGAGGGGTTGGCGCCCTGGGACCCCCGGGCGGTGCCCGCGCTCCTCGACACCCTGCGGGAGCACCGGGCGGAGCTGGTGCACACCCACGCCCCGAACGCGGACGTCGTCGGCGCGGCGGCGGGCACCCGGCTGCGGATCCCGGTGTTCTCCACGCTGCACCGGATCGAGGAGGAGCCCGCGGGCAGGCTGGACCGGCTGCGGCGGGCGGCCAAGACCACCGCCCGCGCCCGGTTCGTCACCCGCACCATCGCCGTCTCGCGGCTGCAGGTGGACTGGTACCGGCGGGTGGCGGGCTCCGCGCACGGCCTCGTCGTGCTGCCCGACGGCGTGACCGACCCCGCGCCGCTGCCGGACCGCGCGCGCACCCGGGCGGCGCTGCAGGTGGGCGCGGACGACGTGCTCGTCGTCTCCGCCGCCCCCATGCGCCGGGGCAAGGGCCAGGACCTCCTGCTCGACGCCGTCGCCGCCCTGCCCGAGGACCTCGGCGTCCGCGTCGTGCTCACCGGGGACGGGCCGCTGCGGCCCTGGCTGGAGGCGCGGGTGGGCCGGGAGGAGGAGCTGACCGGACGGGTGACCTTCCGCCCCCTGCCGGACCCGGCCGCGTTGCTGCAGGCCGCGGACCTGCAGGTGCACGTGACCCGCACCGACGTCATGCCGACGGCCGCGGTCCGCGGGCTGGCCGCGGGGATCCCCGCGGTGACCGGCCGGACCGGGGGCCTGCCCGAGATCGTCACCCGCGAGACGGGCCGGACCGTCCCGCTCGACGCGGACGCGGTCGCCGAGGCCGTCGCGGAGCTGGCGGCCGACCCGGGGCTGCGCGGGCGGCTCGGCGAGGCCGCCCGGGCCCGCTATCTGGACCGTTTCGAGGCGGGCGGTTGGGCCGAACGGCTGCGCGAGCTCTACGCGAGCACGACACGCTGACCAGGCGCCGAACGGCTCTCGGCCGACGGAAACGACGTCTCGTCCCGGAGAGCCGACCGGTCGGCGCGCGGGTCACGGTTCGGGGCGCGTCCCGATCACGGCCCGGTTACGGTCGTACCCGCCTCCGGGAACCGCGTCCGGGGGCACGCCCGGTCGGCCCGTCCCACCTGCCCGCCGACACTCCCCCGGGCGCCCACTCCCCGGCACGGGGCAGGTGCAGGCGGCGCTCCCCGGCGCTCCCGCCCGTGGACGGCGAGGAACGACTGCATGACTGCACCAGGCGCGAGCGTGGCCCTGTCCCCGAGGGCCTTCGACCTGTTCGTCCCGGCCGCCCGGCACAGCGCCGAGGACCGGTCCGGCGGCCTGTCGGCCGCCGACCTGATCTCCCGGCTCTCCGGCGACACCCCGCCGCCCTCCGGCGGCCGTCGGGCCCGCCGCGCCGGGACCCGCGAGACCCCGCCGGCTCCCGGGACCCCTGTCGCCCCCGCGGCCCCGGTGGACGAGGCGACCCGGGCGTTCCCGGCCGCCGCGCCGGAGCCGCCCGCCGGGCTCACCGGCTCGTTCTTCACCGGCGCCGGGGTCACCGGCGCGTTCCGCAGCGTGGCGGGCGGCCTGACCGGCACCCTCCCGGCCGTCCTGCGCTCGCCCCGGGCCATGGTCGCGGCCGCGGGTGTCGGGGCCGTGGGCGCGTCCGCGCTGCTCACCGGCATGCCGAACCCGGCCCAGGAGATCGCCCAGGCCACGGGTGCGTTCCACCTCGCCGCCGCGGACGACGTGCTGCCCGCCCTCACCGACGGCACGGACGCCCCGGGAGACGGCGCCACCGCGACCGGCGCGGACCTCGCCGCGCAGGCCACCCAGGTCACGCAGGTCATCCCGGCGGTCCCCCCGGTCGGCACGGACGGCACCAGCGCCACCGCGCTGGGCTCCGCGCTGGGCGCCCTGCCCCAGGTGCTGGGCCACGCGAACACCGCGCAGGCGGACGTCCTCAAGAAGGCCGCGGAGGCGCAGGCCCGGGCGGACGCGCTGAAGAAGGCCGCCACGGGCGCCGCGGGCACCGCGGGTGCCTCGGTCGGCGACGTGATCTCGGGCGTGTCCGGTCTCGGCGCCAAGGCCCTCGCCGCGGCGCAGACCAAGCTCGGGGCGCCGTACTCGTGGGGTTCCTCGGGTCCGAACGCCTTCGACTGCTCCGGCCTCACCAGCTGGGCGTTCAAGCAGGCGGGGGTCACCATCCCGCGCACCTCGGCGGCCCAGTCGACCTTCGGCACCCCGGTCGCCAAGGGCGACCTCCAGCCCGGCGACCTCGTCTTCTTCTACCAGCCGGTCAGCCACGTGGGCATCTACATGGGCGGCGGCAAGATCCTGCACGCCAGCACCAGCGGCGAACCGGTGAAGATCTCGGACATGAGCAGCTTCCCGTACTCGGGCGCCCGTCGGATCTAGCGGCTGCGCCGCCCGTGCGTGGTAAGTGGTGCCAGAGCACCACTCACCACGCACGACCGCGTCAGCGGGGTTCGGCGACGACCACCTGGTCGACCTCGCCCGCGAGGACCGCGCGCGCGTCGTCGTCGAGGCCGCTGTCGGTGACCAGCACGTCCGCCTCGGCGAGCTCGGCGATCGTCGAGATCCCGGCGGTCCCCCACTTCGTCGAGTCCGCGACCACGACCAGCCGGTGCCCGGCCTCGACGAGGGCCCGGTCGGTCTCGGACTCCATCAGGTTCGGGGTGGTGAACCCGCTCGCCGCGCTCATCCCGTGCACGCCGAGGAACACGACGTCGAGGTTCAGGGTCCGCAACGCCGCCACGGCGACCGGCCCCACCAGCGCCTCCGACGGCGTGCGGATCCCGCCGGTGAGGATGACCGTCCGCCCGGGCCGCTCGGCGCTGAACACCTCGGCCACCGCCATCGAGTTGGTCACGACCGTCAGCCCCTCGACCTCGAGCAGGGCCCTGGCCAGGGCGGCGGTCGTGGTGCCCGCGGACAGCCCGATCGCGGTGCCCGGCTCGACGAGCTCGGCCGCGGCCGCGGCGATCGCCTCCTTCTCCGCCTGCTGACGGCCGGACTTCTCCACGAAGCCCGGCTCGTGCGTGCTGGGGACCCCGAGCGCGGTGGCACCGCCGTGCACCTTCGCGAGCAGCCTGCGCCGGGCGAGGACGTCGAGATCGCGGCGGACGGTCATGTCCGAGACGCCGAACCGCTCGGCGAGATCGGAGACGCGCACGGCGCCGCGCTCCCGGACCTGCTCCAGGATCAGCTCCTGGCGCTGCCGGGCGAGCAGGCTCACCCTCGACCGCCGTTCACACCGCACACAATGCAACGCGTTCGAACCAGCGTCAACGGACCTCGTGGGCTGTACACGCCCTTACCGCACAGACTCCACCGATTCAGTCTGTCGGATAATGTTCACTTCGTCGGCGAAGGGGGTATGTTCCGGCGCGACACGATCGCACGGACATCGGCGAGGGAGCCGCTATGCACACCGGACGGCTGCGAGGCCACCCATGATCCTCGCCCAACAGACCGACCTCCGGCTCGACGCCAACGCCCTGGACTACGTCCTGGTGGCGTTCTACTTCCTGCTCGTCCTGGGCATCGGCTACGCGGCCCGGCGGTCGGTGTCGTCGAGCCTGGACTTCCTGCTGTCCGGCCGGTCCATGCCCGCCTGGGTGACCGGCCTCGCGTTCATCTCGGCGAACCTCGGCGCGCTCGAGCTGATCGGCATGGTGGCCAACGGGGCCCAGTACGGCATCCCGACGGTGCACTACTACTGGATCGGCGCGATCCCGGCGATGGTCTTCCTCGCCCTGGTGATGATGCCGTTCTACTACGGCTCCAAGGCCCGCTCGGTGCCGGAGTTCCTCTTCAAGAGGTTCAACCGGACCACCCAGCGCGTCCAGGCCGTGATCTTCGCGCTCTCCGCGGTGCTGATCGCGGGCGTCAACCTGTTCTCGCTCGGCCTGCTCCTGGAGGCCCTGCTCGGCTGGTCGCTGGCGCTCGCCATCCCGATCGCCGCGCTGATCGTGCTCGCCTACATCACCCTCGGCGGGCTGTCCGCGGCCATCTACTCCGAGGTGCTGCAGTTCTTCGTGATCCTGGCGCTGCTGATCCCGCTCACCATCGCGGGCCTCAGCCGCGTCGGCGGGTGGGACGGCCTCAAGGCGGCCGTGACCGCGGGCCCGGGCGGGGCCGAGGAGCTCTCGTCCTGGCCCGGCACCACGTTGACCGAGATCATGAACCCGACGCTCTCGGTGATCGGCATCGTGTTCGGTCTCGGCTTCGTGCTGTCCTTCGGCTACTGGACCACGAACTTCGCCGAGGTCCAGCGCGCGCTGTCCGCCAAGAGCATGTCGGCGGCCAAGCGCACCCCGCTGATCGGCGCCTACCCGAAGGCGCTGCTGCCGCTCGTCATCATCATCCCCGGCATGATCGCCGGTGTCCTGGTCCCGCAGATCGTCACGCTCAAGGCGGGCGGCACCACGGACGTCGAGTACAACAACGCGCTGTCGCTGCTGATGAAGGAGGTCCTGCCCAACGGGATCCTGGGCGTCGCGATCGCGGGTCTGCTCGCGGCCTTCATGGCCGGCATGGCGGCGAACATCAGCTCATTCAACACGGTGTTCACCTACGACATCTGGCAGGACTGGGTGCGGCCCGGCAAGTCGGACAAGTACTACCTGCAGGTCGGGCGCTGGATCACCGTCATCGGCTGTGTGATCGCGATCGGCACGGCGTTCATCGCCTCGGGGTCCGGCAACATCATGGACTACCTGCAGTCGCTGTTCAGCTTCTTCAACGCGCCGCTCTTCGCGATCTTCATCCTCGGCCTGTTCTGGCGGCGGATGACCGGGACGTCGGCCTGGATCGGCCTGCTCTCGGGCACGGCCGCGGCCGTCGCGGTGAACGTGCTGGTCACGACCGGGGTCCTCCCGCTGTCGAGCCAGGCGGGCAGCTTCGTCGGGGCCAGCGCGGCGTTCGTCGTCGGCGTGGTGGTCGCGGTGGCGGTCTCCATGGTCAGCACCCCGCGGCCCGCGGCGGAGCTGACCGGTCTGGTGTGGAGCCTGACGTCGAAGGAGGAGCGCACCCACGAGACCCACGGCGAGGACTCCGGCTGGTACCGCAGCCCCGTCACCCTGGGCATCGGCGTGCTCGTCCTGACCGCCATCCTCTACATCCTCTTCTGGTAAGGACGGACGACATGACGGAACCGGACGGCCCGGCCACCGGGCACAGTGCCCCGGCCTCGACGACGGCCTCGCGCCTGTTCGACCTGCGGACGATCCTCGCCCTGATGTTCGGCGTCTACGGGATCGTGCTGCTCGTCCTGGGCCTGTTCTCGACGACGGAGGCGGACATCGAGAAGGCGGGCGGCTGGAACATCAACCTGGACACCGGGATCGCGATGCTCGTGCTCGCGATCTTCTTCCTCGCCTGGGTGCGGCTGCGCCCGGTGAAGGCACCCGCGGCGGAGATCGAGGGGACCGCCGGCGACACTGCCGGCCCCTCTCACTAGGAGCCCTGGTCGGCTCCCGGGCTCAGTTCCGGGAGCCGACCGGGTACTGCGGGTTGAACGCGTGCAGCGTCCAGTCGTCAAAGCGACGTGCGGTGCGGCGGACCGTGGTCCAGAACGTGGTCATGCTGTCCTCCTCTCCTCAGTTATGCACTTACAGTACCGAAGACGCGTTGCTCTTCTGAATCGTTCCCGATGAGCTCACGTTCGTGACTCGCGTCACCCGTGGGTCAGCGCTTCACCGCCAGCACCGGGACCTCGGCCTCCAGCAGCAGCCGCTGCGACAGCGAGCCGAGCAGCGCCTTGCCGATCGGACTGCGCCGCTTCATGCCGATCACGAGGACGTCGACGGCGCCCGCGTGCTCGTCGAGCGCGGCCAGCACGCAGTCCGCCAGGTCCGCGTAGCCGGTGCGCTCCTTCACCGTGATCGTCAGGTCGGTGGGCATGCCCACCAGGTCCAGCGGCCCGAGCGCCAGGTTGAGCACGACCAGGTCGGTCGCGCGCCGCCGCGCCTCGTCGATCGCCGCCGACAGCGCCGTCCGCCCCTCGGGTGAGTCCGGTACCGCCACCATCACCGTCATGCCGCTCCTCCCGCGCCGGGCCGATCCCCGGTCGAGCGCGCCAGTGTGCGCGCCCCGGCCCCGCCGTGTCTGCCCGGCATGGCGGACCCCACCTCGTGCACGTCGGGCGCTCCGGGACGGCACGGGGCGCCACCCGTTGAGCCGCAACAGGTGTCACGCTCCACCCCCTGAACGGGGAGGGCGCCGACGCTCGGACGGCGCACTCGGGTCACCACGGGTGAGCACCACGGTCTCGCCCGTGTGGGTGCGGGGAGGACCCGATCGTGTCGGAGCGGGCTGCTGCACGATCTCCCTCGTGGACGGTATAAGCGGGCGTCGGGACTCGGGCGGTCCCCGCGCGGCGACGATGAGTGACGTCGCCCGGCGGGCGGGCGTCTCGCGCGCCACGGCGTCCTACGTGCTCAACCGGACGCCGGGCGCCCGGATCCCGGAGCAGACCCGCGCGCGGGTGCTCGAGGCGGCGGAGCAGCTGCGCTACGTGCCCCACGTGAGCGCGCGGTCGCTGCGGCGCGGGCGCAGCGACCTCGTGGTGGGCCACGTCGACGGCACGGCCGTGCTGCGCGGCGGACTGTCGTTCGTCACCCTCATCCAGGTGGCCCGAGACGTCCGCGAGGCGGGCTACACGTTCCTGATCCACGGCGACCCCACGGTCACGGGGATCCCGGCCGCCCGGTCGTGGCTGGCGCTGCGACCCGCCGCGGTCGTGGCCACCCTGGACCGGTACACCGAGGACAGCGTCGCGATGCTCGCGGAGGCGGGCACCGTGCCGATCGCGTTGTCCCACACGCCCTCGGACCTCACCGCGACCGTCGTGATCGACGACGGGGACCTCGGTCGGACCGCCGCCCAGCACCTGCTGGACCGCGGGTGCAGGCGGATCGTGGTGCTCGGTGGCTGCTCCCGGCTCGTGGATCGGCAGACCCTCGGACACCGGATGGACGAGGCCGAGGCGGCCGCCGAGGCGGGTGGTGCCGAGACCCGGCGCGTGCCGTTCAGCCCGGACCGCGAGACCGCCGCGGACCTGGTGCGGACCTGGCTGGCGGACGGGACCCTGCCCGACGGCGTCGTCGGGGCCACCACCACCCACGCGGCGCACATCCTCACCGCGCTGGTCGACGCGGGCGTGCGCGTGCCGGAGCAGGTCGCGGTCCTCGCCGCGGACGACGAACCGCAGGCCGAGCTGGTCCGACCGCGGTTGACGACGGTGAGCGCCGACCTCGCCGCCGACGAGTCCCGGATGGCGGACGCCGTGCTGGCGGCCCTCGAGGGCCGGTGGGATCCCGAGCTCGCCGTGCGGCGGCTCCCGGCCCGGCTCGTGCCCCGGGACAGCGCCTGACCCAGGGCCTGACCCAGGGCCGACCCAGGGCCCGGTTTCGGCGCCCGCGCCGGCGGGGATCCCCCGCGCATGGCGAAGTACCGCAAGGGATCCCGGGTCGCGTGGAACTGGGGCAACGGACAGGGCGAGGGCAAGGTCGACTCGGTCCACACCGACCGCGTCGAGAAGACCATCAAGGGGAGGAAGCAGTCCCGCAACGGGACCGACGACAACCCCGCCTACGTCCTCGTGCAGGAGGACGGCACGACCGTCCTCAAGCTGGAGAGTGAGCTCGAGAAGGCCTGAGCCCTCCGGGTCGTCCCCGGATCACTCGTCGACGACGTGGACCGCGGCCTCCTCGGCCGACGCCCCGGCGCCGTCGATGCCGACGTCCGAGGCCCACGCGTCGGAGTCGGTGTCGAAGACCCCGCCCTCGGCCGCGTCGACCAACCGGCCCGAGCGGCGCTCGCCGACCTGGTCGTCCAGGAGCTCTCCGTCGGTGTCGTCGGTGTCCGCCTC
Source organism: Pseudonocardia oroxyli (assembly GCF_900102195.1). Taxonomy (GTDB): domain Bacteria; phylum Actinomycetota; class Actinomycetes; order Mycobacteriales; family Pseudonocardiaceae; genus Pseudonocardia; species Pseudonocardia oroxyli. Next base: position 76,405 of record NZ_FNBE01000004.1, read on the forward strand.
CCAGTCCGGGTCCTCGTCGTCCTCGTCCTCCACCGTCTCGTCCGGGAGCTCGCGCGCCAGCCGCTCGTCGAGGGTCGCGTCCTCGTCCGCGGTCCAGGGCCGCTCGGGCGGTGAGTAGCCCTCGTCGAGCACGTCGGCGACACCCGTGTCCATCAACGTGTCCTCGGGTTCGAGCTGGTCGCTCTCGGTGTCGAAGCTGTCCGGGTCGCTCATGGGGACAGCCTGGCACGAGCCGGGACGATCGCGTCCACGAGTCCCCACTCCAGTGCGGTCGCGGCGGGGACCGGCAGCCCGGACAGCGCGCACCACAGCGCACGGTGCCTGCCGATGCGGCGCGGGATGCTGACCGTGCCGCCCGCGCCGGGGATCAGGCCCATCGCGACCTCCGGCAGCCGCAGCACCGTGTCGGGGTCGGCGACGACCCGCCCGGCGTAGGCGGGCACCTCGATGCCGGCGCCGACGCACGCCCCGTGCAGCCGCACCTCGACGCGCCCGCGCAGGGCGTGCAGGGGCAGCGCGGCACCCGCCCGGGTGCGGACGAGGTGCGCGGTGACCGGGTCGGGGGTGGTGCCGAACTCGTCGAGGTCACCCCCGGCGCAGAAGCCGGGCCCCGCGCCGTCCAGGACGACCCGCTCGACGGACGGGTCGAGCAGGGCCAGGTCGAGCAGCCCGACCAGGGCGTCCCGGAGCAGGCGGCCGTAGGCGTTGCGGCGTTCGGGCCGGTTGAGGGTGAGGTGCAGGGTGCCCCCCTCCCGCGCGGCGAGCACCGGGTCCGCGACCGGGGGCGGGAGCGGGCGCGGGCCGCGGGCGGCGAGCCAGCGGCCGAACTCGGGCCCGCCGAGCAGGGTGGAGTACGCGAGCGACTCGGCGTCCAGCGCGGCGGGCACGTCCAGGGCGCCCGACCAGCGCAGCAGTCCGGCGAGCACCGTCGAGGCCTGCGGGTTCGCGGCGACCACGGCCTCCAGGTGGGCCAGGGCCGCCGCCGGGTCCGCCACCGCGACCTGCGTGCGGTCCGTGGCCGTCGTGACCAGCGTCAGGTCGAGGTCCCCGCACAACGCCCGCGGCGAGCCGATCCCGACCAGGATGCGGTCGCCCGCGGGGACCGAGTCGCCCGGCCCGTCGAGGTCCACCGCGACGAGGGGGTGCACGATCCCCCCGTCGCCGTCGAGGAGCGGGGACAGCTCGGCGAGCTCGGCGGGCGCGAGAACGGGCACGGTCATGGTGCTCGCAGAGTAGCGCTGCGCCGATCGGTCGGTAGGGTCGCGACATGGACGCGCGGGCGGACTGGCTGGCCTCCGGGGTCGCGGCCCTGACCGGGCATCCGGACGGCCCGCCGCTGGTCCCGCCCGGGCGTGCGGCCTCGGTCGCCGCGGGGCTCGGCGCCGTGTTCGGGATCGACGGGGCCGCGCTCCTGGGTGAGCGCGCCGCCCTCACCGGACGCACCCGCGCGGGCCGGACCTCCGTCGGGGGCGCCTGCAGGCTGGTCCCGCTGTCCGACGGCTGGGCGGCCGTCTCCTGCGCCCGGCCGGACGATCCCGCCCTGCTCGGCGCCCTGGTCGAACACCCGCTGCCCGAGGACGATCCCTGGCCGCTCCTGCGCGCCGCCCTCGCGGGCATGTCCGCCGCCGCGCTCGCCGAGCGCGCCACCCTCCTCGGGGTCGCCGCCGCGCCGGTCGCCCACCCGTCCCCCCGCCCCGGGACCCCCGGCGTGGCCCCCGCCGAGCGGGCCGACCTGCGCGGGCGGCTGGTCGTGTCCTTCGCCGCGCTCTGGGCGGGTCCGCTGTGCGCCCATCTGCTGCGGCGCGCGGGCGCGGCGGTCGTGACCGTCGAGACCCCGCGGCGGCCCGACGGCGCGCGGCGCGGCGAGCCCCGCTTCCACGCGCTGCTCCACCACGGCGAGCGGTCCGTGGTGCTGGACCCGGTCCGCGACCGGGCGGCGCTGCACGCGCTGGTCGCCGCGGCGGACGTGGTGATCGAAGGGTCACGCCCGCGGGCCCTGCGGGCCTGGGGGCTGCAGGCCGAGGAGGCGGTCGCGCGGGGCACGACGTGGGTGTCGATCACCGCGGCGGGGCGGGCGTCGGACCGGGTCGGCTTCGGCGACGACGTGGCCGCCGGCGCGGGGCTCGTCGCGCTCGACCGCGACGGCCTGCCGGTGTTCGTCGGGGACGCGATCGCCGACCCGCTCACCGGCCTCACCGCGGCGGCGCTCGCGGTGCGCGAACCCGGTGTGCTGCACGACGTCTCGATGACCGCCGTGGTCGCGGACACGCTCGACGGCACCGGGGGCGGCCCGGTCGAGGAGGCGCCGCTCCCCCGGCACCGCGAGATCCCGTCCGGCGACCCGACGCTCGGGGCCGACACCGCCGCGGTCCTCGCCGAGCTCGGTCTGCGGGCATGAGCGACGCCGTGCTGCTCCGCGACGCCGAGGTGCACGGCACCCGGACCGACGTACTGGTGCACGGCGGCCGGGTGGTGGCCGTCGGCGCGCCGGAGCGCGGGTCCGCCGAGGTCGCCGAGGTGGTCGAGTGCCGCGGCGGGGCGCTGCTGCCCGGCCTGCACGACCACCACCTGCACCTGCACGCCCTCGCCGCGGCCCGGCGGTCGGTGCGCTGTCCGGCCGACCACGCCGCGCTGGCCGCCGCCCTGGGCGCGGCCGAGGCGGACGTCCACGGCTGGGTCCGCGGCGTCGGCTCTCCCGGGGACGATCTCGACGCCGCCGTGCTCGACCGGCTGCACGGCGAGCGACCGGTCCGGATCCAGCACCGCAGCGGGGCGATGTGGGTGCTGAACAGCGCGGCGCTGGCGCGGATCGGGCCGCCGGACCACCCGGGCGTCGAGCTGCGGGACGGGGCGCCGACCGGCCGGGTCCTGCGCGCCGACGACTGGCTGCGCGCCCGCCTCCCCGCCGCCGACCCGCCCGACCTGCGCGGACTCGGCGCCGGGCTGGCGTCCCTCGGCCTCACCGCGCTGACCGACGCGACTCCGGACCTCGCCGACCCGGGCTCCCTCGCCGTGGTCCCGCAGCGGCTCACGCTGCTCGGCCTGGGGCTCGACGCGGCGGCTCCCCCGGGGGTCGTCGCCGGGCCGTACAAGATCGTGCTCGCGGACTCCGGGCTGCCGGGTCTCGACGAGCTCGTGGAGCGGATCCGCGCCGCACACGCCGTCGGGCGGCCCGTGGCGGTGCACTCGGTGACCCGGGAGTCGCTGGTCCTGCTCGTCGTCGCGCTGCGGGCGGCCGGGACGCTCCCGGGCGACCGCGTCGAGCACGCGGCGATGGTGCCCGCGGAGCTGGTCGGCGAGCTGGGCCGACTCGCCGTGGTGACCCAGCCGGGGTTCCTCGCCGACCGCGGCGACGCCTTCCGCCGCGAGGTCCCGGCCGCCGACCACGGGGACCTCTACCGCTGCCGGAGCCTGCTCGACGCCGGCGTCTCGGTGGCACTGTCCTCCGACGCCCCGTACGGGCCGGTGGACCCCTGGGCGGTGATCGCGGCGGCCACCACCCGGTCCACACCGGACGGCGCGCCGCTCGGACCCGACGAGGCGATCACGGCCGCCGAGGCCCTGGCGGGCTATCTCGCGCCGACGCCGGGCGCGCCGCCGCGCCGCGTCGCCGCGGGCGTGCGGGCCGACCTGGTCCTGCTGCACGTCCCGGTGGCCGACGCCCTGCGCGAGCCCTCCGCCGCGGCCGTGCGGGCGGTGTGGATCGGCGGGGTCCCGCAGCGGCTGCGGTGATCGCACGCACCCTCACGCCGCGAGGATCTCCTCCAGGCCGCGCCGCAGCGTCTCCCGGGCCACCGCGGGGTCGCCGAGGTAGCCCGCGACCATCGCACCGTCGCGCAGCATCATCAGGTGGGCGGCTCCCGCCTGCGGGTCCGGGTGGCCCACCACGCGGAGCTCCCGCACGAACAGCTCCGAGAGCCAGGCGCGGTGCGCGGCGACCGCACGGTGCACGGGGCTGTCGCGGTCCGGGAACTCGGCGGCCGCGTTGAGGAACGCACAGCCGCGGAAGCCGTCGGTGCACAGCTGCTCGCCCATCCCCCCGACGACGGCGCGCAGCCGGGCCGCCCCCTCGGGCGCGGTGTCGGCGACCGCGCGGACGGCCCGGTCCACGGCGCCGAGGTAGGCGACGATCAGGTCGTCCTTGCTCGGGAAGTGCCGGTAGAAGGTCGCGCGCGTGACCTGTGCGGCGCCGATCACCCGGTCCACACCGACGGCGCGGATGCCGTCGGCGTAGAAGAGCGCGGACGCGGTGGTGAGCAGCCGCTCCCGGGCGGGAGTGAGCACGGACATGGACGCCAGGGTAGCAGAAAGAACGATCGGTCTTGCGCTTTCGGACGGCTCGTGCCAGGCTCGAAGAGACCGATCGTTCTACCCCCTCGGAGGCCTCCCGTGTCCACCCTCTACACCGCCGCCGCCATGTCGACCGGAGACGGCCGCAACGGCCACGTCCGCTCGTCGGACGGCCAGATCGACCAGGACCTGGCGATCCCGAAGGAGATGGGCGGGGCGGGCGGCGCCACCAACCCCGAGCAGCTCTTCGCCGCCGGCTACGCGGCCTGTTTCCACTCCGCGCTGAAGCTGGTCGCGGGCCAGCAGAAGGCGCCTGTCACCGACTCGTCGGTGTCCGCCGAGGTCGGCATCGGCCCGAACGACGCGGGCGGGTTCGCGCTGTCCGTCGCCCTGTACGTCGAGCTGGCGGGCGTGGACCAGGCCACCGCCGACCAGCTGGTCGAGGCCGCCCACCAGGTCTGCCCGTACTCCAACGCCACCCGCGGCAACATCCCGGTGACCCTCGAGGCCACCGTCGCCTGATCCCGGCCGACGACGACGGCCCCCGCACCGTGGGTGCGGGGGCCGTCGTCGTCGGTGCCGGTCCAGTGCGCCGCCGGGGTCAGTCGCCCGCGACGGGCTGGACCCGGACTGGTCCGGTCTCGAGCTCGGCGTCGAGCTCCGTCTCCAGCTCGGTGTCGCGGTCGGCGCGGCGGGGCGTGTCGTACCCCGGCTCGCCCGCCGGGCCGAGCGCCACGCGGACGTCCGTGGTGCCGCCCGGCTCGACGCGCACGACCTGCACGTCCGGGGCGTACCCCACGGCGGTCAGCGTGTAGCGGCCCGCGGGCAGGTCGGCGAAGCCGAACCGGCCGTCGGCGTCCGTGGTGGTGGAGCCCACCACGTGCCCGTCGGGGTCGACGAGCGTGGCGACGGCCTCGGGCACCCCGCGCCCGGTGCCGTCCGCGGTGACCGTGCCGCGCAGCGTGGCCCGGTCGGGCAGCGTGACGTCGTGGACCAGCGGGGTGCCGTCGATCAGGGTGACGGTCGCGGCGACCGGCGGGTGCCCCTCCCCCGCGGCGGTGAGGGTGACGGTGCCCGCGGCCAGCCCGTCCATCCGGTACCGGCCCCCGGCGTCGGTGCGGGCGACCCCGACGACGTCGCCGCGGGCGTCGATCGCGGTGAGCGTGGTGGGGACGGCGGGCCGCACGGTGCCGGTGACCTCGACGCCGCCGCCGAGCACCACGTCGTGGCGCACCGGGGCGTCCGCGACCGCGACCATCGTGGCCGACGGCCGCAGCGCTCCGGAGGCGACGACCAGCAGGTACGTCCCGCCGGTCGGCAGGTGGAACTCGAAGCCGCCGTCCGCGGCGGTGCTCGCCCGGCCGACCTGTACGCCGTCCGGCCCGGTCAGGGTCACGACCGCGGACCCGATGCCGGCTCCGCCCGCGGTGCCGACGAAGCCGTACACGGCCGGTCCGATGCCGTCCGGGTCGGCCGCGGCGCGCGGCGCGCTCTCGTGCAGGGCGTGGCGGCCCTGGTGCCAGACGGGCTCGCGGACCGGCTCGGCGGCGGTCTCGGCGGTGGTCTCGGCGCCGCCCGCGGACTCGGCCTGTTGCTGCTGGATGCCGCTGAGGGTGCGCAGCGGAACCTCCTTGATGAACGCGATCGCGAGCACCGAGATGATCGCGAGCGCCCCCGCGACCAGGAAGATCGTGGCCGTGCCGTCCCCGTACGCACCGCGGACGATGTCGCCCAGCGCGGGCGGGAGGTCGTTGAGCGAGGCGAGGCTGACGTCCGCGCCCGCGCCGCCCTCGGGCACCGCGACGCCCGCCGCGGCGAGGCCGTCCGCCGTCCGGTCCGCGACCTGCGAGGCGAGGACCGCGCCGAGCACGGAGACCCCGACGGTGCCGCCGAGGGACCGGAAGAAGGTCACGGTCGAGGACGCCGCGCCCAGGTCCGAGGGCTGCACCGTGTTCTGCACGGCCAGCACCAGGTTCTGCATCGTCATGCCCATGCCGAGGCCGAGCACCGCGAGGTACCCGCCGATGAGCACCATGTCCGTGGTGTGGTCGATCGTGCCCAGCAGCCCGAACCCGACGACCATCAGGATCGAGCCGACGACGAGGAAGGCCTTCCAGCGGCCGAGGCGGGTGATCAGGATGCCGGAGAACGTCGCCGAGAGCGTGGAGGCCAGGATCATCGGCAGGGTCAGCAGGCCGGACGCCGTCGGCGAGTAGCCGCGGGCGATCTGGAAGTACTGCCCCAGGAAGACCGCGCCGCCGAACATCGCGACGCCGACCGCGATGCTCGCGACCGTGGCGAGCGTGGTGGTGCGGTTCTTGAACAGGTACAGCGGCACGATGGGCTCGGCGGCGCGCGACTCGACGAACACGGCCAGCGCCAGCAGCACCACGCCGATCCCGAGCAGCAGCCAGGACGTGCCGGAGGTCCAGGCGAACTCGTCGCCCGCCAGCGTGACCCAGATCAGCAGGTCGCAGACGCCGCCCGCGATGAGCGCGGCGCCCAGGTAGTCGATCTTCACCCGGCGCTTGACCACCGGCAGGTTCAGCGTCCGCTGCACGACGATCAGCGCGACGACGGCGACCGGCGCCCCCACCCAGAAACACCAGCGCCAGCCGAGCGGGCTGTCCACGATCAGGCCGCCGATCAGCGGGCCCGCGACCGTGGCCAGCGACATCACCGCGGCGATCGGGCCGGTGTAGCGGCCCCGCTCGCGGGGGCTGATCATGGCCGCGATCACGATGATGATCAGCGACTGGAGGGCGCCGAGGCCGAGGCCCTGCACGGCGCGCCACGCGATCAGCGTCTCGACGGACTGCGAGAAGCCGGCCAGCACCGAGCCGCCGATGTACAGCACGATGCCGAGCTGGACCAGCAGCTTCTTCGAGAACAGGTCGGAGAGCTTGCCCCAGATCGGGGTGCTCGCCGTGGACGCCAGCAGGGTCGCGGTGACGACCCAGGTGTACTGGCTCTGGGAACCGTGCAGGTCGGTGATGATGACCGGCAGCGCGTTGGACACGATGGTCGCCGACAGGAACGCGGTGAACATCGCGAGCAACATGCCGGACAGCGCCTGGACGACCTGGCGCTGCGTCATGGTGCCGCTGTCCTGCGCGGTCACCGGGGCGGTGGCCGTGACGGCGGTGGGGCTGGACATACTTCCTCGACTCTCGGGGTCGGCGCTCAGCCGACGGGCGTGCGGTGCCTGGGGGCGGGCACCCGGCTCAGATCGGACAGCAGGCCGCGCAGACCCGCGACGAGGACGGCGACATCCGCGTCCTCCCGCTCGGCGAGGGCGGCGGCCACCTCCTCGGCGCGCGCGGTGCGGTAGCAGCGGAGCGCCTCGGCGCCCTCGTCGGTCAGGGCGACGAGCTGGGCCCGCCGGTCGGCCGGGTCCGGGCGGCGGACCACCAGGCCGGACTCCTCCAGGACAGCCACCCGACGGCTGATCACCGAGGCGTCGAGCTCCAGGGACCCGGCCAACCGGCCCAGCCGCTGCTCGCCCTCCTCGTGCAGGAGCACGAGCACGCCCGCCTGGGCGTGATGGACCGCGCAGGGGCCACCGGGCTCCCCCTCGGGAGCCTGCCGGGCCGCCCGGCTGAGGGCGACGACGTCCCGCATCACCTCGATGAGGTCCGCGGCGGTCGACGTGCTGATCACGACTCTTCTCCTTTGCGTGCTACATGCAAGCTAACTCCGATGCTTGTGGCATGCAACGTGAGCCGCCGGGATCACCCGATAGCCTGGCCGCCTCATGAGCGCGACGACGGCGGGCCGACCGCGGGACCCGGAGGTCGACCGGCGGGTGCTGCGGGCGGCCGTGACCCGCTACGCCGACCACGGGTGGGCGGCCTTCAGCGTGGACGCGGTCGCCCGGCTCGCCTGCGTGGGCAAGGCGGCCATCTACCTGCGGTGGCCGACGAAGGAGGCGCTCCTCGGGGCCGCGCTCGCGGAGGGCGTGCCACTCGTCCTGGACAACGACACGGGCACGCTGCGCGGCGACCTCCTGGCACTGGCGCGCCAGCTGCTCGTGCACCATCTCGGCGCGGAGGGCCAGGCCCTGCGGCGGCTGGGTGTGGAGTACCTCACCATCCCGGACGTCGCGCAGACGTGGGAGACCCATCGCCGGAGCCGGCTCGAGGCGGCGCGCGCGATGATCCGGCGCGGGATCGCGCGCGGCGAGATCCGCCCCGACACCTCCCCCACGCTGCTGCTGGACGCGCTCTGCGGCGGGGTCATGATCCACACGACGTCCACTCCCGACGCCCGACGCGGCGACATCGACGTCGACGGTTATGCGGAGCGCCTCGTCACCTTCCTGTTACGGGCGGTTGAGTGAGCGCGCGGCGGAGCGTTACCGTCGCGACGAGATATCGGACGTTCAGCGTGTCGAAAGTAGGTGGCCGGTGACGGGCGGCGTCGAGGTGGTCGGGACCGCGCAGCAGCGGGCCTGGGTGGCGCGGGTGCTCCCGCCGGTCGAGCGGCTCGAGGCCGGCATGTGGTCGGTCCCCGTGCCGATCCCGGACAACCCGCTGCGCTACACGCTGTGCTACCTGATCCCGACGGACGACGGGGTCGTCGTGGTCGACCCGGGGTGGGACAGCCCCGAGGGCTGGTCGGCCCTGGAGGCGGGCCTGACGGCCGCGGGCGCCCGCGCCGAGGACGTCGTCGGGATCGTGGCCACGCACATCCACCCGGACCACCACGGCCTGTCCGGCAGGCTCGCCGAGCGCTCCGGCGCGTGGATCGCCATGCATCCCGAGGAGGCCGCCACGCTCCCCGAGCGCGGCTCCCGGGAGGGGCGCAGCGACACCATGGCCGGCTGGCTGTGCGGGTGCGGCGCGTCCGAGCCCGAGATCGACGAGCTCACCGGGCCGCAGGCCTGGCGGCCGGACTTCGAGAACATGGCCCGGCCGGACGTCCTGCTCGCCGACGGCGACCCGCTGCCGGTCACGGGCAGGCGGGTCACGGCCGTGTGGACGCCCGGACACACGCCCGGCCACATCTGCCTGCTGGAGACCGACGCCCGGGTCATGCTGACCGGCGACCACGTGCTGCCCCGGATCACCCCGAACATCGGGATGACGCCGCACCAGCCGGACTCCCCCGCCCTGGCGACCTTCCTGGACTCCCTGGACAAGGTCGCCCGCCAGGACGAGGAGCTCGGCGGCCTGACCGCGCTGCCCGCGCACGAGTACCGCTTCCGCGGTCTCGCGGCCCGGGCCCGCGCGCTGCAGGCCCACCACGCCGAGCGCTGCGCCGAGCTGCTCGACATCGTCCGGGAGGCGGGCCGCCCGACGATGTGGGAGGTCACGGCGAGGCTGACCTGGTCGCGCCCCTGGGACGAGGTCGGCCGGATGCGCATCGGCGCGCTGGCCGAGACCGCCTCGCACGTGCGCTACCTCGCCGACCGCGGCCTGCTGGTGTGCGACGGCGACCCGCTCATGGGCGCCCCGCAGGGCGACGAGACGGTGACGGTCCGCGCCGTCGCCTGACGCCCTGTCGCCCTGTCGCCTGACGCATTGTGGAGCCACAACCGTCGTTTTCGGGGCCCGAAACGACGGTTGTGGCTCCACAATGCGCACAGGTGGCGGTGCGTTCAGGCGGCCGCCGTGGCGCCGACGGCGGCGGCGAGGCGCTCGGTGATGATCTGCTCGGCGTCCCGCACGATGCGCGTGACGAGCTCCGCGCAGGTCGGGATGTCGTGGATGAGCGCCTGCACCATGCCCGCGGACCAGATGCCCGCGTCCAGGTCGCCGGTCTCGTAGACCTGTACGCCGCGGGTGCCCGCGACGAGATGGCGGACGTCCTCGAACGCCGCGCCGGCGTTCAGCTTCTCGACGACCTCGCGGGAGACCGCGTTGTCGGCGACGCGGGCGGTGTTGCGCAGCTGCCGGAAGATCAGCTGGGTGTCCCGCTCCTGGGCCGCCACCAGGCGGTCCTTGACGTTCTGGTGGATGCCGGACTCGACGGTCGCCATGAACCGGGTGCCCATGTTGATCCCGTCCGCGCCGAGCGCGAGCGCCGCGACCAGACCGCGGCCGTCCCCGAAGCCGCCGGAGGCGATGAACGGGATCTCGAGCGCGTCCGCGGCGGCGGGGAGCAGGATCAGGCCGGGGACGTCGTCCTCGCCGGGGTGCCCGGCGCACTCGAAGCCGTCGATCGACAGCGCGTCCACCCCGAGCGACTGGGCCTTCACGCCGTGGCGCACCGAGGTGCACTTGTGGATGACCTTGATCCCGGCGTCGTGGAAGTGCGGCAGGTGGTCCACCGGGTTCGCGCCCGCCGTCTCGACGAAGGGCACGCCCTCGTCGATGATCACCTGCCGGTACTCGGCGTACGGCGGCGGCGTGATCGCCGGGAGGATCGTGAGGTTCACCCCGAACGGCCGGTCGGTGAGCTCTCGGCAGCGGCGGATCTCCGCACGCAGGTCCTCGGGCGTCGGCTGGGTCAGGGCCGTGATGAACCCGAGGGCCCCCGCGTTCGCCACCGCCGCCACGAGCGGCGCGCGCCCGACCCACTGCATGCCCCCTGGGCGATCGGGTGCTCGACCCCGAACAGCTCCGTGAACCGCGTCCGCATTCGTGCTCCGCTCCCGTCCGGACACCGGGCGCCGGTCCGCGGCACCGCGGTACTGAACGAACGATCGACTCAATAACTCTCGCCGATGCCGCGGCTCCGCCGCCCGTGCGTGGTAAGTGGTGCCAGAGCACCACTTACCACTCACGAGTGGCGGAGCCGCGGTACCTCAGTTGACGCCGCCCAGGGCCCCGTACACCGGGGCGAGCACGTCGAACAGCCCGAACGTCGGGTCGTCGATCGGCACCGGCAGGTGGTCGGTCACCCACACCGGGTCGCCTGCGACAGGCGACCCCGCCGGGGCGGTGGGCGGCTCGGCGATCACCGGGGCCGCGGAGGCGACTCCCCCGCCGAGGACGGTGAGCGCGAGTCCACCGAGGACGGTGGCGGTCGTACGGATCATGTTCTCTCCCTTGTTGTTCAGCACAACGAGTCGACCGGCTTGGGGTTGGTGTGTCCGAACAGCGGCCGCAGCCGCAGTCCGACCCACGTCCCGGCCAGCGCGACCACACCCCAGATCCAGCCGTGCAGGCTGAACGAGGCGATCCCGGAGAAGTAGGCGCCGATGTTGCAGCCGCCCGCGAGCCGCGCGCCGTACCCCATGAGGATCCCGCCGACGACCGCGCCCACCGCGATCCGCCACGGGATCCGCTTGTGCAGCAGGAAGGCGCCGCCCACGCCGGAGGCGAAGAGCGCCCCCACCATGATCCCGATGTCCAGCACCGAGATCCGGTCGGCGAGCACCGGCCCGGCCAGCATCGTCGCGTTGGCGGGCACCTGCCAGAACGCCCAGTTCTCGGGCTGGGCGCCGAACCACTGCAGCACCTTGGCACCCCAGAGCCCGAACGCGGAGGTCACGCCCCACGGCTGGCCGGACACGAACAGCACACCGGCGTTCAGCACCGCGAGCGCGATCGCGCCCACCCACATCGGCCACGAGCCCCGCAGCGCACGGGCCGGGCCCGCCGCCGACGGCGGACGCTCGACGGGCGGGGGGTTCCGCCTGCGTGCGACCACGTACGTGGCGCCGGCGATCAGCACCATGACGAGCAGCGAGAGCGCGACCGCGCCGGGGATGCCGAAGACCGTGCTGAGGTCGACCGGGATGCCCTGGGGCACCACGAACGTCCAGAAGGGGAAGGTCAGCGCGGCGAAGACGGAGCCGACGACGAAACCGAACAGGGTCAGCACGATCGCCGACTGCCCGCTGCCGACGGCGAACAGCGTGCCGGACGCGCAGGAGCCGCCGATCTGCATCCCGACGCCGAACAGGAAGGCGCCCACGACCAGCCCGATGCCGACCGGGTTGACATAACCCCGCGGGTCGCCGGACAGGCCGATGCCGGTCGCGAAGACGACGCCGAACAGGACCGTCGCCACGCCGAGCATCAGCATGTGGGCCCGGATGGCCGCGCCCTGCCCCACGGCGACCAGCTGGCGCCACCCGGAGGTGAAGCCGAAGCGCGAGTGGAACAGGGTGAACCCGAGCAGCAGCCCGAGCGCGCCGGTCAGCACCATCGTCGTCGGCGCGACCCGCGAGACGCCCCACAGGAACAGGGCGGCGAGCAGGACCGCGGCGGCGGTCGGGACGGGTTGGACGGGCGCGGCCTTGCGGTCCTGGGGTCCGAACGCCGCGCGCTCGGTGGCGCGCAGGTCGGTGAGTACGGACACGGTGACTCCTCTAGTCGAGTGGGGCGGAGACCGGGACGACGGTCCCGCCGGGGAACCACGACGCCGGGTTGGGGGTGCCGGCGTGGTGCTCGCCGGTGCTGGTCATGGGCACGTCCACCGGGGCGGCGCCGTAGAGCGTCGGTCGCGGGGCGGGCGGGACGCCCTCGTGCCGCGCCCACGCCAGGTACCCGGCGGTGGCGGGCGGCTCACCCGGGAACAGCGCGGCGACGGCTCCCGCGTAGTTCCGCGACCGGGTCTCCTGCGGGTCGAACGTCAGCGGCAGCACCGAGGACGCCGTCGCCGTCACGACCCCGGGGGTCAGCAGCCACGGTGCCAGGTAGGTCCCGCCCAGGTGGGTGGGGGTCTCCAGCGCGCGGGCCGACGCGTCGTCCAGCGCCGCCCGCGCGGGCGCCCAGCCGGACACGACGACCAGCGCCGAGTCCGGGTCGGGCCGGTCGGAGTAGGAGACGTCCGGGGCGGCCTCGTGCACGACGGCGGCGGCCTGCACCGAGCGGGGTGAGTCGTCGGCGACCAGCCGGATCCGGTCCACCCCGCGGTCGACGATGCCGCGCGCGGTCGCCCGCAGCGCGTCGGCGTCCGCCTCGGACAGGGCGTCCGACGGGCAGGCGCCCACCTCCGGCGCGGGGGTGCCGGGCCGCTGCCCGGCGAGGTCCCCGAGCAGGGCGGACGCGCACTCGGGCCCGTCCGGGCCGACCAGCGCCCCGGCCTGCTCCGGCGCGGTCCCGGTGTCGACCGGGACCGTCGCCGACCCGGTGCCGACGGCGAGCGTCAGCGTGCCCTTCCCCGGGGGCAGGTCGACGACGGCCCAGCCGCCCCCGGCGCCGTCCCGCGCCGTGATCGGGACGGGCGGGGCGTCCCCGGCGGCGACGGTCGCCGTCGCCGGGGTGGTTCCGTGGTGGTGCGCGACCGGGGTGGTCGCCGCCGGGGTGGTGTAGTCCCCCGAGACGTGCACCAGGTTGGGTCCCGGCCGCAGCGGCGCGACGAGCACGGCGAGGGTCTCGCCGCCGCTCGCCACGGTCCGCAGCAGCGGTTGGCCGGGTACCGGTGCGGGACCGGGCGGCGGGAGCGCCGCCAGCACGGACGCCGCCGCCAGCCCCACCCCGCCGACGACCGCCCCGATGCGGGCGAGCTCGCGGCCCGGGCGCGGGGCGCCGAGCGCCGGTGTCGTGCGCTCGGCGCGGGACGCTCGCGAGTCGTGTGCGCCCGGTGCCGCCGCGATCGCGCCGCCGGCACGGAACGTGCGCTCGTGCCGGGCCGCGACCGCCACGCCCACGACCGCGAGCAGCGGCAGCGCCACCGCCGCGAGCGAGGCGAGGCCGTAGGGGCTGCCGACCAGGTCGTGGCTCGTCTGCGGGCCGCTGACCAGCAGTTGTGCCAGCGCGGCCGCCGTCGCGAGCAGCCCGCCGACGATCGCGACCGGGACGAGCGGGGGCCCGCCCCGACCGGCGGGCTCGTCCGGGACGGCGGCGCCCGACGCCACGGCCGCGAACCGCACCGTCGGGGCCTCTGCATTCTCGCGGGAGCGGCGCGCCTCGAGAGTCCCCTGGGGAGGGGCGACTCGCACGCGCGTGGCAGCGGACCCACGCCGGGCCGCGGCGAGCGTCGCCGCGGCGCCGAGCAGGGCGGCGGCCCCGACGGCGTACGCGACGTCGAGCAGGAACGGGAGGCCGGTCCGGACCGACCCGAGCTGCACCGCCAGCAGACCCAGCAGGACCGCCCCGGGGAGGGCGGCCCAGCGGGACCCGATCAGCGCCGCGGCCGCCAGGGCCGCCACCACCTGCAGGACCGTCCCGAGCACCGCGACGTCCCCGGTCAGGTGCACGACCTCGGCCGCGACGGCCACGACGCCCGCCGCCACCCAGCCCGTCACCCGGATGCCGCGCCCGGGCCGACCGGCGGGCGCCGGGGCGACGAGCCCGACCAGTGCCAGGCCCGCGACCAGCGCGGTCCCGACCAGCAGCGCGACCCGCAGGCCCACCGCGAACGCCCCCGCCTGCTCCCCCAGCGCCGCAGCCGCACGTGCGGCGGAGGTGGGCGAGCCCGCGTCGAGGGCGGAGGCCGTGCCCCCGCCCGCCACCGCGAGGAGCGGGGCGAGCGGGAGCACGACCAGGAGACGCCTACGTGATGTCGGCATCGTTCGCGACGAACAGCATCGAGTGCGGCTTCGCGTTGCCGAAGGCGCCGTGCGGCCAGCGCTCCCGGTTGAACGAGATGCAGGTGTCACCCGTGTTCTCGTCCTTGAAGTCCGCGTCGAGGGTCAGGGACCCGTCCTGCGCGATGTCCACGAGGCAGACCCGGTGGTCACCGTCGGTGCCGGTGCGCGCCACGAAGTAGTTCGCGGTCGCGAGCCGCTTCGGCTGGTCGGTCTGGTGGTAGAAGCCGTCGGCCCCCAGCTCGAGGGTGTCCAGCGCGCCCCAGTGCGGACCACCCGCGGCCTTGCCGGGGTTGATCGTCTGGTGCCCCTTGAGCGTCGGGCAGTCGGACTCGGCACCGCCCGCCGCGATCTCGGCCTCGGTGTCGATGGAGCACTGGGCGTCGGTGCCGGCGTTCACCAGCTTCTCGATGTCCAGCGCGATGACGCCGCCGTTCGTCCCCGGGTCGGTCGGCCCGAGCGCGCCCGGCTTGCGGCCGATGATCGCGTGGTAGAGCGTCGTGTCGTCCGGGCTGGTCTGCAGCCAGCCGCCGTTGGACGACGGTCCGCCGTTGTCGCCCGCCTTCGGGTCCAGCTCCTTCACCGCGGCGGAGAGGTCGTAGATCTCCTTCCACTCCGGCTCGGGAACGGTGATGTCCGGCGTGTAGAACAGCGCGCCGCCCTGCATGGTCTGGGCGAAGGCGCCCTTGTGGCCGGGCAGGTTGGTGACGGTGGTCTCCATCGCGGCCCGGTTCTCGTTGTGCAGCGGGTCGCCCGCGCCGGAGCGCGGACCGGTCGGCAGGTAGGACACCGACTTGACCTTCGGGTGGTTCAGGTCGGAGATGTCCCAGGTCCGCACCGTGGGTCGACGCAGGTACGGCGACGGCGCCTTCACCGGGTCGAGGATGATCGTCCGCGGCTCGGCGTAGTCACTCGTGACCATCGTGTTCAGGTCCTCGCGGACCTGGATGCCGTGCGGGTTCGCGCAGCTGGGCTGCCCGAGCGCCGGCATGGTGAGGCACTGCGTCGGGTCCTCGGGGGTGCGGGTCGCGGCCGGGGCCTCGACCAGCTTCTGCCCGTCCGGACCGAAGCGCACGACCTCGCCCGGCGTGCCGGCGAACCCGTTGCCGGTGCGCACCTCGCCGTTCGAGTAGGTGCAGGGACCGGGGACGACCGGGCCGCCCATGTAGGTCCCGTACGCGGTCCCGTCCTTCAGAACCCAGTACGCGTCCGGCACCGACCCGCAGAGGGTTTGGCTGGGGAGGCTGATGCCGGAGAGCTTCAGCTCCGGCAGCGCGGACACGTCGAAGACGTAGGTGGCCGCCGAGAAGAGGCCACCCGCGTAGATCTTGTCGCCCTTGCGCCACGAGTACTGCATGTGGTGCGGCTCGTTCTCGACCAGCGGACCCACGGTGGCCGTGTTCACGACCTTGCCGTAGTTCGCCGACCCCTTGGTGACGTCGACGACCGCCATGAAGTCCGGCCCCGGCAGGGCGTTGCGCGCCTTGTCGAGCGGGTTCGCCAGCGACCCGGGCAGGTTCTTGACGTCCGGGACGACGGTGTCCGCGACGTTCTCGTCACCGGCCCAGACGACCATGTACTCGGGACGGGTGCCCGCGTCCGGCTTCGTCGCGGTGTCCACCAGGTTGTTCTCGACCCAGTAGTCCTTGCCGTCCGCGCCCTTGATCGAGGACCGGACCATCTGGACGTCCGCGTAGGCGTCGCCGCTCGGGATCGCCGTGACCCCGGCGACCACCCCCACCGCCAGCAGGCCGAGCAGGACCTGCCGTGCCCATGGTCGGGGTCGCACGCTCCCCCTCCGTGCCCCGCGCATCAGCTGGGGAGCAGTCGGGTGGGCGCGCCCGCGACCGACTTGATCAGGCCCGCGATCGGCACGCCGGCGGGGGCGAAGTCGAGCTGCTGGTTCAGCGGGTCGTCGTAGTACGTCTGGCTGGGCTCGACATGAGGCGCCGTGGGGGCGGGCGCCGGGTCGAGCCCGGTCGGTGCGGACAGCACCGGCGCGAGGTCCGGCACGAGGTCCGGCGTCGCGGCCTGGGCGGTGCCCGCCAGCGCGGCGAGTCCCGCGCCGGCGAGAACGACCGAGCCGGCACTGCCGAGCAGGCGCGTTCGGAGTCTGGACATGGTGATTCCTTCTTCTCTGGGGAGCGGACGGCTCGGCGGGACCCGCGTCGCCGGGGTGTCCGATGTGGAGCGGGGAGCCCTGGGACACGGCGGGACAACGGGTCGGGCGCGAACCTGGCGCACCGCGGGGGTGCGTCGGAGCGAGGAGGGGGAGGCGGGGTCCGCGGCGGTGTCGCCGGACGGCCCCGGACCTCAGCTCACCGTCGCGCTACACAGCGCGCTCGCCACGCGGCGCAGGTCGACGTGGCGTCGAACCGCGAAGGTGGTGGTGAGGCGCATGCCGAGGACTGTGCCACCCGTATGGAGCAATGGCGAACAGCGCCCCCCGAGATCGACATTGTCCGGTGCGTCGGGGACGGCCGAAATGGCGGAAATCGTGACCGGGGCCACGCGATTCGACGCCGAAAACGGCTCGGTCCCCACGCGGCGCGGGTCGCGTCCGCCTTCACCCCATCGTGTTCCCCTGCCCGGGAACCGATCACGGCACGGCGATCTCACCAGGGCTCGGACGCCGACGGAAGCCCACCCGATGCCCGCAGGCACGGCCCCATGATCACCCTGGGTCGCGATTTCCCGATCCGGCCGGGGAAATCCGCCGTTAATCTGCGCGCCGCCGCCCAGAACAGACAATCGGCCACCATTCCTGGGAGCTCGACCCGACAATGTCCGGTCATTTCGGCGTTTCCCGGATCACACTTGACCGGGGCCGGATCGGTTGCCTACCGTCGTCGGCAGGTCATGAGTGCCAGCGTCAAGCCCCGGCTCGCTGGTCGGCAACCCTCCTCCGCGGTGGGGTGCTCCGGGTGACGACCCGGCCGCCGCGAACCCGCGTGCGGCAAGCGCGGACCCGCGTGCACCGCCGGGTCCTGTCACGGATCCGGGAGGATCACCATGTCCCACACCGCCGTCGCACACTGTGCCGCCCCGACCGCACCCGTCGGCGCCGCGGTCGCGCCGCCCGCCGCTGTCGCACTGCCCGCCCTGGTCGGCACCGGCCTGCCCGTCCCGCTGGTCGACGGGCGCACGGTGCCCTACGCCAACCTCGACCTCGCCGCGAGCGCGCCCGCCCTGCAGGCGGTCGCCGACCACGTCGCCGAGCTGCTCCCCTACTACTCCAGCGTGCACCGCGGCGCGGGCTACGCCAGCCAGGTGTGCACCTCGGTCCTGGAGGCGGCCCGCGGCACGGTCGCCCGGTTCCTCGGGGCCCGCGAGGACGACGTCACGGTGTTCACCCGCAACACCACCGACGCGCTGAACCTGCTGGCCGGGGCCGTGCCGGGCGCGACGCTCTGCCTGGACCTCGAGCACCACGCCACGCTGCTCGCCTGGCGCGGCGACCACCGCGTGCTCGCCGCGGCGGACACGGTCGCGGAGACCCTCGAGCGGCTCGCCGAGGCGCTGACCGAGCGGCCCACCGCCCTGCTGGCGATCACCGGCGCGTCGAACGTCACCGGTGAGATCCCGCCGATCGCCGAGATCACCGCCCTCGCGCACGCCGCCGGGTGCCGCGTGGTGCTGGACGCCGCGCAGCTCGCCCCGCACCGCCGCGTCGACATCGCCGCCTGGGACGTCGACTACGTGGTGGTCTCCGGGCACAAGCTCTACGCCCCCTACGGCGCGGGTGCGCTGGTCGGGCGTCGGGACTGGCTGGACGTGGCCGCGCCCTACCTCGCGGGCGGTGGCGCGGTACAGGCCGTGGGCGTGTCCGGGGCGACCGCCGAGGTCACCTGGGCCCCCGCGCCGCACCGCCACGAGGCCGGCACGCCGAACGTGCTCGGCGCCGCCGCCCTGGCCGCCGCCTGCCGCGCCCTGGACCCGGTGATCGACACCGCGGTGCCCGCGCACGAGCGGGCGCTGCTGGAGCGGCTGACGGCGGGTCTGGCCGAGGTGGCCGAGGTGGTGCCGCTGCGGATCTGGGCGGACGCCGAGGACCGGGTCGGGGTCGTCAGCGTCGTGGTGCGGGACATCCCGGCCGGTCTGGTCGCCGCCGCGCTGTCCGCCGAGCACGGCATCGGCGTGCGGGACGGCCGGTTCTGCGCCCACCCGCTGCTGGCCCGCCTGGCGGGCGGCGCGGACGCGGTCCGGGTGAGCCTGGGCCTGAACACCACCGCGTCCGATGTGGACCGGCTGGTGGTGGCGGTGCGCAGCATCGCCGAGCACGGCCCGGCCGGGGACTACCACGAGGTCCAGGGGCGCTGGACCCCGCGCGGGGACACCCGCGACCTCGACCCGTTCGGCCTCGGGCACACCGCGGGCGGCGCCTCCGGCTGCGGCCACTGAGCCTGCGGCGCGCGTCAGGCGCGGTCGTGCAGGGTGATCCGGTAGCCGTCCGGGTCGGCGAAGGTGAAGGTGCGCCCGAAGGGGCCGTCGATCGGCTCGGCCACGACCGCGTGCCCGTCGGCGACGAGCGCGTCGTGGACGGCCTGCACGTCCGTGGCGTGCAGCCAGATCGCCACCCCGATGCCGGGGTGCGCGGCGGAGTCGAGGTCGGTGCCGGGCACGACCTCCCGCAGCGCGAACGCGACGGGCTCGGTCTCGAACACGACCGCGTGCGGCGGCCCGGCCTGCGCGCGGACGAGCCCGAGGTAGCGCTCGTAGAAGGCCTGCGAGGCGGCGAGGTCGCGCGCCTGGAGGGAGATGAAGTCGGGGCCGGTGACGGGCATGGTGGCACTCGACGGTGACCCGCTACTCCTGCCTGGAGCTGCTCGCCCAGCGGCCGGGCCTGTCGAACTCCGACCTCGCGCGCGGCGCGTTCGTGACCCGGCAGTCGATGAACGTGCTGCTCCAGACGCTGGAACGGGAGGGCCTGGTCGTCCGGCCCGCGCAGGCACCCGTCGGCAAGGTGCTGCCGACGCGGCTCACGCCCAGCGGGCGGCGGAGCCTGGCGAAGGCGACCGCCGCGGTGCGGTCCGTCGAGGTCCGGATGCTGTCCGGCCTGACCGAGGCCGACCGGGAGAGCGCCCTGCGGATACTCCGGAGCATGGTCCGTTCCCTGCGCGGCTGACCGCTCGGCATGCGATCACAGGGAGCGCGGCGCATCGTGGGCGCGTCACCGTCGTTGCCTCGTCGGGGTGGGTGGTACACCTCCCCCGGCTGAGGCGGGCACCAGGCGAGCACGGAGCGTTGATGACGGACGAGCAGGGGCTGCAGACATCGGGCCGGACGCCCGAGCAGGCACCCCACGAACCGAGCGAGATCACCTACGCGGAGCACGAGTACCCGGCGCGGCCGCGGACGCTGCGCCACCGCGCGCGGGCCAAGACACCCGTCGTCCGGCGCTCGGTGGCCAAGGACGGGGCCGCGACCGGCGAGAACCCGGCCTACGTGTCCTGGCTGCTCAGCCAGTCGATGCTCGCGGACGCCAACGAGATCGCCCGCCAGTTCTCCGGCCAGGGCTCGATGTGGCAGAACCCCTTCGCCGATCCCGGCCCGCGCCAGGCCGTCGAGACCGCGTCGGTGTGGTTCACCGCCTACCCCATCTCGTTCATCACCCGGCCGGGCGAGTCCTTCCTGGGCGCCCTGGGTGACGAGGCGCTCTGGAACGTCTTCTCCGCGGTGGGCATCGAGGCCGTCCACACCGGACCGGTGAAGCGGGCGGGCGGCATCTCGGGCTGGCAGCTCACGAGCTCCGTCGACGGCCACTTCGACCGGATGTCCACCGAGATCGACCCCGCCTTCGGCACGGAGGCCGAGTTCCGGGCCATGTGCGGCATGGCCACCTGGTCCGGCGGCACGATCATCGACGACATCGTTCCCGGCCACACCGGCAAGGGCGCGGACTTCCGGCTCGCCGAGATGAAGCACGCCGACTACCCCGGCATCTACCACATGGTGGAGATCGAGGAGGAGGACTGGGACCTGCTGCCGGACGTCCCGGCGGGCCGGGACTCCGCCAACCTCGACGCCGCCACCGAGGAGGCCCTGGAGAAGGCCGGCTACATCATCGGCCGCCTCCAGCGCGTCATCTTCTACGCGCCCGGGGTGAAGGAGACGAACTGGAGCGCGACCAAGCCGGTGATCGGCGTGGACGGGGTCTCGCGGCGCTGGGTGTACCTGCACTACTTCAAGGACGGGCAGCCCTCCATCAACTGGCTGGACCCCAGCTTCGCCGGGATGCGCCTGGTCATCGGGGACGCGCTGCACTCGCTGGCCGACCTCGGCGCGGGCGCGCTGCGCCTGGACGCCAACGGGTTCCTCGGCGTCGAGAAGGCGGCGGAGGGCATGCCCGCCTGGTCGGAGGGGCACCCGCTGAGCGCCGCGGCCAACCACCTCATCGGCTCCATGGTCCGCAAGGTCGGCGGGTTCACCTTCCAGGAGCTCAACCTCACCATCGACGACATCCGGGCCACCTCCGCCGCGGGCGCGGACCTGTCCTACGACTTCGTCAACCGCCCCGCCTACCACCACGCGCTGGTCACCGCGGACACCGAGTTCCTGCGGCTGACCCTGCGCACGTCCCTGGAGCTGGGCGTCGACCCGGCCGGGCTCGTGCACGCCTTGCAGAACCACGACGAGCTCACCTACGAGCTGCTGCACTGGGCCACCGGCCACCGGGACGACGTCTACCCGTTCGCGGGCGAGGACGTCACCGGCGAGCAGCTGGCCGAGCGGATCCGCGCGGACCTGTCCGAGACGCTGGTGAGTGTCGACTACAACCGGGTGTTCACCACGAACGGCATCGCCTGCACCACGGCGACCGTCATCGCGGCCACGCTGGGCTTCCGCTCGCTCGACGACATCACCGAGGCGGACGTCCCCGCGATCATGCGGGTGCACCTGCTGCTGGCCATGTTCAACGCCCTGCAGCCCGGGGTCTTCGCCCTCTCCGGGTGGGACCTGACCGGCATGCTCACCCTGCCCGCGGAGGACGTCGCGGAGCTGATCGCCGAGGGCGACACCCGCTGGATGAACCGGGCCGCCCACGACCTGATGGGCGTGGCGCCCCAGGCGACGAAGTCCAGCGCCGGGATGCCGCGCGGCCGCTCGCTCTACGGCCCGCTGCCCGAGCAGCTCGCGGACGAGCGCAGCTTCCTGCGCCAGCTCCAGGCGATCCTGGCGGTCCGGTCCCGGCACGGGATCGCCACGAGCCGCCAGATCGACGTCCCGGACGTCTCGCACCGCGGCATGCTGGTGATGGTGCACGAGCTGGAGGGCGGCGACCAGCACGTCACCGTGCTGAACTTCAGCCCCGAGGCCGTGACCGGCACGATCCGCAGCGAGCACCTCATGCCCGGCTCGCGCGTGGTGGACATGTTCACCGAGAAGGAGGCCGGGGTGGTGGACGACCTGCGGGCGTTCCTGGTGGAGCTGGAGCCCCACCAGGGCCACTCGTTCCTGCTGGAGCTGCCGTGACAGGGACGGTGCCGAGTACCCACGTCGCGGTCCAGGTCGCCGCGCCCGCGGAGGCCGTCTACGCCTTCGTGACCGACCCGACGAACCTCCCGCGCTGGGCGGCCGGGCTCGCCGGGGCGACGGTCGAGCTCCGCGAGGGGCGCTGGGTGACCGACTCCCCCATGGGCGAGGTCGAGATCGCCTTCGCCCCGCGCAACGAGCACGGCGTCGCGGACCACGACGTCACCCTGCCGGGCGGGGAGGTCGTGTCCAACCCGCTGCGCGTCCTGCCCAACGGCGACGGCTGCGACGTCCTGTTCACCGTCCGGCAGCGGCCGGACATGACCCCCGAGGACCTGGCCCGGGACGTCGCGGCCGTGCGGCAGGACCTCGAGCGGCTCGCAGCCCTGCTGGGGGCCGGTGGTCCGGCGCCGACGGCCCCGAGCCAATAGCCTGCCCCCATGAGCGACGGGAGGCTGGCCGCGCTGCGGCGCGGCGAGAAGCCCCAGAACCTGGTGGGCGAGACCGCGTCGGGGTACGCGGTGTTCGGCGACCACCAGAAGCTGCCGGGCTACTGCCTGCTGATCCACCGCGGCGAGGCCGACCACCTCACCGATCTCGAGCCGCCCGAGCGGACGGCCTTCCTGGAGGATCTCGCCCTGCTCGGCCAGGCGGTCGACACCGCGCTGCGCGGCGACCCCGCGTTCCGGCGGCTGAACTACGAGATCCTCGGCAACAGCTGGCCCCACCTGCACGCCCACGTCCACCCGCGCTACTCCTGGGAGCCTGACGAGTACCGCTCGCGGCCGGTCTGGCGCTACCCGGACCTGGACGCCGAGGAGCACCGCGCCGACGCCGCCCACGCCGAGCTGCGGGACCGGATCGCCCTGGAACTGCGGGCCTTGGTGATCGGCGGGGCCTGAGGGGCCAAGATGGACGGGTGACGCTGCGCCGGCTCGCGGCCCTTGCCGCCCTTCTCGTCCTGCCGTTCCTGCTGTTCGTCGGCACGGCCTCAGCCGACGCGCCCTTCCGCGTACCGGACCGGGTGACCGACCGGGCGGGGGTGCTCACCCCCGCGGACACCACGCGGATCACGCAGGCGGCCGCGCAGCTGCGCAGCGAGAAGGGTTGGGAGCTCTACGTCGTCTACGTCGACTCGTTCGACGGCCGGGACGGACAGGCCTGGGCCGAGGCCACCGCGCAGGCGTCCCAGCTGGGTCGCAACCAGGTGCTGTTCGCCGTGGCGACCGGGGACCGGGTGTACGGCACCTCGTTCGACCAGGACTTCCCCCTGTCGGCGTCCACCACGGACGCGATCGAGGCGAACGACGTGCAGCCCCTGCTCGCGCGGTCGGACTGGGCGGGCGCCGCGGTCGCGCTGGCCGACGGGCTCCGCACGGGCGGCTCGTCGAGCGGGTCCGGCGGCTCGGTCGTGCCGTACGTCGTGGGCGGCGCGGTGGTCGTCGGCGGCGGGGCGTACCTGGTCTCGCGGCGTCGGAGGAAGGCGGCGCCCGCTCCCGCCCCGGAGGACGAGCAGGTCGCGGACCCCTTCCCCGGAGAGTCCACCGAGGACCTCGGTTTCCGCTCGTCGCAGGCCCTGCTGGACGTCGACAACGCCGTCGGCACCTCCGAGACCGAGCTGGCGGCCGCCCGCGGCCACTTCGGCGAGGAGGCGGTGGCCCCGTTCGTCGCCGCCCTGGAGGCGTCGCGGGCGGACATGCTGGCGGCCTTCGAGATCCGCCAGAAGCTCGACGACGAGATCCCCGAGACCGAGCCCCAGCAGCGCGCCCTGCACGCGGAGATCCTCCGGCTCGCCACGCAGGCGGACGACCGGCTCGACGCACAGGTCGAGGCGTTCGACCGGATGCGTGCCCTGGAGGCGGACGCGGGCGGGTACGTCGACGGCCTGGCCTCGCGGCACTTCGGCCTGACCGCACGGGTCCCCGAGGTCGAGGCGGCGTGGGCGCGGCTCGGCGCCCGCTACGCGCCCGCCGCCCTGGAGCCCGTGGCCGACCACCTCGCCCAGGCGCACGCCCTGCTCGCCGACGCCGAGAAGGAGATCGGCGAGGCCCGCACCCAGCTCGGCGCGTCCCGCCCCGCCTACGCGGTCGTCGACGGACGGGCCGCCGAGGACGCGCTGACCCAGGCCGAGACCCTGCTCGACGGCGTGGGACGCCGGGAGACCGAGCTCGTCGAGGCGGCGGGCCGGATCCCCGCGGCGCGGGCCGAGGTGGAACAGGACCTCGCCGAGGCCTCGGCGCTGTCCGGTGTGGACGCCGGTGTGCTCGCCAGGGCACGGGCGGCCCTGGAGTCCGCCGAGCAGGCCGCGACCGCCGCGCAACCCGATCCGCTGGCCGCCCTGCACCTGCTCGACGAGGCGAACGTCGCCCTGGACCAGGCGATCGCGGCGGCCCGCGAGGCGGAGGAGCGGGCGCGCCGGGCGGCCGCGATGCTCGACCAGACCCTCGTCTCCGCGCGCGCCGCGGTGTCGGCGGCGTCGGACTTCGTGTCGACGCGCCGCGGCGCCATCGGGACCCCGGCCCGCACCCGACTCGCCGAGGCGCAGCGGCACCTCGCCGCCGCCACCGCGGGCGGTGACCCCACCGCGGCCCTGCGCGAGGCCCAGCAGGCCGAGTCCCTCGGCAACGAGGCCCTGAACCTGGCCCGCCAGGACGTGAACCGCTGGTCCGGACCCACCCAGGGCGGCGGCAGCACCGGCGTCGACCTGGGCAGCCTGGTGCTCGGCGGCATCCTCAACGAGGCCATGCGCGGCGGCGGCTACCGAGGCGGGTCCCGCGGCGGCGGCTTCGGCGGTGGCGGGTTCGGCGGCGGCCGCTCCCCCGGCAGCTTCGGCGGCTCCGCATCCCGCGGGCGTCGCGGCGGCGGGGGTCGCTTCTAACCCCGCGTCAGAGGAGGGCGCGGATGCTGCGTTCGAAGCCTTCCACGTGGGCTCGGGCCAGTGCCTCGGCCCTGTCCTCCTCGCCCGCCACCACCGCGTCCAACAGGTCGGCGTGCTCGTGGACGTGGCCGGGGAGCGCGGGCAGGCGGTCGAGGAACAGGACCCAGATCCGGGTGGCGAGGTTGTCCAGGCGCACGCAGACGTCCTCGAGGTGCGGGTTGCCCGTGGCGCGGTAGAGCGCCCGGTGGACCTCGACGTCCGCGCGCAGCAGCGCCCGCGGGTCGCCCTCGGGGTCCAGCCCGGCGATCGTGCGGGCGAGCTCCCGCAGGGCGGCGCGGTCGGCCGCGCCCGCGTCCCGGGCCGCCGAGCGGGCGGCGAGCGGTTCGAGCGCGAACCGGACCTGGGACAGGTTCGCCAGGTCGGTGATGTCCACGGGGGTCGCGAACGTGCCCCGCCGCGGATAGGCGACGACGAGCCGGTCGCCCTCGAGCCGCTTCAGCGCCTCGCGCACCGGGGTGCGGCCGGTACCGAGCTCGGCGGCCAGCCGGTCGTCGTTCAGCGGGTCGCCGGGGCGGATCTCCAGCATGACGAGCCGGTCCCGGATCGCCGCGTACGCGCGGTCGGCCAGCGACTCGCCCGCGCCGAGCTCTGCCGTCACGCTCATCCGCACTCCCCCTTGACCTCGCGGCCACCGTACCCCATGGTTGATATACCAGTCCACGCGTACATGTCGACCAGAGAGAGCACGCCATGTCGCTCGCCACCCGCTCCGCCCTGGGACTCCCGCTCGCCGAGGCCGATCCGGAGGTGCACGCCGCCGTCACCGCCGAGCTGGCCCGGCAGCGGGACACCCTCGAGATGATCGCCAGCGAGAACGTCGCGCCGCTCGCCGTGCTGCAGGCGCAGGGCTCGGTGCTCACCAACAAGTACGCCGAGGGCTACCCGGGCCGCCGCTACTACGGCGGCTGCGAGCACGTCGACGTCCTGGAGCAGCTGGCGATCGACCGGCTGAAGGCCCTGTTCGGCGCCGAGTTCGCCAACGTCCAGCCGCACTCCGGCGCGCAGGCGAACGCCGCCGCCATGGCCGCCCTGCTCTCCCCCGGCGACACGATCCTGGGCCTGGACCTCGCGCACGGCGGGCACCTGACCCACGGCATGCGGCTGAACTTCTCCGGCAAGCTCTACGACGTCGCCGCCTACCACGTCCGCGAGTCGGACCACCGCGTCGACATGGCCGAGGTCGAGCGGCTCGCCCTGCAGCGGCGGCCGACGCTGATCGTGGCGGGTTGGTCGGCCTACCCGCGGCAGCTGGACTTCGCCGAGTTCCGCCGGATCGCCGACTCGGTGGGCGCCTACCTCATGGTGGACATGGCGCACTTCGCGGGCCTGGTCGCGGCGGGGCTGCACCCGAGCCCGGTGCCGCACGCCCACGTCGTCACCTCGACCACGCACAAGACGCTCGGCGGGCCGCGCGGCGGCGTGATCCTCGCCCAGGCCGACCTGGCCAAGAAGTTCGACTCGTCGGTGTTCCCCGGCCAGCAGGGCGGGCCGCTCGAGCACGTGATCGCCGCGAAGGCGGTGGCGTTCAAGCTGGCCGGCACGCCCGAGTTCCGCGAGCGCCAGGAGCGGACCCTCGCCGGCGCCCGGATCCTGGCCTCGCGACTGCCGGCCGAGGAGAACGTGAGCGTGGTGTCCGGGGGTACGGACGTCCACCTCGTGCTCGTCGACCTGCGCCATCACGAGCTCGACGGACAGCAGGCCGAGGACCGGCTCGACGCCGTCGGGATCACGGTCAACCGCAACGCCGTCCCCTTCGACCCCCGCCCGCCGATGGTCAGCTCCGGCCTGCGGATCGGCACCCCCGCGCTCGCCACCCGCGGGTTCACCGAGGCGGACTTCACCGAGGTGTCGGACGTCATCGCCCTCGCCCTGCGCCCCGACCCGGACCTCGCCGCGCTGAGGTCCCGAGTGGACGCGCTCGTCGCCCGCCACCCGCTCTACCCGGAGATCTGATGGCTGAGAACCTTCCCGAGCACCCGGACTTCCTCTGGCGCACACCGGAACCCCGCCGCAGCTACGACGTGGTGGTCGTCGGCGGGGGCGGGCACGGCCTGGCCACCGCGCACTACCTCGCGAAGAACCACGGGATCACGAACGTCGCGGTGCTGGAGAAGGGCTGGCTCGCAGGCGGCAACATGGCCCGCAACACCACCCTGATCCGCTCCAACTACCTGTGGGACGAGTCCGCGGCGATCTACGAGCACGCGCTGAAGCTGTGGGAGGGGCTGGAGGAGGACCTCGGCTACCCGATCCTGTTCTCCCAGCGCGGCGTGCTGAACCTCGCCCACACCGAGCAGGACGTCCGCGACTCGGTCCGCCGGGTCGAGGCCAACCGGCTGAACGGGATCGACGCCGAGTGGCTCTCCCCCGACGAGGTCGCCAAGATCTGCCCGATCGTCAACGTGTCCGGGGACATCCGCTACCCCGTCCACGGCGCGACCTACCAGCCGCGCGCGGGCATCGCGAAGCACGACTACGTCGCCTGGGGCTTCGCCCGCCGCGCCGACGAGGCCGGGATCGACCTGATCCAGGACTGCGAGGTCGTGGGCTTCGAAACCGACGGCGACCTGGTCACCCGCGTCCGGACGACGCGGGGGGACATCGCCTGCGGCACGGTGGCGCTGTGCGCGGCCGGGCACACGTCCGTGCTGCTGGACATGCTGGGCGTCCCGGCGCCGCTGCAGTCACACCCGTTGCAGGCCTTGGTCTCCGAGCTGCTCGAGCCCGTCCACCCCACGATCGTCATGTCGAACGCGGTGCACGTCTACGTCTCCCAGGCGCACAAGGGCGAGCTGGTGATGGGCGCGGGTGTGGACTCCTACAACGGCTACGGCCAGCGCGGCGCCTTCCACATCATCGAGCGCCAGATGGCGGCCGCGGTGGAGCTGTTCCCAATGTTCGCCCGCGCGCACCTGCTGCGGACGTGGGGCGGGATCGTGGACGTCACGCCGGACGCGTCGCCGATCGTCGGGCACACGCCCTATGCCAACGTGTACCTGAACAGTGGTTGGGGCACAGGAGGTTTCAAGGCCACCCCCGGCATCGGGTGGTGCCTGGCGGACACCGTCGCGCACGGCCGCCCGCACCCCTACGTCGCCCCGTTCGCCCTCGACCGGTTCACGACCGGCGCGCTCGTCGACGAGCACGGCGCCGCGGCCGTCGCCCACTAGGAGCCGTCATGCAGCTGATCGAGTGTCCGTACTGCGGCCCCCGCGAGGAGGTCGAGTTCCACTACGGCGGACAGGCCGGGGTGGCCTACCCCGCGGACCCCGCCGCCCTGACCGACGAGGAGTGGGGGCGTTTCGTGTTCGTCCGCGCGAACCCCAAGGGGCGCTTCGAGGAGCGCTGGAGCCACGCGGCGGGCTGCCGCCGCTGGTTCACCGCCGTCCGGGACACCGCGACCTACCGGTTCTCGCGATGACGCGCGTCGACGGGTATGGCCGGGTCGACCGGACGCGCACGCTGCGCTTCACCTTCGACGGGGTCTCCTACACCGGCCACCCCGGCGACACGCTGGCCTCGGCGCTGCTCGCCCACGGGGTCCGGACGATCGCGCGCAGCGTGAAGCAGGACCGCCCGCGCGGCGTCACGGCCGTCTGGAGCGAGGACCCGACCGGCCTCGTGCAGGTCGAGGAGCCCTTCCCCGAGCCGATGCTGCTCGCCACCACGATCGAGCTGGTCGACGGCCTGGTCGCCTCCTCGATCGGCGGTCGCGGCCGGCTGGCCGAGGTCCCCGACACCGCGCGCTACGACCGCCGGTACGCGCACTGCGAGACCCTGGTGGTCGGGGCGGGCCCCGCGGGCCTGCTCGCCGCCCGCACCGCCGCCCGCCGCGGCGACCGCGTGGTGCTGGTGGACGACCGCCCCGCCGCGGGCGGCTCGCTGACCGGCACCGAACGGATCTGCGGCCGGGACGCGCTGGACTTCGTCGCCGACACGCTCGCCGAGCTGCGCGCGCACCCGGACGTGCGGATCCTGCTGCGCACCACCGCGTTCGGCCACTACGACGACGGGTTCGTCCTCGCCCTGGAGCGCCGGACCGACCACCTGGCCCCGGCGCCGCAGGGCCTGTCCCGGCAACGGGTCTGGCGGATCCGGGCCGGGCACGTGGTCGTGGCGACCGGCGCCCACGAGCGGCCGATCGTGGTGGCGGACAACGACCGCCCCGGGATCATGCTCGCCGCCTCCGCGCGCGACCTCCTGCACCGGTACGGGGTGCTCGCGGGCCGCAGGGTCGTCGTCTTCACCAGCGACGACGCCGCCTACGACGCCGCCGCCGACCTCGCCGGGGCGGGCGCGGAGGTGACGCTCCTCGACCCCCGCCCCGTGCGCGGCGATAGTCGCTCCGGCGACTATCGCCGCTCACGAGGGCTGGTGCTGGGGACCGGTGCCGGACCGGACGGCGCGATCAGCCACGTGTTCACCGACCAGGGCGAGCTGCCCTGCGACCTGCTCCTGCTCTCCGGCGGCTGGAACCCGACCTCGCACCTGTTCTCGCACGTCCGCGGCGCCCTGCGCTACGACGCCGAGCTGGGCGCGTTCCGACCGGGTGAGGCCCTGGCGGGGGTGACCGTGGTCGGCGCCGCGAACGGGACGTTCGACCTCGCGGGATGCCTCGCGGAGGGCCGGGGCGAGACCCCCGAGCCCCTCCCCCGCACGAACCTGGTCCTGTGGCGGACCGACGGCGACCCCGCGCGCCAGTACGTCGACCTGCAGCGCGACTCGACGGTCGCCGACATCGCGCGCGCCACGGGGGCCGGGCTGCGCAGCGTCGAGCACGTCAAGCGCTACACCACGATCGGCACCGCGCACGACCAGGGCAAGACCTCCGGCGTGCTCGCGAGCGCGATCACCGCCGAGCTGCTCGGGGTGCCGATCGAGTCGCTGGGCACCACCACGTTCCGGCCCCCGTACACCCCGATCGCGTTCGCGGCGCTGGCCGGGCGGGAGCGCGGGCAGCTCTTCGACCCGGTCCGGACCACGGCGCTGCACGCCTGGCACGTGGCGCGCGGGGCGGTGTTCGAGGACGTCGGCCAGTGGAAGCGGGCACGGTACTACCCGCTGCCCGGTGAGGCTGGCGGCACTGAGGACATGGACACCGCGGTGCTGCGCGAGTGCGCGGCGGTCCGCCGGGACGTCGGCATCCTCGACGGCTCCACGCTCGGCAAGATCGAGGTCCGCGGCCCGGACGCGGGCGCCTTCCTCGACATGATCTACACGAACCTCATGTCCAGCCTGCGGCCCGGCCGGGTCCGCTACGGCGTGATGTGCGGCCTCGACGGCATGGTGATCGACGACGGCACCGTCCTGCGGCTGGACGACGAGGGGTTCCTCGTCTACACCACCACCGGCGGCGCCGCGCCGATCCTGGACCACATGGAGGAGTGGCTGCAGACCGAGTGGCCGCACCTGCGCGTCACGCTGACGTCGGTGACCGAGCAGTGGGCGACCTTCCCGGTCGTGGGGCCGCGGAGCCGGGACGTGGTGGGCGCGCTCGCCCCGCACGTCGACGTCTCCGCCGCGGCCTTCCCGTTCATGACCTGGCAGGACACCGAGGTCGACGGCGTGCCGGTCCGGCTGGCCCGGATCAGCTTCTCCGGGGAGCTGGCCTGGGAGGTCAGCGTGGACGGCTGGCACGCGCCCGCCTTGTGGCGCAGGCTGATCGCGCTCGGCGAGCCGTACGGGATCACCCCCTACGGCACCGAGACGATGCACGTGCTGCGCGCGGAGAAGGGCTACCCGATCATCGGGCAGGACACCGACGGCACCGTGTCCCCGCAGGACCTCGGGATGAGCTGGGCGGTCTCGACGAAGAAGGTCGACTTCATCGGCAAGCGGTCGTTCGCGCGGGCGGAGAACCGCAACCCGCTGCGCAAGCAGCTGGTGGGGCTGCTGCCGCTGGACCCGACGGTGAAGCTGCCGGAGGGCTCGCAGATCATCGAGCAGACCGCGGAGCTGCCGCCGCCCCCGGTCCCGATGCTCGGCCATGTCACGTCCAGCTACCGCAGCGCCGCGCTCGGCCGCACCTTCGCGTTGGCCCTGGTCAAGGGCGGGCACGCGCGGATCGGCGAGCGGCTGACCGTCCCGGTGGGCGGGGACCTGGTCCCCGTCGAGGTCACCGGATCCGTGCTCGTCGACCCCGAGGGGACCCGCCGCGATGGCTGAGACGCTCACCCGCACCGGCGCGCTCGACGGCTGGGCCGCCCGGTTCGCCGAGCTCCCGGACTCGGTCGCCCTCCTGGCCGAGCCGTTCCACACGATGACGAGCGTCCGCGGCGAGACCACGCTGCGCCCGAACACCTGGGTGGAGGAGGACGGGTTCGACGCCGTGTGGCTCGGCCCCGACGAGGTCCTGCGGACCAGCCCGTTCCGCTCCGCCGCCGAGCTGGGCGGCACGGACGTCTCCGCCCAGCGCACCACGATCCGGCTGCGCGGGGCCCACGCCCGGGACCTCCTGGAGACGGGGTGCGCGATCGACCTGCACCCGCGCGTGTTCGGCGCGGGTTCGGCGGCGGTCACCCTGCTCGGCCAGGCGAACGTGATCCTGCTCTGCCTGGGCGAGAACGACTACCGCATCCTCGTGCGGTCCTCGTTCGCCGCGTATCTGGCGGAGTGGTTGCTGGATGCGGCCACGGAGTACCGCGGATGACCGTGTCCGCGTTCGACCTGTTCACCGTGGGCATCGGGCCGTCGAGCTCGCACACGGTGGGTCCGATGCGGGCGGCGCGCCTGTTCGTCGAGCGGCTGGGGCGCGAGGGGCTCCTCTCTCGGGTGGTCCGTGTCCGGGCGGAGCTGTTCGGCAGCCTCGGGGCGACGGGGAAGGGCCACGGCAGCGTCGGCGCGGTGGTGCGCGGACTGGCCGGGGAGGAGCCGGAGACGGTCGACCCGCGGTCGTCGACCGTGGCGGACGTCGAGGGGACCGGCCGCATCCGTCTGGCCGGTGTGCACGAGGCCGCCGCCCCGGAGGTGATCCTGCACCGCAGGCGGGTGCTCCCCTTCCACCCCAACGGGATGCGCTTCACCGCCACCGCCGGAGACACCACGCTGCTGATCGCGGAGTACTTCTCGGTCGGCGGCGGGTTCGTCGTCGACGGCGAGACGTGGCGCCCACCCGCCGTCACGGTGCCGCACCCCTACTCGACCGGGGCCGAGCTGCTCGCGCGCTGCCGGGAGACCGGCCTGTCGATCAGCGCGCTCACCCTGGCCAACGAGTGCGCCACCGCACCGAGGCCGAGGTCCGCGACGGGCGGACGCGTCGTCACCGCCCCCACCAACGGCGCGGCCGGGATCGTGCCCGCGGTCCTGCACTACTACCGGCGGTTCTGCCGGGGCGCCGACGACGACGGCGTCGTCCGCTTCCTGTTGGCCGCCACCGCCGTCGGGAGCCTGTTCAAGGAGAACGCCTCGATCTCCGGTGCCGAGGTCGGCTGCCAGGGCGAGGTGGGCTCGGCCTGCTCCATGGCCGCCGCCGGGCTCGCCGAGGTCATGGGCGGCAGCCCGGAGCAGGTGGAGAACGCCGCGGAGATCGGCATCGAGCACAACCTGGGCCTGACCTGCGACCCGATCGGCGGCCTGGTCCAGATCCCCTGCATCGAGCGGAACGCCGTCGCCGCGTCGAAGGCGATCACCGCGGCCCGGATGGCGGTGCGCGGGGACGGCGTCCACCACGTCAGCCTCGACAAGGCCATCCGGACCATGCGGCTGACCGGCCGGGACATGAAGAGCAAGTACAAGGAGACCAGCCGCGGCGGCCTGGCCCTGACCGTCGTCGAGTGCTGAGCCGACTGTGGGGTCGTGCGTGGTGAGTGGTGCTGGAGCACCACTTACCACGCACGGGCGGCGAAGCCGCTCAACCACACCGCGGTCGTGCAGCCCGCCCGTGGTTGACCGGCGCGGCGCCCTCCTCGGTCCCGGTGATCAGGTCGGCCCGCTTCGCGCGCAGGGTCTCCGGGGCCATCCACCGCCGCCCGACGACGTTGTCCACCAGCACGCCGGTCGCGGCGATCAGGTCGGTGACCAGGGCGCGGCCCTCGTCGGAGCGCATGTCCACGGCGACCGAGCGCTTGCCCTTGTTCAGCGACGCCCAGGAGAACGAGTCACCCGCCCGGTCCACCGGCCAGCGCAGATGGTCCGACCCGCCCCCCAGCGGGTCGATCCGGATCACCGAGGCACCGAGCTGGGCGAGGGTCATGCCGCCCGTCGGTCCCGCGACCGAAGCTCGCGCACTCCACCACCTGCAACCCGGCCAGAGGTCTACTCACCCGAGCCAGGCTACCTATCCACAGCCGGCGCTCAGACCGCCTGGGAGCGCAGCGCCTCCACCCCGACCGGCGCGTCCCCGCGCAGGGTGACGCGGTGCATCACGCGGCGGGCGTCCCCGTAGTCGCGGTTCGCGTAGTGGACGGTGGAACGGTTGTCCCACATCGCGACGTCCCCCTCGGCCCAGCGGTGGCGCACGATGTGCTCGGGCTTGGTGAGGTGCGCGTAGAACAGGTCCAGCAGGTGCCTGCTCTCGGCGTCGGACACCCCCTGGATCCGCTCGGTGAAGCCGGGGTTCACGAACAGCGACCGACGCCCGGTCTCGGGGTGCACGCGCACCACGGGGTGCACGACCGGTTCGAGGCTGGTGACCGTCTCGCCCTCCCACACGCTGCCCCGGCCCTGGCGGCGCTGCGCGAGGTAGTAGCCGAACTCGCGGTTGCCGTCGTGGACCGCGTCGAGCTCGTCGGCGAGGCGCTGCACCGCCGGGGACAGGGACTCGTAGGCGAGCTCCAGGTCGGCCCAGTTCGTGTCGCCGCCGCAGGCCGGCAGGGTGACCGCCCGCAGGATCGAGCCCAGCGGCGGCCGCTTCATGAAGGTGACGTCGGTGTGCCAGACGTCGGAGAAGCCGTTGTCCGCGGAGTCCAGCGCGTAGATCTCGGTGTGCTCGTCGTCGATGCCTGGGACCACCGGGTGGGACGCCGTCAGCTCGCCGATCCGGTTGCCCAGCCGGACCTGGCCGGTCGGGTCGAGGGCGTGCTGGCCGCGGAAGAACAGCACCTTGCGCTCGGTGAGCCGGGCGCGGATGGCGGCCACCTGGGCGTCGGAGGCGGTGGCCAGGTCGACGTCGTGGACGATCGCGCCGAAGCGCGGGCCGAGCGGCTCGAGGGTCAGGTCGACGGCGGCGAGCGGGGACGACGGGGACACGGGGGACAGCGGGGACACGGCGGGGCTCCTCGGGAGCGGTGGGAACGGGGACGGGGGCGGGGTCACCGACAGAGCGCCACGGCCGTCCGGCAGAGGTCGACGTAGAGTCGCGCCACCAGCCGAAGGTCCACGTCCCGATCGTGACGCCCGCGCAGCGGCTCGGCAAGGGTGGTCGCCGTCACCGGGCCCACTGACTACCGTGCGTGCGTTGATCGATACCCTGCGTAGGTATGGAGCTGGGCTACCTCACGCACGTCGGCGGGCTCGGCTCGCCGCGCGACGCCTACCGCGACACCGTGGCCCTCGCCGTGGCGGCGGAGGCGGCGGGCTACGACTCGTTCTGGGTCGCCCAGCACCACAACAGCGAGGCGCAGGGGTACCTGCCGTCGCCGTTCGTGCTGCTCGCGGCGGTCGCGCAGGCCACGCAGCGGATCCGGCTCGGGGTGGGCGTCGTCGCGGTGGCGCTCGAGGACCCGCGCCGGGCCGCGGAGGACGCCGCCGTGCTGGACACGCTGTCCGGCGAGCGCGTGGAGCTGGGCGTCGGGGCGGGGTCGGACCCGGCCGCGTCGGCCCTGTTCGGGCGCGACCACGAGCGTCGGCACGCCGAGACCGCGGCGGCCGTCGACGAGCTGCGGGCCGTCCTCGGCGGGATCACGCTCGTGCCGGACGCGCCGGGGCTGCTGGACCGGATGTGGTGGGCGACGGGATCGGCTCGGGGCGTCGACGCGGCCGCGGCCCGCGGGACGGGGGTGATCTCGGGCAGGCCGCAGGGCGCCGCCGTGGACCTGGAGCGGTTCTGGGGACGGTCGGTCGGCGAGCCGCGGGTCGCGGTGTCGCGGCTGGTCCGGGCCGGGGAGCCTGCCGCGGAGGTGACCGCCCGGCTGCGCGCCGACCCCGCCCTGAGCTGGGCGACCACGCTCCTCGTGCAGACCCAGCCCACGCGGACCGACCGCGCGACGCACCTGCGGACCCTCGATGTCGGCCGGGCGGCGCGGGACTCCTACCGTCGACCCGTGGCGAGCACGGCGCCCGCTTAGGCAGGATGGCCGGGTGACCGATACCGAGCAGCGCCGCAGTGGCCTGGACCTGCGTTGGGTGGACACCGGCACCCGCCCGCAGGACGACCTGTTCACCCACGTCAACGGCAAGTGGCTCGCGGGGCACGTGATCCCGGACGACCGGGCGCAGGACGGCGCCTTCCGGGATCTGCGCGACCGGGCCGAGGAGGACGTCCGGGCCATCGTCGAGGAGGTCCGCGAGGGCCGGGTGGCCGACCTGTACGCCTCCTACATGGACACCGAGCGGATCGAGGAGCTGGGCACCGCCCCGCTGCAGCCGCTCCTGGCGGAGATCGCGGACGCGTCGTCGAAGGAGGAGCTCGCCGGGGTCCTCGGCCGCCGCCAGCGGCAGGGCCGGGCCGCACTCTTCGGCGCCTTCGTCGGGACCGACGCCAAGGACTCGTCGCGCTACCTGGTGCACCTGTCGCAGGCCGGGCTCGGCCTGCCGGACGAGTCGTACTACCGCGAGGAGCAGTACGCGGAGATCCGGGCCGCGTACCTGACGCACCTGTCCCGGCTGTCCGCCCTGGTGGGCCTGCCGGACGAGTCCGCCTCGGTGCTGGACCTGGAGACGCGGCTCGCCGCGATCTCCTGGGACCGGGTGACCAACCGGGACGCCGAGAAGACCTACACCCTGATGACCTGGCCCGCGGTGCAGGCCAACGCCCCGGAGTTCCCCTGGTCGGCGTGGCACGCCGCGCTCGCGGCCCCGGAGGGCGCGTTCGACGAGGTCGTCGTGCGGCAGCCCGCCTTCGTGCTGGCCGCGGCCCGGTTGTGGGCCGAGCTCCCGCTGGAGCAGTGGAAGGCCTGGCTGTCGATCCGGGTGGCGTCGGCCTGCGCGGACTACCTGAACGACGCCGTGGTCGAGGAGGACTTCGACTTCTACGGCCGCACCCTGTCCGGCACCCCCGCCCTGCGGGAGCGCTGGAAGCGCGGGGTCTCGGTGGTGGAGGGCGCCGTCGGCGAGGAGGTCGGGAAGCTCTACGTGGAGCGGCACTTCCCGGCGTCGTCGAAGGAGCGGATGGTCGAGCTCGTCGCGAACCTCGTCGAG
This sequence comes from Pseudonocardia oroxyli, assembly GCF_900102195.1. GTDB lineage: Bacteria > Actinomycetota > Actinomycetes > Mycobacteriales > Pseudonocardiaceae > Pseudonocardia > Pseudonocardia oroxyli. The sequence goes on from NZ_FNBE01000004.1 coordinate 112,824, forward strand.
GCCTACCGGCAGTCGATCTCCACGCTGGACTGGATGTCGCCGCAGACCCGCGAGCGGGCGCTGGAGAAGCTGGGCAAGTTCCGCCCGAAGATCGGCTACCCCGACAGGTGGAAGGACTACTCGTCGCTCGTCGTCTCCCGGGACGACCTGCTCGGCAACATGCTGCGGGCGGCGGAGTGGGACTTCGACTACGACCTCGCGCGGATCGGCGGGCCCGTCGACAAGGACGAGTGGCTGATGACCCCGCAGACGGTCAACGCCTACTACCACCCGCGGATGAACGAGATCGTCTTCCCGGCCGCGATCCTGCAGCCGCCCTTCTTCGACCCCGAGGCGGACGACGCGGCCAACTACGGCGGCATCGGCGCCGTCATCGGGCACGAGATCGGCCACGGCTTCGACGACCAGGGCAGCCGCTACGACGGCGACGGCAACATGACCGACTGGTGGGAGACCGCGGACCGGGCGGAGTTCGACAAGCGCAGCGGCGCGCTGATCGAGCAGTACTCGCTGCTCTCCCCCGCCGGGCTGCCCGAGCACAAGGTCAACGGGGCGCTCACGGTCGGCGAGAACATCGGCGACCTGGGCGGGCTGACGATCGCGATCAAGGCCTACAAGATCGCGCTCGGGGACGCCGAGGCCCCGGTGATCGACGGGTTCACCGGGCTGCAGCGGGTGCTCGTCGGGTGGGCCCAGGTGTGGCGGGCGGCCACCCGGGACGCCGAGGCGGTCCGCAGGCTCGCCGTCGACCCGCACTCTCCGCCGGACCTGCGCTGCAACGCGGTGGTGACCAACCTGGACGCCTTCCACGAGGCGTTCGGGGTCTCCCCCGACGACGCGCTCTACACCTCCCCCGAGGCCCGCGTCCGCATCTGGTGATCCCCACGAACGGCGCGTCCGCTCACACCTGGTGAGCGAACGCGCCGTTCGCCGTCGAGGGTCAGGGGACCAGCACGTACTTGCCGACGGCGGTGCGGTCGGCGTAGCGGCGCAGGACCTGCGCGGCCTCGGCCAACGGGGCGGTGACCGGATGCGGCGGGTGCAGGTCACCGCGCCCGATCCGCCCGACGACGTCCGCCAGCAGGGCGGCCTGGCCCTCGGCCCCGCCGACCTCCCGCGCCCAGTCCCCCCAGTCCACACCGACGACCGTGCGGTTGCGGAGCAGCACGATGTTGGCGGGCAGCCGCGGGATCTCGCCGCTCGCGAACCCGAGGACGCAGAACCGCCCGCCCGCCCTGAGCGCGCGCAGCGCGGACTCCGCCGCCGGGCCGCCGACGGGATCGACGACCACGTCCGCGCCGCCGCCCGTGGCCGCGCGGATGCCGTCCTTGAGGTCGGTGTAGTCGATCGCCGCGGTGGCGCCGGCCGCGACCGCCGCCGCCCGCTTCTCCGCGCTCGACGCGACGGCCAGCACCCGCGCGCCCAGGCTGCGGGCGACGTCCACCGCGGCCAGCCCGATCCCGCCGCCCGCACCCAGCACGACGACCCACTCGTCCGGTGCGATCGCCACGCGGCGGGTCACGGCGAAGACCAGCGTGCAGTAGGACTCGAGCGCGGAGGCGGCCACGACCGGACCCACACCCGCCGGCAGCGGCACGGGGTCCGCCAGGACGGCGTGGCTGGTGTACCCGCCGAACCCCAGCACCGAGCCGACGACCGCGGTGCCCGTCCGGGCCGGGTCCACGCCCTCGCCGACCGCGAGGACGGTGCCCGCGACCGCCGACCCGGGGGTGAACGGCAGCGGCGGTCTGACCTGGTAGCGGCCCTGCACGATCAACCCGTCGACGAAGCTGACCCCCGCGGCCTCGACACCCACGAGGACCTCACCGGGCCCGGGCACGGGGTCGGGCTCCTCGACGACCGTCAGCTTCTCCGGGTCCCCGAACTCGGTACAGACCACGCGCAGCACGGGTCCACCCTGACCGATCGACCGCTCAGTTCGGGTGTGACCCCGCCCACACCCGCCTACAGGGACTTGAGTACGGCGTCGGCCGAGCTGACGGTCACGTCGCCGGGCGAGCTCTCCACCCACACCCCCGTCGCGACCCCGTCGGTGAAGACCGCCGCGTAGCGCTGGTTGCGCAGCCCCAGTCCCATGCCGGTGCCGTCCAGCGTGAGCCCGAGGGCCTTGGCGAGGTCGCCGTTCCCGTCGCCGAGCATGAGCACGGCGTCACCGGTGTCCCGAGACCTGCCCCAGGCGTCCATGACGAAGGCGTCGTTGACCGAGACGCAGGCGATCGTGTCCACGCCCTTGGCCTTGAGCTCGTCCGCCCGCAGCACGTACTCGGGGAGGTGCTGGTCCGAGCAGGTGGGGGTGAAGGCGCCGGGGACGCCGAACAGCACGACCGTGCCCGTGCCCAGCACCTCGGTGCTCGTGACGGGGGTGGGCTTGCCGTCGCGCATCGTCGTCAGCGTGACCTCGGGAAGGGTGTCGCCGGCCGAGAGGGCCATGGGGTGCCTCGTTTCGCGGAGTGTCGTGATCGGCTCGACGCTACTGTGGGCGCACCCGCGCCGCACCCGCGCCGCACCCGCGCCGCAGCCGCGCCGCAGCCGCGCCGCAGCCGCACCGGAGCCGTCCCCGACCGAACGATGAGTTCCGCGCCCCGGGAGAGTCCACCCCCAGGACGTCACCGAACCGTCACCGAGACCGGGAGGACCCATGACCGCACGACCGCCCGTCGTCGACACGCAGACCTGGGAGCGGGAGCTCGCCGCGCTCCGGGCCAGGGAGAAGGCCGCCACCCGCGAGCTGGACGCGATCGCCGCGCAGCGCAGGCGGCTGCCCATGGTCGAGATGCCGGACTACGTGCTGGAGGGCCCGGACGGGCCGGTCCGGCTGGTCGACCTGTTCGGCGACCAGGACCAGCTGATCGTCTACCACCACATGTGGGAGGACGGGGCCCGGTGGCAGTGCGGCGGCTGCACGAGCTTCACCACGCAGTTCACCCGCTTCGCCGGCCTGGCGAAGTTCGGCGCCCGGTTCGTGATCGTCACCCAGGGCCCGATCGCCGACGCGCTCGCCTACCGGGACGAGGTCGGCAACCGCATGGAGTGGTACTCGACGGCGGGCAGCGCGTTCGGCGCGGACGTCGGCGCGGGGCCGAAGGAGGGCTTCGGCGTCAACGTCTTCCTGCGCGACGGCGACCGGGTCTACCGGACCTGGCACACGAACGGGCGCGGGGTGGAGCAGCTCGGCCACCTGTTCGCGCTGGTCGACGTCCTGCCCTACGGCCGCCGGGAGGAGTGGCAGGACTCCCCCGAGGGCTGGCCGCAGGGCCCCGCCTACGCCGGGTGGATGGGCTCCGACGAGATCGCCGCGGCCTACGGGGACGCTACGCGGGCGGGATGATGCCCTCGCCCACGATCCGCACGACCTCGCCCGGCAGGGCGTCGGAGCCGGGGCGGCCGGGGCGGTACCACTCGCTGATCGAGTTGACCGTGCCGCTGAGCAGGCGGGCGGCGAGCGACGGCTCGACGCCGGCGCGCACCTCGCCGTCGGCCACCGCCTCGGCGACGAGCGAGGCGATCGAGGCGTCGAAGGCGCGGCGGCGGGCCAGCGCCCACCGCTCGGTCTCGGTGTTGCCCCGCACCCGCAGCAGCAGCGTGACGTACGGCAGCTCCGACTGCAGCACCTCCACCTGCCGGTAGATGATGTGCCGCAGGCGGTCCAGCGCCGGACCGGAGAGCGACTCCGGCTCGGACAGGATCCCGAACAGACCGTCCAACGCCCGGGTGAGGGCCGCCTTGAGCAGCTCCTCCTTGCCCGAGACGTGGTGGTAGAAGCTGGACTTGGTGATGCCCGCGGCGCGGGACAGGTCCTCCATCGACGTGGCGTCGTAGCCGCGGGTGTTGAACTCCGCGACGGCCACGGTGAGCAGGGACGCCGCGTCGTAGGCCGGTCGGCGCCGCCCGGTGGGGGCCGTCATCGCCCCTCGAACGCGGGGGCGCGCTTCTCCAGGAACGCCTCCACGGCCTCGCGGTGGTCCCGGGTGACGCCCAGCCGCGCCTGCCCCGCGGCCTCGGCGGCCAGGACCGTGTCCAGGGAGGACACCGCCCCGATCGCCACGGCCTTCTTGATCTCGGCGTAGGCCAGCGTGGGCCCGGCGGCCAGCTTCCGGGCGAGCGTGAGCGCCGCGCCGAGCACCTCGTCCGCCGGGACGACCGACCGGACCAGGCCGGACGCCAGTGCCTGCGCCGCGTCGAACGACTCGCCGAGCAGCAGCAGCTCGGTGGCCCTGGCCGCGCCGAGCGAGTGCGTGAGGGTGGCCGACAGTCCCGAGTCCGCGGTCAGCCCGATCGCCGAGAAAGCGGTGGCGAACGTGGCGCCCTCGGCCGCGATCCGCAGGTCGCAGGCCATGGCGAAGCCGAGGCCCGCCCCGACCGCCCCGCCGTTGATCGCGCAGACCACCGGTTTCGGCATCGTCGCGAGCAGCGTGACGATCGGGTTGTAGTGCTTCTCCACGGTGTCGAACGAGGTGGCCGAGTCACCGCGCAGGGACTTCACGTGCTCGCCCAGGTCCTGCCCCACGCAGAACGACTTGCCGCTGCCCGCCAGCACCACGGCGCGGACGTCCGGGTCGGCCGCGACCTCCGCCAGCGCCTGGTGCAGCGCCTCCTTCAGCTCGACGGTCAGTGCGTTGCGCCGCTCGGGCCGGTTCAGCGTGACGACCGCGACGGCGCCGTCGCGCTCGAGGGTGACAGGCGAGTCCATCGGGCCATGCTAGCCGCCGCCGTCAACCGAACGATCGTTTCAGGGTCCGGGGTCCGCCGTCAGCGGGCGGCGGACGGCGGGTGGCCGTAGCGGCGCCGGAAGGCGGCGGCGAAGCGGCTGGCGCTGGAGAAACCCCAGGCCGCGGCAACCTGGCTGATCGTGAGGCCCGGCCGGGCGGCGAGGTCGGCGCGGGCGCGGTGCAGCCGCACGGCGACCAGGTGTTCGGTCGGGGTGCAGCCCATCCACCGGCGGAACCCGTCCTGCAGCCGCCGCACCGAGGTGCCCGCGACGTCCGCCATCTCGGCGGCCGTCCACGCGCGGGCGGGGTCGTCCGCCACCGCGTCGACCACCCGGCTGATCATCCGCGGCCGCGCGGGCGGGCCGCCGTCCTCCGGGCAGACCGCCAGCAGGAAGCCCGCGGACACGGCTCCCGCCAGCTGGGCCCGCACGACGGGCTGGTCGGAGAACAGCGGCGTGGTGCGGGCGTGCGAGGACAGGCCGGCGACCAGGTGCCGCCAGTCCCGACCCGGCCCCGCGGCGTCGAGCCGGACCTGGTCGGGCAGCGACCCGACGGTCCCGGGCCTGCCGAGGACCCGCTCCGCCTCGCGGTCCATCCAGTCCCGGTCGAACTTCACGCCGAGGACGGTGCAGGTGGCGTCCCAGTGGCTGATCAACGACGGCGTGTCGGCCCGGAAGACGGTGGCCTGCCCGGCCACGGAGGTGACCGTGCCGTGCCGCCCGCGGCTCTCCAGATGCCCGGTCAGCGGCAGGTTGACCTCGTAGGCGGCGGGATAGTCGCAGGCCACGGCGACGTCCGCACCCCACCCGACGTACCCGATGAGCACCGGACCGAGGTCCACCGTGCGCAACGTCAGCCGCGGGTCGCCCCCGCCGCCCAGCGGCGTGAGCTCGTGCGGGAAGTACGCCGCCGCCACCGACTGCGAGGCGCGCTGCCAGTCCCGGAACGTCGCACCACTGCGTGCGGGCATGCCGGGGATGGTAGCCCAGCGCAGCGCGGGCGACCCGGCGCGCGATCCGTCTCGGATCCGCGCGATCCGTGTCGTCGCGGCGGTGCCGCGGACCTACCTTCGCGGCCATCCCGGACACCGCCGACTCGGATCCCTGTGGAGGAACGTCGATGACGACGACCGAGAACGACCTGGGCTGGCTCGACGACATCACCATGAGCCAGCTGGAACGCAACCCCTACCCCGTCTACGAGCGGCTGCGGGCCGAGGCCCCGCTGGCCTACGTCCCCGTGCTCGGCTCCTACGTGGCCTCGACCGCGGAGCTCTGCCGCGAGATCGCCACCAGCCCGGACTTCGAAGCCGTGATCACCCCGGCGGGCGGCCGGACGTTCGGTCACCCCGCGATCATCGGGGTGAACGGCGACGTGCACGCCGACCTGCGCGGCATGGTCGAGCCGCAGCTCCAGCCCGTCGAGGTGGACCGCTGGGTCGACGACCTGGTGCGCCCCATCGCCCGCCGGTACGTCGAGGCGTTCGAGAACGACGGCCGCGCCGAGCTCGTGGCGCAGTACGCCGAGCCGGTCAGCGTGCGGTCCCTCGGTGACCTGCTGGGCCTCACGGACGTCTCGTCGGACACCCTGCGGGACTGGTTCGCCCGGCTGAACCGCTCCTTCACCAACGCCGCCATGACGGCCGACGGCGAGTTCGCCAACCCGGAGGGGTTCCTCGACGCCGACCGGGCCAAGGAGGAGATCAAGGCCGCCGTCGACCCGCTGATCGACCGGTGGATCACCGAGCCCGCGGACACCGCGATCTCGCACTGGCTCCACGACGGCATGCCGCCCGGGAAGACGCGGGACCGCGAGTACATCTACCCGACGATCTACGTGTACCTGCTCGGCGCCATGCAGGAGCCCGGCCACGGCATCGCGTCCACGCTCGTCGGGCTGTTCGGCGAGCCGGAGCAGTTCGAGCAGGTCGTCGACGATCCCGCGCTCATCCCCCGGGCGATCGCGGAGGGCATGCGCTGGACCTCGCCGATCTGGTCGGCGACGGCGCGGATCACCACCACGGACGTGCACCTCGCGGGCGTGGACCTGCCCAAGGGCACCCCGGTGATCCAGTCCTACGGCTCGGCGAACCACGACACCGGCCTGTACGAGGCGCCGACCCGCTTCGACCTGCACCGCCCGCCGCTGCCGCACCTGGCGTTCGGCGCGGGCAGGCACGCCTGCGCGGGCATCTACTACGCCAACCACGTGATGCGGATCGCGCTGGAGGAGCTCTTCGAGGCGATCCCGAACATGGAGCGGGACACCTCGGCCGAGGTCGAGTTCTGGGGCTGGGGCTTCCGCGGCCCGACCGCCCTGCCCGTCACCTGGGAGGTCTGACCCCCATGACGTCCACCGCGCCCACCTTCGGAGCCGCCCTCGGCGACCGGACCGTCCCCTGCGGCCCGGACCAGCCCCTGCTCGACGCCTTCCTCCGGGCCGGGGTCTGGATGCCGAACTCCTGCAACCAGGGGACCTGCGGCACCTGCAAGCTGCGGGTGGTCCGCGGTGACGTCGACCACCGCGACTCCCCCGCCGACACCCTCACCGCGGCGGAGCGGGCCGCGGGCCTGGCGCTGGCCTGCCAGGCGCGGCCGCGCTCCGACCTCACCCTCGCCCTGGACGGACCGGCCGCGGCGGCGGGCCGCACCGCCCATCCCCTGCGGGACCTGGTCGGGACCGTCGTGGAGCTCGCCGACATCGCCCGCGACACCCGACGGCTGCGGATCGCGCTGCCCGAGCCCCTGGCGTTCGACGCCGGGCAGTACGTGGAGCTGACCGTGCCGGGATCCGGGGTGCGGCGGCAGTACTCCCTGGCGAACACCGCGGACGTCGACAAGGTCCTGGAGCTGCACGTCCGGCTCGTCCCCGGTGGCGCGGCGACCGCGGGGTGGATCTTCGACTCCCTCGGGGTCGACGACGAGATCGAGGTCACCGGGCCGTTCGGCGACTTCGTCCTCGACGACGCCGAGGGCCCGATGGTCATGATCGGCGGCGGTACCGGCCTGGCCCCGCTGGTCGGGCTCGCCCGCACGGCCCTGGCCCGCGACCCCGGGCGGGAGATCCACCTCTACCACGGCGTCCGCGGGGCGGCGGACCTCTACGACGGCGACGCGATGGCGGAGCTGGCGGCGCGGTACTCCGGCTTCCGGTTCGTCCCGGTGCTCTCGCACGAGCCGGACCCGGACCACCGCTCGGGCCTGCCGACCGACGCGTTCGTCGAGGACGTCCCCAGCGCCCGCGGCTGGTCGGGCTGGCTGTGCGGCCCGCCCGCGATGGTGGACGCCGGGGTGAAGGCGTTCAAGCGCAGGCGGATGGCGCCGCGCCTGATCCACCGGGAGAACTTCACCCCGGCCTGCTGATCCGTCCGGCGGGTACGCAGTTGTGCGTACCCGCCGGACGTCTCTGCGGGGCACCCACCGGCCTCTCCTCCCTGCCCGACACCGACGCAGGAGGAGCGATGGATCTCGAGAAGTCCCTGCCCACCACACTCGACCCCGCGACCGAGGAGGCGCTCGACACCCTGCAGGCCAACATCCTCTCCGGCCACGTGCGGGAGCGGTTCCTGGCCCTGTTCGTGCACTTCGGCGACGCGGCGGACGGCCGCGCGTTCCTCCGCGCGCTCGCCCCGATGATCAAGCCGTACGCGGTGCAGCGCTGGGAGACCGCCGCCTTCAAGGCGCACCTGCCGATCCGCCCGGTCTGGGTCGGGGCCGCGCTGTCGGCGTCGGGGTACGGCGCCCTGGGCCGCAAGGCCGACGCCCCGACCGACACCGCCTTCCGCGGCGGGATGAAGTCCAGCACGGCGAAGCTGGCCGACCCCGCGCAGGAGACGTGGGAGGCGGGCTACCAGGGGGACGTCCACGCCGTCGTGCTGATCGGCGGCGTCTCGGCGGACGACGTCGAGGCCGCGGAGGACGCGGTCCGGGCGGTCCTGCCGCCCACGGTCACCGTGCTGCAGCGGGAGACCGGGCGCGGGCAGCACAACGCCGACGGCAACGGCATCGAGCACTTCGGCTACGTCGACGGCCGCAGCCAGCCCCTGTTCGTCGAGGCCGAGATCGCGGCCGAGGACAAGACCGCCTGGGACCCGGCGTTCCCGCTGAAGCAGGTGCTCGTCCCGGAGTCGGCGAACAGGTTCGGCAGCTACTTCGTGTTCCGCAAGCTCGAGCAGAACGTCCGCGCGTTCAAGACGGCCGAGGAGCACCTGGCCGACACCTTGGCGCTGTCCGAGCCGGACCGGGAGCGGGCGGGCGCCCTGATCGTCGGGCGCTTCGAGGACGGCACGCCGGTGGTCCTGTCCGGACAGGAGGCGGGCGACCCCCACGTGGTCAACGACTTCGGGTACGACGGCGACCCCGACGGGCTGAAGTGCCCGCACTTCGCCCACATCCGCAAGACCAACCCGCGCGGCACCGGCGGGTTCGAGGCGGCCGAGGGGGAGCGTTCGCACATCATGGCCCGCCGCGGCCAGACCTACGGCGAGCGCTACGACGGACCGAACGCCGACATCGACCCGGCGCTGCGGCCGACCGGCGGGGTCGGGCTGCTCTTCATGGCCTACATGAGCAGCGTGGTGGACCAGTTCGAGTTCACCCAGGCCAACTGGGCGGACTTCGCCGGGTTCCCGAAGGCCGGCGAACAGCCCGGCCTCGACCCGGTGATCGGGCAGGGCCACCGGTCGTCGCTCCCGCCGTGCCCGGTGCCCTGGGGTGGACCCGGCCTGCGGCCCGCCGAGGTGTTCCCGCAGACCGTGACGCTCAAGGGCGGCGAGTACTTCTTCGCCCCGTCGATCGCCTACCTCGCCGCGCTGTAGACCAGCGTGGTGATCCGGGTGTGGGCGGGGGTGGCCGGGGTGGAGCCGAACCCGAAGCGGACCGGCGGGTCCACCGGGGCGAGCCCACCCTGGTCGACCCCGTCCCACCGCACCACCGCCGACGTGACGCGGTGCAGGTCACGGGCGCAGTAGTACTCGCGGCGGCCCTGCCCGGCGGACCCGACGGTCCGGACGCCGGGCAGGACCCGCCGCGCGACGACGTCGATCGCGGCGACCCAGCGCGGGTCCGTCTGCAGGGGGCCCGGGACCGCACGCAGCAGCCACCCCAGGGCGCCCCGCCCGCCGACGCGCCAGGCGCACTCCAGCGGCCCCGCGGTGACCTGTCGCCGGTCCCCGCGCTCGACGTGCACGACCGGGCCGAGCCGCACCTCGTCGAAGGTGTAGGTCGCGGTCACGAACTCGGCGACGGGCTCGGAGGGGGCGAGGAGCAGCCGGTGCCCGTCCGGCCGTTCCACCATGACGTCGGTGAAGGAGCCCAGCGGCGAGCGCGGCCAGTGCCCCACCACCACACGGAGTCCCGCAGGGGTGCCGAGCCCGGAGATCCAGCCGTCGAAGCGATCGATCACCCGGGTTGAATACCCCCCATGCTCGAACTCGACCACGTGATCGCCTTCCTGCCCGGGCCGCCCGAGCCGCCTGCCGGGTTCTTCCTCGACGAGGGCGCCCGACACGCCGGTCAGGGGACCCGGAACCGGCGGGTGCGCTTCCCGCGGCACTACGTCGAGCTGCTGTGGATCGAGGAGCCGGGGGTGGAGGACCTGGGGTTCGCGGCCCGCTGCGCGCGGGAGGCCTACCCCTACGGCGTCGTCCTGCGCGGCACCCCGCCCGACGGCGACTGGCGGCGCCACACCGTGCCGGGCGGGCCCGCCCTGGCGATCCACCAGGGCACGCCGGACATGCCGTTCCTGGCCGTCGCGGAGCTGAGCGACGAGCAGCTCGCCGCCCTCCCGCACCGCCTCACCCCGCCGCACAGGTCCGGCGCGACGGGGATCGTGGCGACCCGCCTGACCGGCGCCACCCCACCCGGCCCGAGGCTCCCCGGCGTCTCCCTGACCCCGGACGGCGCTCCCTCGATGCGCCTGCTCCTGGACTCCGGAACCCCGCTCCTCCTGTGAGTGGCGATGGTCGCTCTAGCGACTCCGCTCACCCACCCCGCCGGCTCCGCCGGCTGCCGTCCCCGGCCGCCACTCACGAGGTCAGTAGGAGCGGGGCAGGCCGAGGACCTGGGTGCCGATGTGGGCGAGGACCAGCTCCTCGGCGACGGGGATGTTCTTGGCGATCCGGCTGTCCCGGAACAGCCGCTCGACGGGGTACTCCTTCGAGTAGGCCATCCCCCCGAAGGTCTGGAAGGCCTGGTTGGCGGCCTCCCACCCCACCTGCGCGCCGGTCAGCTTCGCGATGTTCGTCTCCGCGTGGCAGGGCAGCCCCTCGTCGAACAGCCACGCGGCCTTGTACGTCATCAGCCTGCCGAGCTCGGTCTTCGCCTTGATCTGCGCGAGCGGGAACTGGATGGCCTGGTTCGCCCCGATGGGGCGGCCGAACACCTCCCGTTCCCTCGCGTACCGGACGGCGACGTCGAGCGCCGCGTCGGCCGTCCCCACTCCCCCGGCGGCGGCGAGCACCCGCTCGGGGTTCAGGACGTCCCACAGCACGGCGAACCCGCCGTCGACCTCACCGAGCACGTTCTCGGCGGGCACCCGGACCCCGTCGAAGAAGACCTGGCTCGAGGTCACCACGTTCGACCCCAGCTTCGGGATCGGGGTGTAGCGCAGCGTGCCGGCGGCGACCGCCTCCTTGACGTCGACCAGCAGCAGGGTGAAACCGCTGGTCCGGGGCCTGGCGTCGGCCGCGGGGACGGTCCGCGTGATCGCCACCATCCAGTCCGCGTTCTCCAGCCCGGAGATCCAGATCTTCTGTCCGTCGATCACGAAGTCGCCGCCGTCCCGGACGGCGCGGGTGCGGATGCGCAGGGCGTCGCTGCCGGCGTCCGGCTCGGTCAGCGCCATGCAGAACTGGGTCTCGCCGGTCGCGACGCCGGGCAGGATCCGCGCCTTCTGCTCCGCGGTGCCGTGCCGGGCGAGAGTCGTCGCCCCGAACCCCGGCGTGAGGATGTAGAGGAAGATCCCGCCCGTGCCGCCGGACGCGGCGAGGGTCTCGCAGGCGACCGCCAGCTCCAGGAGCCCCTGGCCCCCGCCGCCGTACTCCTCGGGGACGGTGAGCCCGAGCCAGCCGCCCCGGCCCAGGTCCGACCACACCTCCCACGGGAACCGGTGCTCCTCCTCGCACCGGGACCAGTAGGCGTGGTCGTACCTCGCGCCGATCGCCCGGACGCCCTCCTGCACGGCGAGGGCGGTCTCGGGGAGGGTGAAGTCCATGGGGCGGCCTTCCGACGCTGGAACGGTTACCGCAGGGTAGCCACCCGCCGTCCCCGAGCCGTGAGCGGCGATGGTCGCCATGGCGACCATCGCCGCTCACGGCTCAGTGGGCCGGGGACCAGGAGCCCTGGATCGTGTCCAGCTGTGCGAGGGCCTCGGCGGGCAGCTCGAGATCCGCGGCGGCCACGTTCTCGTGCAGGTGCGCCACCGCGCTCGTCCCCGGGATGACCAGGACGTTCGGGCTGCGCTGCAGCAGCCAGGCCAGCGCGGTCTGCTGCGGGGAGGCCCCGAGGGACGCCGCGACCCGGGCCAGCGTGTCCGACTGGAGCGGGGTGAACCCGCCGAGCGGGAAGAACGGGACGTAGCCGATGCCGCCCGCCGCGAGGGAGTCGATCAGCGCGTCGTCCGTGCGGTGGGCGACGTTGTACAGGTTCTGCACGAACACGATCGGCGCGATCTCCCGCGCCTCCGCGACCTGCGCGGCCGTGACGTTGGACAGGCCCACGTGTCGGACCAGCCCCTCCTTCTGCAGCGCGACGGTGGCCGCGAAGAGCTCGCCGATCGGCTCCTCGGACATGGCCCGCAGGTTGACCGCGTCGAGCACGTCGACGCCCAGCTGGGCGAGGTTGTCGAGGAGCTGCTCGCGCAGGTCGTCGGACCGGTTCCAGGAGCCGTCGGCCCCGCGGCGGGCGCCGATCTTGCTGACGAGGCGCAGGTCCGCCGGGTAGGGGTGCAGGGCCTCGCGGATGATCTCGTTGGTGACCACCGGGCCGTAGGCCTCGCTGGTGTCGATGTGGGTGATCCCCAGGTCGACGACGGTGCGCAGCACGCGCACGGCCTCCGCGCGGTCGCGGGGAGGGCCGAAGACGCCGGGTCCCGCGAGCTGCATCGCGCCGTACCCCATGCGGGTCAGCACGAGGTCGTCGGCCAGGGTCAGGGTGTCGTCCTTCATGGGCTCCAGCCTGCCCCTTCCGACGCGCCGCAGCCTGGTAACGCCCTTCCCAGGCAGTCCGGGCCGTCCGGACGGATGATGGAGCCGTGAACGACGAGCTGGGCACGGCGCTGCGGACCTGGCGGGACCGACTGGACCCGGCGGCCGTCGGGCTGCCGCGCAACGGCGTCCGCCGCGCGCCCGGCCTGCGCCGCGAGGAGCTGGCGATCCTCGCCGGCATCTCGATCGACTACGTGGTGCGGCTCGAGCAGGGCCGGGCCGGCGCCCCGTCGGCGCAGGTCTGCGGCGCCCTGGCCCGCGCCCTGCAGCTCGACGACGCGGAGCAGGCCCACCTCATGCGCCTCGCCGGACACGCCGCCGACCCCGCCCGGATCCCGCGGGTGATCCCCGGCAGCGTCCACCGGATCATGGACCAGCTCGCGGGCCACCCGCTCGCCGTCTACGACGCGACCTGGAACCTCCTGCACTGGAACACGTTGTTCGCGGCGACGTTCGGCGATCCCAGCACGCTCCCCGCCGACCGGCGCAACACGCTGATCGGGCTGTTCGAGGCGAGCCCGGTGCACGGCCGGGTCCGGCACACCGCGCAGGAGCTGGCCGCGTTCGCCGAGTCGATGGTCGCCGACCTCCGCACCACCACCAGCCGCTATCCCGACGATCCCGACCTGGCGGCGCTGCTGACCAGGTTGCAGCGGTCCGCGTGGTTCCGGGAGCTGTGGGGGCGCCGGGTGGTGGCCGAGCACCAGGGCTCGCACAAGGTCGTCGAGCACCCGGAGGTGGGCCCCATCGACCTGGACTGCGACACCCTGGCCACCCGGGGGAGCAACCTACGCGTCGTCGTGTTCACCCCCAGCCCCGGCACGGACGCCCGTAGCAGGCTCGACCTGCTGGCCGCCGTGGGCACCCAGGAGATCGCGGCCCGGTGACGTACCGGCAGAATCACGGGGTGCACATCTGGCCCGGCTCGCCCTATCCGCTGGGCTCCACGTTCGACGGCGGCGGAACCAACTTCGCGATCTTCTCGGAGGTCGCCGACTCGATCGAGCTCTGTCTGTTCGACGACGAGGGCCGCGAGGAACGGGTCGTCCTCCCCGAGCGCAACGGGCTGATCTGGCACGGCTACCTGCCGCGCGTCGGGCCCGGGCAGCGCTACGGCTACCGGGTGCACGGCCCCTACGACCCGGCCCGCGGGCAGCGCTGCAACCCGGCGAAGCTGCTGCTGGACCCCTACGCCAAGGCGGTCGACGGGGAGTACCGGTGGAACGAGGCGCTGTTCAGCTACCGCTTCGGGGACCCGTCGAGCTTCAACGACACCGACTCCGCGCCGTACGCCGCGACCTCGGTGGTGATCAGCCCGTACTTCGACTGGCAGGGCGACCGGCCGCTGCGGATCCCCTACAACGAGACCGTCGTCTACGAGGCGCACGTCCGCGGCATGACCATGCGCCACCCGGACATCCCCGACGACGTGCGCGGCACGTACGCGGGCCTGTCCCACCCGGTCATGATCGACCACTTCAAGCAGCTCGGGGTCACGGCCGTCGAGCTGATGCCGGTGCACCAGTTCGTGCACGACTCCACCCTCGCCGACAAGGGCCTGCGCAACTACTGGGGCTACAACACGATCGGCTTCTTCGCCCCGCACAACGGCTACGCCTGCTTCGGCACCCGCGGCGAGCAGGTCACCGAGTTCAAGTCCATGGTCCGGGCGCTGCACCGGGCGGGGATCGAGGTCATCCTCGACGTCGTCTACAACCACACGGCCGAGGGCAACCACCTGGGCCCGACGCTGTCCTTCCGCGGCGTGGACAACCAGGCCTACTACCGGCTCGTCGACGGGGACGAGGCCTACTACTTCGACACCACCGGCACCGGGAACAGCCTCAACGTCCGCCACCACGAGTCGCTGCGCCTGCTCATGGACTCGCTGCGGTACTGGGTCACCGAGATGCACGTCGACGGGTTCCGGTTCGACCTCGCCTCGAGCCTCGCCCGGGAGTTCCACGCCGTCGACCGGCTGTCGGCCTTCTTCGACCTGGTCAACCAGGACCCGGTGGTGAGCCAGGTCAAGCTGATCGCCGAGCCGTGGGACGTCGGCGACGGCGGGTACCAGGTCGGCGGCTTCCCGCCCCTGTGGACGGAGTGGAACGGGCGCTACCGGGACACCGTGCGGGACTTCTGGCGCGGCGAGCCGCGCTCGCTGGGCGAGTTCGCGGCGCGCTTCACCGGGTCGTCGGACCTCTACGAGGCGGACAACCGCCGTCCGATCGCCTCGATCAACTTCGTCACCGCGCACGACGGCTTCACCCTCGAGGACCTGGTGTCCTACAACGAGAAGCACAACGAGGCCAACGGCGAGGACAACCGGGACGGGGAGAGCCACAACCGCTCGTGGAACCACGGCGCGGAGGGCCCCACCGAGGACGTGGCCGTGCACGCCCTGCGCGAGCGGCAGAAGCGCAACATCCTCGCCACGCTCCTGCTGTCCCAGGGCGTGCCGATGCTCGCCCACGGTGACGAGCTCGGCCGCACCCAGCTGGGCAACAACAACGTCTACTGCCAGGACAACGAGCTGGCCTGGGTGGACTGGACCCGGGCGCGGGAGTTCGACGTCCAGACCGACTTCGTCGCCCGGCTCACCGCACTGCGCGCGAAGCACCCGATCTTCCGCAGGCAGCGCTTCTTCCAGGGCCGCCCCATCGAGGGCTCCAGCATCGAGGACATCGCCTGGCTGAAGCCGAACGGCAGGCAGATGACGGACGAGGACTGGCAGCGCGCGGGCACCCAGTCCCTGATGATCTACCTGAACGGCCAGGGCATCCCGGACCGGGACATGCTCGGCATGCAGGTGATCGACGACTCGTTCCTGCTGCTGGTCAACGCCAGCCACCAGCAGGTGACCTGCTATCTGCCCGACGACAGCTACGGCCGGGCCTGGGAGACCGTCATCGACACCGCGGACCCGCTGCTGGCGGGGGCGCGGCGCCGCAGCCACAAGTCCAACGCCCGCCTGCGGGTCATCCCCCGGTCGATGCTCGTCCTGCGGTGCACGGTGCCACCGGCCTGAGTCGACATGTCGAGCTTGACATGTCGCATCCGACCGGTGCAGACTCTCCCGCATCCGACGGGAGGGCGTGTCATGAGCGACGTGCGAATCGGGGACGCGGAGCGGGAACGGGTGGCCGCACGGCTGGCGGACGAGGTGGGCACCGGTCGTCTCACGCTCGCGGAGTACGAGCAGCGCGTCGACCGCGCCTACGCCGCCCGCACGGCCGCGGACCTGGCGGCGGTCACGGCGGACCTGCCGTCCGCGGCGCCCCGACCGACACCGTCGTCGTCGGTACCCACGGCGCGCAGGCTCCCGGTGGGCGCGGCCTGGGCGCCCTGGGTCGCGACGAGCGCGATCTGCCTGGTCGTCTGGGTGGCGACCTCGCTGGGCGCGGGGCATGCGCTGTACTTCTGGCCGATGTGGGTCGCGGGCCCGTGGGGCGCGATGCTCCTGCTCGGCACCCTCACCGGACGGGCCCTGCCCGCCCCCGGCCCGTGCGCCCAATCCCTGCCGAGATGAACCTCAGCCACGTCCCGACCATGATCGAACGTGGCTGAGGTTCATCTCGGGGAGCGTTTCGGGACGGTGGGCAGGCCCAGGACCGTCGCGGGCTCGCGGTCCGGCTCCGCCCCCCGGGGTGCGGGATCCAGCGCGTGTCCGACGGCGGCGGCGAGGACGGCGCGCAGCGCCTCCACCGCTGCGGGGTCCTGCGGCGGGTAGAGCAGCACCCAGCCCTCCGGCAGCCCGCGGGCCACGCCGGCCAGCGGGTGGAACTCGCCCCAGCGGCGGGCGACGACCACACGGGCGTCGAGCGGGGAGAGCGCGACGTGCATCGACCCGTCCGCCGGGTGGAGGTGCGCGATCTCGGCACCGCCGCGGACCGCGAGGGCCGTGCGCCCCCGCGAGTGCGCGCTCGGACGCGTCTCCAGCTCGGGGCGCTCCTCGAACTCGGCGAGCGCCGCGGCCAGCGCCGCGGTCGACACCTGGTCCGCGTGCTGCTCGAGCACGCGGTGCGGGATGGGGTGCGGGTCCACCGCAGGCCGCCCGCCCGGGCGCGGCTCGAGCTGCACGAGCCCGCGGCTGACGTCCCCGCTCCCCCGGTCCCGCCAGCGCAGCGGGTCCCGCGCGCGCAGCCGCAGCCCGCTCACGATCGCCCAGCCGACCGGGGTGGCCGGGACGTCGACGGGATCGAGCGCCCGCCACCGGCGGTAGTCCTTCGCCACCCACGCCGCCGCCGCGCCTGCGGCACCCACGAGCGCCCCGACCGTCCCCGCACGCTTCACCCGCGCGAGGCTACCCGCGTCAGAAAACGCA
The DNA here is from genome assembly GCF_900102195.1 of Pseudonocardia oroxyli. Classification (GTDB taxonomy): domain Bacteria; phylum Actinomycetota; class Actinomycetes; order Mycobacteriales; family Pseudonocardiaceae; genus Pseudonocardia; species Pseudonocardia oroxyli. Next base: position 130,081 of record NZ_FNBE01000004.1, read on the forward strand.
GTACCCCCCGTCGACGACGATCTCGTCGCCGGTGTGGAAGGTCGGCGACGGGTCGGCCAGGTAGGCGCCGACCCTCTCGAACTCCGCGGGATCGGCCCAGCGGCGGGCCGGGGTGCGGCGCGTGGTGGCGTCCCGGAACCGCTCGTCCCGGTAGCCGCCCTCGGACAGGCCGGTGCGGGTCCAGCCCGGGACGAGCGCGTTGACCCGGACCCGGTGGGGCGATCATGCAGCCGAGCGGGCCGAGCTCGGCGACCGTGCGCTCCATAACCTCGCCCACCTGCGCCTCGTCGGTGACGTCGACCGGGAGGGCGATCGCCTTCACCGCGAGGTCCGTCAGCCGCTTCACCGCGTCGGCGCTCTTGGCGGCGTCCCGCGCCCAGATCGCGATGTCGCCGCCCGCCTTCGCGATGCCGGTCGCCATGCCGAGGCCGATCCCGCCGTTGCCCCCGGTCACCACCGCGACCAGACCCGTCAGGTCGTTCACGCGCACTCCTCCCTGAGCGATCGTTCGTGAGAGCGATCGTGCCGGCTCGGGAGCGCCGCCGGCAGGGGTGAGACCTCGGACTTCTTCTCGAATGGTCGCGCGGTGGCGTCAATTCCCGGGACGTGCCCAGCGCGCGGTCCACCAACTGCGATTTCCCGCCGCGCGCGGGGCCCACCAGGCCGGAACGGCTCCCGCGCCCACTGTGGACAGGGCGTGACGACGACGGACGACCGGATTCGCATACAGCGGATTGGTACGCACCATGCACTCCTTCGAGCATGTCCACGTTCGACTCGCGTATTCGACCCTAGGCCCTTCGCCCGGCCGCGGAAACGAATTCGGTGAATGTCGATTCACCGACCAGTCGGCGGTAGCAGGCCGGAGACGAACGGGCGGACGGCCGGGGCGGAGCGGGAACAGAACGGACGGCCGGGACGTTGCGGACAGGCCGATCCCCAGGAGGTTCCATGCTGCCGTCCGTGTCCGCGCAGATCGACCGGCTCGTCGCGCTCGACGCCACCGGCCCGCTCACCCCCGACGAACTGCGGACCGCCGCCGCGACACTGCCGGACCGGCCGGGTCTGGTCGTCGTCGCGGGAGCCCGGCCGTCCGCCCTGGCGCCCCTGCTCCAACGCTCGGACCGGCCGGGCTTCGTGGTCGAGGACATGACGGACGTCGACGACTTCGGCCCGACCGTGGAGCTGCCCGACGCCCCGGTCTACCTCGCCGAAGGCCTGGACCGCGGCGACCATCTGCTGAACCGGAGCCCGGCCGAGGCGCTGACGGAGCTGAGCGGCTCGCCATTGACCCTCACCGAGGGCGTCCTGTGGGTCCTGCAGGACCCGGAGGTCCTCGTCCGCAACCTCTGCTTCATGACGATCGGCTCGCGCCTGCGCAAGCCCCGCGGCGGATTCGACGCGCGCACCCCCGCGATCTGGATCTCCAACGGGACCGGCCGGGACGGGAAGGCCCACAAGGAGGCCCCCAAGGTGGGGTGGTGCTGGTGGAACAACCGGCACACCTGGCTGGGCTTCGCCTCCGCCCGCACCCGGACCTCCGCGGCCACGGTGGCCGCCGGGGGTGCCTCGAACTGAGACGGCGGCACGGCGGGGCCGCCGCTAGCGTCCGGCGGATGACGCTCGGCGAGCCGATGGTGGCCCGGTGGGGCTCCGAGCACCCCGCCGCGCCACTGGTCGTGGTGGTGCACGGGAACGGCACGAGCGAGCACTCCATGATCGAGATCTCGCCGTGGCTGCCGCACGGCCCGGTCGCGTACGCCGCGGTGCGCGCGCCACGGCCCGCGGCGCGCGGCTTCACCTGGTTCACCGACGAGTCCGAGCTCGCCTCGACCGTCGACTGGCTGCTCGGCTGGCTGGGCGGCGAGGGCGATCCCGACCGGTCGGTGCTCCTGCTCGCCTTCCGCACCGGCGTCACGGTCGCGGGCGCGCTGCTGCTCGCCGCGCCCGAGCGGTTCTCGGGGGCGGTCCTGCTGCACGGCGCCCTGCCCGCGGGCGAGCTGCCGTCGGGCGCGCTCCGCGGCGTGCCGGTGTTCCTCGCGGAGGCGACCGAGGAGGGCACCGACCCGGCCGCGCGCACCCGCCACTGGTTGCGGCGTGAGTCCGGGGCCCCGGTCCGGCTGGCGCGCACCGCGTCCGCGGCGCAGCTGGCGGGCGAGATCGTCGGGGCGGCGGGCGGCTGGCTCGGCGACCGGCTCGACCATCTGCACGCCCACGGCGAGAACCCGCTGCCCGACGGGCCGGAGGCGGACTGGCCGGGCCTGGGTAGGCTGCCTGCCCGCGCCGGCGGCCCGCCGGACACCACCACGGACCTGCCGCAGCTCCCGGTCGCCTGCGGCGCCGACCTGTCCGACGCCCTGTGGGAGCGGCTCGACACCCGAGACTGGGCGCCCGCGGCGATCGGCCCGCCGGGCACCCGCTCCCTGCTCTCCGACCGCGGGCCCTACGTCGACCCGGCCACCCGCGAGCGCGCCCACCTGCACCCCGACGGCAGCGTCCACGTCGCGCTGCCCCCGGCGTGGGCCTACGACGCGGTCGCAAAGGGATGGGCGGTCCCCCATCCCCTCGCCGGCGTGCGGCTCGACGCTGGCGTGGTCCTGGTCCCCGCGCCGCGCGACCGGCGCGAGCTGGAGATCGTGGCCGCGCTGGTCAGTCGGTGAGCGCGGCCACCGCCGTGGGGACGTCCGGGAAGCTGCGGTACCGCGCCAGCGCCTGCCGCGCCCCGATGCCCAGGTGCGGCCCGACCGCGGCGGCCCCGACCAGGTCGAGGGTGATGCCGCGGCGGTCGCAGGCGTGCGCGGCGTGCCGCAGGGCGGCCTCGCCGCCCGGGTCGACGGCGTCGAGCCCGCCGACGTCGAGCAGCACGTGCCGGGTGACCGCGTGGCCGTAGGCGGCCATCTGCAGGCGGGCGTCCACCAGCCGGAGCAACCGGGCACCGACCACCCGGTCCAGCGACCCGCGCAGGGTGATCGTGTAGAACCCCGCGGCCGGGACCGCGATGCCCATCGGTGCGGATTCGGCGAGCGTCATGGGTGCACTCCTCCCGGGTCAGGGAGGGGCGGCCTGCTTCACCCCACGGACGGACCGTACCGCGCCAGCAGCCGCTCGCGCAGGTGTGGCGCCAGCGGCGGGTCGATGTCCAGCACGACGCGCACGTGGGCGCCCGGCACGTCGGTCTCGCCGCTGCGCTGGTGGCGCAGGTCGACCAGCGTCTGCCCGCGGCCGGGTCCGTGCGTGTCGTCCACCACGACCGGGACGGCGGGGGCGTGCGTGGCGGTGATCCCGCCGACGAGCAGCGCGGCGGCCAGCGGGTCGTGCAGCGCGCAGCCGCGGACGCCGTAGACGCCCTGGTAGAAGGTGAAGTACTGGTCGAGCATGGCCCCGACGGCGCGCGCCGCGGGATCGGCCGAGGCCGCCAGCGCCGCCTGGTCCGCCTCGGTGAACCGGTGGGCCATGGTGACGTCCAGCGGGACCAGCACGATCGGCCAGGGCGCGGCGACGACCAGGGCCGCCGCCTCGGGGTCGTTGTGGATGTTGGCCTCGGAGACCGCCGAGACGTTGCCCGAGGTCCGGGCCGCCCCACCCATCACCACGACCCGCCGCACCTTCGTGGGCAGGTCCGGGTCGAGGTCCAGCGCGGCGGCCAGGTTGGTCAGCGGCCCGACGGCGAGGACCTCCAGCTCGCCCGGGTGCTCGGCCGCGAGCCGGACCAGCATCTCGGCCGCGGACTCCGCGACCGCCGCCCGGCCCGACGGCGGGAGCGCGACCCCGCCGATCCCGTCGACCCCGTGGACGTGCGGCGCCCCGCCCGCGTACCCCCCCGCCCGGGGGTCCCGGGCCCCGATCGCCACCGGGACGTCCGCGCCCGCCAACGCGAGGAGGTCCAGGGTGTTCCGCGCGGCGGTCTCGGCGTCGATGTTGCCGTGTACCGCGCCGATCCCGAGCAGCCGGATCTCGGGCGAGTGCAGCAGGTAGAGGAGGGCCAGCGAGTCGTCGATGCCGGTGTCGCAGTCGAGGTACACGGGGATCGTCACGGGAGAGATCTTTCCGCACGCCGACGGTGACCCATACTGGGCTCATGTACTTCCGCCTCACCGCCGACGCGGCCGAGCTCGTCGAGCCCGAGAACGTCACCGCCTTCTCCGTCCGGTCCGACCTGGGCGGCGCAGACCTGGCCGCCGCCGTCGAGCGGGCCGCGCTCGGCGCCGTCCTCCCGGACGGCGAGCACGTGATGATCGACGTCGCGGCGATCCGCAGGCTGGCCGGGAACGTCCCCGCGGGCTGGGAGGACGACCTCGCCGGGATGCTCGCCTACGCGCAGAAGAAGGGCTGGACCAGCGAGGACGGCTCAGCGGTGCGGGCGCACGTCGAACACTAGCTCCAGCGTCTCGGCCGGCCCGAGCGCGGCGAACCGGTCCCCCAGCGCGCGCAGCGACCGGAGGGCGGCGAGCCGCCGCTCGGGCCGGTGGGGGCAGCGGCCCTCGCGGACGCCGCCCCATGCGCGCTCGATCCCGTCGGTCACCGCGCGCTCCGGGGCGCCCGGGTCGTTCGCGACGAGGTGGACGACCCCGACCAGGGACTCCGTGAGCGCGAGCGCCGCGGCGTTGCGGCGCCGCACCGCCTCCGACCGGACGCCCGCGCGGGTGCCGGACAGCACCTCGACGCTGTCGAACAGCGCGCCCGCGGCGATGCTGCCGAACAGCCCGTCGGTCAGGCCGAGCTCCTGCTCAGTGGCGAAGTGGGCCAGGTCGTGGGGGATCAGGTACTTGCGGTCGTAGGAGGTCAGGCGCAGGCGGACACCGTCCGGCCGCACGAGCACCGCGACGGACCCGCCGCCCGCTCTCCTCCCGAACTCCACCCGCACGGCCCGAGGGTGCCGGCGGGCTGCCCGTCCGGGCGAGCGGATTTCCCTCCCCCGGCGTCAGAAGCCGAGTCGGCTCGCGAGCACCTCCCGCTGGCGGGCGCTGCTGCCGAGCAGGGCCGCCCCGGTCAGGGCGCGGCGGTAGAACAGGTGGGCGTCGTGCTCCCGGGTGAAGCCGATGCCGCCGTGGATCTGGATCGACGCCGCGGCGCAGGCCACCGCGGTGTCCGCGGCCTGGAACTTGGCCACCGGCGCGGCCGTGGCCAGCTCGGGCGAGTCCTCGGCCGCGGCCAGCGCCGCGAACATCACGGCGGCGCGGGCGGCGTCGAGCTCCACGGCGAGCTCCGCGCACCGGTGCTTGACGGCCTGGAACGAGCCGATCGGCCGGTTGAACTGCACCCGGGTGTGCGCGTACGCCACCGCGGCGCCCAGGCAGGCGCCGGCGGTGCCGAGCAGATCCGCGGCGAGCAGCACGCGCAGGACGTCGAGCAGCCGGTCGAGGTCCCCCTCGTCCAGCGGGGTCCCGGGGGCGTCGGTGAGCCGCACGGCCGCGACGGGGCGGGTGAGGTCGAGGGAGTCCTGCCGCTCGGCCTCGAACTCGGTGACCACGTGGAGCACGACCCGGTCGCCGACCAGGGCCGGGACGACCAGCACGTCCGCCACGTGCCCGTTCGGCACGACCGGCACCGTGCCCGTCAGGGTCTCGCCGTCGGCCCGCACGGGCACCCGCGCGGGGTCGAGGTCCGCCTCCGTGACCAGGGCCAACGCGCCGATCCGCTCCCCCGCGAGCAGCGGCGGGAGCACCTCCTTGCGGACGTCCGCGCCGCCGAGCCGCAGCACGGCCTCGGCCGCGGCCACCGTGCCCCAGGCCGGGACGGGCGCGAGCGCCCGGCCGAGCTCCTCGAGCACCAGCGCCGTCTCGACCGGTGTGAACCCGCCGCCGCCGTGCTCCTCGGGGGCGTGCAGCCCGGCCGCGCCGAAGTCCGTGCACAACCGCTGCCAGAGCAAGCCGTCGTGCCCGTCGGCCGCACGGGGGTCCGCGTGGTCGGCGAGGAAGCTGCGGATGCTCGCGCGGAACTGGTCCTGTTCGGCGTCGTAGGCGAAGTCCATCAGGCACCCTTCCCGGGGCGGATCTCGGCGAACGGGCCGCCGTCGAGCCGGGGTTCGCGTGGCAGCCCGAGCAGCTGCTCGCCGATGATCGTGCGCTGCACCTGCGAGCTCCCCGCGTAGATCGTCCCGGCGCGGGCGTAGAGCAGCTCGTCGACCCACGCCCTCGACGAGTTGGGCGTGCCGACCTCGGCCACGCGGAGCACCTCGCCGCTGCCCGGCCCGGTCGGCGCGAGCAGCTCCGGGCCGAGGATCTCGGCGGCCAGCTCGGTGTAGCGCTGGAAGTACTCGCTCCAGACCAGCTTGCTGATCGCGCCGTCCGCGCCCGGGGTGCGCCCCTGCAGCAGCGCGGTCAGCCCGCGCAGGCCGCGGTAGCGCATGACCTGCACCCGCGCCGCGCACCAGGCGAGCTCGTCCCGGATCCGCGGGTCGCTCGTCAGGCCGCGGTCGCGGGCCAGCTCGACGAGCCGGTCGAGGTCCCGGGCGAACTCGATCGCCTGCGTGGTGACCTGGCCGCCGCGTTCGAAGCCCAGCAGTGTCATCGCCGTGCGCCACCCGCCGCCGACCCCGCCGACGACGAGGTCCGCGCGCGTGCGGGCCCCGGTGAAGAACACCTCGTTGAACAGGGAGTGCCCGGCGGCGTTGACGATCGGCCGCACCTCCACCCCGGGCTGCTCCATCGGGACCAGCAGGAACGTGATGCCCTTGTGCTTCGGCGCCGCCGGGTCGGTGCGGGCCAACACGAAGATCCAGTTGGCGGTGTGCCCGGCGGAGGTCCAGATCTTCTGGCCGTCGATCACCCACTCGTCGCCGTCGAGCACGGCGCGGGTGCGCAGGCCCGCCAGGTCGGACCCGGCGTCCGGTTCGGAGTAGCCCTGACACCACCGGTGCTCGCCGGACAGGATCCGCGGCAGGAAGTAGGACTTCTGCTCCTCGGTCCCCAGCTGGATCAGCGTGTTGCCGAGCATGCCGATGCCGAACCCGTCGTTCTCGCCGCCGCTCGGGGCGCCCGCTCGGGCGAGCTCCTCGGCCAGGACGACCTGCTCGACGTCCGTGAGCCCGGCCCCGCCGTACTCCTTCGGCCAGGAGACGGCGACCAGCCCGTTCTCGGCGAGCGTGGCCCGCCACCGGGTGGCGAACTCCGCCCGCTCGTCCGGCGGGAGGGCGCCCACCCCGGCCCAGCCCGCAGGCAGGTTCTCGGCGAGGAAGGTCCTGATGCGGGCCCGGAACCGCTCGGCGTCGGGCGGATAGGTGATGTCCATCGACGAGGGATTCTGCGCGGTGGGACCGCCCGCGTCCAGATCGATCGTTCGCTAGAGCACGCCCTGCTCCGGCTCCTGCTGCAGCGGGACGGGCTCGGGGCGGCGCAGCGCCACCGCGATCGCGGGCAGGACCAGCACGGTCAGCATCCCCGCGCCGACGAGGGCTGCGGCGTTCTCGGGCAGCATCGTGCCGTTGCGCAACCCGATCTCGCTCAGCGCGACGACCAGGGGTAGGGCGGTGGCGGTGACCAGCGCCTGCTGCACGCGCTCGCGCAGCGACAGCACCCCGAGGTAGACGAGCAGGGCGGGCAGCCCCCGGATCGCCACCATCAGCCCGAAGAACAGCAGCAGCCGCAGCGGCGCCTGCGCGATGGCGTCGAGGTCGATCGTCATGCCGGAGTACACGAAGAAGATCGGGATGAGGAACCCGTGCCCGGTGACGTCGAGCTTCTCCTCCAGCACCGGCGCACTCCCGCCCGCCCACCGCCGCAGCACCATCCCCGCGACGAAGGCGCCCAGCACGGCGTCGAGATGGAAGCGTTCGGTGACGGCGAGGAGCAACACCAGCAGCAGGACGGTGAAGCGCAGCTGGATCTGGCTGGTCTCGTGCTGGCGCTCGGTGAACACGGCCGCGAGCCGCCCGCCCGGGCGCAGCACCCGGGTGGCGAAGCCGAGCAGCACCGCGAGCACCAGGACCGTGCCCAGGGACAGCAGGGCCACCCAGCGGTTGCCGATGCCGAGGAACACCGCGATCGCCAGGATCGGCAGCAGCTCCCCCGCGGCCCCACCCGCGAGCAGGTAGCTCCCGAACCGGCCGCGCAGCATGGCGTTCTCGCGCAGGATCGGCACGAGCGTGCCCAGCGCCGTGGTGGTCATCGCGAGGGCGACCGGGACGAACGCGCGCACCACCCCGAGCCAGGTCAGCAGGCCCACCACCGCCAGCCCGACGGCCAGTGACGCGAACCACGCGACGATCGCGCGTCTGCCGGCGTCCTGCCGGTAGAGCCGCTGGTCGATCTCGTAGCCCGCGAGCAGGAACACGAACCCGAGCCCGAGGTCCGCCAGCGGCTCCACCGCCGTGGGCGAGGCCAGCCCGAGGACCTGCGGCCCGATGACCATCCCGCCCGCCAGCAGCAGCACCACCTGCGGCACCGGCAGCCTCGGGACCAGCCCCGCGAGCAGGGGGGCGAACGCCGCGACCGCCGTGATCGCGAGCAGGCTGTCGAGCGCGCCGGCGATGTCGTCCACGTCAGTGTCCTTCCTCTCGCAGAGGAGTCGGCCCGGGGGACCCCGCCGTTAAGGTGATCTCGTTCCACGTCGAAGGAGACACCGTGCCCGAAGCAGTGATCGTCGCCGCCGCCCGTTCCCCCATCGGCCGCGCCCGCAAGGGCTCGCTGGCGAGCATGCGACCGGACGACCTCACCGTCCAGATGGTGCGGGCCGCCCTGGACCAGGTCCCCGCGCTGGACCCCACCGAGATCGACGACCTGATCCTCGGCTGCGGCATGCCCGGCGGCGAGTCCGGCGACAACCTCGGCCGCATCGTCGCGGTGCTGCTCGGCCTGGACACCGTGCCAGGCACCACCATCACCCGCTACTGCTCCTCCTCGGTGCAGACCACGCGCATGGCCATGCACGCCATCCGGGCCGGCGAGGGGGACGTGTTCGTCTCCGCGGGCGTCGAGACCGTGTCGCGCTTCGACAAGGGCAGCTCGGACTCCTGGCCGGACACCCACAACCCGCTCTTCACCGATGCCGAGGCCCGCACCGCAGCCACCGCCGAGTCCGGCACCGACACCTGGACCGACCCCCGCGCCGACGGCGTCCTCCCGGACGCCTACATCGCCATGGGGCAGACCGCGGAGAACCTCGCCCGGCTCAAGGGCGTCACCCGCGAGGACATGGACCGCTTCGGCGTCCGCTCGCAGAACCTCGCCGAGCAGGCGATCGACGCCGGGTTCTACGCCCGTGAGATCACTCCGGTCACCCTGCCCGACGGCACCACGGTGAGCACCGACGACGGGCCCCGCGCCGGCGTCACCTACGAGGCGGTCTCCCAGCTCAAGCCGGTGTTCCGCCCCGACGGGTTCGTCACCGCCGGGAACTGCTGCCCGCTCAACGACGGCGCCGCCGCCCTGATCGTCATGTCCGACACCCGGGCCCGTGACCTCGGCCTGACCCCGCTCGCCCGCGTCGTCTCGACCGGGGTGACCGGGCTGTCCCCGGAGATCATGGGCTACGGACCGGTCGAGGCCTCCAGGCAGGCCCTCGCCCGCGCCGGGATGACCATCGACGACGTCGACCTCGTCGAGATCAACGAGGCCTTCGCCGCCCAGGTCATCCCGTCGGCCCGCGACCTGGGCATCGACCCGTTCGGGGACAAGCTCAACGTCCACGGCGGCGCCATCGCCGTCGGCCACCCCTTCGGCATGACCGGCGCCCGCATCACCACCACCCTGCTCAACGGCCTGCGCACCAAGGACAAGAGCATCGGGCTCGAGACCATGTGCGTCGGCGGCGGCCAGGGCATGGCCGTCGTCTACGAGCGGCTCAGCTGAGGGTTGTGGCCCCGGATCCTCCGGGGCTACAGTCCGGCCGAATTAGTTCAGGTTCCATCGAAAAGGAGCGGACGATGAGGTCGCCCACCCCCGCGGACAGGTTCTCCTTCGGTCTCTGGACGGTCGGGTGGGAGGCCCGCGACCCCTTCGGCGAGGCGACCCGCCCCCCGCTCGACGTCGTCGAGGCCGTCCACCGGCTGGCCGAGCGGGGCGCCTGGGGCCTGACCTTCCACGACGACGACCTGTTCGGCTTCCGCCCGGACGAGTCGACCCGGGACAAGCAGGTCGGCAGGCTGCGCGAGGTCCTGGAGAGCACCGGGATGGTCGTCCCGATGATCACGACCAACCTGTTCACCCACCCCGTGTTCAAAGACGGCGGCTTCACCGGCAACGACCGCGGCGTCCGCCGGTTCGCCCTGCGGAAGGTGCTGCGCAACATCGAGCTGGCGGCCGAGCTCGGCGCGCAGACGTTCGTGCTGTGGGGCGGCCGCGAGGGCGCGGAGTACGAGTCCGCGAAGGACGTCCGGGCCGCGCTGGACCGCTACGCCGAGGCGATGGACCTGCTCTGCGCCTTCGTCCTCGACCGCGGCTACGACATCCGGTTCGCCCTCGAGCCCAAGCCCAACGAGCCCCGCGGGGACATCCTGCTCCCGACGGTCGGGCACGCGCTGGCCTTCATCGAGCGGCTGGAGCACCCCGAGCTGGTCGGGGTGAACCCCGAGGTCGGCCACGAGCAGATGGCCGGGCTCAACTTCGCCCACGGCATCGCCCAGGCGCTCTGGGCGGGCAAGCTGTTCCACATCGACCTCAACGGACAGCGCGGCGCCAAGTACGACCAGGACCTGGTGTTCGGCCACGGCGACCTGCTGAACGCCTTCGCGCTGGTCGACCTGCTGGAGACCGCGGGCTACGAGGGGCCCCGGCACTTCGACTACAAGCCCTCGCGCACCGAGGACATCACCGGGGTGTGGGACTCGGCGTCGGCCAACATGCGCACCTACCTGATCCTGGCCGAGCGGGCCGCGGCCTTCCGCGCGGATCCCGAGGTCGTGCAGGCGCAGGCGCTCGCGGGCATCCCGGACCTGGCCCTGCCGACCCTGGACCCCGGCGAGTCCCTCCAGGACCTGCTCGCGGACCGCAGCGCCTTCGAGGACTACGACCCGGACGCCGCGGGCGAACGCGGCTACGGCTTCGTCCGCCTCCACCAGCTGGCCCTCGAACACCTCACCGGCGCCCGCTGACCCGGCCCGCGCCTTCGGCGCCGATCTCTCGGGAGGTCGTCCTGTCCACGCCCCGCGCGATCGGGCCCGCCGCGCTCCGGCGTCACAACCTCGGGTTGCTGCTCGCGGCCCTGCGCGCCGGACCCGCCTCCCGGGCGGCGCTGGCGAGCCGCACCGGTCTGACCCGCGCGACCGTCGCCTCGCTGCTGGACCCCCTCGTCCGTGTCGGGGTGCTCGTCGAGGAGACCGCGGCGCCGGCGGGGCCCGGGCGGCCCGCCCGTCCGGTGGGGTTCGGGCCGCGCTCGCCCGTGGCCGTCGGCGTGTCGATCGAGGTCGACGCCGTCGTGGCGGGCGCGTCGGGCCTGGACGGCGTGTCCGCGGGCCGGCGCCGGGTGCCCCGCGACCACCGCGCCCTGACCGCCGAGGCGATCTACGCCGGCGCGGCCCAGGTCGCCGCCGACCTCGCCGCCGAGCTGGGACGACCGGTGCTCGGCACCGGCCTCGCCCTCCCCGCCCTGCTCAGCGGCACACCGGACGACACGGTGGTGGTGCGGGCCCCCAACCTCCCCGCCCTGAACGGCACCCGCCCCACCCTGAGCCCGGCACCCGCCCCCACCCCGCGGCGAACGGCGCGTTCGCTCACACCCGGTGAACCAACGCGCCGTTCGCCGGGGCGGGTGCTGGTCGGGAACGAGGCGACCTTCGGGGCGCTCGCCCACCTCGACGTCGCGCCCGACCTGGTCTACGTCTCCGCGGACGTCGGCATCGGCGGCGGGCTCGTCGTCGACGGGCGGGTGCTGCGGGGCACCCGCGGGTTCGCGGGCGAGATCGGGCACGTCGTCGTCGAGCCGGACGGCCCCGCCTGCGGTTGCGGCGGCCGCGGCTGCGTCGAACAGTTCGCAGGCCGGGACGCGCTGCTCGCGACGAGCGGGTGCGCGGACCTCGCCGCCCTGCGGCGGGCCCTGGAACGGGGCGAGCCGAGTGCGGTCGAGGCGGTCCGCCGGGCGGGCACGGCGCTGGGCGTGGGTTTGTCGTCGGTGGTCAACGTCGTCGACCTGCCGGTCGTGGTGCTCGGCGGGCTGTTCGCCGAGCTCGTCCCCCACCTGCTGCCCGCGGTGGAGGCCGAGCTCGCGACCCGCTGCATGGGGCATCCGCCGGAGCGGGTCGTGGCCTCCCGCCACGGGGACGCCGCGACCGTGCGGGGCGCCGCCGAGGCGGTCCTGGCCGAGGTGCTCGCCGACCCGGACCGCCTCCTGGAGCTCCCCTGACCCGGCGCGGGTGAGGATGGGGCCATGACCCACGCCGACGCCGTCGTCGAGTCCGGGATCGCCACCCTGACGATCACCGACGCCACCTCCGCCAACGTCCTCGGCTCCCCCGTGGTCGCCGACCTGCGCGCCGCGCTCGCCGCTCTCGCGCGGTCCGACCTGCGGGTCCTGGTGCTGCGCGGCACCGGGGACAAGGCGTTCGTCGCCGGCGCGGACGTCTACGAGATGGCCGGGCTCGACCGGGGCACCGCCGAGGTGTTCATCGACGGGCTGCGCGAGCTGTGCGAGGCGGTCCGGCTGTTCCCGACCCCGGTCGTCTGCCGGCTGCCCGGCTGGACCCTGGGCGCCGGGCTGGAGCTGGCGATGGCCTGCGACCTGCGCATCGCCGCCGAGGACGCCCGGTTCGGGATGCCCGAGGTGGCCCTGGGCATCCCGTCGGTCATCCATGCCGCGCTCCTGCCGCGGCTGGTCGGCGCCGCGCGCGCCTCCCGGATGCTGCTCACCGGCGAGCCCATCGACGCCGTCACCGCGCTGACCTGGGGTCTCGTGGACGAGCTGGTCCCGCTCGACGGGCTCGACGCGCGGATCGCCGCGCACGCGGAGCGCTTCGCGGGCTTCGGCCCGCAGGTCCTGCGGCAGCAGAAGCGGCTGCTCCGGGAGTGGCAGTCCCAGTCCATCGAGGACGCCACCCGCGCGAGCGTGGCCGAGTTCGGTGCGGCCTTCACCACCGGGGAACCGCAGACCCACATGCGCCGGTTCACCGAACGCTGACCACCGCCCCGTCGCCGTCGCGGTCCTCGACCTGCGCCACCCGCGAGACGGCCCGCCCGCGGCGCAGCGCTCAGTCCTCCGATCCCGTGGCGCCCCGTTCGTAGGCGGTGGGCTCGGCCTTCGCGTCCCCCCGAGCCCGCTCGGCGGCGATGTTCGCGTCGATGGCGGCCTCCCAGCGCTCCGACGACCGACGGCGGGCCGCACGGGCCGCGCGGAATCCTGCGATCACGGGGGTGAGCACGGCGTCGGCGACGGGTTCGGGCGCGATCTGCAGGTCCTCGCTCATCGAGACGCCGTGGATCCGGCGGGTGAGGGCGTCGAGGGCGGGCCGCGACAGGCGCGGCGGCAGCTTCAGGAACTGCTGCAGGAGGGAGGCGATCGAGTCCAGGGTCGCGTCGGCGAGCCGTGCGGAGTCCTCCGAGACAGGCCCGGTCACGGCCTGCAGGAGGTCGTCGACCCGGCGGGCGGCCTGGTTGCCGGTGATCCCCTCGACCAGCCGGGCATCGACGCCGAGCAGGTGGGCGACGTGCCACCAGTACCGGTACAGACCGTCGAGCTCGCGCCCGGTGAGCCCGAACCCCATCAGCTCCTCGGCGGTGTAGGCGGTGAGGGTGAAGTCCATCCAGGTCCGGGCCAGGTCGACCTGGTTGATCGGCACGCCGTCGACCGTGCTGTCGTACCCGCGGTCGAGCGCCAGCCTGCGCATGTGGGCGTGCAGCATCCGCACGTGCAGCGTGGCGACGTACCCGGGCTTCCCGGGGCGCAGGTTGCCCGGCAGCATCGCCTGGGTGACCCAGGTGCCGGTCTCGGTGAGCCGCTTCTCCGCGCGGTCCACGAGCCTGCCGGTCGTGGAGAGCACCTTCGCGATCGACGGGGACTCGTAGACCCGGACCAGGGCGCCCGCGCTGAGCGAGAGGATGTGGACCGGGGTCGGCGAGCTGAAGTACGGCCGCGACGCCTGGTCGAGGAGGTGGTCGTCCGCGTAGGCGGGCGGCGTCTCGGTCTGGTGCAGGAACGCCGCCAGCGCGGGCGGCGGATCGTCGAGGGAGCCGAGCCCGTCCTGGATCCCCCGGGTGAGCAGCGGTCGCGCGACCCCCATGCCGAGCTCGTGCATCTCGGTGACCACGGCGTCCGCCAGCGGGTCACCGGTGGTCAGCGCCCAGCCCATCAGGTCGGCGCGACCCTCGCCGAACTGGGCGAGCACGGCGTCGTGACCCGATCGGCCGCTGGGCCACGCGGCGGTCGTCGTGGTCGTGGTCGTGGTGGTCATGTCTCACTCCGGTTCCTCGCGACGGGCTGGGTCGGTGTCGGTGACGGGGATGCCGAAGGCCGCGAAGAGGCGCGCCATGTCGGCGCGCATCGTCGCGGTGGGGGTGGCGGCGCCGCGGGCCATCTCGTGCAGGATCAGCCCGGACAGCGCGCGCACGAGGGTGTCCGCCGCGGCGGGGGGCTGCACCAGCGGCCGGAACAGGGCGGAGAAGCCCTCGACGAAGGCGTCCGCGATCGGCCGCAGCCGCGGCTCGTGGATCGCGGTCAGGGTCAGCTGGATGACGCCGTCCGCCGGCACGTGGGTGCCGTAGGGCGCGCGGCCCACCAGCTCCATCGCCGCGTCGAGGAGCGTCATCCGGCGCGCGACGACCTCCTGCTCCAGCCTGCGGAAGTCGGCGAGGGTGCGGCTGAAGGTCAGCTCGAACGCGGCGACCAGGAGGTCGTCCGCGGTGCTGAAGTGGTAGGTCGTGGAGGCCGGCGACGTGCCCGCCCGCGCGGCCACCGCCCGCTGGGTCGCGGCGGCGACGCCCTCGGTGCAGATGATCTCGATCGCGGCATCGAGCAGCGCGGCTCGGGTCCGGGCGCTGCGGCTGTGGCGGCCATCCACAATTCGTACGTTAGTACAGATACTTCGCCGGGCGCACGCGCGGCACCCGTTCGGGTGTCCGGCGTGCGCCCGGGATCCCGGCTCAGCCGGCCTCGGCCCGCACCCGGAAGTCCCCCGGCTCGAGCACCGCCGAGATCGCGACCCCGGCGACGAGCGCCCAGAACGGGCTGGAGATCCCCAGCGGCGCGACCTCGCTCATCGCCACCACCAGGGCGGTCAGCGCGCCGATCCGGAAGCGGCCCTCGCCGAACGCGCCCCGGAACGACGACACCAGCACCCCGATCATGGCGAGCCCCGCGACGACCGCCACCAGCTCGGACGGCAGCGCCGTGACCGCCGTGACCGCGACCCCGGCGAGGACGCCGAACGCGATGAACAGCACCCCGTTGACGACGCTCGCGGCGTAGCGGGCGTCGGGGTCCGGCCCCGCCTGCGGGCCCGAGCAGATCGCGGTCATGGGGCCGGCGATGTTGGCGTTGTGGCCCCCGGTCAGCGGGGCCAGCAGGCCGCCGACGCCGCTCGCGACCGTCATGGCGTTGATCGGCGGCCGGTAGCCCTGGCTGAGCAGCACACCGTAGGCCTGGGCGTTCTCCGCCGCGATCACGAGGACCGCCAGCGGGACCCCGACGGCCAGGATCGCGGCGACGTCGAACGTCGGGGCCACCAGCACCGGCGCCGTCCAGCCGTCCACGGCGGAGGCCTGCGTGGCGAACCCACCCGTGGCCGCAGCCGCGATCACCCCGGCGACCAGGGCACCGAGGGCGCCGGGCACCACCGGCACGAACCGGGACAGCAGCAGGAACCCGACGATCGCGGCCGCGGCGATCCAGGGCGCGGACTCGGCCGCGGTGACCACCCCGGTTCCGAACCGGACCAGCGCGCCGGCGATCATCGCCATGACGATCGGCTGGGGCAGCCATCGGGACACCGTGCCGATCAGCCCGGACAGCCCGAGCGCGAGCACGAGCAGCCCCGCGACGAGGAACGCCCCGACGACGGCGGAGAACGGGAACGTCCCGAGCGCCCCGACCACCAGCACCGCGCCCGGGATGGAGTACGCGCCGACGATCGGCATCCGGTAGCGCAACGCGAGAAGCAGCGAGATCAGGCCCCCGAACACGTAGATCCCGAAGATCCAGGACGAGATCAGCGGGCCGGGCAGTCCGTTCGCGGCGGCGCCGTCGATCACGATCAGCGCCGGGCCGGTGCAGCCGAACACGGCGGCGACCACGCCGGCCCCGACGGTCGCGGGGTTCAGCCGTCGGGGCAGTGCGCGCAGCCCGGACCGGATGCCCGGCCCCGGTTCGATGCGGCGGGCGGGCCGCCGCGGGGGCGCGGCGGTGGTGGAGCCCTCGGCGGGGCCACCCTCGGGTGCGGTCATCGTGTCGCCTCCTTGCGATCTTGTCCTAGCGCTGCCGTACGCGCGCGAACCCGCGGCGGACGAGCGCGCGGACGGTGTCCCGGACGGTCCCCGCCACCAGGCGCAGCTGCGCGCCGCGGCTCGGCGCGGTGACCGACCCGGTCTCCGCCGCCTCGTCGACGCTCGCCGCGAACTGCTCGAACAGCCTGCGCGAGACGTCCCCGGCCAGCGCCCGGCCGAACTGCGCGACCCGACCGGTGAGGTGGACGTCGGCGTGCGCGGTCAGGACCGTGCCGCCGTCCGGCCCGGCCTCGGCCGCCAGCACCACGTCCGCCTGGGTGGCGCTGCCGCCCGCGTCGGCGCCCTGGGCGTGGAACCGCAGCCGGTGCGCGGCCGGGTCCCGCTCGACGACCTGGGCCAGGCCGTCGAAGGACAGCTTCACCGGGCCGAGCGCGACGACGGCGCGGCCGCGGTAGCGGTCGCCGTCGAGCACCTCGGTCAGCCGCGCCCCGGGCAGGCACCGGGCGAGCAGGTCGAAGTCGTCGAGCACGGCCCAGACCCGCTCGACCGGGGAACCCAGGGCGCTGGTGACGTCCACGACCGCGGACGGCGGTCCGGACGGCAGCCGCACCTCCTGTGCCAGTGCCGCCGCGGGGACGTCCTCCTCCGCGGCCGCGGCGCCGGTCCCGCCGCCGCTCCCCCGTCCGACCAGGGTGCGCGCGCCGCACGCCCGTGGCCCGGGGACGCCGTCCGGGTAGCGCTGCCGAACGTCGTCGACGGCCGCGAGGATCCCGCGGTAGCCGGTGCACCGGCAGAGCACGCCGGACATCTGCTCGGGCAGCTCCTCGCTCTCCACCTCGGGGGTGGTCGTGAGCAGGTCGTAGCTGCTCATCAGCATCCCGGGGGTGCAGAAGCCGCACTGCAGCGCGTGGTGGGCGGAGAACGCCTGCTGCAGCGGGTGCTGGTCGTCCGGCGTGCCCAGCCCCTCCACGGTCACGATCTCCGCACCCTCGCACTGCACCGCGAACAACAGGCAGGCCCGGGCGGCCTCGCCGTCGACGAGCACGGTGCACATGCCGCAGACGCCGTGCTCGCAGCCCAGGTGGGTCCCGGTGAGGCCGAGCTGCTCCCGCAGCACGTCACCGAGGTGCGCGCGCGGCGGCACGGTGACCGTGGTCTCGGTGCCGTTCACCGTCATCGTGATCCCGACGGTCTCGTCGGCGGCGACGCGGTCGCGGGGCTGAGCGGGACCTGCGAGACCGTCGTGCCTCGGCTCGACCGTGGTCATGAACCCTCCTTCCGGTCCCGGGCGCGCTGCAGCGCACGGGACAGCTCGCGGGCGGCGAGCACTCCGAACAACCGGCGTCGGTAGCCGGTGGAACCGTGGGTGTCGCCGCCGGTGTCGACGACGTCCTCGGCCAGCGCGGCGGTGGCCGGGCGCAGGTCGTCCTCGTGCTCGGCGAGCAGCGAGGTGACGTCCCGGGTGACGGCCCGGTCGGAGATCCCGAACCCGGTCAGCCGGGCCTCGGTCACCCCGCCGTCGGCACCGACCCGGACCCGGGTGACCACGCCGGCGAGGGCGAAGTCGCCGTGCCGGCGGGCGATCTCGGCGAACCCGTACCCCTCGCCCGGCCGGGCGTGGGGGAACGTCACCGCGACGACGACGTCCTCCGGGCAGGCCGCGGTGGTCATCGCGCCGGTCACGAACTCCTCGGCGGGCAGCCTGCGCCGCCCGGCCGGGCCCGCCAGCTCCACGGTCGCCTGCAGGCAGCAGGCGACGGCGGGCAGCTCGGCGGCCGGGTCGGCGTGGGCGAGGCTGCCGCAGACGGTGCCCCGGCTGCGCAGCTCCCGGTGCCCGACGAACGGCATGGCCATCCCGATCAGCGGGACCGCCCGGGCCGCCGGGTCGTGTTCGACCGCGCGCTGCCGCACCGCCGCGCCGATCCGGTACCCGTGCTGGTCCGGGCCCACCGAGGCCAGCTCCGGCACGGCCGTGATGTCGACCAGCGTGCCGGGGCGGCCCAGCCGCATCGCGAGGACCGGCACCAGGGACTGCCCGCCTGCCAGGACCTTGCCGTCCCCGCCCGCGAGCTCGCCGAGCACGTCGTCGAGCCTGCCGGGGCGGACGTAGGCGAACGGTGCGGCCTTCATCAGCGCCCCGTGAAGTGCGGGGCGCGCTTCTCCCCGAACGCCTTCACGCCCTCGGCGAAGTCCGCGGTCGCCCGCAGCATCGAGTAGGCCTTCCGCTCCAGCTCGATGCCGGTGTAGAGCGGCCCGTCGACGCCGCGGTCGAGCACCTCCTTCGCCGTGCGCAGCGCGGCGGGTGAGAAGCCCGCCATCTTCAGCGCCAGCGCGTCGACGGCCGAGTACAGGGCGTCCCGGTCGTCGTGCAGGCCGGCCAGGATGCCCCAGTCGAGCGCCTGCTGGGCCTGGATTCGCGTCGCGGTCATGATGTGGAACTTCGCCCGGGACAGCCCGATCAGCCGGGCCAGGCGCTGGGTGCCGCCGGAGCCGGGGATCATGCCGAGGTTCATCTCGGGCAGCGCGAGCTGGGTGCGCGGGGTGCCGAGCCGGATGTCGCAGGACAGCACCATCTCCAGGCCGACACCGAAGCAGTAGCCGTCGATCGCGGCGATCACGGGCTTGGTGCTGCGGGCGGGCGCGGTGACGTCCTGGCCCAGGTCGGTGAGGTCGATGGGCTCGACCTCCATGAACCCGGCGATGTCGCCGCCGGAGGTGAAGTGCTCGCCGTCCGAGCGGACCACGACGACGCGGATCTGCGGGTCCCGGTCGATCTCGGCGAAGCGCTCGGCGACGAGCCTGCGCATCTCCATGGTGACGACCGTGTACTTGCCGTGGGACAGGGTCAGGTACGCGACCCGCCCGTCGTGCGCGCGCTCCAGGACGACGTCGCCGCCGGTGAGTGCCATGTCAGGAGTTCTCCTTCTCGGTGAGCAGTCGGTGCAGTACCTCGCCGTGCAGCGGCAGGCGGGTGATCTCGATCCCGTGGGGGGCCAGCGCGTCGGCGACGGCGTTGGCGTAGGCCACCGGGAAGCTCATGGACGACCCCTCGCCGCAGCCCTTGGCGCCGAGCGGGGTCAGCGGGGACGGGGTCACCACGTGGTCGGTGCGCAGGTCGAACCCCGCCTCCGCGCTGGTCGGGCACAGGTAGTCGAGGAACGTCGCCGCCGTCGGCTGGCCGGAGTCGGCGTGGGTGAACTCCTCGTAGGCGGCCCCGCCGAGGCCGTGCACGAGCGCGCCGTACACCTGGCCGTCGAGCAGGGTCTGGTCGAGCACGGTGCCGGCGTCGTGCACCGAGGACACCCGGTCCACGGTGATCTCGAGGGTGTCCGGGTCGATCCGGACCGCCACGATCTCGGCCACGAAGCCGTAGCAGAGCGAGGAGTTGATCCGGTCGTCCGCCGTGGCCGCGCGGGTCTCGCGCGGGGAGAACTCGGCCTCGGCGTAGAGCCGGGCGGGCACGCCGTCCGGCAGCGACGCCGGGTCCCAGTGCACGACGCCTGCGGCGTGCCGGAAGGCGACCGCGCGGCCGTCCGGGTGCACGACCTTCCCGTCGAGCAGGGTCAGCTCGCCCGGGTCGGCCCCCTCCAGCAGCGTGGCCCCGGCCGCCTTCACCGTGGCGGCGATGGTGTCCGCGGCCGCGACGACCGCGCTCGTGACGAGCGGCGCGAACCGCGAGGAGTACGACCCGGACGTGACCGTCCACGGGGTCGTCGCGGTGTCCATGTCGACGACCACCCGCACCTGCTCCAGGGGCAGCCCGAGCCGCTGCGCCGCGACCTTGCGCGCCACCGTGGCGTGGCCCTGCCCCTGCGGGACCGACCCCAGCAGCACGGTCACGATCCCCTGCAGGTCCACCGACATCCGGACGTGCTCGGTCGAGCCGGACTTGTCCCGGCCCGGCTTGCGCTCCTCGGCCGGGGTGGCCAGGCCGACGTAGCCGATGTTGGTGCCGGACGGGTCGACGACGAGCGCGGTGCCGATGCCGTAGAAGGCGCCCGCGGCCCGGGCCGCCTCCCGCCTGCGCTCCAGCTCGGCCAGGTCGGCGTTCTTCACGACCAGGTCCAGCGCCGCGGCGTAGTCACCGGAGTCGTACACGCCCCCGGTCGCCGTCTCGTGCGGGAACGCCGACACCAGGTTCCGGCGCCGCACCTCGACGACGTCGAGCCCGGTCGCCGCGGCGACCGCGTCCATCAGCCGCTCCAGCCCGAAGTAGAGCTGCTGGCCGCCGAAGCCCCGGTTCAGCCCGGTCGGCATGGTGTTCGTGACCACGGCGCGGGCCCGGATCTCGACCGCGTCGATGCGGTAGGGCCCGGTGATGTTGCCGTAGCAGCGGTAGAGCGTGGAGGGTTCCGGCGGGCGCAGGTAGGCGCCGACGTTGTCGATCAGGTCGGTGCGCAGGGCCGTCACGGTGCCGTCGGCGTCGACGGCGGCCGAGAAGGTCATCGCCCGGTCCGCGCCGGTGGAGCTCGCCATCAGGTGCTCCACGCGGTCCTCGGCCCACCGGACCGGCGTCCCCGCGTGCTTGGAGGCCAGCGCCATCAGCACGACGTACGGGTAGATGCCCGCCTTGATCCCGAAGCTGCCCCCGATGTCCGCGGGGACGTGCAACCGCACCCGAGACGTCGGGATCCCGAGCGCGCCCGCCATGACCGGGACCATCGAGAACGGTCCGTGGAAGTTCGCCCAGCACTCCACCGACGGGCCGCCGTCGCCCTCGAGCCACTGGGCGATCACGGAGTAGCACTCCATCGGCACCGAGGAGTAGCGGGGGAAGTCGTAGCGGCCGGTCACCACGTGCGCGGCGTCCCGGAACCGCTCCTCCACCGGGCCGAACGAGAAGGTGCGGTCGGTGGCGACGTTCGACCCGGCGTCCTCGTGCAGCAGCGGGGCGTCCGGTTCCAGCGCGGCGCGCGCCGCCGTGACGGCGCCCAGCTCCTCGTACTCCACGGCGACCAGCTCGGCGGCGTCCTCGGCGACGTAGCGGTCCGAGGCGACGACGACGGCGATCGGCTCGCCGACGAAGCGCACCTTGTCCACGCCGGTGGGCAGGTACGGCATCACCGCGCCGGTCGACAGGGGGAAGGGCCGCAGCGCGGCGCGCACCTCCTCCGGGCCGATCACCGCCGCCACCCCCGGGTGGGCCCGGGCGCGGCTCAGGTCGACCGAGCGCAGCCGGGCGTGCGGACGGGTGGACCGCACGACGGTGGCGACCAGCGTGCCGGGCAGCGGGTCCAGGTCGTCGAGGAACGCGCCCCGACCGGTCACCAGCGCGGCGTCCTCGTCCCGGCTGGGGACCCAGGTGCGGGTGGCCTCCACGACATCAGACACGTGCTTCTCCCCTCAGGTCGTACTCGCCCGCGACGAGCGTGCGGCGCAGCGTCTTGCCGACCCCGGAGCGCGGGATCGAGTCGACGGCGATCACCCGCTTCGGCCGCTTCAGCGACGGCAGCTCCTGCCGCGCCCAGGCCAGCGCCTGCTCGGCGGTGGCCAGCGGGTCGGCGCCGCGGACGGGGACCACGAACGCGGTCACCGCGTGCCCCCAGCGCTCGTCGGGCAGCCCGACCACGCAGACGTCGTCGATCGCGGGACACCGGGCCAGGACCGATTCGATCTCGTCCGGGTAGATGTTCTCGCCACCGGAGTTGATCATGTCGTCGGTGCGCCCGGAGACCCACAGGTCGCCGTCCTCGTCGGCGATCGCGAGATCACCGGTGTGGTACCACCCGTCCCGGATGGCCTTGGTGTTCGCGTCCGGCCGGTTCCAGTAGCCGCCGAAGGCCTCGGGCGAGGCCATCGAGACGATCACCTGGCCCTGCGCCCCGCGCTCGACCTCCTCGTCGACCGGGGCGCCCGCGTCCGGGGCGATCAGCCGCACCCGGGAGAACAGCCCGGCCCGGCCCGCGCAGCCGGGCTTGGCGGCGACGTCCGGCCCGATGGTGAAGGTGTAGATCTCGGTCGAGCCGAAGTGGTTGACGAACGAGGCGGGTGCCACCTGCTCGACCAGCTTCTCGGCCAGCGACGGGGTCATGGCGGCCCCGGCGTAGGCCAGGTTGTCCAGCGCCCGGGCGTCGCCGAGCCTGCCCGTGCGCAGCAGCGACCAGTAGATCGTCGGCACCAGGTACAGGGAGCCGATCCGTTCGTCGAGGATCAGCTGCATCGACTCGTCGGCGTCGAACGCGGGCTGACCGACCCAGGTGCCGCCGACGACGATGGAGGCGAGCAGGGTGCGCAGGCCCATCGTGTGGAACAGCGGCATCACCCCGAGGGTCGGGACGCCCTGGCGCTGCCGGGTCTGCATCACGTGCGCGACCGCCGCGAGGTGCTCGGCGCGGTGGGTGCGCGGCACGCCCTTCGGCTTCCCGGTGGTGCCCGAGGTGTACAGCATCACGCTGACGTCCTCGTCCGCCGGGACGACGCAGGTCGGGCTGTCGAGCCGCTCCGCGAGCGCGTCGACGGCCGCCACCTCGCGCAGCAGGTCACCCCGGCCGGAGGCCGCGACCCGCTCGGCGTGCGCGGCGTCCGCGACCACCAGGCGGACGTCGGCGTCGCCCAGGCAGTAGCCGAGCTCCTCGGTCCCGAAGCGGGTCGAGAGCGGCACCGAGACCGCACCGAGCTTCTGCACGGCCAGGTGCAGGCTCGCGAGCTGCTCGCCGCCGTGCATCACCAGGCCGACCCGCGCCCCCCGCTCCACACCGAGGCTCCGCAGGGCCCCGGCCAGCCGGTCGGTCCGCGCGTCCCACTCCCGGTAGGTGAGCCACCGGCCGGTCCCCCGCACCGCGGGCCGGTCGGGGTTGCGCTCGACCGCCCACCGAAGCGTCGTCACCAGGTCCATGCGACCCCCTCGTCGTCGTACGTCTGTTTCAGACCATACGTTTCGGACTGTCAGAAGGGAAGCCCGGGGTCCGGTCCTCCGGGGCGGCGCCACCCACGCGTGACTGGGTCGCCGAGTTCGGCGCTAAACCTTCCGGTACGGGGCACTAGAGTCCGCGATGCGCCGGCCGGCACGAGAGGAGAGCCGATGCGACTGTCCACGACCTCGTACCTGGTCCTGGGGATGATCGCGTTGCGTGGGCCCTCGACGCCGTACGACCTCAAGCGGGCGATCAGCCGCTCCGTCGGCTACTTCTGGCACTTCCCCCACGCGCAGCTGTACTCCGAACCGGACCGGCTCGCCGAGGCGGGCCTGCTCGCCCTGGACACCGAGGACGGCGGACGGCGCCGCAAGACCTACTCGCTGACCGACGAGGGTCGCGCCGCGCTGCGGGACTGGCTCGCGGCACCGACCCCCGAGCACTTCGAGATGCGAGACGTCGCCGAGCTCAAGCTGTTCTTCAACGAGGCGGGTTCCCCGGACGACGTCCCGAAGCTCGCCCGCGAGCAGATCCGCCAGCACGAGACCCGGATCGCCGACTACGAGGACATGGTCGCCCGGCACGGCCGGGAGCAGTGGGCCGAGCCGCGCATGATCACCCTCGAGCTGGGACTGGAGATGGAGCACGCCGCCCTGCGGTTCTGGACCGCCCTGGCCGCCGACGATCTCGACGGGCTCCGCCGGGAGCGGGCCGACCGCGATCCCCGGCGCTGACGGGCCCGGTCACCCGACGCGCCCGCGAGCGCGGTGGCCACGTGCACGACCGGATCGCCTGCGGGCCCGGTTCGCCGAGATCGAGCCGCAGGCGGACGTCGCGATCGAGCGCCGCTTCGCCCACACCTGGCGGGGGCACGTCTACCAGGCCGAGGGCGTGGTGCTCGCCCGCGCGGTGGCCGAGGACCTGGGTGTCTCCAGCATGATCGTGCACACCCGCGCCGGGCACGACTCCACCCTCGCCCGCATGCTCGACGGCGCCCTCACCCCCGATCCCCGGAGCCGACCGCCGGTCTCGTCTTCCACCGAGTGGAAGGATCGGCTGGTCCCTCCGCGGACCTCCTGCGATCGTGGCCGCATGCGTACCCAGGTCGCCATCGTCGGCGCAGGTCCGGCCGGTCTGCTCCTCTCCCACCTCCTCGACCGGGCCGGGGTCGAGTCCGTGATCGTCGAGACCCGCTCGCGCGCGTACGTCGAGGCGCGCATCCGGGCGGGGATCCTCGAGCAGTCGACCGTCGACCTGCTCCACGAGGTGGGGCTGGGCGCGCGCCTGGCGGCCGAGGGCGACGAGCACCGCGGGATCTACCTGCAGTGGCCCGGCGAGCGGCACCACCTCGACTTCGTCGACCTGGTCGGGCGGAGCGTGACCGTGTACGGCCAGACCGAGGTCACCAAGGACCTCGGCCGGGCCCGGGAGGCCGCGGGCCAGGAGATCCGGTACGAGGTCACCGACACGGCCGTGCACGACATCGAGACCGACCACCCGTACGTCACCTTCACCGGCCCGGACGGCACCGCCGAGCGGCTCGACGCCGACGTGGTCGTCGGCTGCGACGGCTCGTTCGGCCCGTGTCGCGCCGCCGTCCCGGACAGCGCGAAGCAGTCGTGGGAGCGGGCCTACCCGTACTCCTGGCTGGGCGTGCTGGCGGACGTCGCACCGTCCACCGACGAGCTGATCTACGCCTGGCACCCGGACGGCTTCGCGATGCACTCCATGCGCTCCGCCACCGTGTCCCGTCTCTACCTGCAGGTTCCGAACGGCACCGACATCGCGGACTGGTCCGACGACCGGATCTGGGACGGGCTCGCCACCCGGCTGGGCCACGGCGAGAACGGGTGGACGCTGACCCCCGGACCCCTCACCGAGAAGTCCGTGCTCCCGATGCGCAGCTTCGTGCAGCAGCCGATGCGCCACGGCCGGCTGTTCCTGGCGGGCGACGCCGCGCACATCGTGCCGCCCACGGGCGCGAAGGGCCTGAACCTCGCGGTCGCGGACGTCGCGATGCTCGCCCCCGCGCTCGCCGCCCTGCTCCGGGACAAGGAGCCCGCGCTCGCCGACGCCTACTCGGACGCGGCGCTGCGCCGGGTGTGGCGCTGCACGCACTTCTCCTGGTGGATGACGACCATGCTGCACCAGTCCGGGGACCCGTTCGACGCCCAGCTGCAGCTGTCCCAGCTCCGCTGGGTCGCCCAGAGCACCGCCGGGAGGACCGGGCTGGCGGAGAACTACGCGGGCCTGCCCATCGGGTTCTGAACGCCCCCTCCCCGCGTACCCTGCCCAGGTCAGGGCAGCTCGCGCGGGCCCGCCGGGACGGCTACGCCGAGACGGTCGAGGAGATGAGCCCGGGAGCCTGCTCCGTCGCCGTCCCCGTCCACCTGACGGGCGGGGCCGGCTCCCGGAGCTCGGTGGTGGCCGCCCTCCTGCAGGACCCTCCACCAAGCGGGTGATCACTGGCCGAGCTCGTCGCCGGTAGCGAGCCGGCGGACCACGACGCTCGACGGGTGGCGCGTCTGACGGATCACCGCGCATCCCCAGTCTCGGAGGCGACCATGCGGGTGGGCGCGACAGGACTCGAACCTGCGACCGCCTGGGTGTAAACCAGGAGCTCTTCCAGCTGAGCTACACGCCCGGGTGCCTTTCGGCGTTCCTCACGGTACAACGCTGCGGGGCAGCCCTGTCACGAGCTGCGGATGCACGACCGTTGCGTCGGGCATCCGCAGCTCGGCGACAGCGGCACGCCTGCAGGCTCCGCGGCACTACAGCGCCGCGATGGCCTTCTTCCAGGCGTCCTGGTCGCGGGGCTCGCCGGGGCCGTTGACCTCGGCGAACGCGACCTTGCCCGCGGTGTCCACGAGGAAGGTGCCGCGGACGGCCATGCCCGCGGTCTCGTTGAACACGCCGTACGCCTTCGCCGTCTCACCGTGCGGCCAGAAGTCCGACAGCAGCGGGAAGGTGTAGTTCTCCGCGGTGGCCCACGCCTTCAGCGCGAAGGTCGGGTCCGTGGAGACGGCGAGGACCTGCACCGCGTCGTTCTGGAACGTCGAGATGTCGTCCCGCACGGTGCACAGCTCGCCGGTGCAGATGCCGGAGAACGCGAAGGGGTAGAACACGACCAGGACGGCCTTGTCGCCGCGGAACGACGACAGGGTCACGTCCTGCTTGTCCTGGTCCTTCAGGGTGAAGTCGGGGGCCTGCGCCCCCACCTCGACGGACATGGGTTCTCCTTCGGCACGATCGGGGGTCTTCCCCGGTCAGCCTAGGCCGGCGGCCGCTTCCGGGCGGCCTTCGGTGGCACGAGGCGCGCCCCGACCCAGTCCCCGAGGGTGACGTTGGAGGTCTGCGCGAGGCCCGCGGTGGGCGCGGCCTCGGCGATCTCGCTCGGCTCCAGGTGGCCCGGCCGCCCCGTCTTGGGGGTGAGGACCCAGATGGTGCCCTCGTCGGCCATCATCCCGCGCGCGTCCACGAGGGTGTCGACGAGATCGCCGTCCCCCTCGCGGAACCACAGCAGGACGACGTCGATGACTTCTTGGGCGTCCTCGTCGAGGACGTCCTCACCGGTGACGTCCTCGACGGCTTCGCGCACCGCCTCGTCGACGTCGGAGTCGTATCCCAGTTCCTGGACGACTTGGCCCGGCTCGATGCCGAGCTTGCCGGCGATGTCGGACGTGCGTCCGGCATCTTCCGCGGCGACCACGCGTGCACCTCTTTCCCTGTCGGTGGCGGCACACCACTGCGCCGCCGAAGACCGTGTTCGGATGCGGAATCCGAACACGACCGCACTGCCCTGCGCAACCGTCGTACCGACTTCGCGCCGAGAGGGGCACGATAGAGCGCATCGGCCGTGTCCCCGTCGCGCACCGCGGCAACGACGCGAGCAGACTGCACCGAACCATGTCCGAGCCACGCAGGGAGACCCCTTGACCGGCCCCACCGACCCCCAGCGCGTTCACGTCATCCGCGACGGTCTCGCGGCCCACCTCCCGGACATCGACCCCGAGGAGACGGCCGAGTGGCTCGACTCGTTCGACGCCGCGCTCGACAACGCCGGGCAGCAGCGCGCCCGCTACCTGATGCTGCGCCTCCTGCAGCGCGCCCGCGAGCGCCACGTCGGCGTCCCGTCGCTGACCAGCACGGACTACGTCAACTCGATCCCGACCGACCGGGAGCCGTGGTTCCCCGGCGACGAGGACGCGGAGCGCTCCTACCGGCGCTGGATCCGGTGGAACGCCGCCATGACCGTGCACCGCGCGCAGCGGCCCGGGATCGGGGTCGGCGGGCACATCTCGTCGTACGCGTCGTCCGCGACGCTCTACGAGGTCGGCTTCAACCACTTCTTCCGCGGCAAGGAGCACGCGGGCGGCGGTGACCAGGTCTACATCCAGGGCCACGCCTCCCCCGGCGTCTACGCCCGCGCCTACCTCGAGGGGCGCCTGTCGGAGGACCGCCTCGACGGATTCCGCCAGGAGGTCAGCCACGGCGGCTGGGGCCACGGCCTGCCGTCCTACCCGCACCCGCGGCTGATGCCGGACTTCTGGGAGTTCCCCACGGTCTCGATGGGCATCGGCCCGATGAACGCCATCATGCAGGCCCGGTTCAACCGCTACCTGCGCGACCGCGGGATCAAGGACACCTCGGACCAGCGGGTGTGGGCCTTCCTGGGCGACGGCGAGATGGACGAGCCGGAGTCCCGCGGGCTGCTCCAGGTGGCCGCTGGCGAGGGGCTGGACAACCTCACCTTCGTCGTCAACTGCAACCTGCAGCGGCTCGACGGCCCGGTCCGCGGCAACGGCAAGATCATCCAGGAGCTGGAGTCGTTCTTCCGCGGCGCGGGCTGGAACGTCATCAAGGTCATCTGGGGCCGCGAGTGGGACGCGCTGCTGCACGCGGACCGCGACGGCGCGCTGATCAACCTCATGAACACCACGCCCGACGGTGACTACCAGACCTACAAGGCCAACGACGGCGCCTACGTCCGGGACCACTTCTTCGGCCGCGACCCGCGGACGAAGGCCCTCGTGGAGCCGCTGTCCGACGACGAGATCTGGGGCCTCAAGCGCGGCGGGCACGACTACCGCAAGGTCTACGCGGCCTACAAGGCGGCGACCGAGCACAACGGCCAGCCCACCGTGATCCTGGCCAAGACGATCAAGGGCTACGGCCTGGGGGCGCACTTCGCGGGCCGCAACGCGACCCACCAGATGAAGAAGCTCACGCTGGACGACCTCAAGCAGTTCCGGGACGAGCAGCGCATCCCGATCACCGACGCCACGCTCGAGGCGGACCCGTACCTGCCGCCGTACTACCACCCCGGCGCGGACGCGCCGGAGATCAAGTACATGGAGGAGCGGCGCCGCGCCCTCGGCGGCGCGCTGCCCTCGCGCCGCACGACGTCCAAGGCGCTCGTGCTGCCCGGCGACAAGGTCTACGAGACCGTCCGCAAGGGCTCGGGCAAGCAGGAGGTCGCCACCACCATGGCGTTCGTCCGGCTGCTGCGCGACCTCATCAAGGACAAGGGCGTCGGCGACCGGATCGTGCCGGTCATCCCGGACGAGGCGCGCACGTTCGGGATGGACTCCATGTTCCCGACGCAGAAGATCTACAACCCGCACGGCCAGCAGTACACCTCCGTGGACGCCTCGCTGATGCTGGCGTACAAGGAGTCCGAGCAGGGCCAGATCCTGCACGAGGGCATCAACGAGGCGGGCTCGGTCGGCTCGTTCACCGCCGTCGGCACCTCGTACGCCACGCACGACGAGCCGATGATCCCGATCTACATCTTCTACTCGATGTTCGGCTTCCAGCGGACCGGCGACTCGATCTGGGCGGCGTCGGACCAGATGGCGCGTGGCTTCCTCGTCGGCGCCACGGCGGGGCGGACCACGCTCACCGGTGAGGGCCTGCAGCACAACGACGGCCACTCGCTGCTGCTCGCCTCGACCAACCCGGCCGTGGTCGCCTACGACCCGGCGTTCGGCTTCGAGATCGCCGCGATCGTCAAGGACGGCCTGCGGCGCATGGTGGGCGAGGACGCCGAGAACGTCATCTACTACCTGACGGTCTACAACGAGCCGTACCAGCAGCCCGCCGAGCCGTCCGACGTGGACGTCGACGGGATCCTGCGCGGGATCCACCGGTACCTGGAGTCCGGCCGGGCGGACGGGCCCCAGGTCCGGCTGCTGGCCTCGGGAGTCGGGCTGCCGTGGGCGGTCAAGGCGCGCGAGATGCTGGCCGAGGAGTGGGGCGTCGGGGCCGAGGTCTGGTCGGTGACGTCCTGGGGCGAGCTGCGCCGCGACGGCGTCGAGGCCGAGCACCACAACCTGATCCACCCGGACGCCGAGCCGAAGGTCCCGTACGTGACCCAGGTCCTCGGCGGCTCGGAGGCCCCGGTCGTGGCGTCGTCGGACTGGATGCGGGCGGTGCCGGACCAGATCCGGCAGTGGGTGCCCGCGCCGTTCCTGTCGCTGGGCACGGACGGGTTCGGCCTGTCCGACACCCGCCCCGCCACCCGGCGGCACTTCGCGGTGGACGCCGAGTCGATCGTCGTCGGCGCCCTGATCTCGCTCGCGGCGCGCGGCGAGGTCGAGAAGGGGGCGGCCGCCGAGGCCGCCGCGAAGTACCGGATCGACGACCCGCGCGCGGCGGGCCCGCAGACCTCGGACAGCGGCGTCGCCTAGCCGATCCCCCTCCTCCGGGGAAGAGGGTCACCCGAACGGCCCTCTCCCCGGCGGCAGGTGACGGCTCCCGTGTTTCGTCCCGGTTCCGGGACGAATACGCAGCTCGCGACCCCTCGGCAAGCGACGGGAATCACGCTAGGCTCCGCCCAGCGTCGACCCACCGACGGTGGAATCGCCGCTCCGACCAGGGCACGGACAGTAGTGGCCGGTCGGCGTTTCCCGGGGCGTGGGCCCCGTGAGCACGCACGAGGAGAGCAAGAATGGCAGAGGGCACCGTCAAGTGGTTCAACAGCGAGAAGGGCTACGGCTTCCTCGCTCCCGACGGTGGTGGCGCGGACGTGTTCGTGCACTACTCCGCGATCCAGGTGAACGGCTACAAGAGCCTCGACGAGGGACAGCGCGTGTCCTTCGACATCGAGCAGGGCCAGAAGGGCCCGCAGGCCACCCAGGTGACGCCGATCGGCTGAGTCTGGAGACCTTCTCCACCACCTACCGGCGCACAACCCGTTCCGCTTTCTGCCTGCTCGCGGTGCGTGTCAGCGAACGATCCGTACGTCGTCGACAGCCGGGGTGACCAGCGAGACCGGGTCACCCCGGTTCTCGACGTCTACGGTCCCCCGCGGGCTCCGGTCAGGGCCGCAGGTCGCTGCCCATCGCCCAGACCAGCAGCTCCGCGCCGCCCGAGGTCAGCGTCGGCGCCGGCTCGTCGGTGAGCCGCAGCTCGTCCCCCTCCCCCAGCTCTCCGGAGGGGAGGGACGCGCTGCCGCGCGCGACGAAGACGTGCAGGAACCGCGCGGGCGGCAGGTCCCAGGTCGCCCCCGCGGGCAGCCGCGCGGCCCAGAGTGCGGCGTCCGCGCGGCGGAGGGGCAGGGGTGTTCCCGGGCCCCTTTGCAGTGACAGCGGATCCGCACGGGGGACGGAGTCCGGTGCGCGGCTTTGCAGTGACAGCGCATCTGCACCGGGCACGGACTCCGCTGCCCCCGCGCCACTTTGCACTGCCAGCGCATCCGCACCGGGCACAGGATCCGGTGCCCCCGCACGGCTTTGCAGTGACAGCGCATCCGCACGGGCGGCGGCGTGCGGATCCGCTGTCACTGCAAAGGGGCCGGGAGCCGACCCCGCCCCCACCAGGACCGGCCGGTCGCCGGCGAGCGCCGCGCGCAGGTCGACCGTGTGCAGGACCGGGGCCGCGAGCGCGTCCGGGACCAGCCAGGACTGCACGAACCGGCAGCGCTGGGCGCCCGCCGCGAACTCCGCGTGCTCCACGCCCGTACCCGCGGCCAGCACCTGCGCCTCCCCCGCCCGCAGGATGTGGGAGTTCCCCAGCGAGTCCGTGTGCCGCAGCTCCCCCTCGACGACCCAGGTGACCAGGTCGGCCTCGTCGTGCCGGTGGGTCGGGTAGCCCGCCCCGGGAGCCAGCCGCTCGTCGTTGTGCGCGGTCAGGGCGCCGAAGAACACGTCGTCCGGGTCGTAGTGCGCGCCGAAGGAGAACCCGTGCCGGGCCTCGCAGCCCTCGTGGACCGTCACGGCCCGTTCCACACCCCGTCGCAGCACCCGCATGCGTGTCATGCTTCCCCCATGACCCTGTCCGACGTCCAGGCGGTGTCCGCGGCCACGCTGCGGCGCCTGGAGCGCGCGACCGGGGACCTGGCCGCGGCCTGCCTGTCCGCGATGGAGGACGGCCAGCCGTGGTTCGCCCGCCTCCCCGCCGACCAGCGCGCGGGCGTGCTGCTGGTCACGCAGACCGGGATCAGCAACTTCGTCGCGTGGTTCGGGGAGCCCGGCGAGACCATGCGGCTCACCGCCGAGGCCTTCCGGATCGCCCCGAAGGACCTGGCCCGACGGCTCAGCCTCCGCCAGACCGTCGATCTCGTCCGGATCGCCACCGAGGTGATGGAGGAGCGCCTGCCGCCGCTGGCCGCGGACGAGCCCGAGTACCGCACGCTCGTAGAGGCCGTGCTCCGGTTCGGGCGGGAGATCGCGTTCGCCGCCGCCACGGTCTACGCCAACGCCGCCGAGACCCGCGGGGCCTGGGACGCCCGGCAGGAGGCCCTCGTCGTCGACGGGGTGATCCGCGGCGAGACCGACGACGCCCTGGTGTCCCGGGCGGCGACGATCGGGTGGGACCCGGGCGCAGCCGTCCGTGTGATGGTCGGGAGCCCTCCGGAGGACGGCGGCGAGGAGGCCGCCGAGGTCCTCTCGGAGATGCGGCGGCACGCCACCCGGCTCGGCAGGCAGGTGCTCGTGGGGGTCCAGGGCAGCCGTCTGGTGCTCCTGCTGACCGAACCCCGGGGCCGGGCCGCGGGTGACCCCGACCGGGCGCTGGCCCCGATCGTCGCCGACTTCGGACCGGGCCCGGTCGTCGTCGGGCCGGTGGCGGCGAACCTGGCCGCCGCGCACGCGTCCGCGCTGGCCGCGCTGGCCGGACTCCGCGCCGCCCCGGGCTGGCCGGACGCGCCGCGGCCCGTGGACGCCGACGAGCTGCTGCCCGAGCGGGCCGTTGCCGGCGATCCGACGGCGGTGCGCGGGCTCGTCGAGTCCGTCGTGGCGCCCGTGGAGGCCGCTGGCGGGGAGCTGCTGCGCACGCTCGCGGCCTACCTGGAGGGTGGCGGGTCGCTCGAGGGCTGCGCGCGGGCGTTGTTCGTCCACCCCAATACCGTGCGCTACCGGCTGCGGCGCGTGAGTGAACTCACGGGCCGCTCGGCCACCGACCCCCGGGACGCCCACGTGCTCCGGACGGCCCTGCTGGCAGGGCGTCTCGCGGAGCCCGGGAGTAGCCCCTGACCAGGCCGGGTACCCGATCCACCGGACCCGGTCCGAGATCGCCCGTCGGCGTGCGATTGGAGGAATCTTACAAATGCGGCACCCCATCGTGGTGCGCGGCGGTGTTCCGTTCGCGGCCCGCGCAGTGTTGGCTCTGCAGTCGTGATCGCCTTGCTCGCGCCCGGTC
Source organism: Pseudonocardia oroxyli (assembly GCF_900102195.1). Classification (GTDB taxonomy): domain Bacteria; phylum Actinomycetota; class Actinomycetes; order Mycobacteriales; family Pseudonocardiaceae; genus Pseudonocardia; species Pseudonocardia oroxyli. Next base: position 162,878 of record NZ_FNBE01000004.1, read on the forward strand.
AGGGGTCGCAGTCCCCCGGCATGCTCGCGCCGTGGCTGGAGCTCCCCGGCGCGTCGGACACCGTCGCCGCCTGGTCGGAGGCCACCGGTCTCGATCTCGCCCGGCTCGGCACCACCGCCGACGCCGACGAGATCAAGGACACGGCGGTGACCCAGCCCCTCGTCGTGGTGAACGCCCTGCTCGCCGCGGCGCACCTGACCGTCCCGGACACCGCCCCGACCGCAGGCCACTCCGTCGGCGAGCTCGCCGCGGCGGCCCTGGCCGGGGTGCTCAGCCCCGACGCCGCCGTGCGGCTCGCCGCGATCCGCGGCCGGGAGATGGCCGCCGCCTGCGCCCTCGAGCCGACCGGCATGGCCGCCGTGCTCGGCGGTGAGGAGGAGGTCGTGCTGGCCCGGCTCGCCGAGCTGGGCCTCGACCCCGCCAACCGCAACGGGGCCGGCCAGATCGTCGCCGCAGGCCCCCAGGCCGCCGTCGACGCGCTCGCCGCGACGCCGCCGGAGGGATCGCGGCGGGCCGCCGTGCTGCCCGTCGCCGGCGCCTTCCACACCCGGTTCATGGCCCCGGCCGAGGACGCCGTGCGCGCCGCCGCCGCGGAGCTGGCCCCCGGCGACCCGGTGCGGCCCCTGCTCACCAACTCCGACGGCTCGGTGGTCAAGTCCGGCCCGCAGGCCCTGGACCTGCTGGTCGCGCAGGTCACCCGGCCCGTGCGGTGGGACTCCTGCATGGCCACGCTCGGCGCGCTGGGTGTGACCGCGGTGATCGAGCTGCCCCCCGCGGGCACCCTGGTCGGGCTGGTGCGCCGCGATCTCAAGGGGGTCGCGACCCTGGCCCTGAAGACGCCGGACGACCTGGAGAAGGCCGCCGCGCTGATCGAGGAGCACGCGTGAGCTTCCAGCTGCCCGCACCGGTACCGGGCGCGCGGATCATCGGCCTCGGGAGCACCCAGCCCGAGCACGTCGTCACGAACGACGACCTGGCCCTCCGCGTCGAGACGAACGACCAGTGGATCCGGGACCGGGTCGGGATCGTGGAGCGCCGGATCGCCGACAAGGACACCTCGCTCGTCGACATGGCCGTCGAGGCGGGCTCGCGAGCGGTGCTGGACTCCGGGCTCGCGCCGACCGACATCGACACCGTCCTCGTCGCCACCTGCACGATGACGGCGCCGATCCCCAACGCCGCCGCGCAGACCGCCGACCGGATCGGGATCAAGGCCCCGGCCGCCTTCGACCTCAACGCCGCCTGCGCCGGGTTCTGCTACGCGCTCGCCACCGGCGCGGACCTCATCCGGGCGGGCAGCGCGAAGAACGTGCTGGTCATCGGCTCGGAGAAGCTGTCGGACTGGATCGACTGGGACGACCGCTCGACCTGCATCATCTTCGCGGACGGGGCGGGCGCGGCCGTCGTCACCGGCGCGCAGACCCCGGACGAGGTCGGCGTCGGGCCGGTCTCGTGGGGCAGCGCCGGGGACATGGCCCCGGTCATCCACATCCTCGAGGACACCACCGGCAAGCTCTTCCAGGAGGGCCAGTCGGTGTTCCGCTGGGCCACCACGAAGATCGCACCCGTGGCGCTCGACGCGATCGCGAAGGCGGGCCTCACCCCCGCCGACATCGACGTCCTGGTCCCGCACCAGGCCAACCTGCGGATCGTCGAGGCGGTGGCCAAGCGGCTCCGCAAGGAGGGCGCCCGCGACGAGATGCGGGTGGCCGACGACATCGTCCACTCGGGCAACACGTCGTCCGCGTCCATCCCGATGGCGCTCGACCACATGCGCACGGCCGGGACGGTCCGTTCCGGGGAGATCGCGCTCCTCGTAGGCTTCGGCGCGGGTCTCTCCTTCGCGGGCCAGGTCGTCCGCGTCCCGTAGATTCCCCCTGGATTTCCCACCCACACACAAGGAGTAACCCCGTGGCTGACAGCACCGAGATCCTCGCCGGCCTCGCCGAGATCGTCGAAGAGGTCGCCGGCATCGACACCGCCGAGGTGAGCGCCGACAAGTCCTTCGTCGACGACCTCGACATCGACTCGCTGTCCATGGTCGAGATCGCCGTGCAGGCCGAGGACAAGTTCGGCGTGAAGATCCCGGACGACCAGCTCGCCGAGCTCAAGACCGTCGGCGACGCGGTCTCGTACATCGAGAAGAACCAGTAACACCCGGTACCCCCCGACGGACTACCCCTCGTCCGGTTCGCTCGCTCCACCAGGAAGGCTGCACATGACCGACGTCGTCGTCACCGGCTACGGCGCCACCACGCCACTGGGCGGGGACGCCCAGTCGACCTGGGACGGCCTGCTCGCGGGGAAGTCCGGCGTCGGTGAGCTCCGCGCCGAGTGGACCGACCGGATCGACCTCCCGGTCTCGATCGCGGCCCAGCTCGCGGTCGAGCCCACCGACGTCCTGCCCCGGGTGCAGGCGCGCCGTATGGACCGGGCCGAGCAGGTCGCGGTGATCGCGGCCCGCGAGGCCTGGGCGCACGCCGGCCTGGCTGTCGAGGAGGGGGCGGACCCGAAGGTCGACCCGACCCGTCTGGCGGTGATCGTCGGGGCCGGGATCGGCGGGGTCACCACCCTGCTCGACCAGGACGACGCGCTGGAGGCGGGCGGCCTGCGCAAGGTCACCCCGCTGGTCGTGCCGATGCTCATGCCGAACGGGCCCGCGGCGCTGATCTCGCTGGAGATCAACGCCCAGGGTGGGGTGCACGCCCCCGCGTCGGCGTGCGCGACGGGCGCCGAGGCCATGGCCTGGGCGTGGCGGCTGCTCAAGGCGGGCGAGGTCGACGTCGTGGTCGCGGGCGGCACGGAGGCGTGCATCGCGCCGATCACCGTCGCCGGGTTCGTCCAGGCCCGGACCCTGTCGCAGCGCAACGACGCGCCGCAGGCGGCCTCCCGGCCGTTCGACGCAGGACGGGACGGGTTCGTGATCGGCGAGGGCGCCGGGATCGTGGTGCTCGAGCGCCGCGAGTTCGCCGAGGCCCGGGGCGCCACGATCCACGGGACCCTGGCCGGTATCGGGATGACCTCGGACGCGCATCACATCACCGCACCCGACCCCAACGGGGGCGGTCAGGGGCGGGCCATGCTCGCCGCCGTCCGCACCGCGGGCCTCCAGCCCTCTGATGTGGGTCACGTGAACTGCCACGCGACCTCGACCGTGGTCGGCGACGTGGGCGAGGCCGCCGCGATCAAGAAGGCGCTCGGCGACCACCCGGTGCTCACCGCGCCGAAGGGGGCGCTGGGCCACCTGGTCGGCGGCGCGGGAGCGGTGGAGGGCATCGTCGCGCTGCTGTCGGTGCGGGACGGGATCATCCCGGCCACGCTGAACCTGGAGAACAAGGACGAGAAGGTCGAGCTGGACGTCGTGGCCGGTGAGCCGCGCAAGATGGAGCTCACCGCCGCGGTGAACAACTCCTTCGGCTTCGGCGGACACAACGCCAGCCTGCTGTTCACCAAGTAGCCCGGCATCATGGGGCCATAACCGTCGTTCCGACGCCCGGATTCGACGGTTATGGCTCCATAGTGCGTTCGGCTAGCCGACCTGGTGCAGCCAGGTCACCGGAGCGCCGTCGCCCGCGTAGCGGCAAGCCTCGAGCTCCTCGTCCCACGCCTCACCCATCGCGTGGCTCAGCCGCTGGGCGATGCCCGAGGCCGGACCCTCGGCGATCAGGGCCCGGATCTGGTCCTCGCCGAGCATGACGTCGCCGTTCGCGCTCATCCGGCCCGTCCAGAGCCCGAGGCCCGGGACATGGCAGAACCGCTGCCCGTCGACCCCGGAGCTGGGCTCCTCGGTCACCTCGAAGCGCAGCATCGGCCACGCCCGCAGGGCACCGGCGAGCGCGCCGCCACTGCCCGCCGGACCCGACCAGCTGAACTCCGCACGCATCTGCCCGGGGACGGCGGGCTGCGCGCTCCACTGGAGCGACACCCGTGTCCCGAGCACGCCGGACACCGCCCACTCGACGTGCGGGCAGACCGCAGTCGGCGACGAGTGGACGTGGACCACGCCGCGTGTACTCACCACTGCAGACCTCCGCTCTGACAGACGTGGATCGTCTTCCCCAACGCCCACGCGTCTTCACAGCGGTCTGTGACTCTTCGCTTCGGAAACTGTGCGTGATCACTGTGCCCCACTCTTGCGATCACCGCCAGCCTGACGCGGTCGGGGCGGCGTGTCGCCCGCCGCCGGGAGTGTCGATCGGGTACGGGAGTCACCGCCGGACCTCTCCCCCGTCGACGAACACGTTGTCGGCCAGGTGGGCACCGCCGCGGATCCGGACGGTCGCGGCCGCGGCGTCGCGGTGGAAGCGGTTGCCGGTGATCCGGACGGTCGCGCCGCTCGCGTCCCCGCCGCCGGGGTCCTGCAGGAGGGTGTACTCGCCGCCGCCGAGCTCGTTGCCGCGCACCAGCACCGGGCCCTTCCGCAGCGGTTCGCGCTCCTCCGACTGGTGCCGGGCGTCGACCGCGGGGTCGACGAGCACCGCGCTGCCCAGGCCGGGGCCACGCCCGAGCGTGACCCGGTTGGCCTCCACCAGGACGTCCCCGGCGTCACCCCCGGCGAGGGTCACGGCGTCGATCTCCCGGTCGGGTCGGGCCCGGAAGTCGTGCAGCCAGCTGTTGCGCAGCGTGGCACCGGGGCCCAGGCGCGCGCCGTCCGCGGCCACGTCGGTGATCTCGATGCGTTCGGCCACCCAGGCGGGACCGTCGACGGCCGCGTCGGTGAAGTCGCCGGTCAGCGTGCTGTCCTCGATCCGCACCGCCCCGTCGCCGACCGTGCGGACGCCCGCGGGGGTGCTCCCGTCGCCGGTGATGCGGCTGCGCCGGATCACCACGTCCGGGGCGGCCACGACGACGCCGCCGACCAGGTCCAGGCCGTCGAGCACCGCGCCGGGGGTGCGGATCTCCAGCGCCGCGCGCACCGGGCACAGGGTGAGGCCCGCGGGGGTTCCGACACTGTCGGTCGGGGGCGGCGCGTACGGGCCGGTGGCGGCGCAGGTGGGCACGGGCGGTGCCGGCGCGGGCGGGGACTCGTCCAGGCCGAGTCCGACGCCGGCGGCGAGCGTCGTCGCCACGAGGGCGGCGAGCGCGGCCCGGACCGGGAACATGCGCGGAGACTACGGCGCCGAATTACTCCGAGTGGCCTAACGATGTCGGCGTGTCGGGGTGAAACCCTCAGCGGCTCCACGCCGGACGAACTGTGACTGTGCGCATCGGTTCTGTGACCGGGAGTGCCCGTTCCGGTCGTTTCCACCCTTTCGGGAAGCATCGATCGCTCGGTCGGTGACGCTGGGTCCACTACTCTTCCGTCACAGCAGCACCACAGGTGACACCACAGCCTGTATCGGACAAAGGCGGAGGACACGGGGATGTCAGCAGAGGACCACTCGGACATGATCGGCGCGCCGTTCCTCACCGTGGCCGAGGTCGCCGAGCGGATGCGGGTGTCGAAGATGACCGTCTACCGCCTCGTCCACAGCGGGGAGCTGCCCGCCGTGCGCTTCGGGCGCTCGTTCCGGGTGCAGCAGGCCGCCGTGGAGCGCCACATCACCGCCGCGCGGTACGAGGCGGGCTGACCCGGCGGCCCGCGAGTCGCCGCCGCCCGTCGTGGCTGCGACGATTCAGACATGCGACGCGACCTCTCCGCCCGGCTCCAGCTGTCCGTCTCCGAGCAGGCCCTGTTCGCGCTGCAGATCGCTGTCGCGGGCGGGGCCGACGAGCGGCTCGCGCTCACCCTCGACGGCGGGGCCCTGCCCGCACCCACCGAGCTGATCGACGAGCTCGGCAACCGCACCCACCTCTTCGACTGCCCACCGGGAGACCTGGCGGTGGACTACGCGGCCCGGGTCGACGGACGGCGCGAGGTGCCCTCGTCGGACGCCCGGGAGAGGCTGCTCGCGCTGCGGCCCAGCCGCTACTGCCCGTCGGACCGGCTGCTGTTCACGGCCACCCGCGAGTTCGGGGACGTGCACGGCGCGGGCGCGCGCATCGAGGCGGTCACCCGGTGGGTGCGGGAGCGGCTGCTCTACGTCGGCGGGTCCTCCAAACCGACCGACGACGCCGTGGACACCCTGCTGCTCGGCGAGGGCGTCTGCCGCGACTACGCCCACCTGGTGACCACGCTGCTGCGGGCACTCGACGTCCCCGCCCGGCTCGTCGCCGTCTACGCCCCGGGGCTGTCCCCGATGGACTTCCACGCGGTCGTCGAGGCGTGGGACGGGGAGGGCTGGCGGCTGGTCGACGCCACCGGCCTGGCCCCGCGGGAGTCGATGGTGCGGATCCACACCGGCCGCGACGCCGCGGACACCGCCTTCCTGACGACCCACCACGGCATCGTGGACCTGACGTGGATGCAGGTCACCGCCGTCGTCGACGAGCTGCCCCAGGAGGACTGGGGCGCGGTGGTCAGGCTGGGCTGACGCGCGGGTCGAACCCGAACTCGACGATCGGCGGCAGGCCCGTGCGGAGGCGGTCGAACACGAACCGCTCGTGCGGGACGACGTTCTCGGGCAGCGCGTCGAGCGCGAACCACTCGATCCCGGCGGACTTCTCCTCCTCGACCCGGCGGGGCGTGCCGCTCCAGCGGGTGCAGGTGAAGAAGAAGTCGACCCGCTGGTCGATCGGCTCGCGGGTGCCCGTGCGGTGCATCGCGGTCACCGGGGTGAGGTCCGTCGGCACCACGTCCAGCTCCTCGCGGGCCTCCCGGAGCGCGGCCTCGACGACCGTCTCGCCCTCCTCGACGTGCCCGGCCGCGGCGGTGGCCCAGAACCCGTCGCGGTAGCCCGTGTTGCGGCGGAGCTGCAGCAGGACGTGATCGTCCCGGCGGAGGATCACGTAGGCGGCGGGGACGAGCTGGAAGCGCACGCGTCACACACTAGAGACACGGCGGTGACCACCCGGTCCTACCGTCGCGCCATGACCGTGCAACCCGTCGCGGGTCGACTCGGCGTGGTGCCCGCGCGCGAGGCGGAGCTGCGCTTCCGGACCGTCCACGGCTACCGGCGGGCGTTCCGGGTCGCGGGGTCGGGGCCGGCGATCGTGCTGGTCCACGGCATCGGGGACAGCTCACAGACCTGGACCCCGGTGCTCGAGCGGCTCGCCCGCACCCACCTGGTGATCGCACCGGACCTGCTCGGGCACGGGCACTCGGACAAGCCGCGGGCCGACTACTCGGTCGCGGCGTACGCGAACGGGATCCGGGACCTGCTCGGCGTCCTCGGGGTCACCCGGGCGACGCTGGTCGGGCACTCCCTCGGCGGCGGCGTCGCGATGCAGTTCGCCTACCAGTTCCCGGACCGCACCGAGCGGCTCGTCCTCGTGGGTTCCGGTGGCGCCGGGCCGGAGGTCAACCCCGTCCTGCGGGCCATGACACTGCCCGGCGCGGCGGCCGCGCTGCACGCGCTGCGGCTGCCGACGATGCGGTGGCAGGTCGGCGCCGCCGTGAGCCTGATGCGGGCGCTGGGCACCGACCTCGGGCGTGACGCCGAGGACATGCTCCGCATCGTCGACGCCCTGCCCGACGCGACCTCCCGCGCCGCCTTCATCCGCACGCTGCGCGCGGTCGTGGACTGGCGCGGTCAGGTCGTGACGATGCTGGACCGCTGCTACCTCACCCGCGGCATGCCGACCCTGCTGGTGTGGGGTGGGCGGGACGCGATCGTGCCCGTCGAGCACGGGCACCGCGCCCACGCCGCCATGCCGGGCAGCCGGTTCGAGATCTTCGACGACGCGGGCCACTTCCCGTTCCACACCTCCCCCGAGCGCTTCACGAGCCTGCTGGAGGAGTTCCTGGCGGCCACCGAACCGGCCCGCTGGAGCCCGGAGCAGTGGCGCCAGCTCCTGCGCACCACACCCACCGAGCCGCCCGGGGTCCGCTCCGCGACCTGACCGACTCGGCCGTTGTGGAGCCACGACTGTCGTTTCCGGCGGTCGACACGGCCATTGTGGAGCCACGATGCGGCCCGGGGGTGGAGACGGCGTCGGCCCGCCCCTGGGTGAGGGGCGGGCCGACGATCACGCGCTGTCAGCTGCAGCCGCTGGTGGAGCCGCAGCCCTCGCAGAGGTAGCAGGAGCCCGCGGGGCGCATCTTCGTGCCGCAGGTGAGGCACAGCGGGGCGTCCGCGGCCTTGCCCAGCCGCAGCTCGAGCAGCTCGGTGGAGCTGCCGACCTCGACCGGTGCCGGGCTCACGCCGGCCGGGGTGGCCGACGGCGGGGTGACGTCCACCGTGGACCGGACCGTCTCGAGGTCCAGCTCCGCCGGGCTCGAGTAGTCCTGCTCGACCTGTGCCGAGCGCTCCTGCGCCGAGAAGATCCCCAGCTGGGCGCGCTTCTCGTAGGGCAGGTGGTCCAGCGCGAGGCGGCGGAACAGGTAGTCCAGGACGCTCGTCGCGATGCGCACGTCCGGGTCGTCCGTCATGCCCGCGGGCTCGAAGCGCAGGTTGCTGAACTTCGAGACGTAGAACTCCAGCGGGATGCCGTACTGCAGGCCGACCGAGATCGACATGGAGAAGGCATCCATCACACCGGCCAGGGTCGAGCCCTGCTTGCCGAGCTTGACGAAGATCTCGCCCAGGCCGTCGTCCGGGTAGGAGCCCGCGGTCAGGTAGCCCTCGGCGCCGGCCACGGTGAACGAGATGGTCTCGCTCGGGCGCTTCTTCGGCAGCCGCTTGCGGACCGGCCGCTGCTCGACGACGACCTGCGGCTCGGCCTTCTCCGCCTCCGCGGACGACTTCGCCTGCTTCCCCGCGGAGAGGGGCTGGCCGACCTTGCAGTTGTCCCGGTAGATGGCGAGCGCCTTGATGCCGAGGCGCCAGCCCTCGAGGTAGATCTTCTCGACGTCGTCCACCGAGGCGGCCTCGGGCATGTTGACCGTCTTCGAGATGGCCCCGGAGAGGAACGGCTGCACCGCGGCCATCATCCGGACGTGGCCCATGGGCGCGATCGAGCGCTCGCCCATGGCGCAGTCGAACACCTCGTAGTGGTCCGGCTTCATGCCCGGCGCGTCCACCACGTGCCCGTGCTCGGCCACGTACTCGACGATCGCCTCGGCCTGCTCGGCCTGGTAGCCGAGCTGGTCCAGCGCCCGGCGGACCGTCTGGTTGACGATCTGCATCGAGCCGCCGCCGACGAGCTTCTTGAACTTGACCAGCGCCAGGTCCGGCTCGATGCCGGTCGTGTCGCAGTCCATCATCAGGCCGATGGTGCCGGTCGGGGCCAGCACGGAGGCCTGCGCGTTGCGCCAGCCGTTCCGCTCACCCGTGGCCAGGGCGTCCTTCCAGGTGATGGTGGCCAGCTTCTGGATCGCGGTGCTGGCCGGGAAGGTGCGGTAGCCGTCGTTCGCCGCGGCGTGCTTGCGCATGACGCGCTGGTGCGACTCGGCGTTGCGGGCGTAGCCCTCGTACGGGCCGACGACGCCGGCGAGCTCGGCGGAGCGCTTGTACGCCGCACCGGTCATCAGCGAGGTGATCGACGCGGCGAGCGCGCGGCCGCCCTCGGAGTCGTAGGCGTGACCGGTCGCCATGAGCAGCGCGCCCAGGTTGGCGTAGCCGATGCCCAGCTGGCGGAACTTGCGCGTGGTGTCCGCGATCGGCTCCGTGGGGAAGTCCGCGAAGCAGATCGAGATGTCCATGGCGGTGATGATCAGCTCGACGGCCTTGGCGAAGCGCGGCGCGTCGAACCGGCCGCCCTCGTCGAGGAACTTGAGCAGGTTCAGCGACGCCAGGTTGCAGCTGGAGTTGTCCAGGTGCATGTACTCGGAGCAGGGGTTCGACGCGGTGATCCGGCCGGACTCCGGGGTGGTGTGCCAGTCGTTGATCGTGTCGTCGTACTGGATGCCGGGGTCGGCGCACTCCCACGCGGCCTGCGCGATGCCGCGGAACAGGGTGCGGGCGTCCGTGCGCTCGATGATCTCGCCGGTCGTGCGGGAGCGGAGGCCGAAGTCGGTCCCGCCCTCGACGGCGTGCATGAACTCGTCGGTGACCCGGACGGAGTTGTTGGCGTTCTGGTACTGCACCGACGTGATGTCGGAGCCGCCCAGGTCCATGTCGAAGCCCGCATCCCGCAGGACGCGGATCTTCGCCTCCTCCTTGGCCTTGGTCTCGACGAACTCGACGATGTCGGGGTGGTCGACGTCCAGCACGACCATCTTCGCCGCGCGACGGGTGGCGCCGCCGGACTTGATGGTGCCCGCGGAGGCGTCCGCACCGCGCATGAAGGAGACCGGGCCCGAGGCGGTGCCGCCGGAGGACAGCAGCTCCTTCGACGACCGGATGCGGGAGAGGTTCAGACCGGCGCCGGAGCCGCCCTTGAAGATCAGGCCCTCCTCGCGGTACCAGTTCAGGATCGAGTCCATCTCGTCGTCCACCGAGAGGATGAAGCAGGCGCTGACCTGCTGCGGGGACGCGGTGCCGACGTTGAACCAGACCGGGGAGTTGAAGCTGAACACCTGGTGCAGCAGCATCCAGGTCAGCTCCTGGGCGAAGATCTCCGCGTCCTCGTCGGTGGCGAAGTAGCCGTGCTCGACGCCCGCCCGGTGGTAGGTGCCGACGACCCGGTCGATCAGGGCGCGCAGGCTCGACTCGCGCTGCGGCGAGCCGACGGCGCCGCGGAAGTACTTGCTGGTCACGATGTTGGTGGCGTTCAGCGACCAGAAGTCGGGGAACTCGACCCCGCGCTGCTCGAAGTTGATCGTCCCGTCCCGCCAGTTCGTCATCACGACGTCCCGGCGCTCCCAGGTCACCTCGTCGTACGGGTGCACCCCGGGCGTGGTGTGCAGCCGCTCGACGGTGAGGCCCCGGCGGCTCTTGGACTGCGCGGTCTGCGCGGTCTGCGCGGCCTGCGCGGCCTGCGCGGTCTGTGCAGACGACGCGGACTTGCGGCCCCGTCCGTTGCCCCCCGCAGAGCCCTTCGACGCTGCGGTGGCAGCGCTCTCGGTGGGCTCCGCCCCGACGGTCTCCGTCATGCTCTCCCTCATTCGCGTCCGTACGTCACCGCGTCCCGCCGGCTGGGGCGGCGGGGCGGATTGCGTAACGGGGTCGGCTCGCCCGTGCTCGCTCGGCGAACGGGTCGGCCCCTGGTCCTCACCCGGCGGGTCGTGGGTCCCGCTGGGCGCGACCCGACGACGCGGCTGCTTCCCCGGCAGCCGTGCGCAGGTCGGCGATCTCCTTCTCGAAGTCCTCGATGGACGAGAACGACCGGTACACGCTCGCGAAGCGCAGGTACGCCACCTCGTCGAGCTCCTTGAGCGGTCCGAGGATCGCGAGCCCCACCTCGTGGCTGGGGATCTCCGCGGTACCGCCTGCCCGGACGGCCTCCTCGACGCGGTGCGCCAGCTGTTGCAACGCATCCTCGTCGACCGGCCTGCCCTGGCACGCCCGGCGCACCCCCGAGACCACCTTGTCCCGGCTGAACGGCTCCGTGACGCCGCTGCGCTTCAGCACCGCGAGAACGGCCTCCTCGACGGTCGTGAAGCGCTTCCCGCAGGCCGCGCAGGAACGGCGGCGACGGGTCGCCGCGCCCTCCTCGACCTCGCGAGAGTCGATCACCTTGCAGTCCGAGTGGCGGCAGAACGGGCATCGCATTGCGGATCCCTCCCTCTCTCCACCGTACTCGGCTTGTCGGCCCGGATCGACTCACAAACCCAAGCTGTAGGCGAACGACACGGATGTAACCACAAGATGTAGGGGTGCCGCCAATGCCGTGGCCCACCGCTCGCCGGACTTCCCCCGATCGGGAACGAACCTGTCACGTCCGAGCCTGCGACCACGCCCCGGGTGCGGCCGTGCCCGGCCGGCGACAGCCCGTGACGCCCCGCAGGTCATGACCATCGAGCCGGGACACCGACACCGGGCGCCGGAGCCCGGGCGGGCGCCGGGACCGCTCGTCGCGTCGACGACCGGCGGGTCACGTGCGGGGAACGAGACCGTGTCACGCGGACGGCGTGTCGCCGCCCGCGGTGTGTCGCGAACCCGGGACCGGTCCGGCACGCACCGTGCGCACCCCACGCCGCGCGACACCCACACGGACGCACAGCGACCTCACTCGCACCAGCTCACGAGCACGGTCGGACGACCGGAGACCCGCTGTGCCCGGTCGAGCCCCCGAACCGGGGGCCCGCTCGCCGCCACCGCCGGGCGCGTCCACACCGCGACGAACGCGGTGGTCGCGCGACGCACCCCTCCCGGCGCACCGCACGGGCCGCGCGAACCGGGCGCGCGCGGCGACGCCCGCGGCGCGGCTCATCGCGCGCCGGCCAGGTCCGCCAGGAGACCGAGGACGACCACGACGGTCGCCGAGCCCAGAGCGACCGCCACCGCCGCGAGCACGCGGTCGGTCAGCCCGGCCCGCACCTCCCCCGCGAGCCGACGCGCCCCGCCGGGACGGCCGCGCCCCAGCCGCGGCCTGCGGGTGGGGACGCAGGGGCCCCCGATCGTCGAGGACTGTCGCCGCGCGGGACGGCAGGCGGGCAGGACCGCGGGCCCGTCCGCCCGGCGCAGGGCCCTGGCCCCCGAGGCGTACGCGCCGAGGACCCGCGGCGCCGCAGCGGCGGGCGCCACGGGCGCCGTGGAGGCCGCGGGCGGGACCGCCGCCGCGTGCGCCCTCCGGTACGAGGCCGGGGCGCCGGAGGCGTGCGGTGCGCCCGCGACCCCGCCCCACCCCTGGCTCCGCTCGCGCTCCGACCGGGCGCGCGACGGCCCCCGACGCTCGCCCGCGCAGGCCGGGCGCCCCTCCTCGCCGCGACCGGTCCGCTCGACCGGCCGCACCGCGTTCCCGAGTTCCATCACGGCCTCCCGACCCGCGCCGACCGGCCCGAACCGGATGTCCGGGGCAGCGATCGAACGCCTGTGCGATGTCTAGCAACGGGCACCGACAAGAACCGGTGCCGCACACCCGCGGGTTCACCCCGATGGACGACCGGGGACGGTCAGGCGGGGACGCGCACCACGGTGCCCGCGGGCAGCACACCCACCGCGGCCGACCCGAGACCGTTGTCCGCCACGATCCGCTCGACCGCCGCGGCGGCGTCCGCCTCCGGAACCTCCCGGCGCGCGAGGTCCCACACCGTCTCCCCCGGCTCGACCACCACGGCCGCCACGCCGGTCGGCACCTCCGCCCGGGCGTGTGCGGCGCCCGAGGCCTGCCCCACCAGGCCCAACCCCACCACGACGAGCATCGCCACCAGGCCGAGCGCCGCCGCGGCCACCGCCCGGCGCAGCGCGTAGCGCCGCGCCGTCACCGGCCCGACCCTCCCCGGCACGTCCCTCCCCGGCACGGCCTGGACGGCGCGCCGCCGGAGGTCGGGAGCACCGATGGACGACGGCCGCGACGGCCGCGACGGCGCGGCGACGCCGTGAGACCACATGCCCCGGTCACTGCGCCGCCACCGCTGCGTCTCCAGCAGCCGGACGCCGCCCGGACCGCCCGCCGCGGCGCCGACCGCGACACCGCGGCGAAGCACGGAGACCCGCTCCCCCGCCGCGGCCGGTCGCACGGGACGGGGGCCGACCGGGCGCGGGCCGGTCCCGGACCGCCGCACTCCGCCGCCCGCGACCAGACCTGTGCCGACCCCCGTGCCGACTCCCGTGCCGACTCCCGTGCCCTCGAGCTCCACGACCCCGCCAGCCGACCGGTCCATCGCCGCTCTCCCGCCTGCCCGCACCCGCGAGCCCACTCCACCGCGCGCCACTCGCACGCATGTTCGATTCGAACGTCCGTGCGAGTTCTTACCATCGACCGCCGGGCGCGTCACCCCTCCCGCGCCGACACGATCGGCGTGTCGTTCGAACATGTGTTTGGCGAACGACCGGATCCGGGCTACCGTCCGAACCCGACGGACCCCCGGCGACCCGTGACGGGTCGGCCGGGCCGACCCCGCCGCTCTCGCCGAGCGGGGTCGATCGGGTGGCACGAGCGAGCGGGACACGAGGAGGCGGCAGGGAGATGGCACGGGACGAGTCCGGCGCCGGCGGCGAGACCGGACAGGTGCGCGCCTTTCCGGACCCACCGGCGGACCCCACCACGCTGACCCCGCGGCAGCGGAGGGTACTGGCGGTGATCCGGGACTGGGTCGACCGCTTCGGCTACCCGCCCAGCGTGCGCGAGATCGGGGACGCGGTGGGCCTCACGTCCACGTCGTCGGTGCACCACCAGCTGCGGACCCTGGAGCGCAAGGGGTACCTGCGCCGCGACCCCAACCGCACCCGTGCGGTGGACGTGCGCAGCCCCGAGGAGGAGGCGGGCACCTCCTCGGACCAGCCGGACGTGCTGACCGAGCGCCCCGCGCCCGCGTTCGTGCCGGTCCTGGGCAGCATCGCGGCCGGTGGGCCGATCCTGGCCGAGCAGGCGGTGGAGAGCGTCTTCCCGCTGCCGCGGGAGATCGTCGGCGAGGGCGAGCTCTTCCTCCTGCACGTCAAGGGCGACTCCATGATCGAGGCCGCGATCATGGACGGCGACTGGGTCGTCGTGCGGCAGCAGCCGGTGGCCGAGCAGGGTGAGATCGTCGCCGCGATGATCGACGGCGAGGCGACGGTCAAGACGTTCAAGCGCACGGCGGGCCAGATCTGGCTGCTGCCCGCCAACCCCGCCTACGAGCCGATCGACGGCAACGAGGCCACCATCCTCGGTCGCGTCGTCACGGTGCTGCGCAGGCTCTGACCGGAGCGGCTCAGTCGGGGGCGGGCACCACGATCACGGGGTAGCGGGCGCTGCGGACCAGCACACCCGCCACCCCGCCGAGCAGGATCCGGCGCATCGTCGGGTAGCCGCGCGAGCCCACGACCAGCAGGTCCGTCCGCTCGGACAGGTCGGCGAGGGTGGCCCCCACCGACTGGCCGGGACGGCTGACGACCACGTCGGTCAGCGCGTCGATCTCCGTGGGCGCCTGGGCGATCCCCTTGTGGGCGATCTCGGTCGCGGCGGGCACGTCCGCCTCGCTCGCCGCGACGACGGCGAACCGCAACGCCGCGCCCGTCCGGCCGGCGAGGTGGACGGCGAGGACCGTGGCGCGGTCGGCCTCCGGGGTGCCGTCGTACGCCACGGTGATCACGGTGATGCCCTGGGCCGCGGTGTGCCGGTAGCCGCGGGGGGCGATCGCGACCGGGCAGCGGGCCGCGGGCAGGAGTCGGTGCACGGTGCTGCCGGGGGCGAGCCGTCCGAGCAGTCCGCCGCCCGTCGACCCGACGACCAGGACGGCCGCCCCGGACTCCTCCGCGTACTCGGCGAGCACCGTCGCCGCAGGTCCGGGGCCGAGTGGGGCGAACTCCGGAAGCGCGTTCCCGCCGATCAGCTCGCGGGCCCGGCCGAACCGGGCGAGCGCGACCTCTTCCGCCTTGTCCCGCCACCGGGGGTCGCGGGCGACCGCGGAGTACCCCAGCCCGTCCGTCGGGTACACCGTCGCGACGACGGCGGTCAGCCCGGTCAGCCGGGCCAGCTGGACCCCGAGGACCAGGGCGTCGTGGCCGCCCGGGGTGTCCTCGTAGGCGGTCACGATCGGCACCGGGCCAGCCTAGGTCGGGTGGACCCTCCGGACGGCGCCGGTGCGCAGGCTGTAACCAGCACGTCACAGGGCGGCGCGTCCGACTCGCGTGTCCGAAGTGGGGGACTCGCGGATCCTCCCGCGAGTCCCCCGTTCCGGACACGCGAGTCTCCCGGGGGCGCGGCCGGTGGTCAGCGGCGGCGGGTGTGCAGGGCCAGCGCCCCCGCGGCGAGGCCGAGCACCACCACCGCGACTCCACCGCCGATCACGGCGGGCCGCCACTCGGGCACCGGTTCGGGCGGCGCGGCGGCCGGGGGCGGCGGGGTCGGGAGGGGCGGCGCCGCGGCCAGTGCGGCGTCGACCGCGCCCGGCACGGCCCGCAGCCTGCCGTCCCGCCCGCGTGCCTCGGACCCCGACAGCAGGGTCCCGTCGGGCAGGAACGCGATCGCCTCGCCCTGCGGCTCGTCCGGCAGCGGGACCTGCAGCGGCGTGGTCTGCAGGGCCGCCACCAGGTCGCCGGAGGGCGGCACGCGGTAGAGCCACGCGTCCGTGTAGGTGCGCACCGCGACCACGCGCCCGTCGGGCGACACCGCTCCGCCGGTCACCGTGAACGCGCCGAGCGCCCCGATCGGGCCTCCGCGCGTCTCCGACCGCGCGAACCCGACGCTGCCGACGCGGCGCAGCGGCGTCGGGCCCGGCTCGGCGAGCGGGCCGTCCGGCCGGTAGACCCCCGCGACCCCCGTGACCTCCTTGGTCACGACGACCGGGACGCCGTCGGCGCCGAGCAGGACCGCCTCGGCGTCGTGGGCGCCGTCCGGGTAGACGAGCCGGTGCAGGCGGGGCGGGTCGCGCGGGGGGACGACGAGCAGCGCGACCGTCTCCCGCGCGCGGTTGTTGTCGCCGGTGTCGGCGACCCAGAACGTGCCGTCCGGCGCCACGGCCAGGTCCTCGGCGTCGAACGGGTCGAGATCGGCGGTCCGGGTGTCGACGACCGCGCAGTCGGCCGGGTCCAGCCGGTACACCGCGACCCGACGCCCGCCGTCGGCCATGGCCCAGATCTCGCCGTCGTGCACGGCGAGGCCGGACAGCTCGGTCAGCCGGGAGTCGGTGACGGTGCAGAGATCCTCGGGAGCGGCGGGGGTCGCGGCGGCCGCGGGCACCCCGACCAGGCTCACCCCGAGCGCCGCCAGCGCGACGAGACCCGCCCGCACACGACGATCCGCCCGTCGGGAGCGGAACGGTCGGAATCCGACCGCCCCACTCCCCGGTCGTGGATCATGGACGGGGTCGTCCGGTGCCATGGACGTGCGTGCTCAGCCCACCGCGCTGGAGGCGGGCTCCGGGACGGTGCCACCGACCACGAAGGCCACGGCCGCGACGGCGAGCTCCGGGCCCACCCGGACGTGCAGCCTCGTCCCCTCGGCGACGTGCTCCGACGAGAGCACCTCACCCTCGGAGTGCATCCGGGCGACCAGCCCGCCCTCGGTGTAGGGCACGAGCAGCTCGAGGTCCACCTCGGGCCTGGGCAGCCGGTCGGCGAGCGTCGACCGCAGCCGTGCGATGCCGGCCCCGGTGTGCGCCGAGACGAACACGGCGTCCGGCAGCAGGTGGCGCAGCCTGGCCAGGGCGAGGTCGCCCGCGGCGTCCGTCTTGTTGACGACCAGCAGCTCGGGCGGCATCACGCCGCCCTGCTCCTCGCCGATCTCGACGAGCACCGTGCGCACCGCGGCGATCTGGTCCTCCGGCAGCGGGTCGGAGGCGTCCACGACGTGGACCAGCAGGTCCGCCTGCCCGGCCTCCTCGAGGGTGGACCGGAACGCCTCGACGAGCTGGTGCGGCAGGTGCCGCACGAACCCGACGGTGTCGGTGAGGGTGTAGGCCCGCCCGTCCGGCGTCTCCGCCTTACGGGTGGTCGGGTCGAGGGTGGCGAACAGCGCGTCGTGCACCATGACCCCGGCCCCGGTCAACGCGTTGAGCAGCGAGGACTTGCCCGCGTTGGTGTAGCCGACGATCGCGACGCTCGGCACCTCGCGCCGCCGGCGACTGCCGCGCTGGGTGTCTCGCACCTTGCCCATCGCGGTGATCTCGCGGCGCAGCTTGGACATGCGGTGCCGGATCCGCCGCCGGTCCAGCTCGATCTTGGTCTCACCGGGGCCGCGGCCACCGATGCCGACACCGCCCGCGGCCCGGCCGCCGACCTGCCGGGACAGCGCCTCACCCCAGCCGCGCAGCCGCGGCAGGAGGTAGGAGAGCTGGGCCAGCTCGACCTGCGCCTTGCCGTCTCGCGAGCGGGCGTGCTGGGCGAAGATGTCCAGGATCAGGGCGGTCCGGTCGATGACCTTGACCTTGAGCTTGTCCTCCAGCTGGCGCAGCTGGCCGGGCGAGAGCTCGCCGTCGCAGATCACGGTGTCCGCACCGGCGGCCTCGACGGCGTGGTGCAGCTCGTCGACCTTGCCGGAGCCGATGAAGGTGGCGGGGTCGGGCTTCTGGCGCCGCTGCACCAGGCCGTCCATGACCTGGGAGCCCGCGGTCTCGGCCAGCCGGGCCAGCTCGACCATCGACTGGTTGGCCTGCTCGGACGTGCCCTCGGTCCAGACCCCGACGAGCACGACCTTCTCCAGGCGCAGCTGCCGGTACTCGACCTCGGTGACGTCCGCGAGCTCGGTGGAGAGTCCGACGACCCTGCGGAGCGAGGAACGTTCCTCGAGCTCCAGCTCGCCGACGGTGGGGTCCTGCATGAGGGGGGATTCAGTCATCGTGCCGTCGAGTGTCCCACCGAACGGGCCGGTTGTCCCGTCGATTCCCACCAGTCCGCCGT
Organism: Pseudonocardia oroxyli; assembly: GCF_900102195.1. Classification (GTDB taxonomy): domain Bacteria; phylum Actinomycetota; class Actinomycetes; order Mycobacteriales; family Pseudonocardiaceae; genus Pseudonocardia; species Pseudonocardia oroxyli. Next base: position 181,162 of record NZ_FNBE01000004.1, read on the forward strand.
CAGCTCACCGTGAGCGACCAGCACCGCGGGCCCGTGCAACGCCGTGGAGGCGCCCCCGTCCCGGACCGTCACCTCCAGACGCCCGCCCGGTGTGTCGACGGCGAGCCGCCCCGCCGAGCGCCCGGCCGCCCGCAGCGAGGCCAGCGCGGCCGCGACGGTGCCGGTGCCGCAGGACCGGGTCTCCCCCACGCCCCGCTCGTGCACGCGCATCGCGACGGGCTCCAGCGCGGCGGGGGCGATGAACTCGACGTTCGCCCCGCTCGGGAACAGCTCGACATCGCGCCAGGGTGCGCTCGTGAGGTCGAGCGCGCCGATGTCCGCGCTGGTCACGCAGGCCAGGTGCGGGTTCCCGACGTCCACCGCGATCCCCGCGAACTCCACCCCGCCGACGCGCGCGACGGACTCGCCGAACACCACGGCCGGGCCCATCTCCACCGACACCCGGTCCCCGGAGAACGTCACGCTCTTCACGCCCGCGCGGGTGCCGACCTCGCCGCCCGCCCAGCCCCGTCCCTGCAGGTAGCGGGCGAACACCCGCACCCCGTTGCCGCACATCTCGGCGATCGAGCCGTCCGCGTTGCGGTAGTCCATGAACCACTCGGGCCCGTCGACCCCCAGCGCCGCGGACCGCACGACCCGCAACACGCCGTCCGCGCCCAGGCCGCGGCGCCGGTCGCACAGCGCGGCCACGCGCTCGGCCGTGAGGTCGAGCCGCGCCTCGGGGTCGGGCAGCACCACGAAGTCGTTCTCCGTGCCGTGGCCTTTGACGAACGGGATCACGTGACCAGCCTACGAGCCCGCGCCGACAGGTCCGGATCGGCGCCGTCGAGCCAGTGGACGCGCGGGTCGCGCCGGAACCAGGAGCGCTGCCTGCGCACGAACCGCCGAGTCGCGCGCACGGTGTCCGCCGCGGCCTCCGCGAGCGAGCAGGCGCCGTCGAGCGCGGCGACGACCTGCTGGTAGCCGAGCGCCCGGGACGCCGTCCGGCCCTCTCGCAGCCCCCGCTCCAGCAGCGCCCGGGTCTCCTCGACCAACCCCTGTTCCAGCATCAGCGCGACCCGTCGCTCGATCCGCTCGTCGAGTTCCGTGGTCTGCCGGTCGACCCCGATCAGCACGGCGTCGTACCGCGGCACGCGCTGCCCGGGCAACGTCGCGCGGAAGGGCCTGCCGGTCAGCTCGACGACCTCCAGGGCGCGCACGATCCGCCGCCCGTTGCCGGGCAGCACGTTCGCCGCGGCGGCGGGGTCGACCTCGGCGAGTCTGCGGTGCAGCGCCGGGGCCCCGACGGCCGCCAGCTCGCGCTCCCACCGCCCCCGGATCTCGGGGTCGGTGCCGGGGAACTCCAGCTCGTCGACCACGGCCTGCACGTAGAGTCCGGACCCGCCGACCAGGACGGGGGTGCGGCCGCGGGCGAGCAGGTCCTCGATCGTCTCGCGGGCGTGTCGCTGGTAGGCCGCGACCGACGCGGCCTCGGTGACGTCGAGGACGTCGAGCTGGTGGTGCGGGACCCCGCGCCGCTCGGCGACGGGCAGCTTGGCCGTCCCGATGTCCATGCCGCGGTAGAGCTGCATGGCGTCGGCGTTGACCACCTCGCCGTCGAGGGCCTCGGCGAGGTCGAGCGAGAGGTCGGACTTGCCCGTGGCCGTGGGCCCGACGACGCACACCAGTCTCATGCCGGCGTCCAGACGGCCACGTGGTACGCCACGCCGTACGGCGCGCCGGAGTACAGCAGCTCACCCCGCCAGTCGCGGCCCTCCGCCGCCCCCGCCAGGACCTGCCAGGGCGCGCGGCCCGCGGCCCACAGCTCGGCGGCGAGTCCCGGGTCCAGCGCGGCCAGGGCGGCGGGGTCGGCGTGCTCGAGGGCCTTGGCGACGGCGGCGTCGAAGGGCTCCGCGCGCTCGTCCAGGTGGCCGGGGGCCTGCTCGGTGTGCGTCGCGGCACCGTCGCCGACGACCAGCAGGCCCTCGGCCGCCAGCGAGCGCCCGAGTCGCAGGCAGTCCTCCGTGGAGGTGTCGGCGGCGACCAGCTCGCCCCGGATCGTCACCCCGTCGGGCCGCAGCCACCCCGCGACGAGCAGCGGCAGCGGCAGCTCCGGATCGGGGTCGCCGGGATCCCCCGCGAGGGAGACCCGCACGTTCCGGCCGAACCCGCGGAAGGTCCCGACGGCGTGCTCCACCGTCCGCCGCTCGACGTCCGCGCCCACGGCGACCCAGTCCGTGGTCACGGCGGCCATCCGCGCGGCCGCCTCCCGCACCGCCGCCCGCAGGTCCGCGGTCTCGCCCGCGGCCCCCGAGGCGAGCTCCGGGACGAGCAGCGGCGGCTGGGGGACCACGACGACCACGGACGGCACGCGGTCGAGCGTATGCGGTGCGTGCCGCCCGGGCCGCCCCACCGCCGCGCTGTGACCCTCGGTAGCGACGGTGCGTCGGAGGGTCGCATCCGGCGCTCCTCGGCGCGCCGAGGTGCCCGGTCGCGGTCTCGTCCGGGGCGCTGCGGTTCCCCCTGCCCCGCTGACCTGTTTGAATTCGCCGACCGGCGGGCGCGTCGCGCCCGGCCGGTTCGTGCACGGCTCCACCCCGCGGGTCCACCGCGGGGTGGGGCGCCCGCCGGCCCGGCGGGCCCGAACGAGGGAGGACGACGGTGTCGGACGAGCAGACCGGACCGGAGGACGGCACCACGGCCGACGGGGACCCCACCCCGGCGCCCGACGCCGGCACGCAGGTGACCGCCGAGCAGGCCCCGAGCCTCGGGGCGGCGAGCACGCCGGACGAGCGGCAGGCACCGGAGCAGGCCACGGAGCGGACGCCGCCTGCAGCGCAGGCGGAGCCGGTCGCGCCGAAGCCCGCCGCGCCGCGCCCCGGCCCGCCGAGGCCCGGCCCCCGCCCCGGCCCGCCGCCCGGCGGCGCCCGCCCGGCCGCCCCGGCGCCGAGCGCCGCGCCCGTCCCGGCGGCCGCCCCCGTCGAGCCCTCCCCGGTCTCCGCGGCGTCGGAGGACCCCCGCCGCTGGGGCCGGGTGGACGCCGAGGGCGTGGTCTTCCTGCGCACCGCCGAGGGCGAGCGGGAGATCGGCTCCTGGCAGGCGGGCGCGCCCGACGAGGGCCTGGCCCACTTCGCCCGCCGGTTCGACGACCTGCTCGCCGAGACCGAGCTGCTCGTCACCCGGCTCGCGACCGGCGGCGGCGACCCCAAGCACGCCCTGACCGGCGCCAAGGCCTTGCGCGACGGCCTGGACACCGCGGCGGTGCTCGGAGACGTCGAGGGCCTGCGCAAACGGCTCGACGAGCTCGTCGGCATGGCGTCCGACGCCGTCGAGGCCGCGAAGGACGCCCGCGACCAGCACCGCCAGGCCGCCGTCGCCCGCAAGGAGGAGCTCGCCGCCGAGGCCGAGGCCATGGCGAACGAGTCCACCCAGTGGAAGCAGGCGGGCGACCGCTACAAGGCGATCCTCGACGAGTGGCGCGCCATCAAGGGCATCGACCGCAAGACCGACGAGGCGCTGTGGAAGCGCTTCTCCCGGGCCCGGGAGGCCTTCAACCGCCGCCGCGGCTCGCACTTCGCCGACCTCGACCGCCAGCGCGGGGCCGCGAAGGCCCGCAAGGAGGAGCTGGTCGCCGAGGCCGAGGCCCTGTCGTCGTCGGACGACTGGGGGCCCACCGCCGCGCGCTTCCGCGACCTGATGACCGAGTGGAAGGCGGCCGGGCGCGCGCAGAAGGACGCGGACGACGCGCTCTGGCACCGCTTCCGCGGCGCCCAGGACGCGTTCTTCCAGCGGCGCAGCTCGATGTTCGCCGAGCGGGACGAGGAGTTCGAGGCCAACGCCGCCGCGAAGCGGGCGCTGCTCGCCGAGGCCGAGAAGATCGACACCGCGGACGCCGACGCCGCCCGGGCCGCGCTGCGCGGCATCCAGGAGCGGTGGGAGGAGATCGGCAAGGTCCCGAGGGACGACATCCGGCCTCTCGAGCAGCGGCTGCGCGCGGTCGAGGACGCGGTCAAGCAGGCCGCCGAGCGCGAGTGGCGGCGCACGGACCCGGAGACCGAGGCGCGGGTGGCCCAGTTCCGGGAGCGCGTGGAGCAGTTCGAGGCGCAGGCCGAGAAGGCCCGGGCGGCCGGGAACGCGCGGAAGGCGAAGGAGGCCGAGGACCAGGCCGCGCAGTGGCGCGAGTGGCTCGAGGCCGCGCAGCAGTCGGCCGAGAACCTCTGAGGGCCGGCGCAGCTCAGCCGCGCTGCAGCGCGATCTTCGCCCAGGTGAAGGTCAGGACGGCCACCGCGACCGCGGCCAGGATCAGTCCGGGGCCGGGGCCCACCACGCCCTCGAGCGCGCCGGACTGACGGGTCCAGATCGCCCACACGCCCGTCACGGTCGAGATGCCGCAGCCCACGGCGGCCGTGAACGCGATCGCCCACAGGCGCGTGGTCAGCGCCAGCACGGACGCGACCAGCCCGAACAGGGTGGCCGTGATCGTGAACAACCGCGGCAGCGGGCCGAGGTTCTCGACCCCGACCAGCAGCTGCCAGCCCGTCGTCGACCCGACCCAGGGCAGCAGCAGCCCACCGACGACGGCGAGCACCCCCACCGCCGCGACCAGCGCCGCCACGCCGGGGTCGATCCGCCGTTCCACCCGCCGCGCGACGCCGGCGAGCTCGGTCTCGAGCGCGGACAGGTCCGTGCCGTTCCCCGAGCCGCCGTTCCCCGCGCCGCCGTTCGAGCCGCGCTCCCAGGGTGCCTCGTCGTTCATCCCCGAACCCCACATCCCGCTGCCACCGGCTCGGCGGCAGGCTTCCCGAACCCCGGCAGCCCCAACCCGGTCGGCGCGCCGCCGGGCCGCTGTCCCGCCTCGTGCGCGTCTCCCGCCCGCGTGCGGCGGTGGGTGTGCACCCCGCCGTCGGACACCAGGTGGTGCGGCGCGCCGTAGTCGATCGTCACGGTGACCAGGTCGCCCGGGCGGGGCGTCGCGGTCCCCGGCGCGAAGTGCACCAGCCTGCCGTCCCGCGCGCGGCCGCTCACCCGGCGGGTCGCGCCGTCCTTGCGGCCCTCGCCGGTGGCGACCAGCACCTCGACGGTGCTGCCCTCGAGCCTGCGGTTCTCCGCCCAGGAGATCTCCTCCTGCAGGGCGACGAGCCGTTCGTAGCGTTCCTGCACGACCGCCTTGGGCAGCTGGTCGGGCAGGTCCGCGGCAGGCGTGCCCGGCCGCGGGGAGTACTGGAACGTGAAGGCCTGGGCGAACCGGGCGCGGCGCACGACGTCGAGGGTCGCGGCGAAGTCCTCCTCGGTCTCCCCCGGGAACCCGACGATGATGTCGGTGGAGACCGCCGCGTCCGGGATCGAGGCCCGGACCTCGTCGAGGATGTCCAGGAAGCGCGACGAGCGGTACGACCGGCGCATGGCGCGCAGCACCCGGTCCGACCCGGACTGCAGCGGCATGTGCAGCTGCGGGCAGACGTTCGGGGTCTCGGCCATCGCGGCGATCACGTCGGAGGTGAAGTCCCGCGGGTGCGGCGAGGTGAACCGGACCCGCTCGAGCCCCTCGACCTCGCCGCAGGCGCGCAGCAGCGACGCGAACGCCTGCCGGTCGCCGAACTCGGAGCCGTAGGCGTTCACGTTCTGCCCGAGCAGGGTCACCTCGAGCACGCCGTCCGCGGCGAGTGCCTGCACCTCGGCGAGGATGTCGCCGGGGCGCCGGTCGCGCTCCTTGCCGCGCAGCGACGGCACGATGCAGAACGTGCAGGTGTTGTTGCAGCCCACCGAGATCGAGACCCAGCCGGCGTAGGCGGAGTCGCGGCGGGCGGGCAGCGTGGAGGGGAAGACCTCCAGCGACTCGAGGATCTCCACCTCGGCGGCGGCGTTGTGCCGGGCGCGCTCCAGCAGGGTGGGCAGCGACCCGACGTTGTGCGTCCCGAACACCACGTCGACCCACGGGGCGCGCCGGGTGATGGTCTCGCGGTCCTTCTGCGCCAGGCAGCCGCCGACGGCGATCTGCATGTCCGGGTTCGCGTCCTTGGCGGGCCGCAGGTGCCCGAGGTTGCCGTACAGCTTGTTGTCCGCGTTCTCCCGCACCGCGCAGGTGTTGAACACGACCACGTCCGCGGTGCCGGGGTCCTCCGCGCGCGCATAGCCCGCCGACTCGAGCAGGCCTGCCATGCGCTCGGAGTCGTGCACATTCATCTGGCACCCGTAGGTGCGGATGGTGTAGCTGCGGGTCACCCCACGAGGGTAGGCCCCGCGGAGGGAGGCCACGGCACCGACCGTCGGCACCGGGATGACGGCGGGGGTGCGGGTCCGGGAGGATGCCGCCATGCACCTGGACCGCCGGACGGCGCTGCGCGTCCTGGCGGGCCTGGCGGTCCCGGCGCTCGTCGGCCCGCTCGCCGGCTGCGGCCTGCCCTACGACGGCAGGCGGCTCACGATCGCCGCGGGCGTCGGCGCGGGCGTCTACTACCGGCTCGGGGGCACGCTCGCCGCGATCTGGTCCGAGCAGCTCGGCGCCACCCCCGAGGTGCTCACCACGGCGGGCTCGGTCGACAACCTGGACCGGCTCGCGGCGGGCACCGCGGACGTGGCGTTCAGCCAGGTCGACACGGCGGCCGAGCGGCTGGCGGTGGACGCGCCGGACGATCCGCGGTCCCCCCGCGCCCTGGCCCGGATCTACGACGACGCGGTCCACGTCGTCGTCCGGCGGGACTCGCCCGCCCGGCGGCTGGTCGACCTGCGCGGGCTGGCCGTGGCCGTCGGCACGCCGATCTCGGGCTACTACGAGATCGCCCGACGCCTGCTGCGCACCGCGGGCATCGACCCCGACCACGGCGTCGAGGTCCGGCAGCTGGGCCTGGCGGACTCCATCGCCGCCCTGCGGGACGGGACCGTCGACGCGTTCTTCTGGTCCGGCGGGCTCCCCACCTCGGGCATCACCGATCTCGCCGCGGCGCAGCCGATCCGGCTGCTGGACCTCACCGACGTCCTGGAGGACGTCCGCAAGGCCTACCCCGTCTACTCCCCCGGGACCGTGCCCGCGTCCGCCTACGGGATCGGGGAGCCGGTGGCGACGCTGTTCGTCCGGAACTTCCTGCTGGTCCCCGCCGGGACGGACGTCGACCTGGCCGCCGCACTGGTCCAGACGATGTTCGCCGGTCAGGCACGCCTCGCCGCCGCCAGCCCGGCCGCGCTGACCATCGACGCGCGCTCCGCGATCGGCACCCAGCCCGTCCCGCTACACCCCGGCGCGGAGCGGTTCTACCGCGGGGGCAAGGTGGCGTAGCAGCGCGTCGGTCGTGGCCGCGGGCTGTTCGAGGCTCGGCAGGTGCGCGGCCCCGGCGATCACCCGCAGGGCCGCGCCGGGGATCCGGGCGGCCATCAGCGCGGCCTGCTCGACCGGGACGTAGGGATCGTCGTCGCCGACCAGGACCAGCGTGGGCACGGCGATCCGCGGGAGCAGGGGGCGGAGGTCGGCGCGGTCGGCGCGCCCGCGCTGGGAGGCGGCGGCCCCGCGGGCGGGGGTGCGCAGCATCATGTCCCGCACCAGGTCCTGAGTGCCCGACGACGTCGCCGGCCCCACCATGAGCGGCAGCGTCCGGTGCGTGTGGCCGACCATGCCGTCCCGCTCCAGCCGCTCGGCCTGGGCGAGCCGGTCCGCCCGGCCCTGCGCGGTCTCGCCCGCGGCGGTGGTCCCGCACAGCACGAGCGCCGCGACCGAGCGCGGGTGGCGCCGGTACAGCTCGAGCGCGATCTGCCCGCCCATGGACACCCCGACCACGGCGACCCCGCCGACCCCGCCGGTCCCCCGACCGACGACGGCGGCCAGGTCGTCCGCGTGATCGGCGATCGTCACGACGGGCCCCGCCCGCGGGCCGTCCCGGTACCCCCGCAGCGCCGGGCTCAGCACCCGGTAGCCCGCCGCGGCCGCCGCCTCGGCCTGCGGCCCCCACACCCGCCCGTCGAGCGGGTGCCCGTGCACGAACATCACGGTGTCCATCGTCTTGCACCTCCGGTGCCTGTGAGTGGGAAGTGGTGCTGGAGCACCACTTCCCGCTCACGACCGTAAGCAGGCACAATTCTCGGATCAAGAACGACAATGACCTCGGAGCAATCGTGGACTTCCGCATCCTGGCGGACCGGGTGGCCGCGGATGTCGCCCGCGGGCGACTGCGCCCCGGCGACCGCCTCCCCACCCAGCGCCGCTTCGCCCGCGACCACCGGATCGCGGTCTCGACGGCCGCCCGGGTCTACGCCGAGCTGACCCGCCGCGGCGTCGTGGTCGGGGAGGTCGGCCGTGGGACGTTCGTGCGGGCCGCGGCGCCCACCCCCGAGCCCGCGCTCGCCGAGCCCGCCCACGCGCCCGTCGATCTCGAGCTGAACTTCCCGGTCCTCCCCGAACAGCCGGGCCTGCTCGCCCCTGCGATCGAGAGTCTGAGCAGGCCGGACATCCTCGCCGCCGCTCTCGCTCCGCTCGGCGTCCGGGCCACCGCGGAGCTGCGCGCCCAGGCCGGACGGGTACTGGCCCGCCCGGGCTGGACCCCGCCGGACCTGATCGTGACCGGGTCGGGGCGCCACGCCATCGGCGCGGCCTTCGCCGGGCTCGTGCCCACCGGGGGCCGGATCGCGGTCGAGGCGCTGACCTACCCGTTGGTCCGCGGGATCGCCCACCGCCTCGGGCTGGTCGCGGTCCCCGTCGCGCTGGACGACGAGGGCATGGTCCCCGGCGCCCTCGACGCCGTGTGCTCCGAGGCACCCGTGCACGCGGTCTCGGTGCAACCCACGCTCCACAACCCGCTCGGTGTGACCATGTCGGAGCAACGGCGCGCGGCGGTGGCCGCGGTGCTCCGCGCGCACGGCGTCGTCGCGGTCGAGGACGCCGTCTACTCGTTCCTGCGCCCCGACCCGGGCCCCCTCGCCGCGCACGCCCCGGAGCGCACGGTCGTCGTCGACAGCCTGTCGAAGCGGGTGGCGCCCGGGCTCACCCTGGGGTTCGTCGCGGGCCCGCCGGAGCTGACCGAGCGGATCGGGGTCGCCGCACGGACCGCGGGCTACGGACCCCAGGGGCTCGCGGTGGCCGCCGCCACCCGCTGGCTGTCCGACGGCGTCGTCGATACCCTCGTCGCCGGCAAGCGCGCCGACGCCGCGGCCCGCCAGACCCTCGCCCGCCGGATCCTGCCCACCCTCCGGGCCGACCCGGCGGCCTACCACGCCTGGCTGCCCCTCCCCGATCCCTGGCGTGCCGAGACGTTCGTCGCCGCGGCCGCCCGGCGGGGTATCGCGGTGACGCCCGCCGCGGCCTTCGCCGTGATCCCCGCCCACTCCCCCAACGCCGTCCGCCTCGCCCTCTCCGCCCCCTCCCCTGCGCAGCTGGAGCGGTCCCTGCACTCCCTCGCCACCCTCCTCCGTGCCACGCCCGACCTCCCCGACTGACGCGCCCGTCCGACTCGCGTGGCGCGTCGGGCGCTCGGCCTCAGCGGACTCGGGGCAGGGCGGCGGACACGCGGAGGCCGCCGCCGTGGGGGAGGTCGAGGGTGAGGACGCCGCCCGCCAGCTCCACGGTGCGGGCCGCGATGGCCAGGCCCAGCCCCGAGCCCTCCACGTTGGACTGGTCGGGGGCCCGCCAGAAGCGGTCGACGGCCCGGTCGAGGTCCTCGGGCGCCATGCCCGGGCCGGTGTCCAGCACCGCGATCTCGACGAGCGCCGGGTCCGAGTCGCGCACCGGGCGCACGGTCACGGTGATCGCGCCGCCGGGCGGGGTGAACTTGACGGCGTTGTCGAGCAGCGCGTCGAGCACGGTCTCGATCCCGCCGGGCGCGATGCGGACCCGCAGGCCCCGCACGCCGCCCCGCAGCAGGCGCAGGCCGGTGTGCTCGGCCAGGGGACGCCAGGCGTCGAGCCGGTCGTCGACGATCGCGTCGACGGCGACGTCCGCCTCCCGGTCCACGCCCGCGTCCCGCTCGGCGCGGGCCAGGGCCAGCAGCCCGTCGAGCACCCCGGAGAGCCGCTCCGCCTCCTCCATCGCCGCGACGTGCTCCTCGGCGGCGTCCGCGGCGACCCGCCCGTCCATGTTGGACAACCGCAACCGCAGCGCCGTCAACGGGTTCCGCAGCTGGTGGGACGCGTCCGCGACGAAGGCCCGCTGCGTCGAGAGCGCCTGGGTCACCGACTCGGCCATCCGGTCGAAGGACGCGGTGAGCCTGCGCAGCTCGGGCGGCCCGGAGCCGTCGGACACCGGTTCGGCGGGTCGCCCGGCCAGGACCGCGCTGGTCACGCGCCCGGTCCCCTCGTCCAACCGGCGCACCGGCCGCAGGATCCAGCGGGTGACGGGCAGCGCGACGAGGACGCCCAGCCCCACCGACACCAGCACCAGCGCGGCGACCAGCGACCAGACCTGGAGCTCCTGCACCCGCAGGGACCCGGTGGGGGACACGGTGATCGCCGCGCCGCGGACCTCGCCGTCGACCAGCACCGGTTCGGCGAGCACCAGCGGCCGGGTGTCCCACGGCCAGATCAGCGGCGGGGCCGCGGAGCGCCTGCTGGCCAGGGCGACCTGCACCCGGTCGAGCCCGTCCGCGTCCAGCTCGGGCGGGTCCGGCCGGGACGCCGCGACGACCGTGCCCGCGCGGTCCACCACCGTGACCGCCACGCCGTAGACCTCGTCGTAGCGGGCCAGCTCCTCGGCCAGCCCGGGCGCGGTGTCCTCGGTGATGGGCCGCTGGGCGCGCGAGGCGAAGTAGATCGTGTCCGTGAGCCGGTCGATGAACAGGCTCTGCTGGGCGGCGAGGGAGTTGGACAGCGCGAGCGGCACCCCGAGCCCGACGGCCAGCAGCCCCACGAGCACGCAGACGATGACCAGCAGACGGGTCCTCACGACTGTCCCCGCCTCACGACGTCCCCAGGCGGTACCCCACCCCGCGCACGGTCTGCACCAGCTCCGGGCGGCCGAGCTTCGTGCGCAGCGTCGCCACGTGGACGTCGAGCGTGCGGTTGGCCCCCGGCCAGCTCCGGCCCCACACCTCGGCCACGATCCGGGTGCGGGTGCACACCGTCCCGCGCGCCGACGCGAGCAGCGCGAGGACCTGGAACTCCTTGCGGGTCAGCGTGACCTCGGTCCCGTCGACGGTCACGGTGTGCCTGCCGAGGTCGATCGCGACGCCGTCCGCGGTCACCACCCGGTCCACCGGTTCGGCGGTCTCGGGACCCCGGCGGCGCTGCACGGCGTGGATGCGGGCGACGAGCTCGCCGACGTCGTAGGGCTTGACGACGTAGTCGTCGGCGCCGGAGTGCAGCCCGACGATCCGGTCCTCGACGTCCCCGCGCGCGGTCACCACGATGACCGGCACGTCGCTGGCCTCGCGGATCGCCCGGCAGACGTCGACGCCGTCGGCGTCGGGCAGGCCGAGGTCCAACAGGACGACGTCGACGCCGGCGAGGTGCTCCACCGCGTCCCGGCCCCGGTCGAGACGGGTGGTGCTCATCCCGTGCCGGTGCAGCGCCGGACGCAGCGCGGCCGCGACCCGGTCGTCGTCCTCCACCAGAAGGATGTGCACGTTCACTCCGTTCGCGAGTTCCGTGATGAGACTGAAACCCTAAAGCTTGCCCAAGGTGATGGACTCGGATGTCCGATTCGCCCTAGCGTCCGCCCATGCCGGAGGCGGAGCTTGCGAAGCCGACCATCACCCTTGGAGGCCGTCCATGACCGAGACAGGTACCCCCATGATCCGCATGGCGGCCGTCGACAAGCACTTCGGCGAGCTGCACGTCCTCAAGGACATCAACCTCGAGGTCGCGGCGGGCCAGGTCGTCGTGGTGCTGGGCCCCTCGGGCTCGGGCAAGTCGACGCTGTGCCGCACGATCAACCGGCTCGAGCCCATCGACGGCGGCGAGATCGCGATCGACGGCAAGGCGCTGCCCGCCGAGGGCAAGGCGCTCGCCGGGCTGCGGGCGGACGTCGGCATGGTGTTCCAGAGCTTCAACCTGTTCGCGCACAAGACGATCCTCGAGAACGTGATGCTCGCGCCCACGAAGGTGCGCAGGCAGAACAAGGCCGAGGCGGAGAAGAACGCCATGCGCCTGCTCGAGCGGGTCGGCATCGCGAACCAGAAGGACAAGTACCCGGCCCAGCTGTCCGGCGGGCAGCAGCAGCGCGTGGCGATCGCCCGCGCGCTGGCCATGGGCCCCAAGGTGATGCTCTTCGACGAGCCCACCTCGGCGCTGGACCCGGAGATGGTCAACGAGGTCCTCGACGTCATGACCACCCTGGCCAAGGAGGGCATGACCATGCTCGTGGTCACCCACGAGATGGGCTTCGCCCGCCGCGCCGCGCACCGGGTGATCTTCATGGCCGACGGCGAGATCGTCGAGGACGCCACCCCGGACGACTTCTTCACCAACCCGACGAGCGACCGCGCCAAGGACTTCCTCGGCAAGATCCTCACCCACTGACGCCGTACCGCTCTCCCGGAGGGATTTTCTCATGCGACTCAACCGACTCGCCAAGGTGGCCGTCGCGGCCGCCGCGGTGGTCGTCGCCGCCACCGCGTGTGGTGGCGGCGGCTCGTCCCAGCTCGGCGGGGGTGCCACCTCCGCGCCGCCGGTCGCCGAGGGGGCGTCCTTCCCCGAGGGCACCACCATGGCGAAGCTGGCCCAGGCCGGCACGCTGCGGCTCGGCACGAAGTTCGACCAGCCGCTGTTCGGGCTCAAGGGCCTCGACGGCAACCCCCAGGGCTTCGACGTCGAGATCGCGAAGATCGTCGCCGCGAAGCTCGGCATCCCCGCGGACAAGATCACCTACACCGAGACCCCGTCGGCGGTGCGCGAGGAGGTCATCGAGCAGGACCGCGTCGACATGGTCGTGGCGACCTACACGATCAACGACAAGCGCAAGGAGCGGATCAGCTTCGCCGGTCCGTACTACGTCGCCGGTCAGGACCTGATGGTCGCCGCCGACAACTCCGCCATCACCGGTCCGGACACGCTCCGCGCCGCGAACGCCAAGGTCTGCTCGGTCACCGGCTCCACGCCGTCCGAGAAGATCAAGGAGTACGTCGACCCCGCGAACATCGTGCTGTTCGACGTGTACTCGAAGTGCGCGGACGCGCTGCGCACCGGCCAGGTCCAGGCCGTCACCACGGACAACGTGATCCTCACCGGCCTGGTGGAGAACTCGAACGGCGCCTTCAAGCTCGTGAACAACAAGTTCACCGAGGAGCCGTACGGCATCGGCATCAAGAAGGGCGACGTCGCCTTCTGCCAGTTCATCGACCAGACGCTGAAGGAGGCCGAGGCGGACGGCACCTACGCCGCGGCCTGGAACAACACGCTGTCGAAGGTCTCGCCGGACGTTCCGCCGCTGCCCGCCGCAGGCGCCTGCACGTGACCCCCTGAGCCCGCCCGCCGGTCCACGGACCGGCGGGCGGGCTCGCGTCCACCAGGAGGAGCGCCGTGGGCGTCCTGATCGAGCAGTTCCCCCTCTACGTCTCGGGGTTCCTCGGGACCCTCCGGCTCTGCGTCTTCGCCGCGATCGGCTCGCTCGTGCTGGGCACGGTCATCGCGGCCTGCCGGGTCTCCCCCGTGCCCCCGCTGCGGGCGCTGGGCTCGGCCTGGGTGACCGTCTTCCGCAACACCCCGCTGGCGGTCGTGCTGTTCGCGGTGGCCTTCGGGCTGCCCGAGCTCGGCGTCAACGGCTCGTACTTCTGGTTCGGCGTCGCCGGGCTGACGTTCTACACCTCGGCGTTCGTCTGCGAGGCCGTCCGCTCCGGCATCAACTCGGTGCCCCCGGGCCAGGCCGAGGCCGCCCGCGCGGTGGGCCTCACGTTCACCCAGTCGCTGTCGCTGGTCATCCTGCCCCAGGCCTTCCGGACGGTCGTCCCGCCGCTGGGCAGCGTCATCATCGCAATGATCAAGAACTCGGCCATCGCGGGCGCCTTCGGCATCGGCGGCGACCTGTTCGCGGTCGGCAGCACGCTGACCTCCGCCCAGGGCTACGCCGCCGCGGCGACCCTGTTCGGGGTGCTGCTCGGCTACCTCGTCCTGACCATCCCGGCCGGCATCGGCCTGGCCCGGCTCGAGAAGAAGCTGGCGGTGGCCCGATGACCTCCGTGCTCTACGACGCGCCGGGCCCGAAGGCGCGCACCCGCACGCTGATCTCCTCGATCGTCGCCGGCGTGATCGTGCTGGGCGTGGTCGTGTTCGTGATCGTCCGGCTGGCGAACCAGGGCCAGTTCACGGCCGCCAAGTGGGGGCCGCTGCTCGACCCGACCAACGGCGACTTCGGCCCGGTGTGGAACCTGTTCGGCCAGGCCCTGGTCGCGACGCTGTCCGCGGCCGGGCTCACCCTGGTGTTCTCGCTGGTCATCGGCACCCTGCTGGCCGTCACCCGGGTCACCGCGAACCGCTACTACCGCTGGCTCGTGGTCGGTGTCATCGAGTTCCTGCGCGGCGTCCCGGTCGTCATCGCGATCTTCTTCGCGGCGCGCGTGCTGCCGCAGGTGGGGATCGACCTGCCGATCATGTGGTACCTGGTCATCGGCCTCACGCTCTACAACTGCGTGATCATCGCCGAGATCGTGCGGGCGGGCATCAACGCGCTCCCCCGCGGCCAGGCCGAGGCGGGCTACTCGCTGGGCCTGACCCAGGGCCAGGTGCTGCGCTCGATCCTGCTCCCGCAGGCCTTCCGGATCATGCTCCCGGCGCTGATCAGCCAGCTCGTGGTGATCGTCAAGGACACCTCGCTGGGCTTCATCATCAGCTACGAGGAGTTCGTCCGGACGGCGAACATCATCATCCAGACGCTGCAGAACCCGATCCAGACCTACGTGGTCGTCGCGGCGATCTTCATCCTGATCAACTACTCGCTCGGCAAGCTCGCCGAGTACGTGGAGCGCAGGCTCTCCCGCGGCCGCAAGACCGCGGCCGCCCCCGCGGACGCCGAGCAGGAGGCGGACGCGGCCGTCGGTGCCGTCACCGGCGGCTGACCACCTCGCCGAGATGAACCTCAGCCACGTCCGAACCCCGTCCGGACGTGGCTGAGGTTCATCTCGGCAGGTTCTCCACCTCCACCGGCTCCACGTCGGTGGCGAAGCGGAAGACCTGGCTGTAGAAGGAGAGCTCCGCGTCGAGCGCGCGGGTGATGTTCTCCGCCTTGCGGAAGCCGTGCTGCTCGCCCTCGAACAGCAGGTAGGCGACCGGGACCTTCCGCTCCCGCAGCGCGTTCACGATCGCCTCGGACTGGTTCGGGGGCACGATCGCGTCCTCCGCGCCCTGCAGCACGATCAGCGGGGTGTGGAAGTCCGCCACGTGGTGGATCGGGCTGCGCTCCACATAGGTCTCGCGCGCGGCGGGGTACGGGCCGACCAGCCCGTCGAGGTAGCGGCTCTCGAACTTGTGCGTGTCCGCGGCCAGTGCCTCCAGGTCCGCGACGCCGAAGTGGTCCGCCCCCGCGGAGAACGGGGTGTCGGGCCGGGCCAGCGCGGCGAGGGTGGTGTACCCGCCCGCGGAGCCGCCGCGGATGGCCAGCCGCTCGCCGTCCACCCGCCCGGTCGCGGCGAGGTAGCGGGCCGCGGCGAGGCAGTCCGCCACGTCCACGATCCCCCAGGCGCCCTTGAGCTGCTCGCGGTAGGCGCGGCCGAAGCCGGTGGACCCGCCGTAGTTCACGTCGACCACCCCGAACCCGCGGCTGGTCCAGTACTGCACGGCGACGGAGAGCACCGGCAGCGCCGCCGCCGTCGGGCCGCCGTGGATCACGACGAGCAGCGGCGGCAGCGCGCCCTCCGGCCCCTCGTGCCCGGGATTGGCGGGCGGGTAGAAGAGCGCGTGCGACGTGCGGGGCTCCCCCGCGGGGTCCGTCGAGGGGAACGAGACGGCCTCGGGGACGGAGAGGTAACCGTCGTCGATCCCGAGGTCGCGGGGCGCGTGCAGGGTCTCGACGTCCCCGTCGACGCTCACCACGTGCACACCCGGCTCCTCGGTCGGGGTGCCCGCCACCACGACGACGCTGCCGATCCCGTACGGCGCCACGGACCCGATGGCCGAGAAGGGCAGGTCGAGCTCCACGTACTCGCCGTTCGGCTCGCGGACGGCCAGCCCGTCGTAGCCCTTGGACCAGCGCGCGAAGACCACCCGGCCGCCCGGGAGCACCGCGTAGCGGGAGGTGCCGAGCTGCCAGGCGGGGACGCCGATCTCGGCGTCGAGCACGACGACCGGGGTGATGTCCTGGCCCGGCACCCAGCGGTAGAGGTTCCACCAGCCGGTGCGGTCGGAGAGGAACCACAGCGAGCCGTCCGGCTGCCACTGCGGCTCCATGACCGACTCGCCGGGGCCGCCCGCGATGTGGGCCTCGTCGCCGTTCTCCAGGTTGCGGCCCATCAGGACGGTGTCGTCCCACGGCATCGACGGGTGGTTCCACTGGATCCAGACCAGGCGGACCCCGTCCGGGGACAGCCTCGGACTCGTCACGAAGTCCGGGCCGGTGACCAGTACCTCGACCTCGCCGCCCGAGAGCCGGACGATCTCGTTGTGGACGTCGACGGCCTTCGGGCCTTCGTGGCGCTCCCGCACGAGCAGCAGCGAGTCGCCCGCGACGAAACCGTCCGCGTACCGGTCCGCACGCGGGGTCGCGGGCTCGGGGGTCAGCGGCTCGGGCTCGCCGCCGGGCGCCAGCCGGTACAGGCGCTGGTCGGCCCAGTTGGCGAACCAGACGACCCCGCCCCGGACCCACCACGCACCGCCGCCGTACTCGTGGACGGCCGTGCGGGCGTCGAAGCCCTCGGGGAGCAGGTCGGTCGTGGTGCCGTCCGGGTCGCGGCGGACGATCTGCGTGCGCCCGCCCTCGCTCGGCCGGCCCTCGGCCCAGTACACGGCGTCTCCGTCGGTCCGCGCCCCGGACACCCGCACCGCGGCGGCGACGACCAGCTCGGACGAGATCGGGGTGGGCCAGGAACCGAAGGGCGTCACGGTGGGCACGGGGATCACGCTAGTCCCTGCGACGGGTGCGGGGGCGCGCCACGCCCGTGGCTCACCGACCGCGGGCGGCCTCCCGGAGCAGCGCCGCGGCGTGGCGGAGCCCACCCGGGCGCAGCACCGGCAGCAGCCCGACGACGCCGCGCAGGCCCGTCCACCACCGCACCTGCCCGTCCGTGCGGAGGATCCCGATCGCGGGCGCGCCGCAGGCCCCGACGACCGCGGGCAGGTTGGGGTAGATCTCGCCCAGGCGGGGCTCGGCGCACGCGCGCGCCCGGACCGGCACGGTCACGCAGCCGGGCAGCTCGCGGGCGATCCGGGAGCAGCGCGGACACGCCGAGTCGAACACGACGACGACCTCCCGCACCCGCACCACCGCGCCAGTCTCGCCGACGCCGGTAGCGTGGGGTCAGCCGAGTCGAGGAGTCGCCGATGAGCACCCCCGAGCACAGACCCGCCGCCGAGCCCGCCGAGCCCGTCGACGCCGAGATCGTCGAGGCCGAGCCCGTGACTGCCGAGCCCTGGGCGCCGCCGTCCGTCGCCACGGACTACACCGACCAGGGCGTCCCGACGCTGGACTACGTGCGGGACAAGATCGAGGGCCGCTCCGCGACGGCGATGGGCTGGGAGGAGCTGCGCACCGCCGAGGTCGAGGAGGCGGAGCAGAAGTTCGCGGAGCGCGAGCAGAAGGGCAAGGACAAGCTCGCCGAGATCCGCAGGCAGATGGGCCTCGAGACCTCGTGAGCGGCGACAGTCGCCATGGCGACTGTCGCCGCTCACGGGGTCAGCGGCGGAAGAGCTTGTTCCCCAGCCAGACGATCGGGTCGTACTTGCGGTCCACCACGCGCTCCTTCATCGGGATCAGCGCGTTGTCGGTGATCTTGATGTGCTCGGGGCAGACCTCGGTGCAGCACTTCGTGATGTTGCAGTAGCCCAGGCCGTGGTCGTCCTGCGCCATGTCCTTGCGGTCCGCCGCGTCGAGCGGGTGCATGTCCAGCTCGGCGATCCGCATCAGGTAGCGCGGGCCGGAGAACGCCTCCTTGTTCTCCTCGTGGTCCCGCACCGCGTGGCAGGTGTTCTGGCACAGGTAGCACTCGATGCACTTGCGGAACTCCTGGCTCCGCTCCACGTCCACCTGCTGCATCCGGTACTCCCCGGGCGCCACGCCCTCCGGGGGCGCGAACGCCGGGACCTCGCGGGCCTTGACGTAGTTGAACTCGACGTCCGTGACCAGGTCCCGGATCACCGGGAAGGTCCGCAGCGGGGTCACCGTGACGACCTCGTCGTCGGCGAACGTGCTCATCCGCGTCATGCACGCCAGCCGCGGCTTGCCGTTGATCTCCACCGAGCAGGACCCGCACTTGCCTGCCTTGCAGTTCCAGCGGCAGGCCAGGTCGTTGGCCTCGGTCTGCTGCAGGCGGTGGATGATGTCGAGGACGACCTCGCCCTCGTTGACCTCGACGGGGTAGTCCTCGAGCTTCCCGCCGCCCTGGTCGCCGCGCCACACGCGGAAGTGGTGCCAGTGGCTCATGCGCGGTGCCCCCCGAGCTCCTCGCCGGTGTAGTACTTCTTCAGCTCGTCGAGCTCGAAGAGGTCGAACAGCTCGGGCCGCATCGGTATCTGCTCCTTGCGGGTCAGCTCCACGTTGTCCTCGCCGAGGGCGCTGCACACCAGCAGGATGTGCCGCCAGTCGGAGTCCATCACCGGGAAGTCGTCCCGGGTGTGCCCGCCGCGGCTCTCCTGCCGCTCCAGAGCCGCCTTCGCCACGCAGAGCGAGACGAGCAGCATGTTGCGCAGGTCGAGCGCGAGGTGCCAGCCGGGGTTGAACTCCCGGTGCCCCTCGACGACGACGGTGCGGGTCCGGGTGGCGATGTCCTCCAGCTTCTTGAGGGCCATCTCCATCTCGTCTTCCTTGCGGATGATCCCGACGAGCTCGTGCATGCACTTCTGCAGCTCCAGCTGCACGACGAACGGGTTCTCGCCCTGCTCCGCGGCCGTGGTGAACGGCAGCAGCGCCCGCTCCACGGCGGCGTCCACGTCCTCCCGGGCGACGGCCGGTCGGGCGCCCTCGGAGAACTGCGCCGCGTACAGCCCGGTCCGCCGCCCGAACACCAGCAGGTCGGAGAGGCTGTTGCCGCCCAGTCGGTTCGACCCGTGCATCCCGCCCGAGCACTCCCCCGCGGCGAACAGGCCCGGCACCGAGCTCATGCCGGTGTCCGGGTCGACCTCGATCCCGCCCATGACGTAGTGGCAGGTGGGGCCGACCTCCATCGGCTCCTTGGTGATGTCGACGTCCGCCAGCTCCTTGAACTGGTGGTGCATCGACGGCAGCCGCTTGAGGATCTCCTCGGGCTTGAGCCGCGAGGCGATGTCCAGGAACACCCCGCCGTGCGGGGACCCACGCCCGGCCTTGACCTCGGAGTTGATCGCCCGCGCCACCTCGTCCCTGGGCAGCAGCTCCGGCGGGCGCCGGTTGTTGTCCGGGTCGGTGTACCAGCGGTCGCCCTCCTCCTCGGTGGTGGCGTACTGCTCCTTGAACACGTCCGGGATGTAGTCGAACATGAACCGCTTGCCCTCGGAGTTGCGCAGCACGCCCCCGTCGCCGCGGACCGACTCGGTGACGAGGATGCCCTTCACCGACGGCGGCCAGACCATCCCCGTGGGGTGGAACTGCAGGAACTCCATGTTGATCAGGGTGGCGCCCGCGCGCAGGGCCAGGGCGTGCCCGTCCCCGGTGTACTCCCAGGAGTTCGAGGTGACCTGGTAGCTCTTGCCGACCCCTCCCGTCGCCAGCACGATCGCCGGCGCGTCGAAGCGCACGAACCGGCCGTCGTTGCGGAAGTAGCCGAAGCAGCCCGCGATCCGCCCGTCCGTCTTGAGCAGCTCGGTGATCGTGCACTCGTGGTAGACCCGCAGGTGGGACTGGTAGTCCCCGGTGACCTTGTGATCGTCCTGCTGCAGCGACACGATCTTCTGCTGCAGGGTGCGGATCAGCTCCAGCCCGGTCCGGTCGCCGACGTGCGCCAGCCGCGGGTAGGTGTGCCCGCCGAAGTTCCGCTGGCTGATCTTGCCGTCCTTGGTGCGGTCGAACAGCGCGCCGTAGGTCTCCAGCTCCCAGACGCGGTCCGGGGCCTCCTTGGCGTGCAGCTCGGCCATGCGCCAGTTGTTGAGGAACTTCCCGCCGCGCATGGTGTCCCGGTAGTGGACCATCCAGTTGTCGTTCGGGTTGACGTTGCCCATCGACGCCGCGCAGCCGCCCTCGGCCATCACCGTGTGCGCCTTGCCGAACAGCGACTTCGAGATGATCGCGACCCGCTTGCCCTGCAGCCGGGCCTCGATCGCGGCCCGCAGGCCCGCTCCCCCGGCCCCGATGACGACGACGTCGTACTCGTGCGTCTCGACGTTCCTGTCCATTCCGGTCACCCCACGATCCGCAGGTCGGAGAACCAGCCGGCCGAGACGCACATGACGTAGGCGTCCGTGATCGCCAGGCTCGCGAGCGTCGCCCAGGCCAGCTGCATGTGCTTGGCGTTCAGCCTGCTGACCCCGACCCAGGCCTTGTAGCGGACCGGGTGCTTGGAGAAGTGGTTCAGCCTGCCGCCGATGATCGACCGGCAGGAGTGGCACGAGGCGGTGTAGAGCCACAGCAGCACGACGTTCGCGACCAGGATGATGTTGCCCAGACCCAGGCCGAACGACCCGTCGTCCTTGATGAACGCCTTGACCGCGTCGTAGGTGTTGAGCAGCGAGATCAGCGCCGCGATGTAGAAGAAGTAGCGGTGCAGGTTCTGCAGGATCAGCGGGAAGCGGGTCTCGCCGGTGTACTTGCCGTGCGGCTCGGCCACCGCGCACGCGGGCGGGCTGCCCCAGAAGGCCCGGTAGTAGGCCTTGCGGTAGTAGTAGCAGGTCAGCCGGAACAGCAGCAGGAACGGCAGCGAGATCGCCGCGTAGGGCAGCCACCAGACGTCCGGCAGGAACCGGCCGAAGTGCGCCGCCTGCTCCACGCAGCCGTTCGAGACGCACGGTGAGTAGAACGGCGTCAGGTAGTTGTATTCGGGTACGAAGTACCAGTTCTGCATGAACGCGCGGACGGTCGCGTAGACGACCCAGGCGCCCAGTCCCGCCACGTTCAGCAGCGGTGGGAGCCACCAGCGGTCCGTGCGGAGCGTCCGTGCCGCGATCTGTGCGCGGCCGGCCGCCATGTCAGTGGTGGATGACACGTCGTCCCTCGTTCGGCGTCGTTGCCTGTCGTGCGGATCACACGGAGGGTACGACGCAGATCACAGCGCGAGGGTGTCGGGTCGGGAACATTCGCGGACACGAGACGGAGGTCACACTCCGTGCGCGGGTACTCACGCAACACGACGAGCCCGGCCCCTACCAGGGGGGTTCCGGGCTCCGCCGACCTGTGAGTGGCGATAGTCGCCGGAGCGACTATCGCCACTCACGGGTCACTTCTTGCGGCCGCCGACGGTGGCCTTGAGGTAGTCGTGGTTGAGCTGGGAGATCACGTCGAGCGGGATCTCCTTCGGGCAGGCCGTGGCGCACGCGCCGGTGTTGGTGCAGCCGCCGAAGCCGGCGTCGTCGTGCGTCTCGACCATGTTCACCACGCGCTCCCAGCGCTCCGGCTGACCCTGCGGCATCTCGCCGAGGTGGGTCAGCTTGGCGCCGAGGAACAGCGACGCGGAGCCGTTGGGGCAGGCCGCCACGCACGCACCGCAGCCGATGCAGGCCGCCGCGGAGAACGACCGCTCCGCCGCCGCCTTGGGCACCGGGGTGGAGTGCGCCTCGGGGGCCGAGCCGGTGTTCGCCGAGATGTAGCCGCCGGCCTGGATGATCTTGTCGAACGCGCCGCGGTCGACGACCAGGTCCTTGATCACCGGGAACGCGCCCGCCCGGAAGGGCTCGACGGTGATCGTGTCGCCGTCGTTGAACTTCCGCATGTGCAGCTGGCAGGTCGTGGTGGACCGCTCGGGGCCGTGCGGCTGCCCGTCGATCACCATCGAGCACATGCCGCAGATGCCCTCACGGCAGTCGTGGTCGAACGCCACGGGCTCCTCGCCCGAGAGGATCAGCTTCTCGTTCAGCACGTCGATGAGCTCGAGGAACGACATGTCCTCCGACGCGTCCTCGACGGTGTAGTCGACCATGCGGCCCTTGTCGACCGGGTCCTTCTGGCGCCAGACGCGCAGGTTGACCTTCACTTGTAGCTCCGCTGGGTCGGGTGGACGTACTCGAAGTTCAGCTCTTCCTTGTGCAGCACCGGGGCCGAGCCCGCACCCGTGTACTCCCAGGCCCCCGCGTAGGCGAAGTTCTCGTCGTCACGCTGCGCCTCGCCGTCCTCGGTCTGGCTCTCGGCGCGGAAGTGGCCGCCGCAGGACTCCCTGCGGTGCAGGGCGTCCAGGCACATGAGCTCGCCGAGCTCGATGAAGTCGGCGACCCGGCCGGCCTTCTCGAGGCTCTGGTTGAGCTCCGCCCCCGTGCCGGGGACCTTGACGTTGTTCCAGAACTCGCGGCGCAGCTCGGCGAGGAGGTCGATGGCCTTGAGCAGGCCCTCCTCGGTGCGCTCCATGCCGCAGTAGTCCCACATGATGTGGCCGAGCTCGCGGTGGAACGAGTCGACGGTCCGGTTGCCGTTGATCGACAGCAGCTTCTCGATGCGACCCTGGACGGCCGCCTCGGCCTCGACGACCTCGGGGGCGTCCGGCCCGACCTCCGGCAGCTTGTTCGACGCCAGGTAGTCGCCGATCGTGACCGGCAGGACGAAGTAGCCGTCGGACAGGCCCTGCATCAGCGCCGAGGCACCCAGGCGGTTCGCGCCGTGGTCGGAGAAGTTGGCCTCGCCCGCGACGTAGAGCCCGGGGATGGTGCTCTGCAGGTCGTAGTCGACCCACAGCCCGCCCATCGTGTAGTGCACGGCGGGGAAGATGCGCATCGGCATCTCGTACGGGTCCTCGCCCGTGATCCGCTCGTACATCTCGAAGAGGTTGCCGTACTTGGCCTCGACGGCCTTGCGGCCCAGGCGCTGGATAGCGTCGTCGAAGTCGAGGTACACCCCGAGACCCGACGGGCCGACCCCGCGCTTCTCGTCGCAGACCTCCTTGGCCGCCCGGGACGCGATGTCCCGCGGGACCAGGTTGCCGAAGCTCGGGTACTTGCGCTCGAGGAAGTAGTCGCGCTCGGAGTGCGGGATGTCCTTCGGCTTGCGGGTGTCACCCAGCTGCTTCGGGACCCACACGCGGCCGTCGTTGCGCAGCGACTCCGACATCAGGGTCAGCTTCGACTGGTGGTCGCCGGAGACCGGGATGCAGGTGGGGTGGATCTGGGTGAAGCACGGGTTCGCGAACAGGGCGCCCTTGCGGTGCGCGCGCCAGTTCGCGGTGACGTTGCAGCCCTTGGCGTTCGTCGACAGGTAGAAGACGTTGCCGTAGCCGCCGGTGGCCAGGACCACGGCGTCGGCCAGGTGCGAGGAGATCTCGCCGGTGACCATGTCCCGGACCACGACGCCGCGCGCCCGGCCCTCGACCAGGATCAGCTCCAGCATCTCGTGGCGCTGGTACATGTTCACGGTGCCGGCGTGGATCTGGCGCTCGAGGGCCTGGTACGCGCCGAGCAGCAGCTGCTGGCCCGTCTGCCCCCGGGCGTAGAAGGTGCGGGAGACCTGCACGCCACCGAACGAGCGGGTGTCGAGCAGACCGCCGTACTCGCGGGCGAACGGGACGCCCTGCGCCACGCACTGGTCGATGATCTGCCGGGAGATCTCGGCGAGGCGGTGCACGTTCGACTCGCGGGCGCGGAAGTCGCCGCCCTTCACCGTGTCGTAGAACAGCCGGTAGACGCTGTCGCCGTCGTTGCGGTAGTTCTTCGCCGCGTTGATGCCGCCCTGCGCCGCGATCGAGTGCGCCCGGCGCGGGCTGTCCTGGTAGCAGAAGCTCGTGACGTGGTAGCCGGCCTCGCCCAGGGTCGCCGCCGCCGCGCCGCCCGCCAGGCCGGTGCCCACGACGATGATCTTGACCTTGCGCTTGTTGGCCGGGTTGACCAGCTTGACGCCGAACTTGCGGCGCTCCCACCGGGTCTCGATGGGACCGTCGGGGGCGGCCTTGTCGACGACCGGTGCGCCGACGGTGTAGTCCGAGTAGCTCATGTCAGATCCATCCGAACGTGGCGGAGATCGGGACGATCAGGAACCCCACGATCAGCACGGTGCTGAACACCGTGGCGATCGCCTTGAGCGTCTTCTCGCGGCGGTTGCTGTTCCAGCCCAGGGTCTGGATCGCGCTCCACAGACCATGGCGCAGGTGGAACCAGATCGCGAGCAGCGCGATCACGTAGAAGAGGGTGACGTACCAGCGGTCCGGCGCGAAGCCGGCCGTGATGTTCTCGTAGGGCTTGAGGTGCGCACCGACCGGGTTCGCGACGCCGACCGTGAGGTCGAGGATGTGGTAGATCACGAACAGCAGGACGATGACGCCGCCCCAGCGCATCGTGCGCGTGGTGTAGCTGCCCTTGACCTTGTTGCCCGCCGCGTACTTGACCGGCCGGGCCCGCTTGGCCCGCAGGGCCAGCAGGGTCGCCGCCCAGATGTGCCCGATCACCGAGGCCAGCAGGGCGATGCGCACCACCCAGACGAAGCCCTCCCAGCCGAGCACGGGCTCGAGCAGGGTCCGGAGCCACTCCGCGTAGCCGTTGATCGCCGTGGGCCCCCAGAAGATCTGGAGGTTGCCGATCATGTGCACCACGAGGTAGGCCACGAGCACGAAACCGCTCAGGGCCATCACGAACTTGAGAAGGACCGCCGGGATCAACGGCCGCTTGGGCCGTGCCGGGGTCGCGGAGGCTTTCGCCGAGCCTCCCGTAGACACCTGTGTCGCCACGGCGCCCAGTGCACTACTCAGGGGGGATGCCGTCCAATGCATGAGGGCGCCATGATCTATGCACGTAAGCTATACGCGTGACACTTCAGCAGCTCGCGTACTTCGTCGCGGTCGCCGACGTGCGCAGCTTCACTCGGGCGGCCGACGTGGTGGGTGTTGCGCAGCCCACACTGTCTCGCCAGCTCAGGGCGTTGGAAGACGATCTCGGGGCGCCGTTGGTCAACCGCGGGAAGATCGTCTCGCTGACGCCCGCGGGCGAGGCCGTCCTCCCCCTGGCCCGCCGGATGCTCGCCGACATGGACACCGCCCGCACGGCGGTCGCCGAGCTCGCGGGCCTGCGGACGGGTCGCGTGCGGGTCGGCGCCACCCCGTCGATGTGCATCGGGCTGCTCGCGGACGTGCTCCGGCTCTTCCACGAACGACACCCCGAGATCCACCTCGAGCTCGCCGAGAACGGCTCGCAGTCCCTCGTCCGCGACCTCGCCCGCGGCGCCCTGGACGTGGCGCTGGTGATCGTGCCGCCGTCCGGCGTCGACCCCGCGCTGCACACCCTGCCGCTGCTGCGGGAGCGGCTGTCGGTGGCCTCGCCGCGGTCGGGGCGGCCGCCGTCCTCCCGGGGGTCGATGACGGTCACCGAGCTGTCCCGGCGCTCGCTGGTGATGGTCCGGCAGGGCTACGACCTGCGAGAGGTGACGCTGGAGGCCTACCGGGAGGCCGGCGTCACACCGAAGTTCGCCGTGGAGGGCGGCGAGATGGACGCGGTGTTGCGCCTGGTCGAGGCGGGGACCGGCGTGGCCGTGGTGCCGGACCTGGTGTTCGCGGGGCGCCCCCGGCTGCGCCGCACGGTGCTCACCCCGCCGCTCTACCGCACCGTCGCCCTCGCCCGCCGCACGCACATCGCCCCCACCCACGCCGCCCAGGCCTTCATCGACGTGCTGCTGAACTTCGTCAGCACCGTCGACGCGACCGGCGGCCTCTCCGCGGACGTCCAGGTCCTGCATCGCCCCGAGCAGTGATCACCAGGTGCTGAAGGTTGGGAGCGCAGGCACAACCGACCCTGAGCGCCTGACGATCTTCACCTGCCGTGATCAACAGGCGCTCAGGGTCGGCGGGGCGGGTGCGCTCGACCCTGGGCACCTGATGATCTTCGCCTGGTGTGATCATCAGGCGCGGAGGGTTCGTGCTGGTCAGGGGCGGTCGCGGGTGAGGGACTCCCGCAGGCGGGTCAGGGTCTGGTCGGCGGCGACCACGCGCTGCTCGTCGCGAGCCGACACCGCGAGGAGGAGGGCGTCGGCGAGGACGCCCGCCGTGAGGGTCTCGCCGGTGAGGTCGCCGGTGCCGTGCGCGGCGGGCAGCGTGACGTCCGCCGGGAGCTGCAGCGAGTCCGTGACCAGCAGGGAGCTCGCCCCGGTGGCGCGGGCGTGCTGCAGGACCACCTCCGCGTCGACCGTGCGGCGGCCCGGCAGGAACAACACCACGGCCGTGCCGGGGCGCAGGCCCATGAGGTCGTCGGCGAGCCGGAAGCCGGAGGCTCCGGTGGCGCGGGCCCGGCGACCGACGCGGGTGAGCCGCAGCGCCAGCGAGCGCGCGAGCAGCTCGGACGGGCCGATGCCGTACGCCACGACCTCCTCCGCCGCGACCAGCAGCTCGACGGCCGCCTCGAAGGCCCGCGCGTCGACCGCCGCGGCCGTGCGGGCGAGCCGGTCCGCGGCGTCGGCGAAGACCTGCGCCAGCACGCCCTCCGGGGTGGCGGTCGCGGCGGCGCGGGCGAGGACCGCCGGACCCGTCACTCCCACGACGTGATCGGTGAGGCTCTCCCGCAGGTCGGGCAGGCCGTCGTAGCCGAGCTTGCGGGCGGTGCGCACCACCGTCGCGTCGCTGGTCCCGGCGGCCTCGGCGATCTGCCCGGCGGTGCTGAAGATGGCCTGTCGCGGGGCCCCGAGCAGATGGTCCACCACGCGCTGCTCCGCCGCGGTCAGCCGCACCGCCCGGATCCGCTCCAGGAGCGTTGTCGTCGCCACTACAGGAACTGTAGTGTTCGCGACATGACGACGGCGCTCGACTCGCGGGGACCCTCCCCGCTCTTCGCCGCCCAGGTCGACCGCCGGTTCTCCTACTTCCTCTACGTCCCGGCCGAACCCCGACACGTCGTGGTGGTCGTCCACGGCACGCAGCGGATGGCCGAGCGCTACCGGGACGCCTACCGCGGGTTCGCCGAGGAGCACGACTGCCTCGTCGTCGCGCCGCTGTTCCCCGCCGGGGCCGACGAGCCCGGCGACCTCTCCGGCTACAAGCGCCTCGCCTTCCGCGGCACCCGCTACGACCTCGTCCTGCTCGCGATGCTCGAGGAGATCGGCGTCGGCGGGCGGCGGTTCCACCTGCACGGCTTCTCCGGCGGCGGCCAGTTCGCCCACCGGTTCGCGCTGCTGCACGCGGAGCGGCTCGCCTCGGTGTCGATCGGCGCGCCCGGTCGGATCACCCGGATCGACCCGGACACGCCCTGGTGGCTCGGCACCGCCGACGTCCTCGAGCGGTTCGGGCGCCCGGTCGACGTCGACGGGCTGCGCCGCGTGCCGGTCCAGATGGTGGTCGGCGCCGCGGACACCGACACCCGGGAGATCGCCGAACCCGGGCTCGACGCCGGCGGCGACACCCGCATCGACCGGCTGCGGTCGCTGCGGGCGAACTTCGAGGCCCACGGCATCGGCGTCGACTTCGCGGTGATCCCGGGCATCGGCCACCGCGGGTTGCAGGTCCAACCCGAGGTCCACCGGTTCTTCGCCGCCCGGCTGCGCGGCGGCTGAACCCCGCTCCACCCCGTTCCCCCGGACGACGCCACCACCCACCACCTCCCCATCCCCTGGAGAGGTCCCATGTCCCCACTCCCCCGCCACCCGGCGTCCCCCCGGACGCCCTGGCGCACCCGCACCGCACTCCTGTTCCTGATCACCGCGCTCACGGCCGGGTGCGCGGCACCCGCCGTGTCCGGATCGGGAAACACCGACGTCGCGACCGGCGGCGCCCGGTTCTCCACGGCCGACGC
Organism: Pseudonocardia oroxyli; assembly: GCF_900102195.1. Lineage (GTDB taxonomy): Bacteria > Actinomycetota > Actinomycetes > Mycobacteriales > Pseudonocardiaceae > Pseudonocardia > Pseudonocardia oroxyli. Next base: position 209,008 of record NZ_FNBE01000004.1, read on the forward strand.
CGCGACCGCGGCCCTCGGCGCGGACGTCGGGCCCGGCGTCTTCCCCCGGACGATCACGCACTCCGCCGGGCAGACCCGACTCGACGCCAAGCCCACACGCGTGGTCGTCCTGGACACCGGCGAGCTCGACGACGTGCTCGCACTCGGGATCACGCCGGTGGGCGTCGCCAGCCCGGACGGGAAGGTCTCGCCCTACCTGGAGCCGCGGATCCCCGGCGTGACCCGACTCGGACCGCTGGACCCGCTGAACCTCGAAGGCGTCGCGGCGCTGCAGCCGGACCTGATCCTCGGCAGTGCGCTGCGCGTCGAACAGCTCTACCCGCAGCTCACGGCCATCGCGCCGACCGTGCTCAGCATCCGGCCCGGGTTCCCGTGGAAGGAGAACCTGCGGCTCGTCGGTGCCGCGCTCGGCGAGGAGGACAAGGCCGTCGAGCTGCTGAACGCGTACCAGACCAAGGCGGACGCGGTGCGCGAGCGGCTCGCGGGCGCCCCGCCCACGATCTCGCTGGTCCGGTTCATGCCCGGGCGGCTGCGGCTCTACGGCAACCTGTCGTTCATCGGCGTGATCCTCGAGGATGTGGGGCTCCCCCGCCCCCCGACGCAGGACTTCGACGAGCTCGCCACCGAGGTCTCCGAGGAACGCATCGACCAGGCCGCGGGCGACCGGATCTTCTACTCCAGCTACGGGGACCCGCAGACCACCGGCCAGGACGCCGTGGTGAACGGTGCGCTGTGGGCGCGCATCCCCGCGGTAGCGGCCGGGCACGCCCAGCAGGTCGACGACACGGTCTGGTTCCTGGGCCTCGGCCCGCTCGGCGCCGACCTGGTCCTAGACGACCTCACCCGGCTCCTCGGCTGAGGAGGGCGCGGGGCCTTCGCTGCTCGACCCCTTGACGCTTGGGACGCCCAAGCATCACGCCCGCGCCCCCGGCCCCTGATGCTTGGGACGCCCAAGCACCACCCAGCGACGCTTGGGACGCCCAAGCACCACATTGCGCCCCGGCCCCTTGACGCTCGGGACGCCCAAGCACCGCCCAGTGACGCTTGGGACGCCCAAGCGTCAAGGGGCTGCCCCGGGGCCCCGACGGCGGGGTTCAGATGTCTGCGGCGGGGCCGAGCTCGTCCTCGTCCGCCCCGTGTTCGGCGAGGGCGGTGCGGACCACGCTGTAGGCGATGCTCGACGGGTATCCCTTGCGCGCCAGCATGCCGACCAGGCGCTGGCCGACCTTGCGGCGCTCCTCGGGGCCGTCCACCCGGGCGGTGCGGAGCTTGCGGTCGACCAGCTCGCGGGCGCGGAGCGCCTCGGCCTCGTCGTCCACCTCGGTGAGCGCCTCGTCCGCCACCTCCCGGTCGACGCCCTTGCGGCGCAGCTCCTGGGCGATCGCGCGGCGGCCGAGACCGCGGTGGCGGTGCCGGGAGCGCACCCACGCGCTGGCGAAGGCCTCGTCGTCGATCAGGCCGACCTCGTCGAAGCGCTCCAGGACCCGCTCGACGATCTCGTCCGCGACGCCCTTCTGCTTCAGCTTCACGCCCAGTTCGTGCTTGCTGCGGGCCCGGTCGGTCAGCAGCCGCAGGCACATCTCCTTGGCCGCGGCCTCCTGCTCCTCCGGGCTGCGGGTGTCCTCGGCCGGCTCCTGCGGGCGCTCCCGCCGCGAGCGGGCGCGACCCCGGCCGCGCTCACGGGTGGGCCGCTCCGGGTCCGTTCCGACGGCGGTGAACTCCCCCGCCTCCCAGGCCGCGGACTCGGTGTCCAGCGCCGGCGCGTCGTCCGAGCTGCGACGCGACCGGGACGACCCGGCGCGGCCGCCCGACGGCGCCTCACGACCCGAGCCCCGCCCGCGCGGCGACCGCCCGAAGCGCAGGTCCTCCATCGTGAGCCGGGGAGCCCCCTCCGCCGGCGCGGCGAGCCCGCCCAGCTCGGCGGGCGGCTGCCGGTCCGGCGCCGCCAGCTCGCCGAACTCGACGAGCATCGGGGCGCGCGGACCGGCAGGCTCCGCTGCTGTTCGGTCCGCTGCTGCCGAGTCCTGTCCTGCCGGGTCCCGGGGCGCCCCGTCCGCAGGCGCCGCAGCCGGGGCGAGGTCGCCGAAGTCCGCGACCGCGGCGGGGCCCGATTGCGTGCGCTCCGCCGGTCCCCCACCCTCGTCGGCGGGCTCGTCGGTCGGGTCGTCGAACGACGCCACCGCCACCTCCGCACGGGCGGAGGGGGCGAGGTCGTCCATCGACAGGCGCCGCCCGGAGGCGGGGGTCGTGCCCGAGCCCACCGTCAGAAGTCGACCGGGGCGGGCAGCGGCTCGACCTTGTCGACGTCCGCGTCGAGCACTGCGCCGATGCCGAGCTTCTCCTTGATCCGCTTCTCCACCTCGGCGGCGATGTCCGGGTTCTCCTTGAGGAACTTCCGGGCGTTCTCCTTGCCCTGCCCCATCTGGTCGCCCTCGTAGGTGTACCAGGCACCGGACTTGCGGATGATCCCCTGCTCGACGCCCACGTCGATCAGCGAGCCCTCGCGGCTGATCCCGACGCCGTACAGCACGTCGAACTCCGCCTGCTTGAACGGCGGGGCCACCTTGTTCTTGACGACCTTGACCCGGGTGCGGCTGCCGACCATGTCGGTGCCGTCCTTCAGGGTCTCGATGCGGCGGATGTCCAGGCGGACGGACGCGTAGAACTTCAGCGCCTTGCCGCCGGTCGTGGTCTCCGGGGACCCGAACATCACGCCGATCTTCTCGCGCAGCTGGTTGATGAAGATCGCGGTGGTGCCGGACTGGCTCAGCGCACCGGTGATCTTCCGCAGCGCCTGGCTCATCAGCCGGGCCTGCAGGCCGACGTGGCTGTCGCCCATCTCGCCCTCGATCTCGGCGCGGGGCACGAGCGCGGCCACCGAGTCGATGACGATGATGTCCAGCGCGCCGGAGCGGATCAGCATGTCCGCGATCTCCAGCGCCTGCTCACCGGTGTCCGGCTGCGAGACCAGCAGCGCGTCGGTGTCGACGCCGAGCGCCTTCGCGTACTCCGGGTCCAGCGCGTGCTCCGCGTCGATGAACGCGGCGGTGCCGCCCGCGGCCTGCGCGCTGGCCACCGCGTGCAGCGCGACCGTGGTCTTACCGCTGGACTCCGGCCCGTAGATCTCCACGACCCGGCCGCGGGGCAGCCCGCCGACACCGAGCGCCACGTCCAGCGCGATCGACCCGGTGGGGATCACGCCGATCGGCGGCCGGGTGTCGTCGCCGAGGCGCATGACCGAACCCTTGCCGTGGTTCTTCTCGATCTGGGCGAGGGCGAGCTGGAGCGCCTTCTCGCGGTCGGGAGTGCTCATCTGACTACCTCGCTCGGTGCGGGACGGGGCCGGGGTGGATGTGTTCGACGTCTTCCGGGGAGCCACGGAGGAACCGTATTGGAGCCCACCGACAGTTCTCACACTCACGCCCCCGCTGTGGACGGCCGGGGCCGGGTGTGGACAACACCGTAGCCGAACGCCTGTTCGAAGCGAACCCGACACGCCGATCGGCTACCCTGCCGCGCCCAGCGGCCGGAAGGGCACCCTCGACGTCACGAGAACCGGATCGAGAGCCGGGTCAGTCGTCCCGGCCCAGCCGCCGGGCGGGCGGCACGTCGTAGGCCACGCAGATGACCTCCCAGACGCGCTTCGGGTCGATCCCCGCCGCGATCGCCTGGTCGGCCGTCCGCCCGCCGAGCTCGGAGAACACGTGGTCGCGGGCGAGCGAACCCGCCCGCATCTCGCCGAACTCGTCGTGCATCAGGGTCCGGAACTGGCTCAGTCGCACGGCCCCAGCGTACGGACCTCGGCACACGGGCTCACCGCGCACGGCGGCGGAACAGAAGCCCCGCGGCCACCGCCCCCAGCACCCCGAACCCACCCCACCAGGCCACCGTGAGCCAGGCCGAGGACCCGACCGGCGTCCCGAGCAGCAGCGCCCGCACCGACTCGATCAGCGGCGTCATCGGCTGGTGCGCCGCGAACCCGCGCAGCACCGCGGGCATGGTCTCCGGCGGCACGAAACCGCTGCTCACGTACGGGAGGAAGAGCAGTACGAAGGACAGCCCGCCCGCCGCCTCGGCCGAGGACACGAGCAGCCCGAACGCCGCCGACAGCGCCGACACCCCGGCCATGAACAGCACCAGCAGACCCAGCACGGCGAGCCAGTCCGGCAGCGACGCCACCGGCCGGAACCCGAGCGCGACCGCCACGGCGACGACCACGGCCGTGGAGACGACGTTCCGCACCACGGAGGCGACCACGTGCCCCGCCAGCACCGCCGAGCCCACGACCGGCAGCGACCGCAGCCGGTCGATCACCCCGGTCGTCATGTCCTGGTTGACCGCGACCGCGGTCGACGCCGTGCCGAAGGCCGCGCACAGCACGATCACCCCGGGCACGACGTAGGTGAGGTACTCACCGCCCCGGTCGATCGCGCCGCCGAAGACGAACACGAACACGCAGAGGATCAGCAGGGGCAGCACGATCGCCGAGATCGTGGCGTCGACGCTGCGCGCGGAGTGCCGCAGGCTGCGCCCGAGCAGGACGGCGACGTCGAGCAGCGGGCCGGGGGTCTTCGAGTAGGCGCTCATGCGGTCACCTGCAGGAACACGTCGTCGAGGGTCGGGCGGTGCACGGCGACCCGCAGCACCGGCACCCCGGCCACCACCTCCAGGACCTCGCGGACCCCGGCGGCCGTGCCGTCGGTGCGCACGTGCAGCGAGAGCCCGTCGACCCGGCCGCCGACCAGCAGCGCGGAGGCCGCGGCGAGCGCCGCCTCGTCCGGCAGCACCAGCTCGACGGTCTCGCCGCCGATGAGCGCCTTGAGCTGGTCGGCGGTGCCCGCGGCGGCGATCCGACCGTCGGCGAGGACCGAGATCGTGTCCGCCAGCCGGTCGGCCTCCTCCAGGTACTGCGTGGTCAGCAGCACGGTGACGCCCGAGGCCGCGAGCTCCGCCACCGTGTCCCAGACGTCGCGCCGGGAACGGGGGTCGAGGCCGGTCGTGGGCTCGTCGAGGAACAGGACGACGGGGTCGTCGACCAGCCCGAGGGCGATGTCGAGCCGCCGCGCCATGCCCCCGGAGTAGGTCGACACCCTCCGGTCGGCCGCCTCGACCAGGTCGAACCGCTCGAGCAGGGCCTGTGCCCGTTCTCGGGCGACCGCCTTGGTGAGGTGCCGCAGCCGCCCCATCATCACGAGGTTCTCCCGGCCGGTCAGCACCTCGTCGACGGTCGCGTGCTGGCCGGTGAGGCTGATCCGGCGGCGGACCTCGGCGGGCGCGCCGACGACGTCCACCCCTGCGACCACCACGCGGCCCGCGTCCGGGCGCAGCAGTGTGGAGAGGATCTTCACAGTGGTCGTCTTGCCCGCCCCGTTCGGCCCGAGCAGGGCGGCGACGGTGCCCGGCGCCACCTGCAGCTCGATCCCCGCCAGGACCGGGCGGTCCCCGAAGGACTTCCGCAGCCCCTCGACCTCGATTGTGTATGCCATACACACGAGTATATGCCATACACACGTCGTAGGATCGAGTCGATGGACGCCCTGGAAGCCGTCTGGACGGCCAGGCCCGACGACCGCGAAGGTCTGTCGTTGGGCCGGATCGTCGCGGCCGCGATCGCCCTGGCCGACGCCGAGGGGCTCGCCGCCGTGTCGATGGCCAGGATCGCCAAGGCCCTCGGCTTCACGACGATGTCGCTCTACCGGCACGTCGGGAGCAAGGAGGAGCTGCTCCTGCACATGCAGGACGCCGCGGTCGGCCCGCCGCCCGAACGCGACGCCGACCCGGACGAGGACTGGCGCCCGACCGTCGAACGCTGGGCCTGGGGCACCTGCGCGCGCATGCGCGCCCACCCGTGGATCCTGCAGACCCTGCCCGTCCTGGGTCCGCCCGCGACGCCCCACCAGCTCACCTGGCTCGAGCACGGGCTGCGCGCGCTGCGCGCCACGCCGCTGTCCGAGCCGGAGAAGCTGCAGGTCATCCTGCTGGTCAACGCGCACGTCTTCGGCGACGTGATCTTCGCGGGCGCCGAGGTCGCGGACGACGACAGCTACGAGCGGCTGTTCACCACCCACCTGGACCCGGCCCGGTTCCCGGCGCTGATCGCCGCCTTCGCCGGGGGCGCGTTCGCCGAGGCCGACGATCCCGAGCGGGACCGGGACAGCCGGTTCGCGTTCGGGCTGACCCGCATCCTCGACGGCGTCGAGCAGCTGATCGGGTCGCGGTGATCGAGCAGGTGTGGGCCGAGCTGGGCGGCGATCCCGCCGCGCCGAGCCGCCTGACGACCACGGGACCCGACCGGACGCTCGGCAGCCGGTTCCCGGTCACCGCGTTCGGCACCGCGGCGATCGGCGCCGCCCTGCTCGCGGCGTCCGACCGGCCCGTCGCGATCGACACCCGCCAGGCCGCGGTCGTCCTGCGCAGTGAACGCCACCTGCGCAAGGTCGGGGTCACGCCCGGGAGCCTGTTCGACCCGCTCTCGGCCTTCCACCGCACCGCGGACGGCTGGATCCGGCTGCACGCCAACTACCCGTGGCACGCGGAGGCGGCCCGGCGGGTCCTCGGCCTGACCGCGGACGCCGGGCTCGACGAGGTCCGCGCCGCGATCGGGACCTGGGAGAAGGTGCCACTGGAGACCGCCCTGCACGAGGCGGGCGGGGTCGCGGCCGCCACCCGCACGGAGGCGGAGTGGGCGGAGTCGGACGCCGGGGCCGCGGCCGGGGCCCTGCCCCTCGTCGAGCGGCGGGTCGTCGGCGAGGCCGCACCCCGGCCGTCTGGCAGGCTGCGGGTGCTCGACCTGACCCGGGTGATCGCCGGGCCGGTCGCCACCCGCACCCTCGCGGCGCACGGCGCGGACGTGCTGCGGATCGACCCGCCGCACCGCCCGGAGATCGAGGTCCAGGCCTGGGAGACGCTGCCGGGCAAGCGGTCCGCGGTGGCCGAGCTTCCCCTGGAGGACCTGGTCGCGGGGGCCGACGTGCTGGTCACCGGCTACCGGCCGGGGTCCCTGGACCGCTTCGGGCTGACCCCCGAGGACCTGGCGGAGCGGCATCCGGGGCTCGTGGTCCTCACGCTGTCGGCGTGGGGCCACACCGGGCCCTGGGCCCGGCGGCGCGGGTTCGACTCGCTCGTCCAGTCCGCGTGCGGCATCGCGCTGGTGGAGGGGGATCCGGGAGCCCTGCCCGCGCAGGTGCTCGACCACGCGACGGGCTACCTGGGCGCGGCGGGCGCCCTGCTCGCCGTCGCCGCCCAGCGGCGGTCCGGCGGCACGCACCACGTCCGGCTCGCCCTGGCCGGCACCGCCGCCCACCTGCAGCGCCTGCCGCGCACCGACCCGGACGCGGTCGACGTGGACCCCGCACCGTGGTTGGAGTCGCTGGGGCCGTTCACGATCGCCTCCCCGCCCGGCACGGTCGACGGGCGGCGGCTGCACTGGCCGTCGGAGCCGGACTACGGCGGCGCGACGCCCACGTGGCTACCCTGACCGGTATGTCCGATCCCACCGGCCTGTCCTCCCCGCTCGGTCAGGCGGTGGTGCTGCTCATGCTGCTCGCCTCGCTCACGCTGCTGATCCGCTGGTGGGTGCAGAACCGCAGACGGTGAGGGCCGCGCGTCTGGCCCGCGCCGGGGCGTCCGGCACGCCGCCCGCCGTGGCCAGGACGGTCGCCCCCTCGAAGAGCAGGTGCAGCTGCTCGCCGACCGGTTCCGGGAGCCCCTCGGCCACGGCGCGCGCCACCAGCCACGCCTGCATCTCCGCCTTCTGCGCGCGGATCTCCGCCTCCGCGGGGTGCCCCGTGCCCCCGACCTCGGCGTAGGCGTTCACGAACGCGCAGCCGCGGTCCTGGTCGCGCAGCCAGTCGGCCAGGACGTCGAACACGTCGACCAGCGGACGGCCGGTCATGCGGTCGCGCAGGAACTCCTGCCAGACCCCGCGCCGCCGCTCGAGGTACACCGCGACCAGCGCGTCCTTGGAGCCGAAGCGGTCGTAGAGCGTCTTCTTCGTGACGCCCGCGGTCTCGGCGATCAGGTCGACGCCCACCGCGCGGATCCCCTGCCGGTAGAACAGCCTGCTCGCCGCGGCGATCAGCCGCTCGCCCGCCGGGGTGGTCTCCATACACTGCGAGTATACCGACCGGTGTGGTTACGTGCACGGCATGCCCATTCTGTTCGTGCTCTTCTGGAGCTCGGGGTTCGTCGGGGCCGAGCTGGGGACCGGGTATGCGCCGGTGGACACGCTGCTGGCCTGGCGGTACCTGATCGCGGCCGCGCTGCTGTGGGGCGCCGTGCTGGTGGTGCGGCGGCCGATCCCCCGCGGCGCGGTCCGGCGGCAGGCCCTCCTGGGCACCCTGGGTCAGGCGCTCTACCTCGGCGGGGTCGTCACGGGCGTCGCGCTGGGGGTCCCCGCGGGCACGGCGGCCCTGGTCGCCGCGCTGCAGCCGCTGGTCGTCGCGGTGGCCGGGCCGCTGGTCGGCGAGCACACGACCCTCCGCCAACGGATCGGGCTGGGCGCCGGGCTCGTCGGGGTGACCCTGGTCGTGGCCGGGGACCTGGGACCGGGGACGGCGCCGTGGTGGGCCTTCCTGCTGCCGTTCGGCGGCACGCTGGCGCTGTCCGCGGGGACGCTGCTGGAGCGGCGGTGGAACCCGCCGGAGACGCCGCTGGTCGCGATGGCCCTGCAGGTGACGGCCGCCGCAGCGCTGTTCTGGCCGGTCACCGGGCTGCTCGGGCAGGCGGCTCCCCCCGCCGACCCGGGGTTCTGGGGCGCGCTCGCGTGGGTCGTCCTGCTCTCGACCTTCGGCGGCTACGGCACGTACCTGCTGGTCCTGCGCAGGCACAGCGCCACGCGGGTCTCGGTGCTGCTCTACCTGACCCCGCCGGTGACCATGGTCGGGGCCTACCTGATGTTCGGCGAGGCGCCGGGGGTCTGGGCGGTCCCGGGGGTGGCGCTGGCGGCGGTGGGTGTCTGGCTCGTGCTCGGTCGACGGGAAACTGTCGGGGGTCGACGGCATAGTGGTCGGGGTGAGCGCACTGGACGGTTTCTCCCCCGCCACCCGGGGCTGGTTCCGGGGCGCCTTCGCCGCGCCCACGGCCGCCCAGGAGGGCGCGTGGAGTGCCGCGCAGGCGGGGCGCAACGCGCTGGTCGTGGCGCCGACCGGGTCGGGTAAGACCCTCGCCGCCTTCCTCTGGGCACTCGACCGGCTGGCGTCCTCACCCCCCGCACCGACGAAGCAGCGCTGCCGGATCCTCTACGTCTCGCCGCTGAAGGCCCTGGCGGTGGACGTGCAGCGCAACCTGCGCGCGCCGCTCACCGGCATCCGGCAGGAGTCGGTGCGGCTCGGCGGCACCGCGCCGGACATCACCGTCGGCATGCGGACCGGGGACACCCCGGCGGACGAGCGGCGGCAGTTCGCCCGCACCCCGCCGGACGTGCTGGTCACCACCCCGGAGTCGCTGTTCCTGCTGCTCACCTCCGCCGCGCGGGAGTCGCTGCGCGGGGTGGAGACGGTCATCCTCGACGAGGTGCACGCCGTCGCGGGCACCAAGCGCGGCGCGCACCTGGCCGTCTCCCTCGAGCGGCTGGACGAGCTGCTCGACCGGCCCGCCCAGCGGATCGGGCTGTCGGCCACGGTGCGCCCGCTGGACGAGGTGTCCACCTTCCTGTCCGGGGCGCGCCCGGTCGAGATCGTGCAGCCGAAGACTCCCAAGACGATCGAGGTGCGGGTCGAGGTGCCCGTGCCGGACCTGGCCGCGCTGGGCGAGCTGCCCCAGCCGGGCAGTGCGGACGAGGAGGTCGTCGGGTCGGCGGCCGGGGGCGCACAGCGGCCCTCCATCTGGCCCGCGGTGGAGCGGCGGCTGCTGGAGCTCGTCCGGGAGCACCGGTCCACGATCGTCTTCGCCAACTCCCGGCGGCTGGCCGAGCGGCTCACCGCGAAGCTGAACGAGCTGGCGGCGGAGGAGGCGGAGGAGGCGGCCGAGGAGCGTGCGGGACGGCCCCCCGGAGCCGTCGATCTCGACCGGTTCCCGGCGGAGGCCGTCGGCCAGTCAGGGGTCGGTGGGGGCGCTCCCCCGGTCGTCGCGAAGGCCCACCACGGGTCCATGTCGCGCGAGCAGCGCACCCTGGTCGAGGAGGAGCTCAAGTCGGGGCGGCTGCCTTGCGTGGTCGCCACGTCCAGCCTCGAGCTGGGCATCGACATGGGCGCGGTGGACCTCGTGGTGCAGGTCGAGGCGCCGCCGTCGGTGTCCTCGGGGCTCCAGCGGGTCGGCCGCGCCGGGCACCAGGTCGGCGCGGTCTCCCAGGGCGTGGTGTTCCCCAAGTTCCGCGGAGACCTGGTCTCCTGCGCGGTGGTGGCCGAGCGGATGACCGGCGGCGCCATCGAGTCGATGCGCTACCCGCGCAACCCGCTGGACGTGCTGGCCCAGCAGATCGTGGCGATGGTCGCCCTGGAACCGTGGCAGCTGGCGGACCTCGCCGCGGTGATCCGGCGGGCGGCGCCGTTCGCGGCGCTGCCGGACTCCGCCCTGCACTCGGTGCTGGACATGCTCGCGGGCCGCTACCCGTCGGAGGAGTTCGGCGAGCTGCGGGCCCGGATCACCTGGGACCGGGTCACCGACGAGCTCAAGGGCCGCCCCGGCGCCCAGCGGCTGGCGGTCACCTCCGGCGGCACGATCCCCGACCGCGGCCTGTTCACCGTCATGACTCCCGGCGGTGCGGACGGGGCGGGCTCGCGCGTCGGCGAGCTGGACGAGGAGATGGTCTACGAGTCGCGGGTGGGCGACACGTTCCTGCTCGGCACGTCGAGCTGGCGGGTGGAGGACATCACGCACGACCGCGTGATCGTCACCCCCGCGCCGGGCGAGCCCGCGCGCATGCCCTTCTGGAAGGGCGAGTCGATCGGCCGCCCGCTCGAGCTGGGGCGCGCGATCGGCGCGTTCGTCCGGGAGATGGCGGGCCTGTCGGACGCCGAGGCCCGGGCCCGCGCCGCGGCGGCGGGCCTGGACGAGTGGGCGATCGACAACCTGGTCGCCTACCTGCGCGAACAGCAGGAGGCCACCCGCCACGTCCCGAGCGACCGCACGATCCTGGTGGAGCGCTTCCGAGACGAGCTGGGCGACTGGCGGCTCGTGGTGCACTCCCCCTTCGGCGCGCAGGTCAACGGACCGTGGGCGCTCGCCATCGCGGCCCGGATGCGGGAGCGGCGCGGCGTCGAGGTGCAGGCGGCGGGCGCGGACGACGGGATCGTCCTGCGGCTGCCGGACGCGCTGGACGAGGCGGGCACCGAGATCATGCCCTCCGCGGAGGACGTGCTGCTCGAGCCCGGCGAGGTCGAGCAGATCGTGGTCGGCGAGCTGGGCGGGTCGTCGCTGTTCGCGTCCCGCTTCCGCGAGTGCGCCGCCCGGGCCCTGCTGCTCCCCCGCCGCGACCCCAAGCGGCGCAGCCCGTTGTGGCAGCAGCGGCAGCGGTCGGCCCAGCTGCTGGCGGTCGCGGGCAAGTACGAGCAGTTCCCGATCACCCTCGAAGCCATGCGGGAGTGCGTGCAGGACGTCTACGACCTGCCGGGCCTGCGGGATCTCATGGCGGACGTGCAGTCCCGCAAGGTCAAGGTCGTCGAGCTGCAGACGCCGCAGCCCTCGCCCTTCGCCCGGAGCCTGCTGTTCGGCTACATCGGGATGTTCCTCTACGAGCTCGACGCGCCGCTGGCCGAGCGGCGGGCGGCGGCGTTGTCGCTGGACTCCACGCTGCTCGCCGAGCTGCTGGGCTCGGAGGCCATCCGCGAGCTCCTCGATCCCGAGGTGCTCGCCGAGGTCGAGGCCTCCCTGCAGCGCACGGCGCCGGACCGGCACGCGAAGGACGTCGAGGGGGCGGCCGACCTGCTGCGCTTCATCGGGGACCTCTCGGTGGCGGACGGGCGCGCCCGCGGCGTCGACCCGGCGTGGCTCGCCGAGCTGGAGGCCCAGCGCCGCGCCATCCGGGTCCGCATCGCGGGCGAGGAGCGCTTCGTCGCGATCGAGGACGCGGGCCGGGTACGGGACGCGCTCGGCGCCCCGCTGCCCGTCGGCGTGCCCGAGACGTTCACCGAGCCGGTGCCCGATCCCCTCGGTGACCTGGTGCTCCGCTACGCCCGCACGCACGGTCCGTTCACCGCCGCCGAGTGCGCCGCGCGGTTCGGTCTCGGCGTCGCCGTGGTCGCGGGCGTGGTGGACCGGCTCACCGGGCTCGGCCGGGTGGTGAAGGGCGAGCTGCGCCCGCAGGCCGCCGGGGGCGCGGACGGCGTGGTCGAGTACTGCGACGCGGAGGTGCTGCGGCGGTTGCGGCGGGCCTCGCTCGCGCGGCTGCGGGCCGAGGTCGAGCCCGTGGAGCAGCGCGCGCTGGGGCGGTTCCTGCCGGCGTGGCAGGGCGTGCAGACCGGCTCGGCGGAGCGGCCGGAACGGCGCGGCCGCATGCGGCGGGCACCCGGCGCGGAGGACGTGCTCGGCGTGGTCGAGCAGCTGGCGGGGGCGCCGCTGCCCGCCAGCGCGCTCGAGTCGCTGATCCTGCCCGCCCGGCTGCCGGGCTACACCCCGGCCCTGCTGGACGAGCTGACCGCGGCGGGCGAGGTCACCTGGACCGGCTGCGGGCCGCTCGCCGGCAGCGACGGCTGGCTCGCGGTGGCCCCCGCGGACGTGGCGGACCTGCTGCTGCCCGAGCCCGACCCGGAGATCGCGGGCACCCCGCTGCACCGGGCCCTGCTCGCCGCGCTCGGCAAGCCCGTCCTGGAGGAGCCCGCGGTGGGCGGCGGGGCGCTGTTCTTCCGCGGGCTGGCGGACCTGGCGGGACAGGGTCTCGTGGCGCAGGGCGAGGAGGCCCCGACGGACGAGGCCGTGGTCACCGCGATCTGGGACCTCGTGTGGGCCGGGCTGCTCACCAACGACACCCTCGGCCCGCTGCGTGCCCGGCTGAGCGGGGGCGGGTCCCGGCGGGGTGGGCCCGCGCACCGCACCCGCCGCACCGCGGGCCGCGGCCGGTACGCCCAGCTCCGTGCGGGCAGGCCGCAGCTGCCCAGCCGCACCGGGCCGCCCTCCGTCGGGGGTCGGTGGGCCCTCGCCGTGGACCGCGAGGCGGACGCCACCCGGCGCGCCCACGCGAAGGCCGAGGCGTTCCTGGAGCGCCACGGCGTGCTCACCCGGGGCGCGCTGGGCACCGAGCGCGTGTCCGGCGGGTTCGCCGGGGTCTACAAGGTGCTGCGAGCGATGGAGGACTCCGGGCGGGTGCGCCGCGGGTACGTCGTCGAGGGGTTGGGTGCGGCGCAGTTCGCGGTCCCCGGTGCCATCGACCGGGTGCGGGCGCTGTCGAACCCGGACGTGGGGGCCTCCCCGGTCGAGCAGCAACCCGGCGAGGGCAGGCTGTCCCGGGTCGTGCTCGCGGCGGCCGATCCCGCGCAGCCCTACGGCGCGGCCCTCCCCTGGCCCGCCACGGTCGGAGACGCCAAGCACCGCCCGGCCCGCAAGGCGGGCGCGCTGGTGGTGCTGGTCGACGGGGCACCGGCGCTGTACGTCGAGCGCGGCGGCAAATCCCTGCTGTCCTTCACCACCGACCAGGACGAGCTGAGCGCGGCCGCCCAGGCGCTGGCAGGCGCCGTGCACGAGGGCTGGCTCGGCTCCCTGGCCGTCGAGCGGGCGGACGGCGGCGGCGCACTGGGCTCCGAGCTGGCGGAGGTGCTGACCGAGGCGGGCTTCCGCGTCACCCCGAAGGGCCTGCGCCTGAGGGCCTGAGCGCCGCGTGGGCGTCCCACGCGTCAAGGGGCGCGGTCGGCGCGTGCCGCTTGGGCGTCCCACGCGTCAGGGGGGTCGGGTGGCGGCGTGACGCTTGGGCGTCCCAAGCGTCACTGAGCGACGCTTGGGCGTCCCACGCGTCAGGGGGCCGGGTGGCGGCGCGACGCTTGGGCGTCCCAAGCGTCACTGAGCGACGCTTGGGCGTCCCACGCGTCAGAGGGCCGGGTGGCGGCGCGACGCTTGGGCGTCCCAAGCGTCACTGAGCGACGCTTGGGCGTCCCACGCGTCAAAGGGCCGGGTGGCGGCGCGACGCTCGGGCGTCCCAAGCGTCAGGGGCCCAGCTCAGGGTGCTGAGCCGCCGCTCGCGCTCGGCCTACGGGTGCCGGGCGCGCACCTGGCCTCGGTGCTCAGGGGCCCGTCTGCCACTGGGCCCAGCTGAGCTCCCAGTCGCCGTAGGTGTCGTAGACCGGGAGGGGCGGGCCCCCGGAGTTCGTGATCTCGACGACGTCCCCGATGCCGAAGTGGTCGAAGAACCACTGGGCGTCGGCGGGCGCGAGGTTCACGCAGCCGTGCGAGACGTTCTCGTTGCCCTGCTGCCCGACCGACCACGGGGCGGAGTGCACGAACTCGCCGTCGTTGGAGATGCGCAGGTCCAGGTCGACCTTCTCCTTGTAGTAGCCGGGCTGACCGGCGCAGACGCCGTAGGTGCAGGAGTCCATGACGATCGACGGCTGCTTGTCGGAGATCACGTGCGGGCCGGTGTGCGATGGGAACCCGGGCGCCCCGAGGCTGATGTTCATGGTCTTGACCAGGGCGCCGTTGTCGAAGATCTGCATCTGCTCGGTGGCGCCGTCGGCCTTGGCGACCCAGGCGTCGTGCACCGTCAGCTTCAGGGTGCGGTCGGTGGAGCCGTAGACGCCGTCCCCGAGGTCGACGCCGAACATCGCGGCCTTCAGCGTGATCGTGGTGCCCGCCTGCCAGTACTGCGCGGCCCGGTAGTGCACCTCGGTGTCCGAGATCCAGTACCAGGCCCCGACCTGGACGGGGCTGGTGGTGACCGTGAGCGCCTTCTCGGCGGCGGCGCGGTCGGTGATCGGGTGGTCGAAGCGCACGACCAGCGGCTGGCCGACACCCACCGACGGGACGGAGTTCGGCGCGGGCACGAACGACGGGTAGGCCTGGGCCTTCGGCGCGATCGTCGTGACCGTGGCATCGGTGTGGCCGGGCGCGCGGTCGCGGTCGAGGGTGTCCACACCCACGGCGTACGTCGTCGCGTAGGCGAGCTCGCCGGTGGAGGTCCACGTCCGGCCGTCCGGCGCGAGGGTGCCCTCGACGGCCTTGCCCTTCGGGTCCGTGACCCGCACGGCCTGCGCGGTGCCGTCGGCGACGGTCACGGTGATCGGCGTCGTCGGGTTCAGGTCCGACGCCGGGGTCACGTGCACGATCGGCGTGGGCGCGTGGTCCGGCGCGGCGGGCTCGGCGACGGGCACGAGCCCGTCCGATCCGAGCACCCCGGCGACCGCGGGCGAGCGCACCCCGACGAGCACGCCCAACCCGAGCACGACCGCCACCACCAGACCGAGCACCGCCCGCATCCGCTTCCGCCCCTCCCGTCGACCGAGGATCATCATGCTCCCCGCGCGCGGCGCGCCTGCGGCGGTACGCGAACGTCCGTTTCGCGTGTTTCCGCAGGTCGGACAGACCGGACAGACCCCGCTATCCGACCGCGGTGACCAGATCCGCGAACGAGGTCTGCAGCGCCGTGAGGTCCGGGCCGCAGGCGTCCGGGCCGCCCGCCGGGGCCCCGCCGTTCCCGACGCACGAGTCCTGGGCGAGGCGGTTCACGGCCGCGTCGACCGCGTCCGCCGCGCGGGTCAGCGCGTCCGGCGACGCGACCGACCCGCTCTCGGCCCGCGCCGCCGGCACCACGTTCTGGACCTCGCGCACGAACCGCCCGCAGTTCGGGTAGGCCTGCGCGCCGGGCTGCGTCACGCACTCGTCCGACGACAGCGCGGCCAGCTTGGTGCGCAGGGCGGGCAGCGTGGCACTCGGCCCACCGCCCGAGCTCGCGGTGTGCGTGGTCGCCGCCCCGCACCCGCCGAGCAGGGCGAGGGCGAGCACGAGGACGAGCACGCGGACGGTTCGCACGCGGCCCACGCTACGACCGCCGTCGAACCGGCTTCTGACCGGGCTTCGGTGCGCGGGCCGCCGGGCGTGGCGCGACCGCGTCCGGCACCACCACGACCTCGCGCTCCACGATGCGCCCGAGCACGTGCTGCTCGACGAGGGTCCACCCGTTGTTCGCCAGCCAGTACACGAGCACCGCGTCCGGCAGGAACGGCACGCTCGCCAGCGCACCGAGCGGGAACACCCACGGCAGCGCGCGCATGATCCGCGGGGCGTCGGGCTGGGTGCGCAGCGAGCGCCGCGCCGTGACGTGCGTGGCGACGGCGGCGAGCACCGCCAGCGGAAGCGCCACCGCCAGCACCTGCCACGACGTGACCGACGCGCCGCCGAACGAGTCCAGCAGCGACTGCGGCATGGTCACGTACGCCGACAGCGGGGCGCCGAACAGCCGCGCCTCGAGGAACGACCGGACCTCGTCGGGGCCGAACACGTAGTTGGGGATGGCGGCGTTCTGCTCGAAGGTCAGGCCGGGGCGGTTGAAGTAGCGCAGGACGTGCAGCAGGGCCAGGAACACCGGCGCCTGCAGCAGGGCGGAGGCCACCCCGCCGAAGGCCGACACACCGTGTTCGGCCTGCAGCGCGCGGGTCTCGGCGACGAGCTTCTGCGGATCGTCGCGGTGGCGCGCGCGCAGCTCGGTGAGCCGCGGGGCGAGCGCGCGCATCCGGTGTGCCGAGCGCAGGCGGCTCAGCGCCGGCTTGATCATCGGGGTCCGGAGCGTGAGCACCAGGAAGATCACGGCGAGGGCCCAGGCCACGCCGTCGTCGGGGCCCAGGACCAGGCCGAACACCTGGTGCCAGAACCAGAGCACGGCGGACACGGGGTAGTACAGGAAGTCGAGCACGGGTCTCCTCCGGTCGGGGTGTCAGGGACACACCGGCGGTGGAGCGGACTGGCTACACCGCCGGGAGGGGACCCGACGGAGCGCGTGCGCGAGTGCGACCCGGGGCGTCCGGGTCGAGGAGCCGCGGAACCCGACGTCCGGGATCGCGGTGGTGCCGATGCCGCGCGACGACTGCGGGCGGCCCGGCCAGGCGGCTCGGCGCCGCGACCCGGGCGAACCCGAGCGCGAATAGCGCGGCCCCCACGATCCCGACCAGCACCGACGGCTCGGCGGCGGTGAGCACGAACCCGGCCACTGACAGCGCGAGCAGCGCCACGACCCAGCCCATCCCTCTCACCCCAGCGACGCTACCAGCGCCGGCGTTGCGGGTGCCGTGGCGCGGCCCGGGCGGGTGCACGTTTCGTGCTCTCAGCGCTGCATGATCACCGGTTGTGCGCCGAGAGCGCTGTGCCAACCGCGCCGAGCGCACCCTTTCGCGGATCGAGCAGCGCTGAGAGCACGAAACGTGTACCCGCGCCGCCGGAATCGCCGAGCGGTGCGGTCGCCGGTAGGTTCGGGCGCGTGCCTGAAGGGGACACCGTCTACCTGGCCGGCAAGCGGCTGCACGCGGCGCTGGCCGGGCAGACGCTGGTCCGCGGGGAGATCCGGCACCCGCGGCTCGCGGCGGTCGACCTGAGCGGCGTCGGCGTGACCGGGGTGGGCTCGGTGGGCAAGCACCTGTTCACGCGGTTCGACGACGGCACCAGCCTGCACTCGCACTTCCGGATGGACGGCTCCTGGCACCTCTACCGCCCCGGCATGCGCTGGCGGCGGCCCGAGTACGAGGCGCGGGCGGTGCTGGAGGTGCCCGAGCGGGTCGCGGTCGGGTTCGCGCTGCACGACCTGGAGCTGCTGCCGACGGCGGAGGAGGACCGGCTCGTCGGGCACCTGGGCCCCGATCTGCTCGATCCCGCCTGGGGCCCTGCGCACGAGGCGGAGGCGCTGCGCCGGATGCGGGCGCGGGGCGATCACGAGCTCGGGCTGGTGTTGCTGGAGCAGCGGGTGATGGCGGGCGTCGGCAACCTCTACAAGACCGAGGTGTGCTTCCTGCTGGGGCTCACGCCGTGGACCCCGGTGCGCGACACGCCCGACCTCCCGGGAGTGATCGCGCTGTCCCGCAGGCTGCTGCTGTCCAACGCGGACCGCCCCGAGCAGACCACCACGGGATCGCTGCACCCGAACGAGGCGCACTGGGTGTTCGAGCGCGGCAACCGCCCGTGCCGCCGCTGCCGCACCCGGATCCAGGTCGCCGAGCAGGGCGCCGGGGTCTACGCCCGCCCGGCCTACTGGTGCCCGCGCTGCCAACAGGGCCCCGCCCCGGCCCCCACGCGCCCCCGCACCCGCCGTCGCTAGCCGACCGCCCTTCGCTGCTCAGGGGCCGAACACGCGAACGGCGCCCTCGCCCACCAGGTGGGAGCGAGAGCGCCGTTCGTCGTGGATCAGGCGGTGCCGGGCTGCTGCTGGGTCTGCGGCGAGCTCTGCGGCGACGCCGGGAGCTGCTGCGTGGGCTTCTCGCCGCCGGTGATCGAGTTGCCCGCCATCGAGGCGCGGATCTGGTCCAGCCGCGAGGCACCCGCCATGTCGACGGTCGCCTGCTGGACCTCGAGCATGCGGCCCTGCACGGAGTTCGACGCGAGCTCGGAGGCGCCCACCGCGTTGGCGTAGCGCTTCTCGATCTTGTCGCGGACCTCCTCGAGCGACGGGGTGTTCCCCGGCGCCGAGAGCTCGGTCATCTGCTGGAGCGACTTGGCGGCCTGCTCCTGCATCTTGGCCTGCTCGAGCTGGCTGAGCAGCTTGGTGCGCTCGGCGATCTTGGTCTGCAGCTGCATGGCGTTGCGCTCGACGGCCTGCTTGGCCTGCGCGGCCGCGCCGATCGACTGGTCGTGCAGGGTCTTCAGGTCCTCGACCGACTGCTCGGCCGTGACGAGCTGGGTCGCCGTGGCCTGCGCCGCCTGCTCGTACTGTCCGGCCTTGACCTCGTCGCCCTGCGCCCGAGCCTGGTCGGCCAGGACCAGCGCCTGCCGCGCCGAGGCCTGCAGCTTCTCGATCTCCCCCAGCTGCCGGTTGAGCTTCATCTCGAGCTGGCGCTGGTTGCCGATCACGGCCGCCGCCTGCTGCGAGAGTGCCTGGTGCTGGCGCTGCGCATCCTCGATGGCCTGCTGGATCTGCACCTTGGGGTCCGCGTATTCGTCGACCTTCGACGAGAACAGGGCCATCAGGTACTTCCAGGCCTTTGTGAAACCGTTGGCCATCTGCTCCGCCTACCTCCGAGTGCGAAAACCGGTCGAGCGGACCGCGTGTCCCCCCGCGACCGCCATCGTGGCATCGCGACATGGGCTGCCGCCACCGCGCACGGACGATATCGGGGATCGTCCGGAGGCCGCCGTCGGGGCGACCCTGGGCTCCAGGCTACCGGTCGTCGCGCGCGGGGGCGCGTAGATCCGGACCAACCGGACAATGCCTCAGGAAGCTCTCAGGCCGCGGACGCCACCGGGGTACCGGGGCGACCCGACATCGCGGAGCGCACCGGCGCCAGCCGCAGGTCGGTGTGTCGCTGCCCGATCGGGACCAGCGTCTCCGTGCGCCCGACGAACTCGACGGCGGTCATGTCCTCGACGACCTCGGTCAACAGGTCGGCGAGCGAGATGTCCAGCGCCTCGCAGATCGCCGCCAGCAGCTCGCTCGAGGGCTCCTTGCGCCCGCGCTCGACCTCGGAGAGGTAGCCGAGGCTGACCCGGGCGGCGCGAGAGACGTCTCGCAGCGTGCGCTTCCGCAGGGTGCGGGCGCGCCGAAGACTGCCACCGATCGCCTCACGCAGCAGCAGAGCCATGTGCCCACCCCTCTCGTCCGTGCCCTCCACCGTATCGGGTCCGGCCCTCGCGTGCCCCCGTACGACCCGTCCGCTGTGGGCGAACAGCGAGGCGGGCGGCCGAGCGGGTCCGTGCAGTCTGTGCAGTCTGTGCGGTCAGTGCGGGCGCACCGCGGTCCGCCGCAGCCGCAGCGCGCGGGCGACGTAGTCCACGCCCGTCCCGACGGTGAGCACGACGGCCACGGCCATGAACGTCCACCGGACGATCTCGACCGACGACACCTCGGGCAGCGGCAGCAGGTAGAGCCCGATCGCGAACGTCTGCACCAGGGTCTTCAGCTTGCCGCCGCGGCTGGCCGGGATGACCCCGAAGCGGAGCACCCAGAACCGCATCAGTGTGATGCCGATCTCACGGCCGAGGATCAGGACGGTCACCCACCAGTACACGATCCCCAGCAGCGAGAGCCCGATCAGCGCCGCGCCCATCAGCGCCTTGTCCGCGATGGGATCGGCGATCTTGCCGAACGAGGTCACGAGGCCGCGCCTGCGGGCGATCTCGCCGTCGAACCGGTCCGTGATGGCCGCGACGGCGAAGAGGACGGCGGCGATGAACCGCCAGGTGACGTCCGTGCCGTCGGACGTCAGCAGCGCCGCCAGGAAGAACGGGACGATCAGGATCCGGACCCCGGTCAGGACGTTCGCCAGGTTCAGGATCGGCGCCTCCGGCAGCGGGGAGGCCTGCTCCCCCGCCGGCACGGCACTCATCCGCCTGCCGCCGCGACGAGCCCGGGCGCCTCGACCAGCACCTCGAGCGCCCGCACGACCAGGTCCGCGCCCTCGGAGTCGACGACCTCGGCCCGCACGAAGGACCCCCGGACCAGCTCGACGTCCCCCGCCTCGAACACGCACTCGCCGTCGACCTCCGGCGCCTGGTGCGCGGCCCGCCCCACGGCGTCCTCGGTGTCCGACTCCTCGGTCTCCACCAGCACGACGACCTCGGTGCCGATCCGCTCCTCGGCCCGCTGCGCCATGAGCTCGTCCACGAGGGCGGTGATCCGCGCGACGCGCGCGGCCACCTCCTCGGGGTCGACCTTGCCGTCGTAGCCCGCGGCCTCGGTGCCGTCCTCGTCGGAGTAGCCGAAGACGCCGACGGCGTCCATCCGCGCGCCGGTCAGGAACGTCTCGAGCTCGGCCAGGTCCTCCTCGGTCTCCCCCGGGAACCCGACGATCACGTTGCTGCGGATGCCCGCCTCCGGGGCGAGCGTGCGGATCCGCGTGCAGAGCGACAGGAAGTCCTCGGTGGAGCCGAACCGGCGCATCCGCCGCAGCACCGCGTTCGACGAGTGCTGGAACGACAGGTCGAAGTACGGCGCGATCCCGTCGGTGGTCGCGATGACCTCGACGAGGTCCGGACGGGTCTCGGCGGGCTGCAGGTAGCTGACCCGCACGCGCTCGATCCCGTCGATCGCGGCCAGGTCGCGCAGCAGGCCCACCAGCGCGCGGGTACCGCCGGGGAGGTCCTTGCCGTAGGACGTCGAGTTCTCGCTGACCAGCACCAGCTCGCGCACGCCCTCGCGGGCCAGCCAGGCGGCCTCGGCGAGCACCTCCTCGGGTGCGCGCGAGACGAACGATCCGCGGAAGGAGGGGATGGCGCAGAAGGCGCAGCGCCGGTCGCAGCCGCTGGCGAGCTTCAGCGACGCCACCGGACCGTCCTGCAGCCGGGCCCGCGGGACCCAGTCGTGGCCCGGGATCGCCCGCTCGGACGCCTGCCGCTCGACAGGCGCGATCGGCAGCAGCGTGCGGCGGTCGACGGGGACGTGCGAGACCGGGGCGTGTCCGTCCAGCACGTCCTGGAGGCGCTCGGCCAGGTCGGGGTAGGCGTCGAAGCCGAGCACCGCGTCCGCCTCCGGGAGGGACTCGGCGAGCTCCTTGCCGTACCGCTCGGCCATGCAGCCCACCGCGACGACCTTCGCGCCCCGGTTCGCCGCCACGTCCGACGCCGACAGCAGCGTGTCGATCGAGTCCTTCTTCGCCTGCTCGACGAACCCGCAGGTGTTGACGACGATGACGTCCGCCTCGTCCGCCTCCGCCAGCTCCCAGCCGGAGCCGGCGAGCCGACCCGCCAGCTCCTCGGAGTCGACCTCGTTGCGGGCACAGCCCAGCGTCAGCAGGGCCGCGCGACGCGGCGAGGCGGGGGAAGTCACGGCCATCAGGGTAGACGGGAGCCCTCCGAGCGCGGTGTCGCCCTTCCCGGCCGGGGCACTAAGGTGCGTCGCCATGGCAGTGGTGGCCGTCCGGCGGGCCCGCACCGCCGACGTCGTGACGATCAAGTCCCTCGTGGACAACTACGCGGGCAAGGTGTTGCTGGCCAAGGAGATCGTCACCCTCTACGAGGCGGTGCCGGAGTTCCTGGTCGCCGAGGTGGACGGCGAGGTCGTCGGCTGCGGCGCGCTGCACGTGCTGTGGGAGGACCTGGGCGAGATCCGCACGGTGGCGGTCCACCCGTCGACGCTCGGCAAGGGCGTCGGACACGCGATCGTCTCCGCGCTGATCGACGGCGCCCGCGAGCTCGGGCTGCGCAGGCTGTTCGTGCTGACCTTCGAGAAGCACTTCTTCGGCAGGCACGGGTTCGTCGAGATCGACGGCACCCCCGTGTCCCAGGAGGTGTTCGCCGCGATGCTGCGCTCCTACGATGCCGGTGTGGCGGAGTTCCTGGATCTCGCGCACGTCAAGCCGAACACCCTCGGCAACGTCCGCATGATGTTGACGCTGTGAACGCCGTCGAGGCCGTGCGAGCGGGGGCGCTCGAGGAGCTGACAGGCCTGCTCGCGGCCGACCCGGCTCTGGCCACCGCGCGCCCCGACGGGCACCGCACCCTGCTCCACGTCCTGGCCGACCATCCGGGGCACCGAGTGTGGGCGGTCGAGATGCTCGGCGTGCTGCTGGACGCCGGCGCGGACGTGGACGCGCGCTTCGTGGGGTTCCACCGTGAGACCCCGCTGCACTGGGCGGCGAGCAACGACGACGTCCCGCTGCTCGACGCCCTGCTCGACGCGGGCGCGGACATCGACGCCGACGGCGCGGTCATCGCGGACGGCACCCCCCTGTCGGACGCCGTGGCGTTCGGACAGCACCGCGCCGCCCGACGGCTGGTCGAGCGCGGGGCGCGCGTGCGCCAGGCCGAGGCCGCGGCGCTCGGCATGCTCGACCGCATCGCCGCGGTCGAGGACGTCGACCTCTGCTTCTGGTACGCCTGCCACGGCGGCAGCCTCGCCGCCGCGCAGCTGCTGCTCGCGCAGGGCGCGGGACTCGACCGGCTGCCGGAGTGGGAGCGCTGCACCCCGCTGGACGCCGCCGAACGCCGCGGCGCGACCGACGTGGTCACCTGGCTGCGGGAGCGCGGCGCCCACCGGGCGTCGGAGCTGTCCTAGCCGTCACCAGAGTCACAACAGCCACATCCGTCACCCGAACGGTGGCAGACCGTGACGCGGACGAGGTCCATGATCGTCCCCGTCCGCGGGCGACCACCGTCGCATGTGGACGCTCCCCGGCGTCGGCCGTCCCCCGCGTGCCGTCGCACCCCACCGTCCGGGAAGAAGGATGTCGACCTCACTGCGTCGCACGGGTGTGTCCGTGCTGTCCTCGTTCGCCCTGCTCGCCTGCGTCGTCGGCGTGTCCGCCGCGAGCGTCCCCGCCCCGCAGCGCGTCGCGGTGAGCGGCACCCCCGGCAACGGGTGCGGCAACCCGGTCCTCGCCACCGATGCGGCCGGATGGTCCACGGTCCCGGGCGACGACGGCAGCCGGGTCGCCACGACCGCCCACATCGTGGCCGGTCACGAGCTCGTGGTGCACCCCGCCGAGGCCCGGACCCTGGTCCACGCACCGGACCGGGCGGTCCCGGGAGCGGGATCCTGGGACCTCACCGTCGACCTGCGCAGCACCGCGGACAGCGCCGCCCGGCTCGAAGCGACCTGGTTCGACGCGGACGACACCGCGCTGGGCCGCGCCCGCGGGCAGTGGGTCACCGTCCGGGGCGGCGAGCGCTACACCCGGGTCGGGGACCGCTTCCTCGCCCCCGAACACGCCGTCCGCGCGGAGATCGCCGTCGCGGTCGACCAGGCCGGTCCCGCGCCGTTCGCGGTGACGATGTGCAGCTACCGACCGGTCGAGCCCGCACCCGTCCCCGTCGTCGTCGGCACCGTCGACCACCCGGCACCGCCGGTCACGACCCCGCCCACCACCGCGGCGCCGACCACCACGGCGCCGACGACCACCCCGCCCGTCCCCACGACGTCGCCGGTCGCGCCGACCACCACTCCGGCCACACCGACGCCGAGCCCCACTCCGCCGGTCACCACCACCCCGGTCACCACCACCCCGGTCACCACTCCGCCGGTCACCACTCCGCCGACCACCACTCCGCCGACCACCACTCCGCCGGTCACCACGCCACCGACCACCACGCCGCCCACCCACGGTCCCGACGACCCCGGGGTCCGTCCCGTCCCGCTCACCGCCGCGGAGCGCTACGGATGGGGGACCCCGCTCCCCGCGTCCGACGAGTTCGACCGGCCCGGCGCCCCCGACCCGGCGAAGTGGGTACAGGCGGGCGAGTGCTGGCCCGGCCACACCGGCAACGGGCGGCGCTGCGCCTCGCGCACCACCGTCGAGAACGGGGTGCTCGTCGAGACCGGTCTCGCGAACGGCGACACCGGCTGGCTCGCGAGCACGCACGGCACGCAGTACGGCCGCTGGGAGATGCGGGTGCGCAGCCTGCAGACCGGGAGCGGCGCCTCCCCCTACCACCCGGTGCTGATCGTCTGGCCGGACTCGGAGAACTGGCCCGCGGACGGCGAGTACGACTTCCTCGAGAACTCCTCCCCCGGCGCCGCCTGCGCCGAGGCCTGGCTGCACTACCCGCACCCCACCCTGCCCGTCCAGCAGGAGTTCGCCCGCGAGACCGACTGCGGCGCCCCGCTGTCCGAGTGGCACACGATCGCCTTCGAATGGACGCCGGAGCACGTCCGCGGGTTCCTCGACGGCGAGCAGTGGTTCTCCTTCAGCGGTGGCGCCGGGCCGGGCGGCCGGGCCCCGATCCAGGCCATGCCGAGCGGCCACCTCACGATCCAGCTCGACAACTACGACGACGCCGGCCGCGGGAACGCCCCCGCCCGGCTGGAGGTCGACTGGGTCCGGATGTACGCCGTCTGACAGGGCGCGCGCTACCCTCCTGCAGCATGGCGGAGGACGGGGAGCTGGTGTCGGCACGACCCGCACCGGCCCTGCGCCCGCTGGTCGACCTGTACTCGGGCTACCGGATGCCCGCGGCCGCACCCGGGGTCCACATGGGGGTCGCCGGCGGGCACCTGACGTTCCTGCTGTGTCTGGAGGGGACCGTCGACATCGCCCGGATGCCGGACCCGGACCGCAGCCCCGGCTCGTTCACCAGCATGGTGGGCGGCCTGCACGACGCCCCGGCGGTGATCACCACCGGGGCCGCGCAGACCGGTCTGCAGCTGCGCCTCACCTGGTTGGGCGCCCGGGTGCTGCTGGGGACCCCGGCGAGCGCGCTGACCGGCGACGTCGTCGGGTTGGACGACCTGATCGGCGCCCGCGCGGACCGGCTGCGGGCCCGTCTCGCCGAGGCCCCGACCTGGCGGAGCCGGTTCGCCCTGCTCGACGCCGCGCTCTCCCGGCTCGCCGCGGACGCCCGCCGACCCGATCCCCGGCCCGAGGTGGCGTACGCCTGGCACCGGCTCACCGCGACCGGCGGCACCCTGCGGATCGCGGAGCTGGCCGAGGAGATCGGCTGGAGCCGTCGCCACCTCGCCCTGTGCTTCCGCGACGAGACCGGCCTGACTCCCAAGTCCGCGGCCCGGGTGATCCGCTTCGAACGCGCCTGCGACCTGCTCCGCACCGGCCGCACGCTCGCCGACACCGCCGCGACCTGCGGCTACGCCGACCAGCCCCACCTCGCCCGGGACTTCCGCGACCTCGCGGGCCAGACCGCCACGGACTGGCTCGCCGAACGCCGCAGCGCGTGATCGAGCCCCGCCCGACCGAGCCCCCCGCAGCGTGGGGGTGGTACGAACCTCGCGTGTTCCGGATCGCCTTCCACGCCCCCGAGATCCCGCCCAACACGGGCAACGCGATCCGGCTCGCCGCCAACACCGGTGCCGAGCTGCACCTCGTCGAGCCGCTGGGGTTCGCGCTCGACGAGCGCAACGTCCGGCGGGCGGGCCTGGACTACCACGAGCTCGCGGACCTGCGGGTCCACGCGACGTTCGACGACCTGGAACGCGCCACCGCGCCCGCGCGCATCGTGGCCTTCACCACGACGGCGACCCGGCTCCACACCGACCTCGCGTACGAGCCGGGCGACGTGCTGCTGTTCGGGTCCGAGTCGAGCGGCCTGCCGCCCGCGATCCAGGCCCGGGCCGGAGACCGGGTCCGGATCCCGATGGTGCCCGGCTCCCGGTCGTTGAACCTGGCGAACGCCGCCGCCGTCGCCGTCTACGAGGCGTGGCGGCAGCACGGCTTCAGCTGAGTCACAGCGCTACTGCCGGACCGCCTGGACGTCCAGGGTGACCTCGATCGTCGACCCGACGACCGGGACGCCCCGGCTGATGGTCTGCTGCCAGTTGAGCGTGAAGTGCTCGCGGTGCAGCTCGGTCGTGGCGACCGCGCCCGCCCGCTGACCGTTCCACTCGGCCATGCCGAGGAACATGACGTCCAGCTGGACGTCGCTGGTCAGGCCGTGCAGCGTGAGGTCGCCGTCGACGAGCCAGCGGTTGCCCACCCCGCGCCGGAAGCGGGTCGAGGAGAAGCGCATCTGCGGGAAGCGCTCCACGTCGAGGAAGTCCGGGGAGCGCAGGTGGGTGTCCCGCGCGTCGACGTTCGTGTCGACGCTGGCCGTCTCGATCACCACGTCCACGGCCGAGTCCTCGAACGGTTCGGCGATCCGGATCTGGCCGCGGAAGGTGTTGAACCGGCCGTAGACCCGCGACATGCCGATGTGCCGGGCGACGAAGCGGACCGAGGAGTGGTCCGGGTCGACCGCGAAGACCCCGGGCGGGGGCGGGGTCAGCGACTCGTCCGGGTCGAGCCGGACGACGCCGAGCTCGGCGTGCTTGCCCCACTCGACCTCGATCGTGCCGCCGTTGCCCCGGTAGCCGCCTGCCTCGGCGCGCACCCGGTACTGGCCGGGGACCAGCGCGGCGGTGAAGTAGCCGAACGGGTCGGTGTCCGCGTTGACGATGCGGGTGCTGGTCCGGTCGAGCACCGAGACCTGGGCGCCGGCCAGCGGTCGCCCCTCGCCGTCCTGCACCTGACCACTGAGCAGGCCGCCGGTGAGCGGGATCGGGACGAGGGCGTTGCGCCCCGTGTCGCTGCGTCGCGAACCCCTGCCGCGCTTGCTCCAGAACATGCGTGCCCTTCCGCCGTGCGAGTGCCGGGGAGCACTCAACCACGAGACATCACGAAACGGTGACGCCGGACGCCCGGTTGTGGGGGCAACCACACGGGGTTACGGCGAACGGCCACTCAGCGGAGCCGAATGACACACGTTTGTGCTGGTAGAAGCTTCAATCTTCCGTGTCGGAAGGGGCTTCTCCGCCGCCGCCGCGCAGCAGCCAGATGACGCTCTCGAGCTCGTCCGGCTTGATCAGGACCTCGCGCGCCTTCGATCCCTCGGACGGCCCGACGATCCCGCGGGTCTCGAGCAGGTCCATCAGCCTGCCCGCCTTCGCGAAGCCCACCCGCAGCTTCCGCTGCAGCATCGACGTCGAGCCGAACTGCGAGGTGACGATCAGCTCGGCCGCCTGCACGAGCACCTCGAGATCGTCCCCGATGTCCGGGTCGATCTCCTTGGCCTCACCCTGCTTCTGCGCGGTGACACCCTCGAGGTACGTCGGCTCCGCCTGGTCCTTGGTGAACCCGACGACCTCGGCGATCTCCTCGTCCGAGATGTACGCGCCCTGCATGCGGACCGGCTTGGACGCGCCCATCGGCAGGTAGAGCCCGTCGCCCATGCCGATCAGCTTCTCGGCGCCCGGCTGGTCCAGGATGACCCGCGAGTCCGTGAGCGACGACGTGGCGAACGCCAGCCTGCTCGGCACGTTCGTCTTGATCAGACCGGTGACCACGTCCACGGACGGGCGCTGCGTGGCCAGGACCAGGTGGATGCCCGCGGCCCGGGCCTTCTGGGTGATGCGGACGATCGCGTCCTCGACGTCCCGCGGGGCCGTCATCATCAGGTCCGCGAGCTCGTCGACGATGCAGAGGATGTACGGGTACGGCCGGTACTCCCGCTCGCTGCCCAGCGGCGCGGTGATCTCACCGGAGCGCACCTTGCGGTTGAAGTCGTCGATGTGGCGGACCCGGTTGGCCTGCATGTCCTGGTAGCGCTGCTCCATCTCCTCCACCAGCCAGGCCAGCGCGGACGCCGCCTTCTTCGGCTGGGTGATGATGGGCGTGATCAGGTGCGGGATGCCCTCGTACGGCGTGAGCTCGACCATCTTCGGGTCGACGAGGATCATCCGCACCTCCTCGGGCGTGGCCCGCTGGAGCAGCGACACCAGCATCGAGTTCACGAAGCTGGACTTGCCGGAGCCCGTGGAGCCCGCGACCAGCAGGTGCGGCATCTTGGCGAGGTTGGCGCAGAGGAAGTGGCCCTCGATGTCCTTGCCCAGCCCGATCACCATCGGGTGCTGCTCGCTGCGGGCGGTGCCGGAGCGCAGCACGTCCCCGAGGCGGACCATCTCGCGGTCGGAGTTCGGCACCTCGATGCCCACCGCGGACTTGCCGGGGATGGGGGCGAGGATGCGGACGTTGTCCGTGGCCACCGCGTAGGCGATGTTCTTCGTCAGCTGGGTGATCTTCTCGACCTTCACGGCCGGGCCCAGCTCGATCTCGTAGCGGGTGACCGTGGGGCCGCGGGTGAAGCCGGTGACCTGGGCGTCGACGTTGAACTGCTCGAGCACGCCGGTGATGCGCTCGATCATCTCGTCGTTCGCGGCGGAGCGGAGCTTCGGCGGTGGCCCGGTCTCCAGCAGGTCCGCGGGCGGGAGCGTGTACGCGCCCTCGCCGACGGGCTCGCGGATCGCCATGGACATCTGCTCGCCCTCGGGCGGGAGGTCCTCGGCGGGCGGGGTGGCGACGACCTGGGCGGGGACGGCGCGCCTGGACCTCTCGGACTTCTCGGACTTCTCGGCCTGCTCCGGCCCCTGCGGCTCCTCGGCGGCGGACGGCGCGGCGGCGGCCTTGCGCGGGCGCTTGGGCTCGACCGGGAAGTACTCCTCCTCCGGCTCCGTCGGCTCGTCCTCGAACGCCTCCGCACTGGCGGCCTGGCGGCGGCGGGCGGGGCGCTTGCGGGCCGGGGCCTCCTCGGCGGCCGGTTCCTCCTCGGCGACCGGCTCCTCGGACTCGGGGTCGACCTCGGGCCTGCCGAGCAGCCGCCGGACCCGGTTGGGGACCTCGCGCACGGGCGTGGCCGTGAGCACGAGGAACGCGTAGAAGCTGAGCAGCAGCAGCACCGGCACGGCGACCCACGGGGTGAGCCCGCTGGCCAACGGGGTCGCGGCGACGTACCCGACGGCCCCGCCGCCGGTGGCCCAGTCGGCGGGGACGTCCGGCGAGCCGGAGAACAGGTGGATCAGGCCGAGCACGCCGAGGGTGAGCAGCAGGGTGCCGACGGCGATCCGCGGCCGGGCCTCGGGGTGGGCCGGCGTGGTCATCAGCACGATGCCGACGATCAGCAGGATCACCGGCAGGAGTGCCCCGGCCAGGCCGAACACCGCGCCGACGCCGGCGGAGAACCCGCGCCCCACCGGGCCGCCCGCCTCCCACCAGATGCCCGCCGCGGAGATCACGGCGAGCACGATGAACAGGACGCCCAGCCCGTCCCGCCGGTGGGCGGGGTCGATCTCCCGGGTGCGCCCGGCCGCGCGTCCCGCGGAGCGTGTGGCCTTGACGACGCCGCGACCGACCGCGTCGATCCCCTTGTCGATCAGGTCGGGCTGTTTCCTGGCGGGCGCCCGCTTCGCGGGTGCGCGCTTGGCCGGGGTGCGCTTGGCGGGCGTGCGGGACCGCGACGACGACGCACGCGGCCGACCGGATCCGGCCGTCGCCCACGCCTCGCCGCCGCCGGTCCGCCCGGCCGTCCCTCTCCCCGCCATGTCGCCCACGGTAACCGGCCGCGGCGACGATTCCCGGGACCGCCACACCCCGCCCAGCTCACACCGCCGCGAACGGGCCGGGCGCGGTGGCACGTTTCGTGCGCACAGTGCTGCCCGGACCGCACTGAACGCACGCAACTCGTGATCATGCAGCGCTGAGCGCACGAAACGTGCGGTCGTCGAGCCGGCACGCACTACGGGCGGGGTGGACGGGAGCCGCGCCACGGCGGCTCCCGCGCCCTGCTCAGACCGCGATGACCGTCGGGACGATCATGGGGCGGCGGCGGTAGGTCTCGCCGACCCACTTGCCGACCACCCGCCGCACGGCCTGGGCCACGCGGTGCGGGTCGGTGATGTTCTCGTTCTCCGTGCGGGAGAGCTCGTCCTCGACCAGCGGCAGCACGGCGTCGAGCGCCTTGGGGTCGTCCGAGAAGCCGCGGCCGGACAGGGTGGGCCGCGAGACGGCCCGCCCGGTCTGCTTGTCGATCGCCACCGTGATGGAGATGAAGCCGCCCTCGCCGAGGACCAGGCGGTCCGACAGCGTGGTGTCCCCGATGTCGCCGACGAGGTTGCCGTCGACGTACACCCGGCCGACCTCGACGCGCCCGGTGATCGCGGCCCGGCCGTCGACGAGGTCGACCACCACGCCGTCCTCGGCGATCACGACGTTCTCCTCCGGCACCCCGGTCGCCACCGCGAGGGCCTTGTTGGCGCGCAGGTGGCGCCACTCGCCGTGGGCGGGCATGACGTTCGACGGGCGCACCGCGTTGTAGAGGAACAGCAGCTCACCGGCCGGGGAGTGCCCGGACACGTGCACCTTGGCGTTGCCCTGGTGCACCACCTTGGCGCCGAGCCGGGTCAGCCCGTTGATCACGCCGAAGATCGCGGTCTCGTTGCCCGGGATCAGCGAGCTGGCCAGGATGATCGTGTCCTCGGGCCGGATCACGACGCTGCGGTGGTCACCGCGCGCCATCCGGGACAGCGCGGACAGCGGCTCGCCCTGGGACCCGGTGGAGACCAGGACGAGCTGGTCGTCCGGCAGGGTCATGGCCTCGTCGAGGTCGACGAGCAGCCCGTCCGGCACGTTGAGCAGGTCCAGCTCGCCCGCCAGCGCCATGTTCCGGACCATCGAGCGGCCCGCGAAGCAGACCCGGCGGCCGTGCGCGGCGGCGGCGTCGAGCACCTGCTGGACGCGGTGCACGTGCGAGGCGAAGCAGGCGACGATGATCCGCGACGGCGCCTTGGCGAAGACGTCCGAGATCACCGGCCCGATGTCCCGCTCGGGGGTGACGAAGCCGGGGACGTCCGCGTTCGTGGAGTCGACCAGGAACAGGTCCACCCCCTCGTCGCCGAGCCGCGAGAAGCCCGCGAGGTCGGTCAGCCGGTCGTCGAGCGGGAGCTGGTCGAGCTTGATGTCGCCGGTGTGCAGGACCAGGCCCGCGGGGGTGCGGATGGCGACGGCCAGCGCGTCCGGGATGGAGTGGTTGACCGCGAAGTACTCGCAGTCCCACGGCCCGTGGTGCAGCCGGTCACCCTCCTTCACCTCCAGCAGGTGCGGGGTGAGGCGGTGCTCCCTGCACTTGGCCGCGACCAGCGCGAGCGTGAACCGCGAGCCCACGACCAGCAGGTCCGGCTTCTGGCGCAGCAGGAACGGCACGGCGCCGATGTGGTCCTCGTGGCCGTGGGTCAGGACCAGGACGTCGACGTCGTCGAGCCGGTGCTCGATGGCGCGGAAGTCCGGGAGGATGAGGTCGACGCCGGGCGAGTCGTCGCTGGGGAACAGCACCCCGCAGTCGACGACCATCAGCCGGTCCTCGTACTCGAAGACCGTCATGTTGCGGCCGATCTCGCCGATCCCGCCGAGGGCGTAGACCCGCAGGCCCCCCTCGGGGATCGCGGGCGGCGGGCCGCCGGGCAGCTCGGCCGGGTTGGTGACCTCCGGCGGCGGCGCCGGACGGTCCTGCGACCGGTCGCGGCCCCGCCGGTTGCGGGACCGCCGGTCGTTGCGGGAGGAGGGACGACTCAAGGTTGCTGTGCTCTCTTCTGTAGTGCAGGGGGTTCTAGCGGTAGGCCACTTCGGCCCCGAGGTCGGTGGTGGTCCGGCTGCCGAGGGCGCCGTGACCGGTGTCGAACGGGCGGGTGTGCGGGAGCTGGTCCGGGTCGAGCGCCACGCCGCCCGCCATGAGGTCGGCCGCGATCAGCGCGACCTGCTCCTCGGTGGCCGGGGGCAGTGGGAGGCGGGGGTCCCCGACGTCGATCCCGCGCAGGCGCAGGGCCGTCTTCGAGAACACCGCGCCACCGACCCGGCCCATGCCGCGCAGCAGCGGGATCATGGCGTAGTGCAGGGCGCGGGCGCGGTCCTGCTCGCCCGCCTCGTACGCGTCGAGCATCGCGCGGAGCCGGTCGGCGACGACGTGCCCGATCACGGACACGAAGCCGACCGCCCCGACGGACAGCCACGGCAGGTTCACCGGGTCGTCGCCCGAGTAGTAGGCCAGCGTCGTCGTGGCCAGCACCTCGGTGCCGACGCGCAGGTCGTTGCGGGCGTCCTTCACCGCGAGGATCCGGGGGTGCTGGGCGAGCCGCTGCAGCGTCTCCAGCTCGATCGGGACGACCGAGCGCGGCGGGATGTCGTAGAGCATCACCGGCAGGTCCGTGGCGTCCGCGACGGCGGTGAAGTGCAGGACCAGACCGTTCTGCGGGGGCCGCGAGTAGTACGGCGTGACCACGAGCAGGCCGTGCGCGCCCGCCTTCTCCGCCTGCCGCGCGAGGTGGACGCTGTGCGCGGTGTCGTAGGTGCCCGCCCCCGCGACCACGGTGGCCCGGTCCCCCACCGCCGAGACGACGGCCCGGACCAGCTCCGCCTTCTCCTCGTCGCTGGTGGTGGGCCCCTCGCCGGTGGTGCCGTTGACGACGAGCCCGTCGTTGCCGAGGTCCACCAGGTGCGTCGCGAGCTCCTCCGCCTTCGCCAGGTCGAGCGCTCCCTCGGCGTCGAACGGGGTGACCATGGCGGTCAGCACTCGGCCGAAGGGGCGCGCGGGCGTCGGGCTCATGGGGGTGACGGTACCGTCCCCGGCTCCCGGTGGTCCGGTCACGCGCTCACGGCGTCCTCCACAACCCCGCTACATCCCCCGCTCGACGGCCTCGTAGGCCTGTACGTCCGCCGGGAGGCCCTCGATCTCGACCCGCGCGGCGTCCCGGCCGAAGAGGTGCAGGACGAGCTCGCCGGGCTCGCCGACCAGGGCGACCAGCCCGGGGCCCGTCTTGAGGACGTGGGTGGCGCCCTCCGGTCGGCGGGCCACGACGCCGACGGGGCTGCGGCGCAGGAACAGTTGACCCGTCCGCGTCACGAGCCCCCAGAGCCGCGTGTCGCGTTCCCGGTCGGCGGGGCGGGGTTCCCACCCGGGCTCGCCGCGGCGGGCGTCCTCGTGGTGGACGAAGAACTCGGCGCCGTTCGCGGTCTCGTCGACCCGCCCGATCCGGAAGGGCGACCAGGCGGGCGGGCCGCCGCGCAGCTCGTCCACCATCGCCGACCAGGGGGTCTCGGCGTAGCCCGCCATCGCCCGCTCGGTCAGCGGCGCGAGCGCCGGGACCACGATCCCGCCGGACACCCAGGGCTGCCGCTCCCGGACGAGCAGGTGGGCCAGCAGGTCCCGGGTCGTCCAGCCCGCGCACAGGGTCGGTCGGTCCGGTCCCAGCTCGTCGAGGGTGTCGGACAGGGCAGCACGTTCCGCGGTCGCCAGGCTCACCGACCCGACGGTAGCGGGCCCGCGCCGGCCCCGCCCGCCTACCGGCAGGGGCCGACGGTCGCCGTCACGGCCTGGTGGTCCGATCCCGGCAGCGGGACGTGCAGCGGGTCGTCCCCGCACCAGCCCGGACTGACCAGCACGTGGTCGATCCGCAGGAGCAGCAGCCGCCACGAGGTGACCTGCGTCGGGCCCTGCCAGGTGTCCCGGGCGGCGTCGGTGAGGACGGTGATGTTGGCTGCGGCGACGCGCACCGCGCCCGTCGGGTCGACCGGCCCGGTGGGCTGTGGACGCCAGGGGGCGAGCACCACGAGCACGCCCACCACGAGCAGGGACACGATCCCGGGGAGGTACGCCCACCGGCGTCGCCGGGCCAGGACCGCGACGACGAGCACGACGACGACCGGCCAGAGGATCGCGAGGACGTCCCCCACCGGACCCAGCAGGTCCCGCAGCGGGAACCAGAGCCAGGGCACCACGACGGCGGCGGCCGGACCGATCAGGCCGGTCCGGGAACGGGGCCGTTGCAGCACGGGAGACCTTTCGTCGAGGTCCTCCGCGCCGAGGACGGGACCGTGGGGGGAGTCGATCCGGCCCCGCGGGCCGTCAGCCCTCCGTGACGTACTGGCTGCTGGCGATCTCCGAGCCGTCGTCCAGCGTGCCGATCTCGAAGTCCCGGAACACGTTCGGCACCGCGTCCTGCAGCTGCCGCAGGCACGCGATGGCCAGGGCGCGGATCTCGACGTCCGCGTGCTCGGTCGCGCGCATGGCGATGAAGTGCCGCCAGGCCCGGTAGTTGCCGGTGACCACGATCCGGGTCTCGGTGGCGTTCGGCAGGATCGCCCGCGCCGCCTGTCGCGCCTGCTTGCGGCGCAGCGTGGCGTTCGGGACGTCCGCGAAGCGCTTCTCCAGGCCCTCGAGCAGTTCCTCGTAGGCCTTCACCGAGGCCTCGGCGGCGTCGAGGAACATCTGGTGCAGCTCGGGATCGTCCGCGATGACGTCCGGCTCGACCATCGCCGCGTCCCGCTCCGGGACGTAGCGCTGGGACAGCTGCGAGTACGAGAAGTGCCGGTGCCGGATCAGCTCGTGGGTCAGCGACCGCGAGATGCCGGAGAGGTAGAAGGAGACCGTGCCGTGCTCGAGCACGGACAGGTGGCCCACCTCGAGGATGTGCCGCAGGTAGCCCTCGTTGGTCGCGGTGCGCGGGTTCGGCTTGGACCACGACTGGTAGCAGGCGCGGCCCGCGAACTCGGCGAGCGCCTGGCCGCCGTCCGCGTCCGTCTCCCAGGGCACGTCCGCCGGGGGGACGAACTCGGTCTTCGCGATGAGCTGGACCTTCGGCGGAACCGTCTGCATGCGGCGACTGTAACCGGCAGAGTGGTGGCGTCACCATGATGGTTGCGTGACGTCAGTGGTGACGTCATAGTGGTGTCATGGACATCGGCCAGTACGTCGCGCAGCTGCGGGAGGACCTCGCGTCCGCCGCCGCCGCGGGAGACGAGCAGACCCAGCGCACGGCCGCGCTGCTCGGCGCGGCCATCGAGCCCGCCGCGCGGCTCGCGATCATGAACGCCCTCTCCGACCTGGCCGCCGAGGTCACCGCGGAGCTGGGCGACCGCACGGTCGACGTGCGGCTCGACGGGCGGGACGTGCGCGTCGCCGTCAGCGCCGCCCCGGCGGGCGAGCCGGAGACGCCCCGGTTCACCCCGCCGGGAGACGCGGGGGACATCAGCCGCATCACCCTGCGCATGGTCGAGCAGATCAAGGCGCAGGCCGAGCAGGCCGCGCAGGCCCAGGGCGTCTCGCTGAACTCGTGGGTCTCCCAGGCGGTGCAGGGGGCCCTGGCGGGCAGGCAGCGCCACCGGCGCGGCTGGGACCGCACGTGGGAGGACAAGGGAGACGGCAGGGGAGACGGTCGCGGAGACGGCGACGGCCGGCTGAAGGGATGGGTGCAGGGATGAGCGAGCGCGAGGACGTGCGCAGGCAGGACGCCTGGCCGTGCGCCGAGGCCGCCGAGCTGGAGATCGGGATCGACGTCGGGCGGGTCCGGGTCGAGCTCAACGAGTCCGCCACCGAGGTGCGCGCCGAGGTCCGCCACGACCCGCACGGCGACAGCCCGTGGGAGCAGGGGCTCACCGGCATCCTCACCTGGCTGGGGAACGCCTCGGGTGACGCCGCGGTCGACCCGGGTGCCGCCGCCGTGCGCGCCGCGGAGGTCCGCTGGGACGCCGAGGCCAGGCGGCTGGTGATCCGGTCGACCCAGGACCTCCCGCTGCGCGTCGTGCCGCTGTCGGTCACGGTCTGGGCGCCCGCGGGGTCCCGGCTCGCCGTGAAGACCGGCGCCGGGGACGTCTCGGTGTCCGGCCGGGCGGGCTGGGCCGCGATCCGCACCGGCTCCGGCACCGCAGAGGTCGATGAGATCACCGGCGCCGGCGAGATCACCACCGGCTCCGGCCGGGTGGAGCTCGGGATCGTCGGCGGCGACGCCAAGCTGCGCACCGGCTCCGGCGGGGTCTCGGTGGCCTCGCTCAACGGGTCCACCCAGATCAAGGCGGGCAGCGGGGACGTCACGCTCGGGGAGGTGCACGGCGACCTCACCTGCAAGACCGGCTCCGGTGACGTCGTGGTCGCGGACGCCCACGCGGGCCGCTTCGACCTGACCACCGGCTCGGGGGGCCTGCGGATCGGCGTGCACGCGGGCGTGGCGGCGGAGCTGGACCTGTTCTCGGGTTCCGGCTCGGCGCGCAGCGACCTGGACGTCGGCGGGGTCGCGCCGGTGGACAGCCCGCCGCTGCACATCACGGGCCGCACCGGCAGCGGGGACGTGCTGGTGACCCGCGCCGCGACCGCGGGGGTCTGAGCCCGGCCCGGTGACGCTTGGGCGTCCCAAGCACCGCTGAGCGACGCGTGGGACGCCCAAGCAACTCGGCGGCCCGGGCTCTGACGCTTGGGACGCCCAAGCACCACGGAGCGACGCTTGGGACGCCCAAGCACCGGCGGCTCTGACGCTTGGGCGGCCCAAGCACCGCTGAGCGACGCTTGGGCGTCCCAAGCGTCAGCGGCCCCGGCGCTCGCCCCGGCGGCACCGGCGGCAGCGCCCCTCAGCGGCCCCGACTCACCACGCTCGGCGCAGCGCTCCGGCCAGGTCGCCCCGCTCCCCCACCTGCACCGCGTCGAGCTCCAGCCACTCCGCCATGAGGTCCAGCTCCGCCGCCAGCTCGGCGGCGACGCGGGCGTGCGCGACGCCCGGCTCGGCGTAGGCGCCCTGCACCCGCAGCACCCCCGCGGCCCGGTCCGCCTTGAGGTCCACCCGCGCGACCAGCTCGCCGTCGAGCAGGAACGGGAACACGTAGTAGCCGTACTCCCGCTTGGGCTCGGGCACGTAGATCTCGATGCGGTAGCGGAAGCCGAAGATCCGCTCGGTGCGCTCCCGCTCCCAGATCAGCGGGTCGAACGGGCAGAGCAGCGCGCGGCCCTCGACCCGCCGCGGCACCACGGCACCCGGCCACCGGTACGCGGGCGACCGCCAGCCGCGGACCGCCACCGGCTCCAGCTCCCCCGCCTCGACCAGCTCGGCGACCGCGCGCTGCGAGTCGGCGGGCCCGAGGCGGTAGTAGTCCCGCAGGTCCGGCTCCGTCGCGATCCCCAGCGCCTGGGCCGAGCGGCGCACCAGCTCACGGGCGGCGAGTCCGTGGTCCATCGGGTGCGCGGCCAGCACCTCGGGCGGCAGCACCCGCTCGGGCAGGTCGTAGAGGCGCTGGAAGTGCACGCGAGTGCCGGTGGTGAGCGCGCCGAGCCCGAACAGGTACTCGCAGATCCGCTTGACCTCCGACCGCTCCCACCAGGTGACCCCCGGCGGCCTGCTCTGCGCGCCCAGCGCGGCCTCCAGGGTGCCCGCCCCCACCGGGCCGAGCTCCTTGACCGCGGCGAGCACGTCCGCCACCAGCGCGGGCTCCCGCTCGGCCAGCTCGGCGTAGTGCCGCCACCAGCCGGGCCGCTTCGCCCCGGAGAGCAGCAGCGGCCAGTCCGCGACCGGCAGCAGGCTGGCCTCGTGCGCCCAGTACTCGACCATCAGCCGCGGCCGCCGGGCCGAGTCCGCCCAGGCCGCGGCGTCCAGCAGGGCGCGCGGGTAGGCCCCGAGCCGGGCGAAGACCGGCATGTAGTGCGCCCGCACCGCCACGTTCACCGAGTCCAGCTGCAGCAGTCGGACCCGGCCCAGCACCCGCGCGAGGTGCCGCCGGGTCACCGGGCCCGTGGGCCGCGGGTCCGCGAACCCCTGGGCGGCGAGCGCGGTCCGTCGGGCCACGTCGGCCGAGATCGTCCTCACGAGCGGCATCGTGCCGGCAGCCACCGACAGTTCCAGCCGGTCTCGGCGCCGTCAGCGCGGCGGCGCGTCCGGGAGCTCGGCGGGCGTCCGTTCCGCGCGCACCACCAACACCACGGCGACGAGCACGATGGCGCCGCCGAGGGCCTGCAGGAGCGAGAAGCGCTCGCCGACCAGCGCGACCCCGAGCACGACGGCGATCACCGGATTGACGTAGGCGTAGGTCGCGACCGTCGAGACCGGCAGGCCCCGCAGCGCGAGGGCGTAGCCGCTGAATCCGCCGAGGGTGGCCAGGGCCGCCCCGACCCAGGCCCACCACGCCACGCCGGACACGGCCGCGAGGTCGAGCCGCGCGCCCGTCAGCAGCCCGGCGAGGCCCATCAGCACGCCGCCGGTCACCATCTGCACGGTCGCCATGGCGAACGGGTTGGGCGGGACCGGGAGCCGGGTCGTCGCGTAGGTGCCACTCGCCCAGCCCAGACCCGCCAGCACCACCAGCCACGGGCCCCACCAGGCGCTCCCGGCCGTACCCCCGGAGCCCGGCCCGGACAGCACCAGCACCCCCAGCCCGACCAGGCCGACGAGCACGCCGACCAGCGTCGCGCGGGAGGGGCGGTCGCCGAACACGGTCCGCAGCACCGCGATGTAGAGGGGGACGACCGCGAGCAGCAGCGCGGCCAGGCCCGACGGGATCCGGGTCTGGGCCAGCGCGACGAACCCGTTCCCCCAGGCGGGCAGCAACAACCCGCTCAGCATCGAGGTGAGCAGCTGCGCGCGGGTCATGCCGAACGCCGAGAACCCGCCGGTGAGCAGCACGATCACCCCCAGCGCGAGTCCCGCGGCCAGGAACCGCAGGGACCCGGCGAGCAACGGCGGCACGTCGGTGATCGTCAGGCGGTTGAGCAGATAGATCGAGCCCCAGAGGACGTAGACCGAGGTGAGCGCGAGCCAGGCCGCCCGCAGGCCCACCGCCGGTTCCACCGAACGAACGTTCACGGAGACCGACGGTGTCATGCCCGCCCCCCGGCGGCCAGGCGTGAGTGAGGCAGGGTACGAATGCGGCATGGCCCTCGCCTCGGTCCGCCCCGCCGTCGACGCGGACGTCGACGAGATCGTCCGCATCCAGGCCGAGACCTGGCGGCTGGTCTACGCCGACCTCCTCCCGGCCGCCGCCCTGGAGGCCCTCACCAGCCCGGACGCGCGGCGGACCTGGGCGGACGCCGTGCACGCCGGGGAGCCCTTCCACGTGTTCGTGGCGCAGGAGGGCGAGTGGACGGTGGGGTTCTGCGCCGCCGCGCACTACGCCGGGCAGGGCGGCTCGATCGCCGAGATCAGCACCCTGCTCGTGGAGCCGCGCTGGGGCAGGCGCGGGCACGGCGGTCGGTTGCTCGCCGTGGCGGGCGCCGCGCTGCGCCGGGCGGGCTCGCAGACCGGGCGGGCCTGGGTGCCCGAGGCCGACCACGCCTCCCGCCGCTTCTACGACCGGGCGGGCTGGGCCGCGGACGGCGCCGTGCGCACCCTCGACACCGGAGACGGCACGCTCCGCGAGGTCCGCCACACCGGCACCCTCGACCTACAGGTTCAGTAGCGGCTCGAGCCCGAAGGTCAGCCCGGGGCGCTGCCCCACGTTGCGGATGGACAGCAGCACCCCCGGCATGAACGACGCCCGGTTCGCGCTGTTGTGCGAGATCGTCAGGGTCTCCCCCGCGTCGCCGAAGATCACGTCCTGCTGCGCGACCACCCCGAGCATGCGGATGGCGTGCACGTGGATGCCGTCGACGACGGCGCCGCGGGCCCCGTCCGGGTCCGACGTCGTGGCGTCCGGCACCGCACCGAGCCCCGCCTTCGCCCGGGCCTGCGCCACCAGCGTCGCCGTGCGGGCCGCGGTGCCCGAGGGCGCGTCCACCTTCTTCTCGTGGTGGGCCTCGACGACCTCGACCGACTCGAAGAAGGGGGCGGCGAGCTGCGCGAAGTGCATGGTCAGCACGGCGCCGATGCCGAAGTTGGGGGCGATCAGCACGCCCACGCCGTCGGGGATCAGCCGGCGCACGGCCTCGAGGCGCTCCGGGGAGAACCCGCTCACCCCGACGACGGCGTGCTTGCCCGCGCCGAGGACGTGGGCCAGGTTGTCCAGGACGACGTCCGGCCGGGTCAGGTCCACCACCACGTCCGCGGCGGCGATGCCGTCGAGGGGGTCGGTGGAGCCGATCTCCGCGACCAGCTCCATGTCCGGGGCGCCGCGGACCGCCGCGCACGCCTCGGACCCCATCCGCCCCTTCGCCCCCAGCACCGCGACTCGGATCACGGGGCCAGCCTAGTGCGGTGACCGCGAGGGCCCGTCGACGACCGCGGTCGCCGCACTCAGGGCCTGGTCTCGGGGTTGCCGGCGACCGCCTTGTCCAGCAGCGGGACCAGGGTGTCCAGGACGTAGGGCAGCGAGAGCGGGCTGGTGAAGTAGAGCGCGCCCGCCAGGGTGGCGTCGGTGAAGACGAGGTGGCCGCCCTGCACCGGGGCGAGCGTGCGGTAGATCGGCTGGGCCTCCAGCTCGGTGCGGGCCTCGGCGTCCTCGGTGGCCCAGAGCAGCACCTTCGCCGAGTTCAGCACGTCGAGCCGCTCGATGGGGATGTAGGCCTGGCGCGAGTCGTCTCCGGTGGCGAAGGCGTCGATGTCCGCCGGGACGGTGAAGCCCAGGTCGGTGAGGAACTCGGTGGACAGGCCGTCCTGGTAGGCGATCGCGCTGCCGTCGTAGTACGGCGCCTGCAGGAAGACCGCCGGGGTGTTCGCGAAGGCCGGGTGGGCCGCGGCCGCGTCGGCGAAGCGCTTCTTGATCCCGTCGACCAGGGCCTGCGCCTGCGGGCCCTGGCCCAGCGCCTGCCCGATCAGCAGGGTCTGCTGGTCCCACGGCGCGAAGTACGCCTTGTCACCCTTGGGCTGCGCCACGGTCGGGGCGATCGCCGCGAGCCGCTCGTACTGCCCCCGGTCCAGCCCGGCGTTCGTCGCGATGATCAGGTCCGGCTGCAGGGACGCGATCTTCTCGTAGTTCGGGCCGTCGGTCATCTCGAGGACCTCGGGGGTGGCCGAGCCCAGCTCCTCGCGCGCCCACGGCCAGGTGGCGTAGGGCTGGTCGCCGTACCAGTCGGTCACCGCGACCGGGACCACGCCGAGCGCGAGGAGGGTGTCGTGCTCGGTGTACCCGGCGCTGACCACCCGCTGCGGGTTCACCGGCACGGTCGTGCTGCCGAACTGGTGCTCCACCGTGACCTGGGCGGGCGCGGCGGGCTCGGGCGCGGCGGTCGAACAGGCGGCGAGCACGAGGGCGGCCGCCGCCAGGATCAGGACACGGGTTCTCAACGGTTCTCCACGGGGGTCGTTCGGTTAGCTCGGTGAGGCTAACCTCAGTTCCAGCGGCCGAGTACCAGCTCAGCGCTCAGACGACCCCAGGGAGAAGCCATGACCGTCGCGGTCGACGTGATCCCGTACGAGCGCCACGAGGGCGACGACGAACGCTCCATGTGGATCTGCCGCTTCGGTCCCGCGGAGCCGGGCGGCTGGGGCCTGCACCGCCACGAGCAGCACCAGATCGCCTGGGTCAGCGAGGGGCTGACGACGGCCGTGGTCGAGGGCCGCACCTGGGTGCTGCCGCCGACCCGGGCCCTGTTCGTCCCGGCCCACGCCGCCCACGACGTCGTCAACCGCCCGCCCGCCGCCCTGCACTGTCTCTACGTGTGGCCGCACGCGTGCCCGCTGGACTGGACCGCACCGACCGTCATCGGGGTCGGCCCCCTGCTGCGCGAGCTGATGTTGGCGCTGTCCGGGCCGGCGCTGCAGGCGGTCGAGGAGTCGGCCCGGACGCTGTTCTTCGGCCTGGTCGGCGCGGTGACCGATCCCGGCGTGGCGGTGCCGCTGCCGGACGACCGGCGGGCGCGCGCCGTCGCGCAGTGGCTGGTGTCCCGGCCCGACGACCCCCGCGGCCTCGACGAGCTGGCCCCCGCCGCCGGCACCTCGGTGAGCACCCTGCGCCGGGCGTTCGCCGAGACCGGGATGACGTTCACGGACTGGCGCACACAGGTCCGGCTGCAGGCCGCGCTGCCGCACCTGGCGGACGGGATGCCGGTCGCCGGGGTGGCCCGACGGGTGGGCTACGCCTCGCTGAACGGGTTCGTCGACGCCTTCCGCAGGCACTTCGGGCACACGCCCGCGGCCCACTTCACGCGAGCACCAGACCGGTGATCCACGCGGCGGTCATCAGCAGCCCGGCCGCCAGCTCGATGACGATGCTCCAGCCGACCGCGCGCAGCGCGTGCTTCGTCGAGGGCCAGGCCTGCGCGGAGCTGCCCAGCCGGGCGAGCTCGGCCAGGTAGACGCCGAGGACGAAGCCCAGGAACAGCCCGATCACGGGGATCACGAAGAACCCGATGATCCCGAGGACCGCCCCGAGCAGCAGTGACCGGCCGGGTACGCCCGCGTCCTTGAGCTGCTTGCCCGGGATCGTGTACTTGACGATCGAGCCGATCACCAGCAGCGCCGCGGCGATCCCGAAGACCCACCAGCCCAGCGCGTCGCCGCGCGGGATCGCCCACACCGCCACCCCCGCGAGCACCACGACCAGCCCGGGCAGCACCTGGGACACGACCCCGACCAACCCGAGGACGATCACCACACCCGCGACGAGCGAGAGAATCACCGATGCCCACCCCCGCCCGCATTATGGAGCAGGGGGGTCAGGCGAGATCCTGGAGGGCTGCGGGGAGGTCGTCCGGGTCGTCGTAGGGGCCCACCACCGCGGCCGTGAGGTCTTGGGTGAGGAGCTCGCCCGCCAGGGCGGCGACCTCCTCGACGGTGACCTCGTCGATCCGGGCCAGGCTCTCCTCCAGCGAACGCTGTCGGCCGTGGTCCAGCTCGGAGCGGCCCAGCCGGTTCATCCGGCTCGCCGTGTCCTCCAGGCCCAGCACGGTGCTGCCGCGCAGCGACCCCTTCGCCCGGCGCACCTCGGCCTCGGTGATCCCCTCGGCGGCGGCGCCCGCGAGCACGTCCCGCACCACGCCGACGACCTCGCCGAGCCGCTCCGGCGCGCAGCCCGCGTAGACCGACCAGGTGCCGGCGTCCGCGTAGGACACGCCCGACGAGTAGACCTGGTACGCGAGCCCGCGCTGCTCGCGAACCTGCTGGAACAGCCGGGAGGACAGGCCGCCGCCCAGCGCCGCGTTGAGCACCGCCAGCACCGGGCGCCGCGGGTCGTGCCGGTCGAGACCGGGCACACCGAGCATGAGCTGGGCCTGCTCGGAGTCGTCCGTGCGCAGGGCGAGCGCCCGCCGCGCGGGCAGCGCGACCCCGCCGGAGCGGCGGGGCCCGACGGGCCGCGCGTCCGGCCCGTCGAACGCCTTCGCCGCCAGCTCGACGACGTGGTCGTGGGTCAGGTTCCCCGCGGCCGCCACCACCATCCGGGGGGCGGTGTACTCGCCCCGCCAGAACTCGAACAGGGTCTCGCGGCTCATCCCGCGGATCGACTCCTCCGAGCCGATCACGGGCAGGCCGAGCGGGTGGGCCGCGAACAGCGTCTCGTCGAACAGCTCGCCGAGCAGGTCCTCGGGATCGTCGTCCCGCATGGCGATCTCTTCCAGGACCACCCCGCGTTCGAGCTCGACGTCCGTGTGCGCCAGCTCGGCGTGGGTGACG
The DNA here is from genome assembly GCF_900102195.1 of Pseudonocardia oroxyli. Taxonomy (GTDB): domain Bacteria; phylum Actinomycetota; class Actinomycetes; order Mycobacteriales; family Pseudonocardiaceae; genus Pseudonocardia; species Pseudonocardia oroxyli. The sequence continues at coordinate 252,548 of NZ_FNBE01000004.1, forward strand.
ACGTCCGCGAGGACGTCGAGCGCCAACGGCAGGTCCTCGTCGAGGACGTGCGCGTAGTAGCAGGTGTGCTCCTTGGCGGTGAACGCGTTCAGCTCGCCGCCGACCGCGTCCATCTCCTCGGCGATGGCCTGCGCCGAGCGCCGCCCCGTGCCCTTGAACAGCAGGTGTTCGAGGTAGTGCGCCGCCCCGGCCTGGTCCGGGCGCTCGTCCCGGGAGCCGATGGCGATCCAGATGCCGAGCGCGACGGAGCGCACGCCGGCGACCTGCTCGGTGAGCACGCGAACGCCCCCGGGGAGCTCGGTACGAGCCACCCCGGGGGCGTCCGGACGTGCGGAGGAGGTCAGCTCGAGACCTCGGCGGGGGCCTCGACGACCACGTCGGCGTCGGCCGGGGCGTCGGCCGGGGCGTCGGCCGGAGCCGCCGCACCCTCCTCCACCACCGGGATCAGCGAGATCTTGCCGCGGTTGTCGATGTCGGTGACCTCGACGCGGATCTTGTCGCCCACCTTGACGACGTCCTCGACCTTGCCGATCCGCTTCCCGTTGCCCAGCTTCGAGATGTGGACCAGCCCGTCCTTGCCGGGGACCAGCGAGACGAAGGCGCCGAAGGCGGCGGTCTTGACGACCGTGCCCAGGAACCGCTCGCCGATCTTCGGCAGCTGCGGGTTGGCGATGGCGTTGATCATGCCGATCGCCTCCTCCGCGGAGGGGCCGTCGGCGGCACCGACGTAGATGGTGCCGTCGTCCTCGATGGAGATGTCCGCGCCGGTCTTCTCCGTGATCGAGTTGATCATCTTGCCCTTCGGGCCGATGACCTCGCCGATCTTGTCGACGGGCACCTTGATCGCGGTGACCCGCGGCGCGTAGGTGCTCATCTCGTCCGGGCCGTCGATGGCCTCGCCCAGCACCTCGAGGATGGTGAGGCGGGCGTCCTTGGCCTGGTTCAGCGCGGCGGCCAGCACCTCGGACGGGATGCCGTCCAGCTTGGTGTCCAGCTGCAGCGCGGTGACGAACTCCGCCGTGCCGGCGACCTTGAAGTCCATGTCGCCGAACGCGTCCTCGGCGCCCAGGATGTCCGTCAGCGCGACGTACTGGGTGGTGCCGTCGACGGTGTCGGAGACCAGGCCCATCGCGATGCCCGCGACCGGCGCCTTGAGCGGCACGCCCGCGTTGTACAGCGACATCGTGGAGGCGCAGACCGAGCCCATCGACGTCGAGCCGTTGGAACCGAGGGCCTCGGACACCTGGCGGATCGCGTAGGGGAACTCCTCGCGCGTGGGCAGCACGGGCAGCAGGGCCCGCTCCGCCAGCGCGCCGTGGCCGATCTCGCGGCGCTTCGGCGACCCGACGCGACCGGTCTCACCGGTCGAGTACGGCGGGAAGTTGTAGTGGTGCAGGTAGCGCTTGTGCGTCTCCGGCCCCAGCGAGTCGATCTGCTGCTCCATGCGGAGCATGTTCAGCGTGGTGACACCCATGATCTGGGTCTCGCCGCGCTCGAAGATCGCGGAACCGTGCGCCCGCGGGACGACCTCGACCTCGGCCGACAGCGGCCGGATGTCGGTGAGCCCGCGCCCGTCGATCCGGACCTTGTCGGTCAGGATGCGCTGGCGGACGAGCTTCTTGTTGAGCGACCGGAACGCGGCGCCCAGCTCCTTCTCGCGGCCCTCGAACTGCGCGCCGAGGGACTCGAGCACGGCGAGCTTGACCTCGTCGGTCTTCGCCTCGCGCTCCTGCTTCGGGCCGATGGCCAAGGCAGCGGCCAGGTCCTTCGAGGCGGCCCTCTCCACGGCCTCGAACGCGTCCGGCTGGTAGGCCGGGTACGTCGGGTAGTCGCGGGTCGGCTTGGCGGCGACCTCGGCCAGCTGCTGCTGGGCGATGCACAGGCTGCGGATGAACGGCTTGGCCGCCTCCAGGCCCTGCGCCACGATCTCCTCGGTGGGCGCCTGCGCGCCCCCCGCGACGAGCTCGATGGTCTCGGTGGTGGCCTCGGCCTCCACCATCATGATCGCGACGTCGTCACCTACGACGCGGCCGGCGACGACCATGTCGAAGACGGCGCGCTGCAGGTCCTCCCACTGCGGGAAGGCGACCCACTGGCCGTCGATCAGGGCGACGCGCACGCCGCCGATGGGGCCGGAGAACGGCAGCCCGGCGAGCTGCGTCGACGCCGAGGCGGCGTTGATCGCGAGCGCGTCGTACGGGTCCTGCGGGTCCAGCGACAGCACGGTGACGACGATCTGGATCTCGTTGCGCAGACCGTCGACGAAGGACGGGCGCAGCGGCCGGTCGATGAGCCGGCAGGTCAGGATCGCGTCCGTACCCGGGCGACCCTCGCGGCGGAAGAACGAGCCGGGGATCTTGCCGATCGCGTACATCCGCTCCTCGACGTCCACCGTGAGGGGGAAGAAGTCGAAGTGCTCCTTGGGCTGCTTCGACGCCGTGGTGGCGGAGAGCAGCATGGTCTCGTCGTCCAGATAGGCGACGACGGATCCGGCGGCCTGGCGCGCGAGGCGCCCGGTCTCGAACCGGACGGTGCGGGAGCCGAAGCTCCCGTTGTCGATCACTGCGGTCGTCTCGTGGACGCCGTCGTTCTCGATGGGATCGGTCATGAAGTGGTGTCTCTCCTCGAGACTCGAGCCACCCCGTGAGACCGGTGGATCCTCCGCGGAGCCGGTCTTCGATCGAAGCGCCCGGAGCCTCGTGCTCCGGGGGCCACTACCGAGGACCGGCGGATCAGGTCGGTCAGAGGGTGGCGGTGTTCAGTTCTGCGACCCGAGGGGGCGGCATCCGCCACCCCCTCGGGAGGTGCTCAGCGGCGCAGGCCCAGCTTCTCGATCAGGGACCGGTACCGGTTGATGTCCACCGAGGCCAGGTACTTGAGCAGCCGGCGGCGACGGCCGACCATGAGGAGCAGCCCGCGACGGCTGTGGTGGTCGTGCTTGTGCTGCTTGAGGTGCTCGGTCAGGTCGCTGATCCGCTTGGTCAGCAGGGCGACCTGCGCCTCCGGCGAGCCCGTGTCACCCTCGTGGGTGCCGTACTCGTCGAGGATCGTCTTCTTCGCTGCGGCGTCGAGAGCCACGTGTGTCTCCTTCGGTGGTGACGTCCGTGGGGCCCGTCCGCGAGGTGTGCCTCGGGCGGGTGGTCGGAACGGCCGCCACGGACTGCAGCCGAACCCGGTGTCCAGGCTACCAGCGCGCCGCCGCCCGCCCGCGCCGACCCACCCGTTCGAGCCGGTCAGGCGGGGTACGGGCACTAGTTCGAGGCGGCCCGGCGCAGCAGCGCCGCGATCTCCGGGAACGCCGTGCCCAACGCGGCGGCGGCCGCCACCAGCCGGGCGGGCGTGGTGACCGCGCGCAGCGCCTCGGTCGGATCGGCGGGCCGCACGGGTCGCGGCGGGTCACCCGCGCGGTCCGCGGGGCCCGACGGGCCCGGCTGCCCCGGCTGCGCTGTCCATGCCACCGGGGTCGACGACCGCACCGCCGCCAGCAGCCCCGGGACGCGGTCGGCCGCGACCGCCGGGCCCGCGGCCCGGTCGTCGAGCATCCGGAGGCGGGCGAGCACCGCCGGGTCGCCGATCTTCACCCGCCGCCCGGTGACCAGCTGCGACAGCATCGCCGGGCTCACCCCGACCGTGCGCGCGAGCGTGCCCTGGGTGATCCCGAGCTCCTTGACCACCCGGTGCACCGTCTGCCCGATCGGCGCCCCGTAGAGCGCGCGCTGCCGCTCGCGGTTCGCGGCGAGGAGCGACTCGGGATCCACGCCGACGATCGTCGCACCGCGGCCCCCGTCCCCGAGGCGGAACGGGGAAACTGCGGTCAGCCGAGCAGCTCCCGGGTCCGCTCCACGTCCTTGTTCATCTGCGCGATCAGCGGCTCGATGCCGTCGTAGCGCTCCATGCCGCGCAGCCGGTGCGCGAACTCGACGCCCACCTCGTGGCCGTAGAAGTCCTCGTGGACGTCGAGCACGAAGGCCTCGACGGTGCGGACCCGCCCCGAGAACGTCGGGTTGGAGCCGACCGAGATCGCCGCGGGCAGCCGCCGGTCGCCGATCGTGAACCAGCCCGCGTAGACCCCGTCCGCGGGGATGGCGGTGTGCTCGGCGCAGGACACGTTGGCGGTGGGGAACCCCAGCTCGCGGCCGCGTTTGTCGCCGTGCACGACCACCCCGTCGACCCGGTGCGGCCGCCCGAGCGCCGCGGCCGCCGCCTCCATGTCCCCCGCGTCGATGCACGAGCGGATGTAGGTCGAGGAGAACGTGACGCCCGCGCCGCTCATGAGGTCGAGCCCCTCCACCTGGAATCCGAACCGGGAGCCGAGCTCGCGCAGCGTGTCCAGGTCCCCGACGGCCTTGTAGCCGAAGGTGAAGTTCGTGCCGACGACCACGACCGCGGTGTGCAGGGTGTCCACGAGGATCTCGTGGGCGAACTCCGCGGGCTCCATCCGGGCCAGCTCGGCGGTGAAGGGGATGACGCAGAAGGCGTCCGCCCCCAGCTCGGCCACGAGGTCCGCCCGGCGCTCGAGGGTCGTCAACGCCGCCGGGTGCGACCCGGGCCGGACGAGCTCGGCGGGATGCGGGTCGAACGTGACGACGGTGCTGTGCAGCCCCCGCTCCTCGGCGACCGCGACGGCCCGGGCGATCAGCTGCCGGTGCCCGCGGTGGACGCCGTCGAACACCCCGATCGTCACGACGCTGCGGCCCCAACCCGAGGGGACGGAGTCGATCCCGCGCCACCGTTCCACGATCAGCAGCCTACGAGGCGGCGGGCGCGAGGACGACAACGGGCTTGGCCACCGCGCCCGCGTCCGCCATGAGGGCCAGGACACGGCCGTCGGGGGCGAACACGCCGTAGGTGCCCGGCAGCCCCGCGGCGGGCAGCCGCTTGCCGTGCGAGACGTCCGTCGCACCGCTCTCGTCGACGTCTCGCCGCACGAAGGCGGTCGCGACCGCCCCGGCGAGGTCGAGCGACAGCGCCGGGTCCTCCGCCAGCTGCTCCAGGGTGCGGGCGTGGGCGAGCCCGAACGGCCCGACCCGGGTGCGGCGCAACGCCGTCAGGTGGCCGCCGACGCCCAGCGCGGCGCCGAGGTCGCGGGCGAGCGCGCGCACGTACGTGCCGGACGAGCACTCCACGACGACGTCCAGCTCGGCGCCCCGCCGCTCGACCAGGTCGAACGCGGACACGGTCACCGGTCGGGGCGGGATCACCACGTCCTCCCCCGCCCGCACCCGCGCGTAGGCTCGCTTCCCGTCGATCTTCACCGCGCTCACGCTGGACGGGACCTGCTCGATCGCGCCGGTCAGGGCGGCCATGCCCACCGCGACCGCCTCGTCCGTGACGCCCGACGGATCCGCCTCGGTGAGCGTGTCCCCCTCGGCGTCGTCGGTGGTGGTGGACGCGCCGAGCCGGATGGTCGCGGTGTAGGCCTTGGTGTCCAGCGCGAGGTGCCCGAGCAGCTTCGTGCCCCGCTCCACCCCGCACACCAGCACGCCGGTGGCCATCGGGTCCAGCGTCCCGGCGTGGCCGACCTTGCGGGTGCGCAGGATGCGGCGGAGGCGGGACACGACGTCGTGCGACGTCATCCCGCTCGGTTTGTCGACGATCACGAGCCCGGACACCCGCGTGACCCTACTTTCCGAGGCGGTAGCCCACCCCACGCGCCGTCACGATCACCTCGGGGCGGCCGAGCTTCGACCGGACCAGGCCGACGTGCGCCTCGAGCGTGCGGCGCGCGGAGGAGTCCGTGCTCCCCCAGACCTCGTCGAGCAGCTCGTCGCGGGCGACGACCGCGCCCTCCCGCCTGGCCAGCGCCGCGAGCAGGTCGAACTCCTTGCGCGCCAACGCGACCTCGGCGCCGTCGACGCTCACCGAGCGCCGCGCGAGGTCGATCTCCACGTCGCCCGCGACCACCGCGGGCGCCACCCCCAGCCCGCGGGTGCGGCGCAGCACCGCGTCGATCCGGGCGAGCAGCTCCTCGATCAGGAACGGCTTGACGATGTAGTCGTCCGCGCCGTTGCGCAGCCCGGCCACGCGCGCCTCGACGGCCCCGCGCCCGGTGACGGCGAGGATCGGCACCCGCGACACCGCGCGGATCCCCCGACAGACCCCGATCCCGTCCCGGTCCGGCAGGCCCATGTCCAACAGCACGACGTCCGGCGCCCCCTGGGCCACGGCCTCCAGCGCAGCGGAACCGCTGGTCACGTGCTGGACGCGGAACCCGTGCGCGGTCAGCGCCTTGGCCACGGCGCCACCCAGGACGGCGTCGTCCTCGACCAGCAGTGCGCGCACTTCTCCGACGTCTCCCAACCAGCGAAACCTCAAGGCCCGCCCAATTATGGACGCGCACACCCTGACATGGCGCCGGTCACGTTCCTAACGTGCCGTCCGGCATCGGACGTCGAGGAGGACGAGTGGCTACCACCGAAGCATCAGCACCGCCGCGGAAGAGGCGGTTCTACACCCAGCTCTGGTTCTGGGTGATCGTCGGCATTCTCGGCGGCATCGTGTTCGGGATGCTCGCCCCCGACGCCGCCAAGGGCTCGAAGTGGCTCGCCGACGGGTTCATCCAGATGATCAAGGTGATCGTCGCCCCGGTGATCTTCTGCACGGTGGTCGTCGGGATCGCCTCGATCGGCAACCTGGCCCGTGCGGGCGGCCTGGCGCTCAAGGCCCTGTTCTACTTCCTGGTCGCGACCGTCGTGGCGTTGACCCTCGGCCTGCTCGCGGCGAACGTCTTCGACGTCGGCGGGGGCTTCACCGGCCAGCCGTCGGCCGCCGCACTGGAGTCCGCGGCCAAGCAGGTGCAGAACGGCTCGAACGCCGACCAGGGCGGCCTGACCGGCTTCCTGCTCAACGACCTGCTCCCGACCAGCTTCCTCGGCCCGTTCGTGGAGAACGAGGTCCTGCGCGTCCTGGTCCTCGCGATCCTCACCGCCTGCTCGGTGTCGCTGCTGGCCGCGCCGCTGCGCACCCGCGTCGTCGGCTCGATCGAGACCATCGCCAAGGTCATCTTCGGCATCATCAAGCTGATCATGTGGGCCGCGCCGGTCGCCGCGTTCGGCGGCATGGCCTACACCGTGGCCCAGTTCGGCACCCAGTCACTCGGTGAGCTGCTGAAGCTGATGGGCGTGTTCTGGGGCACCTGCCTGTTCTTCATCGTCGCGGTGCTCGGCCTGGTGTCCTGGTGGGCCGGGTTCAACATCTTCAAGGTCATCCGGCTGATCAAGGACGAGCTGCTGATCATCGTCGGCACCTCGTCGTCGGAGTCGGTGCTGCCGCGGCTGCTGACCAAGCTGGAGGCGGCGGGGGCGTCGAAGCAGACCGTCGGACTGGTCATCCCGACCGGCTACTCGTTCAACCTCGACGGCACCTGCATCTACCTGACCCTCGGTGCCCTGTTCATCATCCACGCGGGCGGCGAGACCCTCCCGATCGGCCTGCAGATCGGCCTCGCGCTGCTCATGGTCCTGACGTCCAAGGGCGCGGCGGGGATCACGGGTGCGGGCCTGGTGACCCTGGCGGCCTCGCTGCAGGCCTTCGGCGGCGAGTTCTTCACCGCCGAGGCCATCGCCGTCGGCATCGCGCTGATCATCGGCATCGACCGCGTGATGAGCGAGGGCCGCGCCCTCACCAACTGCATCGGCAACGTGGTCGCCACGCTCGCCATCGCCCGCTGGAACGGCGAGCTGGACCGCGAGCGGCTCGCCGCGGTCCTGGACGACCCGTCGCTCGTCGACGCGGCGATGGAGCTCGAGCACGGCGCAGGCCGTGACGCCGAGCCGGTGGAGTCGGCGACGTCGACGGAGCCCGAGGACAAGGAGCTCGTCGAGTCCGCACGGTAGACACTGTCCTCATGTCCTCCCGGCCCCGCCGATCGTCCAGCCTGGTCCGTCGTCTCCTGTTCCTGCAGGTGGCCACGGTCCTGGTGACGGTCGGCGGGGCCGCCGTGCTGGCGTTCCTCGGCGCCCGCCAGCTCGAGACCGACGCGGCCGCCCGGTTGACCACGGCGACCGCCCGGTCGGTCGCCACCGATCCCGCCGTGGTCGCGGCGGTGACCGCGGGCGGCGACCCGAAGGTGGTCGCGCGGACGATGCAGCCGCTGGCCCTGCGGGTGCAGGAGGCCACCGGCACGGCGTTCGTCGTGATCATGAGCCCGGACGGGGTGCGCTACAGCCACGCCGAGCCGGACCGGATCGGGCAGACCTACCTGGGCACGATCGCCGAGGCGCGCGCCGGACAGGTGTACACCGAGCACTACCTCGGCACCCTCGGCCCCTCCATCCGCACGGTCGTCCCGGTGTTCGCAGGCTCGGGCGGCCCGGTCGTCGGTCTGGTCAGCGTCGGCGTGCTGGAGACGCGGATCAGCGAGCTCGTGGCGCGCGAGCTGCCCTGGATCGTCCTCGTGGCGGCCGTGGCGGTGGCCCTGGGCGCGTCGTTCGCCTGGCTGCTCGCCCGCCGGGTGCGCAGGCAGACCCTCGGCCTGGAGCCGGCCGAGATCGCCGCCGCCTACACCCACCACGACGCCGTGCTGCGGGCCGTGCGCGAGGGGCTGATGGTGCTCGACGAGGACGGCCGGGTCGTGGTCGTCAACGCCGAGGCCCGGCGGCTGTTGGGGTTCGGCCTCGATCAGCCCGTCGAAGGTCGCAGGCTGGTGGAGCTGGGCGTGGACCCGGCGTTGCGGGCCGTCACCCGGCTCGCGACGGGCGGTGTGGAGGACGTGCGGGACACCGTGACGCTCGCGGGCGAGCGCGTCCTGCTGCTCTCGCGCACCGCCGCCGGTCCCCGCGCCGGGGAGGGCACCCGGGTCGTCACGCTGCGGGACCGGACCGAGCTCGCGGACGTCCTGCGCGAGCGCGACGCCGCCCGCGACCGCGCCCGCGCGCTGTCGGCGCAGGCCCACGAGTTCGCCAACCGCATGCAGACCGTCCTCACCCTCGTGCAGCTCGGCGAGACCGACGACGCGCTGCGGGCGGGCACCGCCGCCGTCGACCGGGCGCGCGGGCCGTCGGACCTGGTCGTGCACGACCCCGTGCTGGCCGCGCTGCTGCTGGACAAGGCCTGGTCCGCGGCGGAACGGGACATCGCGTTCACCGTCGAGGACGAGACCAACGCGGAGACCCCCGTCGAGCCGGACGATCTCGTCTCGCTCATCGGCAATCTCGTCGACAACGCCTTGGACGCGGCCGACGGCTCGCCCGGCGCTGCCGTCGCGGTGCGGCTGGCGGACGGCGCGAGCGGATGGATCGTGGAGGTCGAGGACACCGGGCCCGGCATCCCGGCGGACGCCGCGGACGACGTCTTCGCCCACGGGTTCTCCACCAAGCCCGCCGCCCCCGACCGCCCCCGCGGCATCGGTCTGGCCCTCGTGGCGCGGATCGTGCGCAGGCTCGGCGGGTCGATCGAGGTGTCCGGGCGCTCCCCCGGCACGGTGTTCCGGCTGGAGCTGCCTAGCCGACTCCCGTCACGGCCCACCGTCCCGACCGAGCTCGCAGGCCCACGGCCACCAGCCTGACCAGCATGAACAGGCTCAGGCCCGTCCAGATGCCCAGCAGGCCCCAGCCGAAGGCGAGCGAGATCCAGATCAGCGGCAGGAAGCCCGCGAGCGCGGCGACCAGGGTCGTGGTGCGCAGGAACGCGGCGTCGCCCGCGCCGAGCAGCACCCCGTCGATCGCGAACACCACACCGGCGATCGGCTGCAGCGCGACGAAGAACCACCAGGCCTGCGGGATCGTGGCGAGGGTGTCGCCGTCGGCGGTGAAGACCCCGGGCAGCACCGGGTAGAGCGCGGCGAACAGCACCCCGAACCCGATGCCGAGCCACAGCCCGTAGCGGGTGACCCGGGCGCCGGTGGCCTTGGCCTGGTCGGCTCCCCCGGCGCCCAGCGCCGCCCCGACCAGGGCCTGCGCGGCGATCGCGACGGCGTCGAGCACCAGCGCCTGGAAGTTCCACAGCTGCAGCACGACCTGGTGCGCCGCCACGCTCGCCGCGCCGAACCGGGCGGCGACCGCCGTGGCGGAGAGGAAGCAGATCTGGAACCCGGCCGTGCGCAGGATCAGGTCGCGGCCCATCGACAGCTGCGCGCGGACGACGTCCGGGCGCGGCCGCAGCGACACCCCCTCCTTGAGCAGGGCGCGGAGGAACAGCCCGGCGACGATCACCTGCGCCACGACGTTCGCGATCGCCGAGCCCTCCAGCCCCAGGCCGAGCGGGTGCACGAGGATCGGGCACAGCACGGCCGAGATCCCGTTGCCGGTGAGCACGTAGCGCAGCGGGCGGGCGGTGTCCTGCACCCCGCGCATCCAGCCGTTGCCCGCCAGGGTGATCAGGATGAGGGGGGCGCCGAACAGCGCGGTCCGCAGCCAGCCGACCGCGGCGTCGGCCACCCCGCCGCCGTCGCCCAGCAGGTCCGCGACGGGCCGCGCGAACAGCTGTCCCAGCCCCAGCACGAGCAGCCCGACGGCGATCGCCACCCACGTCGCCTGCACGCCCTCCACGACGGCGTCCTGGCGCCGCCCCGCCCCGTGCAGGCGGGCCGAGCGCGCGGTGGTGCCGTAGGACAGGAAGTTCAGCGCGGTCGTGACCTGGGCGAACAGCACCCCGGCGACCGCCAGGCCCGCCAGCGGCACCGTGCCCAGCCGCCCGACGACGGCGGTGTCGACCAGGATGTACAGCGGCTCGGCGGCGAGCACCGGCAGCGCCTGCAGGGCCAGACGCACGACCTGCCGCGGTGAGGCGCCGTGGGCGGCGGGCTCGGAACTCACGCCCCGATCCTCCCCCGCGCGCCCGGCCTCGGTCGGCGGGGGTGTCCCCGGCGCCCCCTTTGCAGTGACAGCCGATCCGCACCGGCGGGAGGGCGGTGCACACCGGCCGGCCCTTTGCAGTGACAGCCGATCCGCACCGGGGACGGCGGTGCACACCAGGGGACGGCGGTGCACACCGGCGCGCCTTTGCAGTGACAGCGCATCCGCACGAGGGCCCGCAGTGCGTACCAAGCGCCCCCTTTGCGGTGACAGCGAATCCGCACGGGGCGCGGCGGTGCCTATCCGCTGCCACTGCAAAGGCGCCCGAGACACCTACCCCTGGTCCACTGCACTGACAGCCGATCCGCACGAGCACGCAGCAGTGCGCATCCGCTGCCACTGCAAAGGCGCCGCAGACACCTGCCCTCGGGTCCGCCGCAGTGACAGCCGATCCGCACGGGGGCGCGGCGGTGCCTATCCGCTGCCACTGCAAAGACGGCCCCAGCCACCTACCCTCGGCCCGCTGCACTGACAGCCGATCCGCACGAACACCCAACAGTGCGCATCCGCTGCCACTGCAAAGGGGGCACCTACCCCTTGGGCCGCCGGCAGACGTAGATGTACGCGGGAGGCACGTTGCGCCACACCGTGCGACTGATCAGCACCTCGTCGAACCGGTCGCCCAACAGCCTGCGGAAGCTGCGGGCGCCGCGCATCGGGAGCGTGTGGGTGTAGGCGAAGGTCGTGAACGCGCCCTCGGCGCCGATCGCCACACCGACCTGGCCGAGGATCTCACGCTGGCCGCCCTCGTCGAACAGCGACCACGGCAGGCCCGAGATCACGGCGTCGACGCGGTGCGCGGCCCGGTCGGCGAGCAGGGTGGTGAGCTCCTTGGCGTCGCCGGCGACGACCTCCAGCCCCGGACGGGTGCGGCGCAGGAAGGCCGCCATCGAGGGGTCCAGCTCCACGGCGAGATGGCGCGACCCCGCGGGCAGCCGCCCGGCGATCACCGCGGACACCGACCCGGTCCCCGGCCCCAGCTCGACGACCGTGGGCGTGCCCTGCGACGGCACCACCGACGCCAACACGCCTGCCAGGTGCGGCGAGCTCGGGTAGACCGCGCCGATCCGGCCGGGTCGACGGAGGGCGGCCGCGAGGAAGGTGCGCCGTGCGGACGGCGCGGCGAGATCAGCGCTCACGGGGCCCACCGTACGCACTCCGGGTGAACGGGTCGTGTCACCTTCGTCCGGAATCGCCCAACGACGTCCGGATCGCCGCGAGGATCCCCTCCCGGTCGCCGTCCCGGGTGAAGCCCGCGGCTCGGGGGTGCCCGCCGCCGCCCAGCGCCACCGCCACGGCGGAGACGTCCACGGCGCCGCGCGAGCGCAGCGACACCGTCCAGCGGGTGTGGGCGATCTGCTTGAGCACCACCGTCACCTCGGCCTCCACGGCCGTGCGCACGAGGTCGACGACGCTCTCGACCTCCTCCGGCCGGAACGTCTCGACCACTCCGAGCGGCACCGTGGCGTGCACGAGGTCACCGTCGAGCGTCGCCCCGGCGAGGATCTCGCCGAGCGCGGCCAGCCAGGCGAACGGGTGCGAGTCGACGAGCGTGCGCATCAGCGGCTCGACCTGCACCCCCGCCTCGACGAGCTCCGCGGCCAGCCGGTGCGGCCCCGGCCCACCGATCCGGAACCCGACGGTGTCCGTGGCGAGCCCGGCGTACAGGCACGCCCCGATCACCGGGTCGATGTCCACGTCCATGAGGTCGAGGATGCGGTGCACCAGGATCACGGTCGCCTCGGCGCGGGGGTCGAGCACCTGGACGTCCCCGAACCCGGGGTTCGACGCGTGGTGGTCGACCAGGATCGCCGTCTCCGCCGCGTCCACCCGGTCGGCGAGGATGCCGAGCCTGCGGCGGTCCGCCGTGTCGCAGCAGACGACGACCTCGGGGTCGACGGGGACGTCGGCGGGCCGGTGGAGCAGGCCCTCGACGTCGAGCGCGCGCAGCGTCTCGGGCGGCAGCTCGTCGGGCTCGGCCGCCCCGTAGGACACGACCACCTGCACACCCCGCCGGTGCAACGCGACACCCAGCGCCAACGCCGAACCGAGCGAGTCCGCATCCGGGTTGACGTGACCGAGCAGGACGACCCGGGTGGCCCCGTCCAGGACGTCCGCGGCCGTCTCGACGGCCTCGTCGACCGCACGGGCGCGATCGGCGGCCGTCAGCCGCGCGAGCTCACGGGCCCGGTCGGCGGCGCGGGCACGGGCCCAGCGGGCCTCCTGCTCGGTGGTCACTCGTCGTCCGGGTCCGGCTCGCGCGGCGCCTTGTACGGGTCGGGCTCGCCCGCGTACCGGGCGCTGGTGGCGAGCTTGGCGACCTCGGCGTCCGAGGCCCGGGTGCGGGCGAGCAGCTCCTCCATCCGCGCGGCCTCGTGCGGCACCTCGTCGGTGACGAACGCCAAGGACGGCGTGTGCCGGATCCCGGTCTGCTGCCCGACCATCGTGCGGAGCACACCCTTGGCGCTCTCCAGCGCGGCGGCGGCGCCCTTGAGGTCGGGCTCCTCGTCGACGGTCCGGCCGAGCACGGTGTAGTACACGGTGGCCTCGCGCAGGTCACCGGTCACGCGGGCGTCGGTGATCGTGACGCCCCCCAGCCGCGGGTCCTTGACCGTGTGCTCGATCGCCTCGGCGACGATCTGGGTGATCCGCTTCGCCAGCCGGCGGGCGCGGGCCTGGTCCACCATGGCGCGCTCCTAGTCCTCTTCCGGCCCGAACAGGCGCTGTCGGGCAGACAACAGTTCCAGCTCGGGGCGACCGGCCACGAGCCGCTCACAGGAGTCCAGCACGTCTCGCACGTGGGCCACGTCCGCGGCCACGCACGAGACCCCGATCAGGGCACGTCGGTGCAGGTCCAGGTGTCCCGCCTCGGCGGCGGACACGGCGAAGCGCCGCCGCAGCTCGGCCACCACGGGCCGCACGGCGGAGCGCTTCTGCTTGAGCGAGTGCACGTCCCCGAGCAGGACGTCGCACTCGAGTGCTCCTACATACATGGGGTGGTAGACCCGATCGGCGGGCCCGTGCGGGGCCCGCCGATCAGGGGGTCAGGCGCGAGGCTTCTCGCGCATCTCGAACGTCTCGATGACGTCGTCGACCTTGATGTCGCTGTAGCTGCCCAGGGTCAGACCGCACTCGAAGCCCTCGCGGACCTCGACCACGTCGTCCTTGAAGCGCCGCAGCGAGCTGATCGGCAGGTTGTCCGCGATGACCACGGAGTCCCGCAGCAGGCGCCCGCGGGCGTTGCGGCGGATCTCCCCGCTCATCACGAGGCAACCGGCGATCGTGCCGAACTTGGAGGACTTGAAGACGTCGCGGACCTCGGCACGGCCGAGCTCCACCTCCTCGTACTCCGGCTTGAGCATGCCCTTCAGGGCCTGCTCGATCTCCTCGATGGCCTGGTAGATCACGGTGTAGTACCGGATCTCCACGCCCTCGCGGTTCGCCAGCTCGGTCGCCTTGCCCTCGGCCCGGACGTTGAAGCCCATGACGATGACGTTGTCCGCGATGGCGAGGTTGATGTCGCCCTCGGTGATGCCACCGACGCCGCGGTGGATGACGCGGAGGTCCACGTCGTCTCCCACGTCGAGCTTCATCAGGGCGTCCTCGAGGGCCTCGACGGTACCCGAGTTGTCACCCTTGATGATCAGGTTGAGGGTGTTGGTCTCCTTCAGCGCGGCGTCGAGGTCCTCGAGCGACACGCGCTTGCGGCGGCTGGCCAGCTCGGCGTTGCGCTCGCGCGCCCGCCGCCGGTCGGCGATCTGCCGGGCCACCCGGTCCTCGTCCACGACGAGGAACGTGTCGCCCGCACCCGGGACCGACGTCAGGCCGATGACCTGCACCGGACGCGACGGGAGCGCCTCGGTGATGTCGTCCCCGTGCTCGTCGACCATCCGCCGGACACGACCCGACGCGTCGCCCGCGACCAGCGAGTCGCCGACGCGCAGCGTGCCGCGCTGGACCAGGACGGTCGCCACCGGACCACGGCCGCGGTCGAGGTGACCCTCGATCGTGACGCCCTGGGCCTCCATGTTCGGGTTGGCCCGCAGGTCCAGCGCCGCGTCCGCGGTGAGCAGGATCGCCTCGAGCAGCTGGTCGATGTTCGTCCCCTGCTTCGCGGAGATGTCGACGAACATCGTGTCGCCGCCGTACTCCTCCGCGACCAGGTTGTACTCGGTCAGCTGCTGGCGGATCTTCGCCGGGTTGGCACCCTCGACGTCGATCTTGTTCACCGCGACCACGATCGGCACGTCGGCCGCCTGGGCGTGGTTGATCGCCTCGACTGTCTGGGGCATCACGCCGTCGTCCGCCGCGACCACGATCACCGCGATGTCCGTGGACTTCGCGCCGCGGGCACGCATGGCGGTGAACGCCTCGTGACCCGGGGTGTCGATGAAGGTGATCGGACGCTCGATGCCCTCCAGCTCCGTCTGCACCTGGTAGGCGCCGATGTGCTGGGTGATGCCGCCGGCCTCGCCCTCGCGGACGTTCGCCTTGCGGATGGTGTCGAGGAGTCGGGTCTTACCGTGGTCGACGTGACCCATGATGGTCACGACCGGCGGCCGGACGACCCAGTCCTCCTCGTCCCCGTCGTCTCCGAAGGAGATGTCGAAGCTGTCGAGCAGCTCGCGGTCCTCCTCCTCCGGGCTGACGACCTGGACGTTGTAGTTCATCTCGTTGCCGAGGAGCTCGAGCACCTCGTCGGCGACGGACGCCGTGGCCGTGACCATCTCGCCCAGGTGGAACAGCACCTGGACCAGGGACGCCGGGTTGGCGTTGATCTTCTCGGCGAAGTCCGTCAGGGACGCGCCGCGCGGGAGCCGGATCGTCTCGCCGGAGCCCTTCGGAAGGCGCACACCGCCGACCGACGGCGCCTGCATGGCGTCGTACTCCTGGCGCTTCTGCCGCTTCGACTTGCGACCCTTGCGGGCCGGTCCACCGGGGCGACCGAAGGCACCCGCGGTGCCACCACGGGCACCGGGACGACCGCCACCGCCACCGGGACGACCACGGAAGCCGCCGCCCGCCGGGGCGCCGCCGCCACCGGGGCCACCGCCGCCGGGACGGAAACCGCCGCCACCGCCACCGGGACGACCACCGGGACCGCCCGGACGACCGCCGGGGCCACCACGGCCGCCGCCGGGACCGCCGCGCCCACCGGGCGCGGGACGGCCACCCGCCGGGCGGGCGGGCATCATGCCGGGGTTCGGCCGCGGGGGCATGTTGCCCGGGTTCGGGCGCGGACCACCGGGACGGTCACCCGAGCGCTGCGGCGGGCGGGGCCCACCGGTGCCGGGACCGCCCGGACGCGGAGCGCCGCCACCGGGGCGACCCTCGCCGCCCTGCGGACGGTCGCCACCCTGCTGGGGCGGCGGGCCCGGACGCGGCGCGGCCGGACGGGGCGGGGCGCCGGAACCGACGCCGAACGGGTTGTTGCCGACGCGCGGCTGGCGCGGGCCGGGACGCGGCCCGGCGCTGCGCGGGGGCACGGTGCCCGCACCGGAACCACCCTGGGCGGCCGCGGGACGCGACTGCTCGGGACGGGGGCCGGGGCGTGCGCCGCCACCCTGCTGCCTGCGGTCACCCTCACCCTGCGGACGCTGCTGCGGCGCGGGCTGGGCCGGGGCGGGCCGAGGACCGGGACGCGGACCCGAGGGCGCGCCGGACGGGCGCGCCGGGGCCGCCGGAGCGGCGCTCGCGGCGGGGGCCTCCGGCTGTGCGGGGGCGGCCGGAGTGTTCTGCGGGCCGGGACGCGGACCGGGACGGTTGCCCGCACCGGGCGCGGGCGCACCGGGACGGGGGCCGGGCCCCGGGGTGGGGGCGTTCGACGGGCGCGGGCCGGGCTTGGGGCCGGGACCGGGCGTCGGGGCGCCACCGGACTGTCCGGGGCGCGGACGGCTGCCGCTGCCGGGGATGCCCCGGCGCTGTGCTCCACCGTTGCCTGCCATCGAGTCGCGCAGCTTGCGCGCGACCGGGGCCTCCACGGTGGAGGAGGGGGACTTCACGAACTCCCCCAGATCCTGCAGCTTGCTCAGGACCTGCTTACTCGAGATGCCGAGCTCTTTCGCGAGCTCGTGCACGCGGGCCTTGCCTGCCACTGCTCTCCTCTGACTTCGACGAGAGGCCGGGCGGCAGGTGTCCGCTCGACCTCGAACCTAGAGTCGATGCACGTTCATGGTGCGATCTTCACGACTGGCTCATGACGGGTCGACCTTGTCTTCTGTGAATGACGGCGCCGAGACGATCTCGACACCCTCCTGCTGCTCCAGATGCTTCCGGACCGCAGCGGTGTCCAGCGGCCCCGGGACACGCAGTGCCCGCGGGAACGCCGAGCGGCGCTCGGCCCGGTCGAGACACTCCGGGCGGGGATGCACCGAGGCACCCCGACCGGGGAGGCGCCTGCGCGGGTCCGGGACCAGAGCCCCGTCCACCGCGACGACGCGCAACAGACCGGTGGCCTGCTCGCGTCTCCGACACCCGACACACGTGCGGACGGGTCCCGGCTCCGAATCGCGGGCCGGGGACGAGTGTAGCGCGTCCGCACTCAGCCGACCGACTCCGTCCCCGCCGTCCCCGCCGTCCCCGCCACACTCTCCGGCTCGGCGTCCGCGGCGGCCCGGGGGTCGGAGTCGCTGCGGATGTCGATCCGCCAGCCGGTCAACCGGGCCGCGAGCCGCGCGTTCTGCCCCTCCTTGCCGATGGCGAGGGAGAGCTGGAAGTCCGGCACGACGACCCGGGCGGTGCGCGCCTTGGCGTCCACCACCGTGACCGACACCACCTTCGACGGGGAGAGGGCGTTGCCGACGAACGTCGCCGGATCGGCCGACCAGTCGATGATGTCGATCTTCTCGTCGTGCAGCTCGCTCATCACGTTGCGCACCCGCTGACCCATCGGGCCGATGCAGGCACCCTTCGGGTTGACCCCGGGGACGGTGGACCGCACCGCGATCTTCGAGCGGTGCCCGGCCTCGCGGGCCACGGCGACGATCTCGACGGAGCCGTCGACCAGCTCCGGCACCTCGAGCGCGAACAGCTTGCGGACGAGGTTGGGGTGCGTTCGCGACAACGTGATCTGCGTCCCCCGCATTCCCCGGGTCACCCCGACGACGAAGCAGCGGATCCGGTCGCCGTGCTCGTAGCGCTCGCCTGGCACCTGCTCGGTCTGCGGCAGCACGCCCTCGATCCGGCCCCCCGCGCCGCGGCGGGAGTTGTCCTCGAGCTGCACCACGACCACGCCGCGCGCGTTCGCCCGGGCGTCCCGCTGCACGACGCCGGAGATGATCTCGCCCTCCGACGCCGCGAACTCGCCGTAGGTGCGCTCGTGCTCGGCGTCTCGCAGGCGCTGCACGATGACCTGGCGCGCCGTGGTGGCGGCGATCCGGCCGAAGCCCTCGGGGGTGTCGTCCCACTCCGGGCCCGCGGCGCCGTCCTCGGACACCTCGTGCGCCATGACCCGGACCAGGCCGGACTTGCGGTCGATGTCGATGCGGGCGTGCGGCTCGTGGCCGTCGGTGTGCTTGTACGCGGTGAGCAGCGCCGTCTCGATGGCCTCGATCACCGTGTCGAACGGGATCTCCTTCTCCCGCTCGATGGCGCGCAGGGCGGCGATGTCGACGTTCACTGTCCTTCTCCGTTCCCGGCGCCGAGCGCCTCGACCTCCGCCGCGGGCGGCGCCTTGAACTCGACCTGCACGACCGCGCGGGTCACGTCCGCGTAGGCCAGCTCGCGCGGCTCCGGCTTCTTCGCGCCGGCCTCGACGACCGTGACGGAGTCCTCCCCCGCCGTGCCGACCCGGACCTCGACGGTCTCCCCGGAGGTCAGCGAGACCTTCGCCAGCCGCAGGTGCGCGCGCCGCCAGTGCAGCGGGCGCGTCAGCGGCCGGTCGACGCCGGGCGAGGTCACCTCGAGCGTGTACGACCCGGCGATCAGGTGCTCGTGGCGGTCGAGCTCCGCGGCGGCGCTGCGGGACAGCCGCGCGATCGCGTCCAGCGGGACGCTCGTCTGCTCCGCGGTCTCGGGGACGTCCACGACGACCTTGACCGTGTGCTTGCGACCGGCGGCCCGCACCTCGAGATCGTCGAGCTCGAACCCGGCGTCGGCGACGAGGGGCTCCAGCACTCCGCGCAGGGAGCCGGGGAGCTGCTCGGGGACTCCGGGGGGCATGGGACTCCTTGACGAGATGACGTGAGGGTGACGCGGGCGAACGTGAGGGGCCGGACGGCCGTCCAGCCTAGCGCGGCGGCCGGGACGGACGGGCGGACCCGTCGCGGCCGACCACGGAACGCATACGGCAGGATGCGAGGCCGTGTCGTCCGTGTCGTCCGAGCCGCTCGTGGCCCCCGCCCGGGTCACCCGCCGCCGGGCGCTCGCCGTCCTGGGGCTGGCGGTGCCCGTGCTGGCCGCCTGCACCACGTCCCCCGCGGACGACGGCCCGGACCCGCTGATCCCGCTGGCCGACCGGGCCCGTGCCGACGCGGCCCTGGTCACCGCCGCGATCACCGCGGATCCCGCGCTCACGCCGCGGCTGGATCCGCTGCGCTCGGCGCGCAACGACCACGCCGCCGCGCTGCAGGCCGAGATCGACCGGCTGGCGGGCCCGCAGAGCTCGGCCACTCCGACCCCCGCACCCGCGCCCGCCCCGACCGGCCCGGTGGACCTCGCCGCGGTGCAGCAGGCGCTCGACGCCGCGGCTCGCGAGGCGACCGGGCTCGTGGCCACCCTCCCGACCGGCCGGGTGGGCCTCGTCGGCTCGCTGGCCGCCTGCTGCGCGACCTACGCGGCGGTGCTCACGTGAGCTCCACCCAGCTGGACCCGGAGGCGATCGCCGCCCTGCAGGCCGCGTTGGCCGCGGAGCACGCGGCCCTGTGGGTCTACACGCTGATCGTCGCGTTCGTGCCGCCGGACCAGGCGGCCGTGGCGCGCACGGACATCGAGGCGCACCGCACGCTGCGCGGGCAGATCGAGCAGACGCTGACCGACGTCGGCGCCCGGCCGGTGTCCGCCGAGCCCGCCTACCGCACCCCCACCCCGGTGACGGACGCCCTGTCGGCGGGCCGCCTCGCCGTCACCGCGGAGGCGGACGTCCTCGCGGCCTGGCGGTCGGTCCTGGAGCAGACCACCCAGGTCCCGCTGCGCGCCGCGGCCTTCAAGGCCTTGAGCGAGGGCACGGCCCGCGCGGCCCGCTGGCGCCTCGCGACCAACACCCTCCCCGTCGTCCCGCCCCTGCCCGGCATCACCCGCTGACCGTGAGTGGAGGCCGGGGGCCGGCAGCCGCCGGAGGCGGCGGGGTGGGTGAGCGGAGTCGCCAGAGCGACCATCGCCACTCACGGTCGGGTCAGGGCGGTCAGGGCGGCCAGGGCGCGGTCGACGTCGTCGTCGGTGGAGTAGAGGGCGAACGAGAGCCGCGCACCGCCGCCGCGGGCCGTGACCTGCAGCCCGGCCGCCTGCAGGCGCTCGGCGGCGTCGGGGTCGGCCACGTGCACGATCGCCGAACCGGCGGGGTCGAGCCCCACCCCCGCGCGGAACCGGTCCGCCAGCCCCACGCAGTGCGCGCGGACCGCCGCGAGGTCCAGACCGGCGAGCCACTCCAGGGACTCGGCCGCCCCCACGTGGCAGTACCAGGCGGGTGAGGTGTCGAGGCCGCGCGCCTGGGTCGCCAGCCGCGGCGGGAGCCCCGTGGTGCTCCCCCACGGGTCCTCGGCGGCGTACCAGTTCGCGGCGTGCGGGACCAGCCGCAGCCGCGGGTGCACCGCCATCCAGGCCGCCCCCCGCGGCGCGAAGAGCCACTTGTAGCAGGCCCCCACCACGGCGTCCGCCCACCCGAGGTCCAACGGCTGCCACCCGGCCGCCTGGGTGACGTCCAGCAGCACCGTCGCGTCCGTGCGGGCCCGGAGCGCGTCGAGGTCCGCGAGCCGGCCGTCGAGCGACTGCACCACGCTCACCGCGAGCACGTCCGCGTCCGCCTCGGCGAGCCGCTCGAGCGGCACCTCGGTGACGGTGATCCCCCGCCCCTGCACCGCGAACGGGTAGGTGACGCTCGAGAACTCGCCCTCGGCCACCGCGACCCGCGCGCCGTCCGGGGTGGCCGCCGCGACGAGCCCCACCAGCGGCGACACCGCACCGCCGACCGCGACCCGGTCGGCGCCGACCCCCACCAACCGGCCGAACGCCGCCCGGGCCCGGGCCACGACGTCGTCGAAGTCCGTGGCCCGGCCCGCGCCGGTGCGCCAGCGCCGCACGGCCGCGTCCACGGCGTCCGCGGTGGCGCGGGGCGGCACCCCGACGCTCGCGGTGCTCAGGTATCCGGCGGGGACGTCGAAGGGCGAACCGAAGGCCGTGCGCACGAGCGGACCCTACGCTCGCACCATGCGCAGCGAGGAGATCGAGATCCGGACCGGCGGCACCGAGCGGGTGGTCGACCTGACCCGTCGGATCGCCGAGTTCTGCCGCGACGGGCAGGACGGGCTGGTGAACGTCTGGGTGCCGCACGCGACCGCGGGCGTCGCGGTCATCGAGACCGGCGCGGGCAGCGACGACGACCTGCTCGAGGCGTTGCGGACCCTGCTCCCGGGAGACGACCGGTGGTCGCACCGGCACGGCTCCGCGGGCCACGGCCGCGACCACGTGCTGCCCGCGATCATCGCCCCGTCGATGTCCGTGCCGGTGCTGGGCGGGCGGATGGCCCTGGGCACCTGGCAGTCGGTCTGCCTGGTGGACACCAACGTCGACAACGCCGTCCGGACCGTGCGGCTCTCCTTCCTCGCCGGGTGACGAACGTGATCACGCCGAGACCCCGGGCGGCTAGGCTCGGCGGGTGGCCGATCCGGAGGGGACCGACGACGAGACCCGTGTCGTGCCCCGGGCCGATCCCACCCAGGTGGGAGTGCCCTGGGCTCCTCCGCCGCCTCCCCCTCCGCCCCCACCTCCCCCGCCCGGCCCGCGGCCCGAGCACACGGGCCGCTGGATCGCGGGGCTGACGGCGGTGATCCTGGTCGTGGCGGGTCTGCTGGCCGGCGGGTTCTGGCTGGTGATCGGGTCCCTGGGACCGTCGGTGCCCGCGGGGTTCCGCGCGGTCGACACCCCGTACCTGCGCTACGCCGTGCCCGCCGACTGGACCCCGGTCGACGGGGAGACCGTGCGGATCCTCGGCGTCACGTTCGGCGGCGGCGCGGACGCGCCCGCCTACACCTGCCGCGGCGACGGCTACAAGCGCGGGACCGCCACGAGCACGCTCGTGCAGACCGACGCCGAACCCGCCGCGGCCGCCACGGACTTCGCCGACCGGCTCGGCCGGTCGTTCTACACCGACACCGCGGGCCACACGCCCGAGGTGACGCTGTCCGACCCGCGCCCCACCGGCGCCGGGACCGTCGTCGAGGCGCGGGTCCGCACCCCGGTCGACGACGGCTGCCTGGCGACCGAGGGGGTGGTCGCGGTGCTCGCGGCGCCGGTGGCGAGCGGCGGCACGGCGCTGCTCGTCGTGAACGTCGACACCGCGGGCGGGCCCGCGTCCAGCCCGCTCCCGGATCCGGCGGTCCTCGATCGGATCCTGGACAGCGCGACGGCCGCCGGCTAACACCGTCGTCCGTTCGCTCGACACTGGGAGAGGAGGCGGTGTGGAGGGCACGACGTTCGGCCCGTACACGATCGAGTCGCTGCTCGGTCGTGGCGGCATGGGAGAGGTCTACCGGGCCTTCGACACCGAGACCGACCGCGAGGTCGCGCTCAAGGTGCTGCCCGCGCACCTCGCGGACGACCCGGAGTACACGGAGCGGTTCCGCCGCGAGTGCCGCGCCGCGGCCAAGCTGCGCGACCCCCACGTGGTCCCGATCCACCGCTTCGGCGAGATCGACGGGCGGCTCTACCTCGACATGCGCCTGGTCTCCGGCAGCGACCTGGGCACCCGGCTCACCGAACGCGGCCCGCTGACCCCCGCCGTCGCCGTCTCGGTCGTGGCCCAGATCGCCTCCGCGCTCGACGCCGCCCACGCCGAGGGCATGGTCCACCGGGACGTGAAGCCCTCGAACATCCTGCTCACCGGGCCGGACGACGAGCTGTTCGCCTACCTGTTCGACTTCGGCATCGCCAGCTCCAGCGGCGTGTCCGACGGCGGCGAGCAGCTCACCCGCTCCGGCACCGTCCCCGGGTCGGTCGCCTACCTGGCCCCCGAACGCTTCCACGGGGTCGTCGCGGACCGCCGCGTCGACGTCTACGCCCTCGCCTGCGTGCTCTACCAGGCACTGACGGGGAAGGCGCCCTTCGCGGGCGACCTGCCCACCCTGATGCACGCCCACCTGCACCTGCCCGTGCCGCTGATCCAGCGCGCGGAGGTGCCCGGCGGCCTCGATGACGTCGTCGCGCGCGGGATGGCGAAGGATCCGAACCACCGCTACGCCACCGCGGGCGAGCTCGCCGCGGCGGCCCGGGCCGCGGTCGGCTCCGGCGCCGTCCCCACGGCGCCGCCGACGGCCACCGACACCCCGCGGCCCTCGACCTTCGGCTCGATGCCGTCGGACCCGCGGTATCCCCGGTACGCGCAACAGGCCGCGCCGTCGGACCCGCGCTGGGCCGCGGCGCCACCGACCGCGCCGGGCTGGCAGACCGGGCCGGCGCCCGAGCCGCGGCGGCGCGGGATCTCCAAGGCCGGGCTGGCCGCGGTGATCGTCACCTGCGTCGTGCTGCTGGCGGGCCTCGGCGTGGCGGGCTACTTCGTGAACCGGGTGATCACGGGCGCGTCGGCGCCGACCACGACCCCCACCCCGACGCCCACGCCGCAGGCCGTCACCACGGCGGTCCCCGGCTCGGAGGACGCCCAGCTGCTGGCCGCGCTCCCCGCGGGGTTCTCCACCGCGAACTGCACCCCGAACCTGCAGACCGCCACGACCATCGGCGCGACCGGGTACGTCGAGTGCGAGAACGGGCCCGCGGACGGGCCGGACGGCGCCACGTTCAGCCGCTACCCCCAGCAGAGCCTGCTCGACGGCGGGTTCGACGGCGCCGCCACGGCCGACAACGTCTCGGTGCAGCAGGGCGCCGAGCACGCGCAGTGCCGCACCGGCGCCACGCTCGCCACCGGCTACTCCGTCGACGGCCGGTTCGCGGGCCGGGTCGGCTGCTACCTCGACCCGAGCGGCGCCGCCTACCTGTTCTGGTCCGACAACGCCGCGCTCTCCTTCGGCTACCTGCGCCGCACCGACGGCAACGCCGCGGCCCTCTACGACTGGTGGCTCGCGAACGACTTCCGCCGCTGACCCGGCTCAGGCGGTGCGGGAGAGCTCGACCATCTCCGCGCGCGGCACGACCTTCATCCGCTCGCGGCCGCGCTCCTCGCCGAGCCCGCGCTCGTGCTTGTCGAGCTGCAGCCAGCCGTCCCAGGTCGTGTACTGCACGCCCCGCTCCTCCAGCAGCTCCACGACGGCGGCGGGGTCGGACACCGGTGCGGGGGTGAGCGTGTCCGCCACCGCGTCGTCCAGGAGCGACCCGACCGTCTCCAACGCACAGCCCTTGGTGTGCCCGATCAGCCCGACGGGCCCGCGCTTGATCCAGCCCACGGCGTAGACACCGGGGACCTGCTGGTCGTCGAAGTCCAGGACCCGGCCCGCCGCGTGCGGCAGGGTGCCCGACAGGGCGTCCCACGGCAGCTCGGGAAGCTCGGAGCCGATGTAGCCGACGGCGCGGTACAGCGCCTGCAGCGGGTGGTCGGTGACCACGCCGGTCCCCCGCACCCCGCCGTCGCCGCGCAGCTCCATCCGCTCGGTGCGCAGCCCGCTCACCCGGTCCTGCCCCAGCACCGCGACGGGGTTGGACAGGAAGTGCAGGTGCAGCCGCCGCGGCGCGGGCTTGCGGTCCCGCAGGGCCCAGTCCTGCAACGTCTTGACCACCATCTGGGTCTGCTTCGACTCGCGCAGCGCGGCCAGCGACCCGTCGTCGAACTCGACGTCCTCCGGTGCCACGACCACCTCTACGCCCGGCACGTGGTCGAGCTCGCGCAGCTCCATCGGCGTGAACTTGGCCTGCGCCAGGCCGCGGCGCGCGAACACGTGCACGTCGGTGGCGCGGTTGGCGAGCAGCCCGGCGTGGACGTTGTCCGGGATCTCGGTCGAGAGCATGTCGTCGGCGTGCTTGGCGAGCACCCGGGCCACGTCCAACGCCACGTTCCCGGCCCCGATCACCCCGACGTGCGCGGCGTCGAGGGTCCAGTCCCGCGGGACGTCCGGGTGCCCGTCGAACCACTTCACGAACTCGGCGGCGCCATGGCTGCCCGGCAGGTCGATCCCGGGGATGTCGAGGTCCCGGTCCCGCTCGCAGCCCGTCGCGACGATCACGGCGTCGTAGAGCATCCGGACGTCGGACAGCGACAGGTCCCGCCCGTACGCCACGTTGCCGAACAGCCGCACGCCCGGCTTGCTGAGCACGGTGTGCAGCGCGCCGACGATCCCCTTGATGCGCGGGTGGTCGGGCGCGACGCCGTAGCGGACCAGCCCGAACGGCGCCGGGAGCCGGTCGAACAGGTCGATCGAACACGCCGTGCCGGACTTCATCAGCGTGTCGGCGGCGTAGATCCCCGCCGGTCCCGCCCCGATGATCGCGATCCGCAACTCCCGCATGATCACACGGTAGCGGAAGAAAGGTGAGCCTTACCTAATGACGCCGCTCACAGTCCGCTCAGCCCTGGACCAGGGCGGCGACGGTCTCCGCCGCGCCCTCGACCGCGATCTCGGTGCGCTCACCGGTGACCCGGTCCTTGACCTCGAGGGTGCCCTCGGCCAGGCCGCGACCCACCACGACGATGGTGGGCACGCCGATCAGCTCCGCGTCGGCGAACTTCACCCCGGGGCTGGTCTTGCGGTCGTCGAGCACCACGGACAGCCCGAGCGCCTCGAGCTCGGCCGCAAGCGACTCGCCCGCGGCGAGCAGCTCCGGGTTGCTCTTGTGCGCCACGACCACGTGCACGTCGAAGGGGGCCACGGCCCGCGGCCACACCAGGCCGGAGTCGTCGTGCGACTGCTCGGCGATGGCCGCGACCAGCCGCGACACACCGATCCCGTAGGAGCCCATGGTGATCCGGACGGGCTTGGAGTCGGGACCCAGCGCGTCGAGCTTGAAGGCGTCCGCGTACTTGCGGCCGAGCTGGAAGATGTGGCCGATCTCGATGCCGCGCGCCGCCTCGAGCACACCGGTGCCGTCCGGAGAGGGGTCACCGGCGCGCACCTCGGCGGCCTCGATCGTGCCGTCCGGGGTGAAGTCCCGGCCGCAGACCAGGTCCACGACGTGGTGGTCGGCCCGGTCCGCACCCGTCACCCAGGCCGTGCCGGTGACGATCCGGGGGTCGACGACGTAGCGCACCCCGTTGTCCTGCAGCGCCTTCGGCCCGATGTACCCCTTCACCAGGAACGGGTTCGCGGCGAAGTCCTTGTCCTCGAGCAACGCCACCTCGGCGGGCTCCAGCCCCGCCTCGACGCGCTTCATGTCGACCTCGCGGTCGCCGGGCACGCCGATCGCCAGCAGCTCCCACTCGTCGGATCCGGGCTGCCGGGTCTTGAGCAGCACGTTCTTCAGCGTGTCGGCCGCCGTGAACTTGCGGTCGGTGTTCGCGTTCAGGAAGTCGACGAGCGACTCGATCGTGGGCGTGTCCGGCGTGTGGTGCACGACGGCGGCGGGCTTGTCCTCGACGGACTGCGCGGGCGGCGCGGGGGTCGTCACCGCCTCGACGTTCGCCGCGTAGCCGCCGGGCCCGCGCACGAAGGTGTCCTCGCCCGTCTCGGACTCGGCGAGGAACTCCTCGGACGCCGAGCCGCCCATCGCGCCGGACGTCGCCGCGACGACGACGTAGCGCAGCCCCAGCCGGTCGAAGGTCTTGATGTACGCCGCGCGGTGCTTGGCGTAGGACTCCGACAGGCCCTCGTCGGTCAGGTCGAAGGAGTACGAGTCCTTCATCAGGAACTCGCGGCCGCGCAGGATGCCCGCGCGGGGCCGCTCCTCGTCCCGGTACTTGGTCTGGATCTGGTACAGGATGACCGGGTAGTCCTTGTAGGACGAGAACTCGCCCTTCACGGTGAGCGTGAACAGCTCCTCGTGGGTGGGCCCGAGCAGGTAGTCCGCGCCCTTGCGGTCCTTGAGCCGGAAGATGTTGGGGCCGTACTCGGTCCACCGGTTCGTGGCCTCGTAGGGCTCGCGGGGCAGCAGCGCGGGGAACTGGATCTCCTGGGCGCCGATGGCGTCCATCTCCTCGCGCACGATCTGCTCGATGCGCCGCAGCACCTTCAGCCCGAGCGGCAGCCAGGAGTAGACGCCCGGGGCGATCCGGCGGACGTAGCCCGCGCGGACCAGCAGCTTGTGGCTGGGCACCTCCGCGTCGGCCGGGTCCTCGCGGAGGGTGCGGAGGAACAGCGACGACATCCTGGTCAACACCCTTGCCAGGGTATCCAGGTCCCGCACCCGGATTCGCAGCGGCTCCGCCGCCCGTGCGTGGCGAGTGGTGCCAGAGCACCACTCGCCACGCACGACGGAATGGGGGCGGGAGGGCGCCGGTTGGGTCGGATGTGACCGACACCGCAGATCTGCACGCCCTGCTGGCCGAGTCCCGCCTCGGCGTCCTCGCGACCATCAAGAAGGACGGTTCGCCGCAGCTCTCCCCCGTCACCCCGTTCTACGACCGGGAGGCCGGCACGATCTCGGTCTCCATGACCGAGGGCCGGGCCAAGACCGCCAACCTCCGCCGGGACCCCCGCGCAGCACTCGAGGTGACCAGTGCGGACGGCTTCACCTGGGCCACCGCCGAGGGCCCGGTGACGCTCGTCGGCCCCGGCCCCACCCCGGACTCGCCCGAGGTCGAGGCGCTCGTGGACTACTACCGCAAGGCCGCGGGCGAGCACCCGGACTGGGCGGAGTACCGCCAGGTCATGGTCGCCGACCGCCGCGTGCTGATGACGATGACCGTCGAGAAGGTCTACGGCGCCCGCATCCGCTGACCCCGTGAGCGGCGATAGTCGCCAGGGCGACTATCGCCGCTCACGGGTCGTTCACCCGTCACGGTCGCGATCCCCGCTCAGAAGGGTGAGTCACTTCCGTCCCCTGCGCACCACGTGATCACATCCGTCCCGACAGTCACAACGTCGGGGGGACGAGAAATGCGGATCGGGCGGCTCGCCCTCACGGTGAGTGCGGCGATGTCACTGCTCGTGCCCGGCGTGGCGGCCGCGGACGAGGTCCCGCAGCCGCTCATCGAGTCCGTCGGGCCCGCCGTCGAGGTCGGCCCCGGGGTCACGCACCGCGAGCTCACGACCGACCTCGGCATCGGACGGGTGCAGGCGGACGTCGTCGAGGTGGACCTGACCAACCCCGCCGTGAAGGTGAACCTGCTGTGGCCCGGCGCCGTCGCGGCCCGCAAGACGGTGAAGACCATGGCGGACGGCGTCGGCGCGGTCGCCGGGATCAACGGGGACTTCTTCGACATCGGCCGCACCAACGCGGCCGCGGGACCGGCCGTGCTCGACGGCAGGCCGGTCAAGGGTGCGGTGCCGCAGGGCAGGCGCGCCGCCCCGGCCGTCGACGGCGCCGAGATGGACTACGTGTTCACGACCGACCACCACGGCGTCGCACGGGTGGACCGGATGCCGCTGCGCGGCGAGGTGCGCCGCACCGGGATCCGGCTCGTCGCGAACGGCGCCGAGCAGCCGCCGCCGCCGCCGCTGCCGCTGCCGCTGCCGCTGCCGCTGCCGATCGTGGCGCTCAACCAGCACGCCGTGCCCGTCGACGGGATCGGGGTGTTCACCGGCGACTGGGGCGAGGTCGACCGGGCCCGCACCCTGTGCGGCTCCGATGTCGACCGGGACGCGCCGTGCGCGGCCGAGCAGGTCGAGGTCCTGGTCCGAGACGGTCGGGTCGCCGAGGTCCGCCCGCCGCGCGGCGGGACCCTGCCGCCCGGCGAGACCGCACTGGTCGGCCGCGACCGAGGGGCGGCCGCGCTGCGCAGCCTGTCCGTCGGCGACGAGGTCGCCGTCGACTACCGCCTCGAACCGGCGAGCGGCGCCGCCCCGTACATGGCGGTCGGCGGCAGCCCCATCCTGCGCGACGGGCGACCGACCGAGAACCTGAACGACACCGCGCGGGCCCCGCGCAGCGGCGTCGGGGTGAGTGCCGACGGGCGGCACTTCACCCTGGTCACCGTGGACGGCAGACAGTCCGACAGCGTCGGTGCCACGCTGCTGCAGTTCTCCCGGCTGCTCGCCGAGCTCGGCCTGGACGACGGGCTGAACCTCGACGGCGGCGGCTCGTCCACCCTGGCCCACCGCGCCCCCGGACAACCCGCGACCACGGTCGTCAACGACCCGTCGGACCCCTCGCCGCGCCTGGTGCCCAACGGGATCGCAGTGTTCTCGGTGTAGTTTCGGGTGAAATGCGAACTTCTCGACGGGTCGTCCTCGCCCTGCTCGCGGTGCTCCTGCTGGTCGGCGCCGCGGTCGCCGTGGTGCGGTTCGAGGCGGTGGACCGGATCCGGGAACGGGTCGCCCCCGAGCCCTCACCCGGCTGCATCGCCGACGACCCGACGTCGAGCGGCTGCGTCACGCCCGCCACCCTCGCCGCGTACGAGGCCGTGACGGCGCGCTTCGCGGGCGGGCTGGTCGAGTCGACCTGTTGGAGCGAGCACGCCTGGAACCCGTCCAGCGACCATCCCGAGGGCCGGGCCTGTGACTTCTTCCCCACCCGCTACGGCACCTTCGCCACGGGCGACGACCTGACCGAGGGCTGGGCGATCGCGCAGTACCTGCGGGACGAGGCCGCCGAGCTGGACGTCCGGTACGTGATCTGGCAGGGCCGGATCTGGTACCGCGGCGCCTTCTTCGCCGACGCGGACGGCGGCTGGGGCCGCCCGTACGACGGCGGCGGCGTGTACGACGCCGAGGACGCGACGGGCGGGCACTACGACCACGTCCACGTCAGCATCCGCCGCTGACGCTCGCGCCTGCTGATCGTCGGACCGGCCTGACGCTTGGGACGCCCAAGCGTCAGCCGGCGAGCAGCTCGCCCGCGAGCCTGCCCACGGTCTCCCACTCGATCAGGAAGCCGTCGTGCCCGTAGGGCGAGTCGATGACCTCCAGCCGCGCCCCCGGGATGCCCGCGGCCAGCTCCTCCTGCTGCGCGACCGGGTAGAGCCGGTCCGAGCTGATCCCGACGACGAGCGTCCGGGCCGTGACCCGGGCCAGCGCCGCGGCCACTCCCCCGCGCCCCCGGCCGACGTCGTGCGCGTTCATCAGCTCGGTGAGCCGCACGTAGGAGGCGGCGTCGAAGCGGCGCACCAGCTTCGCGGCGTGATGGTCCAGATAGGACTCGACGGCGTACCGCCCGCCGCGCGCCGGGTCCTCGCCCAGCTGGGCCTCCCGCCCGAATCGGGTGTCGAGCTCGTAGCCGCTGCGGTAGGTCAGGTGCGCGATCCGCCGCGCGACGCCGAGCCCGCGGTGCGGTCCCTCGCCGGGCGGCAGGTCGTGGTAGTCCCCGCCGTGCCAGCCCGGGTCCGCCTTGATCGCCGCGATCTGGGGCGCGGCCCAGCCGATCTGGTCCGCCGCCGACGCCGCGGGGGAGGCCAGCAGCATCAGCCGCTCGACCCGCTCCGGCGCCGTGACGCCCCACTCGAGCGCGCGCATGCCGCCCATCGACCCACCGATGACGAGCGACCAGCGCGCCACCCCGAGCCGGTCCGCGAGCGCGAGCTCCGCGCGGACCGCGTCCCGCGCGGTGACCACCGGGAACCGGCTGCCCCAGGGCCGCCCGTCCGGTGCCGTCGACGACGGTCCGGTCGAGCCCTGGCAGCCGCCGACGACGTTGGGCGCCACCACGAAGTAGCGCTCGGGGTCCAGGGCGCGGCCCGGCCCGATGAGGTCGCCCCACCAGCCGGGGGTGGGGTGCCCGGGCCCCGCCGGTCCGGTGACGTGGGTGTCCCCGGTCAACGCGTGCAGGACCAGGACCGCCGGGGAGTCCGGTGAGCCCCAGGTCTCGTAGGACAGCCGGACGTCCAGCTCGCCCCCGGCGTCCAGGGCGACGGGGCCGACGTCGAGGAACCGACGTCGGCCCGGATCGGACCCCTCCCGCCACGCACCGGTGGCGGGAGGGGCGTCCACGAGCGTCAAGACCGGGTCAGGACTTCGCGGCCCGGAAGCCGGCGTCGAGGTCCGCCTTGATGTCCTCGATGCCCTCGAGGCCGACCGACAGCCGGATCAGGCCCGGTCCGACACCCGTCGACAGCTGCTCCTCGCCGGAGAGCTGGCTGTGGGTGGTCGACGCCGGGTGGATCACCAGGCTGCGCACGTCGCCGATGTTGGCCAGGTGGCTGTGCAGCTCCAGCGCGTCGACGAACCTCTTGCCCGCCTCGACGCCGCCGCGGATGTCGAACGCCACCACGGCGCCCGCCCCGCGTGGCAGGTACTTCTGCGCCAACGCGTGCCACGGGCTCGACGGCAGACCCGCGTAGTAGACCTTCTCCACCTCGTCGCGGGCCTCGAGCCACTCGGCCACGGCCTGCGCGTTCTGCACGTGCCGCTCGATCCGCAGCGACAGCGTCTCGATGCCCTGGATCAGCAGGAACGAGTTCAGCGGGGCGATCGCCGGGCCGAGGTCGCGCAGCAGCTGCACCCGGAACTTGATCAGGAACGCCAGCGGGCCGAGCGCCTCGGAGTAGTTCAGCCCGTGGTAGCTCGGGTCCGCCGTGGTCAGGCCGGGGAAGCGCTCGGCGTGGGCCGCCCAGTCGAAGTTCCCGGAGTCGACGACGACGCCGCCGATGCTCGTCCCGTGCCCGCCGAGGAACTTGGTGGCGGAGTGGATGACGATGTCGGCGCCGTGCTCGATGGGCCGCACCAGGTACGGCGTCGGCACCGTGTTGTCGATCAGCAGCGGCACGCCCGCCTCGTGCGCGAGGTCCGCGACCAGGCGGATGTCGAGCACGTTGGACCGCGGGTTGCCGATGGTCTCGGCGTAGAACGCCTTGGTGTTCGGGCGGACCGCGGCGCGCCACTCCTCGGCGTTGTCCGGGTCCTCGACGAACGTGACGTCGATGCCCAGCTTCGGCAGCGTGTAGTGGAACAGGTTGTACGTGCCGCCGTAGAGGCTCGCCGACGACACGAAGTGGTCCCCGGCCTGCGCGATGTTGAGGATCGCGAGGGTCTGGGCGGCCTGCCCGGACGCCACGGCGACGGCCCCGATGCCGCCCTCGAGCGCGGCGACCCGCTGCTCCAGGACGTCCTGGGTCGGGTTCATGATCCGGGTGTAGATGTTGCCCAGCTCGGCGAGCCCGAACAGCGCGGCGGCGTGGTCGGTGTCGCGGAAGGTGTAGGACGTCGTCTGGTAGATCGGGGTCGCCCGGGCACCGGTGGCGGTGTCGGGGGCGGCGCCCGCGTGGACCTGCTTGGTCTCGAAGGACCAGGCGGCGGTGGGGTCGACGGGATCGGACACGAGGGTCTCCAGGTGATCTTCGGTGTAGGGCGCGGGGTCGTCAGCGCCCGCGACAGGCGGCGCTGGTCACGCGCAGGAGATCGACGTGCCTGCGCGACACGAGGAGGATCACGACTGGGACCGTAACGGGGTCGTCATACGGGCACAACTAACCTCGGCCTGTGCTCGTCCTGCTTCCCCCGTCGGAGACCAAGCTCGCCGGCGGCGACGGTCCGCCGCTGGACCTCGCCGCCCTCTCGCACCCGGCGCTGGACGCGGTGCGCAAACCCCTGCTCGACGAGCTGGTCGAGCTCGCCGCGGACCCGCCGGCCGCCCGCGCGGCACTGGGTGTGTCGGAGCGGCAGGACGCCGAGATCGCCCGCAACGCGGCGCTGTGGACCTCGCCGACCCTGCCCGCGATCACCCGGTACACCGGCGTGCTCTACGACGCGCTCGACGTCCGGTCCCTGACCCGGGCGGGCCGCGCCCGGGCCGACGCCCGCCTCGCCGTCGGGTCGGCCCTGTTCGGGCTGGTCCGGGCCGGGGACCCGATCCCGGCCTACCGGCTCTCGGCGGGGTCGACGATCCCGGGCGGCGGCGCCCTCGCGGCGCGGTGGCGCCCCGTCCTGGAGCCCGTCCTGGCCGAGGTCGACGATCTCGTGGTGGACCTGCGCTCGGGCTCCTACGCCGCCTTGGCCCGGGTCCCCGGCGCGGTCACGGTGAACGTCCTCGCCGAGCGCCCCGACGGCACGCGCTCGGTGGTCAGCCACCACAACAAGTCCCACAAGGGCGCCCTGGCCCGGCTCCTGGCCACCACCCGCGCCGAGCCGAGCGACGCGGCGGGGGTGGCCCGGATCGCCCGCAAGGCGGGCCTGACGGTCGAACGCAAGGCCGACCACCTGGACCTCGTCCTCCCCGCCTGATCCGGGCGACACACACGTCCGAAGCGGGGGGCGGGTCTCAGCGACCGGCCGCGTAGCCCTGGGCGCCGCGGGGGTTGGCGGCGGCGCCCAGCTCGCCGGTGCGCGGGTCGCGGGTGACCACCGACAGCCGCCCGAGGCTCCACGGTCCCGCGTCGACCACCTCGTGGCCGCGGGCCCGCAGGCCGTCGAGCACCGCGGGGCCGAGCCTCCTCTCGGCCACCACGCCGTGCGGGGTCCAGGTGCGCGGCCAGAAGGAGCCCGGCATCGCGGTCGTGTGCAGGGCGGGTGCGTCGATCGCCTCCTGCGGGCTCATCCCGAGCACGAGGGTCCGCAGCAGGTAGAGCAGCTGCCACTGGTCCTGCTGGTCGCCGCCGGGGGTGCCGAGGGCTCCGACCGCCTCGCCGTCGCGCAGCAGCAGGGTGGGGCTCAGGGTGGTCCGCGGGCGCAGCCCGGGGGTCAGCGCGGCGGGCGACGCCGGGTCCAGCCAGGTCATCTGCAGCCGCGTGCCCAGGCAGAACCCGTACCCGGGGACCGTCGGCGAGGACTGCAGCCACCCGCCCGACGGCGTCGCGGAGACCATCGTCCCCCAGCGGTCGACGACGTCGAGGTGGCAGGTGTCCCCGCGCGTCGCCCCGTCCCGGGCGACGGTCGGCTCCCCGGAGCCTGCGAAGGTCGTGGAGCCGTCCTGCGGGGGCCCGTCGAGCTCGAGCGGCGGCACGTACCCACCCTCGCTCACCCGGTAGCCCGCCGACCGCTCCCCGACGAGCGCGGCCCGGTCCCCCGACGGCGTGAACCCGCGCCCGTCGCCGTAGAACCCCTCGCGGTCGGCCAGCGCCAGCTTGAGCACCTCGACGACCGTGTGCGCGCCCTCCGCGGTCGAGGGGTCCAGGTGCGGCAGCCGGTCGAGCATCGCCAAGGCGTGCAGCAGGACCGGTCCCTGGCTCCAGGTGCCCGGCTTGGCGACGGTCGTCCCGCGGAAGTCGAGGGTCATCGGCTCCTCGAGCGCGGGCCGGAACGCGGCGATGTCGGCGGCGGTGAGCACGCCGGCGTGGTCGCGTCCGTCCGAGTGCCGGTGGGGCACCGCGGCGGCCGCCGCCATCGCCTCGGCGACCTCGCCCTCCTGCCAGACCCGCCGCGCCGCCTCGATCCGGGCCTCCCGGGTGTCGCCGCCCGCGTCCCGCAGCAGGCGCAGGGTGCGCGCCCAGTCCGGGTTGGTGAAGGTGTCCCCCTCCTGCAGCCACAGCGCCGCGGAGGCGGGCCAGTGCTCGCGGAAGAGGCTCTCGACGGCCGCGATCGTCCCGCGCAACCTCGCCAGCGCGGGGAAACCGGTCTCGGCGTAGTGGATCGCGTAGTCCAGGACGTCCGCGAGCTCCCAGGTCCCGTGCTCGGCCAGCAGCCACAGCCAGGTCGTCGTGGCGCCGGGGGCCGCCGCGGCCAGCGCGCCCGCGCCGGGCACGGAGTCGAAGTCCGCGAAGCGTTCCCGCGTCGCCCCCGCGGGCGCCGCACCCTGGCCGCAGATCACCCGGGGGTCGCTGCCGCGGGGCGCGAACATCGCCACCAGGTCCCCGCCCGGCCCGTTGAGGTGCGGCTCCACGACCTGCAGCACGAACCCGCCCGCCACGGCGGCGTCCACCGCGGTGCCGCCGCGTTCGAGCACCGACTGCACCGTCGCCGTCGCGAGCCAGTGGGTGGAGGCGGACATGCCGAAGGAACCGCGCAGGGTCGGACGGGTGGTCATGGCCCGACCGTATTCGTTGGACGCCGTTCCCAGGGTCGGGGCCCGAGACGTGACCCGGACCTGCCACCCGAGGGCGACCGCTGGTCCACCTGGACCGGCGCCCGGCACGGCCCCGAACCCCGCTCGAGCCGGGTCGTGACCGCGACGCCCTGCGCGAACGGCGCGTTCGCTCACACCTACTGAGCGAACGCGCCCTTCGCCGTCTCGGGGGGCGAGATCACAGGGTGCGACCACCAGCCCGCCGCTCGGCTCCCCTACACTGGAGCCGAGCGCCCGGGCCTCACCGCGCGCACCTGTACGTATCCATTCGGGCGCACTCCCCATCCGCGCCCGGGCTCGTCCCGTGAAGGCGCGGCCATCGCCGCCCGCTCCGCCGTGCGACGTGCCACCGTCCACGGAGGTCTCGTGACCAGCCCGTCCCGCCGCCCTGCCCGCTCTGCGGACCGCGGCACCAGCTCGACCCGTTCGAGCCGTCCCCGCCGCTCCCGCGGCGGCTCCGCTCCCGCCGCCCCGCAGCGTCGGGCCATGCCGCCGGAGGTCCTCTGGACCCCGCCCGCGAGCGGCTTCCCCACCTTCGCCGACCTCGGCCTGCCCGAGCCGGTCCTCAAGGCCCTGGCGAACGAGGGCTTCGCCGACCCCCGGCCCATCCAGGCCGCGACCCTGCCGGACACCCTGGCCGGCCGCGACCTGCTCGGCCGCGGCCAGACCGGCTCGGGCAAGACCCTCGCGTTCGGGCTCGCCCTCGTCTCCCGGCTCGCCGGGGAGCGGGCGCGGCCGAAGAGCCCGCGCGGGCTCGTGCTCGTCCCCACCCGGGAGCTGTCCCAGCAGGTCATGGACGCGGTCGAGCCGTTCGCGAAGGCGCTGGGCCTGACCGTCGCCTCCGTCGTCGGCGGCATGTCGATGAACCGGCAGATCGACACGCTGCGCCGCGGCGTCGACCTGCTGGTCGCCACCCCCGGCCGGCTGACGGACCACGTCACCGAGGGCACCTGCGACCTCTCCGACGTCGAGATCACCGCGATCGACGAGGCGGACCGCATGTCGGACATGGGGTTCCTGCCCCAGGTCAAGCGCATCCTGGACCGCACGCCCGCGGACGGCCAGCGCCTGCTGTTCTCCGCGACGCTGGACAACGAGGTCTCCACCCTCGTCGACCGCTACCTGCACGACCCGGTGACCCGGGCCGTGGCGTCCGCGGCCGCGCCCGTCGAGACCATGGACCACCACCTGTTCCTGGTGCAGCGGGACGACAAGAACCAGATCGTCCAGCAGATCGCCGCCCGCGAGGGCCGCACGATCTTCTTCGTGCGCACCAAGCACGGCGCCGACCGCGTGGTGAAGCAGCTGCGCCGCACCGGCGTGCAGGCCAGCGCGCTGCACGGGGGCAAGGCCCAGAACGCCCGCAACCGCGCGATCGACGCGTTCAAGGACGGCAGCATCCCCGTGCTCGTCGCCACGGACGTCGCGGCGCGGGGCATCCACGTCGACGACGTGAGCCTCGTCGTGCACGTCGACCCGCCGGGCGACCCGAAGGACTACCTGCACCGCGCGGGTCGGACGGCCCGCGGTGGCGAGTCCGGCGTCGTCGTCACGCTGGTGACCGCGGACGAGCGGCGAGACGTCGACACCCTCATGCGGCAGGCGGGGGTGAAGCCGGACGTCAGCACCGCCGCGCCCGGCTCGGCCTCGCTGGTCGACGTGACCGGCGCCCGGGAGCCCAGCGGCATCCCGGTCGAGGCGCCGAAGCCTCCGCAGCAGCAGCCCGCCGCGGGCACCGGGCGGCGACGCCGCAGCGGTGGCGGCGGCGGTCAGGGTGGCGGTCAGCCCCGTGGCCAGGGCCGTCCTCCCCGGCGCCGCCGCGCGGCCTGATCACCGGTTCCGTGCGCTCAGCGTTGCTCGCACCGCCTTGAGCGCACGGAAGTCGTGATCATGCAGCACTGAGCGCACGAAACGTGCAGCTCCCGGGTCGCCCCGCGCTACTGCGCGCGCCGGGCGCCGCGCCGCGCCGCCCGGCGCAGCTGCACGATCCGTGCGCTGCCCGGGATGGCGACCAGCAGGATCCCGGCGATCGCGCCGAGCAGCAGCGCGACGCCGGTGGGCAGGGTGCCGTCCAGGCCCAGGAACTGGATCCGCACCGGCTCCAGGTTCTGCAGGATGAAGATCAGCAGGAACAGCAGGACGACCGCGGAGAGGATCAGCCCCACCCACATCCCGCTGACCCGCGAGTGTCGGGTCGCGGGTGCGCGGCGCGGGGTGGTCGTCGTCCGCTCGGCGGTGGGCGGTGTGTCGTCGGTGGGCACCGCGACCGTCCCCGTGGGCTCGACGGCCACCGGGTCCGGCGCGGGGCGCGTGGCTGAGTCCTCGCTCATGTGCGCAGTATCGCGCAGCGGGCGGTCCGGTGCCCGCGCCCGCGTTCACCCGTGCGGTTAGCCTCGTGGAGTGGCCCATCACGATCTCGTCGTCATCGGTTCCGGCTCCGGCAACACCTTCATCGACGAGCGCTTCGCCGACTGGGACGTGGCGATCGTCGAGCACGGGGTGTTCGGCGGGACCTGTCTGAACGTCGGCTGCATCCCGACGAAGATGTACGTCTACGCCGCCGACGTCGCCGAGACGGTGCGCCACGCCTCCCGGTACGGGGTCGACGCCACCATCGACAAGGTGCGCTGGGCGGACATCCGGGACCGCGTGTTCGGCCGGATCGACCCCATCGCCAAGGGCGGGCTGGAGTACCGCGCCGAGCGCTCGGACAACGTCACCGTCTACCTCGGCCACGCCTCCTTCACCGGGCCCAGGGCGCTGCGGGTGGAGCGGACCGACGGGTCCGGTGTGGACGAGATCACCGCCGACCAGGTCGTCGTCGCCGCGGGCGGGCGCCCGATGGTGCCGGCGGCGATCGCGGGCGCGCCGTACGAGACGTCCGACACGATCATGCGGATCGACGAGCTGCCCCGGCGGATGGTGATCGTCGGCGGCGGGTACATCGCGGCCGAGTTCGCGCACGTGTTCTCCGCGCTCGGCACCGAGGTCACCGTCGTCGTGCGCGGCAGCAGGATGCTGCGCTCCCACGACGAGACGGTCTCGGCGGCCTACACCGAGCTGCTCTCCGAGCGGCTCGACGTCCGGCTGGCCACCCAGGTCACGGGCGTCACCGGGGAGGCGGGAGACCTGACCGTCGCGCTCGACGACGGGTCGTCCGTCGCCGCCGACGTCCTCCTCGTGGCCGCGGGCCGGATCCCCAACGGGGACCGGATGAACCTCGGCGCGGCCGGGATCGCCACCCACTCCGACGGCCGGATCGAGGTGGACCGGTTCCAGCGCACCAGCGCCGAGCGGGTGTGGGCGCTGGGTGACGTGAGCTCCCCGTGGGCGCTCAAGCACGTCGCGAACCGCGAGGCGAAGGTGGTGGGGCACAACCTGTTGCACCCGGAGGCCCCGCTCGAGACCGACCACCGCAACGTCCCGTCGGCCGTGTTCACCGAGCCGCAGGTGGCCAGCGTGGGCAAGACCGAGGAGATGGTCCGCATGTCGGGCCTGGACTACACGGTCAAGGTGCAGCGCTTCGGGGACGTCGCCTTCGGGTGGGCCATGGAGGACACCACGGGACTCTGCAAGATCATCGCGGAGAAGGGCACCGGGCGGCTGCTGGGCGCGCACATCATGGGCCCGCAGGCGTCCACGCTGATCCAGCCGCTGATCCAGGCCATGTCCTTCGGGCTGGGGGCCCGGGAGATGGCGACGGGGCAGTACTGGATCCACCCGGCGCTGCCCGAGGTCGTGGAGAACGCACTGCTGGGCCTGGAGATCTGACCGACCTACCCTGGACGGGCCGATCCGCCCGGCGCCCGCGCGCCGAACACCGGGAGTGAGCCCTATGACCCTGGCAGGCCCGAAGCCGATCCTCGCGGGGCGCCGTGCGCTCCCCCAGCAGGTCGGGGTGTACGTCTTCGTGTTCCTGCCGCTCGCGGCACTGGTGGCCGCGGTCCCCCTCGCCGCCGTCGTCGGCTTCCTGGGCTGGTCGGACGTCCTGATCGGGGCCGTGTTCTACGTCGCCTGCTGCCTGGGGATCACCGTCGGGTACCACCGGTACTTCACGCACGGCTCGTTCAAGGCCACCCGCGGGCTGAAGATCGCGCTGGCCATGGCCGGCTCCTTCGCGATGCAGGGCCCGGTGATCAAGTGGGTGGCCGACCACCGGCGCCACCACGCGTTCTCCGACAAGGAGGGCGACCCCCACTCCCCCTGGCTGTTCGGCACATCGACGCGCGCGCTGGCGAAGGGATTCTGGCACGCGCACACCGGCTGGCTGTTCGACCGCGACCTCACCAACGAGGAGCGCTTCACCCCGGACCTGCTCCAGGACACCGACCTGCGCCGGATCGACTCGCTGTTCGGCCTGTGGAGCGCCCTGACCCTGCTGCTCCCCGCCCTGCTCGGCGGCCTGGTCACCTGGTCCTGGTGGGGTGCGCTCACCGCGCTGTTCTGGGCCGGGCTGGTCCGGGTCGCGCTGCTGCACCACGTCACGTGGTCGATCAACTCGATCTGCCACATGTGGGGCGAGCGCCCCTTCGCCGCCCGCGACCGCAGCGCCAACGTCTGGTGGCTGGCAATCTTCTCGATGGGCGAGTCCTGGCACAACCTCCACCACGCCGACCCCACCTGCGCCCGCCACGGGGTGCAGAAGGGCCAGGTCGACCTGAGCGCGGTCACCATCCGCCTGTTCGAACGTCTCGGCTGGGCGCGAGAGGTCCGCTGGCCGACCACGAGACGCCTGGAGCGCCTGGCCCGCGAGTGAAGGATCCTGCAACGAGTGTCACCGGTGACACCGGATGCAGGATCCTTCGCCGGGTGTCAGCCGGCCAGGGGTTTGCGGGCCGGGTCGTAGGCCAGCTCCGGCGGCTCCTCGCCCCGCACGTCCGCCACCAGGCCCGTGATGGCGCTCATGATCGTGGCGGTGGCCGCGTCGAGGTTGCTCCTGGTCCGGGGCTTGCCCACGAACTCCGACAGGTCGACGGGCGGGCCGGCGACCAGGCTGACCCGCTTGAACAGGCCCACCTTCCCCTTCGGCGAGAGCACCTCCTGGGTGCCCCAGTTGGCCAGCGGGATGACCGGCACCCCGGACTGGACGGCGATCCGGCCGATGCCGTTCTTCGCCTTCATCGGCCAGCCGTCCGGGTCCGCGGTGTAGGTGGCCTCGGGGTAGAACACCACGACCTCCCCGCGCTCCAGGGCCTCGACGGCCCCGCGGAAGGCGTCCATCGCCCGCGCCGAGTCGCGGTAGACGGGGATGTGCTGCCCCTTGCCCAGCACCGAGCGCACGATCGGCACGGTCCACAGCTCGGACTTCGCCAGGTACCGGGGCATGCGCCGGTGGGCGATGACGAATGCGGTGTCGTAGATCGGGTCGCAGCCCGACACGTGGTTGGCCGCGATGAGCACGCCGCCGGTGGGCGGGATGTGCTGCCCGCCCTTCCAGCCGAGCCGAGTGAACACCATCACGAGCGGCCAGATGAGCTCGATCGCCAGGCCGAACCAGAACCCCGAGGTCCGACGCTTGCGCCGCAACGTCAGCAGCAGTCTCTGCCGGGCGGTCAACAGCGGCGGCACGTCGGGGGTGGGCACAGACTCCTCCAGCGTTCGGGTTCCGCCCCCGATCCTCGCCCACGATCGACAGGCGGAGTACGCCGGGTGGCGCGATGATCTCCCTGTTGTGACATGACGGACAGACCGCCATCCGCGCCCCGGGTCGGACACGGATGCCCACGGAAGTCCCGACACGGAGGTGTGCGTGAGTCTGCCCAGGTTGGAGCCGGTGGGATCGCCACCCGAGGATCCGCGCGCGCTCGTCGTCGTGGCCCATGGTGGACGGTCGCGGTCGTCGGAGTCCGGTGAGCGCCGCCGGCTCACCTACTGGCGGATGCTGCCGTTCGCGCGGCTCCTCGCCCGGACCGAGGGCCTGGCCGTCGCGATGGTCCGCTACCGGCTCCGCGGCTGGAACGGACCGGCGCGAGACGCCGCCCGTGACGTGGCCGAGCTCCTGACCGGGGACCTCCCCACCGTGCTGGTCGGCCATTCGATGGGCGGCCGGGCGGTGCTGCACGCCGCGGGCGCGCCGCAGGTGCGGGCCGTGGCCGCGCTCGCGCCCTGGCTCGACGGAAGCGACCCGGTCGACCAGCTCGCCGGGCGGGACGTCCTCATCGCCCACGGCGACCGCGAACGCATGACCGATCCGCGCGAGTCCCTCGCCTACGCCGTCCGGGCGCGACAGGTCACCCGCGTCGCCCGGTTCGACGTCCACGGCGACGGCCACGCCATGCTCCGCCACGCCGCGGACTGGCACTCCCTCGTGCAGCGCTTCGTGCTGGGCGAGCTCGGGTTCGAACCGGAGGACCCCGCGATCACGAACGCCATGCGGCAGCCCACCCCGGGCGGCCTCGAAGTCCCCCTGGGAGCCCTGCGATGACGTCCGTGGCCGTGATCGGCGCCGGTGTGTCCGGTCTGACCGCCGCCTACCTGCTGCGGCGCACCCACGACGTCACCCTGTTCGAGGGGGACGACCGGCTCGGCGGGCACGCCCACACGCACGACCTGGCGGGCACGTTCGTCGACTCCGGGTTCATCGTCCACAACGACCGGACCTACCCGAACCTGCTGCGCCTGTTCGCCGAGCTCGGCGTGGCCACACAGGACTCGGACATGTCGATGAGCGTGCGCTGCGAGGGGTGCGGCCTGGAGTACGCGGGTGCCCGCAGGCTCGGCGGGCTGTTCCCGACGCCCGCGAACGCCCGCAACCCGCGCTACCTGCGGATGCTCGGCGAGGTCGTCCGCTTCCACCGCCACGCCCGACGGGTGCTGGCCGACCCCCGCGCGGGGGACGTCACGCTGGGGGCGTTCCTGGCCGTCGGCGGGTACTCGCTGTACTTCGTCGACCACTTCATGATCCCCGTGGTG
The DNA here is from genome assembly GCF_900102195.1 of Pseudonocardia oroxyli. Taxonomy (GTDB): domain Bacteria; phylum Actinomycetota; class Actinomycetes; order Mycobacteriales; family Pseudonocardiaceae; genus Pseudonocardia; species Pseudonocardia oroxyli. The sequence continues at coordinate 294,373 of NZ_FNBE01000004.1, forward strand.
TCCTGCGTGTGGTCCGCGGGCGCGGAGCTGAGCCTCGAGTACCCGGCCCGCTACCTGTTCACCTTCCTCGACCACCACGGGATGCTCGCGATCGGCGGCTCCCCGCAGTGGCGCACGGTCGTCGGGGGGTCCCGCAGCTACGTGGAGCTGATCCGCAAGAACCTGTCCGACGTCCGCGTCGGCTCCCCCGTGCGCTCGGTCCGCCGAGGCGGCGGGGTCGGCGGGATCGGCGGGATCACCGTGGACGGCGAACGCTTCGACAAGGTCGTCGTCGCCACCCACCCCGACCAGGCGCTGGCCCTGCTCGCCGACCCGACCGACGCCGAGCGCGCGACCCTCGGCGCGTTCGCCTACTCCCGCAACGAGACCTGGCTGCACGGGGACGACTCGCTGCTGCCGCGCGCCGCGGGCGCCCGGGCGAGCTGGAACTACCTCAAGTCCACCTGCGCGGGCGAGGACTCCGTGCTGGTCAGCTACGACATGAACCGCCTGCAGCACCTCGACGGCGGCCCGTACGTGGTCACGCTCAACGGCGCGGGCCGGGTCGCCGAGGACCGGGTGATCGCGCGGATGACCTACGAGCACCCGATCTACACCCCGGCGTCCGTGGCGGCGCAGCGGGACCTGCCCGCCCTGAACACCGGGACCACCGCGTTCGCCGGGGCCTACCACGGGTGGGGCTTCCACGAGGACGGCTGCCTCTCCGGCGTCCGCGCCGCCGAGTCCCTGGGGGCGACGTGGTAGCCCTCTACGACGCCGAGGTGCGCCACCGCCGCCGGGAGGCGGTGGACTACGGGTTCGCGCACCGGACCTATCTCTGGCTCGTCGACCTCGACGACCTGCCCCGCTTCGGTGGTCCGCTCGCCCGGTTCGAGGCGCGGGACCACCTGGGCGACCCGGACCGGACGATCCGGGAGAACGTCGACGCCTACCTCGCCGAACAGGGCGTCGACCTCCGCGGCGGCCGGATCCTCATGCTGGCCAACGCCCGCGTCCTCGGCCACGTGTTCAACCCGCTGTCGGTCTTCTGGTGCCACCGGGACACCGGGGAGCTGGAGTGTGTGATCGCCGAGGTCCACAACACCTACGGGGAACGCCACTGCTACTTGCTGCCCGCGGAGCGCGCGGAGACCGCGAAGGCCTTCTACGTGTCGCCGTTCTTCGCCGTCGACGGTGACTACCGGCTGTCCCTGCCCGCCCCGGGCGAGCGCCTCGCGCTGGCCATCACGTTGCGCCGCAACGAGACCACCGCGCTGACCGCCACCGTCACCGGCACCCGCCGCGCGGCGACCCCGCGGGCGCTCGCCGCGTTGGCGCTGCACCGCCCACTCGTCACCCTGCGCACCTCCGCGCTCATCCGGGTCCACGGCATCCGCCTGTGGCTCAAGCGACTTCCCGTCGTGCCGCGCCCGCCGCACCGCCCTCAGGAGGGGGTCTGAATGACCATTCACGAGCCGCAGCCGCCCACGCGCGCCGTCCCCCGCCCCAACGAGGGGGTGTGGCCGGGGCTGGGCACGGTGCCGCGCTCCCCGGTCAAGGGCCGGATCGCCGAGGGCCTGTTCCGGCGCGCGGTGCGGTCGCTGCCCGTGCGCGTCGAGATCGGCGACGAGGTGCTGGGCCTCGGTGGCCCGACCATGCGGATCGTCCGACCGGACGCCTTCTTCCGCAGGCTCGGCAACGACTCCAAGATCGGGTTCGGCGAGGCCTACATGGTCGGCGACTGGACCGCGGACGACCTGCCGGGCCTCCTGGAGCCCTTCGCCGCCACCCTGTCCACGCTGATCCCGCCCGCCCTGCAGAGGCTGGCCCGGCGCTGGGTCGAGGCGCGCCAGCCCGCTGAGGAGGCGAACTCGCTGGAGGGGTCCCGGGAGAACATCCACCGGCACTACGACCTGTCGAACGAGCTGTTCCAGCTGTTCCTGGACGAGACCATGTCCTACTCCGCGGCCTGGTTCGCCCCGGGTTCGGACGACCTGGTCGCGGCCCAGGAGCGCAAGATCGACGGCATCCTGGACCTGGCGGGCGTCGCCGCCGACCAGCACATCCTGGAGATCGGGACCGGCTGGGGCGGGCTCGCGATCCGGGCCGCGCGCCGCGGCGCGCGCGTCACGACGATCACCATCTCCGCCGAGCAGGCGGCGCTGGCCGAGCAGCGGATCGCCGCGGCCGGGCTCGCCGACCGCGTCCAGGTGCTGCTGCGGGACTACCGCGAGGCCCGCGGGTCCTACGACGCCGTGGTGTCCGTCGAGATGATCGAGGCGGTGGGCGAGAAGTACTGGCCCACCTACTTCGCCGCCCTGGACCGCCTGCTCAAGCCGGGCGGGCGGGTCGGGCTGCAGGCCATCACCATGCCGGACGACCGGATGCGGGTGGCGCGCAACGACTACACCTGGATCCACAAGTACGTCTTCCCCGGCGGGCTGATCCCGAGCGTCGAGTCGATCGAGCGCAGCCTCGGGGACACGAGCCTGCACATCTCCGAGCGCCGCTCGCTGGGCCCGGACTACGCCCGCACCCTGAACCACTGGAACCGACGGTTCCAGGAGCGCTGGTCCGAGGTCGCCGCGCTGGGCTTCGACGAGACCTTCCGCCGCATGTGGGAGTTCTACCTCGGGTACTGCGAGGCGGGCTTCCGCGTCGGCTACCTCGACGTCTACCAGCTCTCCCTCACCCGCTGACCCCTGTGCGCGGCAAGTGGTGCCAGAGCACCACTTGCCGCGCACGAGCACCGGAGGTGCCATGTCTGTCGCTTCGCGGATCGCGGAGATGCTCGAGAAGCACGTGCTCGGGGCGCCGCTGCCCGTGCGGATCAAGGCCTGGGACGGATCCATCGCCGGCCCCGCCGGGCCCGGGCCGATCATCCTGCTGCGCCACCGCCGGGTGCTGCGGCGGTTGCTGTGGAGCCCGGGCGAGCTCGGGCTCGCGCGGGCGTTCGTGGCCGGTGAGCTGGGCGTCGAGGGGGACATCGCCGAGGGGCTGTCCCGGTTCTGGAAGGTCGGGGCCCGCCCGCTCACCCTCGCGGACAAGCTGGCCGCGCTGCGGACCGCGGCACGGCTCGGCGCGCTCGGACCCCGGCCGCGACCACCGGCGTCGGAGGCGCGGCTGCAGGGGCGGCGGCACACCTTCCTGCGCGACCGCGCCGCCATCTCCCACCACTACGACCTGTCCAACGCGTTCTACGAGTTCCTCCTCGACCCGCGGATGGCCTACTCCTGCGGCTACTGGACCCAGGACGCCTCCGACGAGTACGGGCTCGAGGACGCGCAGCGGGACAAGCTGGACCTGATCTGCCGCAAGCTGGACCTGAAGCCGGGGATGCGGCTGCTCGACGTCGGGTGCGGGTGGGCGTCCCTGCTGATCCACGCGGCGACGCACTACGGCGTCACCGCCGTCGGGGTGACCCTGTCCGCCGAGCAGCGGGCCCTCGGGCTGCGGCGGGTCCGCGAGCTGGGCCTGGAGGACCGGGTCGAGATCCGGCTCCAGGACTACCGCGAGGTGGACGACCCGCCGTTCGACGCCGTGTCGTCCATCGAGATGGGCGAGCACGTCGGGCAGGACAACTACCCCGTCTACGCCGCCCAGCTGTTCTCGAAGCTCCGCCCCCACGGGCGGCTGCTCCTGCAGCAGATGTCCCGCGGGGCGTCCGGCCTGAACTCCGCGCCGGGCGGCGGCGCGTTCATGGAGTCCTACGTGGCCCCGGACATGCACATGCGCCCGCTCGGCGAGACCCTGAACTTCCTGGAGGCGGCCGGGCTCGAGGCGGTCGACGTCCACTCGCTGCGCGAGCACTACGTGTGGACCGTCCGGCCCTGGCTGGACACGTTGCAGGACAACGCCTCCGAGGCGATCGCGCTGATCGGTGAGGAGCAGTTCCGGGTCTGGCTGCTCTACCTCGCGGGCGCCGCGCTGGCGTTCGAGGAGAACCGGATGGGGGTGCACCAGATCCTGCTGGTGCGACCGGACGCCGAGGGACGCTCGGGGCTCCCCCGCAGCCGCGCCGCCACCCTGGGCACCGATCCCGCGCTCGACAGGCTGCGCGAGCCCGTCTACGAGAGACTGGCCCCGTGAGCTTCCCCTGGGGCGCCTTCCTCACCAACCTCTGGATCACCGCCGTGGCGGTGCTCCTGGTGATGGCCGCGGCCCTGGCCGTCGCCTACGTCCGCAAGCGGCACGACGGCATCGACGTGGTGTGGGGCAGCGGGTTCGGCGTGATCGCGATCGTCACGCTGGTGGCGGCGCAGGGCTCCGGGGACGCCTGGCGACAGTGGCTGATCACAGCCCTCACGGTGGTCTGGGGCGCCCGGCTGGCGATCCACATCGGACGCCGCAACCACGGGCAGCCCGAGGACCAGCGCTACGTGGAGCTCATGAAGGAGGCCCGCGGCAACCCCTGGCTGCACGCCTTCCGCAAGGTCTACCTCACCCAGGGCGTGGTGATGTGGGTCGTGTCGCTGCCCGTCCAGGTCGGGCAGTACGGATGGTCGGCTCCGCAGGCTCCGCCTCCGCACGGCTTCGCGTGGGGTGTCTGGCCGACGGTCGTGACGGTGCTCGGCGTGCTGGTCTGGGCCGTCGGGATGTTCTTCGAGACCGTCGGCGACGCCCAGCTCGCCAGGTTCAAGGCCGATCCCGCGAACAAGGGGCGGGTCATGGACCGCGGGCTGTGGCGCTACACCCGCCACCCCAACTACTTCGGCGACGCCTGCGTGTGGTGGGGTCTGGCCCTGCTCGCCCTGCACCAGCCCGCCGGCCTGATCGGCGTGCTCGGCGCCGCGGCGATCACCGTGAACCTGGCCAAGGGCACCGGCGCCAAGCTGCTGGAGAGCACCATCGGCGAGCGCCGCCCCGGCTACGTCGACTACGTCGAGCGCACCAGCGGATTCATCCCGCTCCCCCCGAAGAAGAAGGTCCCCATGACAGGAGACAGGGCATGATCAGCGACTTCGCCCTCAAGGACGAGACCGGCACCGTCCGGCGGCTCTCCGAGCTGCTCGAGAAGGGCCCCGTGGTCCTGTTCTTCTACCCGATCGCGAGCTCCGGCGGCTGCACGCAGGAGGCCTGCCACTTCCGCGACCTGGCGGCCGAGTTCGCCGCGGTCGGGGCGCAGCCCGTCGGCATCAGCTCGGACGACGTCGCGGCCCAGGCGACGTTCGCGGGCGCGCACTCGCTGGGCTACCCGCTGCTGTCGGACCCCGACCACGCGGTCGCGAAGGAGCTGGGCGCCTACCGGGCCTGGCTGCCGGGCGGCCTGCACACCCGCCGTCGGACGTACGTGATCGGGCAGGACCGCGAGATCCTCGCGGAGTTCGGCAGCGAGACCCAGTTCCAGGCCCACGCCGACAAGGCCCTGGCGGCGCTGCGGTGAGAGCCACGATCGCGGACGGGCGCGTGTGGGCCTCCGCGGTGGTCACCGCGCCGCCGGAGCAGGTGTTCGCGCTGCTCGCGAACCCGCACCGACACCACGAGTTCGACGGCAGCGGGTCCGTGCAGTCGACGATCTCCGGGCCGTCGTCCCTGCGCCTCGGGGACACCTTCGGCGTCAAGATGAAGATCGGCCTGCCGTACCGGATCACGAACCACGTGGTGGAGCTCGACCCGGACCGCCGGATCGCCTGGTGCCACTGGGCCAAGGCGATCTGGCGCTACGAGCTCGAGCCCGTCCCCGAGGGCACCCGGGTCACCGAGACCTTCGACTACGGCGTCTCCCGGTTCCCGAAGGGCATCGCGAGACTCAAGTTCCCGCAGGTCAACGCCAAGTCCATCCGCGACACCCTGCGGCGGCTGCAGGACGTCTTCGGCGCGCCCGCGGAGTGAGTCAGAGCCCGGGCAGGCCGTCGAGGGAGCGCGCGTTCTTCTCCCGGTGGTAGTCGACCATCACCTGCGGGGACTTCTTGGCGTGCGCCAGGTCCAGGACGTTCCGCTCCTCGACGAGGTCCATCCGCGGCACCGCGTAGCCGCAGGAGTCCGCGACCCGCTGGACGGCCACGGTGATCACCGAGCGGGCGCCGTGGCGTCGGGAGGTCCCCGGCTCGCCGAAGGCCGCGAGCGCCTCCGCGAAGCCCGGCTCGTCCCGGGCCAGCACGCTGCCGGTGCCGTGGAGCCGCACGATGGTCGGCCTGCCGTCGAAGGCACAGAACATCACGCAGATCCGGCCGTTCTCCCGCAGGTGGGCGATGGTCTCCACGCCGCTGCCGGTCAGGTCGAGGTAGGCGACGGTGTGCGCGTCCACCACCCGGAACGTGCCGCGGGTGCCCTTCGGGGACAGGTTGATCAGCCCGTCGCCGGACAGCGGCGCGGTGCCCACGAAGAACACCGGCTGCTCCTCGAGCCAGCCGCGCAGTCGGTCGGAGATGCCGTCGTGGACCGTCGTCATGCCCCCAGCGTGCGGCCACGGGCGCCGGATCACCAGACCCCGCGGGCCGTCGCGCGTCAGGGCAGGGTGAGGATCTCCGCACCCGTGTCGGTGACGACGATGGTGTGCTCGAACTGCGCGGTGCGCTTGTGGTCCTTCGTCACCACGGTCCAGCCGTCCGGCCAGATGTCGTAGTCGATCGTCCCCAGCGTGATCATGGGCTCGATCGTGAACGTCATGCCGGGGACGAGCTCGACGTGCACGTCCGGCTGGTCGTAGTGCGGCACCACGAGTCCGCTGTGGAAGGCGCGGGCGATGCCGTGCCCGGTGAAGTCCCGCACCACCCCGTAGCCGAAGCGCCGGGCGTAGGACTCGATCACCCGCCCGACCACGTTCAGCTCGCGGCCCGGCCGCACCGCCCTGATCGCGCGCAGGGTGGCCTCGTGGGTGCGCTCGACCAGCAGGCGGTCCTCCTCGGACACGTCCCCCGCGAGGAAGGTGGCGTTGGTGTCGCCGTGCACGCCCCCGATGAACGCGGTGACGTCGATGTTCACGATGTCGCCGTCGGAGATCACGGTGGTGTCCGGGATCCCGTGGCAGATGACCTCGTTCAGGCTGGTGCAGCAGGACTTCGGGAAACCGCGGTAGCCCAGTGTGGACGGGTAGGCGTCGTGGTCGACGAGGAACTCGTGCACCACCCGGTCCACCTCGTCCGTCGTCAAGCCCGGCCGCACGGCCGCGCCGCCCGCCTGCAGCGCCTGCGCGGCGATCCGGCTCGCGACCCGCATCAGCTCGATGGTCTCCGGGGTCTGCACGTCCCCGTCCCGGTTCGGCGACGGCGCCTTGCGCCCCACGTACTCCGGGCGCGGGATGTGCGCCGGGACGTCACGGACGGGGGTGGGCGTGCCAGGGGCGAGTACTGCGGTCACGAGGCCCTATCGTACGGAAGCGCGGCGGTGCGCGAGGCGCGCGGTGAGCGCCGAGACACCCCGCCAGCCCAGCAGGAACACCGCCAGGCTCAGCGTGGCCACGATCGCGAAGCTCAGCGGCAGCCTGCCGAGGAAGGCGGCCCGCAGCAGCAGCCCGATCCCGACGGTGCCTGCCAGCACCACGGCGCCCGCCCGGAACCCGGCGGGCTGCGCGCGCACCAGCGGGGTGGCCCAGGCCGCGGCCAGTCCGGCGAGGAACGGTGCGGCGGTCCCCGCCAGGCCGACGAGGCTACCGGCCTCCTCGTGGCTCGCGCGGCCGATCGCCGCGAACACGACGACGGCCACCGCGTCGGCGGCCAGGGCGAGCGTGGCGATCCGGGGGGTGCGCACTGGGCGAGGGTACTACTCAGAACCCGGCGAGGAAGCGTTGCGCGATGGGGACCGCCGCGCTCGACGAGCCGCCGTCCACCACCAGCACGGCGAACGCGACGTCCCCGCGGTAGCCGACGAACCACCCGTGCGCCCGGTTCTGTCCGCCCTGGGCGTACTCGGCGGTGCCGGTCTTGCCGTAGACCTCGCCCGAGTTCCGCAGCGCCGTCGCGGTCCCGTCGGTCACGACCTGGCGCATCATCGGGCGGAGCTGGTCCAGCGCCGCCGGGTCGGGCCGGGTGGCCGCGACGGTCGTCGCCGTTAGCTCCCCGCGGATCAGCTGCGGCACCACCGGCCCGCCGTGCGCGACGCCCGCCGCCACCAGCGCCATCCCGAACGGGGTGGCCACGACCTGGCCCTGGCCGAAGCCGTCCTCGGCGCGCTGGACGACGTCGTCCGCGGGCGGCACGTTCCCGGTGACGGTGGTGAGGCCGGGCACGTCGTAGTCGGCGCCGAAGCCCAGCTGCAGCCCCGCGGCGGGCAGTGCGTCGGGGGCCAGCTGCGCGGCGAGCGTCGCGAACGTGGTGTTGCAGGAGCGGGCGAACGCCGTGGCCAGCGGGACGGTGCCCAGCGCGAACCCGTTCTCGTTCGGCACCACGCGCCCGCCGATCGACGTGGTGCCGGGGCAGGGCTGCGGCGTGGCCGCGTTCACCCCGAGGCTCCCCAGGGCGGCGTTCGCGGTCACGATCTTGGAGGTGGAGCCCGGCGGGTAGCGGCCGGTGAAGGCGATGGCGCCCGCGGAGTCCGCCGCGTCGTTCTGGGCGGCGGCGAGGACGTCCCCCGTCGAGGGCTGCACGGCGACGAGCGCGACCTGGTTCGGCAGCGCGTTCACCGCGTCCTCCGCGGCGGTCTGCATCGTGGAGTCGAGGCTGATCTGCGCGGTGGCGCCGGGGGTGACGGGCTGCTCGGCGAGCGTCCGCTGCGGGTTGCCGAGCGCGTCGACGGCGTCGACCTCCCAGCCCGGCCTGCCGTTGACCTGGTCGGCCACGTGCGTCCGGACGGCGGGGAGGACCTGGCTCGCGAAGCCCGCATCCGGCGCGAGCAGCCGGGTGGAGCTGGTGAACCGGACGCCGGGCAGGTCGTAGATCGCGGCGCGGACGGTGTCGTAGTCCCGCTCGCGCAGCACGGCGACGGTGGCGGCCTGCCCGGCCGGGGCGGCGTTCGCGCCGTCGGTGATCGACTGCTGGGTGATCGCCCGGTCGATCGGGCCGAGCGCGCGGGCCAACGCCGCGGCGACGGCGTTGAGGTCCCCCGCCGCCGCCCGGTCCAGCAGGATCGTGACGACCGGGGTGGCGGCGAGCAGCGGTGCCCCGTTCCGGTCGGTGACCGGCGCGGGGTCCGGGGTGACCGTGCGCAGGGCCAGGGCCTGCCCGGTCTGCAGCTCCGGGTGCAGGCTCGCCGAGCTCCAGTCGACGACCCAGCCGGTCTCCGCGGCGTCGTCCGGGCGCAGCTGCAGCGCGGTGAGGTAGGTCCAGCGCCGGTCCCCGCCGAGGTCCCAGGTCACGTTCACCGACGCCTCGGAGCGCTGGCCGGCCGTGCGGACCTGCGCGATCTCGCCGGTGACCGCGGTGGGCCGCAGGGCGGTCCGGGCGGTGGCGAGGGTCTCGCGGGCCTGGTCGGGGGCGTCGGTGCGGGCCGCGGCGCCCGCGTCGTCCCCCGCCGACCAGGCGGCGAGGTAGGCGGCGACGGTGTCCTCGGGCCCGCTGTCGGTGAACAACCCGCACCCCGCCGAGGCACAGACCACGGCGCAGGCGGCGATCAGGGGAGCGAGTCGACGCACCGCCCGAGGGTAGCCTCAGGTCCGGGCCAGCAACGCACCCGACGCGTCGAGGACCTCCAGCCGCTCGACGACCGGCTCCGTGGCGGGCCGAGCACCCCCGAAGGCCCGGTCGACGGCCGGGTAAATGCGCTCGGCGAACGCCGCGGCACACGCCTCCTCCGACTCCCACAGGTCGATGTAGCGCAGCCCGCCCTCGTGCCGGACGCAGAGGTGGAGCAGTGAGCCCGCGGCGCGCCCGGCAGGCGGCGGACACCCACCGCGCCGTCCTCGCCGCCCTGCAGCAGCGCCTGGCCCCGATCTTCCTGGCGCTGCGCGACGCCGCGGCCACCGACCCGGACTGCGCCGCCCTCTGGCGGGAGATCGCCGAGCGCCGCCGGGCGAACATGCTGCGCTTCGCCGCGGACCTGCGCGGCACCGGCGAGCTGCGGAAGGACCTGACGGACGCGCACGTCGCCGACGTCGTCTGGAGCATGAACGCCGCCGAGTACTGGGTCCTGCTGGTGCACGAGCGCGGCTGGAGCCCGCAGTCCTTCGCCGACTACGTCACGGACTCCTGGACCCGCTACCTGCTCGCGTGACCCGCATCATGGAGCCACACTGCGGTCAGAAGAGGACCGTGGCGAAGCTCGCGACCTGGGTGAAGCCGATGCGGTCGTAGGTGCGGCGGGCCGGGGTGTTGAAGCCGTTGACGTAGAGGCTCGAGATGCGGCCCATCGCCCCCAGCCGCTCGACGACCGCGGCGGTGCCGATGGTGCCCAGCCCCTCGCCCCGCCGCGTCGGGTCCACCCACACGCCCTGGATCTGCCCGACCCGCGCGGACATGGCGCCGATCTCGGCCTTGAACACGACCTCGCCGTCCTCGAACCGGGCGAACGCGCGGCCCGCGGAGATCAGCTCGGCGACGCGCGCGCGGTAGCCCGCGCCCCCGTCCCCCGCGCGCGGGTCGACGCCCACCTCCTCGGTGAACATGGCGATCGCCGCGGGCAGGTAGCGGTCGAGCTCCTCGAGCCGGACGGGCCGCACCAGCGGGTCGGCCACGACCGACGGCGCCCCGGCCAGCACCATCAGGGGCTGGTCGGCGCGCACCTCGCGGGCGGGCGCCCAGGAGGCGGCGAGCTCCTCCCACAGCGGGAGTACCAGCTCCGCGCGCCCGACCAGCGACGAGCACGAGCGCCCGTGCCGGCGGGCCCGGTCGGCGAAGGCGCGGATGGCGGTCTTCTCGCCGCGCAGCGGGACGAGGTTCGCCCCGGAGAAGCAGAGGCCCTCCAGCCGGGAGCCGGAGGCCCAGATCTCGCCGCCGAGGCGCCAGGGGTCCAGCCCCGCGGCCTCGACCCGGGCGGCGACCATGCAGGACGCCACCGGGTCGGCATCGAGGGCAGCACGAACGCCCCCACGGTCCCGATCATCGAGCAACCGCGCACCGGCGACCCTCAGCACCCCTCTACGGTGCCACAACCGGGCCGTGCTGCCCACACCGGCGCCGTCCCGACCACCCAGGACGTTCACCCCACGGTCACCGAGGGTGCACCGGGCTCCTCCATCGTCTCGGCGATCTTCAGCGCCTCCTCGATCAGCGTCTCGACGATCGCGTGCTCGGGCACGGTCTTGATGACCTCGCCCTTGACGAAGATCTGCCCCTTGCCGTTGCCCGACGCGACGCCGAGGTCCGCCTCGCGCGCCTCCCCCGGCCCGTTCACCACGCACCCCATGACGGCGACGCGCAGCGGCACCTCCATGCCGGTCAGCCCGGCGGTGACCTCGTCCGCGAGCTTGTAGACGTCCACCTGGGCGCGCCCGCACGAGGGGCAGGACACGATCTCCAGCCGGCGCGGCTTGAGGTTGAGCGACTCGAGGATCTGCCGCCCGACCTTGACCTCCTGCACCGGCGGCGCGGACAGCGACACGCGGATGGTGTCGCCGATGCCCTGGCTCAGCAGCGCGCCGAACGCGACGGCGGACTTGATGGTGCCCTGGAACTCCGGCCCGGCCTCGGTGACGCCGAGGTGCAGCGGGTAGTCGCACTGCGCGGCCAGCAGCTCGTAGGCCCGGACCATGACGACCGGGTCGTTGTGCTTGACCGAGATCTTGATGTCGTGGAAGTCGTGCTCGGCGAACAGGCTCGCCTCCCACAGCGCCGACTCGGCGAGCGCCTCGGGCGTGGCCTTGCCGTACTTCTCCAGCAGCCGCCGGTCGAGCGAGCCCGCGTTGACGCCGATCCGGATCGGGGTGCCGTGGTCCTTCGCGGCCTTGGCGATCTCCTTGACCTGGTCGTCGAACTTGCGGATGTTGCCGGGGTTCACCCGGACCGCCGCGCAGCCCGCCTCGATCGCCGCGAACACGTACTTCGGCTGGAAGTGGATGTCCGCGATGACCGGGATCTGCGCCTTGCGGGCGATCGCGGGCAGGGCGTCCGCGTCGTCCTGGCTCGGGCAGGCGACGCGCACGATGTCGCAGCCCGCGGCGGTCAGCTCCGCGATCTGCTGCAGCGTGGAGTTGACGTCCGAGGTCAGGGTGGTGGTCATCGACTGCACCGAGATGGCGTGTTCGCTGCCGACACCCACGGACCCGACCATCAGCTGTCGCGTCTGCCGGCGCGGGGCCAGGGTGGGGGCGGGGGCCGACGGCATTCCCAGGGAGACGCTCACGACGTCCAGTATGCGCCTGTCCGGCCACGATCTCCCTGTGACCCGGACCGGTTCACCCGCCGTTCCCCCGGGCGTCAGGTGCGGCCCTTGTTCTCCTGCGCGTCGGCCAGCGTGGAGGAGTGCGGCAGCCAGGTGGCCAGCTCGACCGGCCAGCCGTCGTCCGACAGGACCCGGACGACGGCGGGGTCGTCGTCGAGCACCGACGCGACCTCGCGGGTGCGGGCCAGCCTACGCAGCACCTCGCGCTTCATCATCCGGGCGGGCCGGTAGTCGTCGTCCTCCCGCATGTAGAGCGGGCCGGTGGGCAGGTCGTGCTGGGCGAGCCAGCGCTCGGTCAGCCGCCGGTTCCGCTCGGGCCGCCCGGTCAGGTAGACGACGTCGAAGTCCGCCTGGGCCTCGCGCAGCCGCTCGGCGCCCTCGTCCAGCAGCGGGTCGACGTCCGCCGCGGCGAAGAAGCGCTCCCAGCGCTGCGGGCGGGCCCGCAGGTGGTGCAGCCGGTGCGTGACGTCCGCCAGCACGCCGTCGATGTCGAACACGGCAAGCGGGCGAGAGATCACCTCGGCATTATCGCTAACCCAGTCGGACGGGGTTGATGACGTCCGCCACGAACACCAGCGCGCTCCACCCGATGAAGATCAACGCGACGGTCATCGCCACGGGCATGAGCTTGGCCGCGTCCACCGGGCCGGGGTCCGGCCTGCCCCGCAGCGCGGCGATGCGGCGCCGGATCGCCTCCCAGATCGCCGGGAAGATCTGCCCGCCGTCGAGCGGCGGGATGGGCAGCAGGTTGAACAGGAAAAGCGAGATGTTGACCATCGCCAGCAGCGACAGGAAGGCCGCGACCTCCTGGGCGGGCGGGGCGTCGCCGGCGAGGATCTCCCCGCCGATCCGGGAGGCCCCGACCACGCCGACGGGCGAGTCCTGGTCGCGCTGCTCGCCGAGGAACACCGCGCCGAACAGGTTCGGCACCCGCTGCGGCATCTCGACCAGCTTCTGCCCGACGAGCCCGACGATGTCCACCATGTGCTCGCCGACGGCCCCGATCCCCTGCCGCTGGATCTCCTGCAGCGGGGAGAGGCCGAGGAAGCTCGCCTGGACGGTGTCGTTCGACCCGTCGAGCGCGGGGAGCTCGGTGGTGATCAGGGTGGGGGTCAGGGTGACCAGCTGCCCGCCCCGGTCGACGACCACCGAGACCGTGCCCGTGGCGGCGCGGATGGCCTTCTGGGTGTCCTCCCAGGAGTCGAAGGTCTGCCCGTCGAACGAGACGATCCGGTCGCCCGGCTCGAACCCGGCCGCCGCGGCGGGGGTGAGCGGCGCACCGGGCGGGCACACGTCGGTCTGCGAGCCCGCCGGCAGCACGCACTGGCTGACCGAGCTGACCGTCGACGTGGCCGTCATCGTGCCGAAGCCCATGAGCACGATCGCGAACAGCACGATCGCCAGGACGAGGTTCATCAGCGGCCCGGCGATCATCACGATGATCCGCTTCCAGGGCGCGCGGGTGTAGAACTGCCGGTCCGCGTCCTCCGGGCCGACGTCCGCGGCGCTGGCCTGCCGGGCGTCGTCGATCAGGCCCTGGAACGGGCCGGTCCGGCGGCTGCGGCCGTAGAGCTCGCCCTTGGCGGGCGGCAGCATGCCGATCATCCGCACGTACCCGCCGAGCGGGACCGCCTTGAACCCGAACTCGGTCTCGCCGCGGCGGCGCGACCAGACGGTCTTGCCGAACCCGACGAAGAACTCCGGCACCTTGATCCCGAACCACTTCGCCGTGGCGAAGTGCCCGAGCTCGTGCCAGGCGACCGAGAACAGGATGCCCAGGAAGAAGACGACGATCCCGACGATCGTCCAGACGACTGTCATGTGAGCTCCTGCGCGTGTGTCCGCGCCCATTCCTCCGCGGCCAGGACGTCGGACACGGTAGCGGGGTCCTCCGACCACCCGTCCGCGGCCCGCAGCACGCGTTCCAGTCGGTCGGTGATGGCGGTGTAGCCGATCCGGCCCGCGACGAACGCGGCGACCAGCTCCTCGTTGGCGGCGTTGAAGACCGCGGGCAGGCACCCGCCCGTCTCCCCCGCGTACCGGGCCAGTCGCACGCCGGGGAACGCCTCGTGGTCCAGCGGCTCGAAGGTCCAGCTCTGCGGCGCGTCCCACACGTTCGGCGCGCTCGCCCCGGGCACCCGCTCCGGCCAGCCCAGCGCGAGCGCGATCGGCAGCCGCATGTCCGGGGGGCTCGCCTGGGCGATCGTGGCCCCGTCGACGAACGTGACCATGGAGTGCACGACGGACTGGGGGTGCACGACGACGTCGATCCGGTCGTAGGGGACGTCGAACAGCAGGTGGGCCTCGATCAGCTCCAGCCCCTTGTTGACGAGCGTGGCCGAGTTGATGGTGACGACCGGGCCCATGTCCCAGGTCGGGTGCTTCAGCGCCTCGTCGACGCCCACGTGCTCGAGATCGCCGCGCCGGCGCCCGCGGAAGGGCCCGCCGGACGCGGTGAGCACCAGCCGGGCGACCTCGTCCCGCGTGCCGCCGCGCAGGCACTGCGCCAGCGCCGAGTGCTCGGAGTCCACCGGGACGATCTGGTCCGGCTTGGCGGCACGGGTGACGAGCGGGCCGCCCGCGACCAGGGACTCCTTGTTGGCCAACGCGAGCGTGGCGCCGGACTCGAGCGCGGCGAGGGTGGGGCCGAGGCCGCGCGAGCCGGTGATCCCGTTGAGGACGACGTCCGCGGGGGTGGTCCGCGTCAGCTCGGCGGCGGCGTCGGGTCCGTCGACGACCTCCAGGTGCGGCAGCTCGGCCCGCAGCCGCGCCGCCGCCTGCCGGTCCGCGACGGCGACCCGGGTGACGTTCGTGGCCCTGACCTGCGCCGCGAGCAGGTCGACGTCCCCGCCGCCCGCGGCCAGCCCGGCCACGACGAAGCGGCCGCCCGCCCGCGCGACGACGTCCAGCGCCTGGGTGCCGATCGAGCCGGTCGAGCCCAGGACCAGCACCGACCGCGGAGGGAATCCGTTCATCACCGCCCATCATCCTCGCCGTCGTGTTGTGACAGGATGAGGCCCGCACTCTCGACACTGGAGGAAAGATGGCGGGCGCCGAACTCGCGAAGGTCGACCCCGCGGACGAGCCGTCCGCCGAGTGGGGCTGGCACGGGGAGTTCCCGAAGGCCACCACGATCGCCGGCGTGCTGACCGCGATCCTGCTGCCGCTGATGCTGATCGGCCACCACACCAGCTGGACCGAGATCCTCTTCTCCGTGGTCCCGTCGGTGGTCGTCCTGGCCGGCGTCGTCTGGCTGAACGTGCGCAAGCGGCGCGACTGGCGGCAGTGAGCGAGGCGGTCGAGCTCGAGGTCGCCGGGCGGACCGTCCGGCTGTCGAGCCCCGACCGCGTCTACTTCGCCGCACGCGGCGAGACCAAGCTCGACCTCGCGCACTACTACACCGCCGTCGGGGACGGCATCGTCCGCGCGCTGCGGGACCGGCCGTGCATGCTGCACCGCTTCCCCAAGGGCACCGACGGCGACAAGGTGCACCAGAAGCGCCTGCCCAAGGGCGCGCCGGACTGGGTGCCGACGGTCCGGGTGCACTTCCCCCGGTACAACCGCTACGCCGACGAGCTGTGCGTGGCCCATCCCGCGGACGTCGTGTGGGCGGTGCAGATGTCCACGGTGGAGTTCCACCCGTGGAACTCCCGCGCCGCGGACACCGAGTCGCCGGACGAGTGGCGCATCGACCTCGATCCCATGCCCGGGGCGTCCTACGCGGACGTCCGGCGGGTGGCGGCCGTGGCGCACGAGGTGCTCGACGAGCTCGGCGCGGTCGGGTACCCGAAGACCTCCGGCGGCAAGGGGATGCACGTGTACGTGCGGATCCCACCCACCCACGGGTTCGCCGAGGTGCGGCGCGCGGCCCACGCCTTCGCCGCGGAGGTGGGGCGGCGCTGCCCGTTGGTCGACCTGTCCTGGTGGCGCAAGGACCGCGACCCGAACTCGATCTTCGTCGACTACAACCAGAACGCCCGCGACCACACCATCGCCTGCGCCTACTCGGTGCGCGGCACCCCGGAGGGCCGGGTCTCGGCGCCGATCCGGTGGGACGAGATCGACGACGCCGAACCGGGCGACTTCACCATCGCCACCGTCCCGGCCCGGTTCGCCGCCCTCGGCGACCTGCACGCGGAGATCGACAGCTCGGCCTTCGACATCACACCGCTGCTGGACTGGGCGGACCGGGACGCCCGGGACACCGGCTCCGAGATCCCGGACCTCGACGAAGCCTGACCCGAGAGCGGCGCCAGTCCCGTGAGCGGCGATAGTCGCCCCAGCGACTATCGCCGCTCACGAGGGGAGGGCGGCCGCGCGGAGGCGGGCGAACTCCTCGACCAGGCGCTGCTTCGGGTAGTGGGCGTTGAGGCCGCTCGGGTTGGGCAGGACCCAGATCCGGGTGGACCCGATCGTCGGCTCCTGCGCCCCGACGACGGCGCCCCGGTCCCCGAACGCCGTCCGGTACGCCCCCATCCCGACGACCGCGAGCCAGGTCGGCGCGGCCCGTTCCACCAGGCCGCGGAGGATCCGGCCGCCCTCGACGAGCTCGGCGTCGGTGAGCTCGTCCGCGCGGGCGGTGGGGCGGGCGGCCATGTTGGTGATCCCGAGGCCGGACGCCGTCAGCTCGCCCTGCTCGGCGGGCGCGAGCAGTCGCGGGGTGAAGCCGGACTCGTGCAGCACCGGCCAGAACCGGTTGCCGGGGCGGGCGAAGTGGTGCCCGGTCGCGGCGGACACCAGCCCGGGGTTGATCCCGCAGAACAGGACCTTGAACGGCGCGCCGGGCCCGGGCAGGACGTCCGGGAGCGGGCGCGACCGAGCCGCTTCCAGCTCGGCGGCGGTCGGCAGGGCCACGGCGGCATCATCCACCCGCCGCGATCACGCCGCCCGGCGGCCCTCCGCATGATCACCGAAAGTGTGCGCACGGTGTCGTGGGCGTCCCGCTGAACGCACACTTCTCCGGATCTCGCCGCACCGAGCGCCCGACTCGTGCGCTCAGGACAGGTTGCGCGCCATCCGCGCCAGCGTCTCCACGGTGGTGCGGTACTGCTCCTCCGACACGCCCTCGGTGATCCGGGCGCGGTAGTCCCGGATGGCGACCACGAGCCGTCCGCGGGCCGCGGAGCCCGTGGGCGTCAGGCTGATCCGGCCCGCGATCTCCTGGATCCAGTGCTGCGCCCGGAGCTGGTCCAGGACCAGGCGCGACGCGCCCCCGAAGGGCGCGAGCGCCGCGTCGAGCGCCGGCTCGGTGTCCGCGCCGCCCGCCACGGCGTTGAGCGCCTGCCAGTGCCGCCGCCCGATCCCCTCGTCCGCCAGCACCCGGTCCATCGAGGACTCGATCAGCCCGTCGACGTGCCGGAGCCACCAACCGATCGGCTTGTCGGCGGAATGGTCGCAGTCCGGCCCGTGCACATGGGGAGCCACGGATCAAGCATGCCCGAACTCCGGCCCGTCTACCAGCGCGGACGCCTCCAGCCCGACGTGCGCGGACCTAGAGGGACGCCAGGACCTGCTCGACCACCTTGTCCGTGGACAGGCCGTAGCGGTCGTGCAGTGTCGGGAGCGCGCCGGCCGCCAGGAACTCGTCCGGCAGCCCGATCGGGACGACCGCGCGCCCCAGACCGGCGCGGACCACGTGGGAGGCGACGGTCTCGAACAGCCCGCCGACGACGGTGTGGTTCTCCAGCGTCACCGCCAGTCGGTCGGTGTCGAGCTCGCGGAGCACGGTCTCGGCGTCGAAGGGCTTGATCGTCGGGGTGTGGACGACCGCGACGTCGACGTGGTGCGCCGCGAGGCGGTCCGCGGCCTGCAGGGCCCGCATGGTCATCAGTCCGCTGGAGACGAGCACCACGTCGGAGCCGCCGCGCAGCACCGCCGCCCTCCCGAGCTGGAAGGTGTAGTCGTACTCGTCGAGCACCGTGGGGACCTTGCCACGCAGCAGCCGCAGGTACGTGGGCCCCTCGCAGGCCGCCAGCTGCGGGACCGCGGCGGCGATGTCGACCGAGTCGCACGGGTCGACGATCGTCAGGTTGGGCATCCCGCGGAAGATCGCCATGTCCTCCGTCGCCTGGTGCGACGGTCCGTAGCCGGTGGTCAGCCCGGGGAGCCCACCCACGATGTTGACGTTCAGGTTCGGCTCGGCGGCGTCGAGGCACAGGAAGTCGTACGCGCGACGCGCGGCGAACACGCTGTAGGTCGAGGCGAACGGGACCAGCCCGACCTCGGCCATCCCCGCGGCCGCGCCGAACAGCAGCTGCTCGGCCATCCCCATCTGGAAGAACCTGTCGGGGTGGGCCTCGGCGAACACGTGCATGTCCGTGTACTTGCCGAGGTCCGCCGTGAGCCCCACGACCCGGCCGTCCCGGTCGGCGAGGTCGGCGAGCGCGTGGCCGAAGGGCGCCGAGGAGGTCCGCTGCCCCGGGTCGGCGAACGACGCGATCATCGCCGAGGTCGTCAGGCGCTTGGGCGCCGTGGGCTCGATGGTGCCGGTCATGCCACGCCTCCTGCGGTGAGCTGCTCGCGACAGATCGCCCACTCGTGCTCGTCGATCCTCATGAAATGCGCCTTCTCCCGCGTCTCCAGGAGCGGGACCCCTCGGCCGATCCTGGTGTCGCACAGGATGACCGACGGCGTCCCGACGGGCTCGGCGGAGATCGCGTCGAACGCCGCCAGCAGGGCGTCCGCGTCGTTGCCGTCGACGCGCTGGGTGAACCAGCCCGCCGCCGCCCACTTCTCGTGGGCGGGCTCGATCGAGAGCACGCCCTCGGTCCGCCCGTCCGCCTGCAACGCGTTCATGTCGACCATCGCGATCAGGTTGCCCAGCCGGTGGTGCGTCGCGCCCATCGCGGCCTCCCAGGTCGAGCCCTCGTCGAGCTCGCCGTCGGAGAGGAAGTCGAGCACGCGCGCGCCGTTGCCCTGCAGCCGCAGCCCCAGCGCCATCCCGACGGCGACGGTGAGGCCGTGGCCCAGCGACCCGCCGGAGATCTCCATCCCCGGCGTGTACGAGGCCATGCCGGACATGGGGAGGCGGGAGTCGTCGGCCCCGTAGGTCTGCAGCTCCTCGACCGGCACGATGCCCGCCTCGGCGAGCGCCGAGTACAGCGCGATGGCGTAGTGCCCGGTGGAGAGCAGGAACCGGTCCCGGTCGGCCCAGTCCGGGTCGTCGGCGCGGTAGCGCAGCACGTCCCGGTAGACCACGGCGAGCATCTCCGCCACGCCGAGCGCCTGCCCGACGTAGCCCTGCCCCTGCACCTCCCCCATGTCCAGCACGTGGTGGCGCATCCGGTACGCCGCCTCTTTCACGACGGTGGAACGATCGACCGCGAGGGTCACAGCGAGTCCTTTCGGGCCGGGATCAGGCGGCGACGGGCTCGGCGGGCGAGCCGACGCGGACGGGCGCGGTCTCCCGGACGAACCGGGCCGCGACGGTGGAGATCACACCGAGCGCGCAGAACATCAGGGCCGGGCCGATCCAGCCGACCCAGCCGTAGAGCGCCACGGCGAGGAAGGGCAGCAGCCCCGCGACGACCGACGCACCGTTGTAGCCCAGGGAGATCCCGGACGAGCGGACGTCCCGCGGGAACTGCTCGGAGAACCAGGAGGCCTCCACCGCGAAGATCGGGTCGTGGCTGAACAGCAGGCCCAGCGCGACGGCCACCACGATCGCGATCCCGACACCGGTGTTGACGAGCAGGAACATCGGGATCCCGAACACGATGGTGAACACGGACCCGATGAGGAACACCGGCTTGCGGCCGATCCGGTCGCTCAAGGCGCCGAACGCCAGGTGGCTCACCAGGCCGAGCGCGGAGCCGACCATGGTGCCGATCAGCACGTTCTGCTTGTCCGCGAGGGACGCCAACACGACGTAGGACAGCATGAAGCTGGTGGTCACGTAGTAGCCACCGGTCTCGGCGAGGCGCAGCGTGACGATCCGCAGGATGACCCGCCAGTCCTGGCGGATCGCGTCCAGCGCGGGCTGCCTGCGGATCTCGCCCGCCTGCTCCATCTTCGCGAACTCCGGCGACTCGGCGACCCGCATCCGGATGAACATCCCCGCGCCGACCATGACGACCGAGGCGAGGAACGGCGCCCGCCAGACCCAGTCACCCTCGAACAGGGCGTTGGAGAGCAGGAACGCGCCGTTGGCGAGCAGCAGGCCTGCGGGGATGCCGATCTGCGGCACCGCGCCGAAGAACCCGCGGCGCTTCTCGGGGGCGTGCTCGACGGCCATCAGCACGGCCCCGCCCCACTCGGCCCCGAAGCCGATGCCCTGGACGATCCGCAGCAGGATCAGCAGGATCGGGGCGAGGGCGCCGACCTGGGCGTAGGTGGGCAGCACGCCGACCAGGACGGTGGCCACGCCCATCACGATCAGCGACCACATCAGGACCTTCTTGCGGCCCAGCCGGTCCCCGTAGTGACCGGCGAGGTAGCCGCCGAGCGGCCGGAACAGGAACCCGACGGCGAGGGTGGCGAACGAGGCGAGCACGCCGACCAGGGCGTTCTCGGAGTGGAAGAAGACGGTGCCGAAGTAGGCGGCGGAGGCGGTGCCGTAGATGAAGAAGTCGTAGGACTCCACGGCGGTGCCGATCATGGATGCGAAGGAGACCTTCGCGGGGTTGTCGCGCTCGGCTGGCTGCGCTGTCGACATTGACGTGCCCTTCTCAGTAGGTCTCGATGACGCGCGAGTCGTCCCGGGCGGCGAGCCCGGCGTCGGCGGCGGCGAGGTAGCGGTCGCGGGCGAGATCGAGGAGCGGGGTCGACGCGTCCGCGTTCCGGGCGGCGTCGGCGACGAGCCCGGAGTCCTTGACGAAGATGCCGATGGTGCTGGTGACCTCGACATCGGTGCCCTGCAGCATTCGCGGGCCGCGGTCGGAGAGCATCCACGAACCCGCGGCACCGCTCTCCACCAGCGGGAGGACGGCCGCGGGATCGAGGCCGAGCTTCGCCGCGAGCGCGAGGGCCTCGGCCGCGGCGACGATGTGCACCGAGCAGAGGTGCTGGTTGACGACCTTGATCGCCTGGCCCTCTCCCAGCGCGGTGCCCACCACCCGGATCGTGCCGAGCGGCTCCAGCACGTGCCGGACCGCGTCGACGTCCGCACCGGCGGCGAACAGGGTGAGCTCGCCGGTGCGGGCGCGGGCGACGCCACCGGTGACCGGGACGTCGAGCACCGTGGCACCGCGCCCGACGAGCCGCGCGCCCTGCTCGCGCACCGCGTCCGGGCCGACGGTGCTCATCACGATCCAGGTCTGACCGCCTGCGTCGACGACCTCGTCGACCAGGGTCGCGAGCTGGTCGGGCGTGGCGACCATGACCACCACGACATCGGCCCGCGGGGCGGCGGACAGGCTCGTGACGACCGGGACGCCCGCCACCGCGGCACGCTCGGCGGCGGCCGGGAACGGGTCGACGCCGGTCGTCGGGATGCCCGCCGCGACGAGCCGGGCGGCCATCGGCAGGCCGATGGCGCCGACGCCGACGAACACGACGGAGGTGTCGCTCATCGAGGATCCTTCGTGGGTGAGGCACCGCGCGGGAGCGGGTGGGAACACACTCCCGCGCGGGCGGATCGGGGGGAAGGGTGGCTGGTGGGTCTGCGGCGGGCCGGCCGAGCTGCGCCGGCCGACCCGTCACGGCTCGCCGACGAGCGAGGACCAGACCTCGAAGTGTCGGCGCATGGCCTCGCGGGCGCCCGCGGCGTCCCGATCGCCGACGGCGTCGACGATGCCGTAGTGCACGGTGTCGACGACCCGGGTCTCCCCCGGGCCGATCGGCAGTCGCTCCGCCGCCCGCAGGCGGCGTTCGACGACCTCGCTGCGCAGGGCGTGGCTCAGGCCCTCCGCGACGATGCCGAAGATCGGGTTGTCGACGATGCGGAACAGGGTGCGGTGGAACTCGAGGTCGGCCTCGAGCGCGTTCTCGTCCTCCCCCGCGCCACTCGCCTCGACCATCTGGTCGACGAGCCCGCGCAGCTCGTCGACGTCGTCCGCCGTGGCGAGCCGGGCGGCGGCCTCGGCCACGGACAGCTCCAACATCTCCCGCGCCGACCGGAAATGCGGGCCGGTGAGGTGCCCGAGCTGCTGGGACAGCCCGAAGAACAGCGCGATGAACGTGGCGTCCGGGACCTGCAGGTAGGAACCGCGCCCCTGGGTGCGGTCCAGGAAGCCGAGCATCTCCAACATCGACAGCTGCTCGCGCAGCGTCCCGCGGGAGACGTCCAGCGAGGCGACGAGCTCACGCTCGGTGGGCAGCCGCAGCCGCCCGGTCCCCGCTTCGGGGGTGGCCTGTGCCGCGAGGCTCTGCACGAGATACGAGAGATCGACGCCCATCAGTGCCACCTCCTTTGGTCGAACCAATGCGAGGAGATTAAGCGGCGCCCAGGAGCGCTGTCAAGGATTGGTTCGACCTATTCGGCGCCGAGCACCTCGGCGAGATCGAACGAGACGGGACGCTCGAGCTGCGCGTAGGTACACGACTCCGGGGTGCGGTCGGGGCGCCACCGCACCCACTGCGCCGTGTGCCGGAACCGGGCACCCTCCATGTAGTCGTAGCGCACCTCGACGACGCGCTCGGGGCGCAGCGGCACGAAGGACAGGTCCTTGCCGTTGTTCCAGCGGCTGCCCTCGTTCTTGCGCGGGGTGCGCTCCCCCTCCAGGTGCGCACCCCAGTTCCACGGGTGCCCCTCGAACTCGGTGACCAGTGGCTGCAGCTCCGCGAACAGCTCCCGGCGCCGGGCCATCGGGAACGCGCCGACGACGCCGACGGACGCGAGCACGCCCCGGTCGTCGTACAGGCCCAGCAGCAGGGACCCGATCAGGTCGGGGCCGGACTTGTGCACGCGGTAGCCGGCCACCACGGCGTCACAGGTGCGCTCGTGCTTGATCTTGGTCATGACGCGCTTGTCCGGCTGGTAGGTCTGGTCGGGCTTCTTGGCGATCAGCCCGTCGAGCCCCGCGCCCTCGAACTGCTCGAACCAGCGCCGCGCCTCGTCGACGTCCCGGGTGAGGGGGGTGACGTGGACGGGCGCCCGCGCCGCGGCGAGGGCCTCCTCCAGCCGGGCGCGGCGGACCTCGAACGGCTGCGCGGTGAGGTCCTCGTCGCCCAGGGCGAGGAGGTCGAACGCGACGAAGCTGGCCGGGGTCTGCTCGGCGAGGAGGTTCACGCGCGAGGCGGCGGGGTGGATGCGCTGCTGGAGGGCCTCGAAGTCCAGGGTGTTGCCGTCGAGGTTCGCGACGATCACCTCGCCGTCGACCACCGCGCGCTCCGGGAGGTTCGCCTTGAGCGCCTCGACCAGCTCGGGGAAGTAGCGGGTCATCGGCTTCTCGTTGCGACTGCCGATCTCGACCTCGTCCCCGTCGCGGAAGACGATCGAGCGGAAGCCGTCCCACTTGGGCTCGTACAGCGACCCCGCGGGGATGCGGGGAGCCGGCTTCGCCAGCATCGGCTTCACGGGCGGCATGACGGGCAGGTCCACGGCGACAGTCTGCCGCCTCCGGCGGTCGTGCGTGGTAAGTGGTGCTCTGGCACCACTCACCGCGCACGGGTGGCGCAGCCGCAGCTGTCCCGGTGCACGAAGCGCGGCGGCAGGCGGAGGGTCTGCGGCGGCGCGGCGGGGTCCGCCATGCGGCGCAGGAGCAGGCGGACCGCCTCGCGGCCGATCTCGGCGAAGGGCTGGGCGACCGCCGTGAGCCGCGGGGCGAACAGGTCCGCCCAGGGGAAGTCGTCGAAGCAGGCGAGGGCGACGTCCTCGGGGACGCGCAGCCCGGCCTCGCGGAAGGCCTGCATCGCGCCGATCGTCATCGAGTTGTTGGCGGTGATCACCGCGGTCGGCGGGTCGGCGCGGGCGAGCAGCGCGTGGGTGGCCACGCGCGCGGGCTCCTCGGCCGAGTGGCCGTCGACCCGCAGCTCGACCGAGAGGCCGGCCCGCCGCAGACCGAGCCGGTAGCCCTCGACGCGCTCGAGCGTCGTCTGCAGGCCCGGGTGGCCCGCGACCAGTGCGATCCGCTCGTGTCCCGCGCCCGCCAGGTGCGTGACGAGCCCCGCCACGGCCTCGACGTTCTCGCTGCCGACCTGGTCCATCCGGTCGTCGATGAGGCGGTCGACCAGGACCGTCGGGACGCCGCGGGAGGTCAGGTGGGCGAGCGCCGCGCCGGGCCGGGCGGAGGGGGCGAACAGGACGCCGTCGACGCGGCGGCCCTGCAGCCGTCGGATCACGACCTCCTCGTACTCGGGGTCCTCGTGCGGGTCGACGAGCAGCAGGGTGTAGCCCTGCCGGGCCGCCTCGGCCTCGATGGCGTGGATCAGCTCGCCCAGGAACGGGTTCGAGATGGCGGAGAGCGCGAGGCCGATGGTCGTGGTGCGGGCGGTGGCGAGCGCCTGGGCGACGGTGTTGGGGGTGTAGTCGGCTGCGCGCACGGCGTCCAGCACCAGGGCCCGGGTCTCCGGGCGGACGGTGCGGGTGCCGTTGAGCACGTGCGACACCGTCGCGATCGACACGCCGGCGAGCCGCGCGACGTCCGCCATGGTCGCCATCGCCACCACCTCTCGTCTCGCCCTGCCGGGAGGACCGCCCGGTGTCATGATCGCCGCGATGGGTACCGCGGTTCGTGAGCCGCGTCACGCCATGGTGCAGCATTCCGATGCGTAAGCGCTTGCGCAAGCGCTTAAATTGGCCTTACCGTACGTACTGGCGTGACATGGAACACGTGCCGCACGGGAACTCACCGCCGATACCCGAGAAGGAGGGCACCGTGGCCGCACCGCCCAGCAGGTCGCCCGACCGTCCACCCCGCCGCCCGCGCCGAGGACTCGGCAGCCTGACCGCCGTGATCGCGGTCCTCGTCCTCGCCCTCTCCGGATGCGCGGGCGCCGGTGCGCTCGGCGGCGGAGGAGACGGCCAGCAGACCATCACCATCGCGATCGTCTCCAACCCGCAGATGCAGGACGCGATCCAGCTATCCAACCGGTTCGAGCAGGAGAACCCGGGGATCCGGCTGAAGTTCGTGTCACTGAGCGAGAACGAGGCACGCGCGAAGATCACCGCGTCGGTCGCGACCGGCGGCGGCGAGTTCGACGCCGTGATGATCTCGAACTACGAGACCCCGCAGTGGGCCGCCAACGGCTGGCTGGTGGACCTCGATCCGCTGATGGCCCGGACCCCGGGGTACGACGAGGACGACTTCATCCCCGCCGTGCGCCAGGCCCTGTCCGGCCCGGACGGGCACATGTACGCGGTGCCGTTCTACGGCGAGTCCTCGTTCCTGATGTACCGCAAGGACCTGTTCGCCCAGGCCGGGATCCAGCTCTCGGCGCAGCCGACCTGGCAGGAGGTCGCGGCCGCCGCGCAGCGGTTGCACGACCCGTCGAAGGGCATGTCCGGGATCTGCCTGCGCGGCAAGCCGGGCTGGGGCGAGGTGATGGCGCCGTTCGACACGATGGTCAACACCTTCGGCGCCCGCTGGTACGACCCGCAGTGGAACGCCCAGCTCACCTCGCCGAAGTTCCGTGAGGCCGCGAACTTCTACGTCGACCTGCAGCGGAACTACGGCGTCCCGGGTGCGGCGACCGCGGGCTTCTCCGAGTGCGGCACCGAGTTCAGCCAGGGCAACGCCGCCATGTGGTACGACGCCACGGTCGCCGCGGGCATCGTGGAGAACCCGGCCGAGTCGCGGGTCGCGGGCAACGTCGGCTACGCGCCCGCCCCCGTCGTCGAGAAGCCGGACTCCGGGTGGCTCTACACCTGGTCGCTGGCCATCCCGAAGACCGCCGAGGAGGAGGGCACCTCCGACGCGGCGTGGCGGTTCCTGTCCTGGATGACGTCCAAGGAGTACGGCCCGATGGTCGGGCAGGAGCTGGGCTGGGAGCACGTCCCGCCCGGTGCCCGGCAGTCGACGTACCAGATCCCCCAGTACGTCGAGGCGTCGAAGGCCTACGCGCAGCAGACGCTCGACGCGATCGCCGCGGCCGACCAGCGCAACCCCAGCGTCGAGCCGGTGCCCTACACGGGCGTGCAGTTCCTCGCCATCCCGGAGTTCCAGGACATGGGGACGCGGGTCAGCCAGCAGCTCTCGGCCGCCGTCGCCGGGCAGCAGACCGCCGACGAGGCCCTCGACCAGGCCCAGGTCTACGCCGAGACCGTCGGAGAGTCCTACCAGCGGGAGGGGCAGTGACCGACGACGCGCTCACTCCAGCGGAGGAGACATCATGACCGCCACCGTCGAGAGGCCCGCGGAGATCGTCCCGCGGGAACCCGTGAACAAGGGCCGGGAGGGGTGGGTCCGCCGCGCCCCGCTGCTGCCCGCGCTGGTCTTCACGATCATCGTCACGCAGCTGCCGTTTCTGTTCACCATCTGGTACTCGCTGCAGAGCTGGAACCTCGTCCGCCCCGGATCGCAGCAGTTCGTGGGCCTGGACAACTACGTCAACGTCTTCACCGACAGCCAGTTCCGCGGCGTCGCGCTTAACACGGTGGTCCTCACCGTGGGCGCGGTGCTGATCGCGATGGTGCTGGGCCTGGCGTTCGCATTGCTGCTGGACCGGCAGTTCCGCGGCCGCGGCGTCGTCCGGACGCTGCTGATCACCCCGTTCCTCATCACGCCGGTCGCGGCCGCGCTGCTGTGGAAGACGGTGCTGTTCAGCCCGACCTACGGCCTGATCAACTTCGTGCTGTCGCCCTTCGGCGCGGGCCAGACGGACTGGATCTCCGCCTTCCCGCTGACCTCGGTGATGGTCGCGCTCGTCTGGCAGTGGACGCCGTTCATGATGCTGTTGACCCTCGCGGGCCTGCAGTCCCAGCCGCACGACGTGCTGGAGGCGGCCCGGGTGGACGGCGCGGGCTCGTTCGCGATCTTCCGCGAGATCACGCTGCCGCACCTGCGCCGGTTCATCGAGCTGGGCATCGTGCTCGGGGCGATCTACCTGGTCAACACGTTCGACGCGATCTACATGATGACCCAGGGCGGCCCGGGCACCGCCAGCGCGAACCTGCCCTTCTACATCTACCAGCGCGCGTTCCTGGGCTTCGACATCGGACAGTCCGCGGCCATGGGTGTGGTGGTGGTCGTCGCGACGATCATCGTCTCCACGTTCGCCCTGCGGCTGATCTTCCGCAGCTTCCAGGAGGAGTCATGACCACGACGGTGGAACGGCCCCCCGTCCAGGAGGAGGTCGCGCCCGCGCAGCGCGGCAACAAGGTCGGGCCCGCGCTGCTCACGGTGCTGACCTGGATCATCGGGATCGGCTTCTTCTTCCCGATCCTGTGGATGGTGCTCACCGCCTTCAAGCAGGAGGCGGACGCCTACACCACCCCGCCGACGCTGTTCTTCACCCCGACGCTGGACCAGTTCGCCGAGGTGTTCGACGCCGGCATCGGGCCCTACCTGCTCAACTCGCTGTTCGCCACGGTCATGTCGACGATCTTCGTGCTCGCGCTCGCGATCCCCGCGGCCTACGCGGTGTCGCTGCGGCCGGTGAAGAAGACCCAGGACGTGCTGTTCTTCTTCATCTCGACGAAGATGCTGCCCGTCGTGGCGGCGATCGTGCCGATCTACGTCGTGGTCAACAACATCGGGATGCTCGACAACGTCTGGACGCTGATCGTCCTCTACACCGCCATGAACCTGCCCATCGCCGTGTGGATGATGCGCTCGTTCTTCCAGGAGGTGCCCAAGGAGCTCCTCGAGGCGGCCTCGATGGACGGGGCGTCGCTCTGGCGCTCCATGCGCGAGGTCGTGCTGCCGGTGGTCTCCCCCGGCATCGCCGCCACGTCGCTGATCTGCGTGATCTTCGCGTGGAACGAGTTCTTCTTCGCCGTCAAC
The DNA here is from genome assembly GCF_900102195.1 of Pseudonocardia oroxyli. Classification (GTDB taxonomy): domain Bacteria; phylum Actinomycetota; class Actinomycetes; order Mycobacteriales; family Pseudonocardiaceae; genus Pseudonocardia; species Pseudonocardia oroxyli. The sequence goes on from NZ_FNBE01000004.1 coordinate 322,365, forward strand.
CTCACCGCCGCGCAGGCCGCGACGGTGCCGGTGTTCCTCGTCGGGTTCATCACCTCCGAGGGGCTGTACTTCGCCAAGCTCTGCGCCGCGGCCACGATGTGCGCGCTGCCCGTCGTGATCGCAGGCTGGATCGCCCAGAACAAGCTCGTCCAGGGCCTCTCCTTCGGGGCCGTCAAGTGAAGGGGGCCCATCGTGGCTGACGTGGTGTTCGACCAGGCGTCCCGGGTGTACACCGCCGGGGCCAAGCCCGCCGTGGACCGGCTGGACCTCGAGATCGCCGACGGCGAGTTCGTCGTCCTCGTGGGGCCCTCCGGCTCCGGCAAGTCCACCGCCCTGCGCATGCTCGCCGGGCTCGAGGAGATCGACGGCGGGGAGATCCGCATCGGCGGCCGCACCATGGTCGGGGTGCCCTCGCGGGACCGGGACATCGCCATGGTGTTCCAGAACTACGCGCTGTACCCGAACAAGACCGTGGGCGAGAACATGGCGTTCCCGCTGAAGATGCGGGGCGTCGAGAAGTCGGTGCAGCAGGAGAAGGTGCGCGCCGCCGCGGACGTGCTGGGGCTGACGGACTTCCTCGACCGCAAGCCCAAGGCGCTCTCCGGCGGTCAGCGGCAGCGGGTGGCCATGGGCCGGGCGATCGTCCGCGAGCCGCAGGTGTTCCTGATGGACGAGCCGCTGTCCAACCTCGACGCCAAGATGCGTGTCTCCACCCGCACCGAGATCGCCGCCATGCAGCGCAGGCTGGGGGTCACGACCGTCTACGTCACGCACGACCAGGTCGAGGCCATGACGATGGGCGACCGGGTGGCACTGCTGGCCGACGGGAGGCTGCAGCAGTTCGCCACGCCCGCGGACCTCTACGACAAGCCGGCCAACCGGTTCGTGGCCGGGTTCATCGGCTCGCCCGCGATGAACCTGTTCACGCTGCCGGTCTCGGCGGAGGGCGTCCACATCGGGTCGTCGGAGCTGCGGCTGCCGCGCGAGGTGCGCGGGCGCATCTCCGCGGACACGGTCACCCTGGGGATCCGCCCCGAGCAGTGGGCGGTGGCGAACGGCCGGGGGACGGCAGGGGGCGGCGCCGACGGGGTGGGTGGCGACGGGGCGGGCTCGGGGGTGAAGGCCCAGATCGACGTCGTCGAGGAGCTGGGCAGCGACGCCTACCTCTACGCCCACCTCGACGACGAGGAGCAGACCCCCGTCGTCGTGCGCACCGGCGGCCGCACGGGGGCCCGCCGCGGCGACCAGGTCGTGCTGACCCCGACGAGCGAGGACCTGCACCTGTTCGACGCGGAGTCCGGGGAACGTCTCTAGGTCCGCGCCTGCGGCGCCCGTGCGTGGTGAGTGGTGCCAGAGCACCACTCACCACGCACGAGCGGCGTTCGTCAGGTGCGGTTCGCGGCGGCGAGCTGGCCGCAGGCGGCGTCGATCTCCTGGCCCCTCGTGTCCCGCACCGTGCAGGACACCCCCTGGGCCTCGACCCGGCGCACGAACTCGCGCTCGACGGGCTTGGGGCTGGCGTCCCACTCGCTGCCCGGGGTGGGGTTGAGCGGGATCAGGTTCACGTGCACGCGCTTCGTGCCGAGGTGCCGGCGCAGCACCTTTCCGAGCAGGTCGGCGCGCCACGGCTGGTCGTTGACGTCCCGGATCAGGGCGTACTCGATGCTGACCCGACGGCCGGTGGTCTGGGCGTAGCGGCGGCCCGCGTCGAGGACCTCGCCGACCTTCCACCGGTTGTTCACCGGGACCAGGGTGTCGCGGAGCTCGTCGTCCGGGGTGTGCAGCGAGATCGCGAGGGTGACCGGCAGGCCCTCCTGCGCGAGCTTGTCGATCGCCGGGACCAGCCCGACGGTGCTCACCGTGATCCCGCGCGGCGAGATGCCGAAACCGTTCGGGGCGGGCTCGGTGATGCGGCGCAGCGCGGCGACCACGCGCTTGTAGTTGGCCAGCGGCTCGCCCATGCCCATGAAGACGATGTTCGACAACCGCTTGTCCGGGCCGAGCGCACCCTCCTGCGCGGCCTTGGCGGCCTGGCGCACCTGGTCCACGATCTCGCCGGTCGACAGGTTCCGCTGCAGCCCGCCCTGGCCGGTGGCGCAGAACGGGCAGGCCATGCCGCACCCCGCCTGGCTGGAGATGCACACCGTCGCGCGGTCCGGGTACCCCATGAGGACCATCTCGGCGAGCGTGCCGTCGTGGCCCTTCCAGAGGGTCTTGCGGGTCTGCCCGTCGTCGCAGACCTGCTCCTTCACCGTCTGGACCAGCGGCGGGAGCAGCGTGGTGAGCTGCGCCCTGGCGGCGGCGGGCAGGTCCGTCATCTGCTCGACGTCCGCGGTGAGGCGGCCGAAGTAGTGGCGCGCGAGCTGGTCGGCGCGGAACGCGGGCAGGCCGAGCTCCTGGATCGCCGCCTTGCGGTCGGTGGGGTCCAGGTCGGCGAGATGGCGGGGCGGGGTGGCGCGCTTGGGCGCGTCGAAGACGAGCGGCAGGGAGGTGGACATCGCGCCCACCAGGGTACGCCGCAGCTCGGCGAGGGTGTCAGCGGCCGATGCGCTCGCGGACGTCGGTGACCGCGCCGGTCCGCCGCGCGGCGGCCGCCCACAGGACGGCGGCGCCGCCCAGGCCGACGACGCCGTACGGGCCCGCGGTGCCCGCGGTGTTCAGCGCGAGCAAGGCACCCACCGCGCCGAGCACGACCAGCGCCCCGCCAACGGCCGTCCAGGAACGCTCCACCAGGACCGACGCCAGCGCGATGAGGCCCACGCCGATCGCCACGGCGCCGAGGGGCACGGTCAGCTCGCCCCAGCCGTTCCCGATCATCGGCAGCACGATCGACAACGCGACCAGCACCACCGCGACCGCCGCCACGACCCGCAGCGCGCGGGTCCGCAGCTCCCGGGGGAGCCGCGCGCCCCGGCCGTGGCGCCTGCGGATCACGGTGAACCACCAGCCGCTGAACAGCAGGCCCGCGGCCATGAGCAGGGTGCCGCCACCGCTCCCGAGGCCGAGCGTGCCCGCGACCCAGCCTGCGGCCCCGAGCAGGAGCTCGAGCTGGGGCAGGGGGATCCCGGCGGGGGTGCGCAGGGTGCGGCTCATGGGCCCACGGTAGCGAGGGCGTCACCCGGCGGGGTGAGCCGGGCTAGCCGCTGGGCACGTGTCGTGCGCTCGGTGCTGCACGATCGCCGACGGTGTGTCGTCACGGTGGGGTGGGGAGCGCTGAACGCACGAAACGTGCGGTCAGCGTGGTCGAGACCGCACCGACCGCACGGAAACCGTGATCATGCAGCAGTGTGCGCACGAAACGCGCTCACACCGCGGCCGGCTCCCGCAGGACGTGCCCGGCCTCGTGACGGCCGTGGGGCGCGTTGCGGAACCGGGCGGTGAGCAGGGCGACGAGGATGCCGCCGACCGCCCACGCACCGGCGACGAGCAGCGGCGCGGTGCTGCCGACGCCGTCGAAGTAGACGATCCGGCGCAGCGCGTCCACGCCCGCGCCGTTGGGCAGCCACCCGCCGATGGTCGCCCAGAAGGCCGGTAGCACCCCGTCCTGGTAGGCGCCGCCCGCGCTCGGGTTGCCGAGGATCACGAACAGCAGGATCGTGACGCCGATCCCGACCACGCCGAGCAGCGCGGACAGCGCCACGGTGACGGCGGCCGCCGCGAAGGTCAGCAGGGTGCCCAGGCCCCAGAGCGCCAGGACGTGCCCGGTCAGCGCGCCGAGGACCGGTCCGGCGATCAGCGCGCCGCCCAGCCCGCCCAGCACGGCGAACCCGAGGGCGAGGCCCAGTCGTCGGGCCGTGGTGGGCAGGTCGGGCCGCTTCTCGCCGGTCAGCCCCAGCAGGGCGGCGAGCAGGTAGCCGCCCACGATCCAGCCGGTGACCAGGTAGAACCCGCTCAGCCCGCGGGCATCGCCCGCCTGGGGGGCCACGACGTCCTCGACCCGCAGGGTCCGGCCCTGCGCGGCGTCGGCCCGGGTCAGCACCGTCTCGACGGCCCCCGACACCGAGGTGCCCTCCGCGCTCGCGACGAGCAGGACGTCCTCGTGCTCGCCCACGATCAGGACCCCGGACGTCCGGTCCGCGAGCAGGTCCGCGCGGGCCGTCGCCTCGTCGGCGCCGGTGATCTCCAGGGTGCCGTCCAGTCCCGCGGCCAGCTGCTCGACCACGGGTGCCTGCGCCACCACCTCGACCGGGATCGCGTCCGGTCGAGGGTCGTGGAAGGCCCCCACGTAGCTGAGCACGAACCCGAGCTGCAAGCCCAGGACGGCCACCACCAGTCCGACGGTGCGTCTCATCGTTCCTCCGTTTCGATACACCACTGTATTGGATTCACTGGTGTATCGTCACTGTTCAGGAGGTCACAATGGCGACCAGGCGACGGGCGGACACGCGGGCACGGCTGCTGGAGGCCGCGGCGGAGGTGTTCGTCGAGCGCGGGTTCGGGGCCACGAGCGTGGAGCAGGTCTGCGAGGCGGCGGGGTTCACCCGCGGCGCGTTCTACTCGAACTTCTCCTCGCTCGACGAGCTGCTGCTCGCCCTCGTCGCGCAGCGGCACGCGGCGGTGGTGGCCGGGCTCGGCGCCGCGCTGGAGCAGATCGAGCCCGCCCCGGTGGAGGACCTCACGGCCTTCGTCGGCGAGATCGTGCGGGCCCACCTGGCCGACCGGCGGTGGCAGGTCCTGCAGACCGAGCTCGCCCTGCACGCGTTGCGCCACCCCGCCGTGGCGGAGCAGGTCGCCGAGCACCGCGCCGACCTGCGGCGACGGGTGGGTGAGCTGATCGCCCACGCCGCCGGGCGGGCGGGCCGCAGCCTCACGGTGGGGCCGGAGGAGCTGGCGCGAGCGGTGCTCGCCCTCGTCGAGGGCACGCGGTTCCAGACCTACCTCGACCCGGCGGCGACCCGCACGGACCGCCTGCTCCTGACCGCGGTCCTCGAGCAGTACACCCGCGCCGCCGGACCGGACGGCCCGGCCGTCAGACGATGAGGCCCGCCGGCGTGCGGCGGGTGTGCAGGCGGTAGCCCACCGGGATGGTCAGCCCCGTCGTCTGCGCGATCGCCCGCGCCGCGGTGGCCGGGGCGAACTCGATGCGCAAGACCGCCTCGAGCGTGCCGCGGTCCGGGAAGCGCCACGTGCTGGTAACGCGGCGCTGGTCGAAGCCCTGCCGGGCGAAGAAGCGTTCGACGGCGGCGGCGTCGTAGCGGGGCAGATCGGCGCGCAGCCACTCCCCGTACGGCCCCACGGTGAAGTCCAGGTCGATGATCGCGAGGATGCCGCCGGGTCGCAGCACCCGGTCGGCCTCGGCGAGCCCGGGTTCGCAGCCCGCGCCGAAGAAGTAGGCGGTGCGGGCGTGGACGAGGTCCGCGGACGCGTCCGGCAGTGGCAGCGCCTCCGCTCCCCCGCGCCGGACGTCGAGGCCACGGGCCTGCGCGCGGGCCACCAGCGGCGGGTGCGGCTCGACGCCGACGACCGAGCGGGCCGACTCGGCGAACCGCGGCAGGTGGAACCCGTCACCGCAGCCGACGTCGACGACGTCCCGCCCGGCCCACGGCGCGGCCTCGGCGAGCGCGGACCACAGGGCGCCGTCCGCGTCCTGCGCCTCGTTCTCCCGCTGGTAGACCTCCGGCCAGTGCCAGATGTTCGGGCTCGGGATCGCCGGCCCGCTCTTGGTCTGGCCCCCGAAGCCCGTGTAGTGCACGACGACCGAGCCTCAGACGGGGACGAAGGCGCTCAGCAGCGCCCACGACACGAACGCGGCCGGGAGCATGGAGTCCATCCGGTCCATCAGCCCGCCGTGGCCGGGCAGCAGGTTGCCCATGTCCTTGATCCCGAGGTCCCGCTTGATCATGGACTCGGTGAGGTCGCCGAGCGTCGCGGTGATGACGAGGACCGCGCCGAGGATCGCGCCCTGCCACCACACGCCCGCCAACAGCAGGTGGACCGACAGCGCGCCCGCGACCATGCCGGCGACCAGCGAGCCGCCGAAGCCCTCCCAGGACTTCTTCGGGCTGATCCGCGGGGCCATCGGGTGCCTGCCGGCGAGGACGCCCGCGGCGTACCCGCCGACGTCCGACGCCACGACGCAGATCATGAACGTGAGGACCCGCCCGACGCCGTCCTCCGGCAGCACCAACAGGACGGCGAACGAGACGAAGAACGGGACGTAGGCGGCGGTGAACACGCCCGCGCCCACGTCCCGCACGAAGCCGGACGCCGGATTCGCCGCCGGACTCGCCGCGAACATCCGCCAGAGCAGCGAGACCAGCACGGTCACCGCGAACGCGATGGCCGAGCCGGTGAGCCCGAACGGCCAGGCCAGCCACACCATCGCCTGCCCGCCCACCAGCAGCACCGGGAGCGGCACGATGATGGCCTGCGCGCTGTGTCGGAGCGCACCGGCGAGCTCCCAGGTGGCCACGGCCACCGCCACCGCGAGCACGATGACGAACGCCTGCCGCTGAATCAGCAGCGAGGCGAGGATGACCGCCCCCATCGTGACGCCGACGGCGATCGCGGCGATCAGGTTGCGGCCGAGCCGCGCCGAGCGCGACGACTTCGACGGCACACCCGGCAACCCCGACCCGGGCAGGTCCGTGGTGACCGGGGGCGGGCTGTCCTTGTCTGCGCCGTGGGAGGTGGTCATTCAGACCTCGAGGAGCTCGGCTTCCTTGTTCTTGACGAGCTCGTCGACCTGGGCGACGTACTTGTCGGTGGTGCCCTGCAGCTCCTTCTCGGCGCGCCCGACCTCGTCCTCGCCCGCCTCGCCCTCCTTGACGATGCGGTGGAGCTCGTCCATCGCCTTGCGGCGCAGGCTGCGGATGGTGACGCGGGCCTCCTCGCCCTTGCTGCGGGCGACCTTGACCATCTCGCGGCGGCGCTCCTCGGAGAGCTGCGGGATGACGCACCGGATGATCTGACCGTCGTTGCTCGGGTTGAGGCCGAGGTCGGAGTTGCGGATGGCGGTCTCGATGGTCTTCAGCGAGCTCGCGTCGTACGGCTTGATCACGGCCATCCGCGCCTCGGGGATCGTCACCGAGGCCAGCTGGTTGAGCGGGGTGTAGGCGCCGTAGTAGTCGATCACCACCCGCGAGAACATCGCCGGGGTGGCCCGACCGGTGCGCACGCTCGCCAGATCGTCCTTGGCCACGTCGACGGCCTTCTCCATCTTCTCCTCGGCGTCGAAGAGGGTTTCGTCGATCACGGGGCTGCTCCCTGGCTCGTACTCAGTTCTCGGTCGTGCTGACCAGCGTGCCGATCCTCTCACCACGCACCGCCCTGACGATGTTGCCCTCGGTCAGCAGGTTGAACACGATGATCGGCATCTTGTTGTCCATGCAGAGGCTGAACGCCGTGGCGTCCGCGACCTTGAGCCCGCGCTCCAGCACCTCGCGGTGCGTGATCTCGGTGTACATCTCGGCCGTCGGGTCCGTCTTCGGGTCCGCGGTGTAGACCCCGTCGACGCCCTTGGCCAGCAACAACGCCTCGCACCCGATCTCCAGCGCGCGCTGGGCGCCCGCGGTGTCGGTGGAGAAGAACGGCATGCCGACACCGGCCCCGAAGATCACGACCCGGCCCTTCTCGAGGTGCCGGATGGCCCGCCGCGGGATGTAGGCCTCCGCGACCTGGCCCATGGTGATCGCGGTCTGCACGCGGGTGTCGAGGTGGTGCTCGCGCTCGAGGAAGTCCTGCAGCGCGAGGCAGTTCATCACGGTGGCGAGCATGCCCATGTAGTCCGCGCGGGAGCGGTCCATCCCGCGCTGCTGCAGCTCGCTGCCGCGGAAGAAGTTGCCGCCGCCGATGACGACGGCGATCTGGGCACCGCTCGCGACGACCTCGGCGATCTGCCGCGACACGGTCTCCACGACCTTGGGATCGACGCCGAGCCCGCCCCCGCCGAACATCTCGCCGCCGAGCTTGAGCAGCACGCGGCGAAAGCCCGTCCGGGGGCCGTGGTCCTCGACGTCGATCCCCTCGGTCATCAGGACTGGCCGACCTCGAAGCGGACGAAGTCCTTGACGGTCAGCCCGGCCTCGTCGACCAGGTTCTTGACGGTCTTCTTCGAGTCCAGGACCGACGCCTGCTCCAGCAGGACGACGTCCTTGTAGAAGCCGGTGATCCGGCCCTCGACGATCCGGTCCAGGATCTTCTCGGGCTTGCCCTCCTCGCGGGCGGTCGCCTCGGCGATGCGCTTCTCGTTCTCCACGACCTCGGCCGGAACCTGGTCACGCGTGGTGAACTGGGGGCGCGCCGCGGCGATGTGCATCGCCACGTTGCGGGCGGCCTCGGCGTCCGACCCCTCGTACGCGACGAGCGCGCCGATGGCGGGCGGGAGGTCGTTCGAGCGGCGGTGCAGGTAGACCGCGACCGGGCCGTCGACGTGGATGTAGCGCTTGAGCTCGAGCTTCTCGCCGATGCGGGCCGACAGGGCCTGGATCGCGTCCGCCACGGTGCCACCGTCGAGCGGGGCCTTGGCCAGGGCCTCGACGTCCGCGGGCTTCTGGTCCACGGCCACGCCGAGGATCTTGGTGGCGAGGGTGACGAAGTCCTCGCTCTTGGCGACGAAGTCGGTCTCGCAGTTCAGCTCGACCATGGTGCCGCCCTCGGCGACGACCAGGCCGTTCGACGTGGCGCGCTCGGCGCGCTTGCCCACGTCCTTCGCGCCCTTGATGCGGAGCAGCTCGGTGGCCTTCTCGAGGTCGCCGTCCGACTCCTCGAGCGCCTTCTTGCAGTCCATCATCCCGGAGCCGGTGAGCTCACGGAGCCGCTTGACGTCGGCGGCGGTGTAGTTCGCCATCTCGGTGCTTTCTCGTCCTTCGCGGTGGAGTTCGCGGGCCGGGGACCGGTCCCCGCGGCCGAGCGGGATGCGCTCGGCCGCGGGGAGCGGATCAGCCTGCGGTCTGCTGGGTGCCGTTGCTCGTGGACGCCGGAGCGGCGGCCGCGGGCTCGGGGGTCGCGCTGTCGGTCGACGCCGGGGCCGCCGGGGCCGCCGGGGCCGCCGGGGCGGCCTCGCCTGCCGGCAGGCTCGCGCCGTCAGACCCGCCCGCGAGGAGCTCCTGCTCCCACTCGGCGAGCGGCTCGGAGCCGTTGCCCGCCGCGCCCGCGGAGTCGTTGCGGTTGCCGCCCGAGCGGGCGAGGAGACCGTCCGCCGCCGCCTTCGCGATCACCTTGGTGAGCAGCGCCGCGGAACGGATCGCGTCGTCGTTGCCCGGGATCGGGAAGTCGACCTCGTCCGGGTCGCAGTTGGTGTCCAGGATGGAGACGACCGGGATGTTGAGCTTCCGGGCCTCGCCGACGGCGATGTGCTCCTTCTTAGTGTCCACGATCCAGACCGCGCTGGGCACCTTGGACATGTCGCGAATACCGCCGAGGGTCTTCTCGAGCTTGTCCTTCTCGCGGGTGAGCATGAGGATCTCCTTCTTGGTGCGACCCTCGAAGCCCCCCGTCTGCTCCATCGACTCCAGCTCCTTGAGGCGCTGGAGGCGCTTGTGCACGGTCTGGAAGTTGGTGAGCATGCCGCCCAGCCAGCGCTGGTTCACGTACGGCATGTTGACCCGGCCCGCCTCCTCGGCGATGGCCTCCTGCGCCTGCTTCTTCGTGCCGACGAACATGATCGTTCCGCCGTGCGCGACGGTCTCCTTGACGAACTCGTACGCACGGTCGATGTACGACAGCGTCTGCTGCAGGTCGATGATGTAGATGCCGTTGCGCTCGGTCAGGATGTAGCGCTTCATCTTCGGGTTCCAGCGACGGGTCTGGTGCCCGAAGTGCACGCCGCTGTCGAGCAGCTGCTTCATGGTGACGACGGCCATGGCCGGTGTGCACCTCTCGGTAGGGCGCGGGATGAGACTCCACCCCGCACGTGGCGGTTCTCGCGGGTCCTCCGGTGAAGGCCCCGCCCTGGCGCCGCGCCGGTTCCCGGAACCCGCTCCCCCGCCCTGCCGGACGTGGGTTCGGGACCGCCCGGTCACCGGGCCCCGCTGCGGCGATCGTGCTGCGGGGCGCGCGAGCGCGCGAAGTCACCTCGATCTCTCGAGGTGCGGTTCCGAGTGTACGCCGGGCCCCCTGACCGGCTCACCCGGGACCACCCTCGTGACCGGCGGTTGTCCACCGATTCGGCCACCTGTGGACGGATTCTCCCGCCCCCTTCCCCGTCGCGGCATCCTCGGCCCATGCGCTGGGGGCGACGGATGGCGGCGGCGGGCCTGGTCGGGGCCCTCGCGATCAGCGGTGCGGGCGGGGGTGTCGCGGCGGCGGCGCCCCTCCCGCAGGCGGAGGTGGAGGTGGTGGAGGGTGGGCTGGGGGTAGGGGGCGGGGGGAACGGAGCCGAACGCGCGCCGGTCGTCGAGTACGGCTGGCCGCTGCGCCCGGCCCCGGCGGTCGCGCGGCGGTTCGAGGAGCCGCCGTTCCGGTACGGGCGCGGGCACCGCGGCGCCGACCTGGCCGCCGCGCCCGGTCAGGCGGTGCTGGCCGCGCGGGCGGGCGAGGTGGTGTTCGCCGGGCCCGTCGCGGGCCGCGGCGTGGTGTCCGTGCTGCACCCGGACGGGTTGCGCACCACGTACGAGCCGGTGGCCGCGACCGTCGCCGTGGGGGTGCGGGTCGGGCTCGGGGACCCGATCGGCACCCTCGAACCCGGGCACGCGGGCTGCCCGGTCGCGGCGTGCCTGCACTGGGGCCTGCGCCGCGGGTCGGGGACGGCGGCGGACTACCTCGACCCGTTGGTCCTGCTCCGGCCGCGGTACGTCCGTCTGCTGCCGCTGCCGTGAGCCGGAAGCCGCCGTGAGTCAGCCCGCGACCGTCTCCATGAGCCGGGTGCGCAGCCGCGTGACCAGGCGCGCGTGCAGCTGGCAGACCCGCGACTCGGTGACCCCGAGCAGCCTGCCGATCTCGGCGAGGGTCCGGTTCTCCAGGTAGTAGAGCCGCACGACCTGGCGGTCCCGCTCGCCGAGCGCCCGCACGGCACCGGCGAGCTCCCGGACGGTCTCGGCGTGCTCGGCCACCGCCACGGGATCGAGTGCCTCGTCGTCCGGGAGCAGGTCGGCGATCGTCACCGGCCCCGGGATCCCGGCCTCGAGCGCCTCCACACTGACCAGCTGTCGGTGCTGCAGCGCACTGCGCAGCTCGCGCAGCCCGATCCGGAGCTCGGCGGCGACCTCGTCGTCGGCGACGCTGCGCCCGCGCGCCCCCTCCAGCCGCTCCCGGGTCCGCTCCACCTCGCGACGCCGGGCCCGGGCGCTGCGCGGCACCCAGTCCTGCGCGCGCAGCTCGTCGAGCATCGCGCCGCGGATCCGCTGGGCGGCGTAGCTCTCGAACCGCACCTCGCGGGCCGGGTCGAACCGCTCGACGGCGTCGATCAGCCCGAACATGCCGACCTGGACCAGGTCGGCGACGTCGACGTGGCTCGGCAGCCCGCCGGCCATCCTCCCGGCGACCCCGCGGACCAGGCCGCGGTAGTGGAGGACGATCCGATCCCGGGCCGCCCGCGCCCGGGTCGCCCGGAAGTCCCCCCAGAGACCCGCGGTGATCTCGGCCGCGGTGTCGGCGCCGGCGGCCGTGGTCCCGGTGGTGGACGGCAGCGCCGCGGGTGAGACCGGCAGGTCCAGCACGTCCGCGACGGCGCCGTCCCGCTCCTTCTCGGTGGAGGTGCCGTTCGGCGACGAGGGGTGCCCGATCGGGCGAACGGTGGCCAGCTCGGGCGTGTCGCCGGTGGGCCCGGCGCCCGTCAGGTCGTGGTGGCGCCCGCCCGGGGCCGCGTCGGCCCCGGTCTCCGCCGCGACTGCACGCAGTGACACCCTGCGCACGACGGCGAACGGTTCGTGCGGGGCCTCCAGAGCCCGGACCAGGCTGTGCGCCAATGCGGCCGCGCCGCTCGTCGATCGGCCCGTGAGCTGCGCAGACTCGACGTCGGGAGCATCATGCCCGGGGATGAGCCTGGTCATGGACCACCTTCAGACGGTCGACTGTCACGTGCGTGTAGAGCTGAGTAGTTGACAGCGTAGCGTGACCGAGCAACTCCTGTACGTAACGAAGGTCGGCGCCGCCGTGGAGCAGATGGGTGGCGGCCGCGTGCCGGAAGCCGTGCGGGCCGATGTCCGGTGCGCCCGGCACCGCCGTCATGGCGCGATGCACCACGGTGCGCGCGACGCGCGGGTCGATACGGCCACCGCGCACCCCGAGGAACAGCGCGGGCGGCGAGTGCGGGCCCGCCAGGGCGGGCCGCCCCACGGCGCGCCAGCGGTCCAGCGCCCGCGCCGCGGGCACCCCGAACACGACGGTCCGCTCCCGGTTCCCCTTCCCCAGGACGCGCAGGGTCCGCTGGGAGTCGTCCACGGAGTCCAGGTCGAGTCCGCACGCCTCGCCGACCCGGATGCCGGTCGCGTAGAGGACCTCCAGCAGGGCCAGGTCCCGCAACGCCTCCGGGTCCTCCTCGGCGGCCCCGGACACGGCGGCGTCCAGGACCGCGGCGGCCTGGTCCGCGCGCACCACCTCCGGGAGGGCGGGCTTGGCGGGCGGTGAGCTCAGCCGCGCGCCCGGGTCCGTGGCGAGCAAGCCCGCGCGCACCGCCCAGGCGGTGAAGGTCCGCACTGCGGCCGCGCGCCGGGCCAGCGTGGACCGCGCGGCCCCCGCCCGGTGGGCCTCCCCCAGCCTGCGCCGCAGGTGCGCGAGGTCCAGATCGGCGAGACCGCCGAGCCCGGCCAGCATCGCGGCCAGATCCGACCGGTAGGCGCGGACCGTGTGGGGCGACCGGCCGCGTTCCAGCTCCAGGTACCGCGCGAACCGCTCGATCGCCGACTCGACCTCCGGGCCGAACCCGGGGGCGGCGGGACCGTCGGGGTCCGGGCCGTCGGGGTCCGGGGCGGGAGTGCGCGCGGCGGCCATCCCCAGACGGTGCGGGTCCCTCCGGCCGCCGTCAACGTGCCACGCCGTGGCCTCACGAGGCACCCTCCCCCGGGGTCTGGCGCTGCCACCGACCGTCCTGGAACCGGGCCATCCCCCGGCGCTCGAGCCCGGTCAGCGCGGAGCGGACCTGGTCGGGGGTCAACCCGGCCTCGTCCGCGAGCCAGGCGACCGTGCGCGCGGCCCGCGGGGGCAACGCGTCGTGCACGCGGGCCTGGCCGGCATCGAGCACGTCCGTCGGGCGCTGCGGCCCGTCCGGTTCCTGCGCGAGCTCGATCCCCAGCCTGCCCGTCGCCTCGGTGACCTCCTCAGCCCGGGTGACGAGCAGGGCCCCCGACCGGATCAGCTCGTGACAGCCCGCCGAGAGCGCCGAGCTGACCGGCCCCGGGACCGCCATGAGCACGGTCCCCAGCCGCTGCGCGTCACTCGCCGTGCGCCGGGCGCCGCTGCGCCGGGCGGCCTCGACGACGACGGTGCCCGCACACAGGGCGGCGATCAGCCGGTTCCGCACGAGGAACCGGTGCCGGGCCGGGACCGCCCCCGGCGGGTACTCGGACACCACCAGCCCGGCCGCCGCGATGCGGCCCAGCAGACCGGTGTGCGACTCCGGGTAGGGGCGGTCGACCCCGCAGGCGAGCACGGCCACGGTCGGGCCGCCCGCCGCGAGCGCGCCGCGGTGCGCGGCGCCGTCGATCCCGAGCGCCGCCCCGGACACCACGGTCTGCCCCGCCGCGGCCAACCCGGCGCCCAGCTCCGCCGCGGTGTGGGTGCCGTACCCGGTCGCCGCCCGGGCACCCACCACGGCGACGGCACGGCCGCACAGCTCGGCGAGGTCGCCCACGCCCCGTACCCACAGGGCGAGGGGCGGCACGAGGTCCTCGCTCTGCGCGAGGGCGAAGCTCGTGAACGGCCAGTTCGGCCAGGCCGGGTCCTCGGGACAGAGCAGCCGGGCCTGGACGGCCCGCGCCGCGGCGAGGTCCTGGTCGGCCCGGTCGGCCGCCCGGCGGCCCGAGGTCTCCCCCGCGACCTCCCGCGAGACGTCTCCGCGCCGGATCGCGGCGGCCGCCTCGACCGCGCCGACCGCCTCGACGAACCGCCCGGTGTGCGGGGCGGGCGGCTCGGCCACTCGAAGCAGGTAGGCGCGGGCCCGCAGGACCTCCTCGCCGACCGCCGCCGACCGCGGGGCCGCGGCGCCGGTCGCGAGCCCGCTCACGCCGCACTCCGCTCGCGGAAGTAGAGCGCCCCGTCGACCGCGTCCCGGTCCGGCGAGCTGGTGCCCGCCAAGTCGCTCAAGGTCCACGCGACCCGCAACGCGCGATCTGCGCCACGTGCGGACAGCTCGCCTGCCCGCATCCGCTCCTCCAGGGGCCGCACGACCGAGCGCGGGAGGCCGAAGCGCCGCCGCAGCTCGGGACCGGGCACCTCGGCGTTCGTACGCCACCCGTGCGCCGACCACCGCTCCGCGGCAGCCGCCCGGGCCTCCAGGACGCGGGCCCGCACGGTCGCGGTGTCCTCACCCGTGTCGTCCCCGCCCAGGTCGATGACCGGCAGCATCCGCGCCTGGATGTCGACCCGGTCCAGCAGCGGGCCGGACAGCCGGGCGAGGTAGCGCCGCCGGTCCACGGACCTGCACACGCAGTCCCGGTCCCGGACCGGCGCGCACGGGCACGGGTTCGCGGCGGCGACCAGCTGGAAGTGGGCCGGGTAGATGGCGGTGGCCTCCGCCCGGGAGATCCGCACCTCCCGTTCCTCGAGCGGCGTGCGCAGGGACTCCAGGACGTGCGGTTGGAACTCGGTGCACTCGTCCAGGAAGAGCACGCCGCGGTGGGCCATCGAGACCGCGCCGGGGCGGGCCGTGCCGGAGCCGCCGCCGAGCAGGGCCGCCATCGTGGACGAGTGGTGCGGCGCCACGAACGGCGCGACCAGCTCGAGCGGGTCGCTGGGCAGCTCGCCCACCACCGAGCGGATCGAGGCGAGTTGGAGGGCCTGGTCGCGTTCCAGCTCCGGCAGCAGCCCGACGATCCGCCGGGCGAGCATGGTCTTGCCGGTGCCGGGCGGACCGAGCAGCAGCAGGTGGTGCCCGCCCGCGGCGGCCACCTCGAGCGCCCGCCGCGCGTCCTCCTGGCCG
Organism: Pseudonocardia oroxyli; assembly: GCF_900102195.1. GTDB lineage: Bacteria > Actinomycetota > Actinomycetes > Mycobacteriales > Pseudonocardiaceae > Pseudonocardia > Pseudonocardia oroxyli. The sequence goes on from NZ_FNBE01000004.1 coordinate 337,381, forward strand.
ACCACGTCCGCCAGCTCGGGGAACCTCGAGGGCGGCGTGGGCAGCGGGCTCCCGGGCCGCTCGAGCTGCTGCTCCCCGGCGAACCAGCCGACGACCTCGTCCAGCGTGCTCGCGCCGAACACCTCCACGTCCTCCACCAGCGCCGCCTCCGGCAGGGTCGCCGCCGGGACGACCACGCGGCGCAGCCCCGCCTCCCGGGCGGCCAGCACACACGGCAGGATGCCGCGGACCGGGCGGACCCGACCGTCGAGCGCGAGCTCCCCCAGCAGTGCGATCCCGGCGAGCCTGCCCGCGTCGACCACGCCGGCGCCCGCCAGCACGCACACCGCCAGGGCCAGGTCGAACCGCGAGCCGGACTTGCGCAGGGTGGCCGGGGAGAGCGCGAGCAGGATCCGCACCCCGGGCCAGTCCTGGCCGGAGTTGACGACCGCCGAGCGCATCCGGTGCACGGACTCCTGCAGCGCCGTGTCCGCCAACCCGACGATCTGCACCCCCGGGATGCCGCCGCCGACGAGCGCCTCGATCTCCACGGGCACCCCCTCGACCCCGCGCAGGGCCACGGACCACCCGCGTGCGAGCCCCATCAGAACGCGTCCTGGAAGTGCTGGAGCGTGACCGGGCCGCCGGGGCGCATGAGCACCGCCACCACGTCGAACCGGACGGGACACCAGTCGGTGGTGTGGGCCGCCAGCCAGGCGCGGGTGACCGCCCTGATCCGGTTCGCCTTCAGCGGCGTGACGGCCTCGGCGGGCTCCCCGTACCGGGTGCCCGACCGGGTCTTGATCTCGCAGACCACGAGCCTGCCGGGCTCGCTCGCCACCACGTCGATCTCGCCGTCCCGGCACCGCCAGTTGCGGTCCAGCACGGTCAGTCCCCTGCTCTGCAGGTACTCGACCGCGGCGTCCTCACCGCGGCGGCCCAGTTCGTCCTTCGCTGCCATGCCGACACGATGACCGGCGCGCAAGGCCTGTGGAGCGAAACCGGGAATCTGCTCCACAGGCCCCGTTTCCGGTGGACAACTCCGGTCCCGCCGCCTCGGCGGGCCGGTTCCGTCGGGGCCTCGTGCTAGTGCCCCGGTGCCCCGGTGCCCCGGACTAGAAGCGGTCGTTCTCCGGCAGGCGCAGATCGGGCTTGTCGAGCTCCTCGATGTTGACGTCCTTGAACGTCAGCACCCGCACGTTCTTGACGAACCGGGCGGGCCGGTACATGTCCCACACCCAGGCGTCCGACATCCGGACCTCGAAGTAGACCTCGCCGTCGCTGTTGCGCGGCGCCACGTCCACGGAGTTCGCCAGGTAGAAGCGGCGCTCGGTCTCCACCACGAACGAGAACTGCGACACGATGTCGCGGTACTCCTTGTAGAGCGTGAGCTCCATCTCGGTCTCGTACTTCTCGAGATCCTCGGCGCTCACGACTGCTCTCCCCCTACCTCGGTGTCCCCGTCCGGGAACCCATTCTGGACCACCCCGCCCGGCCGCCCGACCCCGGCCGCCGCCGCCACGTTCACGAACGAGAACCGGTGCTCCGGACAGGGCCCGTGCCCGGCGAGCGCCTCCTCGTGCAGCGGGGTGTTGTAGCCCTTGTGGATCGCGAAGCCGTACTCCGGGTACTGCGCGTCGAGGCCCACCATCAACCGGTCCCGCGTGACCTTGGCCAGCACGGACGCCGCCGCCACGCACGCCGCGGTCAGGTCGCCCTTGGGCACCGCGAGCGTGGGCCTGCCGAACCCGTGGACCGGGAAGCCGTCGGTGAGGACGTAGCCCGGCGGGTTGCTCAGCCCGGCGACCGCGCGCCGCATCCCCTCGATGTTGGCGATGTGCACCCCGCGCCGGTCCACCTCGGCGGGCGGGATGACGACCACCGCGTGGTCCTCGGCCCGGCGCAGGATGCGGTAGTAGAACTCCTCGCGCAGGGCGGGGCCGAGCAGCTTGGAGTCGGTGAGGCCCTCCAGGCGCCGGGCGTCCCCGGGCCGCAGCACGCAGGCGGCCACGACGAGCGGGCCCGCGCAGGCCCCGCGGCCCGCCTCGTCCACCCCGGCGACCGGGCCGAGCCCGTGGCGCTGCAGGGTGCTCTGCAGCGTCCACATCCCGGCGGACGCGCGCACGGTCGCCCGGGTGGGGCGCCACTCGGGCGGGAGGAGCTGGGCGGGACGCGTCCGGCGCGGCCGCCGCCGTGTCGGTGCGACCACCTACGACCGGCGCTGGGAACGGCTCGGGGGCGGCAGGAACTCGTCCTCCTCGCCGTCGAGCATTCGCCGCCTGACCAGCATGAACGGCAGGACACCGACCAGCCCGAGGCCCAGCGGCAGTGCCGAGTTCTGCAGGGCCGAGGTCTGCGGGTCGGTGTCGTCGATGAACCCGAAGCGGCTGACGGGCAGCACCTTCATCCGGGCCTTGCCGATCACGTTCTCCACCGGGATGGGCCCGTGCCCGTCGATCCGGGAGTCCGACGAGTTGTTGCGGCTGTCCCCCATCACCCACAGCTCGCCCTGGGGCACCGTGATCGGCCCGAACGGGATCTGCCGGGCGGGGCCCGCGGCGGGCAGGTAGTAGATGTAGGGCTCGTCCAGCGGCTGGTCGTTCACCATCACGCGGTTGCGGGAGTCGCAGCACGCCACGGTCTGCCCGCCGACGGCGATGACACGCTTGACGAAGTCCTTCTCGTCCGGCGGGGCGAGCCCGATCAGCGAGAGGAACTGCTGCACGATCTCCCCGACCGTGCTCGACGGCTCGTCCACCTGGAACTCGGTGTTGACCCAGGAGTCCGGCCCGCGGAACACCACCACGTCCCCCGGGGCGGGGTCGGTGAAGCGGTAGGTGACCTTGTCGACGAGCACCCGGTCGTTGTTGCAGCCGGTGCAGCCGTGCAGTGTGGTCTCCATCGAGCCCGACGGGATCACGTACACCTTGGCGACGAAGGCCTGGATGACGATCGTGAGGACCAGCGCGACCCCGACCAGGATCGGCAGTTCCTTCCAGAACGTGGAGCGGCGCCTGCGCCCGGACTTGGGCTTCTTGGTGCCGGGGGCGCGCTTCGCCACGTACTCGCCCGCGGGTCGGCCCTGCGGGGAGGCGCCCGCGCGGCGGCGGTGCCTGCCGGGGACGGCGTCGAGGTCCACCCGCAGCTGCGGGTCGACAGTGCCCTCGGGGCGGTCCTCGGGGCGGTCCTCCCCCGTGTCGACGACCGGCGCGACGACGTCCGTCGGGCGGTCGTCCTCCACGGGACGGGGCGGGACGCGCCGCGGCGGCGGCCCCTGCGGCCTGCTCTGCTGCGCGGGTCCGCCGTACGGCGGTGCACCGTTCGGGCCGCGGCCCTGCACGGGCGCCCCGTTCGGGACCGCGCCGTTCGGAGCCATCCCGTTCGGGACAGCACCGTTCGGGACAGCACCGTGGGGAGCCACACCGTGGGGGACGGCGCCGTTCGGGGCGACCCCGTTGCGCGAGCCTCCGTTGCGGTGGCCGGCGTTCGGTGGTGCGCCGAGTGTCTGCGGCGGGGGCATCGGCCCCCGCGGCCCGGACGGCGGGTACTCCGCCGGTCCGGGGAACGGCGCCCCGTTGGCCCCGGTGCCGGGCACCCGGCCCTGCGGGCGCTCCCCGGCGAGCGGCACGGCGCCCGGCGGCGGACCGTCCCCGGTCATCGGGGGACCGTCCCGACGCGGCCTGCCGCGGCGGTCGTCGGGGAGCTCGGGTGACGCCACGTGATGAGGCTACGGCAGGGCGCCGTCACGTCGGGGTGACGGGCTCAGCTCGCAGTGGTGATCTCGCGCTTCTCCTTGATCTTCGCGGCCTTGCCGCGCAGGTCACGGAGGTAGTACAGCTTGGCGCGACGCACGTCACCGCGCGAGAAGACCTCGATCTTCTCGATGTTCGGGGTGTGCACCGGGAAGGTGCGCTCCACGCCGACGCCGAAGGACACCTTGCGGACCGTGAAGGTCTCGCGGGCGCCCGCACCCTGACGGCGGATGACGACGCCCTGGAACACCTGGACCCGAGAGCGGCTGCCCTCGATGACCTTCACGTGCACCTTGAGCGTGTCACCCGGCCGGAAGGCGGGGATGTCGGAGCGCAGGATCTGTGCGTCCAGGTCGTCCAGGGTGTTCATCGCGCGGGTCCGTCCTCGTCCAGATGGTTCGTCAAGCTTCGCCGGTCAGGTCACGTGCCGGGGCGCCGGTCCTCGCAAGGGGAGGCGCCGACACAGCACGGTACGGCGCTGGCAACTCATCCATAGTGCCAGACGCCTTCTACGGGCGTTCACCCAGGGCGTCCAGCACCGCCCGATCGGCCTCGTCGAGGGCGTCCGGCGGCAGCGCGGCGAGCAGGTCGGGGCGCAGGCGCGCCGTGCGTTCGAGAGCCCGGTCACGCCGCCACCGGTCGACGGCGGCGTGGTCGCCGCTGCGCAGCACCGGCGGCACGGGCAGGTCCCGCCACACCTCCGGGCGGGTGTAGGCCGGGCCCTCGAGCAGGCCGTCGGAGAAGGAGTCCTCGGCCGCCGAGCGCGGGTTGCCCAGCACCCCGGGCAGCAGCCGGACCACGGCCTCGACCATGACCAGGACCGCGACCTCGCCGCCGACCAGGACGTAGTCGCCGATGCTGACCTCGTCGACCGGCATCCGCTGCGCGTAGTGGTCGACGACGCGCTGGTCGATGCCCTCGTAGCGGCCGCAGGCGAAGACCAGCCGCTCCGCGCTCGTCCACTCGTGCGCCAGCTGCTGGGTGAACGGGCGCCCCGCGGGTGTCGGGACCACCAGCCGCGCCGGTGAGTCGATCACGGGACCGATCACACTGTCGAGCGCCTCTCCCCACACCTGCGGCTTCATGACCATGCCGGGCCCGCCGCCGTAGGGCGAGTCGTCGACGGCCTGGTGCACGTCGTGCGTCCAGTCCCGCAGGTCGTGCACGGCGACCTCGATCAGCCCCCGGTCGATCGCCCGACCGAGCAGCGCCTCGCGCAGCGGCGCAAGGTAGCTCGGGAAAATCGTCACGACGTCGATCCGCACCTCGCGGATCCTGCCAAAGGAGGTCGGGTGTCCTCGCTGTGGTCCTCCGACACGCAGTGGTCGCTGCTGCTGCCGGTGCTGCTCGCCCTGGTGCTCACCACGGTCATCGGGCTGGAACGGGAGGCGGGCGCCAAGAGCGCGGGCCTGCGCACCCACACCCTGGTCGGCGTCGGCGCGGCCGTGTTCATGCTGGTCAGCAAGTACGGCTTCGACGACCTGCTGGGCACCGACCACGTCGCACTGGACCCGTCCCGGATCGGGGCGCAGATCGTGTCCGGGATCGGGTTCATCGGCGCCGGGTTGATCTTCGTCCGCCAGGACGCCGTCCGCGGGCTGACGACGGCGGCGACCATCTGGCTCGCCGCGGGCATCGGCACCGCCTGCGGCGCGGGGCTGCCCGTGCTGGCGGTCGCCGCGACCGCGGGCCACTTCGTGGTGACGCGCGGCCTGCTCCCGCTGGCCAGGGCGACCCAGCGCCGCCGCCGCGACCCGCCGGTGCTGCACCTGCGCTACGCCGACGGCCAGGGCATCCTCCGCACCGTCGTGCAGCTGTGCACCCGCCGCGGCTGGGCCGTGCAGGACCTGGAGATCGCCCGGGAGAGCACCGCCGACACCGCGGCGGTGACCCTGCGCCTGACGGGCCGCGGCGATCTCACCGCCCTGGCGACCGAGCTGTCCGAGATCGACGGCGTCCGGTCCGCCCGCACCGGCCACGAGGACACCTTCGAGGAGGAGTGAGCGGACCGGTCCGACGGCGCTCGTGCGACACCCGTCAGCTCGCCTCCTCCAGCGACGCGACCGCCTCCCGCATCCCCTCCAGCGTCACGCCGCGGGCCTCGAGGATCTCCTGCGCACCCCCGCCCGCGTGCAGCAGCCCGAGCAGGATGTGCTCGCTGCGGATCTCCTTGTGCGTGAGCCGCAGCGCCTCCCGCAGCGACAGCTCGAGCGCCTTCTTGGCCGCCGCGTCGAACGGGATGTGCCCGAACAGCCGCCGCTGCTTGCCCGCCTGGGTGCGTTCCAGCGCCCCCGGGCCGAAGGTCTCCTCGGCCTGGCGCCGCACCTCGTCGAGGTCGATGCCCAGCACGGCCAGCTTGCCCGCGTCCGGCGCGCCGGTGGTGCGCGCGCGGCGGTCGGCCTCCTCCTCCACCGCCTCCCGCTCGACGCCGGCGCGCCGCAGCAGGCCCGCCGCCGCGCCGTCGAGCGGGAGGTAGAGGCTGAGCAGCAGGTTCTCCGTCCGGATCTCCGGCTGCCTGCGCTCGCGCGCGTCCTCCTGGGCCTGCACCACGGCCTGTCGGGCCGTCACCGTGAACCTCTCGAACATCCGTGATCCCCCTCAGTAGCCGAGTCGGCGGTACTTCTTGTGCACCGCCTGCTTGCTCACCTGCAGCACGCCCGCGATCTGCGCCCAGGACCAGCCCTGGGCGCGGGCGTTGCCGACCTGGAGCTCCTCCAGGGACTCCTGCAGCGCTCGGAGCGCTGCCACCGCCGCCAGGCCGACGTGCGGGTCCTTGCTGGACGCCGCTGCGGCCACCGCTGTCGCTTCCGCCATGCCGTCAACCTACGTTGACGAACCGCTGGCGTCAACCAAAGTTGACGACACGGGCACGAAAAAAGGGGCCCACGGCCGTGGGCCCCTCTCTCGGGCGCTGTTCTCGGGCGCTCCTCAGACGTCCAGGTCCAGCAGCCCCTCGGGCGGCGCGACGACGACCCTCCCGCCGGGAAGGTCGATGATCGGGACGATCTCGGTGACGAACGGGACCAACGCGTCCGGACGGCCCTCGCGCGCGACCGCGAGCAGGTCACCGCCCGGACCGAGCACCACCTCGCGCACGGTCCCGATCACGGTGCCGTCCGCCAGCTCGGCGCGCAGGCCCTCGAGCTGGTGGGCGTGGAACTCGTCCGGGTCCTCGGGGGCGGGCAGCTCGGCGGCGGGCAGCAGGAGCTGCAGACCGCGCAGCTCCTCGGCCGTGGTCCGGTCCGGCGCCTCCCGGAAGCGGACGAGCAGCCGCCCCGAATGGGGTCGGCTGCCCTCGACGGTCAACGTCCGATCCGGGGTGCCGGGCCTGCGGGCCCGCAGCACGGACCCCGCGGCGAACCGCACCTCGGGCGAGTCGGTCCGGACCTCCACCGCGAGCTCGCCACGCAGGCCGTGGGCCTTGGCGACGATCCCGACGAGGACGTCCCCGGCCGGAGCCGGGGACGTGGCGGCCGCCGGGGCCGGCTTGCGCAGGCCCGCCGACGTGCGGCGCGGCCTGCCCGAGGGGGTCCTACCGGTCGGTGTCGACGACATCGACCCGCACGCCCCGTCCGCCGATGCCCCCCATGACGGTGCGCAGGGCGGTGGCGGTGCGCCCGCCCCGGCCGATCACCTTACCGAGGTCCTCGGGGTGCACCCGGACCTCGAGCGTGCGACCGCGCCGGTTGGTGACGAGCTCGACCCGCACCTCCTCCGGGTGGTCGACGATCCCCCGGACCAGGTGCTCCAGCGCGTCCGCCAGCACGCTCACGCCTCAGACGGTGCAGCCGACTCGGCGGACTCCGCCGCCTCGTCGGTCTTCTCGGCCTTGGGAGCCTTCTTCTTCGGCGTGGTGGCCTCGGTGGTGGGCTCCTCGCCCGCGGCGGCGAGCGCGGCGTTGAACAGCGCCAGCTTGTCGACCTTCTCCGGCTGCGGCTTGAGGGTGCCCTCGGTGCCCGGCAGGCCCTTGAACTTCTGCCAGTCGCCGGTGATCTCGAGCAGGTGCTGCACCGGCTCGGTCGGCAGCGCGCCGACGCCCAGCCAGTACTGCGCGCGCTCGGAGTCGATCTCGATGAGGCTCGGCTGGTTCTTGGGGTGGTACTTGCCGATCGTCTCGATGGCGCGCCCGTTGCGGCGGGTGCGCGAGTCGGCGACGACGACGCGGTAGTACGGCTGACGGATCTTGCCCAGACGCATCAGCTTGATCTTGACGGCCACGCTTCTTGTGCTCCTCGCGGATCGTGTGTGCTGCTCGAGAGTCAGCGCTGGACCGCGTGGGGTACGGCTCGCTCACTCGTGTGTCTGCTCGGCCGCGGCATCGGTAGAGGGCCGGCCACGGACCTGACGCACCATTCTGCCAGACGGGCTTCAGCCCAGCGGTACCCCACCTGTCAACGCGAGCGCGAGGGCCAGCGCCGGGACCAGGTTGTTGACCTGGTGGGCGACGATGCCGGCGGGCAGCCTGCCGGTGAACACCCGGGCCAGGCCGATCGGGATCGCCACGACCAGCAGCAACGGCGTGCGGGTGAGCTCCAGGTGCGCCACGGCGAACAGCACCGTGGTGATCGCGAAGGCCACCCAGCGGTTCGCGCCGTGCTTCGTCACCGCACCCCAGAGCAGCCCGCGGTAGACGATCTCCTCACAGATCGGTGCCACGAACGCGACCAGCAGGAACACCAGCAGGGCGACGGGCCAGCCGACCTCGATGCCGTCGAACGCCTGCCCCACGGCCGTGGTCGCGTTGTCCTCCCCCACCACCGCCACGTACACCAGCGACGCCGGGATGCTCAGGAGCAGCCCGCCGAAGCCGAACAGCAGACCGCGGCCGACGTCCGCCGCCGACCAGCGCAGGCCCAGGTCGACCGCCGGCCCGTTGCCGCGCCAGCGCGTGATCAGCACGGCGGTGCCCGCGGCGAGGATCGTCGGGATCGACAGCCCCAGGATCACCGCGAGCGCCGTCGGCCCCTCGGGCCCGATCAGGAACCACCCGATCGCGAACGAGGAGGCGAGGAAGAGGATCTCCACCCCGACGTAGGACCACAGGCCCCATCGGTGCCGGGGCGGCGCCTCGACGGCCCGTTCCTCGGGAGGCAGGCCTGCAGGCGCCCCGTCCGGACCGGCGACGGGCTCGACGAGGCGCGGGTCGGAGGAATCGGGCTGGCCCACGATCACGACGCTACCGCCGCCCGGATCCCGGCGCCCGCCCCACCTCGTGAGCGGCGATCGTCGCCCTGGCGACGATCGCCGCTCACGGGATCAGTAGGGGTGACCACCCAGCAGCACGAGGACGGGCTCGCGGAGCACCTCGGGGTCGACACGGGGATCCGACCGGTACACCACGAGATCGGCAGGCGCCCCCGGCTCCAACAGCGGCCGCCCCAGCCACTCCCGGGCCGTCCAGGACGCCGCGCCCACCGGGTCGGGATGGCCCGCCGCCCGCAGCGCGAGGACCTCGTCCGCGATCCGGCCGTGGGCGATCCCGCCGCCGGCGTCCGTCCCCGCGAAGACGGGCACGCCGGCGTCCATCGCGGCACCGACGGTGTCCCGCACGCGTCGGTGCAGGTCCCGCATGTGCTCGGCGTAGACCGGGTACTTCCCGGCGCCCGCGGCGATGCCCGGGAAGGTCTCGATGTTGATCAACGTGGGGACCAGGGCGGTGCCGTGGGCGACCATCGCGGCGATCAGGTCCTCGGTGAGGCCCGTGCCGTGCTCCAGGCAGTCGATGCCGGCCTCGATGAGGCCGGGCAGGGCGTCCGTGCCGAACACGTGCGCCGTCACCCGGGCGCCGTGGGAGTGGGCGACGTCGATCGCGGCCTTCAGCACGTCGTCCGGCCAGAGCGGCGCGAGGTCCCCCTCACCCCGGTCGATCCAGTCCCCCACCAGCTTCACCCAGCCGTCACCCGTGGTCGCGGCCGCGGCGACCGCGTCCGGCAGCAGGGCGGGATCGTCCAGGTCGAGCGCCAGCCCGGGGATGTAGCGCTTCGGCCGGGCGAGGTGCCGGGCGGCGCGGATGATCTCCGGGAGGTCCGGCCTGCCCCGCAGCGACGACGTGTCGGTGGGCGAGCCGCAGTCCCGCAGCAGCAGCGCCCCCGCCGAGCGCTCGGCGACCGCCTGCTCCTCGCACTGCTCCAGGGTCGCGGGCACCCCGCCGGTCGCGATGCCGACGTGACAGTGGGCGTCCACCAGCCCGGGGACGATGAACGGCGCGTCGATCACCTCGGCGCCGGCGACCGGGTCGGCCTGCACGACCCCGTCGGCGACGACCAGGTCCCGGCGCCCGTCCGGCAGGACCGTCCCCCGCAGGTGCAGTGTCGGACCCGGCACTACTTGCCCTTCTTGTCCCCGAAGTTCAGCCTGCTGATGTCGAAGTCCGCGGGCAGCCCGTCGAGCCCCGGCGGCAGCTGCTGCAGGCTCGGCGGCATCTGGGACAGGTCCGCGCCGAACGGGTTCGCGGGGGCGCGGTTGGGCCTGCCGCCGCCCTTCTTCGCCTGCTTGGCCTTGCGCTTGTTCTTCGCCTGCTTGCGCGTCGCGGAGCGCCCGGCGCCACCGAAGCCGAACTGCCCGGCCATCTGCTTCATCTGCTTGCGGGCCTCGAAGAAGCGGTTGACCAGGTCGTTGACGTCCGACACGGTCACCCCGGAACCGTTGGCGATGCGCAGCCTGCGCGACCCGTTGATGATCTTCGGGTCGTCCCGCTCGGCGGGGGTCATGCCGCGGATGATCGCCTGCAGCTTGTCCAGCTGCTTGTCGTCGACCTGGGCGAGCGCCTCCTTCATCTGCGCCGAGTTGGCGCCGGGGAGCATGCCCAGGATGTTGCCGATCGGCCCCATCTTGCGGATGGCCAGCATCTGCTCGAGGAAGTCCTCGAGGGTCAGCTCGCCGGTGGAGATCTTCTGCGCGGCCTTCTGCGACTGCTCGTGGTCGAAGACCTGCTCGGCCTGCTCGATCAGGGTCAGCAGGTCGCCCATGCCCAGGATGCGCGAGGCCATCCGGTCCGGGTGGAAGACGTCGAAGTCCTCGAGCTTCTCCCCGTTCGACGCGAACAGGATCGGCTGGCCGGTGACCTCGCGGACGCTCAGCGCGGCACCACCGCGGGCGTCCCCGTCGAGCTTGGTGAGCACGACGCCGGAGAACCCGACCCCGTCCCGGAACGCCTCGGCCGTGGCCACCGCGTCCTGACCGATCATGGCGTCGACCACGAACAGGGTCTCGTCCGGCTGCACGGCGGCCTTGATGTCCGACGCCTGCCGCATCAGCTCGGCGTCCACGCCGAGCCGGCCCGCGGTGTCGACGATGACGATGTCGTACTGCTTCTCCCGCGCGTACGCGATGCCGCGGCGGGCCACGTCCACCGGGTCGCCGACCCCGTTGCCGGGCTCGGGCGCGAAGGTCGGGACGCCCGCGCGCTCACCGACGATCTGCAGCTGGTTGACCGCGTTGGGGCGCTGCAGGTCGCAGGCCACCAGCAACGGGGTGTGCCCCTGCCCGCCGAGGAACTTGGCGAGCTTGCCCGCGAGCGTGGTCTTACCGGAACCCTGCAGACCGGCGAGCATGATCACGCTCGGCGGCTCCTTGGCCAGCGCGAGCCGCCGGGTCTCCCCGCCGAGGATGCCGACGAGCTCCTCGTTGACGATCTTGACGACCTGCTGGGCCGGGTTCAGCGCCTGGCTGACCTCGGCGCCCTTGGCCCGCTCCTTGACCCGCGCGATGAACGACCGGACCACCGGCAGCGCGACGTCGGCCTCCAGCAGCGCGATCCGGATCTCGCGCGCCGTGGTGTCGATGTCGGCGTCGGACAGCCGTCCCTTGCCGCGCAGGTCGCGCAGCGCTCCGGACAGGCGGTCGCTCAGGGTGTCGAACACGCCTCCCAGGTTACTTGGCCTGGTCCCGCTCCCGCAGACGGTCCAGCACCAGACCCCGGGAGGCGGCGCGGCGGTCCAGCGCCGTCACCGAGACCCAGCGCTCGCCGAGCCCGCCGCCCCGGATCCGCTCGGCGACCCCGGAGGCCCGGGCGACGTGCCGGGCGAAGGAGCCGCGCTCGACCATCCGGCCGCGGGCGGCCTGCCCGCGCAGCGCCTCCGCCGCAGGCGCCTCGATCCACAGCAGGTGGGGCTCCCGTCCGGTCGCGAGCGCCAACGCGCGCACGGCGCGCCGCAGGCCCGCTCCCGTGGCGGGCAGGTGCACGACGACGGTGGGCACCGCCCCGCAGGCCGCCCCGACCACCGCGAGCCGGTGCAGGAGGTGGACCCAGGGCCGCAGCCGGGTGTACGGCACGTCCGGCAGCAGCCGGCCGAGCCGGTCCCGCTGCACCTCCGAGTCCAGCACCCGCAGCGCGTCGCCGCGGGGCAACCGGCGCAGCACCGTGCTCTTCCCGGCGCCCGGCACGCCCGCGACCAGCAGCAACACCCGCCCCGGGAGCGCGAGGCGCACGGGGTGCCCCGGCGCGGGCAGGGCGCGGCGCGGGGTGTCGCCGGGCGCGGGCAGTGCGTGGATCACGGGAGACCAACGTCCGGTCCGTCCGCTTCGTTCCGCGTCGTTCCGCGTCGTTCCCGCGTCGGGTCGCGCACCCGCCTCAGCGGGCGGGGATCCTCCGTTCGCTCGCCGCGCCGAGGACGGCCTGCTCGATCCGGCGGCGGTCGCCCTTCAGGACGTGGCCGTCCGTACCCGAACCCGCCACCCCGAACGAGTCGACGACCGACGCGCCCAGGGTCTCCACCCGGGCCCATCGGATGTCGATCGCCTCCCCCTCCAGCGCCGCGGCGACCCGGTGGAGCAGCCCGATCCGGTTCCGCCCCCGCAGCTCCAGGACGACGGCGCCGGTGGCCTCGTCGTCGAACCAGAGCACCCGCGGCGGGGCGGTGCGCTCCGCGACCTCGGACGTGGGTGCGTAGTCGCGCTCCTTGCGCGCCAACGCCTCCGGCAGCTCGAGCCCGCCGTCGAGCACGCGGACCAGGTCCGCCCGCAACAGCGCCGGGTCCGGCAGCCCGCCGAAGCGCGGCGACACCGCGAAGCTGAACACCGCCACGACCGAGCCGCTCGGCGCGGTCTCGGTGTGCACCTCCGCGGCGTGGACCTCCAACGAGTGCAGGGCGAGCACGCCCGCGGCCGCCGACAGCACGCCCGGCCGGTCCGGGACGGCCGAGACGACCGTGGCCAGGTCGTCCTCGGCGAGCAGCCGCAGCTGCACGCCACCGTCGGCGCCGACGACCGCGACCAGCTCCTCCGCCGCCTTGGCCGCGGAGTCGGCGAGCTGCACGGGTCCGGGCGGCGGCTCGCCGATCATCCGGGCCCGGACGCGGGTCGCGAGGTCCCGGATCAGGGCGCGCTTCCACGGCGTCCACACCCCGGGGCCGGTGGCGAGCGAGTCGGCCTCGGCCAGCGCGTCGAGCAGGTCCAGGAGCAGCGGGTTCCCGTCCAGGGTCTCCGCGATCCGCGCGACGGTCGCCGGGTCCTCGGGGTCCCGCCGGGTCGCGGTGTGCGGGAGGAGCAGGTGGTGGCGGACCATCGCCCCGAGGGTGTCGACGTCGTGCGGGCCGAACCCGAGCCGCCGGCCGACCTGCACGGCCAGGGACTCCCCCACCACCGAGTGGTCGCCGCCGCGGCCCTTGCCGATGTCGTGCAGGAGCGCTCCGACCAGCAGCAGGTCCGGCCGGGACACGCGGGTGGTGAGCGCAGCCGCCCGCGCGCAGGCCTCGATCAGGTGCCGGTCCACGGTCCAGACGTGCGCCCGGTCCCGCGGGGGCAGGTCCCGCACCGCGCCCCACTCGGGGAACAGCCGGCCCCACAGGCCGGTGCGGTCGAGCGCCTCGACCACGTCGACCATGCCCTCGCCCGTGCCGAGCAGCGACAGCAGCTCCCCCAGCGCGGCGCGCGGCCACGGTTCGCGCAGCTCCGGAGCGGTCTCGGCCAGGCGGGCGAGGGTGCCCGCGGCGATCGGCAGCCCGGTCCGTGCGGCCACCGCCGCCACCCGCAGGACCAGCGCCGGGTCCCGGCTCGCGGCAGCGTCCCGGGCGAGGGTGACCTCCCCCGCGTGCTCCACGACGCCCGAGTCCAGCGGACGGCGCACGGGGGCGCGCCGCAGCGCGGACAGGCCGCGGCGCGGCAGCGCCGAGCGGGCCTGCCGCAACGCGACCTCGGCGGCGAAGGCGACCGCCCGCGCGGCCCCGGACACGGCCCGGGCCAGGTCGAACCGGTCGCCCAGCTCGAGCACGCCCGCGATCTCGTCCGCCTCCTGGGCGCGCAGCACGTCCCGGGCGCGCCCGGCGATCCGGTGCAGCTCGGTGCGGACGTCGAGCAGCAGCAGCCGCGCCTCGGCGACCTCGCCCGAGGGCCGGTCGACCAGCTGCGCGACGGCGAGGTGGTCCAGCAGCTGGACGTCTCGCAGGCCGCCGTGCCCGGACTTGAGATCCGGCTCGATGCGGTGCGCCACGTCGCCGACCTTGGCCCAGCGGTCCCGGGCGGAGTCCGCGATCTCGTCGAACCGGCTCCGCATGCCCGCCCGCCACGCCTGCCGGACGGCCTGCGCCACCTTCTCCGACAGGGCCGGGTCGCCTGCGATGTGCCGCAGCTCCAGCAGCCCGTACGCGGCCCGCAGGTCGGTCGCCGCGACCTGGACGGCCTGCCCGGGCGTGCGGACCGAGTGGTCGAGGCCGACCCCGGCGTCCCACAGCGGGTACCAGAGCTCCTCCGCCAACCGGTCCACGTCCTTGCGCCCGTCGTGGAGCAGCACGAGGTCCAGATCGGAGTAGGGGCAGAGCTCGCGCCTGCCGAGGGCCCCGACCGCGACGAGCGCCGCCCGGTCGGAGATGCCGATGGCCGTCGCGCGCGACGACAGCCAGAAGTCGTGCAGGTCGACCAGTGCGGTGCGCAACGCGTCCGGCGCCAGCCGTCGTCGTCCGCCGTGCTGGTCGAGCAGCACGGCCTTGGCCCTGACCAGGTCCTCGGCGGACCCTGATCCCCCCGAGGGCGTCACTGCGTTGATCACAGGGCGTCCGGGCCCCGCTCGCCGGTCCGCACGCGCACGACGGTCTCCAGCGGGACGACCCAGACCTTGCCGTCCCCGATCTTGCCGGTCCGCGACGCCTGGACGACCGTGTCGATGGTCTTCTCCAGGACGGTCTCGTCCACCACGATCTCGATCCGCACCTTGGGCACGAAGTCCACGTGGTAGTCCGCGCCCCGGTAGACCTCGGTGTGGCCGCGCTGGCGGCCGTAGCCCGTCACCTCGCTGACCGTCATGCCTGCGACGTCCAGGCGTTCGAGTCCGGCACGGACGTCGTCCAGCGCGAACGGCTTGACGATCGCCGTCACGAGCATCATCGGGAGCTCTCCGATCGGTGGTGGCGGGCGGAACCGGACAGACGGGAGGAATCACTCGTTCCCGCGAGACACCGCAGGCCCGCCGCGCCGCCGGAGCGGCGCAGCGGGCCCGGTGCCCGTGCGGGGGACTGACTCAGATGGCGTCGGTCCCGCGCTCGCCCGTCCGGACCCGGACGACGGTCTCGACCGGGGAGACCCAGACCTTCCCGTCGCCGATCTTGCCGGTGCGGGCGGCCTCGACGACCGCGTCGACCACCTTGTCCGCGAGGGTGTCGTCGGCGACGACCTCCACGCGCACCTTCGGCACGAAGTCGACCGAGTACTCGGCACCCCGGTAGACCTCGGTGTGGCCCTTCTGGCGGCCGTAGCCCTGGACCTCGGAGACGGTCATCCCGAGGACCCCGATCTGCTCGAGGGCGCCCTTGACGTCCTCCAGCACGAACGGCTTCACGATGGCGGTGATCAGCTTCATTCCTCAGCCCTCCTTGCCGGCGACGACCGACTGGGCACTCGCGGTGGCGGCGTCGGGACGCGGCGTCCCGGCGACACCCGCCAGACCGCGGTGGCTCGAGAAGTCGTACGCGGTCTCCGCGTGCTCCGACTCGTCGATCCCGGTGGCCTCGTCCTCGTCGCTGACGCGGATCTTGCCACCGAAGATGGCCTTCACGATCAGGGCGATGACGAAGGTCAGGATGCCCGAGTAGAGCAGGACGGCGAGCGCACCGACGACCTGGCGCCACAGCTGGTCGACACCGCCGCCGTAGAACAGGCCCGCGACACCGGCCGGGGAGCCCGGGTCGGCCAGGAAGCCGATCAGGACGGTGCCCAGGATGCCGCCGACGAGGTGGACGCCGACGACGTCGAGCGAGTCGTCGTAGCCGAAGCGGAACTTGAGGCCGACCGCGAGGGCACAGACGACACCGGCGATCGCGCCGAGCAGGATCGCACCCATCGGGGAGATCGAGGCGCAGGAGGGGGTGATCGCGACCAGACCCGCGACGATGCCGGAGGCGGCGCCGAGGCTGGTGGCCTTGCCGTCCCGGATGCGCTCGGTGGCGAGCCAGCCGAGCATCGCGGCACAGGTGGCGACGATCGTGTTGACCATCGCGAAGGCGGCGGTGCCGTTGGCACCCAGCGCCGACCCGGCGTTGAACCCGAACCACCCGAACCACAGGATGCCCGCACCCAGCATGACCAGGGTCAGGTTGTGCGGCCGCATGGGCTCACGCGGCCAGCCCTTGCGCTTGCCGAGCACGATGGCCAGGGCGAGCGCCGCGACACCGGCGTTGATGTGGACCGCCGTACCACCCGCGAAGTCGATCGCGGCCAGGTCGTTGGCGATCCAGCCGCCGACCACGCCCGCGTCGTCGTTCGAGAAGGCGAACACCCAGTGCGCGACCGGGAAGTAGACGATCGTGGCCCACAGCCCCGCGAAGAGCAGCCAGGCGCCGAACTTCATGCGGTCCGCCACCGCACCCGAGATCAGGGCGACGGTGATGATCGCGAACGTGGCCTGGAAGGCGACGAACACCAGGGCCGGGATGTCGGCCGAGAGCACGTAGGAGACCGAGTCGCCGGTGTAGCTGCCGACGAACAGGCCCTTGAGGCCCCAGGCCTCGAACGGGTTGCCCAGCAGGCCTGCGCCGACGTCGTTCCCGAACGCGATCGAGTAGCCGTACAGCACCCACAGGACGCCGATGAGCCCCATCGCGGACAGGCTCATCATCATCATGTTCAGGACGCTCTTGCTCCGGACCATGCCGCCGTAGAACAGCGCCAGTCCAGGGGTCATGAACAGGACCAGCGCGGTGCTGGCCAACATCCACGCGGTATTGCCGGTGTCGAGCCCTTCCACGGCTCTCCCTCCCTGTCGTCTACCGCCCCGACGGAGCAGTGGGTGCGCAGAGAATCGGACCACGATGTTTCGCGGAAGAGCGCTCCGTGTTTCAGCGACGTGAACCCGGCGGCCGAGCGAGTTACATCCACGTTTCGTTATCGGCCCGCGACCCAGCGTGAGCGCTGCGTGACGAGAACTGTGACCGTTTCGTGGCATTCGTCCCGGGCTCGCGACGCGGGGTGATTGGTCCGACCGCCGGGGCGCGTACTAGCCCAGAAGGGCGTCGACGAAGGCCGCGGGCTCGAAGGGGGCCAGGTCGTCGGACCCCTCGCCGAGGCCCACCAGCTTCACCGGGACGCCCAGCTCACGCTGCACGCGGAAGACGATGCCGCCCTTCGCCGTGCCGTCGAGCTTCGTCAGCGCGATGCCGGTGACCTTCACCACCTCGCCGAACACGCGGGCCTGGATCATGCCGTTCTGCCCGGTGGTGGCGTCGAGCACGAGGATGACCTCGTCCACCTCGGCCTGCTTCTCGACGACGCGCTTGACCTTGCCCAGCTCGTCCATCAGGCCGGTCTTGGTGTGCAGCCTGCCCGCGGTGTCGAGGAGCACGACGTCCGCGCCGTCCGCGGTCCCCCGCTTCACGGCGTCGAACGCCACCGCGGCCGGGTCCGCGCCCTCGGCCCCGCGCACCACGGCGGCGCCCGCGCGGTCGCCCCAGGTCGCGAGCTGCTCGGCGGCGGCGGCCCGGAAGGTGTCGGCCGCGCCGAGCACGACGGTCCGCCCGCCCGCGACCAGGACCCGGGCGAGCTTGCCGGTGGTGGTGGTCTTGCCGGTGCCGTTGACCCCGACCACCAGCAGCACGCCGGGCCGCCCGTCGTGCGGGAGGGCGCGGATGGAGCGGTCCATGTCGGGTCCGAGCGCGCCGATCAGCACCTCGCGCAGCAGGGCCTTCGCCTCGGCGGGGGTGCGAACGGCGCGGCGGGCCAGCTCGGTGCGCAGGGTCTCGACGATCTCGGCGGTCGTCTCCGGCCCGAGGTCGGCCTGCAGCAGGGTGGCCTCGACGTCCTCCCACGACTCCTCGTCGAGCTCGCCGCCGCCCAGCAGGCCCAGCAGGGACTGCCCGAAGGCGGAGCGGGAGCGGGCGAGGTTGCCGCGCAGCCGCTCGAGGCGGCCCTCGGCAGGGGCGATCTCCTCGGTGGGTGCGGCGGGGCGGGTGGGCGCGGGGGTGCCGGGCTCGGGGGCGGTGGGGGTCTCGGTGGTCGGGGCGTCCGGGGCCGGGATCCGGGTCGTCGGCGCGTCGGGTGCGGTCGGCGCGACGGCGGTCGCGGCGGGCGGGGCGGCTGCGGCCGGAACCTCCGCGGTCGGGGTGTCCGCGGGCGGTGCGGCCGTGGTCGGGGCCTCGGTGGTCGGGGCCTCGGTGGTCGGGGCCTCGGTGGTCGGGGCCTCGGTGGTCGGGGCCTCCGCGGCGGGGGGTTCGGCCGGGGTGACGGGGAGGCCGTCGGGCGGGGTGTCCGTGTCCGGTTCCCGGACGACCGCGATCCCCTCCGGGGGCGTGCGTGCCTCGGTCGCGGTGCCGCCGGTGGGCAGGCCGCGGGGCGGGGTGCGGACGTCGTCCGCGGTGCCGGTCAGCTCGTCACCCGGCGGGCGCTCGGTCGGCGTCCGCAGGGTCGGCGGGGTCCGCTCGCTCGGCTCAGACGGCTCCGACGGCTCCGACGGCTCGGTCGGCGCGGCGGGCTCGGTCCCGGTGACCTGCGTCGGGCCGGTCACGACGGTGCCCGGCCGCGGCGCGGGATCCGGCTCGGGCGCGGCCGCCTTCTCGGCTGCCTTCTCCGCGCTCTCCTCGGCGCTCGTCTCCGCGCTCGTCTCCGTGCTCTTCTCCGCGGGCGGCTCGACGGTCGCCGTGCCGCCCCCGGAGGTGAAGTCGAACCCGCTGCGGGCCGTGTAGGTGTTCCCCTGCCGCGGCTTCGGCTCCTCCGGGGTTTCGAGCTGCTCGGGCTCGCGGAGGGAGATCCTTCGGCGGCGGCTGATCGTGATGCCTGCGACCAGGGCGATCAACACGACCACCACAGCCACGACCACGACGGTCCAGAGGGTCTGCGTCGTCACCCCCCCAGCCTGTCAGACCCCGGACCTACGACGCCGCCCGGAGCCGCTGCGAGATGACCGTGGTGATGCCGTCCCCGCGCATCGAGACGCCGTAGAGGGCGTCCGCGACCTCCATGGTCGGTTTCTGGTGCGTGATCACGATGAGCTGCGAGGTGGAGCGCAGCTCCTCCATCAGCGAGATGAGCCTGCGGAGGTTGGCGTCGTCGAGGGCCGCCTCGATCTCGTCGAGCACGTAGAACGGCGAGGGCCGGGCCCGGAAGATCGCGACCAGCAGAGCCATCGCGGTGAGCGAACGCTCTCCGCCGGAGAGCAGCGACAGCCGCTTCACCTTCTTGCCCGGCGGCCGCGCCTCGACCTCGATGCCCGTGGTCAGCATGTCGTCCGGGTCGGTGAGCACCAGCCGGCCGTCGCCGCCCGGGAAGAGGGTGGCGAACACGGTCTCGAACTCGCGGGCCACGTCCTCGTACGCCGTGGTGAAGACCTCGAGGATCTTGTCGTCCACCTCGCGGACGACGGTGAGCAGGTCGCGGCGGGTGTCCTTCAGGTCCTCGAGCTGCGTGGACAGGAAGGTGTACCGCTCTTCCAGGGCGGCGAACTCCTCGAGCGCGAGCGGGTTGACCTTGCCCAGCAGCGACAGGTCCTTCTCCGCACGCTTGGCCCGCCGCTCCTGGGTCGGCCGGTCGTACGGCATCGGCGGGGGCGCGACGACGTCCTCGCCGCGTTCCTTCGCGGCCTCGTACTCGGCCATCTCCGCGGGCGACGGCGGCACCCCGACCGCCGGACCGTACTCGGCGACCAGGTCGTCCACCCCGACGCCGAAGTCCGCCAACGCCTTCTCCACGAACTGGTCGAGCCGCAGCCGGGACTGGGCGCGGGCGACCTCGTCCCGGTGCACGGCGTCGACCAGCTTGTCCAGCAAGCCGGACAGGCGCCCGGTCGTGGCGCGGGCCTCGGTGAGCGCGGCCTCGCGGTCGGCCCGGGCCGCAGCGACCTCGTCCCGCTCCGCGGCGGCCGAGGCGAGCGAGACGTCCAGCCGGTCGAGGGCGCGGCCACCCGCCTCGATCACCATGGCGGCGACGGCCGTCCCCCGCTCACGCTCCTTGCGCGCGGCCTCCGCGCGGACCCTGGCCTGCCGTTCCGACGCGGCCTGCCTGCGCAGCGAGTCCGCCCGACCGGCGATGGCGCGGGCCCGCTCCTCCGCGGTGCGCAGGGCCAGCCTGCACTCGACCTCCTCGGACCGGGCGGTGGCGAGCCGGTCGGCCGCGGTGTCCCGCACCTCGGTGTCCGGCTCGTCCTCCACCTCCTCGTCCTCGGCCAGGGAGAGCTGGTGCTCGGCGGCCTCGAGCGCGAGCAGTGACTCGGACCGGCGGGCCTCCACGGCGTCCCGGCGCTGCCGCAGCCGCTGGGCCTCCTGCTCGGCCGAGCGCACGACCTGTTCGAGCCGCCCGAGCCTGCTGCCCGCCGCGGCCCGCCGCTGTTCGGCGGCCCGCCGTTCGGCGGTGGCGGCCTCGGCGTCCGCCTTGCGGGCCGCCTCCTCCGCGCGCGCCCCGTCCAGCGCGGGCCGCAGCCGGACCAGCTCGGCCTCGTTCGCCTCGCGCGCTGCGACGGCCTCGTCCACCGCGGCCTGCAGCTCCAACGCGCTCGACCCGCCGCCGGACCCGCCGCGGGCCCGGAACTCCTCCAGCACGTCCCCCTCGGACGTGACGGCGACGAGCCCGGCCCGGGCGACGACGGCGGCCTCGTCGAGGGAGGAGACCAGCACGATCCCGCTCAGCAGCCCACCGATCGGCGCGGTCAGGGCGGCGGGGGCGCGAACGGCCTCGGCCGCCCATCGCCCGGCGGGCGGGGCGGGGCGGCCCGCCGGGGCCACCGGGAGGCGTTCGGCGGCGGCCTCGAGCCCGGGGCCCTCCCCCGACGCACCGACCAGCAGCGTCGCCGCGCCGTGCTCGCCCTGCCGCAGCGCGCGCAGCGCCGCGACCGCCGCGGCGGGACCCGCGACGGCCACGCCCTCGGCCAGCTCGCCCAGGACCGCCGCGACGGCCGGGCGGGCGGCGGGTTCGACCTCGATCAGCTCCGCGACCGCGCCGAGGACGCCCTCGGACTCCGACGCCAGCAACGCGCCCGTGCCGTCCTTGCGCGCGAGCCCGACCGACAGCGCGTCCACCCGGGCCTGCCAGTGCGCGCCCTGTTTCTCCAGCTCCCGCTCCTGCGCGACCAGCTCCCGGACCCGCGCCGCCGCGGACTCCTGGGCCTGCGCCGCGGACTCGACGCGGGCGGCGAGCTCGCCCGCGTCCGCCTCGTCCAGCACGCCGAGCTCCTCGCGGGCGGCCTCCAGCTCCTCGGCCGCCTCGACGATCCGGGACTCGGCCTCGCCGAGCGCCTCGGACAGGTTCTCGATCTCCTCCGCGGTGGCCGCCGCGCCGCTGCGCAGCGCCTCGGCCTTGCCCGCGAGCGTGGCCAGGCCCGCCTTGCGGTCCGCGATCGCCCGCACCGCCGCGAGGTGCGCGCGCTCCGCCGCCTGCAGGGTGCGCTCGTGCTCGGCGCGTTCCTCCAGCACCTCGGCCAGCCGCTGCCGGGCCTCGACGACCCCGGCGACCAGCTCCTCCTCCTGCTCGGCGACGAGATCGGCCTCGGCCTCGAGCTCGTCCGGGTCCCGGCCGGGCGAGCGCGCCGCGGACTCCTGGGCGGCCGACGCCGCCAGGTGCCGGAACCGTTCCTCGGCGAGGCGGACCGTGCCGCGCAGCCGCTCGGCCAGCGCCGACAGCGCGTACCAGGTGTCCTGCGCCGCCTGCAGCCGCGGCGCATCCGCAGCCAGTGCCTCCTCCAGCCCGGCCTGCGCCGCGCGCGCCTCGTCCAGCTGCGCGGCGATCTCGGCACGGCGGGCGCGGGCCTGCTGCTCGTCCGCCTCCTCCCGGGCCAGGGACTCCCGCAGCGTGACGATGTCGTCCGCCGCCAGCCGGATCCGCGCGTCCCGCAGCTCCGACTGCACCTGCTGGGCCTTGCGCGCGATCTCGGCCTGCCTGCCGAGCGGTTTGAGCTGGCGGCGCAGCTCCGAGGTCAGGTCGGTGAGCCGGGTGAGATTGGCCTGCATCGCGTCGAGCTTCCGCAGCGCCTTCTCCTTGCGCTTGCGGTGCTTGAGGACGCCCGCGGCCTCCTCGATGTAGGCGCGGCGCTCCTCCGGCTTGGACCGCAGGATCGCGTCCAGCTGACCCTGCCCGACCACGACGTGCATCTCCCGGCCGATGCCGGAGTCCGACAGCAGCTCCTGGATGTCCAGCAGCCGACACGCGCTGCCGTTGATCTCGTACTCGCCCGCGCCGTCCCGGAACATCCGCCGGGTGATCGACACCTCGGAGTACTCGATCGGCAGCGCGCCGTCCGAGTTGTCGATGGTGAGCGTGACCTCGGCACGTCCGAGCGGCTGCCGCCCGGACGTGCCCGCGAAGATCACGTCCTCCATCTTCCCGCCGCGCAGGGCCTTGGCCCCCTGCTCGCCGAGGACCCACGAGATGGCGTCCACGACGTTCGACTTGCCGGAGCCGTTGGGCCCCACGACGGCGGTGATCCCCGGTTCCAGGCGCAGCGTCGTGGCCGAGGCGAAGGACTTGAAGCCCTTCAGCGTCAGGCTCTTGAGATGCACACGTCCCCCGGGTGTGGTCAGTCCGCGGGACTCTACCCGGCCGCGTTGAGCAGCCAGCGGATGCCGAACCGGTCGGTGACCTGCCCGAAGTGGTCTCCCCACATCTGCTTCTCGAAGGGCACGTCGACGACGCCGCCCTCGGCGAGCGCGGAGAACCAGCCCTCGATCTTCGCCGACTCGTCACCGGAGATGCTGACCGACACCTGCCCACCCGCCTCGGTGGGCCGCTCCGGATCACCGTCCGACGCCATGAGCACGAACCCGTCCGCGGTCTGGAGCTGGCCGTGCATCACGCCCTCGGGCGGCGGGACGGGGCCGGGGGACCCCATGTCGCCGAACGTCATGATCTGCAGGTCCCCGCCCAGCACGGACTGGTAGAACTCCAGCGCCGCACGGGCGGAGGTGTCGAAGTGCAGGTAGGGGTTGAGCTGAACGGTCATCGCTGCCTCCAAGGCCGACACCGGTGTGGTGCAGGGCACGCTAGACCCGGGCACCGACAGAACGGCTACCGCTCGGCGAACTCCGTCCACAGTCCCGTCGCCGAGCTCCACTGCTCGGCCACGGAGTCGACCCGTCCGGGCCGTCCCGGTGTCTCGCGACCGCGCAGCAGGGCCAGCAGGCTCGCGCACGCCTCCCGCGGCCCCTCGGCCGCGACCGCCACCCGGCCGTCGGACAGGTTGCGGGCCTCCCCCACGAGGCCCAGCTCCCGCGCACGAGATCGCGTCCACCAGCGGAAACCGACCCCCTGGACGTGACCCGCGACCCAGGCGTTGAGCCGAACGGGTGCCTCGTCGCTGCTCTTCATCGCGGCGCTACGTTACCGGATCGTGATCGGTGGAGCGGGTCCGAGACTCCTCGCCGGGCTCGCCCTCGGGGCGGTGCTCGCCGGGCTCGGCGTGGTCGCCGTCGTGCCGGAGACCTGGTCGGTCGCCCTCGCCGGGCAGAGCGTCCCCGAGACGACGGGGACGACCGAGCCGACCGAGCCGACCCCGCCGACCCCGCCGCAGTCGATCCGGGTGGTGGCGCCGCCGCCGACCACCGCCCCCCTGGTGCTGCCGAGCCCCGTTCCGGTCGCCGCACCGGTCGCGGAGGCGATCACCGCGGTGCCCGCGGCTCCGACCGGGACGACCCCGCCCCCGCGCACCACCGCCGCGCTGCCCACCACCGACATTCCGGTGGCGACGGGACCCGCCGCCCGCGTCGTCGCGCTGACGAACGAGGCCCGCGCCCGCGCCGGCTGCGACCCGCTGACCAGCGACGCCCGGATCACCGCCGCCGCCCGGGACCACAGCGCGGACATGGCCGCGCACGGCTACTTCGCCCACGACTCGCTCGACGGGCGGGACTTCGCGGACCGGTTGCGCGCGGCCGGCTACCCGGACCCGGGAGCGGAGAACATCGCGATGGGCCAGCGCAGCGCCGACGAGGTGGTGGCGGCCTGGCTCGACTCCCCCGGCCACCGCCGCAACATCGAGGACTGCTCGCTGCGCACCATCGGCGTGGGGTACGAGCCCAGCGGGGACTACTGGACGCAGGACTTCGGCAGGTAGAGCTATCGTCGCCGCATGACGGTCGTCGACAACGCGGTGTACGTGGACGGGCACCGGACCCGGGAGCCCGCCTCCCTCGACCTGACCGTCGAGACGCTGCGGGCCTGCGGTCCGGGCCGGGACGCGTTCTGCTGGATCGGGATGCTCCGGCCCACCGCCGAGGACATCACGGCGGCGGAACAGGAGTTCGGCCTGCACCGGCTCGCCGTCGAGGACACCCTGCACGGGCACCAGCGGCCCAAGCTGGAGCGCTACGGCGACACCGAGTTCGCGGTGCTGCGGCCCGCCCGGTACCTCGACGAGACCGAGGACGTGGAGCTCGGCGAGATCCACCTCTTCCTCGGCCGGGACTTCGTGATCACGGTGCGACACGCCGACGAGCCGGACCTCGCGGACGTCCGCAAGCGCCTCGAAGCCGATCCCGATCTGCTGGCCCACGGCCCGTTCGCCGTGTTCTACGCGGTGCTGGACAAGATCGTCGACGACTACGGGCCCGTCCTGGACGGCCTGCAGGACGACGTCGACCAGATCGAGACCCAGGTCTGGGACGCCGACCCCCACGTCTCCCGCCGGATCTACCAGCTCACCCGCGAGGTGATCGAGCTGCAGCGGGCCGTGGAGCCGCTGGCCGAGATCTTCCTCGCCCTGCGCGCCCGGTTCTCCAAGAAGAGCGACGACCCGGACCTGGAGCTGCACCGGCTGTTCCGGGACGTCTTCGACCACGCCACCCGCGCCCGCGAGCGCACCGAGGGTCTGCGGTCCCTGCTGGAGAACATCCTCACGGTGAACTCCACGCTCGTCGCGCAGCGGCAGAACGACGAGATGACCCGGCTCACCGAGGCCGGGTACGACCAGAACGAGCAGATGAAGAAGGTGTCCTCCTGGGCGGCCATCCTCTTCACCCCGACGCTGGTCGCCGGGATCTACGGGATGAACTTCGACGACATGCCGGAGCTGCACTGGGCGTGGGGCTACCCGTTCGCCGTGGGGCTGATGGTGCTGCTCGGCGGGCTGCTGTTCCTGATCTTCAAGAAGCGTGGGTGGCTGTAGCGGAGGGATCCGCCCGCGCGGCCCGCGTCGCCGACCCGCGGCTCAGGCGCCGGCGGCCTCGGCCGCGGCGAGGGACTCCTTCTGCGCCCGGGTGAAGTGCCGCTGCAGCCCCGTCGCGACGCCGCCCGGGTTCACCGCGTTCGCGACGATCCCGTCCCCCGCCCACCTCCGCGACGAACCGGGCGACGGACGCCGGGTCGGCCAGGTCCAGCGTGGCGCGGGTGGTGCCCGTGACCTGGGCCCCCGCCGCGGCGAGGGCCCGCACCGTCTCGGCCCCGAGCCCGGACGACGCCCCGGTCACGATCGCGCGCGCCGGCCAGGTCGTGGCCTGCCAGCACGTCGTCGGCGGTACTGGTGGCGGTGAAGGGCGTGGTGATCACACGTTCGCGCACTTCGGCTACCGCAAGAGCTCCATGGACGAGGTCGCCCGCGCCGCCGGGATCTCCCGGCCGGGGCTCTACCTCCTGTTCTCGTCGAAACGGGAGCTCTTCCGGGAAGCGGCGCTGTGGGCCCTCGATCGCGATCTCGGCGCGGCGGAGCGGGCCCTGGCGGGCGACCCGCCGCAAATCGTCGAGGCGTTCGACCACTGGGCGGGCCGCTACATCGGGCGCGGCCGGGACCTCACGGCCGTGGTCGGCGACCACCCGGAGCTGCTCGGGGCGGCGGCGGACGCGGCATCCGCCCGGTTCGCGGCGCTGCTCACGGCGGCGCTCGGGGACCCGGACCGCGCACAGACGCTGATCAGCGTATCCGTGGGCCTCAAGCACCAGGTCGAGACGCGTGCGGACTACCGCGCGCGGCTCACCGTCGCGGTGCGGCTGCTGCGCGGCCGCGGCTGACACCGCGGGCAGCTGTACGAGCTGCGGTTCATGAAGGGCTCCCGCACGATCGGGGTGCCGCAGCGCCGGCACGCCCGGTCGCCCCGGCCGTAGACGTTCAGGGAACGGTCGAAGTAGCCCGACGCGCCGTTGACGTTGACGTACAGGGCGTCGAAGCTCGTCCCGCCCTGGTCGAGGGCCTCGTGCATCACCTCGGAGGCGGCCTGGAGCACCGTGACCCCCTGGGCCCGGGTGAGCTTCTCCGTGGGCCGCAGGCCGTGCAGCCGGGCCCGCCAGAGCGCCTCGTCCGCGTAGATGTTCCCGATGCCGGAGACGATCGTCTGGTCCAGCAGGGCCCGCTTGAGCTCGGTGCGCCGCCTGCGGATCCCGGCCACCGCGGCGTCCAGTGAGAACTCGGGGTCCATGGGGTCGCGGCCGATGTGCGCGACGGGCTCGGGCACCCCGTCGACGAGAGGGTGGATCGACAGCCCGCCGAAGGTCCGCTGGTCCACGAACCGCAGCTCAGGGCCGGTCTCGAACGTGAAGCGGATGCGCAGGTGCTTCTCGGCGGGCCGGTCGGCCGCCGCGACGAGCATCTGGCCGGACATGCCGAGGTGGGCCATGATCGCCTCGTCGTGGCCGACGTCGAGCCAGAGGTACTTGCCGCGCCGGCCCGCCGCGGCGATCGTGCGACCCGCGAGCCGTTCGGCGAAGTCCCCGGTCAGGTGCCTGCGGACGGCGCGCGGGTGCAGCACCTCGACCGAGCGGATCGGGCGGTGCAGCACGTGGTCGGCGAGCCCGCGGCGGACGACCTCCACCTCGGGCAGCTCAGGCACTCGCGGCGGTCTCGTCCGTGATCGTGCGCCAGGCGAGCGCGGCGGCCTTCTGCTCGGCCTCCTTCTTCGTGCGCCCCTCCCCGGACCCCAGGTCCCGCCCGCCGACGACGGCGGTGGCGGTGAACGTCTTGAGGTGGTCCGGGCCCTCCTCGGTGATCCGGTACTCCGGCACGCCGAGGTTCTCCGAGGCGGTGAGCTCCTGCAGGCTCGTCTTCCAGTCCAGGCCCGCGCCGAGCAGCGGGGCGGACTGCAGCAGCCCGTCGAAGAGGCGGTGCACCAACGCGCGGGTCGGCTCGAGGCCGTGCTGGAGGTAGACCGCACCGATCATGGCCTCGGTGGCGTCCGCCAGGATGCTGGACTTCTCCCGACCGCCGGTGAGCTCCTCACCCCGGCCCAGGTACACGAACTCCCCGAGGGCCAGCGTGGCCGCCACCCCGGCCAGCGCGTGCATGTTGACCACGCTGGCGCGGAGCTTGGCGAGCTGTCCCTCGGGGAGATCGGGATGATCGCGGTAGAGCCGCTCGGTGACGATCACGCCGAGCACCGAGTCACCCAGGAACTCCAGGCGCTCGTTGGTCGGCAGGCCCCCGTTCTCGTACGCGTACGAGCGGTGGGTGAGGGCGAGAGTGAGCAACTCGGCGCCGACCTCGACGCCGAGTGCTGCCAACAACGGGGCCCGGTCGGTACGGGGACCCGTGACGCTCTTCTCGCCCACCAGGTGCGACTCAGGCGGGGCGGACGACCTGGCGGCCGTCGTACTGCCCGCAGACGGGGCAGGCGATGTGCTGGAGCTTGGGCTCACGGCACGCGCGGTTGCTGCAGGCGACGAGGGACGGCGCGGTGGCCTTCCACTGCGCCCGGCGAGAGCGCGTGTTGGACCGCGACATCCGGCGCTTGGGTACGGCCACGGCAGTTCTCCTACTGTTCTACGAGGGTTGTCTCAGGAAAGGCGCTCACGCAGAGCGGCCCACCGAGGATCCAGTGTCTCATGCCGGTGGTCGGGCCCGAGATCGGCCCGCCTCTCCCCGCACTCGGGGCACAGACCAGGACAGTCCTCGCTGCACAGCGGGGCCATGGGCAGGTCGATGGCGATCGCGTCCCGCACCGTCTGCTCGAGGTCCACGTGGTCGTCGACGACGCGCGGGATCTCGTCCGAGTCCGTCGTCTCCTCGGTCAGCGAGTCCGGGTAGGCGAAGAGCTCCTCGATCCGCTCCACCACGTCCTCGGCCAGCTCGTCGAGGCAGCGCGAACACTCCCCCGTCAGCTGCGCCGACGCCGTGCCGGACACGTACACGCCCTCGGAGACGGACTCCAGGCGCAGGTCCAGCGCGATGTCGCTGCCCGGCGGCACGGCGAGCACCCCGACCAGCCCGATGGCGGCGTCGGGGTCGTCCGCCCCGGGGGCCGCGATGGTGCGGGTGGCGGTGCGCATGATGCCCGGGCGGCGGCCCATCTCGCGAACGGAGAAGAGCCAGGGATTCGGTTGAGTGCTCATGTCGGCGTCGAGGATACGCGCGCCGGGAACCGTTCGGCGACGGCCGCGGCCAGCTCCAGGAACGCCTCCCGGGTGCCGGGCCGCAGCCGGGCCGGGTCGATCCGCCCACCCGTCGCGAGGTGCGGGTCGTGCGGGATCTCCAGCACGCTGCGGACGCGGGCGGCGAAGTGCTCCCGCAGACCCTCCCCGTCGATCTCCCGGCTCGGCGCCCCCACCAGCACGACGACGGCCTCCCGCGCCAGCTCGCCGTGGCCGTGCGCGCGCAGCCAGTCCAGCGTCTTGCTCGCCCGCCCGGCCCCGTCGACCGTCGGCGCCCCCACGACGACCAGGGAGTCCGCCCGGTCGAGCGTGCCCGCCATCGCGGAGTGGACCATCCCCGTGCCGGAGTCGGTGAGCATCACGCTGAAGAAGCGGGCCAGCACCGCGTCGGCG
The DNA here is from genome assembly GCF_900102195.1 of Pseudonocardia oroxyli. Classification (GTDB taxonomy): domain Bacteria; phylum Actinomycetota; class Actinomycetes; order Mycobacteriales; family Pseudonocardiaceae; genus Pseudonocardia; species Pseudonocardia oroxyli. The sequence continues at coordinate 366,198 of NZ_FNBE01000004.1, forward strand.
CGCAGGTACTCGTCCCGGGTGAAGGCCTCCCCCGCCGCCGGGTCCTGCTCCGACGCCAGCACCTGCAGCCGCCCGGCGAGGCTCGTGTAGCGCGAGACGGCGGTCCAGGAGTCCACGTGGTCCAGGTCGTTCAGCAGGTCGCGGACGGTGCGGTCGCTGTGCCCGGTCAGTCGCTCGGCGAGGGTGCCCGCGTCCGGGTTGGCGTCGAGGGCGAGGATCCGGTCGCCGCGGTGCTCGGCCAGCGCGAGCCCGAGGCAGGCGGTCACCGTCGTCTTGCCGACGCCGCCTTTGATGCTGGTCACGGCGACCCGATGGGTCCCCGCGAGGTGGCTGCGGACCCGCTTCAGGCGCTCCTGCGCCGCGAGCTGCGCCGGGCTCGGGCCGGGGTCGACCCGCCCGAGCGTGACGCCGTGCAGCCACCGCCGCCACCCGCGGTCCGGGACGGGTCCGCGGGTACGCAGGAGCGCGTCGGCGTCGAACGGGGCGGGCGGCGCTTCGGCACTCTCGGACACGGTCTCCCCCGGGGATCCGGCGACGGGCCCCACCGGCTCGCCCTGCAGCCGGTGGCCGTACCGCTCCCACCAGGTCTCCGGATCGGGCTCGTGCCGGGGCTGCATGGCGGCGAAGACTAGCCCGAGCGCCCGCCAGTTCTGCTCCGGTTGACCGAATAGTGATCGACTGGCAACAGGTGGCGCATCGGGCGATGATCCACTCGTCGGGTGCGGAGCGGTCGGAAATCGACCGTCTCGCGCCCGAGCAGTGGATCATGTGACGCGCGGGACGCCGCGAGGCTCAGTCGATCAGGTCCATCCCGGTGCCCGTGCGGCCGTACACGGCGGGGGCGGGGGTGCCGTTCGGGGAGCCGCCCTTCCACAGCCTGCTGCGGCCCCGGCTGACCGTGGTCAGGGCCTTGGTGAGGGTGTCCTCGAACTCCGCGAGCTTGGCGTCGACGTAGCCGTCGCACTCCTGGCGCAGGCGGTCCGCCTCGCCCTCGGCGGTGTCGATGATCTGCGCGGACTGGGCGTGGGCGGCCCGCACAACCTCGGTCTGGGAGACCAGGCGGGCCTGCTCCTGCTGCCCCTCGGCGACGAAGCGGTCGTGCGCGGCGCGGCCGGCCTCGACGTGGCGGTCCGCGTCGTGCCGGGCGCGCGCGGTGACCTCCTCGTACTCCTGCCTGCCGTCCGCGATCATGGTGTCGGCCTGGTGGCGGGCCTCGGCCAGCGTGCGCTCGGCCTCCTCGCGGGCCTCGCTCACGAGCCGCTCGGCCTCGGCGCGGGCGTCGGCGAGCAGCTCGTCGGACTCGGTGGTCGCCGCCGTCCGGGTCTCCTCGGCCTCGCGCTCGGCCTCACCGACGATCTCGTCGCGGCGGTCCAGGACGTCCTGGGCGTCGTCGAGCTCGGCCGGGATCGCCTCGCGGACGTCGTCGAGCAGGTCGAGCACGTCGCCGCGGGGGACCACGCAGTTGGAGGTCATGGGGACGCCGCGCGCCTCCTCCACCACCGTCACCAGCGCGTCGAGCGACTCGAAGACCCTGTACACGCGGCCGATCCTCTCACCGGCGCAGCCGGGTTCCCCGTATTGGCCGCACGCAGGGCGTGTCAAGTTCCGATCGGGGGATGAGGCCGTGCCTACGCGCGCTCCGCGATGCGCTCCACGAGCTGCCGGTGTACCGACGGTGGCAGGAGGTGGGCCACGTCACCCCCGTACGTGGCGACCTCCTTGACCAGCGAGCTGGAGACGAAGCTGAACTCGGGGCTCGTGGACATGAACAGCGTGTCGACACCGGACAGCCGCTGGTTCATCTGCGCCATCTGGAGCTCGTAGTCGAAGTCGGTGACCGCGCGCAGGCCCTTGACGATCGCCTTGATCTCGTGGGCGCGGCAGTAGTCCACGAGCAGGCCGTGGAAGGAGTCGGCGCGCACGTTCGGGAGATCGGCCGTGACCTCGTTCAGCATGGCGATCCGCTCCTCGACGGCGAACATGCCCTGCTTCTTCTTGTTGATCAGAACCGCGACGACGACCTCGTCGAACAGCTCCGCGGCCCGGCCGATCACGTCCAGGTGGCCCAGCGTCACGGGGTCGAAGGATCCGGGGCAGACGGCCCGCCTCATCGCGTCTCACCAGCCATGCCGGGACCGTAACAGTCGCCGACGTGGATCACGGTGTCCCCGTAACGTCGCTCACGCACCCCCGCGTACCCCGCGGGCCAGGGGAAGGGCTCGCGCGAGCGGGACCGCTCGACGACGACCGTCCCCTCCCCGATCCACCCCGACCGCAGCCCGGTGGAGAGCCACCCGGCGATGGCGGAGTCCGGTTCGGCGTAGGGCGGGTCGACGAAGACGAGATCGTGCGGGCGCGGCGGGTCGCCCGCCAGCACCGTCCCCGCGGGCCCGTAGCGCACGTCTCCCCCGAGCCCGACGACGGCGAGGTTCTTCCGCAGGACCCCCACCGCCCGCCGGTCCATCTCGACGAACGTCGCGGACGCGGCACCCCGCGACAGCGCCTCGAGCCCGAGGGCCCCGGTCCCGGCGCAGAGGTCGAGCACGTGGGCGCCGGACAGCCCCGGGTCGTGCTCCAGCGCGGAGAACAGCGCCTCCCGCACCCGGTCCGACGTCGGCCGGGTGCCCTCGGACGGCACCGTGAGCCGCCGCCCCCCGGCCTGTCCGGCGATGATCCTGGTCAAACCGCGCCTCCGGCGCTCGTGAGTGGGAAGTGGTGCTGGGGCACTACTTACCACTCACGGGGCGTCAGCCGAGCTCGAGGAGCAGGTCGCCGCCCTCCACCTGCTGTACCTGGCCGATGGCCAGGCGCGCGACGATGCCGCCGCGCTGGGCGGAGATGCTCGCCTCCATCTTCATCGCCTCGATGGTCGCGACGGTCTGGCCCGCGGACACCGGGTCGCCCTCCTCGACCTGCAGGGTCACCACCCCGCCGAAGGGCGCCGCGACGTGGCGGTCGTTGCCGCGGTCGGCCTTCTCGGCGGCCTTGACCTCGGTCTGCACCGACTCGTCCCGCACGGACACGGGCCGCAGCTGCCCGTTCATCGTCGTCACGACGCTGCGGTACCCGCGCTCGTCGGCCTCGGAGACGGCCTCCAGCTCGATCAGCAGCGTGACGCCCCGCTCGAGGGTCACCGTGTGCTCGAGGTCCGGCTCCAGGCCGTAGAAGAAGTCCTTGGACGACAGCACGCTGGTGTCGCCGTAGGACTCGCGGTGCGCCTCGAACTCCCGCGTCGGGCCCGGGAAGAGCAGCCGGTTGAGGGTGCGGCGGCGGTCGTCCCGCAGCCCCCGGCGGTCGTCGATCGTCAGGTCGGGCTGCGCGGCCTCCGGGGAGCGGCCCTCGAGCGCGCGGGTGCGGAAGGGTTCCGGCCATCCGCCGGGCGGGGTGCCGAGCTCGCCGCGCAGGAAGCCGATCACGGAGTCCGGGACGTCGAACTTGGCGGGGTCGGACTCGAAGTCCGCCGCGGTCACCCCCGCGCCGACCAGGTGCAGGGCCAGGTCGCCCACCACCTTCGACGACGGCGTGACCTTCACCAGGCGGCCCAGCATCCGGTCGGCCGCGGCGTAGCAGTCCTCGATCAGCTCGAACCGGTCCCCCAGGCCCAGCGCGATGGCCTGCTGGCGCAGGTTGGAGAGCTGCCCGCCGGGGATCTCGTGGTGGTAGACCCGGCCGGTCGGCGAGGCGAGCCCGGACTCGAACGGCGCGTAGACCTTGCGCACCGCCTCCCAGTACGGCTCCAGGTCCGACACGGCCTGCAGCGAGAGCCCGGTCTCCCGGTCGCTGTGGTCGGTGGCCGCCACCAGCGCCGACAGCGACGGCTGCGAGGTCGTGCCCGCCATGGAGGCCACGGCCCCGTCGACGGCGTCCACCCCGGCGTCGATCGCGGCGAGCAGGGTGGCGAGCTGGCCGCCCGCGGTGTCGTGGGTGTGCAGGTGCACGGGCAGGTCGAAGCGCTCGCGCAGCGCCGTGACCAGCCTGCGCGCGGCGGGCGGGCGCAGCAGCCCGGCCATGTCCTTGATGGCCAGCACGTGCGCGCCCGCCTCGACGATCTCCTCCGCGAGGTGCAGGTAGTAGTCGAGGGTGTAGAGCTGCTCGGCCGGGTCGGACAGGTCCGCGGTGTAGCAGAGCGCGACCTCCGCGACGGCCGTCCCGGTGGCCCGCACGGCGTCGACGGCCGGGCGCATCTGGGAGACGTCGTTGAGCGCGTCGAAGATCCGGAAGACGTCCATGCCGGTGGCCGCGGCCTCGGCGACGAACGCGTCCGTCACCTCGGTCGGGTACGGCGTGTAGCCCACGGTGTTGCGCCCGCGCAGCAGCATCTGGGTGCAGATGTTCGGCGCCGCGGCCTTGATCGCGGCCAGCCGCTCCCACGGGTCCTCGGCGAGGAACCGCAGCGCGACGTCGTAGGTGGCACCGCCCCAGCACTCCAGGCTGAGCAGCTGCGGGGCGAGCCGCGCGACGTACGGCGCCACCGCGACCAGGTCCTTCGTCCGGATCCGGGTGGCGAGCAGCGACTGGTGGGCGTCCCGGAAGGTGGTGTCGGTGACCGCCACGCCGGTCTGGGCGCGCAGCCGTCGGGCGAACTCCTCGGGGCCCACCTCGGCGAGCAGCTGGGCCGACCCGGCGGGCGGGGCGGCGCCCAGGTCCACCGGGGGCAGCTTGTCGACCGGCTCGACGACCTCGGGCCGCGGCCCGTTCGGTTGGTTCACCGTGGTGTTGGCCAGGAACTGCAGGATCCGCGACCCGCGGTCGGCGGGCGGCTTGGCCTTGAGCAGCTGCGGGCGCTCCTCGATGAAGCTGGTGGTGACCCCGCCCGCCTGGAAGTCCGGGTCGTCGAGCACCGCGGCGAGGAAGGGCAGGTTGGTCGCGATGCCGCGGATCCGGAACTCCGCGATGGCGCGCCGGGCGCGGCGGGCGGCGTTGGCGAAGTCGTGGCCGTTGCAGGTCAGCTTGACCAGCATCGAGTCGAAGTGCGCGGAGACCTCGGCGCCCGCGTGGACGGTGCCGCCGTCGAGTCGCACGCCGGGGCCGCCGGGGGTCCGGTAGGCGGAGATGACGCCGGTGTCCGGGCGGAAGCCGTTCGCCGGGTCCTCGGTGGTGATCCGGCACTGCAGGGCCGCCCCGGACAGGACGATCTCGTCCTGGGTCAGCCGCAGCTCCGGCAGCGTCATGCCGGAGGCGATGCGCAGCTGCGCGATCACCAGGTCCCGGTCGGTGACCTGCTCGGTGACGGTGTGCTCCACCTGGATGCGCGGGTTCATCTCGATGAAGACGTGGTTGCCGCGCTCGTCGACGAGGAACTCGACGGTGCCCGCGTTCCGGTAGCCGATCCGCCGGGCGAAGTTCACGGCGTCCGCACAGATCCGGTCCCGCAGCTCCGGGTCGAGGTTCGGGGCGGGCGCGATCTCCACCACCTTCTGGTGGCGCCGCTGCACCGAGCAGTCCCGCTCGTAGAGGTGCACGACGTTGCCCTCGGCGTCCGCCAGGATCTGCACCTCGATGTGCCGCGGGTTCACCACGGCCTGCTCGAGGAACACCGTCCCGTCGCCGAACGCCGACTCCGCCTCGCGGGAGGCCGCCTCGATGGCGTCCCGCAGGTCCTCGGGCGTCTGGACGCGGCGCATGCCGCGCCCGCCGCCGCCCGCCACGGCCTTGACGAAGATCGGGAAGCCGATCTCCTCCGCGGCCGCCACCAGCGCGTCGACGTCCGTCGAGGGGGCCGAGGAGGCCAGCACCGGCACCCCGGCCTCGCGGGCGGCGGCCACGGCGCGGGACTTGTTGCCCGTGAGGTGCAGGACGTCCGCGGGCGGGCCGACGAACGTGATCCCCGCCTCCGCGCACGCCGCCGCCAGGTCCGGGTTCTCGGACATGAAGCCGTAGCCGGGGTAGACGGCGTCCGCGCCCGCCTTCTGCGCGGCCTTGATGACCTCGTCCACCGACAGGTACGCGCGGACGGGGTGGCCGCGCTCGCCGATCAGGTAGGACTCGTCCGCCTTCGCGCGGTGCAGCGAGTTGCGGTCCTCGTAGGGGAACACCGCCACCGTCGACACGCCGAGCTCGAACGCGGCACGGAACGCGCGGATGGCGATCTCACCACGGTTGGCCACCAGGACTTTCGAGAACATCCGGCTCCTCGTTCCGTCGGACGCTGACGTCTCCCCGCGACGGCGCCGGGGACTCGGTGAGACTAGACAGCCCACCCGCGGGTGGTCGACCGCTGATCCGCGTGGTGAAACCGCGAGGTGCGCACTGCGCACCCTGAGATCGTCCTGAGATCTGCGGGCATTCCCCACCTCGGCCGATGCCGTCGACCACCATCCTGGGGTACCAAGGAGAGATGACACGGCGTCCGCACCACCCGGGCGGTTTCGGACCGGGCACTCGCCGCGGCGGAGCCCGCGGAGCCGACCGGTGGGGCGGCGGGTTCTCACCCGGGGAGCGGACGGCCCGGCGCGTCCGGCGGGCGGCCGCCCCGCGGGGGCGCTACCACACCGGCACGCCGCTGCGGCCGGGCATGGCGGTGCCCTCGCCGTGGATCGCGCTGCCGTTGATCGTGCTGATGGTCGGGGCGCTGGGCAGCGCGGCGGCCTTCACCGCCTTCGCGGCGGTCTCGATCTCCCCGCTGTTCCTGCTCGCCGTCATCGCGATCACCGCCCAGCGGGCCGGACGGCGCCGGGTCGGCCCCCCACAGGCCGCCGCGGCCCCGCGCGCCGCGGCACCCCCGTGGGAGCGGGCCCGCGAGCGGTTCGACGCGCTGCGGGTCGAGTACACGGCGTTCGAGTGCGACGCGATGGCGGTGCTGCGCCTGCCCGCCCTCGCGGACGTCTCGGTGCCCAGCACCGGCCGGTTCGTCGAGGCCTTCGCCGAGGCCCAGGCGCTGGACACCGACACCCGCCCCGCGGACCGCGCGCACGCCGAGGCGTTCGTGGCCGCGGTCGACCGGGCCGTGCGGGCGTGGGAGGCGGCGCAGGACGCCGCCGAACGCATCCGGCACTCCACCCTGTCGTCGGCGGAGCGGTCGTCGGTGGAGCGGGCCATCAAGCTCCTCACCACCGCGCGGGACTCCGACAACGACGCCGAACGCCACGCCGCCTACGCCATGGCCCGCTCGGAGCTGGCCAAGCTCGAACGTGCGGGCGTCCTGCACCTGCCGAAACAGGCCGTCGCCGCCCTGGAGAACGACGGCCGGGGCCACCTCTCCGCCTGACCACCCCGCGGGTCAGACCTTGTCGAGGTAGGCCGCGGCGGCCTCGTCGCCGACGGTCTCGGTGACCAGGGCGCGCAGGTCGGGGTGGTGGGCGAGGCCGGGGTCCGCCGCGACCAGACGGGCGGCGACCAGACGGGTCTCGCTGATCACCTGCTCGTGGCGGAGCAGGGACAGCAGCTTGAGGCCCGAGCGGGTGCCGGACTGCTGCGAGCCCAGGATGTCCCCCTCGCGGCGCAGCTCCAGGTCCAGCCGGGCCAGCTCGAACCCGTCGGTCGTGGAGGCGATCGCGTCCAGGCGCTCCCGGGCGGTGGTGCCCGCGGGCATGTCCGTGACCAGCAGGCACACCCCCGGCGCCGAGCCGCGCCCGACGCGCCCGCGCAGCTGGTGGAGCTGGGAGAGCCCGAACCGGTCCGCATCCATGATGATCATGCCGGTGGCGTTCGGGACGTCCACGCCGACCTCGATCACGGTCGTCGCCATCAGCACGTCCGTCTCGCCCGCGTCGAAGGCCCGCATGCGGAGCTCCTTCTCCTCCGCGGACAGCTTGCCGTGCAGGATCCCGACGCTCAGCCCGGCGAGCGGCCCCTCGGCGAGCTGCGGGGCCACGTCCTCCACCGCGAGCGGGGGGCGGCGCTCCTCGCCCCCGTCGTCGTCGAGATCCGGTTCCTCCTCCGAGGACGAGGACGAGGAGGAGGAGGAGGACGAGGCCTTCTTGGTGGTCGCGTACTCCCCGCCCACCCGCGGGAACACGACGTAGCACTGGTGCCCGCCCGCGACCTCCTCGCGGATCCGCGTCCACACCCGCTCCAGCCAGGAGGGCTTCTCCCCCGCGGGCACCACGGTGGTCTTGATCGGGGAGCGCCCCTTGGGCAGCTCGGTGAGCGCGGAGATCTCCAGGTCGCCGTAGACGGTCATGGCGACGGTGCGCGGGATCGGCGTGGCCGTCATGACCAGCAGGTGCGGGGTGCGTTCGCCGCGGCCGCGCAGCTTGTCCCGCTGCTCCACGCCGAAGCGGTGCTGCTCGTCGACCACGACCAGGCCCAGCTCCGCGAACCCCACGGTGTCCTCGATGATCGCGTGCGTACCGACGACGATCCCCGCGGCCCCGGACTGGATGTCCAGCAGCGCCTTGCGCCGCTCGGCCGTGGACATCGACCCGGTGAGCAGGGTCACCCGGGTGGCGCCGTCCGCCGCGCCCAGCTCGCCCTCGATGCCCAGCGGCCCGAGCATGCTCCGCAGCGACCGGGCGTGCTGGGTCGCCAGCACCTCGGTGGGCGCCAGCATCGCGGCCTGGCGCCCCGAGTCGACGACCTGCAGCATCGCCCGCAGCGCCACGATGGTCTTGCCCGCGCCCACGTCTCCCTGGACGAGCCGGTTCATCGGCAGCGGCCGGGCCAGGTCCGCGGCGATCTCGTCCCCCACGGCGATCTGGCCGGGGGTCAGCGTGAACGGCAGCCGGGCGTCGAACGCCTCGCGCAGCCCGCCCGCGATCCGCGGCGACGCCGCGGCGGGCCGCTGCAGCGACCGCTCCCGCTGCAGGGACAGGGCCAGTTGCACGCCGAACGCCTCGTCCCACACCAGCCGGGCCTTCGCCGCGTGCCGCTCGGCCTCGGACTGCGGCACGTGGATCCGGCGCAGCGCCGAGCCGAGCGGGGCGAGCCCGTGCTCCTCGCGCAGCTCACGCGGCAGCGGGTCGGTCGGGTCGTCCAGCACCGCGAGGACCTGCCGCACCGACCGCGCGATGGCGCTCGAGGGGACGCCCTTGGTGGCCGGGTAGATCGAGATGAAGGGGCGGTCCGCCGAGTCCTCCTCCAGCTCCTCGAACTCGGGGTGGGTGAGCTGCAGCTGCGAGGTCCGGCCGCGCCGGTAGACCGACACCGTGCCGGAGAACATCAGCGTGGCGCCGACCTTGATGATCCCCTGCACCTTGTAGGCGTTGAAGAACGTGCAGGCGATCTCGGCGCCCTTCGCGTCCCGGATCGTGGCGTTCATCAGCGTGCCCCGCCGGTTCTGCATCTTCCGGGTGGTGGCCGACGCCACGGTCGCGATCACCGTGACGTGGTCACCCACCGCCAGGCCCGCGATGTCGGAGAGCTTCCCGCGCTCGACGTACCGGCGCGGGTAGTGCCGCACCAGGTCGCCGACGGTGTGCAGCTCCAGCTTGCCGCCCAGCGCCTTCGCGGTCGTGGCGCCCAGGACGTCCACCAGCCGCGTGTCCAGATCGACCTTCACTCGACCCCCACCACCAACGGGAAGTCCACCTGCCCGCCCCGGTACACCACGACGTCCACCTCGGGGTGGGTCCGCCGCAGGTCCTCCTCCAGACGCTCGCCCAGGTCGGCGGGCGCATCCGCCCCCAGCAACGCGGTCACCAGCTCTCCACCGGCCGTCAGCATGCGGTGAGCCAACCACAGGGCACCGACACTCAGGTCGGGGGCGATCAGCACGACCTCGCCCTCGCTCATCCCCAGCACCTCACCGGGGGCGCAGCGCCCCACCCAGGTCAGCGCCTCCGCCTCGGCGACGACCAGGGCGCCGGTGCGCGTGCCCGCGGCGGCCTCCGCCATGGCGACGACGTCGTCCGCCGCGTTGCGGTCCAGGTCGTGCACGGCGAGCGCGGCGAGGCCCTGCGACACGGACGTCGTCGGCACGACGACCACCTCCCGGCCCGCGTCCCGCGCCTCGGCGGCGACCCGCGCGGCCAAGCCGAACAGGGTCGCGTCGCAGGTCATGACCGTGACGTGCGCGGCGCCGGTCTCCTCGACCGCCGCCAGCAGCTGCCGACCGGTGACGGTGTGCCCGGTCCTGGCCTCCAGGACGTCCGCGCCCGCCGCGCGCACCAGCCCCGCGACGTCCGGGCCGCTGACCACCAACAGCACGGCGCGGGGTCGGCGGAAGCGCGCGGTGGCGGAGTCGAAGCGCAGCACCGTGATCCGGTGCGGCCGGCCCGCCTCGACACCGGCCTCGATCGCGGCGCCGACGTCCGAGCAGTGCACGTGCACGTTCCACGTGCCGGTGCCGTCCCCGACCACGACGACGGAGTCGCCGAGTGCCGCCAGCACGGTCCGCAGCCGGGTGACGGCCTCCTCGCTCGTGCGGTCGAGCAAATACATGACCTCGTGGTCGTACTCCGCCGAGCCCGTCTCGCGCGCGGTCGTCAACGCGGCCCGCGGGCGCACCACGCGGGTCGGCTCCCGGACCGGGGCCTCCCCGGAGCTGGCGGTGACCAGCGCGTCCAGCACCACGGCCACCCCCAGCCCGCCCGCGTCCACCACGCCGGCGCGGCTCAGCTCGGCGAGCTGCCCGGTGGTCCGCCCGACGGCGACGTGCGCGGCGTCGGCGACCGCCCGCGGGTCGTCCCCCGCCTCGGCGGCGGCCTCGAGGACGCTGAGGATCGTGCCCGCACGCGGCTCCGCGACGGCGGCGGTGGCGTGCGTGAGCGCGCGGCGCAGCCCCGCGCCCAGCTCCGCCTCCTCCGCGATCCCCCGCAGGACCTGCGACAGCAGGGTCCCGGAGTTGCCGCGCGCGCCGCGGAGCGCGCCGCGGGCCAGCGACGGGCCCGGCTCGGCCGGGTCGAACGCGGCGAGCGCCGCCTGCATGGTGAGCAGCATGTTCGTGCCGGTGTCGGCGTCGGCGACGGGGAAGACGTTGATCCCGTCGAGCTCGGCGCGGCGTGCCTCCAGGCCCGCGACGGCGGCCTCGGCCCAGCGCCGGAGGAGGGCGTGGTCGAGCGTGGTGGGCACGGGACCCACCCTAGTTACCGGGCACCGGAGCCCGTCGATTACCCTGGACGACACGTGCCCGGCTCGACGCCGGGCCTGTCTCATCCGTCTAACCCGAGGAGTGTCCGACGTGGCTGCCGTCTGCGACGTCTGCGGCAAGGGTCCGGGCTTCGGCATGTCCGTCTCGCACTCGCACCGCCGTACCAACCGTCGCTGGAACCCGAACATCCAGACCGTGCGTTCGCTGAACGCCGGCGGGAACAAGGTCCGCCAGAACGTGTGCACCTCCTGCCTCAAGGCGGGCAAGGTCACGCGCGCCTGAGCTCAGCGCTGCACAGTGAGGGCGGTCTCCCGAGGGAGGCCGCCCTTTCTCATGCCGAGGTGAACCACTCCTTGAGGCCCTTGCGGGCGTAGCGGATCGTCAGCGAGCCCATCCCGGCGCTGCCGGTGACCACCAGGTGCGGGCCGCGGCCGGTGGGCGTGTGGGGGACCTTCGTCGAGACCGAGCCCCAGGAGGTCTTCACGCCGTCCACGTCCGCGGAGCCGCCCGGCGGCAGGACCAGGGTGACCGAGCCCATGCCGGTCGACACGTCCACCTGCAGGTCGGCGGGGACCTGGGTCTCGGTGAGGTCGAGGTGGATCGAGCCCATGCTCGTGGTCAGCCTCAGCTGCCGCGGCACGGCCCACGCACCGGTGCGCTTGATCGACCCCATCTCGGTGTTGAGGTGCACCGACTCCTTGCGGGCGGGCACCGCGACGGACGGCGCGACGGCGGCGCCCGGCAGGTCCGCCAGCGGGGGTTCGAGGTCCGCGAACGTCCTGGCCGCGTAGACGACGGTCAGCCGCTCCTCGAGCTCGTCGAGCGTGATCCGCCCCTCCGCCATCGCGGTGTGCAGCCGCTGCGCGGCGGCCTCGCGGTCAGCGTCCGAAATACGCAGGTTGCCCCCGTCCACGGGCCAACCCTACGGCAGCTTCCAGTCGACGGGCTCGCCGCCGATCTCCTCGAGGAGATCGTTCGCGCGGGAGAACGGACGGGAGCCGAAGAAGCCGCGGTCCGCGGACATCGGCGACGGGTGCGCGGACTCGATGATCGGGACGTCGACCAGCAGCGGGGCGAGGTTGCGCGCGTCCCGGCCCCAGAGGATGGCGACCATGGGATCGGCGTCCCGCTCCACGAGCGCGCGGATCGCCTGCTCGGTGACCGCCTCCCAGCCCTTGTCCCGGTGCGAGCCCGGCGAGCCCGGCTCCACGGTCAGGCACCTGTTGAGCAGCAGCACACCCTGCTCGGTCCACGGGGTGAGGTCCCCGGTCGACGGCGTCGGGTAGCCGAGGTCCTCGGAGTACTCCCGGTAGATGTTCGCCAGCGAGCGCGGGATCGGGCGGGTCTGCGGAGACACCGAGAACGACAGCCCGACGGCGTGCCCCGGCGTCGGGTAGGGGTCCTGGCCGACGATCAGGACCCGCACGTCGTCGAAGGGCTGCTGGAAGGCTCGCAGCACGTTCGCGCCGGACGGGAGGTACCGGCGGCCCGCGGCGATCTCCTGCCGCAGGAACTCCCCCATCTGCGCGACGACGGGGGCGACGGGCTCGAGCGCGCGGGCCCAGCCCTCCTCGACGACCTCGGCCAACGGCTTCGCCGCCATCAGGACAGCCTCCGCAGCTCGGCGCGGAACCGCTTCCCCCGCTGCACGTAGGACTCGACCGCGTAGGCGAAGCGCCCCTCCGGCACCTCGTAGCCCTCCCGCAGGCGCGCCGGCACCCCGACCGCCATCCGGTGGGCCGGGACCGCGAAGCCCGGCGACACGACCGCACCCGCGGCGACGACCGCGCCCTCCCCCACCGTGGACCCGTTGAGCACCACGGAGCCGGAGGAGATCAGCGCGTCGTCGGAGATGTCCGCGGCCTCGATGTGGACGTTGTGCCCCACCGTGACCCGGTCGCCGATCAGCGTGGGCTGCCGCGCGGTGGTGTGGATGATCGAGCCGTCCTGGATGCTCGTCCGCGCGCCGACGGTGATGTACCCGTCGTCCCCCCGGAGCACGGCGGTCGGCCAGACCGACGCCTCGGCGCCGAGCGTGACGTTCCCGATGACGACGGCGTCCGGATGCACGTAGGCCGTCGGATGGATGTCGGGCTCGGCATCACCGAGTGCGTACACAGCCACGTCCGGACCCTACTTCCCGTCCTGTTCCGCCACGCGCGCGGTCAGCTCGTCGATCACCAGCAGGTCGGTGTCCACGGCCCCTGTCCGGTAGGCCGACCGGGCGACGATCTGGGAGATCACCGGCGCGGTCACCGCCTGGAACAGGATCACCAGCACGAGCGTGGCCGCGTTCTCGAACTCCAGCCGCACGGCGGTGCCGATCAGGACGAACAGCAGCCCGAGCGTCTGCGGTTTGGTCGCAGCCTGCAGCCGGGCGGGCAGGTCCGGCAGCCGGACCAGCCCGATCGCGCCGAGCAGGCAGAACAGGGCCCCGCCCAGCAGGAACACACTGGAGACGATGTCTCTGATCATGAGCCGATCACCGGTGCCGCTCCCACCGCTCGACGAGCCGGGCCGCGGTCGCGGACCCGACGAACCCGACGAGCGCCACGGCCGCCATCAGCGGCACCGTGGACCCGTCCCGGTAGATGGCGATGTACACCGCCGAGGCCGCCACGATGATCACCACGAACACGTCGAGCGCGGCGATCCGGTCCAGGGTGCCGGGCCCCTTGAGCAGCCGGGCGACGGTCAGCAGCGCCGCGGCGCTGAGCATCCCGAGGACCAGCCCGAACACGATCGTCATGTCGCCTCCGCGGGAGAACGTCCGTCGGTGGGAGTCACACCGTCAACCCCCACCGCCGAGACCACCCGCTCCTGCAGCCGCCGCATGTGGGCGCGGGTCTGCTCGGCGTCCGCGGCGCTGCGCAGCCCGAGCGCGTAGACGTAGAGCACGCAGCCCGCCCGGTCGATCTGCAGGACGAAGCTGCCCGGCGTCAGGGCGGCCGCGCCCGCGATCAGCGTGATGACCCGCTCGGAGTCGGTGAGCAGCGGGACCGCGACGATGCCCGCCCGGGACTTCGGCCCGTAGCGCAGCGTCTCGACGGCCACGTCCCACCCGGAGCGGAACAGGTCCGCCACCAGGAACGCCCCCAGCCGCAGCAGCGGCCACGGCCGGAACGGGAGCCGGTTGAGGACCGGCAGCGGGAACAACACCGTGACCAGCAGAGCGACGACCAGGCCGCCGACGACGATCGTCGGGGTCACGTACCCCCACAGCAGCACCCACACCACGGTCAGCCAGAGGATCTGTGGCCAGCGCTTCATCCGAGCACCGCCTCGAGGTAGGGGACGCGCGCGATCAGGTCCGCACCCGCCCGTTCGGTGACGGCGGACAGCGGCCCGGCCGCCGCGGCGATCGCGATGCTCACCGCGACCAGCGCCGCGGAGGCCACGTACATCGGCGCGGACGTCTTCGAGGTGCCGATGACGAGCTCGTCGTGCGGGTCGTCGTCCGGCAGCGGCTCCTTGTCCGCACCCCAGAACACCCGGATCCACACGCGCACCACGGCCCACAGCGTGAGCAGGGACGCGAGCACCACGAACCCGGCCACCACGACGGTGCCGACGGTCCCGGCGGCGCCCGCCTGCAGCAGGGCGAGCTTCGCCACGAAACCCGACGTCGGCGGGATGCCCGCCAGCGTCAGGGCCGGGACGGCGAAGAGCACGGCCAGCACCGGCGACCGCCGCGCCAGCCCGCCCATCTGGTCGATCGACACGGTCCCGGTCCGCCGCGTGATCAAGCCGCTGACCAGGAACAGCGTGGCCTGCACGGTGATGTGGTGGACGATGTAGAGGGCCGTGCCCGCCGCGCCCCGCGCGTCGTCCACCGCGAGCCCGAACAGCATGAAGCCGATGTGGCTGACCAGCAGGAAGGACAGCAACCGGTTGAGGTCGTTCTGGGCGAGCGCGCCCAGCGCACCGACGACCATCGTGAGCACCGCCAACACCAGCAGCACCGCGCTCGGCCCGTCCCCGGGGAAGATCAGCGTCTGGGTGCGCAGCAGCGCGTAGATGCCGACCTTGGTGAGCAGGCCCGCGAACAGCGCGGTGACCGGGGCGGGGGCGTTCGGGTAGCTGTCCGGCAGCCAGAAGTGCAGCGGCACCATGGCCGCCTTGATCCCGAACGTGACGATCGTGAGCATCGACAGCAGCGTCCGCAGGCCCGGCGGCAGGGCGGCCACCCGGCCCGCGAGGTCCGCCAGGTTCACCGTGCCCGTCGACGCGTAGACCAGGGCGATCGTGGTGAGGAACAGCAGCGAGGACGTCAGCGAGATGATCACGTACGTCATCCCCGAGCGGATGCGTTCGGCGTTCGTCCGCCGCGTGATCAGCACGTACGAGGCCGCGAGCATGATCTCGAACGCCACGAACAGGCTGAACAGGTCACCGGTCAGGTAGGCCAGCGACACCCCGGTCGACAGCAGCAGGAAGATCGGGTGGAACGTGGTGCTCGCGGTGTCCCGGCCGTAGTCGGAGATCCGCTGGTCGATGGCGTAGACCAGCACCGCCAGCGTGACGACCGTCGAGATGAGCAGCAGCAGCGCCGACAGCCGGTCCGCCACCAGCACGATCCCGACCGGCGCGGGCCACCCGCCCAGCTCGACGACGACGGGGCCGGTGCGGTCCGCCGCCACCAGCAGCACCGCGGCGACCACGCACACCGCGACGAGCACCACGATGCCGATCAGCCGCTGCAAGGTGGCCTGGCGTACGAAGATCACGCTCAGCGCCGCGCCGAGGATCGGCAGCAGCACCGGCAGGGTCACCAGGGTGCTCACCGGGACACCTCCGACGACGCGTCCGGGCCGCCGGTGGCGATCTCCGCCGGCTCGTTGGACGCCGCGGCGGAGCCCGGGTCCTCGGTGTCCTCGTCCGCCCCCTCGGTGTCCTCCTCCATGGCGCCGTCGGGCCGCTCGGACAGCGCGATCCGGCGGTCCTCGAGGTCGTCCTGCACCTCGTCGTGCCCGGTCAGCACCCAGCTGCGGTAACCCAGCGCCAGCAGGTAGGTGGTCAGCGCGAACGTGATGACGATGGCGGTGAGCGCCAGGGCCTGCGGGAGCGGGTCGGCGAACTCCGCGGGGGGCGCGGTGCCGAGCACGGGAGCGCGGGCGGGCGGGCCGCCCGCGAGCTGCAGCAGCAGGTTCGCGCCGTGGCCGAGGACCACGATGCCGATCAGGATGCGCATCAGGGAGCGCTGCATGAGCAGGTAGAAGCCCACGGAGTACAGGACGGCCAGCACGACCGCCATCCCGATGTTGATCGTGGTCACGGGCGCTCCCCCTGCCCGGCCTCGGCGTCCCGCTCGATCCCGCTGCCCAGCGACCGCAGCAGGTCGAGGACGACGCCGATGATGAGCAGGTACACCCCGACGTCGAGCAGCAGGCTCGACACCACCTCCACGCCGAGGAACGAGACCTTCGCGCTGCTGAGCACCGGGCGGCCGACCAGCACCGGCGCGAACGCGGTGATCATCGCCAGCAGCAGGCCGGTGCCCATCAGCACGGGCGGGCGCAGCCGCAGCCGGGAGCCGATCTCGACGCCCTCGGACCCGCCGCCCGCGATGTAGCGCAGCACGAAGGCCAGGCCCGCGGTCAGCCCGCCCTGGAACCCGCCGCCGGGCGCGTAGTGGCCGACGATCAGCAGGTACACCGAGAACACCAGGACGACCGGGAACAGGAACCGGGTCGCCGCCTCGAGCAGCAGGGTGCGGTTGGTGCGCACGGGGCAGGCGCCCGGCAGCGTCCACTCGCCGGACGGGGCGTCCCACTGCTCGAAGGGGATCTTCTGCTCGGGGGTGGCGGTCATCCGGCGATCTCCTCCTCGTGCTCGGGGGTGCCGCCGCCGCTCTCGACGCGGCCCGACTTCCCCTTCTTGTCGTGCCGGGTGGCCAAGACGAGGCTCGCGGTGCCCGCCGCGGCGATGAGCAGCACCGTGATCTCGCCGACCGTGTCCAGCGCGCGGAAGTCGACGAGGATCGCGGCGATCACGTTGTCCGCGCCCGCCTCCGGCGCCCGCGCGACGAACTCCCCGCTGACCGCGGGCGGCTCCTGCCGCGCCCCGCTGAGCACGACCGCCGCCACCGCGACGAACACGCCCGCGACGGTGGCGAGGGCCGCCTTGCGCAGCTGGATCCCCCGCCCCACCCGGGGCCCCGCGTCGAAGTGCGCGGGCAGCCTGCGCAGCACGAACACGAAGGCGACCATCGTCAGCGTCTCGACGAGGAACTGGGCCAGGGCCAGGTCGGGCCCGCCGTCGACCACGAACAGGCCCCCGATCGCATACCCGATCGCGCCGACCAGCAACACGGCGGTGAACCGGCGCCGCACCCGGGTCAGGGCGGCCGCACAGGCGACGATCACCAGGCCGAGCGGCAGCTGCATCAGCGAGCCGTAGCCGGGCACCGTCGCGGGCAGGGTGCCGCCGAAGACCAGCGCGAGCCCGGGCAGCACCAGCACGGTGAGCAGCAGGACGCCGAGGTAGACCGGCAGCGAACCGGCCTGGATCCGGCCGGTGACCCACACCGCGAACCGCTCGATCCCGCCGACGGTGACCTCGTAGCCGCGCTGGGCGGACAGCGGGTGGCGCAAGGCGGTGTGCAGCCCGGTGACGCGGGCGCGCTGCAGGTGCAGGGTGGCGCCGACGATGAGCGCGACCGCCGAGAACAGCAGCGGCAGCGACAGCCCGTGCCAGAGCGCGAGGTGGTAGTCGGCCGCGACCGCGTCCTCCGCCGGGTAGGCGGCGGCGTAGTTCCGCGCCAGCGCGTCGGTCAGCGGCGGGACGCACCCGAGCACGAGCCCGGTGAACGCCGCGATCCAGGTCGGGACGGACAGCCCCGGGACGACGGGCCTCGGCTCGGTGGCCTCGACCCCGGCCTTGGTCGCGAAGGCGCCCCACAGGAACCGCGCCGAGTACGCCACGGTGAAGATCGAGCCGAGCAGCAGACCGAGGGCGAGCACCCAGTCGCCGTCGTGGACGAAGGCCTCGAACGCGGCCTCCTTGCCCAGGAACCCGAGCAGGAAGGGGATGCCCGCCATCGAGGCCGCCGCGAGGGTGGCCGCGGCGGCGAGCCCGGGCAGCCGCCGCCCGAGCCCGGACAGCGCACCGACCTCGCGGGTCCCGGTCACCTTGTCCACGATCCCGACGACCATGAACAGCGGCGCCTTGAACAGGCCGTGGGCCAGCAGCATCGTGAGCGCGGCGATCTCACCGATCCGGTCGCCGGAGCCGAAGAGCACCATCAGGAAGCCGAGCTGGCTCACGGTGCCGAAGGCGAGCAGCCGTTTCAGGTCCGTCTCGTGCAGCGCCCGCCAGCCGCCGACGAGCATGGTGACCAGGCCGAGCACCGCGATCGGCACCCACCAGTAGCTCCGGTCGGCGAACGCGGGCGACAGCCGCCCGACGAGCACGACGCCCGCCTTCACCATCGACGCCGCGTGCAGGTAGGCGCTGACCGGCGTGGGCGCCGCCATCGCGCCGGGCAGCCAGGGGTGGAACGGGAACTGCGCGGACTTCGTCAGGGCGCCGATCAGGATCAGCACGATCCCGGTCGCCGCGAGCCCGCCCGCGGGGCCGGCCCCCTGCTGCGCGGCCGCCACGATCTCGGAGATCCGGTAGGTGCCCGCGGACTCCCCCACGATCACGATCCCGAGCAGCATCGCGAGCCCGCCCATGACCGTGACCAGCAGCGCCTGCACCGCCGCGCGCCGGTTGGCCCGGTGCAGACCGCCCTGCCCGACCAGCAGGAACGACGCGATGGACGTCAGCTCCCAGAAGAGGTAGAGCGTGAGCAGGTCGTCCGCGAGGACGAGGCCGAGCATGGCGCCCGCGAAGGCCAGCAGCAGCGCGGAGTTCCGCGGCGCGTCCCGGCTGTCCTTGCCGAAGTACCAGGCCGAGTAGGCGAGGATCAGGGCGCCGAGCCCGCCGACCAGCACGATCATCACGACGCCGAGCGCGTCCAGCCGGAACCCGAACTCGAGGTGCAGCGCCGACGCCCAGACGTGGGTCTCGGACGGCGCCGGGCCCGGGCCCAGCACCGCGGGCAGGTTCGCGAGCCCCCAGACGAGGGTGGCGGCCGGGAGCACGGCGGCGACGCCGAAGGCGGCACGTCGACTGCGTCGCGACACCAGGGGCAGCAGGGCGGCCACCACGAGATGAGCGACGACGAGCGCGAGCAAGGCACCTCCGTGGCGTGTCGGACGACCTGCGGCGCGCATGCTGCGGGGAGCGGCCCGGCGCGAGGTCGGGTCGGAACAGGGTGTGGCGGGGGCGGCCGGGCTACTCGGCGAACCCGGGTGCCACACCCCACCCTACCGGGCCGGACGTGCCGTCACCCCGGGGCGGGCGCCTGCCCGGCTGAGCACGGCCAGACAGACCAGCGCCAGACAGGCGACGACCACGAGCAGCGCGGGGTAGCCGAACCCGGGGGCCAGGGGGGCGAGCACCAGCGGCAGCAGGAACCCGAGGTAGGTCAGCGAGTAGTACACGGCGGTGACCCCGGCGAGGTGGTCCGGCGCGGCGATCCGCTGCACCTCGATGAGCCCGCTGACCAGGGAGATCCCGAAGCCCGAGCCCAGGATCGCGCTCGCCACCACGGCGACGACGAGCGAGCCGGTGACCGCGGTCAGCGCCGCGACGAGCGAGCCCAGCGCGATCAGGCCCAGGCCGAGCCTGCCGCCGACGAGGGGGTTGCGCGCGTCGAGCCTGCGGGCGGTGGACTGGATCCCCACCCCCGCCGACAACGTGACGGCGGTGAGCAGGGTCGCAAAGAACAAGCCGAACCCCGCGGTGCGGTCCCCCAGGGCGGCGGGCTGGACGGCGAAGGACACTGCCGGGCCCGCGAACACCCAGGGGGCCAGCGGCAGGACCCGGGCCCGGAACCGGGGATCGCGCAGCCGGGTCGTCCAGCCGCCCGCCGCGGGGGACGCGACCTCGGCGGTCTTCTGGGCCCGCGGTCGGGTCTCCGGGGCCCGGCGGACCAGCACGATCACCGGCAGCGTCACCAGGATGTGGGCGAGGTAGGGCAGCTCCATCGGCAGCGGCGCCCACTGCGCCAGCACCCCGCCGACGACCGGGCCCACGCCGAACCCGGCGGACAGCGACAGCGCCGCGCGCCGCGCCCCGGCCGAGGAGTCCGCCTCGGGCTCGTGCGGGGCCTGGGACAGCTCCTTCACCCAGGTGGACCCGACCGCCATCGCCACGCCCGTGACCAGCCCGAACAGGAACCGGCCGGTGAACAGCAGGGTCTCGGAGAACGCCCCGAGCGCCAACACCGCGCTCGCGGGCACCGAGAGGACGACCGCGGGCAACAGCACCGCCCGGCGCCCGTACCGGTCCGACAGCGGACCGCCGACGAACAGCCCCGGGGCCAGCCCGGCGACGTAGACGCCGAAGAACGCCGCCACCACCGTCGCCGAGTAGTGCCCCTGCTCCCGGTACATGACCATCAGCGGCGAGAACTGGTTCGCGCCGTACCCGATCACGAACAGGACGGCGGCCACACGCGCCCACGACTTCATACCCATCCCCAACACCCCCGTGAGTGGCGATAGTCGCCAGAGCGACCATCGCCACTCACGGCTCAGGCGGACTTGGCCTTCTTGCGCCAGGTGGTCAGGACGCGCTCGGTGTAGCCGTTGGGCTCGGTCCGGCCGGTGAGGACCAGCTCCAGGGCCGCCTGGAAGCTCTCGCTGTGCTCCAGGTCCTTGGCCATGGCCGGGTAGCCGGGCTCGTCCGCGTTCTGCTCGTCGACCAGCACCGCCATGCGGGCGAAGGTGTCCCGGACGGTCTGCTCGTCCAGGAGGCCGTGGTGCAGCCAGTTCGCGACGAGCTGCGCGGAGATCCGCAGCGTGGCGCGGTCCTCCATCAACCCGACGCCCTCGAGGTCCGGCACGGTCGAGCAGCCGATGCCCAGCCCGACCCAGCGCACGACGTAGCCGAGGATCGACTGCGCGTTCGTCTCCAGCTCGTGGGTGATCGCCTCGGCCGAGGGGGCCTCGGCCTGCAGCGGCAGCACGAGGAGCTTCGACCGGTCCGCGGTGCGGCCCTTCAGCGACTCCTGGACGGCGTGGACGTCCGTGCGCAGGTAGTGCAGCGCGTGCAGGGTCGCCGCGGTCGGCGACGGCACCCACGCGCAGTTCGCGCCCTGCCGGGGCTGCGCCCCCTTCTGCGCCAGCATGTCCGCCATCGCGGCGGGCTTGGCCCACATGCCCTTGCCGATCTGCGCGGTGTGGGCGAACCCGGAGGCCAGCGCGACGTCGACGTTGCGGTCCTCGTAGGTGGTGAGCCAGGTGGAGGACTTCATGTCCCCCTTGGGGATCACCGGCCCGGCGACGAAGCAGGTGTGGATCTCGTCGCCGGTGCGGTCCAGGAAGCCCGTGTTGACGAAGATGACCCGGTCCCGCGCCGCGGCGACGGCGCTCGCGAGGTTGACGCTGGTGCGCTTCTCCTCGTCCATGATGCCGATCTTGAGCGTGCGCGCGGGCAGCCCGAGGACCTCCTCGACCGCCGCGAACAGCTCGACGGTCAGCGCCACCTCGTCCGGCCCGTGCTGCTTGGGCTTCACGATGTACATCGAGCCGGTGCGGGAGTTGGAGTACCGGCCCCTGCCGGACAGGTCGTACTGCGCGGCGGCGGCCGTGACCAGCGCGTCGAGCACGCCCTCGGCGATCTCCCGACCGTCGACCAGCACGGCGTCCGTGGTCATGTGGTGGCCCACGTTGCGGACCAGCAGCAGCGAGCGGCCGGGCAGGGTGAGCGGGGCGCCGTCGGCGCCGGTGTACTCGCGGTCGCCGTTCACCCGGCGGGTGACGGTCCGGCCGCCCTTCGGGAACTCCGAGACCAGCTCGCCGGTCATCAGGCCCAGCCAGGTGCGGTAGGCGTTCGCCTTGTCCTCGCCGTCGACCGTCGCGACCGAGTCCTCCAGGTCGACGATGGCGGTGACCGCGGACTCCAGCAGCACGTCCGAGACGCCGGCGTGGTGCTGGCGCCCGACCTGCGACTCCGGGTCGATCGTGAGCTCGACGTGCAGCCCGTTGCGCTGCAGCAGGATCGACGACTCGCCGAACCCGGCGAACTGGGCGGGGTCGGCCAGCCCGGACTCGGCCGCCCCGCTGAACGCGACGAAGCCCTGCTCCCCCGCGGTGTACCGCTCGACGTCCGCGTGCGACCCCTGGGCCAGCGGGAACAGCTCGTCGAGCAGCTCGTCCGCGGCCGCGATGACCTGGGCGCCGCGGCGCTCGTCGTAGCCCTTGGCGAGCTCGAACTCCTGCGGCAGGGCGTCGGTGCCGTAGAACGCGTCGTACAGCGAGCCCCAGCGGGCGTTCGCGGCGTTGAGCGCGTAGCGCGGCACCGTCGCGGGCACCACGAGCTGGGGCCCGGGGATCTCGGCGATCTCGGCGTCGACGTTCTCCACGGTGATCGCGACCGGCTCGTCGGCGGGCAGCAGGTAGCCCAGCTCGGTGAGGAACGCGGCGTACTCCTCGGCCGTGCCCGCGCCGTGCGACTCGTGCCAGGTGTCGATCTGCGCCTGCAGCTCGCCCCGGCGGGCCAGCAGCTCCGCGATCCGCGGGGCGAACCGGGTCTGGAGGTCCTCGAGCGCCGTCCAGAACGCGTCCGGGGTGAGGTCCAGACCCGCGAGGAGCTCGTCCTCCACGAAGGTCTTGAGCTGGGGGTCGACCTGCAGGGCCATCGGGAATCCTCTCGTCACGTCTGGCTCATTTCTACCAGACGGAGTGGCTTTTCCGCATCATGGAATGTAGAGTCCGCGCTTGTGACCACGGACATACCCCGCCCGACGGGCGTGCAGTCCCTCGCCCGCGCGTTCGGGGTGCTGGAGTCGCTGGCCGAGCTGGGCGGCGAGGCCGGGCTCTCCGAGCTCGCCGCGGCCACCGGCCTGGCGCCGGGCACCATCCACCGGCTCGTGCGCACGCTCGTGGACCTCGGGTACCTGCGGCAGCTGCCGTCGCGGCGCTACACGCTGGGGCCCAAGCTGGTCGGGCTGGGTGAGACGGCGGCGCACCAGTTCGGCCGCTGGGCGCAGCCGGTGCTCGCGGAGCTGGTCGCGCAGATCGGCGAGACGGCCAACCTCGCGCTGCTGGACGGCGACCAGGCCGTCTACGTGGCCCAGGTCCCGTCGCCGCACTCCATGCGGATGTTCACCGAGATCGGGCGCCGGGTGCCGGTCCACTGCACCGGAGTCGGGAAGGCGCTGCTCAGCGCGCTGCCCGCCGCGGAGTCGGCCGCGATCGTCGCGCGCACCGGGCTGCCCGCCGTCACGCCGACCACGATCACCGACCCCGCCGCGTTCGCGGCCGAGATCGCCGAGGCCCACGTCCGCGGCTACGTGCTGGACGAGGGCGAGCAGGAGACCGGCGTGCGCTGCGTCGCCGCCCCGGTCGTGGGCCCCGGTGCGGGCGACAACCGGGCCGCCGTCTCGGTCTCCGGCCCCACCTCCCGCATGGACGACGCGACGATCACCCGCATCGCCCCGCTCGTCGTCGCCGCGGGCCGCAGGCTCGGCGCCCTCCTGGCCACGGCGTGACGGCACCCCGGACCCTGACCGAACGTCTGGTCTCGGGACGCCCGAGCCGCCCGCCCCGACCTACGCTCCACACGTTCCCACCACGAGGAGGTCAGTGATGCCTCTGGACCCGATCGCGCGCGCCGCGATCACCGCGGCGCTCCCGCCGGACGAGGTCGTCGACGATCCCGTCCGCACCCGCGCCTACGAGTGCGACGGGCTGACCGGCTACCGCGTCCGGCCGGAGATGGTGCTCATCCCGCGAGACGCCGCGGGGGTGGCGAGGGCGGTCGCGGCCTGCCACCGCAACGGGGTGCCGTTCGTGGCCCGCGGCGCCGGGACCGGGCTGTCCGGCGGCGCGCTGCCGGTGGCGGACGGCGTCGTGATCTCGGTGGCCCGGCTCAACCGCGTCCTGGAGGTCGACGTCGAGAACCGGCGCGCCGTCGTCGAGCCCGGGGTGACGAACCTGGAGATCACCGCGGCCGTGGCGCGGCACGGGCTGTACTTCGCCCCGGACCCGTCGAGCCAGCAGGTGTG
This sequence comes from Pseudonocardia oroxyli, assembly GCF_900102195.1. Classification (GTDB taxonomy): domain Bacteria; phylum Actinomycetota; class Actinomycetes; order Mycobacteriales; family Pseudonocardiaceae; genus Pseudonocardia; species Pseudonocardia oroxyli. Next base: position 390,227 of record NZ_FNBE01000004.1, read on the forward strand.
CACCATCGGCGGGAACGTCGCGGAGAACTCCGGCGGCGCCCACTGCCTGAAGTACGGGTTCACCACCAACCACGTGTACTCCTGCGAGGTGGTCCTGCCGGACGGGTCGCTGGTCACCCTCGGCGGGGACACCGGCGAGCAGCAGGGCCCCGACCTGCGCGGGGTGTTCCTCGGCTCGGAGGGCACGCTGGGGATCACCGTGTCGGTCACGGTGAAGCTGCTGCGCACGCCCGAGACCGTCCGGACGCTGCTGGCGGACTTCCCGTCCGTGGCCGCGGCGGGGGACGTGGTCAGCGACATCGTGGCGGCGGGGATCGTGCCCGCCGCCGTCGAGATGATGGACACGCTCGCGATCGAGGCCGCCGAGGAGGCGGTGCACGCGGGCTACACCGTGGGCACCCCGGCCGCGCTCGTCGTGGAGCTCGACGGGCCGATCGAGCAGTGCGACTCCGAGTTCGCGCAGGTCAAGGAGATCTGCGACCGCCACGGGTGCACGCGGCTGCACATCGCGGGCTCCCCGGAGGAGCGGGCGGCTATCTGGCGGGGCCGCAAGGCGGCGTTCGCGGCGGTCGGCCGGATCTCTCCGGACTACTTCGTGCAGGACGGCGTCGTCCCCCGCACCCGGCTGGCCGAGGTGCTGCAGCGGATCGCGGAGATGGGCGAGGAGGCCGGGCTGCGCGTGGCGAACGTCTTCCACGCGGGCGACGGCAACCTGCACCCGCTGGTGCTCTACAGCGCGGCGAAGGGCGAGACCGAGCGGGCCGAGCACCTGTCCGGGCGGATCGCGGAGCTGTGCGTGGAGCTGGGCGGGTCGCTGTCCGGTGAGCACGGCATCGGCATGGACAAGGCCTGCTCGATGCCGACGATGTTCGGCGAGGAGGACCTCGCGGTGATGCAGCGCGTGCGGGAGGCCTTCGACCCGACCGGCATCAGCAACCCGGGCAAGGTCCTGCCCACGCCGCGGCTGTGCGGCGAGCGACCCGGGAGGTACCGGGCGCATCCCCTGGAGGAGGCGGGAGTGATCGAGCGGCTATGAGGACCCTGGTGAGACCGACCTCGCTCGCCGAGGCCCGCGCGGCGCTGCTCGACTCGGCGGGCCCGGTGGCGATCGCGGGCGCCGGCACGGCCGCGACCTGGGCGGGCGCGCTCGGCCCGGTCGAGACCGAGCTCTCCACGACCGGGCTGAGCGGCGTGCTGACCCACAATCCCGGGGACATGACGGTCTCGGTGCGCGCCGGGACGCCCCTGCGCGAGCTGCAGGCCGCCGTCCGCGAGCACGGCCAGCACGTGTCGTTCGACGCCGCCCGCGTCGAGGAGGGCGCGACCGTCGGCGGGCTCCTCGCGACCGGGGACGCGGGACCCTCCGCGCTGGTCCACGGCTCGCTGCGCGATCTCGTGATCGGCACGACCACCCTGCTCTCCGACGGCGCCGTGGTCCGCTCGGGCGGGCACGTGATCAAGAACGTGGCCGGCTTCGACATCTCGAAGCTGCTCCACGGCTCCTACGGCACCCTGGGCCTGCTCGTCGAGGTCGTCCTGCGGCTGCACCCGGTGCCCGCGGCGGTCGGCACCGTCGCGGTGGAGTGCGACCTGCCCGAGGCCGCCCGGCTCGCGGGCGAGCTGCTCGCGTCGCAGCTCGAGCCGACGGCGGTGGAGTGGCTCTCCAGCGGGAGGCTCCTGGTCCGCATCGACTCCACCGAGGAGGCGCTCCCCGCCCGGCTCGACCGGGTGGTCGCGCTGGTCGGCGGCACCCCGGACCCCGTGAGCGGCGATCGTCGCCCCGGCGACGATCGCCGCTCACGAGGGTGGGAGGAGCACGCCGCGCTCACCCGCGGGACCCCCGGCGAGGCGGTGCTGCGGATCGGGGTGAAGCCCTCACTGCTGCCCGGTCTGCTGGCGCGGCTGCCCGTCGGCACGGTGACCGCGGGCCTCGGCACCGGTGTGGCCACGGTGTCCGTGCCCGTCGGCGAGGTCGCCGCGGCCCACGCGGCCGTGCACGCCGCGGGCGGCACCAGTGTGCTGCGCACCCGGCCCGTGTCCGGGACCGCCGTGCCCGCGTGGGGACCGCCGCCCAGCGCGGTGGCCGTGCTCCGCGCCGTCAAGCAGAAGTTCGACCCCGACTCCAGGTTCGGCCCCGGCCGTTTCGACCCGTGGGAGATCTCGTGAGCACCACCCCTGCCGGCTCCGCGCACACGAACCTGCCGCAGACCGGCCCGAGCGCCTTCGACGACCACCACCCGCCGCAGCGCGAGCTGCTCGACGACTGCGTGCACTGCGGGTTCTGCCTGCCCACCTGCCCCACCTACCAGCTGTGGGGCGAGGAGATGGACTCCCCGCGCGGCCGGATCTACCTCATGGACCTGGCCGAGAAGGGCGAGATCGGGCTCGAGGGCCCGCTGCAGGAGCACGTCGACGCGTGCCTGGGCTGCATGGCCTGCGTGACCGCCTGCCCCTCCGGCGTGCAGTACGACAAGCTCCTCGAGTCGGTGCGCCCACAGCTCGAGCGCAACGTCGAGCGCAGCCGGGCGGACCGGCTGTTCCGCGAGGCGATCTTCGCGTTGTTCCCCTACAAGCGGCGGCTGCGGGCGGCCGCGCTGCCCGGGGCGCTCTACCAGAAGCTGCCCTTCCTGCGGACGCTCGCCGAGAAGCTCCCGGAGCGGTTCGCCACCGAGCTGTCTGCGCGGCTCGCCGCGCTGGAGTCCCTGCTCCCGCCGGTCACCGTGCGCGAGGCGTTCGCCCGGCTGCCCGAGCACACCCCCGCCGTCGGGCCGAAGCGGGGAACCGTCGCGCTGCTGTCCGGCTGCGTGCAGGACGTGTTCTTCCACCGGGTCAACGAGGCCACCGTCCGGGTGTTCTCGGCCGAGGGGTTCGACGTCGTCGTGCCCCGGGACCAGCAGTGCTGCGGCGCGCTGGAGCTCCACGCGGGCCGCGAGGACCCGGCGCTCGCCCGCGCGAAGCGCACCATCGCGACCTTCGCCGACCTGGGCGTGGACCACGTGATCGCCAACGTCGCCGGGTGCGGGTCGTCCATGAAGGACTACGGACACCTGCTCGCCGACGACCCCGAGTGGGGGCCCCGGGCGAAGGCCTTCTCCGACTCGGTGAAGGACGTCTCCGAGGTGCTCGCCGCCGCGGGGCCGGTCGCACCCCGCTCACCGGTGCGCGCCCGCGTCGCCTATCACGACGCCTGCCACCTCGGCCACGCCCAGGGCGTGCGCGAGCAGCCCCGCGCGGTCCTGCGCAGCATCCCGGAGCTGGAGCTGGTCGACATCCCGGACGCAGCCCTGTGCTGCGGCTCCGCGGGGATCTACAACATGATCAACCCGGAGCCTGCCGACGAGCTGGGGAGGCGCAAGGCGGACAACGTGCACTCCGTCCACCCGGAGATCGTGGTGACCGCCAACCCGGGCTGCCTGCTGCAGATCGGCAAGCACCTGGGCGGGGACCTCCCCCTGCTGCACCCGGTCCAGCTCCTCGACGCCAGCATCCGCAACGTGCCGGTCCCCGAGAGCTGAGGAACCGTCGGGGGGCGCGTCTCGGCGGGCCGCCCCTGGACCACGGGACCTTCCCCAACGCGGCCACCGCCGCCTCCTGCGGGACCTGTGGCGTTCTCAGGAGTCGTTCAGCGCCCACCCTGCCGAGCGGGGCCGGGCGGTGTGACAGTCGGGGGATGACGCACGCCACCACCCTCCCTCTGCACATGCGACGGGACCGCTTCGACCCGGTCCCCGAGCTGGGTGCCCTGCGCGAGCGGCCGGGCCTGACGAAGGTCCGCACGCCGATGGGCCTGGAACCGTGGCTGGTGACCCGCTGGGCGGACGTACGCGAGGTGCTGGGGGACCCGGCGCGGTTCAGCAACGCGTTCGTCGCGCCGATGCAGCAGGGCCGCAGCCCCGAGGAGGTCGCCCGGATGCGGGCGGGCAACCTGCTCGCCCAGGACCCGCCCGAGCACACTCGGCTGCGGCGGCTGCTGACCGGCGAGTTCACCGGCCGCCGGATGCGCAGGCTGGAGCCGCGGGTGCAGGCGATCGTCGACGAGCACCTCGACGCCATGGAACAGAAGGGGCCGCCCGCGGACCTCGTCGCGGACTTCGCGCTGCCGGTCCCCTCGCTGGTGATCTGCGAGCTGCTCGGCGTGCCGTACGAGGAGCGCCGCGAGTTCCAGGAGCGCAGTGGCAGGCTGCTCGACGTCTCGCTGCCGCTGCCCGAGCGGCTGGCGGCCTCGGACGAGCTGCGGTCGTACATGGCACGGCTCGTGGCCGGGCAGCAGGCGGACCCGGGCGAGGAGCTGCTCGGCATGCTGATCCGCGAGCACGGCACCGAGGTCACCACCGACGAGCTGATCGGCATCGCGAACCTGCTGCTCATCGCGGGCCACGAGACCACGTCGAACATGCTGGGTCTGGGCACGCTCGCGCTGCTCCACCACCCCGACCAGCTCGCCCTCGTGCGGGACGACCCGGAGGCGGTCGGCCCGGCGATCGAGGAGCTGCTGCGCTGGCTGTCCATCGTGCACAGCGGGACGTTCAAGATCGTCACCGAGGACACCGAGATCGCGGGCACCCCGATCCCGAAGGGCGACACGGTCATGCTGTCCCTGCCCGCGGCGAACCGCGACCCGGAGCTGCTCGACCGCCCGGAGGAGCTCGACGTCCGGCGCGGCGCGCTCGGCCACGTCGCCTTCGGCCACGGCGTCCACCACTGCCTCGGCGCCCCGCTGGCCCGGATGGAGATGCGCACGGCCTTCCCGGCCCTGTTCCGGCGCTTCCCGACCCTGCAGGTCGCCTCGGACGAGGAGCACTTCCGCTCCTTCAACGCGATCTTCGGAATGGAGTCGCTGCCGGTCGCCTGGTGAGGGACAGTGCGCCCGTGAAGCGCACCATCGACGAGTTCGAGATCGACGACGACGCGTCCCGGATCGACCGGGACGCGGCCTGGGCGTGGCTGTCCACACAGGCCTACTGGGGCCGCTGGCGGCGCCGCGAGCACCTCGAGGCGCAGTTCGACAGCGCCTGGCGGGTGGTCGGGGTCTACCGCGGCCCCGACATGGTCGGCTCGGCCCGCGCGGTGTCCGACGGCGTGGCGTTCGCCTACCTGGCGGACGTCTGGGTCCACGAGTCGGCGCGCGGGCGAGGGTTGGGCAAGGCGCTCGTCGAGGAGATCGTCGCCGGAGGTCCGGGCATGCGGTGGGTGCTGCACACGAAGGACGCCGAGGGGCTCTACCAGCGGTTCGGGTTCCGACCGGCCGACGCGACCGTGTGGGAGCGCCCCGCAGCGATGAGTTCCGGCGACGGCCCCGGTCCCTCCTGACGAGACCCACACACAGGAGGAACCATGACCGCCACGACCGCCCGCACCGTCACCACCGCCCGCCGCTCCCCCGCCCGGATCGCCCTGTACACGCTGCAGGTCGTGCTCGGCCTCTTCCTCGCCGTCGGCTCGGGGCTGCCGAAGCTGTTCGGCGAGGCCACCGCCGTGCAGATCTTCGACCAGATCGGTGCGGGCCAGTGGCTGCGCTACCTGGTCGGGATCTGCGAGGTGGCGGGCGGCATCGGGCTCCTGGTCCCGGTGGTCGCCGGCCTCGCCGCCGCCTGCTTCGTCGCCCTGATGGTCGGGGCGACGGTCGTGCAGCTGACCGTGGTGCACGCCTACTGGTACACCCCCGTGATCATCGGCGTGCTGATGGCGGTCGTCGCGTGGGCTCGCCGCGCGGAGATCGTCGCCCTCCTCCGCCGCTGATCCGTCGGTCAGGCGATCCGGTCGGGGACGCCGCGGTCGGTCCCGTCGGGCAGCGTGGCGCGGCTGTCACCGGGCGCGGTGACCAGCGCGGACACGCCGTCCGGACCCGGGACCACCCGGCGGACCCGGCCCGCGGGGAGCACGATCGAGTCCCCCGCGTCGACCGCCTCCACGCGACGCCGGCCGAGCAGGGCCACCCGCAGGCGCGCCCGATGCACGGGTTCGCCCTGCAGGCCGTGGGCACCGGCTGCACCGCGGCGGACCTGGGTCGGGCGCTGGGCGTGAGCAAGCAGGCCGCGGCCAAGACGATCGCCGGCCTCGAGGCGGCGGGCTACGTCGAGCGGTCCGCCGATCCCGGGGACGCCCGCCGCGTCGTCGTCCGTCCGACGGCGCACGGCCGCGATCTGCTCGCCCGCTCCGCGGCGATCTTCGACGCCCTCCGCGCGGAGTGGGCGAACCGGCTCGGCGAGGACACGTCCGCACGATCGAGGACGCCCTCGCGCAGGTCGCGGCCCCGCCCCGGCTCGACACCCCGACCCGGCTCACCCGCTGAGCGCCCCACCCGCGTCCGTCCCGGATTGAGACAGCGACCCTCGCGCGGGGGTGAGACGCTGCCCCCACCGTCCCCGGACCGGCCGGGGACCGAGCACGTGCGGAGGAAGCCGTGATCCTCATCGTCCTGAAGGCGTCGATCAAGCCGGACAAGCGCGAGGAGTGGCTGAAGGGCATCACCGAGTACACCGCGGCGGTCCGCGCGGAGCCGGGCAACGTCTCGTTCGACTTCTACGAGAACGCCCAGGACGCCAACGAGTTCGTGATCGTGGAGACGTTCCGGGACGGCGACGCGGGGTCCGCGCACGTCCAGACCGAGCACGCCCGGAACTTCTTCCCGTGGATGGGTGGCGTGGTCACGCGCAAGCCGTACATCAACTACCAGGACCTCGACGGGGACGCCTGGAACGAGATGGCCGAGGTCGAGCCCCGCTGACCGAGGCCGGCCCCGAACGAGTGCCGGACGGGGCCGTGGACACTCTGCGTGACAGCCGACTCTTCTGTGACGGCGTCACGGACGTGGATTCTCGAATCCACTTCCGCGACCATTCACGTCGGGGTGATATCCCCGCGGGCACCGAACCGCCGGGCAGGTCTCCTCGATTAACTCAGTGCGAGGCGCGAGTTGCTCCTCGAGAAGAGATCCCGTGAATGGAGTGCCCAAGATGGGTCGCAACGCGTTCGACAGCGTGACGTCGGTCTTCAAGCGCAAGTCGTCCGAGGAGTCCGGTCGCCGGCTCGCGTTCGAGTACGAGTCCTACGACAAGTCCAAGGAGGAGGAGTACCGCTCCTTCGAGGGCAAGCGTCGCGGCCACCGCCACCACTGAGCCGCACCCGAGACGACCCCGCCCCGTCCGCGGGGCGGGGTCGTCTGCGCGCTTGACCTGCACGAACGGAGCTCACGGTGGCCACCCCCGCCCTCCCGGTCCGCACGGTCCTCGCCCACTTCCGGCCCTTCATCAAGCCCTATCGCGGCCGGCTGGCGATCTGCCTGGCGCTCATCGCGGTGGGCCCGGTGCTCGATGCGGCGAACCTGTGGCTGTTCAAGGTCCTCGTCGACGACGTCCTGACTCCGCGCAATTTCGAACTGTTCGGCACGGTTGCTGCATTGTTCGTCGGCGTCATGGTCGTCGGCGGAATTCTGTCCTTTGCGGACGACTACCTCTGCACGTGGGTCGGTGAACGATTCGTCCTGGATCTACGGGATCGACTGTTCGCCCACATGCATCGCATGTCGCCCGGATTCTTCGAGCGCCGCCCGGTCGGTGACCTGCTCGCCCGGCTCTCCGGGGACGTCAACGCGATCGAGTCACTCGTCGTGTCCGGTCTCATGCAGCTCGTCTCCTTCGGCACCCGCCTGCTCGTCTACGGCGGCCTGCTGTTCTTCCTGAACTGGCAGCTGGCGCTCGTCTCGCTCGTCAGCGTGCCCGCGTTCGCGCTCGCCTCCCGCTGGTTCTCCCGGCGGTTGAAGGCCGCCGCCCGCGAGACGAGCCGGCGCGGCGGGCAGATCGGCGCCGTCGCCGAGGAGTCCCTGGGCAACGCCGCGCTCGTGCACGCCTACAACCGCCAGCCCGCCGAGACCCGCCGCTTCCGCACCGAGAACCTCGGCTCCTTCGCGGCGTCGATGGTGGCCGCCCGGCTGCGCGCGCTGTTCTCGCCGCTGATCGACCTGTTCGAGGTCGCCGCCGTCCTGGTCGTGGCGGGCTTCGCCGTCTGGCAGATGGCGCAGGACGCGCTGACCCTCGGCGGGCTGATCGTGTTCCTGGGCTACCTCTCCCAGATGTACGCGCCGATCAAGGGCCTCGCCGGGCTGACCAACACCGTCTTCGCCGCCAGCGCGGGCGCCGAGCGGATCATCGAGATCCTCCGCGAGCAGCCGTCGGTCGAGGAGTCACCGCACCCAGTGCCGCTCGGTCGCGCCCGCGGCGCGATCACGCTCGAGAACCTGCGCTTCGCCTACCCCGGCACCGAGCGGCCCGCCCTCGACGGCGTGACGGTGACCGTCCCGCCCGGCGGGACCCTCGCCGTCGTCGGGCCCAGCGGGGCGGGCAAGACCACGCTCACGAAGCTGCTGCTGCGCTTCTACGACCCGGACGCGGGCCGGGTGCGGCTCGACGGCGTCGACCTGCGGGACCTGTCGCTGGTGCGGGTCCGGGAGAACCTCGCGGCGGTGCTGCAGGAGACCCTCGTGTTCGACGGCACCGTGCGCGACAACATCCTGTGGGGCAGGCCCGACGCCACCGAGGAGGAGCTGGTCGCCGCCGCAGTGGCCGCGGATGCGCACGACTTCGTGACCGCGCTGCCCCAGGGCTACGACACCCCCGTCGGACAGCGCGGTCGGATGCTCTCCGGCGGCCAGCGCCAACGGCTCGCCATCGCCCGCGCCATGATCCGCGACGCCCCGGTCCTGCTGCTCGACGAGCCCACCACCGGCCTCGACGCCCACTCCACCGAGCAGGTCATGGGCCCGATGCGGCGGCTCATGCACGGCCGGACCACCATCGTGATCAGCCACAACCTGCTCACCGTCACCGACGCCGACCAGATCCTCTACCTGGAACACGGCCGGGTCCTCGGCGCGGGCACCCATCATGAGCTGCTGATCAACTGCCCCGGCTACGCCCATCTGCACCGCCTGCACCACGGCCCCGGCGCCCGTCGGGCCGGCACCGCACAGAGCGCGGCCACGCAGAGGCCGACCACGCAGAGCCCGACTACGCTGAGCCCGACCGCCCAGAGCCCGACCACGCAGGGCGGCACCGGCAGGCCCGGCGCCGTCTGGGCCGATCTCGACCGCGAGCGCGCCCGCCACCGCTACCCGGTCGGCCACCCGCAGGGCCCGCGACCCCAGCCGGTCCCGCGCCGTCGCGCCCGCACCGGTGCAGCCCGCCTGTTCCAGAGCAACGGCCACTGAACCCGTGAGTGGCGATGGTCGCCATGGCGACCATCGCCACTCACGAGGTCCGGGCGCTCGCCTCGTGCTCGGCCCGCACCCGGTTGACGAGATCGACGAGCTCCGCGTCCTCCTTGAGCGCCTTGCGCGCGCGGGGCGGAAGCTCCTGCAGGCGCTTCTCCTCGCCGCGCAGCACCTCGATCAGCCGCGCCCGCTCGGTCGGGTCCTCGCAGGCCAGGTACTCCTTCGCCCGACGGCGCACGGTCGCGGAGGCGTTGACCGCCTTGCCCTTCGGGCTGGCGAGCGAGGCGATGACGGTCAGGACCAGCACGCCGATGATCACGCTGAGCGAGACCGCCGTGCTGATCTCGACGACGTTGACGTGCTCGCCGTCGTTGATGAACGGCACGTTGTTCTCGTGCAGGGCGTGCAGGATCAGCTTCACGCCGATGAACGCCAGGATCGCCGCGAGCCCGTAGGACAGGTAGACGAGCCGGTCCAGCAGGCCGTTGATCAGGAAGTAGAGCTGGCGCAGGCCCAACAGGGAGAAGGCCGTCGCGGTGAACACGATGTAGGTGTTCTGGGTGAGGCCGAAGATCGCCGGGATGGAGTCCAGGGCGAACAGGATGTCCGTGCCGCCGATGGCGACCATCACCAGCAGCATGGGGGTCATGACCCGCTTGCCGTTCTCGACGGTGAACAGCTTGTCGCCGTCGTAGTGCTCGGAGGTGCGCAGGAAGCGCCTCGCGAGCCGGATGACGAAGTTGTCCGCCTCGTCCTGGCCACCCTCGCCCTTGAGCAGGTTCCCGGCCGTGATCAGCAGGATGAGGCCGAACAGGTAGAACACCCAGGCGAACGTGTTGATCAGCGCGGCGCCCACGAAGATGAACGCCGTCCGCGCGATCAGCGAGAACACGATGCCGAACAGCAACACCTTCTGCTGGTCGGCGCGGGGCACGGAGAAGCTGCCCATGATGATGAGGAAGACGAACAGGTTGTCGACCGACAGTGCCTTCTCGGTGACGTAGCCCGCGAAGTACTCGGCGCCCATCGTCGGGTCGCCGAAGAGCAGCAGGCCCACGCCGAACAACACCGCGATGCCGACGTAGAGGGCCGACCAGACGGTGGCCTCCCGCAGGGTCGGGACGTGCGCCTTGCGGACGTGGAACACGAAGTCGAACACCAGCAGCCCGACGATCGCGAGGACCGTCAGCCACCACACGACGGGAGGCACGGACACGAGGTCTCCTCAGGGGTCCACGAGACAGTGGCGTGAGCATAGGGACGAACCGGGCAGTCGGCACATGATCCGTGCCCGGTCGGGGTACCCGGCGGCCGTGACCACGACGTTGCGCGCGGATCCCGTCGCCCTGACCACCGCCTTCCGGGACGCGCGTTGTCTGCCCCGGCTACGGGCCTGGTTGCGGGAACACGTCGGCGAGGCCGAGAGCTGCGGGGACGCCGAACTCGTCTGCACCGAGCTCGTCACCAACGCCGTGGAGCACGCGCGCGGGCCGCGGTCGGTGGAGCTGGCCGTCTCCGAGGACCGGGTGCGTGTCGCGGTGACCGACGGCAGTCCGGAGCGCGACCCCGTCGCCGGCCGGTCGCGGTTCGAAGGCGAGCACCGGGGTCGCGGGTTGACCCTGGTCGCGGCGCTGAGCGAGTGGACCGTGCGCGTTGCGCGACGCTCGAAGACCGTCGAGGCCACCGTCCTGACACCGGACTGACCAACCCGGAGTGCGCCAAGAGCAAGAACGAAGGAGGGGGCCGTCAGGCCACTCACCGAGGCCGCCGGTCCGCGAGGTCCCGGCTCACCACGGCGTCAGCTCACCGAGGGCGCTCCTCTACATGCCGCGGTAGGCCGCCATCGCGTCGGCGAGCAGGTTGCCGAGGCTCTCGCGGCCGGAGCGGCCCGGCGTCCGCTCGGCGGCCGCCGGGGTCGCCGAGTCGCCGGGGGCGTTGTCCGGCTCGCCCGTGGACCCGGTCGTCGACGTCGTCGCGCCCTGGTCCGGCGCCTCGGCCGACCGGCGCCGGTGTCGGCGGGCACCCGTGTCCTCGGCCGCCCGCGCCTGATCGAGCCCGGCGCCGGGCTCAGCGCCTGGTCCGTCGCTCGGTTCCGGGAGTTCCTGGACGAGTTGGGCGCCGGACTCGCCGTCCGTGCCGTGGACGGTGCCGCGCAGGCGCACCGCGCCGAGCCCGTCCATACCGATCGGGTCCCGCGAGACCGCCATGGCGACGGCCGCCGCGAGGTCTCCCAGCACCGGCTGCATCCAGGCCGCGCTCTCGGCCCGGTCGCGCCCGGGCAGGTCGACCCGCAGGGTCGCCGGGTCCTCGGGGCGCACGCGTCCCCGCCGCGGGAGGTGGACGCGCATCCGGTCGGTGAGATCACGCAGGATCCGCTCGGCCTGCGGGGAGTGCACCCGACGATCGCCCTCGACGAGGTCGATCACCACCGTCGTGCCCACGGCCGCCGGATCCGGCTCCCGCCCACCCGAGTCCGACGGGCTCTCCCCCGCCTCCGGACGACGCCGCCTGCCCGAGGCTCCCGCCTCGCCCGATCCGGACCGCGCCCCGTCCGCAGGCCCCTCACCGCCCGTACCGACTGGAGGACCGACGACCCCGGACGCCGCCGCGGCGCCTGCGACGGTCGGTGCCGCAGCAGGCTCCGCACGACCCCACACCCGGTCGAGCTCGGCGATCGCCTCGCGCAGCCAGTCGCCCGCCCCGTCGGCCGGGGCCCCGCCGTTCGCTCCCGTGGGTTTCGCGGCGACCGCCGCCGACACCGCGGACGCGGAACCCCTCGCCTCGTCCGACGCCGCCGGCAGGTCCGCCTCGGCGGCCGCGTGCCCGGCCCTCCGCCTCGACGAGGTAGAGCCGGCTCCGTGCCGCCCCGAGCCGTCGCGTGCGGCGTCGGCCGTCGCCTCGTGCGGAGCGGTCTGCTCACCGTGCCCACCGGCCGGCTCGCCGTGACCAGCCCGGTCGCCGTGCCGACCGGCCTGGTCTGAGTCTCGACCAGCCTGGTCGTCATGCACACCCGCCTGGCCGCCGCGTCGACCGGCAACATCGCCGACACGCCCGCTCACCTCGAGTTCGGGTCGGCCTGCTTCGCCGCCATGCCGGCCAGCCGCATCGCCGCGCCGACTGCCCGCGTCCCCGTGCCGGCTCGCATTGTCGCCGCGCCGGTCCGCCGCGTCGCTCTGCCGACCCACCTCATGGCCCTGCCCACCGGCCTCGTCCCCGCCGCGCCGACCCGCCTGATCGCCACCGTGCGCCCCGCGCGTGCCGCTGTCGGGCACCCCGACACCGAGGACGTCCTGGTCGCGGTCCGATCCGCCACGCGGCGAGTCGGCCGTCGCATCGTCCCGGTCGGCACGCGGTGACCGCGGAGCGGACTCCTCCGCCGCCCGCCGGCGCGCCGGGCGACGCACCGGCGCGCCGCCGGCCGGAGCGCCCGCGGTGTCGGCTCCCTCATGACGACTTCCCCCGTCCGCGGCGTCGGCTGATCGCGCCGCCGCCCCTGCCGCGGCGGTGGCCGCCGACTCGCCGGTACGGGACCGGGTCAGCCGCGGCCACGAGCCCGCGCGGTCGCCGTCGTCGCTCCACTGCCCCGAGGCCCGCAACTCCGAGATCAACGCGTCACCGAGCAGCGCCCCGTACGAGGTGGCCGAACGGCCATTCGTCGCAGGCTCGTCGATCGGGACAGCGGTGGCCCGCCGCCGCTGCGTGAGACGGCGCGGACGCTCCGCGGGCTCGGCCCCGTCGTCCGACTGTGCCTCGCCGGTGTTCCCCGCCGACTTGGGCCGGCCGTTCCGGCGCCCGTCCTCGGGTGCCGCGCCGGCGACGGGCGGCGTGCCGAGGCCATCGTCGGATCGTCGGACCGGCCGCGGTTCGGCGAGCGGGCCACCGAGCAGCGCGTCCGCCTCCGAGGAGAAGCCGCCCAGCAGGGCGTCGATCGCGCTCATCCCGCTCGGCGGAGCTGCGGCCCCCGGCTTGGTGTCAGTCGCGGTGCGCTCCGGTGGGGTGGGGCCGTGTCCGGTCGCCGACTCGTCGAGGAGTCTGTCCGCGGGCCGCACGTCGGTGCTGCGCGCCCCGCGACGTCCGAGCGCCGCCTCGAAGTCCGCCACGAGCTCTCGGTGGCGACGGCCGCGCTCCTTGTCCCGCTGCTCGGCGGCCATTCCGGCCCGCATCTCCCGCAGCGCGACGTCCAGGGCTCCGGTCCGCTCGGCGAGCTCGGCCAGGGCGGTCCGACAGGCGGCCTCGAGGCCCGGAAGGTCCACGACCGCGGCCAGGTCGGCGGCCTCGGCCAGCGCAGTGCCGGTGGCGGCCTCGTCCTCCGACGTGGCTCGCGCGACCGCGAGCCGCAGCCGAGCCGCCTGCGCGTTGGCTCGTCCGGGAGCCGCGACGAGCGCCCCTCGGGCGACACCGTGCGCCTCCGCTCGCCTGCCCGCCTCCAGCAACGCCGCGATCCGATGCGCCAGCAGAGCGTCGTAGAGCGAGGGAGCGGCACGGCGCCCCCCGGCCCCGTCGAGGACCCGAAGGCCCTCAGTGGCCGCCTCGACCGCCGCCACGGACGCCGCCCGGTCGAGCGCGACCGTCGCGGCGACCAGCTCGACGGCAGCCCGGGCCACGGACCCCGCGAGCGCATCGGCGTCCGCCCGCGCGCGGGACAGCAGGGCATCGACCGTGCTCGCAGCCTCCCCGGCCGAGACCGCGCACCGGATCAGGACGAGCCGTGCGTCCAGCCGGACCTCGGCCGATCCGACGGCGAGCGTGAGGGCCTGCTGGGCGAGCCGCCGCGCGACACCGGTGTCCCCGTTCTCCTGGGAGACCGACGCCACCTCGACGACGAGCCGTGCACCGTCCGCCACCGCGGGCTCGACACCGCGCCGCGCGAGCTGCTCGAGCACCTCCGCGATCACGGTGCGCCCGTCGCCGGTCGCGGCGAGGCCGTGGGCGCGCCAGCCCGAGGCCAGCAGCCACACCGGATCGGTCTCCGGAGTGACCTCCGCAGCGTGCTCCGCGAGCCCGGCCGTGAGATCCGGCCTGCTCCACCGGAGCGACGCCGCGACCGTGGTCAACGCCGCCCCGGAGAGCTCGTCTGTGCCGTGCCGGACCGCCTCGGACATGCACCCTCCTGTGCGACCGACCACCCGGGTGGGATCCCGCTGTCTACCTCGCCCGATCGAGCCGCAGGGCCCGATCGCTCTCAGTCACGGGTGAGCTTACGGTGCGTGACACGGTGCGGACGCGCGGCATCCGCCCCGAGGCGCTCCACCTTGTTCTTCTCGTAGGCCTCGAAGTTGCCCTCGAACCAGAACCAGGCGGCCGGGTTCTCGTCGGTGCCCTCCCACGCGAGGATGTGCGTGACGACGCGGTCCAGGAACCACCGGTCGTGGGAGATGACCACGGCGCACCCGGGGAACTGCTCGAGCGCGTTCTCCAACGAGCCTAGCGTCTCGACGTCCAGGTCGTTCGTCGGCTCGTCGAGCAGGATCAGGTTGCCGCCGAGCTTGAGCGTGAGGGCCAGGTTCAGCCGGTTCCGCTCGCCGCCGGACAGCACGCCCGCGGGCTTCTGCTGGTCGGGGCCCTTGAACCCGAAGGCCGCGATGTAGGCGCGCGAGGGCATCTCGGTCTGGCCGACGTGGATGTAGTCCAGGCCGTCGGACACGACCTCCCAGACGTTCTTCTTGGGGTCGATCCCGCCGCGGTTCTGGTCGACGTAGGACAGCTTCACCGTCTCGCCGACCTTGACCTCGCCGGAGTCCGGCTTCTCCAGCCCGACGATGGTCTTGAACAGCGTGGTCTTGCCGACCCCGTTCGGCCCGATCACGCCGACGATCCCGTTTCGCGGGAGCGAGAACGACAGGTCCTTGATCAGCTGACGGCCGTCGAAGCCCTTGTCCAGGTGCGAGACCTCCACGACCGTGCTGCCCAGGCGCGGGCCGGGCGGGATCTGGATCTCCTCGAAGTCCAGCTTCCGGTTCCGGTCCGCCTCGGCCGCCATCTCCTCGTAGCGGTCCAGCCGCGAGCGGCTCTTGGCCTGCCGCGCCTTCGGGTTGGACCGGACCCACGCGAGCTCGTCCTTCAGCCGCTTCTGCAGCTTCTGGTCCTTCTTGCCCTGGACCGCGAGGCGCTCGGCCTTCTTCTCCAGGTAGGTGGAGTAGTTGCCCTCGTAGGGGAAGGTGCGGCCGCGGTCCAGCTCGAGGATCCACTGCGCCACGTTGTCCAGGAAGTACCGGTCGTGGGTGACCGCCAGGACGGCGCCGGGGTAGGACGCCAGGAACTGCTCGAGCCAGAGGACGCTCTCCGCGTCCAGGTGGTTGGTCGGCTCGTCGAGGAGCAGGAGGTCGGGCTTGGACAGGAGCAGCTTGCACAGCGCGACGCGGCGGCGCTCACCACCCGAGAGGTGGGTGACCGGGGCGTCCGGCGGCGGGCAGCGCAGGGCGTCCATCGCCTGCTCCAGCTGAGAGTCGAGCTCCCAGGCGTCCGCGTGGTCCAGCTCCTCCTGGAGGGTGCCCATCTCCTCCATCAGCGCGTCCGAGTAGTCCGTCGCCATCTGTTCGGCGATCTCGTTGTATCGGTCGAGCTTCTGCTTGATCTCGCCGACGCCCTCCTCCACGTTGCCGAGGACGGTCTTCTCCTCGTTGAGGGGAGGCTCCTGCTGCAGGATCCCGACCGTGGCGCCCGGGGCGAGGAAGGCCTCGCCGTTGTTCGCCTGGTCCAGGCCGGCCATGATCCGCAGCACGGTCGACTTGCCGGCGCCGTTGGGACCCACGACGCCGATCTTCGCCCCCGGGTAGAAGCTGATCGAGGCGTTGTCGAGGATGACCTTGTCGCCGTGCGCCTTGCGCACGTTCTTCATGGTGTAGATGAACTCCGGCACGCGCACGATGGTAGTTCCGGTCACTTCACGTCCTCCCGACAGGTGCACCGGCGACCTCCGAGACGGGGTCACCGGGCTCCAGCGGAGCGCCGTCCCGAACGTCCATGGAGGGGTGTTCGGCTCGAGTGCCGGGACCACGGGGGCCGTCCGAGAGCGGTGTGCCGTCGTCGAGCAGCGACCCGTCCGCCGCGCGCCGCACCCGGTTGACCACCGCGGTGGCGGTGTTGAGGTCCGGGCCCACCGCCTCCGCCACGAGACTCACCGCGGTGCGGGGACGGCCCTCCTGCTCGAACTCACGCACGTACAGCCGGCCGTGGACGATCACCGGGTCACCCTTGGCGAAGGTCTGCTTCACGTTCCGGCCGAGATGACGGCGCCAGACGTCCACGGAGAGATACGAGGTGGACGACTCCTTCCACGCCCCGGTCTGTCGGTCGTAGAAGCCGTGGTTGCAGGCCATGCGAAAGGACACGACCTCACGGCCTGCGCCGAGATCGCGGATCACGGGCTCGTTCGTCAGCCGGCCGACGACGGTGGTCAGGATGTCGCTCACAGGTCTCTCCTCGCTCGGTGCGGGTCGCAGTGCGTCCAGCATCGGGCCGCGAGAAGGGTTCGAGCGTCGTCGGCGACGATCTGGGGATGGGCGGTGCCGCGTGTGGACAACCGCCACCTCTGCGCCGCGCGAGGCCCGGATTCGTCGGCATCGTGTGGTAGCGGCGTCCTCTGCCGAATCCGGGAATGCAGAAAGGCCCCGCAGCGAATGCTGCGGGGCCTTTCCGATTGTTTGATGTCGGCGGCGACCTACTCTCCCACACCCTGGCGAGTGCAGTACCATCGGCGCTGGAGGGCTTAGCTTCCGGGTTCGGGATGGGACCG
>NZ_FNBE01000026.1 GCF_900102195.1 Pseudonocardia oroxyli
GACGGCTTCGACCTGATCGTCAGTGATCTTCCGCGGCGCGCCCGGGCGCGGCTCGTCGAGCAGGCCGTCCAGGCCGACCTTCGCGAACCGGGCCCGCCATTTCCCGACCGTCACCGCGTGACAGCCCAGCCTGGCCGCGATCGCCTTGTTCGACTCGCCCTCGGCCGCGGCCAGCACGATCCGGCTGCGCAGCGCCAGGGCCTGCGATGACTTCGCCCGCCGAGCCCAACGGTTCAACGTCTCCCGCTCCTCGTCGGACAGGTTCAGCTCGGCCACCGGCCGCCCCTGCTTGTTCGGCACGACCGACAGCCTATCGATATTCAGCGAACTTCAGACGCAGGACACTAGCCCCGGATCCAACCCCGCATCCGGAACGCCTCGAAGGCCGCGGTCAGGTCCACCTCGTCGGTGCGGACCGTGCCCGCGGCGTCCGCCAGGCCGAGGCACCTCGGGCCGTCGAACAGGGCGCACTCGTAGGACACGGCGCCGTCCGCGAGCTCCCGGACGCCCACCCGGAGCTGGTAGATGCCCGGGAAGCGGACCTCGTCGAGTACTCGACGTGCAGCGAGCTCGGGGCGAGCCCGTCGAGGGGGCCGCCCTCCCGGTAGCCGAGGACGTCCGTGTGCAGCTCGGCCGGCCCGTCGAGGTACCAGCCCGCGAGCGCGACGTTGTTGACGTGCCGCGCGGGCACTCTCGGGCAGCGCGGCGCCACCTCCAGCACGACGGGGAGCGGCGCGGGCGGGGTCTGCGCGGACGTCACCCGGCCACGGTGCCCCGTCCCCCGCGCTGAGCTGCACCGACCCGACCGAGATCACGTGTGAGCCGCGGCGCGCGCGACCGGATCCCCCCGTTCCGCCGAATCCGTCGGACCGGGCGGCTATCGTCGGCCGGTGCCCACCGCCCCCGTGAAGTCCGCGGACCTCCCCGGCGTCGCCGAGCTGCTCGAGGTCGCGGTCACCGCCGTCGGGGGGACGCGCCGCGAGGGGCAGGACGCGATGGCGCAGGCCGTCCGCAAGGCGCTGTCCAGCGGGGAGCACCTCGCGGTGCAGGCGGGCACGGGCACCGGCAAGTCGCTGGCCTACCTGGTCCCGGCGATCCGCCACGCGATGGCTCGGGACACCACCGTCGTGATCTCCACGGCCACGATCGCCCTGCAGCGCCAGCTCGTCGACCGGGACCTGCCGCGGGTGGCCAAGGCGCTCAAGGCCTCCCTCGGCCGCGAGCCCACGTTCGCGATCCTCAAGGGCCGTCGGAACTACCTGTGCCTCAACAAGCTGCACGGTGACGACACCGCGGAGCCGGAGGACGACCAGCTGTTCGACGCGTTCGCCATCTCGGCCATGGGGCGAAACGTCAAGCGCCTGCACGACTGGGCGAGCGACACCGAGACCGGGGACCGGGACGAGCTGGTCCCGGGTGTGCCGGACAGCGCGTGGCGGCAGGTGTCGGTCACCGCGCGGGAGTGCCTCGGGGTGTCGCGCTGTCCCGTCGGGGAGGACTGCTTCGCGGAGAAGGCGCGGGCCGAGGCGGGCCGGGCGGACGTCGTCGTCACCAACCACGCGCTGCTGGCGATCGACGCGATGGGGGACGCGAACGTCCTCCCGGAGCACGACGTGGTGGTGATCGACGAGGCCCACGAGCTCGTCGACCGGGTCACCGGCGCCGCCACCGGGGAACTCACCGCCGGCACGGTCACCGCGGCCGCCCGCCGCTGCGGCAAGCTCGTCGAGGACGCGCTCGCCGACCGGCTGGCCGAGGCGGGCGAGGGCCTCGGGATGGTCCTCGAGGACCTGCCGCCGGGCCGGTGGGAGTCGATCCCGCAGGCGGCGACGGGGGCACTGACCGTCATCCGGGACGCCGCGGGCATGTGCCGCCAGGCCTTGGGTTCCGAGCGCAAGGAGGACCCCGAGGCCGCGACCGGGCGCAAGCTCGCGCTCGCGTTGCTGGACGAGGTGTCCGAGAACGTCGTCCGGGTGCTCAAGACGTTCGAGGAGGCCGATCCCGCCAAGCGCTACGACGTCGTGTGGCTGGCCGAGCAGGGCCCGGACGGGTCGCGGCACAAGGTCCTGCGGGTGGCCCCGCTGTCGGTCGGTGGGCTGCTGCGCGAGCGGCTCTTCGGGCAGCGCACCACGGTGCTGACCAGCGCGACCCTGGCCCTGGGCGGCTCGTTCGACGCGCTGGCCCGGCAGTGGGGCCTCCCACCCTCGGGGGGCGACTCCGACGACCCGGTCCGGGACCCCGAGGCGCCGCGCTGGAAGGGGCTGGACGTCGGGTCGCCGTTCGCGCACGGCCGCAGCGGCATCCTCTACGTCGCCAAGCACCTCCCGCCGCCGGGGCGGGACGGGCTGGCCCCGGCCTACCTGGACGAGATCGCGGGCCTGGTCGAGGCCGCGGGCGGGCGCACGCTGGGCCTGTTCTCCTCGATGCGCGCCGCCAAGCAGGCCACCGAGGCGCTGCGCGGCAGGCTGGACGTGCCGCTGCTCTGCCAGGGGGACGACGCCACGATGCTGCTGGTGAAGCGGTTCGCCGAGGACGAGCCGACCTGCCTGTTCGGCACGCTGTCGCTGTGGCAGGGCGTGGACGTGCCCGGGCCGTCGCTGAGCTGCGTGATCATCGACCGGATCCCCTTCCCCCGCCCGGACGACCCCCTGGTCGCCGCCCGGCAGAAGGCGGCGGACTCCCGCGGCGGCAACGGGTTCCTCACCGTCTCGGCCACCCACGCCGCGCTGCTGCTGGCCCAGGGCGCGGGCCGGCTGCTGCGCGGCAACGACGACCGGGGTGTGGTCGCCATCCTCGACCCGCGGATCGCCACCGCGCGCTACGGCGGCTTCCTGCGGGCCAGCCTCCCCCCGTTCTGGCAGACCACCGACCAGGCCACGGTCCGCGGCGCCCTCACCCGCCTCCGCGACGCCTAGGCATCAGGGGGCGTCACCACGCGCGGCAGGTGACGGTGCCCGGGTCCACCTCGGTGAAGCCGGCGTCCCGCACCTCGACGCCGGTCCCCGCCGGCTCCGCCCACAGGGCCGGGTCGCGGCGGACGTGGAACCGCGGCGCCGTGGTCCAGCCGCGCACCGCGGCGAGGATCATCGACGCGTGCCCGACCTGGGCCGCCGCCTTCCCGAGCGTCATGTCGACCGCGGGGTTCAGCACGATGATCGGACTGCCCGCGGGACCGGGGTCGTCCGGGGGCAGCTCGGTGCCGCCGATCTGCAGCCTCGACACGGTCTTGGGGACGTCGTCGACCGGGCCGGGCAGCAGGGCGCGGGCCTGCGCGCCGTCGACCTCCACGGTGACGCCGGGGAGCTCCTGCACCGCCGCCCAGTGCGCGCCGCGGGCCCGCCGGGCGATCTTGCGGATCCGGCCGTCCACCCAGCGCCGCAGCGGCTCCTCCCACTCCGGCTCGGGCTCCACGCACACGGCGAGCGCGGCCTGCGCCGCGGCCTCCAACAACGCGGTGCGCCCGGGCAGCGGGTCCCGCTCGATCCGCAGGATCACGGGCATCGCCCGCACCACCCCGTCCGCCTCCGGCGGGATCTCCACCGGCGCGCGGCCGTAGCGTGCCGCCAGCGCCTCGAGGATCGACGGCCGAGGCTCGCCTGCTCCCTCCTCGGGCGACGGTGCGCTCATGCGATCGGGACGCGGCGGAGCACGCCTTCGGCCGCGTCCGCGGACTCCACCTCGTCGCGGGTGATGCCCAGGACGAACAGCACCACGTCCAGGTAGGGCAGGTTCACCGCGGTGTCGGCGATCTCACGCAGCGCGGGCTTGGCGTTGAACGCGATGCCCAGACCCGCGGCGGAGAGCATGTCGATGTCGTTGGCGCCGTCCCCGACCGCGACGGTCTGTTCGATCGGCACTCCGTGCTGGGCGGCGAACCGGCGCAGCGCCACGGCCTTGCCGGGCCGGTCCACGATCTCCCCGACGACCCGGCCGGTCAGCCGCCCGTCGAGGATCTCCAGGGTGTTGGCCGCGCAGAAGTCGAGGCCG
Source organism: Pseudonocardia oroxyli (assembly GCF_900102195.1). GTDB lineage: Bacteria > Actinomycetota > Actinomycetes > Mycobacteriales > Pseudonocardiaceae > Pseudonocardia > Pseudonocardia oroxyli. Next base: position 3,988 of record NZ_FNBE01000026.1, read on the forward strand.
AGCTCCTCCACCAGCCCGGCGATGACCTGCGTGAACCCGCCGGACACCACCCCGCAGCGGAAGCCGAGCCGCTTGAGGGTGCGGATCGTGGTGCGGGCGCCGGGCATGAGCTCCAGGTCGGCCGCGACGTCCGCGACGACCGACTCCGGCAGGCCCTCCAGGGTGGCGACCCGGGCCGTCAGCGACTCCGCGAAGTCCAGCTCGCCCCGCATGGCCGCCTCGGTGATCGCGCGGACCTGCTCCTCGACGCCGGCGTGGGCCGCCAGCATCTCGATGACCTCGCCCTGGACGAGGGTGGAGTCGACGTCGAACGTGATGAGCCGCTTGGAGCGCCGGGCCAGCCCGACCCGCTCCACCGCGACGTCCACGCCCGCGTCCCGGGCGACCTCGACCAGCTTGGCGCGCAGCGTGCCGTGCGGCTGGGCCGGGTCGTCCGGGTTCGGCGAGACCTCCAGCTCCAGGCCGGTCACCGGGTAGTCCGCGACCCGCTTGATCGAGTCGATGTTCGCCCCGACGTCCGCCAGCGCCTGCGCCACCATGCCGAACGCCCGTGCCGTGATCGGCCGCCCCAACACGACGACGGCGTGGGTGGCGTGCCTGCGCACGCCGCGGTCGCCGCCGAGCGAGGTCTCGACCTGCATCCCGATGGAGTGCATGGCGGCCTCGACGGCCTCCTGCAGCTCCTCCGGGTCACCCTCGACCTCGACCAGCGCGCCCAGGGTGAGCATCCCCCGGATCACGACCTGCTCCACGTCCACCAGCTCGACCGCGTGCCGGGTGAGCACGGTGAACAACACCGAGCTCACCCCGGGGCGGTCCGGCCCCGTGACGGTGACCAGTACGGACGAACGCAACCGACTAGCGCGACTTGGGGTCGCCGTTGGGCTGCGACTCCGGGGCGATCGACTGCGTGATCTTCTCGCCCGGGTCCGCCGCGTGCCCGACGTGGGCCTCGGCCCGGAAGCGCTCCACCATGTGCGGGTAGTGCAGCTCGAACGCCGGGCGCTCCGAACGGATCCGGGGCAGCTCGGTGAAGTTGTGCCGCGGCGGCGGGCAGCTCGTGGCCCACTCCAGGGAGTTGCCGTAGCCCCACGGGTCGTCCACGGTGACCACGCGCCCGTAGCGGTAGCTGCGGAACACGTTCCAGATGAACGGCAGGGTCGAGGCGCCCAGGATGAACGCGCCGATCGAGCTGATCATGTTCAGGGTGGTGAACCCGTCGGAGGGCAGGTAGTCCACGTAGCGACGCGGCATGCCCTCGTTGCCCAGCCAGTGCTGCACCAGGAACGTGGTGTGGAAGCCGATGAACGTGGTCCAGAAGTGGAACTTGCCCAGCGTCTCGTCGAGCATCCGGCCGGTCATCTTCGGGAACCAGAAGTAGATGCCCGCGTAGGTGGCGAACACGATGGTGCCGAAGAGGACGTAGTGGAAGTGCGCCACCACGAAGTACGTGTCGGACACGTGGAAGTCGATCGGCGGCGAGGCGAGCAGCACGCCCGTCAGACCGCCGAAGAGGAACGTGGCGAGGAAGCCGACGGAGAACAGCATCGGCGTCTCGAACGTGAGCTTGCCCTTCCACATCGTGCCGATCCAGTTGACGAACTTGACGCCCGTCGGGATCGCGATGAGGAACGTGGTGAAGGAGAAGAACGCCAGCAGGACGGCGCCGGTCGCGTACATGTGGTGCGCCCACACGGCGACGGACAGGGCCGCGATGGCGATCGTGGCGTAGATCAGCGTCTTGTAGCCGAAGACGGGCTTGCGGCTGAACACCGGGAAGATCTCGGACACGATGCCGAAGAAGGGCAAGGCGACGATGTACACCTCGGGATGGCCGAAGAACCAGAAGAGGTGCTGCCAGAGGATGACCCCGCCGTTGGCCGGGTCGAACACGTGGGCGCCGAGGTGGCGGTCCGCCGCGAGGCCGAACAGGGCCGCGGTGAGCACCGGGAACGCGATCAGGATCAGCAGCGCGGTGATGAAGATGTTCCAGGTGAAGATCGGCATCCGGAACATCGTCATGCCGGGGGCGCGCATGCAGACGATCGTGGTCACGAAGTTGACGCCACCGAGGATGGTGCCCAGACCACTGACCGCCAGACCCATGATCCACAGGTCCGCACCCGCGCCGGGCGAGCGGATCGCGTCGGACAGCGGGGTGTAGGCGAACCACCCGAAGTCCGCGGCGCCGCCGGGGGTGAGGAAGCCGGACAGCACGGTGAGGCCGCCGAACAGGAACAGCCAGTAGGAGAAGGCGTTCAGCCGGGGGAACGCCACGTCCGGGGCGCCGATCTGCAGCGGCACGATGTAGTTCGCGAAGCCGAACAGGATCGGCGTCGCGTACAGCAGCAGCATGATCGTGCCGTGCATGGTGAACATCTGGTTGTACTGCTCGGAGCTGAGGATCTGCTGCCCCGGGCGCGCCAGCTCGGCGCGGATCAGCAGCGCCATGGCGCCGCCCACCATGAAGAAGGCGAACGACGTGACCAGGTACAGGATCGCGATGTCCTTGGGGTCCGTCGTCCTGAGCATCTTCAGGAACGTGGAACCCTTGCCCGGTCGATGCGCCGGATACGGGCGCGTCTCGATCGGCTTGGGCGCGACGGCTGTCACTGTGCCTCCTGCACTGGACCTCGTGGTGGGGCAGGCCCGAACTCTATCTCCCGCTCGCTGCTCCGAGGTGATCGGGACGGCGCGCACCGGCATTGTGCTCTACGAAGGGTAGAACGCCCAACCCCGGGGCGCCCGATCGTGCGTCACAGCGCCGCGGGCCCGGCTCAGCGCAGCGGGAGGAACAGGTCCGTGAACAGCTCCGACGGCATGCTCTCGGCCCCGGTGACGATGTAGAACTCCGTGCCGAAGCCGATCGCGAACACCGGGTCCGGCATGGCCAGCATGAAGTGGTCGGGGCCCATCTGGCTGGCGTGGCAGCGCATCGACGACCGCTTCTGCTCCGTGAAGTCCACGGCCTCGACCCGGTGGGTGATCTCGGACTCGGGCTTACCGAAGCTCGGGGGCGGCTGGTCCGGCGCCTGCCACCCCTCGGGCGTCGCGCCGGAGTCCCGCAGGCCCTGCATCCCGCGGACCATCCAGTCCCGGTTGATCGTGTTCTGCGCGACGACCGGCACCGCCGCCAGCTCCGCCGCCCGCAGGCCCACCCGGTGGACCTGGATGTGGTCGGGGTGGCCGTAGCCGCCGTTGTCGTCGTAGACGGTGAGGACGTCCGGCTCCTCCTCGTCGAGGATGATCGCCAGCCGCTTCGCCGCGTGCTCGACCGACGCCTGCCAGAAACAGAACGGCGCCTCGTTCGAGGGCTCGCCCATCATCCCGGAATCGGTGTAGCCGAGGAACTCCACGCGCGCGGCGCCGATGACCTTCGCCGACTCGTAGCACTCGTACGAGCGCCGCACGGAGAGCTGCTCGCCCTCGGCCAGCACGCCCGGCACGGGTTCGCCCAGCTCACCGCGGGTGGCGAAGACGAGCACCACCCGGTGGCCCGCCGCGGCGGCCTTCGCGAGCGTGCCGGCGGTGCCGATCGACTCGTCGTCGGGATGGGCATGAAAGGACACGATCGTTCCCACCTGCGCACCCTACCGCCGCCGCATTATGGAGCCACAATGCACGTTTCAGGCCCGCGAAACGTGCATTGTGGCTCCATAATGCGGGGGGTCAGCAGAGGATTCGGGTCAGGGCGGGGGCGATGTCCGTCAGGCGTCTGACCTCCTGGTAGCTGCCGCCGCCCCGGGCCGCGAGCGCTCGGGCCGTGCGCTCGGCCTCCTCGTCCGGCAGCGGGCAGAGCACATGGAGCCGGTCGATGCCGCCCAGCGCGGTGGCCGGGTCCTCCCCCGCGGTGTGCAGGCAGTCCGAGAGCAGGACGACCGTGCGCTCGTCGGCGACCGTGCCCGCGAGCTGCCGCGAGGCCTCGCGCAGCGCCGCCGCCACGTCCGTGGTCCCGTGCCCCCGCAACGCGACGAGCTCGCCCACCAGGTCGTCCGGCGGCCGCCGGACCCCCTGCCGCTGGAGGATCCGGACCTGCGAGCCGAACGCCAGCACACCCGGCTCCAGCTTGCCCTCCGACGCCAGCACCACCCCGGCCGCGGACACCGCCGCCAACGCCACGGCGAGGCCCTGCATCGACCCGGAGATGTCCACGACCAGCGACACGGCACGCCGGTGCGCCGTCCACTGGCGCGTGACGAACTCGTGCGGGCGCCGGGAGGCGGCGGGCTGCCACCGGTCCAACGTGCGGTCCAGGTCGAGGTCCCCGTCGCCGCCGAGCGCGGGGGCGATCCGCCGCGTCCCCCGCGCCTTGGCCGGACCGACCTTGCCGAGCTGCAGGAACACCCGTCCGGCGAGCGTGCGGGCCTGCGCGCGCAGCGACGCGTCGGTCGCCACGGCCAGGTCCGCGAGCAGCGCCGCGGCCGCGTCCGGGTTCTCGGCCAGCACGGCGTCGAACGCCTGCTCGTCGAGCTGCCCGACCTCGGGCGAGACGTCCTCGAACTGCTCGTGCCGCGACCCCAGCTCGCCGCGACCCATCGTGCGCTGCCCCCGGCTGGGCTTGTCCCGACCCGCTTGCCCCCCTCCGCCGCCCGGCGGAGGGGGATCAGCTTTTCCCGGATCGCCCTCCGGCTCGTCCGAGGTGGGTTCCGGGGCGTCCTGCGGCCACAGCCGTTCGAGCAGCTCGTCGATGATCGACTCGGGGGTCCGGTCCAGCCCGTCGGTCACCTTGATCCGCCCGGAGAGGGCGGCGTACGCGGCGTCTCGCGCCGTCTCGCGGGCGGGCTTGTCCTCCCCGCGGAGCTCGGCCAGCCCGGTCAGCACGTGGGCGAGGTCGATCGCCCCGCGCACCGACGATCCCATCCGCAGGTCGCGGTGGTCGCGGGTGGCGCGCGTCAGGCCGACCGACAGCTCGGTGACCCAGCCGTTCACCCCGCTGACGGCCGTGGTGATCTCGCGTTCCGCGGGCTCGGACTGGTAGCCGAGCACGACCCGGCACATCCGGTCCGCGATGGCCTGGCTGACCCGCGCGGTCCCGACGGCGTCGAAGGGGTTCATCGCCGCGATCAGCCGGAACCCGGGCTGTGCGGTCACTGCGCCGAGCCGCGGGACGGCGATCTCGCCCTCGGTGAGCACCGTGATCAGGACGTTCAGCGTCTCCTCGGGCACCCGGTTGAGCTCCTCGAGGTACAGCAGCCCGCCCTCGCGCATGGCGGTGAGCAGCGGCCCGTCGACGAAGCTCGCGGGGAGGTAGCCCTCGTTGAGCACCTGGGCGGGGTCGAACGCGCCGACCAGCCGCGCCGGTGTCAGCTCGGCGTTCCCCTCCACGAAGACCACGCTCGTGCCCGAGTCGCGCGCGATGGAACGCAGCAGCGTGGACTTCCCGGTTCCCGGCGGCCCCTCCAGGACGACGTGTCGTCCGGTGGCGAGTGCGACGGTGAGCACCTCGCGCTCACGCCGCAGCCCCACGACGGGTGTGGTCACAGGCACCCTCCTCGGTTCCCGATCATCTGTGTAGCACACCGATCTTCTACGGATCGTTGACGCTACGCAGCCTCGCTGTAGAGTTCTAGCTCACCCGAACAGGAGCCACGATGGCTGAACTCTTCAACGCTGCGGAGTACTTGACCGAACGCCGGGTGGCGGAAGGAGACGGCGCCCGCACCGCGGTCCACCACCCGCGGGGGACCCTCACCTACGCCGAGCTGTCCGCCGAGGTCGCGCGGGTGGCGGGCGGCCTGGCCCGCCTCGGCGTCCGCCCCGAGGAGCGCGTCCTGCTCTGCATGGCGGACGACGTGGAGCTCTTCACCGCGATCCTCGCAACCATGCGCCTGGGCGCGGTGGCCGTGCCCTGCTCCACCATGCTCACCGCCACGGAGCTGTCCGTGCTGGTCAGCGACTCGCGGGCGCGGGTGGTCCTCGGGAGCGACCAGTTCGCCGACACCGTGCGGGCCGCCGTCGGGCCCGAGGTCGAGCACGTCGTGATGACGAGCGAGTGGGAGACGCTGCGCGCCGACCCGGCCCCGGCCTACCCGACCTGGGACGAGTCCCCCGCGCTCTGGCTCTACACCTCCGGCACCACGGGCAAGCCCAAGGGCGCCATGCACCGGCACGCGGACATCCGGTACGTCTGCGAGACCTACGGCAGGCAGGTGCTCGGCATCGGCCCGGAGGACGTCTGCCTCTCCGTCGCCAAGCTCTTCTTCGCCTACGGGATCGGGAACAGCATGTTCTTCCCGCTCTCGGTGGGCGCCTCCGTGGTGCTCGAACCCGCCCGACCGGCACCTGACCTTCTGGCCAGTCGCGTGCGGCGGTACGGGGTCTCCCTGCTCTTCGCGGTACCCAGCTTCTGGGGTCCGCTGCTCGCGTCCGACCTGCCGGACGACGCACTGGCCGGGGTCCGCCGCGGCGTCTCGGCCGGCGAGACCCTCCCGGCCCGGATGTTCACCGGCATCCGGGACCGCTTCGGCGTCGAGATCCTCGACGGCATCGGGTCCACCGAGGCCCTGCACATCTTCATCTCGAACCGGCCCGGCGCCGTCGTGCCCGGGAGCAGCGGCTTCCCGGTGCCCGGCTACGAGGTCGAGCTCCGCCGCCCGGACGGCACCGTGATCACCGGGACCGAGGAGCCCGGGATGCTGTGGATCTCCGGCGACTCCGTCTGCACCGGCTACTGGTGCCGGACGGCGGTGAACCGGCAGGTCTTCCAGGGCGAGTGGATGCGCACCGGCGACCAGTACGTGCGCAACCCCGACGGGTCCCTGACCTGCCTCGGCCGGGCGGACGACGTGCTCAAGGTCGGCGGCATCTGGGTCGCGCCCGCGGAGGTCGAGTCCCGGATCCTCGAGCATCCGGCGGTGGCCGAGGCCGTCGTCGTCGGGGTCGCGGACACGGACGGCCTGGACAAGCCCGTCGCCTACGTCGTCCCGCGGGACGGGGCGGTGGTCGACCCGGACGAGCTGGTGGCCTTCTGCCGTGCGGGGCTGGCCTCGTTCAAGCGGCCGCGCGCGGTGGTGGTCGTCGCCGAGCTGCCGAAGACCGCGACCGGCAAGGTGCAGCGCTACCGGCTGCGCGAGCGTCCCTTGACCGTCTCGGTGTGAGGCCTCCACGATCCGCTCCATGACACTGCTGCCCGGGGTGCGGTCCGCCACGGTCGACACCGACCGCCTCCGCACGCACTACCTGGAGGCGGGCGCGGGCGCGACGCTCGTCCTCCTCCACGGCAACCTCTCCACCGGCCGCTTCTACGAGCATCTGATGCCCGCGCTCGCGCAGCGTTACCGCGTGATCGCACCGGACATGCGTGGCTTCGGCGACACCGAGCCCAAGGGCCTCGACGCCACCCGCGGCCTCGGCGACTGGGCGGACGACCTCGCCGCCCTGCTGCGCGCGCTCGACCTCACCGACCCGCCGCACCTCGTGGGCTGGTCCACGGCGGGCGCGGCCATCGCGACGTTCGCGAAGGCCCACCCGGTCGCGAGCCTGACCTTCCTGGACCCGGTGTCCCCGTACGGCTACGGGGGCGTCCGCGCCGACGGCACCCCCGTCCACCCCGACTTCGCGGGCTCCGGCGGCGGGGGCGCGAACCCGGAGGTCGTGGAGCGGCTCGCCGCGGGCGACACCTCCGCCGACAGCCCGGCCTCGATCCGTGCCGTCATGCGGGCGCTGTACTGGGCGCCGACGCACCAGCTGCCGAGCGACCGGGAGGACGTCCTGGTCGCCGAGGTCCTCAAGACCCTGACCGGCCCCGACGGCTACCCCGGAGACGCCACGGCGTCCCCGAACTGGCCCGGCGCCGCCCCCGGCACCCGCGGCATCCTCAACGCCCTGTCCCCCCAGTACTGCCACTGGGCGGACATCGTGGACCTCGACCCCAAGCCGCCGATCCTGTGGACCCACGGCACCGCGGACCTCGTGGTGTCCGACGCCTCGCCCCTCGACTTCGGGGTCCTCGGCGCGGCCGGCGTCGTCCCCGGTTGGCCCGGTGCGGCCGAGTTCCCCGCCCAGCCCATGGTCACCCAGATCCGTCGGGTCCTGGAGGACTACGCGGCGCGCGGCGGGCGGGTGCGGGTCGAGATGTTCGAGGGCTCCGGCCACGGCCCCCACATCGACGCCGCCGACCGCTGGCTCGCGGTGCTCGAGGACTTCCTCCGCACCGCCTGACCCCACTCCTCTCCGGACGCGCGAGTCCCCCGGATCCCGCGGGCGGTCAGCGCAGGCGGAGGGCCTCGACGTGGCACGCGGTGCCCACGCTCGACCAGCTCGACCACCACTCCGAGGTGCGGGTTGGTGTGTCCGTGGGCGCCGACGCCCGCCATCAGGATGTGGGCCACGGGTCCCGATCATGGAGCATTCGGGCAACCGCATTTCGCCGACGATCACCGAACGTCGCTGTCGCGATACCGATCGGCTCACGATTCACCCGTATCAGGGATATCACGTTTACGATCCGTGTCGTGAGGCTCCTGCGTGACATGCGCGCCGCCGTCGCCGAGTGGTCCGCCCACCGAGTGCTGCGCCGGCTGATGGACACCGTCGGGCGGCCGGGGCTGCGGTCCGCGGCCGTGGAGCCCGGGCTCGCCGCGCTGGTCGACCAGCACGCCGCCGCCGTGCGGGACATCGTGCGGGAGTCGCCGCACCCGGCCGGGCGCGGACAGGTCGCCACCGTCGCGCCGCCGCGGACCAGCGCCTGCGTCCGGCTCGCCGCCTACGCCCGCTCCCTGCAGGACGAGCAGCGCCGCAGCGGCGCGTCGATCGTGATGCAGCAGGACGGGACCTGGCGCCCCACCGACTGGACCACCCTGCGCCTCATCGCGATCTGCCAGGTCTCAGGCCCCTAACGCGGGGTCGGCCTTCAGCCGGACCCCCGACAGCCGCAGCCTGCGGGACTCCTCCAGCAGCATGACGAGGGTCGTCGCGGCGGCGTCGTAGCCGGTGCCGTGCGGCGGCCGGACGTTCGACAGGCAGTTCCGCTCGGAGTCCCGCCGCCCGCGGCGCGGGTCCCAGGTGAGGTAGAGCCCGAGCGAGTCCGTGGAGCTCATTCCCGGCCGTTCTCCGACGAGCACCACCACGGCGCGCGCGCCCAACGCCGCCGCCACCTCGTCCCCGAGGGCCACGCGCGCCTGCTCCGCGACCACGATCGGCGCCACCCGCCAGCCGTCCAGCCGGGCGAGGGCGGCGCGCAGCATCGACACGGCGTGGGTGTGGACCGCCAGCGGGGACAGCCCGTCCGCCACGACGAACGCGACGTCGTGCTCCCCGGCCTCCAGCTCGTGTGATGCGAGCCGTCTGCCCAGGTCGGGTCGTTGCAGGTACTCGGCACGGTCTGCAGCCGCGCTGTGCACGCGCACCACCTCGTGCCCGAGCGCGCGGATCTCGCCCGCCAGCGCCTCGGCGTCCAGCGGTGCGTGCACCGCGTCGCGCGCGGCGGCGTGTGCCGCCCGCAGCTCCAGGAGCTCGGCGGTCGGCAGGGCGTCCCCGGCGCGGCCGAGCGCCACCCGCGCACGGGTGGCGGCGCGGAGCCGGTCGAAGGCGTCGCTCACCGCGGCGGTCCGTCCTCGTCCTTCGGGGAGTCCGCCTGCTCCTCCTCGACCAGCAGGGCGTCGATGTCGGCGAGCACACCGCCCCCCACCGACCGGCCGGTGACCGGCCGCGAGCCCGTCGCCTCCGCGGCCCGACGCGCCCAGACCGACTCCCGATCGCTCATGCCACACCCCCGGTGAGCTGCTGCAGCGCGGCCGATCCGGGCTCGAGCTCGGCGATCCGACCGTCCGCCGTCATCAACCCCATCCCCTCCAGCCACGCCGCGAACTCCGGCGCCGGGCCGAGCCCCAGCACCTGTCGTGCGTACAGCGCATCATGGAAGGACAGCGACTGGTAGTGCAGCATCACGTCGTCCCCGCCGGGCACGCAGATCACGAAGCCGCACCCGGCCACCCCGAGCAGGGTCAGCAGGGTGTCGGTGTCGTCCGCGTCCGCTTCGGCGTGGTTGGTGTAGCAGACGTCCACGCCCATCGGGACGCCGAGCAGCCGCCCGCAGAAGTGGTCCTCCAGCCCGGCCCGCACGATCTGTTTGCCGTCGTAGAGGTACTCCGGCCCGATGAACCCGACGACGGTGTTGACCAGCAGCGGGTCGAAGGCCCGCGCCACGCCGTACGCCCGCGCCTCGAGGGTCTGCTGGTCCACGCCGTGGTGCGCATCCGCCGACAGGGCGGCGCCCTGGCCGGTCTCGAAGTACATGCAGTCGGTGCCGACCGTGCCCCGCTCCAGCGCCAGGGCCGCCTCGTGCGCCTCCCGCAGCAGGGCCAGCGTGACGCCGAACCCGGTGTTGGCCGCCTCGGTGCCCGCGATGGACTGGAACACCAGGTCGACCGGCGCACCCCGCTCCATGATCTCGATCGACGTCGTGACGTGCGCGAGCACGCAGGACTGGGTGGGGATCGCGTACCGCTCCCGGATGTCGTCGATCAGGCGCAGCAGGTCGGTGGTGCGCCGCGGGGAGTCCGTCGCCGGGTTGATCCCGATGACGGCGTCCCCGCAGCCGAGCAGCAGACCGTCCACGATGGACGCGGTCACGCCGACGGGATCGTCGGTCGGGTGGTTGGGCTGCAGCCGGGTGGCCAGGGTGCCCGCCACGCCGATGGTCGAGCGGAAGGCGCTGGTCACCGGGGTCCGGCGGGCCACGGCGATCAGGTCCTGCACGCGCATCAGCTTCGAGACGGCGGCGACCATCTCCGGCGTGAGGCCCGCCCGCAGCGCGGTGGTGTCGGTGCGCGGGTGCAGGAGGTGGTCCCGGAAGGCGCCCACGGTCAGGCCGGCGACCGGCGCGAACGCCTCCGCGTCGTGGGTGTCGACGATCAGCCGGGTGACCTCGTCGGTCTCGTACGGGACCACCTGCTCGTCGAGGAACGTGCGCAGCGGCAGGTCCGCGAGCAGCCCCTGCGCGGCCACCCGCTCCTGCTCCGACTCGGCCGCCACCCCGGCGAGCACGTCCCCGGAGCGTTCCGGGGTCGCCGCCGCGAGCAGGGCCGCCAGGTCCGCGAACTCGTACGTGCGGCCGCCGAGCGCGGCCCGGCGCCGGGTCATGGCCCCAGTCTGGCGCAGCGCCGGTTTCGACGGGGTTGCGATTCGGCGGGAATACCCATGGGGGGTATCAACGTTGCTGCGTACATGGACGCGGAGCGGACACACGAGCACGCAGCTCACGACCACGGCGAGCACGCGGGGCACGGCGAGCACTCCGGTCACCCGGGGCACTCGGGGCACTCGGGGCACTCGGGGCACGGGGACCACGCCGCCATGTTCCGCACCCGCTTCTGGTGGACGCTGCTGCTCGCGTTGCCGGTCGTGGCGTTCAGCCCGATGTTCGCCGACCTCCTCGGCTACCCGCTGCCGTCCGGCACCGCGTGGATCTCGCCGCTGCTCGGCACGGTCATCTACCTCTGGGGCGGCGCGCCGTTCCTCACCGGCGCCTGGTCGGAGGTGAAGGCCCGGCAACCGGGGATGATGCTGCTGGTCGCGCTCGCGATCACGGTCGCGTTCGTGGCGAGCGCGCTCACCACCGCAGGCCTGCTGATGCTGGACTTCTGGTGGGAGCTCGCGCTCCTCGTCGTGATCATGCTGCTGGGCCACTGGCTGGAGATGCGCGCCCTCGGCCAGGCCTCCGGTGCGCTCGACGCCCTCGCCGCCCTGCTCCCCGACCAGGCCGAACGCGAGGACGGCACGCTGGTGCCGCTCGCCGACCTGCACCCGGAGGACGTCGTGCTGGTCCGCTCCGGCGGCCGGGTGCCGGCCGACGGCGTGGTCGTCGACGGGGAGGCGGCCGTCGACGAGTCGATGATCACCGGTGAGTCCCGCGCGGTCACCCGGCGCGTCGGGGACCGCGTCGTCGCGGGCACCGTGGCCACCGACTCGGCGATCCGCGTGCGGGTGGACCGGGTGGGCTCCGACACCGCGCTGGCCGGGATCCAGCGGCTGGTCGCCGAGGCCCAGACCTCCCGTTCCCGGGCCCAGGCCCTCGCCGACCGGGCCGCGGCGCTGCTGTTCTGGTTCGCGCTCGGCGTCGGCGTGGTGACGTTCGTGGTGTGGTCGCTGATCGGGACGCTGTCGGAGGCCGTCGAACGCACCGTCACGGTGCTGGTCATCTCCTGCCCGCACGCCCTCGGCCTGGCGATCCCGCTGGTCATCGCGATCTCGACCGCGCGCGCCGCCCGGGCGGGGATCCTGGTGAAGGACCGCCTCGCCCTGGAGCGCATGCGCACCGTGGACGCGGTGCTGTTCGACAAGACCGGCACCCTCACCACCGGGAAGCCGCAGGTCGTCGGCACGGTCGGCGCCCCGGAGACGGTGGAGCTGGCCGCGGCCGCCGAGCAGGACAGCGAACACCCCCTGGCCCGCGCGATCGTCGCCGCGGCACCGTCCGTCCGGCGCGCCACGGGCTTCCGCTCGCTCACCGGACGCGGCGTGCGCGCCTCCGTCGACGGCGCCGAGATCGCGGTCGGCGGGCCGGGGCTCGTCCGCGAGCTCGGCGCCACGGTGCCCGACGAGATCGCCGCGCAGGCCGGACCGTGGTCGGCGCAGGGCAGCACCGTGCTGTACGTGCTGCGGGACGGGCTCGTCGTCGGCGCCCTCGCGCTGGCCGACGCCGTGCGCCCGGAGTCGCGGGACGCCGTGTCCGCACTGCGCGCACGACACGTGCGCACGGTGCTGCTCACCGGAGACGCCCGCCCGGTCGCCGAGGCCGTCGGTGCCCAGGTCGGGGTGGACGAGGTGATCGCGGAGGTGCTGCCCGAGGACAAGGACTCCGCGGTCGCCGACCTGCAGGCCCGCGGGCACACCGTCGCGATGGTCGGGGACGGCGTGAACGACGCCCCCGCCCTCGCCCGCGCGGACGTCGGGATCGCGATCGGGGCCGGCACGGACGTGGCGGTCGAGTCCGCAGGCGTCGTCCTGGCCTCGGACGACCCGCGCGCCGTCCTCTCGGTGATCACGCTGTCCCGCGCGGGGTACCGGAAGATGCTGCAGAACCTGTGGTGGGCCGCGGGCTACAACCTGCTCAGCGTCCCGCTGGCGGCGGGCGTCCTGGCCGGCGTCGGGTTCGTGCTGCCGCCCGCGGTCGGCGCGGTCCTGATGAGCGTCTCGACGATCGTGGTCGCCGCCAACGCACAGCTCCTGCGCCGCGTCCCCCTGTGAGTGGCGATGGTCGCCAGGGCGACTATCGCCACTCACGGGGGCTGAGCAGGAGGATCACGTCCCGTGAGCGGTGATGGTCGCTCTGGCGACCATCGCCACTCACGGCTCAGGTGGCGGGTTCGGCCTCGACGGGCGGGCCCGCCTCCACCGGCTCGTGGGCGGCCATCGCGGCGTAGGCCCGGTTCTCGTGCTGCACCACCCGCGCGAGGAAGCCGACGAACAGGGCGACCGCGAGGACGAAGCAGACCCACACCCCGACCGAGAAGCCGCCGAAGGTGAAGACGACGGACGCGCCGTCGTACGTCTCGATCGGGCTCATCGCTCTCCCCCGCTGCGCGGGCCCGGCGCTTCGCCCGGGCGCTGTGTCATCGATTCGCTCGCGAGCCCGCTCATACCTTCAGCTCCTCGACGTGACCGTTCCGCATGACGGTGACGGGCGTGCCCTCGGGGTACGGGGTGGCGGGCACCTCGGACAGGTCGAGGCCCGCCGCCTCGACCGCGGGCGGGGTGCGCAGGGACTGGGCCTTCTTCAGGATCCAGGACAGGCCGTAGCCGGGGACGAAGCCGAGCGCCGCGAACACGACCAGTGCGACGAGCTGACCCCACAGGGAGATCGACGGGTTCCCGTCGGTGTTCGGGTACCCGCCGAGGAAGATCCCCGCCATGATCAGCGAGAACGCGCCCGCGCCGCCGTGCACGGCGACCGCGCCGACGACGTCGTCGATCTTGAAGCGGTCCAGCAGCATGCCGATCATCGGCACCAGCGCACCGCCCGCGAGCGCGATGAGGAACCCGAGCGCCGGGTGGTAGAGGTCCATCCCGGAGGCCACGGAGATCACGCCGGCCAGCCCGCCGGAGATCGTCCAGAACGGCTCGCCGCGTGAGGTGAGGTAGGCGCCGATGATGCCGCCCGCGAGGCCCATCAGGGTGTTGAAGGCGAAGGCGGACAGCGTGGTCGGGCTGCCGTAGATCGTCTCGAAGCCCTCGCCGGTGTAGATCACGCAGCCCATCAGGAAGCCGAAGAACCCGACGAAGATCAGCATCAGGCCCAGCATGGTCATCGGCAGGTTGTGCGGGCGGATGTCGCGGACCGTGCCGTCCGGCGCGTACTTGCCCAGGCGCGGGCCGAGGTTCAGCAGGACGCCGAGGGTGAAGGTCCCCGCGATGAGGTGGACGCAGCCCGCGGCGCCGACGTCGTGCAGGCCGAGCTGGGTGAGCATCCAGCCCGACGGGTGCCAGCCCCAGGCCGCCCCGATGATCCACACGACCGAGCCGAGCACCGTGGCCAGGATGAGGAACGCGCTGGTGCGGATCCGCTCCAGCACCGCGCCGGACATGATCGAGCCGGTGGTCGCGGCGAAGAGGGCGAAGGCGCCCCAGAAGATGCCGCTGGCCGGGTCCTCGATGTTCGGCCCCATGTTGTCGCTCCACGGGAGCGCGGCGACCGCGGCGTCGCTCATCGCGAACCAGCCGCTCGGCATGGCGTTGTAGAGGAACCAGCCGACGAAGTAGAAGGACGCGACCACGACGGCGAAGGCCAGCAGGTTCTTGATCGCGGTGGCCAGGACGTTCTTCGACCGCGACGCCCCCGACTCGTACGCGAGGAAGCCCGCGTGGATCAGGATCATCAGGGCGATGGACATCCAGTAGAAGAACTCGTTGTTCACCGCGGTCATGGTCTCGACGGCGGACTCGACTTCGGGCGGCACGAAACCTCCATGGGGGCCGGGAGCGCGCCGATCGTACGGTTGTGCAACGTTTGTCCGGTTACAACCGTGTGCACGAATCTTTCAGACGTGGGTCGGCTCGTCCCAGGCGATCGGGTGTCGCAGCAGCCACACCGGCGAGGCCCCGCCGCGCCTGCTCACCCACCGCAGCAGCATCGGCATCATCGCGTCCCGCACCACCCGCCCGACGGGGCCGGCCGCCTTCTGGGAGCTCGCCCGCCTCCCGGCCGCGACGACCGCCTCCACCCGCTCGCGACGCAGCGCCTCGAACGCGCCGAACGCCCGGTCCACGGGGAGGTCGCGCAGGCAGCGGGCGAGGATCACGGCGTCCTCGATGGCCATCGACGCACCCTGCCCCGCCGACGGCGAGGTCGCGTGCGCCGCGTCGCCGATCACGATCATCCGGTCCCGGTGCCAGACCGGGACGCGGGGGACGTCGTAGGTCGCCCAGCCGACCAGCGGACCGGGTGCGGCACGGACGATGTCGCAGGCGGGCGACCGGTCGACCGACAGGAGGTCCAGCAGCCAGGTCCGCCAGTCGGCGTCCGTCATCGCCGCCAGGACCCCGGGACCCGGCTCGTCTCGCCGCGGCGGGTTGGCGAACCACGCCACACCACCGTCGGGAGTGGCCGACCAGCCGAAGAAGCAGCGTCTGCCGAACATCATCTGGAACTCGTCCGACGGCGTGTCCAGCGCGAACCGGGGAACGAACCCGCCGACGTTCAGCACCGGGGTGTAGCGCACCGGCGGGGCCGCGGGGTCGATCAGCGTGCGGACCCGGGAGCGGATCCCGTCGCAGCCGATCAGCAGGTCGCCCTCGGCCGTGCCACCGTCGGCGAACTCGGCCCGGACCCGGTCTCCGACCCGGCGCGCCCCCACCAGCCGGCTGCCGAGCCGGATCTCCGCCCCGCGGGCGACCGCCTCGTCCCGCAGCGCGCGGTAGAGGTCCGACCGCGCCATCAACCGCCCCACCGTCCCGTCCTCCAGCGGCGCGCCCAGGCTCAGCTCGCCGAGCTCGCGACCGGTCCCGGAGAAGAAGCGCATCCGACGCGACGGGAACCCGACCCGCTCGACGACCGGGTGGGCGTCGATCGCCCGCAACGCCGTGATGCCGTTGACCTGCAGGGTCAGCCACGCTCCGCGGTGGTCCGCGGTCTCGGTGTCCGCCTCGTACAGCTCCGCGTGCAGGCCCGCCTTCTGCAGTGCCATCGCGAGCACCGGGCCCGCCACCCCCGCGCCGATCACCAACGCCGTCGTCATCTCGTATCCTCACTCGGGTCGCCAAGTATCTCGTTCAGACGAGTATCTTGGCAAAGCGAGATACTTGTCAAGGAGAGACGTGGACGTTCGGGACGAGATCATGGGCTCGCTGGTGCGGTTCATCGCGAGCGTCGTGCTGCACAACCACGCGGTGTCCCAGCAGGTCGGGCTCGGCCCCACGGACTCCCAGTTCATGACGCTGCTCGACGTGCACGGCCCGCTCTCCCCCGGCAGGCTCGCCGAGCTGACCGGGCTGACCTCGGGCACGGTCACGGGCGTGGTCGACCGCCTCGAGAAGGCGGGCTTCGTGCGCCGCGACCGCGACCCGGGCGACCGCCGGAAGGTGATCGTGACACCGGACCGCCGCGCCGCCGAGCAGCGGCTGCACCCGCAGTACGCCGCCTACGACCGCGCGACCCGAGACCTCCTGGACCGACGCAGCCCGCAGGAGCAGCGGGTGATCGCCGACTTCCTCGCGGACCTGCTCCGGTAACCCGCGCTGCCGCGGGACCTCGACCCAGAGCGGCAGCTGCCCCGGCCCCGGCCCGTGCGGGCGCCGAAGGTGCCACGAGACCTCCCCGGGGCCGCGGGCATGGCCGTGCACCTGCATTGCGACCACCTCCGCCACCAGTGCAGCACAGGCCACCGACACTTTCCGGTGACGATTCCGCCGCCCGCCCCACACCATGATCCACCCGTGGGGAGGAGCGCGGTCGGGATTCGACCGCACAGCTCCCGGGCTGTGGATCATGGACTGGGTGGCGGGTCGAGCGGGGCCAGGTGCGAGTCGGGCGGGTCGTGCCGGTCGGGCCGGTCCCAAGTCCGGCCCCGTGGCCGGTGTCGCCGACGGCGGGCCGGCACGGTGCCCCGGCCCGTCTCGCGCTCATGATCCACCCCTTGGGAGGGAACCGGTCGGGATTCGTCCGCCCGGCTCCCGGACTGTGGATCATGGACGGCCGGGCGGGTCGGGGTGGGTCGGGCGAAGCGGGCCGGTCGGGCGGGTCGGGCCGGTGTCGCCGTCGGCGGGCCGGGACCGTGACCTCGCCCGTCTCGCGCTCATGATCCACCCCTTGGGAGGGAACCGGTCGGGATTCGTCCGCCCGGCTCGCGACGAGTAGATCATGGCTGGCGGGCTGGTCGACGTCGGGCTGAGCCGAACCGGGCAGGGCGTGGCCGGGCGGCAGGGCTGGGGCGGGCGGAGACTCGGGTCGGTGGGTCGTCTCGCCGTGGGCCAGGTGGGCGCGGTCCCGCCGCCCCGACGCCCATGATCCACCCATGGAGAGTGGTCCGGTCGGCCATCGACCGCGTGACGCCCGACGAGTGGATCAAGACCCCGAGGCGGGCGGGCCGAGTCGGTGGGCGGTCCTCGACCAGCACCCTCGGCGACGCCGCGGCGGTACTCGCCGGTGATGTGGTGGGCCGGGTCCGCCTTCATCGAGCAGCGGTCGGAGCGCCATGGCGGGCGGATTCCGCCGCGTGGATCAGACCGCGGGCGGGCCGGTGGTGCCGCGGACGACGAGCCGGGTAGGGAGATCGACGTCCGGGACCCCGTCGAGCACGCCCGCCAGCGACTCCAACAGCAGGGCCGCGGCGCGTTCGCCCTGCTCACGGGCCGGCTGCGCGATGGTCGTGAGGTCGGCGTACTCGGCGACCGCCTGGTCGTCGAACCCGACGACGGACACCCGGCCCGGGACGTCGATCCCGGCGCGGCGCAGGGTGCGCAGGGCGCCGAGCGCCATCTCGTCGGACATCGCGAACAGGGCGGTCGGCAGCCGGGGCCCGCTCAGCAGCCGGTCGACGGCGCGGGCGCCCGCGGGCGCGTCGTGTCCCGTCGCGACGACCCAGTCCGGGTTCGGCTCCAGACCCGCCTCGGCGAGCGCGTCGAGGTAGCCGAGCCGCCGGGCCTCGGCGGTGGCCCGCCCGACGAAGTCGTCCGGGTCGAAGGCCAGCAGCGCGATCTCCCGGTGCCCCAGCGCGACCAGGTGCCGCACCGCGGCCACCGCGCCCGCCCGGTCGTCGATCCCGACCCGCGGCACGCCCGCCCAACTCCCGCCCACCACGGCGACGGGCACCGCCAGCTCCTCCAGGCGCGCCTGCTCGGCAGGGGTGAACGACGACGCCACGACGATCAGCCCGGCCAGACCCCACCGCTCGTCCGGGAGGGCCGCGCGGGCGGCCGGGTCCCCGACGTTGTGCAGCAGGACGTGGTAGCCGCCCGCCCGCAGCGTCCGCTCGATCCCGCCGACGGCCTCGGCGAAGAACCAGGCCGAGGGGAACCGCGCGAGCGCGGCGACGGTCTGCGCACCCCGCGGCCGCCGCACGGGTCGGGGGTAGGCGAGCTCCGCGGCCGCCCGCCGGACCCGCTCGTCCGTCTCCGGGGCCACGTAGGAGGTGCCGGACAGGGCCCGGGACACGGTCGAGGGGGCCACCCCCGCGCGCCGCGCGACGTCCCGGATCGTGGGCTTCTCCCCCATGTGGAACAGTATGGAACAACACCTGCAACACGTGGAGGAGGGTCAGGGTGCGAGAGTCCGACTGGTGGCGGAGCGCGGTGATCTACCAGGTCTACATCCGCAGTTTCGCGGACGGCGACGGGGACGGGATCGGCGACATCGCCGGGCTCCGCAGTCGCCTGGACCACCTCGCCGACCTGGGCGTGGACGCCCTGTGGATCAACCCGTGGTACCCCTCCCCGCTGGCCGACGCCGGGTACGACGTCGCGGACTACCGCGCGATCGAGCCGCGGTTCGGCACGCTGTCCGACGCGGAGGCGCTGGTCCGCGAGGCGCACGAGCGCGGCATGCGGGTCATCCTCGACATCGTCCCCAACCACACGTCGTCGCAGCACGCGTGGTTCCAGGAGGCCCTCGCCGCGGGCCCGGGCTCGGCGGCCCGCGAGCGCTACCTCTTCCGCGACGAGCCGAACGACTGGAAGGCCATGTTCGGCGGCAGCGCCTGGACCCAGGTGCCGGACGGGCAGTGGTACCTGCACCTGTTCGACGTCGAGCAGCCGGACCTGAACTGGGAGGACCCGGAGGTCCGCGCCGACTTCGAGCAGACCCTGCGGTTCTGGTTCGACCGCGGGGTCGACGGGTTCCGGATCGACGTCGCCAACTCGTTGATCAAGGAGCAGGGCCTGCCGGACGTCGGGGAGAAGGGCCACCACGACCCCGGCCCGCACCCGCACTGGGACCGGGACGAGGTCCACGAGATCTACCAGGACTGGCGCCGGATCGCGGACTCCTACGACCCGCCGAAGGTGTTCGTGGCCGAGGCGTGGGTGCCCGAGGCGGACCGCTTCGCCCGCTACCTGCGCGCGGACGAGCTGCACACGGCGTTCAACTTCGACTTCCTGAAGGCCCCGTGGCGGGCGCCCGCGCTGCGCGAGTCGGTGGAGCGGACGCTGCGCGAGCACGCCGTCGTCGGGGCGCCCGCGACCTGGGTGCTGTCCAACCACGACGTGGCGCGGCACGTGTCGCGGCTGGCCCGGGACCCGGGGGCGGACATCGGCACGTCGCTGGACTCGCTGCTCGGGGTGCCCGCCGATCTCGAGCTGGGCCTGCGGCGCGCCCGCGCGGCGGCCCTGTTGATCCTGGCGCTGCCCGGCGGCGCGTACGTCTACCAGGGCGACGAGCTGGGCCTGCCCGAGGTCGAGGACCTCCCCGAAGCCGCGCTCGACGACCCCACCTGGCGTCGCTCCGGCCATACCGAGCGCGGCCGGGACGGCTGCCGGGTCCCGATCCCGTGGTCCGGTGACTCCGCGCCGTTCGGCTTCGGCCCCGGCGAGGGGCAGCCGTGGCTCCCGCAGCCGGACTGGTTCGTGCGGTTCGCCGCCGAGCGGGAGGACAAGGACCCCGACTCGATGCTGAACCTGTACCGCACGGCGCTGCGGATCCGCCGTGCCGAGCCTGCGCTCGGTGACGGGCCGCTGACCTGGCTGGACGTCTCGCCGGGTGCGCTGGGCTTCGTCCGCGACCCGGGCTTCGCCCTGCTCCTGAACATCGACGCGGAGCCCTTCGACCTCCCCGAGGGAGCCGAGGTCGTCCTGACCAGCGCCCCGCTGACGGACGCGGGCGAGCTCCCTCGGGACACCGCGGCCTGGATCCGGGTCTGATCCACCCGGGTGTCCGACTCGCGTGTCGGAACCGGGGGACTCGCGGGGGGTGCCCCGCGAGTCCCCCGTTCCGGACACGCGGAGTCTCCCTTCTGCGGGTGGGCCCGCGCCGGTGACTGTCAGCTCACGGTCGACGGCCGGCCCGCGCGTGTCGCTCACGCAGTGTTCATGATCACCGCGAACCACTCGTTCGTGAGGTCGCCGGAACAGGTGATCGGTATCCCGAACCACGCGCCACAGGTGCACCCTCCGTCACGGGGGTACACATCATGCTCATCACAGAGGCACCGATCCGCGCCACCACCGGATCAGGACACCGGACCACCGCCACGGTGCTCGGCGCGGCGCTCGCGGTCGCCGTCCTCGGCCAGGGCGCGTTCCATCCGGGCCCGTTCCTGCTCTGCGCCGTCCTCGTCGTCGCCGCGGGGTGCTGCGCGCTCCGGGAGCGCAGCCGGACACCGGTAGCGCGCGGCCCGCTCCTCGCGGCCGGACTGCTGGGTGCGTTCGCCGCGTGGGCGCTCGTGCGGGCCGCGGTGTCCGGGGACGCGCTCCTCGGCCTGCCCACGGCGGCGGTCGCGGGGGTGCTCGCGATCGCGATCGTCATCGCGGCCGGGCTCGGGCCCGCCGCCCGCGACCTCCTGCGCGGGGTGGTGCTCACCCTCGGCGTGGTCGTCGCGGCCGCGGGCTGGATCGGGACCGCGCTGCACCTGGCGCCGCTGTCGATCCCGGGTGTCGGGCTGTGGCGGGCCTCCTCGACCCTGACCTACGCCAACGCCGCGGCCGCGGTCCTGGTGACCGTTCTGATCGTGGCCGTGACCCGGGTCGAGGACCGGCTGCACCGGCGGCTGCTCGTCGCGGTCCTGCTCCTCGGGCTGGCCGCGACCCTGAGCCGCGGCGGGGCGCTCGCCCTCGCCGTCGGGCTCGTCGTCCTCGCCTGTACCCCGGCTGGGCGCACCCGCCTGCGCTCCCTCGCTCCGGTGCCCTTCGCCGCAGGACTGGGCTTCGTCGGGCTGCTGCCGTCGCTGCCGGAGGGCGCCACGCCGCAACCCCTGCTCGCCGCCGCGGGTCTGGCCGCGGGTGCCGGCCTGCTCCTGCGCGGGACCCCGCGGCTCGCCGCGCTCGCCGCCGCCCCCGTCCTGGCCGTGACCGGGCTGGTCGTCGGTCCGTGGGGCAGCCCGCCGGTCGACACCGCGGTCGTCGCCATCGCCGACACCCGGCTCAACGGCGATTCCTCGGCCCGGGTCGACCTGGCGCGGGTGACCCTCGAGCAGTTCCGGACCGCACCCGTCACCGGGATCGGGCCGGGCAGGCTCGACCTGACCTACCTCGACCACGCGGGCAACCGGGTGCACGCCTGGTTCACCCACCTCGAGTACCTGCAGGTCGCGACGGAGACCGGACTGGTCGGGCTCGCCCTCGTCCTGGCCGCGGCCGCCGCGCTCGCGTTCGGGCACCGCTCCGCGGCGGGCCTCGCGATCCTCGCTGCGCTCGCCGTGCAGAGCGCCCTCGACTTCCTCTGGCACATCCCGGCGGTCCCGCTGCTCGCCTGCGCGGCCGTCGTCCTGATCAGCCCCCACCCGACCGACGAGCCCCACCCGACCCACAAGGAGATCTCCTGATGACCACGCAGTCCCGCACGGTCCTGCGCACCGCACTCATCGTCCTCGGAAGCGGAGTCCTGGTGTGGGCGGGCGGCGCCGCGCCCGCCCTCGCGGACTACAGCCCACCGTCGGTGGTGATCTGCAAGAGCAACCCGGTGGCCAACTCGGGCCTCGCGGTCGGCCAGTTCAGCAACCCGGTGCCCGCCGGGCTGTGTCAGCCGGTGGGTGGGTTCAGCGCCCCGAACGCGATCCCCGGGATCCCGCCCTTCCCGCCGAACTGACGACGCACAGCGCGTGCTACCCGTAGCGCCGGCGGTAGGCCGCACGGCGCGCCTCGCGCTCCGCGCGGGCCGTCACGTCCCGGACGGCCTGCGCGTAGCCGGGCGGGTAGCCGGCGCGGCGGACCCGGTGGTCCACCGCATCGTGCAGCAGGAAGATCGCGAACTGGGCGGAGACCAACCAGCCGAGCAGCAGCCCGCACAGCCGCACCCACAACGGCCCGGGCACCAGCAGCACGATCGGCACCGAGACGATCACCAGGGGCACGACGGTGCGCGCCAGGTGCCGGACCACCCAGGTGGAGCACGTGGCGTCGTGCAGCACCCAGTCGGCGTACCGGGCGGGCAGCCTGCCACCGCAGGCGTACCAGACCCACCTCAGCACTCCAGGACGCTGCACGTCCCCAGGTTAGAGCGAGAGCCCCATCCCGGGCTGCGGCGAGGACAGGTCGACGACCGAGGACCACTGCGCGGCCAGCTCGGCCACCGTCGGGGTCTTCTCGAACGCGGCGCCCGCGGCGTGGAACAGCTCCACGCGGTGGTAGCGGCCGAACCCGGCGACGAAGGTGGCGCCGTTCTCCTCGAGCTCGTCACCGCAGAGCAGGCCGATCAGCGGCGCGACGAAGTCCGGCGGGAGCTTGTCCAGGACCTCCTGCGGCATGATGTCCGTGGTCATCCGCGTGGCGGCGACGGGCGCCACGGCGTTCGCCTTGATGTCGTACTTCGCGCCCTCCTTGGCGAGGGTGTTGATCAGCCCGACCAGACCGAGCTTGGCCGCGCCGTAGTTGGCCTGGCCGAAGTTGCCGTAGAGCCCGGTGGTCGAGGTGGCCACCACGATCCGGCCGTGGGCCTGCTCCCGGAAGTGCGGCCAGGCGCTGTGGATCACGTTGTAGGCGCCGTAGAGGTGCACCTTGAGGACCGCGTCCCAGTCGTCGTCGGTCATCTTGATGAACGTGCGGTCCCGCAGGATGCCCGCGTTCGCCACCACGCCGTCGATCCGGCCGAACGCCTCGAGCGCGGTCGCCACGATGGCCGCGCCGCCCTCGGCCGTGGCCACGCTGTCGTGGTTGGCGACGGCCCGGCCGCCCGCCTCGATGATCTCGGCGACGACCTTGTCGGCCGCCGACCCGTCGCTCCCGGACCCGTCCCGGGAACCACCGAGGTCGTTGACCACGACCTGCGCACCCTCACGCGCCAGGAGCAGCGAGTACTCGCGCCCGAGCCCGCCTCCCGCCCCGGTCACCACGACGACCCTGTCCTGAACCCCGGCCATGTCCGCTCCCTCGCATACGACTGCCTCAATCCTTATACCGGGGCGGCGGCGAAGAAAAGGCGGCGTGGCTCACGCCCCGCTCGAGCTCGCGCGAGACGACCTCCATCGCGGGCGACGGGCGGCGCCCCGCCGAGCGGGCCAGGACGACCGAGCGGGTCACCGGGAGCGGGCCGCCGGAGAAGACCCCGGCCGCGACGTCCGCCTCCACCGCCACCGCGGGGAGCACGGTCCAGCCCACCCCGGACGCGGCCAGCCGCTTCTGCGTGATCATGGTGTTGACCTCGACGATCCCGTCCAGCTCGACGCCGGCGCGGGCGCACGCCCCGTCGAGCAGGGTGCGCAGGCCGTGCGGCGGGGCGGGCATGACGACGGGGTGTGCGGCCAGATCGGTCAGCGCCACCGGCCCGCCCGGCCAGTCCCCCGGCGGCGCGACGGCCCAGAGCGACTCCTCGAACAGCGGTCGCACCGCCACCGAGGCCGAGGTCGTGACGTCGTAGAGCAGCGCGATCTCGACCGTGCCGGACTCGAGCCACTCCTGCAGGTGCCCCGAGTAGCCGGTCATCAGCCGCAGCCGGATGCCGGGGTAGTCCTGCCGGACCCGCGCCACCAACCCGACGGCGACGGCCTCGGTGAGGCTGTCGAGCAGCCCCACCGCCACGCTGCCGCCCACCTCGACGCTGGGCTGCACCTCGGCCCGAGCGCGGTCCAGCTCGGTCAACGCCCGCCGGGCGCGCTCCACGAACGCCAGCCCGGCCTCCGTCGGACGCATGCCCGTGCGGCTGCGCACGAACAGCTCCACTCCGAGCTCCTCCTCCAGCGCGTGCACCTGGCGGGTCACCGCGGGTTGCACGAGGTGCAGCAACACCGCGGCGCGCGTGACGCTGCCGGTGTCCGCGACGGCCACGACCGCCCGCAGCTGCCGGACCTCCATGCCACTCCCTCATGACCCCATCAGGAGCCGGCATTGTACGGCGACGGCCATGCGGGCTCATGATGGATGAATGCTGAGTACCGAGGAGCGGGCAGTCGTCTCGACGGTCCGGGAGTGGGTCGACCGCGAGGTGAAGCCGGTCGTCGCCGACCTCGAGCACGCGGACACCTACCCCGAGAAGCTCATCGAGCAGATGAAGGAGCTCGGGATCTACGGGCTCGCGATCCCGGAGCCGTGGGGCGAGGCCCCGGTCTCGATGCCCTGCTACGCGCTGGTCACCGCCGAGCTGGCGCGCGGGTGGATGTCCCTGGCCGGCGCGATGGGCGGGCACACCGTCGTGGCGAAGCTGCTGCAGTCCTTCGGCACGCGGGAGCAGCAGGACCGCTACCTGCCGCGGATGGCGACCGGCGAGCTGCGCGCGACGATGGCGCTCACCGAGCCGGGCGGCGGCTCGGACCTGCAGGCGATGACCACCCACGCCGCGCGCGTCGGCGACGAGTACGTGATCAACGGCGCCAAGACGTGGATCTCCAACGCCCGCCGCTCGGGGCTGATCGCGCTGCTCTGCAAGACCGACCCCGAGGCCGAGCCCAAGCACAAGGGCGTCTCGGTGCTGCTCGTCGAGCACGGTCCCGGGCTGACCGTGTCCCGGGACCTCAAGAAGCTGGGGTACAAGGGCGTCGAGACCTGCGAGCTGGTGTTCGACGACATGCACGTCCCGGCGTCCGCGGTGCTCGGCGGTGAGCCGGGCCGGGGCTTCGCGCAGATGATGAAGGGCCTGGAGACCGGGCGGATCCAGGTCGCCGCGCGCGCCCTCGGCGTCGGGCAGGCCGCGTTCGACGACGCGCTGCGCTACAGCCAGGAGCGCGAGTCCTTCGGCAAGCCGATCTGGCAGCACCAGTCGATCGGGAACTACCTCGCGGAGATGGCCACCAAGCTCACCGCCGCCCGCCAGCTCATCCTGTTCGCCGCCGAGAAGTTCGACGCGGGCGAGCGCTGCGACATGGAGGCGGGCATGGCGAAGCTGTTCACCTCCGAGATCGCGATGGAGGTGGCGCTCAACGCCGTGCGCATCCACGGCGGCTACGGCTACTCCACCGAGTTCGACGTCGAGCGCTACTTCCGGGACGCCCCCCTGATGATCGTCGGCGAGGGCACCAACGAGATCCAGCGCAACGTCATCGCCGCGCAGCTGGTCAAGCGGGGTGGGCTCGCCTGACCACGTCCCGGACGAGGGCCAGCACCTCGTCCGGATGGTCGAGGTGCACGGTGTGCGTGGCTCCGGGCCAGGTGGTCACGGTGGCGCCGAACGCCGTGGCCAGGGCCTCGTGCGAGCGGCCCATCGCGCCCGGCCGCGCCCGGTCCGCCGAGACGACCGCGGACGGCAGCAGCGGCAGGTCGGCCGTCCGGAACCCGTCGGACAGGGCGGCGATCCCGCGGACTGCCGCAGCGAGCCTCCCGAGGCCGCCGTCGAACAGGGTGTCGATCGCCGGGACGCTCTGCGCGGGCAGCGGCGCCTTCAGCACCGCACGCCGCCCCGCGGCGGCGAAGCCCTTGTCCAGCAACGGCCCCAGGCCCGGCAGCCGGGCGGGCCCGCCGAGCAGGCGGGTCTGCCACTCGATGATCCGGCACAGCCGCGGATCGGTGATCGGCGTGGCGTCGAGCAGGACGATCCCGGCCAGGTCCCCGGGGTGATCACGCGCCCACAGCGCCGCGACGGCCCCGCCGAGGCTCTGCCCCACCACGACGGCCGGGCCCATGTCCAGCGCGCCGACCAGCGCGTGCAGGTGGGCCGTGGCGTCCTTCAGCTCACCCGGCCCCGCGGTGCCCGTGCCGGGCCGGTCGTGCACGACCACGCGACAGTCGCCCGCGAGCCCCTCGACCAGCCCGGGGAAGAAGCCTGTGCAGGGCGCCGCCCCGCCGGGCACGAGCACCACCGGCGGCCCGGACGGCCCGTGCACCTCCATGGTCGTCACCCTATCGGGGTGACGACCGGCTCAGGCGCGGCGGGCGAGCAGGGCGACCAGCCGGTCCAGCACCGGGCCGTAGGAGCCCGGCAGCACCCGGGCGAGCACGTCCGGGACCTTCGCGCTGGAGGCGATCAGCACCCGGGTCCGCCGGTTCTCGACACCGTCGAGGATCTCGGCCGCGGCCTTCTCCGGCGGGTAGCTGAGCAGCTTCGCGAACGCGGCCTGGTGCTGCGCCGCCTCGTCGGGATCCACACCGGACCCCAGGCGCGCGCTCTTCGCCACGTTCGTCCGGATGCCGCCGGGGTGCACCTGGGTGACCCCGGTGCCGGTCTCGGCCAGCTCGTGGCGCAGCACCTCGCTGAAGCCGCGGATCGCGAACTTGCTCGACGAGTATGCCGACTGCCCCGCGGGGCCGATCAGCCCGTACAGGCTGGACACGTTGACCAGGTGCCCACCCGGCTCCGCGGTCAGCGCGGGCAGCAGGTGGTGGGTCAACACCACGGGCGCCCGGAAGTTGATGTCCATGACCCACTCGAACTCGTCGAGGGTGACCTGGCGGAACCGGCCGCCGAGCGCGACCCCCGCGTTGTTGATCAGGAGTCGGACCGGGGTCGACGCGAGCTCCTCGCCCAGCGCCGCCACCGCGGCCCGGTCCGCCAGGTCCACTACGTGGGTCTCGACCTTCACCGTGGCGCGCACGCGGGCGGCGACGCGTTCGAGCCCGTCCGCGTCCCGGTCGACCAGGACCAGCGGGCTGCCGCGCTCGGCCAGGCCGTAGGCGAGCTGCTCCCCGATGCCGCTCGCGGCGCCGGTCAGGACGGCGGTGCGTCCCGCGAACCGGTACTTCTCCATCTCAGACCTCCTGCAGCGAACGGGCCGGCGTGAACACCATGTCCTCGGCGAGGTCCGCGCGGGACATCTGGACGAGGTCGACGACATAGTTCTGGGTGACCCGCCAGGGCGCCGCGGTGCCCTGGTGCGGGAAGGCGTCGATCGAGCGCTGCACGTAGCCCGAGGTGAGGTCGAGCAGCGGACGGCGCTCCATGGCGGCGGGCGTGGTCGGCGCGGCCGAGTCGTAGCCGTGCTTCTCGAGGTGGGTCAGCAGCCTGGTCACGTAGCGCGAGGACAGGTCCGCGCGCAGCGTCCACGAGGCGTTCGTGTAGCCGATGCAGTAGGCGAGGTTCGGCACGCCGGAGAGCATCAGGCCGCGGTAGGAGTAGGTGTCCGCGAGGGTCACCGGCTCGCCGTCGACGCTCAGCGACAGCCCGCCGAGCGGGAGCATCCGCAGGCCCGTGGCGGACACGACGATGTCCGCCGTCAGCTCCTCGCCCGACGCCAGCCGGATGCCCTTCTCGGTGAAGGTGTCGATGTGGTCGGTGACCACGGACGCGTCCCCCGCCCGGACGACCTTGTAGAAGTCCGCGCCCGGCACCACGCACAGCCGCTGGTCCCAGGGCTCGTACCGGGGCGTGAAGTGCTGGTCGACGGCCTGCTCGTCGAGGAACCGCAGCGCCATCCGGCGCAGCGTCTTGCGCACGAGCGTCGGTCGCCGCCGCGCGAGCTGGTAGAAGGCCTGGGTGACGGCGATGTTCTTCGCCCGGACGATGCGGTGCGCCAGTCCGGCGGGCAGCCGCCGGCGCAGGGTGTCCGCGAAGCCGTCCCGTGGCGGCAGCGCGGTCAGGTAGGACGGCGACCGCTGCAGCATGGTCACGTGCTCGGCCTTCTCGGCCATCGCCGGGACCAGGGTGACGGCGGTGGCCCCGGACCCGATCACCACGACCCGCTTGCCGGTGTGGTCCAGGTCCTCGGGCCAGGCCTGCGGGTGCACGAACGTGCCCGCGTAGTCGGCGAGACCGGGAAAGTCCGGCTGGTAGCCCCGGTCGTAGGAGTAGTAGCCGGCGCAGAGGTAGACGAACTTCGCGCGCCACTCCCCCCGGCTCGTGCGCACCGTCCAGCGCTGGTCCGCGCTGGACCACTCCGCGGCGGACACCGTCGTGTCGAACCGGATGTGCCGGTCGATGCCCGCCTCGCGCGCGGTGTCCCGGATGTAGGTGCGGATGCTCTCGCCGTCCGCCAGGGACTTCTCCCCGCGCCACGGCCGGAAGGGGTAGGAGAGGGTGAACATGTCGGAGTCGGACCGCACGCCCGGGTACCGGAACAGGTCCCAGGTGCCGCCGATCGCGGAGCGCTGCTCGAGGATCGCGTAGCTGTCCCCCGGGCGCTCCTGCTGCAGGCGGTACGCGGCGCCGATGCCCGAGAGACCGGCCCCGACGATGAGGACGTCTGTCTCGACCACGTCGTCGTTCATGGCCTTCATCGTGGCCTCCTCCCCCTCGCCGTGCTTATCCGAACGCGACAATGATTTATCCTCACGCGACATGGGAGCGGTGGTGCGGGCAGCGTCCCTGCGGGGACTGCCCCAGCTCGTGGACGGTCTGGGCGGCGACTCCGCCGCGCTGTTCGCCCGGTTCGGGATCGACCCCGCCGCCCTCTCCGCGGACGACGCCGTGGTGGCGGTCCGCACCGTCGGGCTCCTGTTGGAGGTGGCCGCGGCCGAGCTCGATCGCCCGGACCTCGGCCTGCTGCTCGCCGAGCGGCAGGACACCGGGATCCTCGGCCCGCTCGCCGTCGCGATCGAGAACGCGGGGACGCTCGGCGAGGCGATGGCGAGCGCCTCGCGCTTCCTGTTCGTCCACAGTCCCGCGCTGTCGATCGCCCTGGTCCCCGACCCGGAGGAGGTGCGCGGGGTGGCCGCACTGCGCTACGGGGCGACGGGCCCGGAGCCGATGCCCGCGCAGGCGTCGGATCTCGGGCTGGGGCTGCTGCACCGGATCATCGTGCTCCTGCACGGCGGTCCGTACGGCCTGCGGTCCGCCCATCTCACCCATCCACCACTCGTCCCGGTGACGAGATACACGGACTTCTTCGGCGCGGACGTCCGCTTCTCGCGGGACTCCGGCGTACTCCGGCTGCCCGCCGGCCTGACCGAGGCGCGGATCGCGGGCGGGGACCAGGTCCTGCGCACCCTCGCACTGGACTACCTGGAGAGCCGCTTCGCCGAGCCCGGCCAGACCGTGTCCGGACGGGTGCGGGGGGCGCTGGCCCGCTCGCTCGGCTCCACGGCCCCGCGGGCGGGGGACGTCGCCCGTCTGCTGCGACTGCACCCCCGGACCCTGCAACGCCACCTCGCGGCGGAGGGGACCACCTTCGAGCGGATCCTCGACGACGTCCGCCGGGACACCGCCCGCCGCCTGATCACCACGACCGATCTGCCGTTCACCCAGGTCACCGCCATGGTGGGGCTGCGCGCCCAGTCCGCCCTGACCCGGGCGTCGAAGCGCTGGTTCGACCGCACGCCGACCGAGCTCCGCCGGGCGGCTACAGGCTCGCCCAGAACTCCGTGAGCGCCGCCGCGGCGCGCGGCGGGTCTTGCACCATCCACCAGTGGCCCAGGTCGGGCAGCTCCGCCACCCGGGCGCCTGCCCGCGCCGCGGTCCGGCGCCGGTACTCGTCCGAGCCCACGACGTGGTCCGCACCGGCCACGACGGCGAGCCCGGGCCGGGTGCCGAGCCCGCCGAGATCGCGACCCAGCTCCGCCATCACCGGCTGGACCGCCGAGCGGTAGAGCAGGAGCACCGCCGCCCCGAGCTCGGGCCCCTGACCGGCGGCGATCTCCGAGGCGAGGTCCTCCGGGAATCCCCGCTCGACGAGCGCCGCGCGACGGGCGTCGAACGACTCGAACCGGTCGGCGACGTCCGCCTCGCCCACGCCGGGGGTCTGCCACCGCTGCGCGAGCTCGTGCCACACGTAGTCCGGGTCGAACGCGCCGAGGGTGTCACTCGCCCAGCTGCGGACGAGGTCCGGGCGCAGGTTCACCGCCGCCAGCACGTGGTTGCCGCCCCAGTCGTGACCGACGAGGTCGACCGGGCCGTCGAGCGCCGCCAGCTCGCCGACCAGCCAGTCCCGGTACTCCAGGACGGTCGCGCCGAACCCCGCGGGGAGCGGCGCACCGAACCCGGGCGGCGACAGGCACACCACGTCGTCTCGCCCCAGCTCGGCGAGCATCGGCCGCCAGACCGCGGCCGTCTCCGGGTTGCCGTGGACGAGGACGACGGTCACGAGGGCGTCCCGGGCGCGGTCGGCTGCAGCACGGACTCCCCCACCGGGCCCTCGCCCTGTCCCACGAGGCGCTCCAGCGCCCGCTCATCGATCTCGATCATCGCGGTCCTCCTCCGGATCCGCCTCCACTCTGACATACTTGCTATTCAACACGCAACTTGATGATAGGGTCCCGACATGCCCCGCCGCACCCAGGCCGAACGCCGCGCCCAGACCGGCGTCGCCCTCCTGGCCGCCGCGGCGGATCTCGTCGTCGAGGGCGGGTTGGGCGCGTTGACCCTGGCCAGGGTCGGCGAGCGGGCGGGGTACAGCCGCGGGATCGTGACCCACCACTTCGGCTCCAAACAGGCCCTGGTCGCCGCGCTCGCCCGCACGACCCAGAGCGGCTTCGTACCGGGCGTCGACCACGCGCCCGGGCTGGAGCGGCTGCTGTTCCTGGTCGACGGGTACATCGGCGCGCTCGCGGGCTCCGGGCCCGCCAACCGGGCCTTCCTGCTGCTCTGGGCCGAGTCGCTGACCTCGCCCGAGATCGCGGAGACCTTCCGCGCCCGGGACGCGGGGTTCCGTGCCGACCTGCGCGCGGACGTCGCGGCCGGGATCGCCGCGGGCACCGTCCGCGAGGTGGACCCGGACGACACGGCCGTCGCGATCCTCGGACAGCTCCGCGGGATCGCCCTGCAGCACCACCTGGACCCCGCCGCGGTCGACCTCGACCGGCTGCGCGGTGCCGTCCGGGAGCAGTGGCGGCGCGCCCTGTCGCCCTGAGCCTTCGTCCGGCGCGACGACGGGCCGACCCCAGTGTTGTGCGGCGCGCACGAAGAGCGAGGGGCCCCGGTCGCTCACGATGAGACGCAGGACACAGGGAGGTGTACCCACCGTGACGACTTCCGCCACGACCGACCGCCCCGCCACGCCCACGGACGCGGGCCACGTCGACGTGCTGATCGTCGGAGCCGGGGTCTCCGGCATCGGCGTCGCGCACCACCTGCGCGAGGCGTTCCCCGATCGGAGCTTCGCGATCCTGGAGGCCCAGGACGCCCGCGGCGGGACCTGGTGGACCCATCAGTTCCCCGGCGCCCGCTCCGACAGCGACCTGTTCACCTACGGCTACCGGCACAAGCCGTGGCGCGGCCCGTCGATCGCCGCGGGTGGGGCGATCCTCGAGTACCTCGACGAGGTGATCCAGGAGGACGACCTCGCCGACAAGATCCACTATCGGCACCGGGTGACCGCGGCGGACTTCTCCTCGGCCGAGCACCGCTGGACCGTCGACGTGGTGCGCGAGGACACCGGCGAGGAGCTGCGCTACACCACGGACTTCCTGTGGATGTGCTCCGGCTACTACAAGCACGACGAGCCCTACACCCCGGAATGGCCGGGGATGGACCGCTTCCGGGGGCCGATCGTGCACCCGCAGTCCTGGCCGAAGGACCTGGACTACGCCGGGAAGAAGGTGGTGGTGATCGGTTCCGGGGCGACCGCCGCCACCGTGGTCCCGAACACGGCGAAGACCGCCGCCCACGTCACGATGGTGCAGCGCTCGCCGTCGTACTGGTTCGCCGCACCCACCGTCCACGAGCTCGCCGCCACCCTGGAACCGCTCGACCTGCCCGCCGAGTGGACCCACGAGATCCTCCGCCGCCAGTACATCCAGCAGCTCGACTGGCTGGCCACGACCGGCAAGGACGACCCCGACCAGCTGCACGAGTTCCTGATCGAGGGCATCCGGCCGCTGCTGCCGGAGGGCACCGACATCGAGAAGCACTTCACGCCGACCTATCGGCCGTGGCAGCAGCGCATCGCGTTCGTGCCCGACGGCGACATGTTCGAGCGGATGCGCGAGGGCAAGGTCTCGATCGTCACCGACACCATCGAGGAGTTCACCGAGAGGGGCGTGCGGCTCGGCTCCGGCGAGGAGCTGGAGGCGGACGTCATCGTGACCGCCACCGGGTTCCGGCTCTCCGCCTTCGCCGACGTCCCGTTCCGGGTCGACGAGGAGGCCGTCGACTTCCGGACGAAGGTCACCTGGCGCGGCCTGATGATCAGCGACGTGCCGAACATGGCGTACGCCTTCGGCTACTTCCGGCACAGCTGGACGCTGCGGGTCGACCTGGTCGCAGACGTCGTCGAGCGGATCATGCGGCACATGGACGAGTCGGGCCTGCACACCGTGACCCCGAAGCTGCGGCCGACGGACGCGGACATGCCCCTGCGGCCGTGGTCGGACCTGGACAACTTCAACCCCGGGTACGTCCAGCGCTCGCAGGACCGCATGTTCGGCCAGGGCGACCGGGAGCCGTGGCTGCACATGCACGAGCACGACGTCGACCGCGTCGAGCTGCCGAAAGCGGACATCGAGGACGGACTGACCTACTCCTGAGCGGGCCGCGGCGCCGACGCACGCGGGTGCGTCGGCGCCGTCCGCTACCTCCGGAGCAGGGCGAGCGCCACACCGTTCAGCGCGGCCCAGCCGAGGGACACGGCCAGGGTCTTCCTCTTGGCGTCCGACGGGATGTCGGACAGGCCGAAGGCCACCGCGTCGCCGAGGTCGGCGCCGATGCGGACCCCGAGCGCGAACTCGAGCGCCCTGCCGGTCGGCGCGGTCGCGACCGCGACACCGGAGGCCAGGTCGCGGGCACCCACGGCGCGGGTCAGCACCTGGGCGGGCGCCGAGTCGCCCAGCCCGGTCGGCCCCGTGAGCACCGAGGGCCGGACGAGCGTCGCGACGGCGTAGGCGGCGGTCGCGACGCCGAGGGCGCGAGCGAACGTGGTCATGGTTCCTCCGATGATCGACTGCGCCGGGCTACCCGGATCGGTCCCGCGCCACGCACGGGGTGTGCGAGTGCCCACAGGCCGGTGTACTCCGCGTCGGGCCGGGGAGCCCCTCAGCTCGCCGTCCCCGTCCCCGTCCCCGTCCCCGACCCCGAGGAGCCCCATGACCGACACCAGGACCGCCGTCGTCGCCCAGCTCCGGGCGCTCGAACACCTCACCCGCACCGAGATCGCGCTGGCGCGCACCCGCACCGCCCAGGCACGCACCGACGCCGTCCGGGACGAGCTGCTGGACAACGCGGCGAAGGCGGAGGACCGCTCGGCCGCCATCGCCGACGCGCTGCGCGAGCTGGGCACCGTGCCGGACGTCGTCGCGCCGGCGGTCGGGTGGCTCGGCACGCTCGTGAAGGGCGCCGTCGAGCAGACCCAGCCGATCGACGAGGCGCTGCTCGGCGACCTCGCCCTCGAACACCAGCTCGCCGACCGGGCCCGGTACCTCAAGGCGCTCACCCGGTCCGGGCCGGTGCACGACCTGGCCGACCGGCTCGTCGCGGCCCACACCGAGACCATCGGGTGGCTGCAGGGCGTGCTCGCCCAGGAGGCGGGCGGCGGGCCGACCGCCCTCGCACCCACACCGCTGCAGACCGTGGCCGCCGGCGTCGGCAAGGCCGCCCAGCTGCCGGTCCGACTGACCGTCGAGGGCGTCAACAAGGCCGCCGACCGGGTGCAGGCCGGGCTCGGCAGGATCGCGGGCACCGCGTCCACCGCCGGGCAGGTCCTCGCCGGTGGTCTCGAGTCCGCCGCCCGCCGCGCCGAGGAGACCGACGACGGCGACCTCGCCCATGCCGTGCGCCGCGAGACCGGCGGGCTCGCCGCCGCCGAGCTGCCGATCCCGACCATCGACCAGCTCTCGGTCGCGGACGCCTCGGTCGCCGTGGCCAGGCTGCGCGACCCCGCCGACGTGCGTGCCGTGCAGCGCTACGAGGAGCGCCACAAGAACCGCCGCGGGGTGCTGAACGCGCTGCGGGAGCAGGCGGAGACGGTCGCGCGGGACGCCGCGGGTCGGTGACGGGTCGGTGAGGGGTCAGTGAGGGGTCAGAGCCCCACGGCGTCTGCGCCGTGCTCGGCTTGGGCCTGGGTGAAGCCCTCGTACTTCAGCTGCTCGATCAGCCCGGACCGGGAGAACGAGGTGAACTCCAGGTAGCTCTGGGCCTTCTTCGCGGCCTGGTCGGTCCAGTCGACGGTCACGTGGTCGACGGCGTACGTGGCGTCGGCCTTCGAAAAGCCCTCGTACTCCAGCTGCTCGATCAATCCCGTACGGGAGAACGACGCGAAGGACAGGTAGCTCTCGGCCTTCCTGACCGCATTGCGCTGCGACACGCTTCCTGAGGGGGCCGCAGGCTGGGCAGCCGCCGGGGCTGCGGCGACAGCAGGTGCGCGAGACGCGGGGGCCGCCGGTGTCACCGCCGCGGCCGGTGCGCGGGACGTCGTGGGGGCAGGAGCAGCGGTGGGCGCCGCCGCCACGGCGGGTGCGCTCGACACGGTCGGCACCGACAGCGGGGAGCGGGACGACTCGGGCAACTGCGTGTAGCCCGACCGGCTCGCCGTGCTCGACGAGGACCCGCCGCCCGTCAGCGCGGCGACCACCAGGGCGAGAACGGCGATCCCGCCGAGAACGCCACCGGCGAGCATGGGCCGCTTCGACCGCTTCGGATGAGGCAGGCGGACGGGCACGTTCGTCGGGTGCGGCTGACGCTGCAGCGGGATCCCCCGCGCCCCGTACGTCGGCTGGGGAGCCTGCTGCGTGTACTGCGGCGACGGCATCTGCTGCGTGTACTGCGGCGGGGGCGCCTGCCGGGTGTGCGGCCCGGGCCGGCGGCCGTACGGATCGTGGCCGCCGTGCGGCTGTCCGCCGTGCTGTGGGTTGCCCGGGTACGTCATCGGGGAGGCTCCGTTCGATCGTCTGCTCTCCCCATCGCGCGGCGTGGGCGTGGCCGTACACAGTGAACGTGCAGTTCATCAGCATTGCGTACGATTTGTGCGTCCTCGCCGCCCTACAGCCGCAACGCGTAACGGCGTCCGGTAGGCGTGACGGTGGCCGCGCCCTCCACACTCCACCCGGCCTGTTCACGCACCTGGTTGTGGAAGGCGCAGGCACCGCGGCCGTTCTCCAGACTCGTCGCCCCGCCTTCGGACCAGCGTCTGCGATGGTCGAGGTGGGCGATCGGGGCGTCACAGCCCGGTTCGGTGCACCGGCCACGGTCCCGGGCCCGGATCCAGTCCGCCAGCACCCCACCGAAGGCGCGGCGGCGGGAGTCACCGCCGATGACGATCCCCTCCTTGGTGACCAGCCGCCGCCAACCCACACAGGTGGCCTGGTCGAGGAGATCAGTGGTGCCGAGGCCCGGGATCTCCGCCGGCAACGGCGAGTCCGGGTCCAGCAGCGACTCCACCGGCACCAGGACTTGAATCTCCACCTGCGCCGGGGTCGTGGCGGCCTGCCCACTCAGGCGCTCCACGAGCGTGTCGGCCATGATCTGCCCGCGGGTCCGGGTCACCGGCTCCGGGGACACCCAGTGTTCGGTGACCGCCTTGCGCAGCGCCGCGTAGCAGGCGATGGCCTGCTCCATCGGCAACAGCGCCCGCAACACCGCCATCCCGTCCTCGGCGGGAGAGATCGCGACGTGCCGGTCCCGACGGGCGGCACGGGCACGTTCGGCGAAGGCTTCCGGCGCCACCGCCGCGGCGACCGTCCGGGCGAGGTCGGCGACCTTGCGCACCCCGAGCATGGGCAGGTCGTGTGTGGTGAGTCGACGGTCCAGCTCGGTCCGTTCGTCAGAGCTCAGGTGTCTGGCGGCGGCGACGATCGCGGCGACCCGCCGCTCGTCCAGCTCCCCGGCCGCGAACGCCTCCCGGATCTTCTCCAGCCCGGCGTGCAGGTCACGGGCGAGTCGTAGCTGGGTGCGGGCCCGGGTGGGCGAGATCCGCAGGGCGAGCCCGAGCTGCCCCACGATGCTCGCCTCGACCCGTTCGGGATCGGCCAGCGCCTCCTCCAGCCGGGCCTCGACCTCCCGCTGCGCCGCGGCCCGGACCTCCTCGGCGATCTCCGCGTCGATCCGGTTCCGCAGCGCGACCAGCCGCTCGATCCGGGCGAACCCCGCGGCCCGCTCCTCCCGCGACGGCACGGTGCCTGTCGCTGCGGGAGGGTCCGTGAGGGTCGTGGTCATGCAGCCATCATAGCAGCTCAGCACCCATGAAACGAACATGTGTTCGATCCATGTGGACCGGCCGTCGCCCGTACCCGCTGTGATGCCTCAGGACATGGGTGACAGTTCTGCATCAGGACTTTGGTGACGGTTGGCGTGTCAGGACATCGGTGACACTCGGGGGGGGTGTTTCGGGCGGCGTCCGGGGGAACGACCGTTTCCGACATAGCGGATGCCGGGTTCGGGTCTGTTGCGCTCGAGGAGGATCTCGCCGTCGAGGTCGGCGACGATGATCGTGGCGCCGGGCTGGATGCCGGCGCTGATGATCAGGACCCCTGCCTGAACGCGTGCTCGGCGCCGATCTCGTAGAACACCTTGTCGAGGGTGATCGTGGCGGTGGAGCTGACCTTTCGGACGCGGGTGCCGGCCGGGAGACCTGCTGGTGGGGTCGGGCGGTTCCGGGGCGGGGTGGATCGGCCTTCGGTGTGGCCTGCCACGCGGCTGCCGGTGTGGTGCGGCCGGGCAGTCCTTGGTGGGGGCGTTCGGCGTTGTCGATGTGGTCGAACGCGTCGATCTGGGCCTGGAGCTGCG
>NZ_FNBE01000047.1 GCF_900102195.1 Pseudonocardia oroxyli
ACGCACCTGGCGGACCATCCGCTTCGCGCGCTCACACATCTCGTCGCTGAACCTCCCCGGTACCGGCACGATCTCCACCCTTCCGCGGGATCAGAGCCTCCACCACACCCGGGGCGCTTCAGTAAGAGGCCCACGCCGAGCTATCAGCGCCGGTCGGATCTCGGCGACCATCCGCATCGCAACCTCGGACTCACCGGACCGGGCTGGCCCATGCGCCTCATCCCTCGGCAGACCCGCAACGGCATGGGCGATACTAGACGTGCTCTTCCGTAGATGAGCCAGCCACGGATCGCACCGGGCGCGCATCAGTCCGCACGACCCGGGGCCAAGCCCGAGGAAGGAGACACCGCATGCCGTCCGAGCCAGAACGCCGCAACTCGACACGCAAGCGTCGTGCCCGCGGCTCCATCAGCGCGGACGAGATCGTTGCAGGCGCATACCGCTTCGCAGCCGAGGAGTCTTTGGATGCATTGAGCATGCCGCGCCTGGCGCAACGGCTTGACGTGGGCGTAACCAGCATTTATTGGTACTTCCGCAGTAAGGAGGAACTGATCGACACCATGACCGAGCGGGCGTTCGGAGAGTTCTTCTCCGGCTTCGGCATCTCCGATGATCTGCCATGGGATGCTTACCTGAGAAGCTATTTCCATCGCTACCGAGAGATCCTGCAGGCGAACAGTTTGCTGTGTGACCTCATTGTGATTCGCTCAGCCGAGCTCACTCCTGAAGCGACCCGCTTGACCGCGGAGCACATGGACGGTGTACTGCAGGTGCTGGTCAGGCACGGGTTCTCGCCCGATACTGCCATGTATGCGTACAGTACGCTTTCTGTCTTTACCCGCGGTTCGGTCGCCACTGAGCGGCTGCACACGGCGTCTGCGCGACCACGCCCGAAGGCGGCGGAGGCATTTGGTGAACTCGCGGGGGTGAAGGTCCTTGCCGCGCTGGAGGAACCCCACCGAATCCCGTTCACGGCCGATAATGAGTTTAGTTTTGGTATCGATAATGGGCTTCGCGGTCTTCAGCAGCTGCTGATCGGAGTCCCGAGTTCTCGGCTGCCCGACAAGTCCAGCTCATCGCCGCTCCCGGCCCCGGTCACGTTTCTTCAGCCGTCGCCTGCGCCACCGAGGTGAACAACTGTGGGTCCATGAACGCGTGCGTCGATACCGGGGCGGGAAGACGTTTCGGTCAAGCCCGCTGGCGTGGTGTGTGACGACTACCGCGTGATCTTCTCGTTCTGTCAGGCGCTGAGCGCCGGGATCGTGTCGGTCGAGGTCACCTCCTCGGTGCCGGCGCCGGTGCCGGTGGTGGT
This sequence comes from Pseudonocardia oroxyli, assembly GCF_900102195.1. GTDB lineage: Bacteria > Actinomycetota > Actinomycetes > Mycobacteriales > Pseudonocardiaceae > Pseudonocardia > Pseudonocardia oroxyli. Next base: position 1,313 of record NZ_FNBE01000047.1, read on the forward strand.
GTCGGGGAGCGCGGTGACGCGGGAGCGGGCGAGGACCTCGAGGCCGAGGTAGCGGCGTCCTTCGGCCCATTCGTCGTGCTGCTCGGCCAGGACGGCGCCGACGAGCCGGATCAGGGAGTCGCGGTCGGGGAAGATCCCGACGACGTCGGTGCGGCGGCGGATCTCGCTGTTGAGCCGCTCGCTCGGGTTGTTCGACCAGATCTGGCGCCAGAGCTCTTTCGGGAAGCTGGTGAAAGCCAGGACGTCGGCGCGCGCTTGGTCGAGGTGTTCGGACACTTTCGGCAGCTTCTCGGAGAGGGCGTCGAGGACCCGGTCGAACTGGGCGTGAACCGACGCGGCGTCGGGCTGGTCGTAGACCGAGTGCAGCAACGCCCGCACCCACGGCCAGGACGACTTCGGGGTCGCGGTCATCAGGTTGGCCGCGTAGTGCGTCCGGCATCGTTGCCAGGCCGCCCCGGGCAGGGTGGCGCCGATGGCGGACACCAGGCCGGCGTGGGCGTCGGAGGTGACCAGCCGGACGCCACTGAGTCCGCGGGCGGTGAGGTCGCGGAAGAACCCGAGCCATCCGGCGCCGTCCTCGGCGGAGGTGACCTGCAGGCCGAGGATCTCCCGGTGTCCGTCGGCGTTGACCCCGGTCGCTAAGAGGGCGTGGACGTTGACCACGCGGCCGCCCTCGCGGACCTTGAGCACGAGCGCGTCGGCGGCGACGAAGGTGTACGGGCCTTGGTCGAGTGGGCGGGACCGGAACTCGGCGACCTGCGCATCGAGATCTTGGGCCATGACTGAGACCTGTGACTTCGACAGTCGGGTGATCCCCAACGACTCGACGAGTTTCTCCATGCGGCGGGTGGAGACGCCGAGCAGGTAGCAGGTGGCGACCACTGTGGTCAGTGCCCGCTCGGCGCGGCGGCGGCGTTCGAGGGGGACTGTCAACTTTCCGGTGTAACTGGGGTTGGTTGAGGGCTATCGGCGTCCGGCGGACAGGCGTCCGTCGAAGGTGATGTCGAAGGCGTTCAG
>NZ_FNBE01000005.1:0-49518 GCF_900102195.1 Pseudonocardia oroxyli
CTCGGCCCGCGAGACACCTGCGTGGTGATCGGCGCCGGGGGCCTGGGGCACATCGGGATCCAGGTGCTGAAGGCGCTGAGCCCGGCCCGGCTGGTCGTACTGGACCGCAACCCCGACGCGGTGAAGCTGGCCGAGTCCATCGGCGCGGACCTCGCCATCGTGGCCGACGGCGGGCACGTCGACGAGGTGCTCGCGCTCGGCGGGGCGGAGGTGGTGGTCGACTTCGTCGGCGAGGGCGGCAGCACCGCCGAGGGACTGGCCATGACCAAGCCCGCCGGCGACTACCACGTCGTCGGATACGGGGAGAACCTCAACCTGCCGACGATCGACCTGGTCTCGGCGGAGAAGAACGTGGTGGGCAACCTGGTCGGCAGCTACAACGACCTCTGCGACCTCATGGAGCTCGCCGCGCGCGGCCTGGTCACCCTGCACACCCAGCGCTACGCCCTCGACGACTTCCAGCAGGCCATCACCGACCTGGACGAGGGCCGCGTGCGAGGGCGCGCCATCCTCGTCCCCTGACCCCCGGACACACGAACGGCGCTTTCGCTCACGAGGGCTGTGAGCGAGAGCGCCGTTCGTCGGGTTACTGCGCGGTGGCCGCGGCCGAGTGGCCCTCCTCGCGCTCGCGGATCGCGGGCAGCGCCAGCCGGACCGGGGCGTGGGCGCGGTGCGCGCCCGCCGCGGCGGCGTGGTACTCCTCCAGCTGGGACAGGAAGTCCGGGTCGGCGTAGATCCGGCCGTCGACGTTCACGCCCTCACGGCCGGTCAGGACCGCCTCGACGTCCTCGCCCGTGAGGGTCTTGTGCGTCTCCAGCGCGTGCGCGATGGCGAGCACGGACGCCCGGTTCTCCCGCAGGATCTCCTCGGCCTTGTCCAGCAGCCCGCCGAGGTGGTCCTCGATCCGGTCCGCGAGCGCGCGCCGGATGACCTCCTCGGTGGAGCCGTCCTTGCCGGGGGCGCCCTTGCCGCCGCCGGGCGAGCCGACCTCGAGGCGCCGGGCCGAGGAGTACGACGAGACCGTCGACCCCATGCCCCACATGCCCTCCATGAACGACGCCACGGTCGTCGCCGACTCGAGGTCGCCCGAGACGCCGGACGAGCTGTCGCCGTCGAAGAACATCCGCTCGCCGGCGAGCGAGGCCAGGGACACCAGGATGTCCGCCTCGTACTCCGAGCGCCACCGGGTGAACTGGTCCTCCGGCGGGATGCTCGCGACCATGCCGAGGTAGTCGGAGCCCTTCTCGATGGTCGCCAGGTCGATCTCCATGTGCTCGCGCACCCGGAAGGCGACGACGGCGTGGCAGCCCTCGTGCACGGCGACGGCGTGCCGCTCGCGCTCGATGTACTCCACGTCCTCGGGCGGGCCGAGCTCCTTGAGCTGCTTGGCCCGCATCAGGTCGCGGTAGGTGATGACCTCGCGGCCGTCCCGGATCGCGGTGATCAGGGCCTCGTTCACCAGGTCCTTGATCGTGGCGCCCGTGGCGTAGGGGGTGATCGTGGCGAGCTTGTCCAGGTGCTCCTCGGTGATCTCGTGGGGCACCTTGTCCAGGTAGCCCTTGTAGGTCATGATCCGGCCCGCCTTGGACGGGTAGCCGACCCGGTAGATCCGGTCGATGCGGCCCGGCCGCAGGAGCGCCTCGTCGAGGGACTCCGGCATGTTCGTGGCCATCATGACCAGGATCCGGTACTTGGGCGGCGGCTTGGGCCGCATGCCCAGCGCGCGCCTGCCCCACCGGTTCAGCAGGCCACGGGGCTTCTTCAGCCCGGACAGCTCGGTGAGCAGCGCCTGGAGCGTGCCGCCACCCCCGCCGCCGCCCTGCATCCCGCCCATCATGAAGCGGCTGGACGTCTCCTGCGGCGGCGGCACCGAGGACATCGAGTTGCGGAACAGCATCGACTGCGTGTCCCGGGACAGGTAGGAGAAGCCGTGGCAGCCCGAGCCGTGGAAGGGCGGGGGCGTGAACCCGCGCGGCGCCCCGCCGGGGGCGGTGCCCGCGAGGGTGCCGCGGTTGCCGAGCGCGTCCGCCTCGTCGAAGAAGACGATCACGCCGCCGTAGCGCAGCGAGAGCTTGCGCAGCTTGCGGAACAGCGACTTGACCTTGAGGATCCCGACGCCCATGAACATGTTGATGAAGGCGCCCGGGTCGACGAAGACGTAGGGCTTGCCGGTCTCGCCCGCGACGGCCTCGGCCATCAGCGTCTTGCCGGTGCCGGGCGGCCCCCAGAGCAGCAGACCGCCGGGCACGTACCCGCCCTTGGCCTCGATCTCCTCCGGCTTCTCGAGGAACATGATGTTCTCGCGGATGCGCTGGACCACGTGGTCCTGGCCCCAGACGTCCGTGAAGCGGGTCTTGATGTCGTCCGGGTAGTAGGTGTCCACACCGCCCCGGGAGAGCAGCCAGAACAGCCCGACGAACTGGAACGCGATGAAGAAGAACGCGAAGGCCAGCTGGAAGATGAACGGCAGCGCCTGGAAGAGCAGCGCGGGCGCCTGGAAGATCGCCAGGAACGGGGACGTGCCCAGCGCCGCGCCGGCGACCAGCGCCACCAGGACGATGAACGCGACCCACTTCAGCGCCCGGGCGACCCGGAAGCGGGTCCAGTCCGACCAGCGCCGCTTGAGCATCCGGTCGGTGCCGCCGAAGACCTTCTGGGTCCAGAAGACGTGGTAGGCCGACCACCGCTCCGAGAGGAAGTAGTGCAGCTGGCGCAGCACCTCGACCCCGGCCAGCCAGAGCAGCCACTGCGAGTCGACGAGCTCGATGCGCAGCGCGTCCGGGAACGTCATCAGCGGGTTGTCCGCCACCTGCGACCAGACGATCACGAAGAACGCGATGACCAGTAGCAGCAGGATCTTGGACCGGTCCCACAGGGACATCTTCTTGCGCTTCGCCTCGTACTTCGGCGGAGGCGGCTCGTGGTGCGCCGAGCCCTCGGGCTGCGGCGCGCCGACGGTGTCGTCAACGATGGTCATGGGCCCTCCCGGACCGTGAACGAGGAGACGACGCCGTCGATCTCGGACTGTCTCTTCTCGAAACAGTCAACCGAACAGCGTGCCAAGGCGAGATAAAGTTTGCTCGCGTCGTCGTTGAGATAGCCGGTCTGGTCGAAGATCTGGGGCTCGCCGCCGTTCACCCGGTAGGAGAACACCGAGTGCACGCCGCGGATCCCGTCGCCGGGGGTGAGCACCTCGTCGCCGAGCAGCGTGAAGCCGGTCAGGCCGCTCGCGGCCCCGCCGAGCTGCATCTGCTGGCGCGCCGACTGCGACACCGGGTAGATGAAGTCCCGCACGGTGTCCAGCGAGATCTGCCCGCGAGACTCCTCCGGGATCGGCTGGACGGTCACCAGGATCGCGGGCGACTCGGCCGCCTCGCCGATGATGTGGTTGAGCGACGGCTGCGCGTCCGAGTCGTAGGCCTCGATCCACACCCCCTGGGACGAGTCGTCCGCCGACTCGACCCCGAGCTGGCTGGCGACCTGGGCCGGGTCCACCTGTTTCCAGGAGGTCGGCACCTTCAGGTAGGTGCGGTCCGCGGAGTTCGTGACGTAGGTCCAGGACGGAGCCCCGCACCCGACGAGCAGGGTCAGTGCCGCCACGACCGCCACGACCGCCGCCCCGAGGAGTACGGGCCGCCCCGTACGTCCTGCCATGGATGTCCTCCCCCGCCGTGACTGTTCCGTGACCTTCGAGTATGCGGCACGAAACGCTCGCGACACTGCACCGTTCAGGTTGCGACCAGGTTTCGCCCCGGCCGGAGTGTGACCATCCCACCGCGCCGCGTCCAGGACGACTCGGGGGCGCCTTCGGCGTGGCGTGCGCCGTGCGGTCGGGGACGTCGGCGAGCGGGTGCGCGGTGCGACCGTTCGGCCTCGGTGCGTGGCGAACCTGAAGAGGTTGCTCGGCGAATGGAGCAATATTCGGGGCGTTCAGTCTCATTTCGGGCACGTGACCGACCGCCCGTCCCGCCTCGGACGCCGCCGCCCGGCGCCACCCTTAAGTTTCCGTACCCGACGCACGGCCCCTCCTTACCGTCGCTCGCCGTGGACAGGACGACTGAGCGGGAGAGCCGCGACGGGGCGCGCGGGGCGTGGGCGGCGGTGCTGCTCGTGGTCCTCGCCGGGCCCGCGGTGGCCTACCTGCTGACCTCGCCCACCACCGGACTGTGGAAGCAGCTGTCCTCGGTCACCGGCCTCGTCGCGCTGTCCGCGCTGGTCTGCACCGCGTGCCTCCCCTCGCGGCTGCGCGGCCTGACCCGGACGTTCGGCATCGAGACCGTCGTCGGGCTGCACCGCCAGCTCGGCATCCTGTGCGCGGTCCTGATCGCGCTGCACCTCGCCGCCGTCGTGGCGGCCAACCCGGCGCAGGTCGCCCTGCTGCTGGTGCCGTCGGCCCCGGCACGGGCGCAGGCGGCGGTCGGCGCGACCGTCGCCCTGGCGCTGCTGGTGGTGCTCGCGCTGGAGCGCCGCCGGATCCGGGCGCGCTACGAGGTCTGGCGCTGGATGCACCTGTTCCTCGCGGTGCTGGTGCTCGGCGGCTCCGCCCTGCACGTGCTGTGGCTCAAGCAGATGGTGACCGACGCCGTGATGGCGCCGATCCTCGCCGGGCTCGGCCTGCTCGTCGTCGCCGTGTTCGTGATGCGGTGGTGGGGCCGGTCGGTGCTCGAGCGCGGCGGCGAGTTCGTCGTGGCGCAGGTGCGGGCCGAGAACCCGACGGTCACCACCGTCGTGCTGTCCCCGCAGCTCCGGTTCTCCCCCGGACAGTTCGCCTGGATGCGGCTGCAGCGCTCCGCGGTGGAGGAGCACCCCTTCACCATCGCGAGCAGCGCGCACGATCCGCAGCACACCGAGTTCACGATCCGCGGCAACGGCGACTTCGCCGCCTCGGTGCGCGAGCTGCGGCCGGGGGACTCCGTGTGGGTCGACGGCCCGTACGGCTCCTTCACCTCCGACGCCGTGCCCACCCAGGGCCTCGTCCTCATCGCGGCGGGCGTGGGCATCACCCCGATGATGTCCATGCTGCGCACCGCCGCCGACCGGGGCGACCAGCGCCCGCACCGCCTGGTGTACGTGGCCCGCGACGCGGCCGACCTCCTGTTCCGCCAGGAGCTCGCGCAGCTGCGCCACTACCTCGACCTGGAGGTCACCGAGGTCCTGCGCAGGCCGTCGGCGACCTGGACCGGGGCGACGGGCGAGATCGACGTCGCGCTGCTGAACACCGTCCTGACGACCGTCGACGCCGCCCCGCGACTGGACTACTTCCTCTGCGGGCCGCCGTCGATGGTCGACGACGTGCTCGCCGCCCTCACCTCGATGGGCGTGCCCGACGACCGGATCCACACCGAACAGTTCGACATGGCCTGACCCCGCACCACCACCCCCGCACCACCCCGCAGTACCCGGCTCGCTCCCCCTCGTGCCGGGCAGGCTCCCCGCTCCCGTTCCGACGGGCGGGTCCGCAAGCTCCCCCTTGTGGGCCGCTCCCCCCGAAAGGTCCCCCCGATGTTGCACCGCATCCCACGCTCCGTGCGTTGGGTCCTGCTCGTCGCCGTCCTCGGCGCCATCACGGCCTCCGTGGTGCAGTCCTGGACGGCGGGCGCCCCCGGCGTCGGCGGCTGGCAGCAGACCCAGTGGGGTCCGCTCAGCCCCGCCGACCGCGACCTGCTGATCAAGGTCCGGCAGGCCGGTCTGTGGGAGGCCCCCACCGGCCAGCAGATGGCCCAGCAGGCGACCAACCCCCAGGTCAAGGAGACCGGACAGCACCTGGCCGAGCAGCACGCCGTGCTCGACCAGATCGTCCGCGGGGTCGCCGACAAGCTCGACGTCCAGCTCCCGAGCAGCCCCACGGCCCAGCAGGTCTCGTGGATGAACCAGATCAGCGGCGCAACGGGCGACAACTACGACCGGACCGCGGTGCAGATCGTCCGGATGGCGCACGGGATCGTCCTGCCGGTGATCGCCGAGGTGCGGGTCAGCACCCGCAACTCCGAGGTCAGGGCCTTCGCGGACACCGCCTTCCAGTACGTCACCACGCACATCGCGATGCTGGAGGCCACCGGTCTGGTGGACTACTCGGCGCTGCCCGCCCCGCCGTCCCCCGGCCTGTTCAGCGGGTCCGTCACGCCCGCCGACCTGATCGTCCCCGCGGTGGTGTTCCTGGCCTGCATCGGCGCCGCGACCGGGCTGATCGTGACGCTGCGCCGGGGCCGGAAGAGGAAGGGACCGGCCCCGGTGGCGCCCGCGACCGGCAGCCAGCTCGCGTCCCTGCACGCCCAGCCGATGGTGACCTTCCCCGAACCGCGCGGACGCGGCCGGGCGTCCCTGCCGGTCGGCGGCTCGCCCGCGGTGTCGCAGACCGGTGGGCACCGGCGTCGGCGGTCGCGCTCCGGCGCCGACAGCTCGGCCACCGGCGGCTTCCGCCGGGACGACTCCGGCGCCTTCCGCTGGGACGACGCACTGCGCACCGACCGCCCCGCCGACCTCGACTCCGGCGCCATCCCCACCCAGGCCACGGACTCGGGCGCCTTCCGGGCGACGCGGCGCTCCGCGGGCGGGACCGGCCGGTTCCGCGCCGCAGGATCGGCGGGCTCGTCGGACACCGGCGGCCACCGGGTCGGCGGCACCGCGACCGCGGTGAGCGACTCCGGCGGGTTCGGCGCCGTGTCGGACACCGGCGCCCGCCGCCGCGCCCGCTCCGCCACCTCCGGCAACTTCCGCTTCGACGACCTGCTCGGCGACGGCCACCCCGACCGCGCCGACCGCTCCCCCCACACCCCGACCCGAGGAATGACCCGCTGATGGCTCCCCTGACCGATCCCCAGACCCGCCGGATCAGGCGCGTGTTGGCCACCGCGGCGGCCGCGGCCGTCGTCGTGCTGGTTCCCACCGCCTGCGACTACGCGATCGCCTCCGACCGGATCCCGCAGAACTCGAACGGCGCCTCCGGCCAGCACTCCGGGCACGGCACGGTGGAGAACGCGTCCAGCTCGTCGTCCGGTTCCTCGTCCGGCGCGACCGCCACCGGGTCCGCCGAGCCGAGCACGTCGGAGGACCCGCAGGAGCAGCAGGAGACCGCGGCACCGACCAGCTCGAGTGCCGCCCCCACCTCCGCGGCCGAGCAGGGCGGGGAGGGCAAGAAGGACGACGAGAAGCCGGCCGCGCCCGCGAACAACGGGCTCGACGTCCTCGCCCGGGACTGCTCGAAGTCCCAGCTCCCGCCGCACGACGGGTTCCAGAAGGGCGACCGCTGCGTCGACACCGCCTTCGGCGAGGTCGGTTCCGCCGCGCAGAACCCGACCCTGCTCATCACCGAGTCGCCGGACACCATCAAGGCGGGCGAGGCCTTCGCCCTCACCGTGAGCACCCAGAACCTGATCCGCGACCGCTTCCTCGGCGCGGCGGCGGGCGGCTACTACCTGGAGAGCTCGGTCCTCGAGGGCGGCATCCAGCGCGGCCACTTCCACACCGCCTGCCGGGAGATCGGCAACGGCTCCGCGGCGCCCGACCCCGCCCCCGCACCCGCCTTCTTCCTCGCCACCCAGGACAACAAGGGCGGTGAGGGCGTGAGCGACGTGAAGGTCGAGATCCCGAAGCTCGACAAGCCCGGGAAGTACCAGTGCGCCGTGTGGGCGGGCGACGGCTCGCACCGCATCCCGATGATGGAGCGCGCGAACCAGATCCCGGCGTTCGACTCCGTGCGGATCACCGTCGAGTAGGCGTGTCCCGCCACTGATCCCGACCGAGGCCTGGCGGCCCGACCCGGCGTCGACGGCCGGGATGGGGCGGGCCCGCCGGACACCCCGTCAGAGGCCGAGGTCGGCGAGGCCGAGGAGCGCGCGGTACGGCGCGCCCTCGGCCTCGATCGCCTCCTTGGCACCGGTGTCCCGGTCGACGACGGTCACGACCCCCACGACCGTCGCCCCCGCCTCGCGGACGGCACGGACGGCCTGCAGCACCGAGCCGCCGGTCGTCGAGGTGTCCTCGACGACCAGGACCGCCCGGCCCGCGATGTCCGGGCCCTCGATCAGCCGCTGCATCCCGTGCTCCTTGGTGGCCTTGCGGACCACGAAGGCGTCGACCGGCAGCACGGCCGGGTCGTCGGCGCGCTCGGCCGCGGCGGCGTGCAGGATCGCGTCCGCCACCGGGTCCGCGCCCAGCGTCAGCCCGCCGACGGACGAGTAGGTCCAGTCCGCCGTCAGCGCCCGGAGCAGGCGCCCGATCAGCGGCGCCGCCTCGTGCTGCAGGGTGACCCGGCGCAGGTCGACGTAGTAGTCCGCCTCCTTGCCCGACGACAGGGTGACCCTGCCGTGCACGACGCCCAGCTCGCGGACGAGCTCGGCCAGCCGGAGCCGGTCGGTGTCGGTGTAGGTGCTCATAACCTCTATCGCTCCCGGTCGAAGGTGGCGACCAGCCTGCGGACCACGCGGCGGGGCAGCACGCCCACGACCGACGAGATGGCCTTGTACTGCAGGCTGGGGACGGACACGACCCGGCCATCCGCCAGGTCGGCCAGGCAGTCGTCCACGACCCGCGCGGCGTCGAGCCAGAGCGGGCCGGTGCGCGCGCCCGCGTCGATGCCCGCGCGCTCGTGGAACTCGGTGCGGACGAACCCGGGGCACAGCGCGAGCGCCCGCACCCCGGTGCCCACCAGGGAGTTGGCGACCCCCTCGGTGAACGCGGTGACCCACGCCTTGTCGGCGGTGTAGGTCGAGCCGCTGCCCGGCAGGAACCCGGCGACGCTCGACACGTTCACCACGGCGCCGCGGCCGCGGTCCACCATGCCGGGGACGACGGCGCGGGTCAGCCGCAGCACGCTCGTCACGTTCAGGTCGTGCTGGCGCTGCAGGTCCTCGACGGAGAGGGTGAGGAAGGACCCCGCCTGGCCCATGCCCGCGTTGTTGACCAGCAGGTCCACCGGGGCGACGTCCGGGTCCGCGAGCCTGCGCGCGACCCGGGCGAGCTGGTCGGGCTCGGTCAGGTCCGCGGCCAGCACCTCCACCGAGACCCCCGTCTCCCGGTGTCGGGCGGCGACCTCCTCCAGCCGCTCGACGGTGCGGGCGACGAGGACGAGGTCCCGGCCCTCGGCCGCGAGCCGATCGGCGAAGGCGGCACCGATGCCGGAGGTGGCTCCGGTGATCAAGGCGGTGGGCACGCGGTCGAGCCTATGCGGTCACGGGCCCGTCCGGGGACTAGCCCTGGGTGGCCGCCCACTCGGCGACCCGCCGGGCGCTCTCCTCCTCCGACAGGTCCTCGACCCGGCTCATCACCGACCAGCGCACGCCGAAGGGGTCGCGGATCGAGGCGTACCGGTCGCCGGAGACGAACGTGGTCAGCGGCTCCCGGATCACCGCCCCCGCCTTCTCGGCTGCCGCGACGACCGCGTCGGCGTCCGAGGTGTAGAGGCCGATCGAGTAGCAGTCGGCGTCCCCGGCGGGGGCCGCGACGAGGCCGTAGTCCGGGGAGGGCTCGCCGAGCTGCAGCCTGCCGGTGCCGAAGTCCAGGTCCGCGTGCGCCACGACGCCGCCGATCTCGGTCACGTCGACCACCCGGGCCCCGAACACGTCCCGGTAGAACTCGATGGCCTGCGCCGCCCCCGCGATCGCGAGGAAGGGGGTGAGGGTCGTGGCCCCGTGAGGGAGGCCGTCGGTGGTGTACTTGCCGGTGACGCCGCTGTGCTCGCTCATGTCGTCCAGTGTTCGGCAGGGTGCGGGGTGCCGGCTTGAACGGACGCGACAGGAGGGCACGTGGGCGACCCGCGCGACGGCCGCGGCATCCTCTACCCGGCCCGGCTCCCCACCTTCCAGCGCGTGCCCGCGGCACCGGAGCTCGCCGGCCTGGTGCGCTGGTTCTGGATCCCGCAATGGGACCTCGCCCCGGGCCGGACGTCTCGGCAGCAGGTCCTGCCCTTCCCGGCCTCGAACCTCGTGGTGCAGCCCGAGGGGGTGACCCTCGCCGGCCCGACGACCGGGATCTCCGCGCGCGACCTGCGGGGGACCGGCTGGGCGGTCGGGGCCCTGTTGCGCCCGGCCGCGCTGGCCGCACTGCACGCCGAGCCGCAGGAGGTCCGGGATCGCGAGATCCCGGTCGACGCGCCCGACCTGCACGCCGCCGTCGTCGGGGCCATGCCGGACGTGGGGGCCGCGGTGCACGCGTTCACCGACTGGGTGTCGGCGCACGTGCCCGCCCCCGACGCGGCGGCGGAGACGGCCAACGCCTTCGAGGACCTGATCGCGGACGATCCCGAGATCGTGCGGGTGGAGCAGGTGGCCGCACGGCTGGGGATGTCCATGCGCGGGGTGCAGCGGCTCGCCCGCCGCTACGTCGGGCTCCCGCCGCTGGCGGTGATCCGCCGCTACCGGCTCCAGGCCGCCGCCGAGCGGCTGCGCACCGACCCGGACACGACGATCGCGCAGGTGGCCGCGGACCTCGGCTACGCCGACCACGCCCACCTGACCGGTGACTTCCGCACCGTGCTGGGGCTGACGCCGAACTCGTACCGGCGCGGTTAGGCGGGGTGGCGGGCCTCGTCGAGGGCGTTCTCGAGAGCGGTCGCGACCTGCGCGACGTCCGCCAGCAGGTCCTGCGCCCGCTCCGGGCTGGTGTCGACGGGAGCGGCGGCGAGCACCCAGGCGTCCTCGGCCCAGACCAGCTCGATGTCGTCCCCCACCGCGTCGGACGCGTCCGCGACGCGCTGGGTGAGCAACGGGCGGATCGCGTCGGCGTCCGAGACGAAGGAGTAGCGCTCGCCGACCGGCTCCAGCAGGTCCAGGCCCGCGCCGCCGTGCGAGTCCGGCAGGGGCGCCGACGGCAGCCGCAGCTCGACGGCGGCGGGCAGCGGCTCGCGCAGCTCCACCGCCACCACCACCGCGTTGACCTTGCTCTGCTGCTCGTGGTCGAAGACGTAGCCCGCGCGGCCGCCCTCGGGCGTGGGGACGGTGCCCGCGGCGACCGCCCGGGCGATGCCGGGCCCGCCGTTCTGCACCGTGCCGTAGCGCCACTTGTTGGTCAGCAGGGAGTCCGAGTCGTGGTACTCCCAGTCGTGCACCGACGCCCAGCGCCTGCGGTCGCGGGCGCCCGGCTCCGCGGCGCCCCCGGCGCGCCGGTCGGCGAGGAGCAGGGCGACGCCCGCCAGCAACGCCACCACCGCGATCAGGAACCACACCCAGGTAGGCACGCCCGCGACCCTAGCGCTGCGACGCCCCGGAGTCCGGGAACGCCACGATCACCCGTCCGGGGACGTCGTCGGACCTGCGCCGAACGGCGCCGTGCTCGCCTGCTTGGTCCACTCCACGGCGGCGTCGCGCACCGGGAGGTGCGACACGAGCTCGCGCACCACGCCTGCGTCTCGCAGCAGCCCGGCGGACTCGAGCGCGAGCGTGGCGAGGAGGTCCTCCAGGCGCAGCGCCGCCCGCCCCGCGAGGACCAGGGCCTCCTGCACGACGGAGACGATCAGCGCGGGCAGCCCGACGCCCGAGGTCGCGAGGGTGGCGACCAGCCACCGCACCGCGGCGGCGAGGAAGTCCGCGATCGCGTCCCTGACCAGGGCGCGGACCGTGCCGACGGCGAGGCCGGCGAGCACGATCCGCTGCGCGACCGCATCGGCCCGGTCGGCCGCCTCCGCCAGCCGGTCGCCGAGGGCGCGCTCCGCCTCGGCGTAGCGCTGCGCGGCCCGCCCCTCCCAGGCCGGGGCGGCGCCGCGCCCAGCGGACTCGCGCCGCAGCATGTCCGCGGTCTCGCCCCAGCCCGCGGCCGCGGCGGTGATCGCCCCGGGGTCCCCGGCCAGCGCGTCGAGCGGTTCGCGCAGCCACGAGACGTGCTCGATGAGCCAGCCGAACCCCGCGGACGTGAACTCACCGAGGGGATCGCTCGCGAAGTCGACCGCGTCCAGGGCGAGCCCGACGCCCGCGGCGCCGAGCCCGACCGCGCCGTCCGCCCCGAGGACGTCCGCCACGCTGGACACGATCCCCGCACCCTCGAGCACGCTCAGCTCCCGGACCGTGGATCCGACGGCGCCGCGGCGAGCCCGACCGCCGCGGCACCGTCCGCGGCCCGGTAGGCCGCCGCCGCGGCCGCCAGCTCGTCGGCGACGAGGCGGAACTGGGCCACCGTCTCCCCGACGGCGTGCGCGCCCGCCTCGGCCGCGGCGCCCACCCCGAGCGCGAAGACCTCCCCGATCATCCCGAAGGAGCCCTCCGGGGCGGCGGCGGGCGGGGGATGGGCGGCCACCCGGTCCGCCGCGAGGTCCCGCTCGACGGCGTGTCCGGCGAGGAGGTCGGGGTCGACCCGGAACCCGCTCACCGGTCGAGGAGGGGGTCGAGGGCGCGCGCGGCGCGGCGGGCGACCTCGGCGGCGGCGTCCGCCGTGGCCTGCACGACGAGCATGCCGAGGCGCTCCCGGGGGACGGACTCGGCGGCCGGGCCGAAGGACAGCCCGCTGAGCGCGCCGGTGTGGTCGACGGTGGCGCTGACCGCCCCGTCCCGGCTGGTCACGGTGGCGGTGAGGGTGGTGATCTCGAGCTGGACCCGGGCCGCGCGCTCGCGCAGCTCGTCGAGCCGGTTGCGGTAGTCGGCGAGCCAGGCCCGCCCGTCGGTGGTCATGGCGGCGGACCGTAGACACCGCGCCCGCGGCCCGGGGCGTTTTCGCCGGAGCCGTTCGCGATCGAGAACACCCCGACGTCAGAACCCGCAGACACGAACGGCGCGTCCGCTCACCGGGGTGAGCGAACGCGCCGTTCGGCGGGGGTCACAGGGCGGCGGGGATGCCCTTGCCGACGATCAGCCCGCCGGTGCCGCCCTCGGCCGTGGGGTCGAGGTCGACGCGGACCGTGTCGCCCTCGCGCACCGTGCCGCCGAGCAGCTCCTTCGCCAGCTGGTCGCCGATGCTCGACTGCACGAGCCTGCGCAGCGGGCGGGCGCCGAAGACCGGGTCGAACCCGTTCATCGCCAGCCACTCGCGGGCACCCTCGGACACCTGCAGCACGAGCCGGCGCTTGGCCAGCCGGGTCCGCAGCACGTCCAGCTGGATGTCCACGATGTGCGTGAGCTCCGCGGTGGACAGCGCGTGGAAGACCACCACGTCGTCCAGCCGGTTGAGGAACTCGGGCTTGAAGTGCCCGCGCACCACGGACATGACCGCGTCCTTGCGCTCCCGGTCGTCCAGCCCCGGGTTCGCGATCGCCTGGCTGCCCAGGTTGGAGGTCAGCACCAGGATCGTGTTGCGGAAGTCCACGGTGCGGCCCTGGCCGTCGGTGAGGCGGCCGTCGTCGAGCACCTGCAGGAGCGTGTCGAAGACGTCCGGGTGGGCCTTCTCCACCTCGTCGAGCAGCACCACCGTGTACGGGCGGCGCCGCACGGCCTCGGTGAGCTGCCCGCCCTGGTCGTAGCCGACGTAGCCGGGGGGCGCACCGACGAGCCGGGCCACGGAGTGCTTCTCCGAGTACTCGCTCATGTCGATGCGGACCATGGCCCGCTCGTCGTCGAACAGGAACTCGGCGAGCGCCTTGGCCAGCTCGGTCTTGCCGACGCCGGTGGGCCCGAGGAAGAGGAACGAGCCGGTGGGCCGGTTCTCGTCCGCGATGCCCGCGCGGGCACGCCGGACCGCGTCCGACACCGCACGCACGGCCTCGGCCTGGCCGACGACGCGGCGCCCGAGCTCGTCCTCCATGCGCAGCAGCTTGGCGGTCTCGCCCTCGAGCATGCGGCCCGCGGGGATGCCGGTCCACGCACTGACGACGTCCGCGACGTCGTCCGGCCCGACCTCCTCCTTGAGCATGACGTCCTCGTGCCGCTCGATGACCTCGGTCTTCTCGGCGAGCTCCTTCTCCAGCGCGGGGATCCGGCCGTAGCGCAGCTCGGCGGCCTTGCCCAGGTCACCGTCCCGCTCGGCGCGGTCCGCCTCGCCCCGGAGCTGCTCCAGCTGCTCCTTGAGCTCGCGGGTCGCCTCGATCGCACCCTTCTCGTTCTGCCAGCGCGCGGTGAGCGCGGAGAGCTCCTCGCGCTTCTCCGCGAGCTCGGCGCGCAGCGCGGTCAGGCGCTCGGCGGAGGCGGCGTCGGACTCCTTCTCCAGCGCCATCTCCTCGATCTCGAGCCTGCGCACGGCACGCTCGACGGTGTCGATCTCGACGGGCCGGGAGTCGATCTCCATGCGGAGCCGGGACGCGGCCTCGTCGACCAGGTCGATCGCCTTGTCCGGCAGGAACCGCGCGGTGATGTAGCGGTCCGACAAGGTGGCGGCGGCGACGAGCGCGGTGTCGGTGATCCGGACGCCGTGGTGCACCTCGTAGCGCTCCTTGAGCCCACGCAGGATGCCGACGGTGTCCTCCACGGACGGCTCGCCCACCAGGACCTGCTGGAACCGCCGCTCCAGGGCGGGGTCCTTCTCGATGTGCTGGCGGTACTCGTCCAGCGTGGTGGCGCCGACCATGCGCAGCTCGCCGCGGGCGAGCATGGGCTTGATCATGTTGCCCGCGTCCATCGCGCCCTCGCCGGACGCGCCCGCACCGACGATGGTGTGCAGCTCGTCGATGAAGGTGATGACCTCACCGGCCGAGTCGGTGATCTCCTTGAGGACGGCCTTGAGCCGCTCCTCGAACTCACCGCGGTACTTGGCGCCCGCCACCATCGAGCCCAGGTCCAGGGCCACGACGCGCTTGCCGCGCAGGGACTCCGGCACGTCGCCCGCCACGATCCGCTGGGCCAGGCCCTCGACGATCGCGGTCTTGCCGACGCCCGGCTCGCCGATCAGCACGGGGTTGTTCTTGGTGCGCCGGGACAGCACCTGGACGACGCGGCGGATCTCGGTGTCCCGCCCGATGACGGGGTCGAGGCCGCCTTCGCGCGCCCGCGCGGTGAGGTCCTGGCCGTACTTCTCCAGCGCCTGGTAGGTGCTCTCGGGGTCGGCGTTGGTGACCCGGGACGAGCCGCGGACCTTGGTGAAGGCCTCCTTCAGCGCGTCCGGGGTGGCGCCGTGCCTGCTCAGCAGTGCAGCGACCGGGCCGCCCTTCTCGGCGAGCCCGACGAGCAGGTGCTCGGTCGAGACGTACTCGTCCCCCATCTCGGTGGCGAGCTGCTGGGCGGCGGTGATCGCCGCGAGGCCCTCGCGGTTGAGCTGGGGCGCGCTGACGCTGGAGCCGGACGCGCTCGGGAGCCGGTTGCCGAGCTGCGTGAGCTCGGACCGGACGCGGGCGGGGTCGGCCCCGACGGCGGACAGCAGCGGAGCGGCGATCCCGTCACCCTGGGCCAGCAAGGCACCGAGCAGGTGGGTGGGACCGACGTCCGGGTTCCCGGCGAGGGCCGCGGCCTGGGCGGCGGCGGAGATCGTCTGCTGGGTCTTGGTGGTGGGGTTGAAGGAATCCACCGATGTTCTCCTCGGATCGTGCGTGTCTCCGGGGTCATCGTAACCCCGTCGCTGTCTTCAACGGCAGGAAACTTGAGTCTGTTCCACTCAAGGCCAACTATTTTCCACGACCGGGGATACTGGTCCGCGATGACCGATCCGCTCCTCACCAGCCTGCTGGCCGCGGTCGAAGCCGCCCCCGCGGACGTCCCGCTCCGGCTGCACGTCGCGGAACTGTTGCTCGCCCGCGACCGGGCGGCGGAGGCGCTGCAGCACACCACGACCGCGCTCGCGAACGCGCCCGGCGACCCGGCCGCGCTCGCCCTGCTGCAGCGCGTCACGCGGGCGCTGTCGGACCCGCCGAACCCGCCCACCAACCCGCTCCCGACGGTGCACCCGCCGACGCAGCCGTTCCCGGTGCGGGCGCTGCCCGAGCCCACCGAGAACGACCCGGCGTCGTTCGACTGGGGGCAGGCCGAGGAGCAGGTCAAGGACTTCGCCCCGGCGCCCGCGTTCGTGGAGGAGGCGGGCGACCCGGTGGTCGCCGAGGCCGAGCGGCCCGCCGTCCGGCTCGCGGACGTCGGCGGGATGGAGCAGGTCAAGGAGCGCCTCGAGCTCTCCTTCCTCGGCCCGATGCGCAACCCGGAGATGGCGAAGGCCTTCGGCAAGAGCGCGAGCGGCGGCCTGCTGCTCTACGGCCCGCCCGGGTGCGGCAAGACCTTCCTCGCCCGCGCGGTGGCGGGCGAGCTGGGCGCGTCGTTCACCGAGATCGGGATCGCGGACGTCCTCGACATGTGGGTCGGCGCCTCCGAGCGCAACCTCAAGGCGGTGTTCGACGACGCCCGGCGCCGGGCCCCGCACGTCCTGTTCTTCGACGAGGTGGACGCGCTGGGCCAGAAGCGCTCCCACCTCACGCACAGCTCGTCGCTGCGCAACACCGTGAACACGCTGCTGGCCGAGATGTCCGGGGACAACGACGGCGTGTACGTCCTCGGGGCCACCAACCACCCGTGGGACATCGACTCGGCCCTGCGTCGGCCGGGCCGCTTCGACCGCATGGTGCTCGTCCTGCCGCCCGACGAGGGCGCCCGGGCCGCCATCCTGCGCCGCCACCTGGAGAAGCGGCCGGTCGAGGGCATCGACCTGGGGAAGCTGGTCAAGGCCACCGAGCACTTCTCCGGCGCCGATCTCGCCCACCTCGTCGAGACGGCGGCCGAGCGGGCGCTGGCGGACTCCATGCGCAGCGGACAGGTCCGGCCGCTGACCATGAAGGACCTCCAGGCCGCGCTCAAGGAGGTCCAGCCGAGCACCGGCCCGTGGTTCGCCACGGCCCGCAACGTGGCCCTGTTCGCCAACCACGACGGGTCGTACGACGACCTGGCGGCCTACCTCAAGAAGAACCGACGTCTGTGAGCGGGCCGTTCGACCTGGCGCTGCGGGCCGAGCAGCTCGGCCAGGTCGGCCGCCTCGCCGAGGCCGAGCAGGCGGCGCGCGAGGCCGTCGCGCTGGACCCGCAGGACCCGCGGCTGCTGGGCACACTGTCCTCGACGCTGCTGCTGGCGAAGCGGTACGCGGAAGGGCTCGCCGTCGCCGAGGCCGCGTGCGCCGCGGGCCCCGAACTGGAGCGCTCGCACCGGCTGCGTGCCCTGCACCTGTCGCTGCTCGGCAGGCACGCCGAGGCGCTCCAGGCCGGGTACGTCTCCGTCTCCCTGTCGCCGGACGAGCCCGCCGCCGCCCACGGCTACGCGAAGGTCCTGCAGCGCGCGGGGCGCCCCGCGGACGCGGTGCAGGTGGCGCGGCGGGTGGTGGAGCTGGATCCCGACTCGGCGGCGGCGCACCTGCTGCTCGCGGACTGCGCCAGCGACCTGCGGGACAAGGCGCACCGGGACCTGGCCCGCCGGGAGTACGAGGCCACGCTGCGGATCGACCCGGAGAACGCGGCGGCGAAGCACGATCTCGCCCTGCTCGACGCCCGCGGCCGCCGCCCCGCGAAGGCCCTCGCCGGGCTGATCGCGGCCGGCCGGCTGGACCCCACCATGCCGGAGGTCGCGCGGACCGTCGTCGTGGTGCTGTGGCAGCTGTCCTGGCGCCTGCGGATGTGGCTGTTCGTGGTCACGATCGTCACCCTCGGCGCCTCGCTGGGCTCGACGACCGGGGCGCGCGTCTCCGCGGCGGTCGTGCTCGTGCTCACCGCGGCGCTGACCTGGTGGACCACCCGCGACCTGCCGCGCCGCACCTGGCCGGTGGTGCGCAAGGCCGTCGGCACGGACCGCGCGCTGACGGTCACCTACGTGGCGCTCGCGCTGTGTCTCCTGCTCTACGTCGGCGCCCTGGCCAGCGGGTTCGGCCTCATGGTCGCCGGGGTGTGGATCATCCTGATCGCGCTGGGGTGGCTGGCCCTGGGCGTCCGGGCCTTCCGCAGGTCCTGACCCGTGAGCGGCGGCCGGGTGTCGGCAGCCGCCGGAGGCGGCGGGGTGGGCGAGCGGAGTCGCCCTGGCGACCATCGCCGCTCACGGGTCGAGGGGGCGGCGGGTGCGCTTGAGCTCGGAGAAGTGCGGGTTGCGGGCCAGGAGGATCGCGCCGTCGAACACGTCGAGGGCGTCCTGGCCGCGGGGGACCGCGCTCAGGACGGGGCCGAAGAACGCGGTCCCCTCGACGTGGAAGGTCGGGGTGCCGACGTCCAGGCCGACGGGGGCGATGCCCGCTCACCGGCCGCGATCCCGACCCGCACGGGCCGCCAGGCGCTGTCGCGGCCCCTCTCGGACTCGACCTCGTCGTTCAGCACGGCGAGGCTCATGATCCGCAGCCGGACCTCGATCTCCCGCTGCCGCTCCACCTCGCGGATCCACTCGTAGGCGATCCAGGCGAAGGGGCACACCGGGTCCACGAAGATCTCCACCGTCATGCACCCCATGGTGCCGTCACCCGCCGCCGCGCAGCTCGATGCTGATCTGTTCGGCGTCGAGGTTCTCCAGGGCCGTGGTCAGCGCCCCGGCGTCGAAGGTGCCCTCGGCGCGGGCGGCGACCAGGGCCGTGCGCTGCGCCTCGATCATCTCCAGGCGCAGCGCGCGCAGGTCGCCGGGGTCGGGTCGCTGGGCCTCGTCGGCGGAACGCTCCAGGAACTCCGCGACCTGCGGGTTGGCCGCGTGCTGCTCCAGCACCGTCCAGCTCGCCGCGCGCATCCGGTCGATGAGCTCCCCGCGTTCGGCCGCGACCTCGTCGGGATCGGGGGCCGCGGGCTTGACCAGCCGGACGAACCAGGCCAGCGTGCCGCCTTGGACCAGCAGCGACGCGGCCGCGACCAGGAACGCGACGAACACCAGCAGCGAGCGCAGCGGGGTGTCCTCGGGCAGGGTCTGCGCGGCGGCGAGGGTGACCGCGCCGCGCATCCCGGCCCAGACGAGCACGGCCCCCTCCCGGGGGCCGAGCGGCACGGCGAGCAGGTAGTCGATGTCGGCGATCTTGCGGCGCAGCCGGGTGCGGAAGCGCTCGGCGCGTTCGGGGTCGTCGATCTCGCGGGAGCGGCCGCGGAACTCGATCGTGTTCCCCACCTGCAGCTTCTCGTCCACCCCCGCCAGCCGCGGGCGCAGGGACGCGCCCCGGCGGGCGAACCGGTTCTGGATGGTGATCAGCGGGGCGAGGAACACCGCCCGGACCGCGAGGGTGAGCACCAGGGCGAGGGCCGCCAGCCCGACGCCGGCCCAGACCGAGCCGGCGTCCGCCCGCAGGTCGCCCAGCACCGTCGTCAGCTCCAGACCCATGAGCAGGAAGATCCCGCCCTCCAGGACGGTCTCGACGGTGCGCCAGTTCTGCCTGTCGGACAGCCGGTGCTGCGGCGACAGGAACCGGATGGCGCCCTGCCCCGTCACCAGCCCCGCGACGACGGCCGCGACCAGCCCGGACCCGTGGAGCTCCTCCGCGGGGATCGACGCCGCGAACGGCAGCGCGTAGGACACCACGGTGCTCACCGGCGCCTGCCGGATGCGGGAGCGGACGACGAGCCCGAGCCTGCCCACCACCAGGCCGACGACGACGGCCACGACGACGGCGACCACGAAGTCCGCCAGCACCCCGCCGACCGACACCGACGCCGCGGTGGCGGCGATCGCCGCGCGGAGCACGACGAGGGCGGTGGCGTCGTTGAGCAGGCTCTCGCCGTCGAGGAGCGTCGTGATCCGCGGTGCGACGCCGACCTTCTTCACGATGGACGTGGCGACGGCGTCGGTGGGGCTCAGGATGGCCCCGAGCGCGACGCTCGCGGCCAGGCCCAGGTCGGGGACCAGCGCGTTCACCACGAGGCCGAGCACCGCCGTCGACAGCACGACGAGCAGCACGGACAGCCCGCTGATCGCGCCCAGCTCGCGCCGGAAGTCCATGGCGGGCATCGACACCGCGGAGGAGAACAGCAGCGGCGGCAGGACGCCCGCGAGGATCCATTCGGGGTCGACGGCGAACTCCGGCACGCCCGGCACGATGCTGACCAGCAGCCCGACCACGACGAGCACCAGCGGCGCCGCCACCTCGACCCGTTCCGAGAGCACGGCGCACGCCGCGATCGCGAGCAGCCCGCAGACGCCGATGATCAGCAATTCCACAGCGCAACGCTAGCGGGCGCCCCCCGCGGTCGTGCGTGGTAAGTGGTGCTCTGGCACCACTTACCACGCACGGGCGCCGAAGGCGCCGACCGAGCGGACCGTCAGCACGTGGAGGGTGCGCTCGCCGCGGTAGGCGTCCCGGCCGTGGAGGAAGCGGTAGTTGTCCAGCACGAAGAGGTCGCCCGCGTCGAGGCGGAAGCGCGGGGCGACCTCCATCGCGGTGGCGAGGACGTCCGCGTACCGCTCGATCAGCGCCAGCTCGGTGTCCCAGTACGGCGAGCGCGGGACGGGGGCGGCGTAGTCACTGGCCCGGACCGCCCGACGGCCGGCGCGCGTGTACTCCACCATCCGGCGGACGAGCGGGGTCGCCGGTACCCCGCGGGCGGGCTGGACCCAGCTGCCGAAGAAGTCGACGTCCGTGCCCACGAGGAACTCGTGCACCTCGCGCAGCTCCGGCTCCGCGGCGGTGCGCAGGGCCTCGACCAGCGCGTACCCGTCGACCAGGACCGAGTCCCCGCCGGAGTCCGCGGCGCGCCCGCAGAGCATGAGCAGCCAGTCCTCGTCCGGGTCCCGCAGCCGCACCGGGTGCCCGTGCACGTCGACGACGACGTTCGCGCCGTCGGAGTGCAGGCCCAGGATCGGGGCGTCGGTGCCGCCCTGGGCCCGGATCCCGAACAGCTCGCGCAGTCCGCCGCCGAGTGCGGTGGCGGCGGCGTCGACGAGTCGTTCCGGGTCGGTCGCGTAACCCGGGACGATCACCGCGCCCGCCTCGGCCAGCCCGGCCCGCAGGTCCGTGACGACGGGGGGCACCACGCCGACGGCCCCGAGGGTCTCCTTCCACTCGGGGCGGACCTCGCCGCTCCGTCGACCGCTCGCGCTCGTGACCGCCATCCCGGCACCGACCCTCTCTCGCCACTCACTGGCAAGAGCACCCTATCTGCCGGACCACCGCGCATCCAGCCGTCGCCCGAGCAGCGTGACGACGAGCGCCGCGACCACCACCGCCGCGCCGGGCAGCACGACGAGCTGTGGCGCGGCGAACAGGAACTGCCTGCCCTCGGCGAGCATCGCGCCCCACTCGGGGGTGGGCGGCTGGGCGCCCAGCCCCAGGAAGGACAGGCCCGCCAGCGACAACAGCACGTTGGCGAACCGCAGGCAGGCGTGCGCGGTCAGCGGTCGGATCGCGTTCGGCAGGATGTGGACGAGCGCGATCCGGCCCGCGCCCGCGCCCAGCGCCACCGCCCCCTCGACGTACTCGCGGGCCCGTTCCCGCACCGTGAGCTGGTAGGCGAGCCGGGCGAACGGGGTCCAGCCGGTGAGCAGGACGGCGATCGCCAGGGTGCCGAGCCCGGGCTCGCGGACCGCCGCCACGACCAGGCCGACGATGATCGTCGGGATGGCCACGAGGACGTCGAGGACGCGCTGCAGCAGCTGCCCCACCGCCCCGCCCGCGTAGCCCGCCAGCAGACCCACCAGGGTGCCGATCGCGGCGCAGACGACCACCGCGACCAGGGTGAACCAGACCGAGAGCCGGGTGCCCACCACGAGCCGGGCCAGCACGTCCCGCCCCAGGTTGTCCGTGCCGAGCGGGTGCGCGGGTGAGGGCCCCGCGAACCGCTCGGCCAGGTTCGTCGAGACGGCGTCGAGCGGCAGGAAGGCGGCCACGAGCAGCACCGCGACCACGACGGCGCAGGTCACGAGGACCGGATCGCGCCTCATCCCTCGGCCTCGCTGCGGGCGACGGGATCCAGGGCGAGCGCCACCGCCTCGGCGCCGATGCCCGCGACGACCGCCACCGCGACGACGGCGAGCAGCCCGGCCTGCAGCATCGGCAGGTCCTGACCGATCACCGAGTCGTAGAGCAGCCGCCCCAGCCCCGGGATGCCGAAGGCCACCTCGACGACCACCGCGCCGCCCAGCAGCCCCGCGAAGAACATCCCCGACAGGGCGGTGACCCCGGTCAGGGCCAGCCGCGCCCCGTGCCGCCAGACGAGCCGGGACGGCCCCAGCCCCTTGGCCAGGGCCACGGTGACGTGCGGACGGGCCAGCGCGTCCAGGGTCTCGGCCCGGGTGAGCTGCGCGGCCAGTGCGACCGGGAAGCAGGCGAGGGTGAGCACCGGCAGCACCGCCTGCGCGGGGGTGCCCCAGCCGGTCGCGGGCAGCAGTGGCACCGCGATCGCGAGCAGCAGCACGAGCACCGGGGCCAGCACGAACTCCGGCACCGCCACCCCCACCACGGAGATCGCGGTGACCACCCGGTCGGCGAGCCCGCCGCGGCGCCGCGCCGCACGCACCCCGAGCGGGATGCCGACCACCGCGGCGACCAGCAGGGCCAGCGCGGAGAGCACGGCGGAGACCTCCAGCGCCGCCCCCAGCTGCGGGGCGATCGGCGTGCGGGTGGCGAAGGAGGTGCCGAGGTCACCGCGCAGGGCGTGGCCGAGCCAGCGCAGGAACTGCTCGACCCAGGAGCGGTCCAGCCCCAGCTCGGCGGTGACGCGGGCGGCGACCGCCGGGTCCGGCTCGGCCTCCGCGGTCCGGCTGCGCAGCACCGCCCGCACCGTGTCCACCCCGGCCAGCCGCGGCAGCAGGAAGATCAGCAGGGCGGCGCCGAGGAGGACGAACGGCACGGTGAGCAGCCGACGTCCGACGAGTCCGGTCACTCGGTCCGGGTCACCTCGGTCGTGAGGAGCTGCTTGGCCAGCGGGTCGATCGTGTAACCGGCGACATCCCTGCCGACCGCGTTCTCCTGCGAGTGCACCAGCGGCAGCCCGACGGCGTCCGCGTCCAGCTTCGCCGCCGCGGCGGTGAAGATCCGCTGCCGCTCCGCGGGGTCGGAGGTGGTGCCCAGCGGGGCGAGCAGCGCGTCGAACTCCGGCGAGCAGTAGCGGTTGATGTTGTACGACCCGGCGCAGGAGTAGTCGCTGACCAGCGTGGACCCGGCGTCCGGGACGTCGGTCAGGTAGTTGCGGGAGAGCAGGAACATGTCGTAGTCCCCCGCGAGCAGCCCCGGCTCCTGCGGGCCGTACTCGCCGATCTGGATCCGGGCGTCGACGCCGATCTCCCGCAGCATGCCCTGCACCGCGGTGGCCAGGGTCGGCAGCTCGGGCCGGTTGGGGTAGGTCGCCAGCGTCACGCTGATCTGCGGGTTGCCCGCCGCGGCCAGCAGGTCCTTCGCGCCCTGGACGTCCGGGGCGGGCGGCGGGTCCTGGCTGCCCCACGCGACCGCGGGGCCGAACAGCTCCGACGCGGGCAGGGCCGACCCGGCGAGCGCCTGCTCGGCCAGCGCGGTGCGGTCGATCGCCTTCGCGACGGCCTGCCGGACCCGGATGTCGTCGAACGGGGCGCGGGACTCGTTGAGCATCAGCGACACCGTGCGCGGGGCCGCGACGCTCTGGTTCGTGTAGCCGTTGCCCTCGGTGAACTCGAGCAGGGACGACTCGGGCAGGCCCTGCGCGATCTGGACGTCCCCGGCGCGCAGCGCGAGCGCCCGCGCGGCCGGGTCCGTCACGAACTGCACCGTGGCCCGGGCCAGCTGCGGGCGCGGGCCCCAGTAGGCGTCGTTCCGCTCGACGACGGCCTCCTGGGTGCCCTGCGCGGACACGATCCGCATCGGACCGGTGCCGGTCCCCACGACGTTCGGCGGCCCGCCGGTGTACGCGCTCGGCGCCAGGATCGCGGTGTTCACCGAGCTCAGCCGCAGCGGCAGGATCGGGTCGGGCTTCGCCGTGGTGACCGTGACGGCGTCCGGCCCGCTCTCGGCGGCCGTCAGGCCGATGCCCCTGATCGCCCGCGGCGGCGCGGACACCCCGGCGACCCAGGTCAGGGAGTCGACCACGGCGGCGGGGGTGAGTGGGGTGCCGTCGTGGAAGGTCACCCCCGGCCGCAGCGTGAAGGTCCACCGGGCGCCGTCCTGCGTCCACGAGGTGGCCAGCGACGGCTGCGCGGTCCCGTCGGAACCCGCCTTCACCAGGGTCTCGGACGAACCGAGGTTGGCCACGACGAACGCGTCGTCGGTGTCCATCGCGTAGCCGGAGCGGGGGGCGAACTGGGCGGCGATCCGCAGCTCGCCGTCCGGCACGGGGGTGCCGGTCGACGCGGCGTTCCCGCCGCAGCCCGCGACGAGCCCGAGCAGGGCTCCCACGGCGAGTAGCCGACGAACGGTGGAGGGCATCGAGGGCCTTTCAGGCGATCGGGTGAGGGCCGCAGAGATCGTGCGGATACCTGAACGCTCTGTCAATCATGTGCGTCGACCTGCATGTTTGACGGAACAGGTCACAGTGTCGCGAACCACCTGCTGATGCTACTAATAGGCGATTATGTCCGGACCCGCCTCCCGCACCGGCCTGCGCCGGTTCGCGGCCCTCGCCGACTTCGGCCGACTGCCGCTGGTGATGAAGCTCCTGGTGACCACCCAGGGCGCCTTCAACGTGGGCTTCTACATGGTGCTGCCGTACCTGGCGGCGCAC
Source organism: Pseudonocardia oroxyli (assembly GCF_900102195.1). Classification (GTDB taxonomy): domain Bacteria; phylum Actinomycetota; class Actinomycetes; order Mycobacteriales; family Pseudonocardiaceae; genus Pseudonocardia; species Pseudonocardia oroxyli. The sequence goes on from NZ_FNBE01000005.1 coordinate 24,395, forward strand.
CTGTCCGAGGACCTGGCGCTGGCGGGCGGGGTCGTCGGGCTGGTGCTCGGGCTGCGGACGTTCAGCCAGCAGGGGCTGTTCATGGTCGGCGGGATCCTGGCCGACCGGTGGGGTGCGAAACCGGTCATCCTGGTGGGCTGCATCCTGCGCGTCGGCGGCTTCGTCCTGCTCGGGGTCTCCGGCTCGCTGGCGGGCGTGATCGGGGGCGCCCTGCTCACCGGCTTCGCGGCCGCACTGTTCTCCCCGGCGGTCGAGTCGTCGCTGGCCAGGGAGGCGGGCCTGCTGGAGCGGGCGGGAGGACGGGGCGGGCTCACCCGGGCGGACGTCTTCGCGATGTTCGCGGTGAGCGGGCAGCTGGGGACCGTGGTCGGGCCGCTGGTGGGGACCGCGCTGCTGCTCGTGGACTTCCGGCTGGCCTGCCTGGTCGCCGCGGGCGCGTTCGTGCTGATCCTGGTGGCCCACGCCGTCTGGCTGCCGCGCCGCCCGGCCCCGCACGCCGACGAGCCGATGCTCGCGGGCTGGGCGGAGGTGCTCGCCAACCGCCGGTTCCTCGCCTTCGCGGCGGGCTACTCGGCCTACCTGCTCTGCTACAACCAGCTGTACCTGGCGCTGCCCGCCGAGCTGAGCCGCACCGGGTCGGAGTCGGCGCTGGGGTGGCTGTTCGTGGTCGCGTCGGTGATGGTGATCGCGGGCCAGGTGCCCGTCACGCGGTGGGCCCGCACGAACGGCACCCGCGCGCTGGTGGCGGGGTTCGCGCTCATGGCGCTGGCCTTCGCCGTCGTCGCCGTGGCTCTGCCGCTGCGGGCGCTGTGGCCGGCGGTGGTGTTCGTGGTGGTGCTCACGGCCGGGCAGATGCTGGCCGTGCCGATCGCGCAGGACCTGGTGCCGCAGCTCGCGCGGGAACGCAGGCTGGGCGCGTACTTCGGGGTGCTGTCGTCCGCGGGCGGGGTCGCCGTGCTCATCGGGAGCACCGCGGTGGGCGCCCTGCTCGACGGGCCGCCGGTCGTCCCGTGGCTGGTGCTGGCGGTGGTGCCGCTCGTCGCCGCCGTCGTGCTGGGCGGGCTACTCGGCCGCGCACCCGTCGCCCGGGTTGGATAGCGTGCGGTCGTGGCCGAGAACGTGCTGGTGGTAACGGGTTCGGATCCTGCCGAGGCGCTGAGCGCACTGCGGGCGTCCGAGGCGATCGAGCTGCGCGCGGCGGCCATCGTCCATCGAGCGGCGGACGGGAAGCTCACCCTCGACGAACAGACCGGGGACGCGCTGACCTTCGCCGACACGCACCCGCGGCTCGGCGCGCTGGTCACGCTGTTGCTGGGCCCGGTCGACACGCTGCTGTTCGGCAACCAGCTCGTGGCGCTCTACGGCGCCGCCGAGCAGTCCGAGGAGGGGCTGGCGCTGCGGCACATCGCCCAGGCCGTGCCCGCGGGCGGCAGCGCGGTGATCGCGGACGTGGTGGAGGACGACGAGTCCATCCTCGACACCGCCGTCCCGGGCACGATCGCGAGAAAGCCCCTGGCCCAGGTCGAACGCGAGATCGACGCGGGCGTGGTCGAACGCACTATGGAACCATAACGTCGTTTTTTGGGCCCAGAACCGACATTATGGTTCCATAATGCCCATAATGCGTCAGGTCTTGCGGCGGGACGGGCGGGGTTGCCACACCACCACGGCGCTGCGGTCGACCGGGACCAGGTCGGTGCGGTAGGACGCGGGGATGTCGCGCTGGCGGAGCTCCTCCGTCAGCGCCGCCACCTGCTCCCTCAGCTGGTCCACCAGCTGCTCGAGCTCGATGATCCGCTTGATCCCGGCCAGGTTGACGCCCTCCTCCTGGGAGAGCCGCTGCACCTCGCGGAGCAGCGCGATGTCCCGCGCCGAGTAGCGCCGACCGCCGCCCGGCGACCGGCCGGGGCTCACCAGCCCCAGCCGGTCGTAGCTGCGCAGCGTCTGGGCGTGCAGCCCGGACAGCTCCGCGGCGATGGAGATGACGAAGACCGGCGTGTCCGCACTCGCGCCAGGCGGGAGCCCGGTGTCGTCAGCCATCGGTCACCTCCTATCGCGCGAGCAGGTCGGCTCGCGGGTCGAAGGACTTCGTGGCGTCCGCGTAGGCCTCCAGTGCCGCCGCCGCCTCGTCGTCCAGCCGCTGCGGGACGGCCACCTCGACGGTGACGAGGAGGTCGCCCGCACCCTTCTTCGCCTGCACCCCGCGCCCGCGGACCCGGAAGGTCCGGCCGCTCGCGGTCCCCGCGGGGATCTTGAGCGACACGGTCGAGTCGAGGGTGGGCACGGTCAGGGTCGCACCCCGGACGAGTTCGGGGAAGGTCACCGGCACCTTGAGCGTGAGATCGCGCGAATCCTTCGCGGACCGGCCGAACAGCCGGTGCGGGGTCACGGAGAGCTTCACGTACAGGTCGCCGGACGGGCCGCCGAAGCGCCCCGGACCGCCCTTGCCCGCCAGCCGGATGCGCTGGCCGTCCTCCACGCCCGCCGGGATGCGGACGGTCAGCGGCCGTGCCTTGGTGCTGACGCCGTCCCCGTGGCACTCGGGGCACGGGTCGTCGATCACGGACCCGGTGCCGCGGCACTCGCGGCAGGGCTCCGACATCGCGAAGGCACCCTCGGAGCGGTTCACGAACCCGGATCCGCCGCACACCGGGCAGGTGTGCGGCGAGGTGCCGGGCCGCGCGCCGCTGCCGTGGCAGGTGTCGCAGGTGCCGGGGGACGTGACCGTCAGCGTCATGGTGGCGCCGCGGACCGCGTCCTCGAACGAGATCTGCAGCGCGCTCTCCACGTCGGAGCCCTGCTGGGCCCGCTGCGACGTGGGACCCGCGGCGGGGCCGCGGTTGCCGAACAGACCCCCGAAGAGGTCCCCCAGCCCACCGCCGCCACCGCCGCCGCGGCCCGCCTGCCCGAACAGGTCGTTCAGGTCGAAGCCCTGGGCCCCGCCCTGCGGGCCGAACCCGCCGGGGAAGCCCTGGCCGCCCCCGAAACCGCCGGGCATGCCGCCGCCCGCGAACATGCTGCGGGTCTCGTCGTACTCCTTGCGCTTGGCCGGGTCGCCGAGCACCCCGTACGCCTCGGAGACGGCCTTGAACCGGGCCTCCGCCTTGGAGTCGCCCGGATTGGCGTCCGGGTGCAGCTCGCGAGCGAGCTTGCGGTACGCCTTCTTGATCTCCGAGTCCGACGCCGTGGACGAGACGCCCAGCTCACGGTAGAAGTCCTTCTCGATCCAGTCGCGCTGGGTCATCCCGCCTCCTCTCAGCTTTCCGAAGTGTGCTCAGCGGTCGCCGCCGGGTCGTCCGGCGCGGTGTCCGGGCGGTCCGCGACGGTGACCATCGCGGGCCGCAGCACCCGGTCGGCGATCTTGTAGCCCTGCCGCAGCACGGCGGTCAGGACGGTGACCGTGGGCCCGGGGGCCTCGGCCGGCTCGTGCTGGACGGCCTCGTGCAACGACGGGTCGAACAGCTCCCCGTCCTCGCCGAAGGACTCCAGCCCCAGCCCGGCCACGACACCGGCGATCTTGTCCGCCACCGACTTGAACGGCCCGGTGAGGTCCCCGTGCTGCTCGGCCCGCGCGATGTCGTCCAGCACGGTGAGCAGGTCGCTGACGAAGGAGACCTTCGCGCTGACCAGGGTGGCCTCCCGGTCCCGGTCCACCCGGCGCCGGTAGTTCGCGTACTCGGCCTGCACGCGCTGCAGGTCGTTGGTGCGCTCCTCGAGCTGCTTCTCGAGGTCCGCGATGCGCGGGTCGTCCAGCTCGATCTCGGGCTCGGGCTGCGGGCGGGGAGTCGCCCCCGGGGCGGGGGCACCCTGCTGGGCGCCCCCCTCCTCCGGGGTCCGGACCTCGCCCGTCAGGGGGTCGATCCGGCGCCGGTCCGTGAAGCGGATCGGCTGCTCCTGCTCCCCCTCCGGGCCCGGCCTGCGGTCGGATCCGTAGGGAGTGCTCACTTGTCCTTCTTCTCCTCGTCGTCGACGATCTCGGCGTCCACCACGTCGTCGTCCGCGGCCTTGGCGCCGCCCGCGTCCGCACCCGGGGCGTCACCCGCGGGGGCACCCTCGGCGCCGGGCTGCTGGTAGAGCGCCTGGCCGAGCTTCTGCGACTCGGTGGCCAGCTTCTCCATCGAGGACTTGATGGCCTCGGCGTCGGTGCCCTTCAGGGCCTCCCGCACCTCGTTCAGCCCGGACTCCACCGACTCCTTGACGTCCGCGGGGACCTTCTCCTCGTTGTCCTTCAGGAACTTCTCCGTCTGGTACACGAGGGTCTCGGCCTGGTTGCGGACCTCGGCCTCCTCACGACGCTTGGCGTCCTCCGCGGCGTGCGCCTCGGCCTCGGCCATCATGCGGTCGATCTCGTCCTTGCTCAGGGCCGAGCCGCCGGTGATCGTCATGTCCTGGCTCTTGCCGGTGCCCTTGTCGATCGCGGTGACCTTCACGATGCCGTTGGCGTCGATGTCGAAGGACACCTCGATCTGCGGGACGCCCCGGGGGGCGGGCGGCAGGCCGGTCAGCTCGAACATGCCGAGCTTCTTGTTGTAGGCCGCGATCTCGCGCTCACCCTGGAAGACCTGGATCTGCACGGACGGCTGGTTGTCGTCCGCCGTCGTGAAGATCTCGCTCTTCTTGGTGGGGATGGTGGTGTTGCGCTCGATGAGCTTGGTCATCACGCCGCCCTTGGTCTCGATGCCCAGGGACAGCGGGGTGACGTCCAGCAGCAGGACGTCCTTGACCTCACCGCGGAGCACACCGGCCTGCAGGGCGGCGCCGACGGCGACGACCTCGTCCGGGTTCACGCCCTTGTTGGGCTCCTTGCCGCCGGTCAGCTCCTTCACCAGGTCGGTGACGGCGGGCATGCGGGTGGAGCCACCCACGAGCACCACGTGGTCGATGTCGCCGACGGAGATGCCGGCGTCCTTCACCACCTGGTTGAACGGGGCGCGGGTGCGGTCGAGCAGGTCCTGCGTGATGCGCTGGAACTCGGCGCGGGAGAGCGTCTCGTCCAGGAACAGCGGGTTCTTGTCACCGTCGACCGTGATGTACGGCAGGTTGATGGTGGCGTTGTTCGAGCTGGACAGCTCGATCTTCGCCTTCTCCGCGGCCTCGCGGAGCCGCTGCATGGCCATCTTGTCCTTGGTCAGGTCGATGCCCTGCGCGCTCTTGAACCTGTCGACGAGCCAGGTGACGATCCGCTCGTCCCAGTCGTCTCCACCGAGGTGGTTGTCGCCGTTGGTGGCCTTGACCTCGACGACGCCGTCCCCGATCTCGAGCAGGGACACGTCGAACGTGCCGCCGCCGAGGTCGAACACGAGGATCGTCTGCTCGGTCTCACCCTTGTCCAGGCCGTACGCCAGCGCGGCCGCGGTGGGCTCGTTGACGATGCGCAGGACGTTGAGGCCCGCGATCTGGCCGGCCTCCTTGGTGGCCTGGCGCTGCGCGTCCTCGAAGTACGCGGGGACGGTGATCACCGCGTCGGTGATCGGCTCACCGAGGTAGGACTCGGCGTCCCGCTTGAGCTTCTGCAGCACGCGCGCGGAGATCTCCTGCGTGCTGTAGGTCTTGCCGTCGATGTCCGGGGTCTTCCAGTCACCGCCGATGTGGCGCTTCACCGACCGGAACGTGCGGTCCGAGTTGGTGACGGCCTGGTTCTTGGCGGACTGGCCCACGAGGACCTCGCCGTTGCGTGCGAACGCCACCACCGACGGCGTGGTCCGAGCGCCCTCGGAGTTGGCGATGACCGTCGGCTCCCCGCCCTCGAGGACGGCGACGACGGAGTTGGTGGTCCCGAGGTCGATGCCGACCGCACGAGCCATGGTTGATGCCTCCGAAATGTTGGTGACCGCTCCGTTGAGCGGATCGGGCTCAAGTCTTGCGTTCCGGGCGCGGCCCGTCAACTCGGGCTTGAGCCTGGTTCGCTCAACTCTCTGACCGGTCCAACGGGCGGCCTCCGGAGGTTGTTCCCACCCGGCTCAACTTTCTCCGTATCCCGCATTCTCGGGTTCGGACTAGAGAGCCGAAGACGCCCCTACAGCGGCGGGGCGGGCCGGGGCGGGGGCACCTCGTCGCCCCGGTGCGGCAGCGTCTCCTCGACCGGCGCGAGCGCACGCTGGGAGTCCGGCGCGGGCCGCCCGGCGGCGTCCCGGTACTCCAGGGTGCCGTCCGCGGTCAGGTCGGCGACGTAGCCCGCCGCGGCGAGCTGCTCCTCGTCCAGGTCCGCCAGCAGCTCCCACCGCGAGGGGACGACGCGGTAGTCCGGCCAGTCGAGGTGGCCGTAGGCGTCGTGCAGGTCCGCGAGCAGGCCCGCGAAGACCTGCTGCCAGCGCAGCGGCATCGCCTCCGCCAGCGACCGCGGCACCACCAGGTAGTCCGGCCCCGCGCCGGGGACCGGGCGGTCGAGGTAGTCCGCGAGCGGCGTCGTCGAGCGCGGCCGCGGCGGGGTGGACCAGGACGAGGGGGCGGACTGGGGGCGGTCCGGGCGGCTCACGGGGCTCCTGTTCAGGCGGTGTTGGCAGGCGTGCCGGGCCGGGTGGCGAGGGGCACCAGCTCGTCGTACTCCCAATTTACCGGCTGGACCCGCACGTTCTGCCCGCTGTAGGGCGCCTCGACCATCTGGTCGTTGCCCAGGTAGAGGAACACGTGGTGGATGGTGCGCGGATCGTTGCGGTCGTAGGCGTAGAACATCAGGTCGCCGGGTTGGGCGTCGCGCACGGGCAGGTGCCCGCCCGCCCGGTACTGGTCCCGGGACACCCGCGGGAGCTGCACGCCCGCCGCCTCGAAGGCCCGCAGCATCAGCCCGGAGCAGTCGTAGGTGTTCGGCCCGGTCGCGCCCCACACGTAGGGCTTGCCCACCTCGCCGAGGGCGAACTCGATCGCGGCCCGGGCCACGCCCGCGGGCAGGGACGCGGCCGAGGGCCCGCACCCCGCCGGGTCGGCGACCCCGCCGAACTGCCCGACCAGACCCGCGGCGAGGGTCTCCCACTTCGCGTAGGCGTCCGGGAAGGCCGAGCGCTGCACGGTCTGCGCGGCCACGGTCACCGGCATCTGCTCCCAGCGCGGGACCTGCAGCAGCCGCTCGTAGAAGGTCCGCGAGCTGTAGAGCGGGTCGGTGACCTGCGCGGGCGAGCCCCACCCCTGGGAGGGGCGCTGCTGGAACAGCCCCAACGAGTCCCGGTCCCCGTAGTCGATGTTCCGCAGGGTCGACTCCTGCATCGCCGTGGCCAGCGCGACCAGCCAGGCCCGCGGGGGCGTGTTCATCTCCTTGCCGACGCCGATGATCGTGTTCGCGTTCTGCTTCTGCTCGTCGCTCAGCGTCTCCAGCGTCGCGCCCGCCTGCTGTCCCGCGGTGGAGCGCCCGACCGCGCCGATGCCCGCGTCGCAGGCGCCCATGGTGGGGCCCGGCTGCGCCTGGTTCGGGGCGAACGCGAGGAACCCGAGCGCCAGGAACACCACCAGCGCCACCCCGATGGCGACGAACGGCAGCAGCAGGCGCAGCGGCCGGAACAGGCGCATCGCTCAGGCCTGGTCGTAGCCGGCGACCCGCCAGCCCGCCTCGGTCTCGACGACGGTGATCGCGAGGGTCACCGCGTCCGTCGGGACGTCCACGTCCACGCTGCGCGGGGAGACCTCGGTGGCCCGCGCCGGGCCCGTCACCCGGCTCGCCGGGATGTTGGCCGGATCCACGCCGGAGAGGGTGCCGACGTACTCCGACGTCGTGAAGGGGGCCAGGCCGTTGACCCACACCTCGTTCGTCACGCCGTCGGGGTGGTTCACCCAGGCCGCCGCCCAGTTCGCCGCCACCTGCAGGGCGGCGGGCGGGACCGCGCTCAACGGCAGCGTGGTCGGCGTGAGCGGCGCGACCGGGGGCAACGCCGTCGGGCCCGCCGAGGACGGGGCCCGGACGGCCGTCGTCGTGGTCGGCGAGGCGATCCCGCGCTCCGCGGACTCGCGCCCGCCGAGCGCGAACCCGGCCAGCACGAGGAGCCCCACGACGACGACGGCGGTGGCCGCCAGCCGCAGCGGGCTGCCCAGTGGCCAGGACCAGAGGGCCCGGTACGCGGCGGCCCGTCCGCGCGGAGACCTAATCGGCACGGCCGGACCTCGCGGGGCGGTAGATGCGGTAGACGGTGGTGCCGTCGACGACCTCGGGCTCGGCCGCGCGCACCTCGGGGGCGCGACGCCGGTAGATCACCCGCTCGTCGATCTCGCCGGGGTCCGTGCGGGCGGGCGGGCGGGCGGCGATCGCCTGGGCGCCGCCGCCCACGGCGGGCAGGGCGCCGCGCTGGGCGGGCGCCACGGGCTGCGGGTGCCTGCGCGGGGTCCGTGCCCCCGGCCCGGCCTGGGTGACGGTCCCCTGCACCGGGGGCGCGTGGTACTCGGCCTCGGGTCGGACCGCGTCGGGGTCGCCGCCCGCGGAGCCCACCCGCCGCTCGTCCCACCAGCGGCCCTGCCGCGACTCCGGCTCGGGGCCGCGCATCCGCTGCCAGACCCGGGACATCGGGCCGCCACCGGCGCCGGGCACGATCCCGCCGAACTGGTCCCGGGTCAACGACACCATGGACACGAGCCTGCGGAAGGGCCGCGCCACCGCCCACAGCACCACCGTCACCACACCGGTGACCAGCAGCGCGAGCCACAGGTCGATGCCCGAGCCGGGCCGGAACAGCGAGACCACCAGCAGCGCGTGCAGGCCCGCGAGCGCCCCGACGATCACCGTGTTCACGATCGCCGCGCCCGCCACCCGCAGCAGCGCGGGCAGCACGTCCGGCTTGAGCACCGCGACGACCGCGATCACCGGCGCCGTCATCACCATGAGCCGCAGCAGCAGCATCGAGACCAGCACCAGCACCTTGGACAGCAGCTGGAACAGCGCGATGCACACCGCCTGGATCACCGCGAGCACCCCGACGCCGACGCGGCTGCCGGACTCGCCCTGGAAGTAGGAGTAGCGGTCGCCCATCTGCCCGGCGAGCGCCTCGAAGTCCGCCTTCTTCTGCTCGGCGAGCTCGGGGGTGTCCGCCCCGGTGGCGACCTCGTCGATGGTGAACGTGGAGGCGCGCAGCAGGGGTCGGCCCAGATCCTGGGCCTGGGGGACGTCCGGCGACCCGAAGTTCCCGCGCTGCCAGTTCTGGTAGACGACCTGGTCGACCAGCACCGTCGGCAGCGTGTCCCGGTCGCCGAGGCCCACCTGCGCGAGGAAGCCCTCCTGCATCTGCGTGACGCCGTCGAGGAGCAGGGTGTCCGCGGCCCGCGCCCAGTTCACCGGGGCCAGGTAGGCGGCCGCGGCCAGGATCAGCGCGCCGATGCCCAGCGCCGCCCGCTGCGTCTGCCGGGCCAGGTCGCCGCGCATGGCGAGGACGAGCAGGACGATCGCGAGGATCACCAGCGCCACGCCGATCCACGGCAGGAACACCGACTCGTACATCGCCCGGGTGGCGGAGGTGATGACCCCGTCGAGCGGGTCGAGCAGGGCACCGCCGTCCGCGATCAGGTAGTGCGCCCAGTTGACGCCGCCGACGGCGAACTTCGCCACGTTGAAGGTCTGGTTGCCCAGCCAGGTGTCCGTGGTCGTCGCGGGATTGAGGACGCCGCCGCCACAGCCGAGGTCGTAGTTGTGCCAGGTCATCCCGGCGTAGCCGACCTCGCGGTACACCGAACCCGGCTCGCCGCCGTCGATCCGCGGCGGGTCGAGCGAGCCGACGAGCCCCGTCCCCGGCCGGTCCGGCTCGGGCGCGCTCTTGCAGTCGAAGGGCTGGGCGGACGCGGGCGCCCCGATCAGACCGGTCCCCACCACGATGCCGACGACGACGAGCAAGGCGGCAGGCCGCGCCGAGAGGAACCTCAGGGCGGTTCGGGAGGGCCGGGAATCGCCCTGATGTCCATCTCGGGGGAGGAAGGCGGGGTCGGGGCGGCGGCGCAGGCCGCGGACCAGGGCGGCGACGAGCACGAGCAGCACCGCGAGCAGCCCGAGCAGTCCGCCGCCCGTGAGACCCGCGGGGGTCACCGCCCGCCCTCGCCGGCCCGGTGGTCCTGCAGCTCGGCGGGCTCGGCGAGCCCGTCCTGCTCGTCGATGTCCGCCCAGCCCTCCTCCAGGTCGTCGAGGAGCTCGAGCTGCGTGTCGTCCGCGGTGTCCCGTTCGGGGTCGATGACCTGCAGGCCCCACGACTCGTCCCCCGGGCCGACCCGGGTGGCGGCGCCGGAGCGCACCTCGGCCGCGCTGAGGTCGGGGAGGTCGGCCGGGTCGGTGTCGTCGTCCAGATCGATTCCGCCCGCGGGCACGACGACCTGGCGGGCGCCGACGGCCCGCGGCTCGTCGGGCGCCCGGGTGCCCTCGGTCGGCACGCCGCGCACCGCGACCCGGTTCGCGTCCGGGTTGGTGTCCAGGGCCTCGCGCACGTGGTCCAGGTGCGGCGCCTCGAGGTCGATCCGGATCTTCTCGACGCCGCCGTGCCCGTCGGCGAAGACGAACTGGCGCGGGGTGTCGTCCGGGCGGTCGTCGTGCCGGGGGCGCGGGGACAGCGTGCCGAGCATCTGCTCGTAGCCGACGCCGGTGGGCACCCGCAGCAGCCGCAGCGCCTCGGTCTGGGCCTCCTCGTCGTCCGTCCGGCCGACGAACACCGCGTTGACCAGCGACGCGAAGCCGGAGACCCGGAGCAGGTCGCCCGCCAGCTGCGAGGCGAACAGGGCCCGGACGTTGAACTTGCGGGAGTCCCGCGCGAGCCGGTCGATCAGCACCTTCCCGGTGGGGACCTGCGAGAGGAAGTGCGTCTCGTCGAGCGCGACGCCCTTGCGGATGTTGCGGTCCGCGTCGTAGATCGTGCGCTGGGTCAGCCAGGACGCCAGGTTCAGCAGCTCGACGGCGAGCGCCTCGTTGTCCGTCCACTCCTCGCGCGGGCTGCCGGGTCGCGGCAGGGTCATGCCCTGCATGGTCAGCACCGTGAGCCGGTAGTCCCGGTCCGCGGCCCACGGGTCGTCCCGGCTGGTGTCCGGGAAGAGCAGGGCCGCCTGCGGGAGCTCGCGCCGCTCCTCGAGGAAGTCCGCGACCACGCCGGAGTGGTCCTCGCCCTCGCGCTGGTGGCGGCGCAGCGCGTCGATCACCAGGCCGGGGTGTCGGTCCGCGGCGCCGCCGACCTCGCGGACCGCGCGGAGCAGCACGATCCGGGTGTGCGGCATCCGCGCGACGTCGTAGGGCAGCAGACCGGACAGCACGTCGAGGACCAGGCGGCGGCGGGTCGCGGCGGCCAGCAGCCGCTCGCGGCGCCAGGAGCGCTCGGGGTCCTCGTCGTCGAGGAAGTGCTCGGGCCGCGGCTCGGCCACGACCCGGTACGGGTTGAGGATGCCGGGATCGGCGCGCAGCAGGTTGATGTGCCGGGAGAAGGACGCCAGCTCGGGCAGCCGGGTCAGCTCGGCGAGCGGCCCGGAGGGGTCCAGCACCGTCCAGCGGGCGCCCGCGCGCAGCGTCTTGTAGACGATCAGGCCGGTGAGGAAGGACTTGCCGGAGCCCAGGCCGCCGACGACCGCCGTCAGGCCGGACGCCCGGCGGACCTCCTGGGCGAGCCACGGGTCCCAGGCCACCGGGCGGCGGGTCGCGGTGCAGGTCTCGCCGAGCATGATCCCGCGCCGGTCACCGACCGACGCCGTGGCCGCGGGCACGCCCGCCGCCGCCCAGGTCACCGACCCGCGGCGGCGGTAGGCGGTGGACGCCAGCTGCTCGCCCGGGATGAACTCCCGCGCGTAGCGGTACTGCGCCTCGGGGTGCTCGATCTGCACCTTGGGGGAGTAGAGGTCCAGCACCTGCTGGGCGCGCTGGATGGCCTCGGACTCGTCCCGGCCGGAGACGGCGATCCGCCACCAGCCGTAGAGCCGGGTGTTGAGCTGGGTGAGCCCGCTGGTCAGCTCGTCCTCGACCTCGAGCACCCGGTCGGCCTGGCGGGCCAGCGACATCGGCGGCTCGAGGTCGTGGTCGTGGGTGTAGTGCCGGATCTGGCTGCGCACCTTGCCCATCTGGCGCTGCAGCTCGCCCGTGACCTCCTCCGGCTTGCGGATGTACATCCGCGCGGACCACTCCACGGGGAAGGGCAGGCGGTCCGAGTGCTGCATCCAGGGGTCGTCCACCTCGGGGATGCGCAGGCCCTCCATCAGCCCCACGGAGAGCACGGCGACGTCCCGGGTGACGGACTGCCCGCGCACCCGCCCGGTGACCTTCACGGTGGGGGCGTAGGGGTCCTGGTAGAGCTCGACGCCGTCGGTGAAGGTCGCGAGGTCCTCGGACTCCCAGCGCCCGACCCCGACCGGCACGTCGGACAGGCTGCGCGGCGCGGGCAGCCCGAGCGCGACGGAACGGTGCATCAGCCACGACATGTCCGACGCGCCCGCGGGCACGGCGTCCAGCCCGGCGCCGGCGACCAGGGCGTCCAGGTGGTTGAGCTCGGACTCCAGCGCGCTCAGCTCCGCCCGCACCGCGGCGGGCACGACCCGGCCGAGCATCGGCGCGGCCCGCTCCACCCAGCGGTCGATCATGCTGCGCCCGGAGACCTCGACGCCGAGGAAGACCTCCTTGTCGCTCATGGACAGGCCCATGAGGTGGCGCTGCTCGCCCTCGAGGAAGGCCTCCCAGCCCAGCGCGCCGGGAACGTCCGGCATGCGGCCGAGGGCGTTCTGGTCGAACGACTCCGCCCACATGTGCACCGGGTAGGGCCGGGTGGTGACGCGCAGGTGCAGCCAGCGCCCCTGCAGCTCGCCGAGCTGGGCCGCGATCTGGCGGATCAGGATCTCGCGCTGGCCGTCGCTGCGGAAGCTCCACGCCTGCGGGGAGAGCCGGTACCAGGCCATGACCTGGGTGCCGGTCCTGGTCACATGGCCGTCGATGCTGCGCAGCGCGATCGTGGGACTGAACGTCGGGAGCTTCGCCTCGCCCTGCAGCGCGCGCCCGGCCGGGCGGCGGCCGTCCCGGAACGGGTCCCGTTTCTCACGCGCCACGGTGGCCCCTCCGCTGCGCGGCGGTGGCCCACGGGGCGGGCTCCTGGGCGCGGGCCGCGGGGCGGACCCGGCGCGGGGCGGCGCGCACGGGCGTGATGTCGCGCAGTCCGGGCTGCGGGGATGCGGTGACCTCGGGCCGCCGGGGCGCCTCGAGCGCCTCGACCGGGGGCGCGGCCTCCGGGCGGGTGGCACCGCGCTGGGCGGGCAGGACCCGCTGCGTCCGGACGTGCGCGAAGCGAACGGGTCCGCCCGCGCCCGCCCGTCGCGGTCGGGGGCCGGTGACCTCGTGTCGGAACAGCTCCGCGACCTGACCCAGCGGCCGCTCGTAGTCGATCCGCTTGCCCAGGAACCGGGTGATGAGCACGGTGATGATCAGCGACCAGGCGATGGAGAAGAAGTCCAGCCCGATGCCGACGCGCCGCTGCACGAACATCACCGCGATCATGACGAGCAGGCCCACCCCGTAGGACACGTACCGCGCCCGCCACGGGAACGTGGCGCGCGGCGGGCCGAGCCACACCGAGTCGACCCGGTAGACCTCGTCATCCGTGCGGACCAACACGCCCGGTCAGCCCACGATCAGGTTGGCCAGGAACTGGCCGACGGCAGGTCCTTGCCCGCTGACCGCGATCCCCAGCGCCACCAGCCCGATCAGCAGGCCGATGCTGCGCCGCGCGACGCCGGCGTTGTCGCCCCGGCCTCCGATCCAGAGCAGGATGATGGCGATCCCGAGCAGGATCAGCGGCACGATGTTCTGCTGGATCCAGCCCTGCAACCCCCCTGTGGTGAGGGCCGCCTGGGCGAACTCGGTCATCGCTCTCGTCTCCCGCCTGATCGTGCCCGCGAGATGGTCCAGGGAGCGCGGGCCGCCCAGCGGACCAGGCTAACGAGTCCGTGCGAGCACCGCGTGAAGGCGCTCCGCTACCACCCGTTCGCCGGATCCCTCACTCCGCGTGAACAACGTCTGTGTTCGCATAGCGCACACTTTTCGGTGATTCCGATCTCAGTAGGTCACCCTCACATATCGCCCCGACCGGGGAGAATGTGCCGCCACAGCCCCCATGCCGCCTCGGTCACAGCGCAGAACGGACGTTCGCTGCCTTAGTCTCCGGTCCACGCGAGGAGTCGCGGACCGCAGAGAGGCCGTACCAGCCAGTTACCGGCGAGTAACCTAGCCTTCCTGCCGGGGATCGACAGGGAGGTCAGACAGCCGATGACGTGGGTGCAGTGGGTGCTCGGCATCCTCACCGTGGCGGTGGCCGTGGTGGCCGTGGTCATGGTGTGGCGGACCACCGCGAGCATGATCGCCACGATCCGGCTGGGGCAGCCGGACCCGTCGCGCACGGGCCCGTTCGGTCCGCGGTTCGCGACGATGCTCAAGGAGGTCCTCCTCCACACGCGCATGATGAAGTGGTCGCACGTCGGGGTGTTCCACTGGCTGGTGATGGTCGGCTTCGGCGGGCTGATCCTGGCGCTGGTCGAGGCGTTCGTCGAGGTGTGGAACCCGAGGTTCCACCTGCCGATCATCGGCGAGTGGGGCCCGTACTCGCTGTGGGTGGAGATCCTCGGCGTCGGCACGATCGTCGGGATCATCCCGCTGATCGTCTACCGCCAGGTCAAGAACCCGAAGCGGCTCGGGCGCGCGTCGCGGTTCTACGGCTCGAACATGGGCCGGGCCTACTTCGTCGAGATCGTGGTGTTCCTCGAGGGCCTGGGCATCCTGGTCGTGCGGGGGGCGAAGGAGGCGCTCGGCGTCTTCGACGTGCCCACCTGGTCCGCGCCGGTGTCCAAGGCCCTCGGCGCGATCCTGCCCGCCTCCCCAGCCCTGATCAGCGTGTTCGCCGCGATCAAGGTGCTCTCGGCGATGGTGTGGCTGATCGTCATCGCCGCCAAGCCCACCATGGGCGTGGCCTGGCACCGGTTCACCGCGTTCTTCAACATCTACTTCAAGCGTGAGGACGACGGCCGCAAGGCGCTGGGCAACGTCAAGCCGATGACCTCCGGCGGGAAGGCCCTCGACCTGGAGGAGGCCGACCCGGACACCGACGTGTTCGGGGTCGGCCGGGTGGAGGACTTCTCCTGGAAGGGTCTGCTGGACTTCACGACCTGCACCGAGTGCGGCCGCTGCCAGTCGCAGTGCCCGGCGTGGAACACCGAGAAGCCGCTGTCGCCGAAGCTGCTGGTCAACGCTCTGCGTGACCACGCCTACGCCAAGGCGCCCTATCTGCTCGCCGGTGGCTCCACCGACATGGCCGGCGACGAGGTCGGCATCACCGGCGAGGACGCCGAGGCGCGGCTGGCGGCGATCCCGGAGTCCGCCCGCAAGGAGGCCGAGCGCCCCCTGATCGGCGGCGAGGACGTCCTCGGGGTCATCGACCCGGACATCCTGTGGTCCTGCACGACGTGTGGGGCGTGCGTGGAGCAGTGCCCCGTCGACATCGAGCACGTCGACCACATCGTGGACATGCGCCGCTACCAGGTCATGATCGAGACCGAGTTCCCGTCGGAGCTGTCGGGGCTGTTCAAGAACCTGGAGAACAAGGGCAACCCGTGGGGGTCGAACCAGAAGGACCGCCTCGCCTGGGCTGCGGAGCTGCCCTTCGAGGTCCCGGTGTTCGACGGTGAGCTGTCCCCCGACACCGAGTACGTCTACTGGGTCGGCTGCGCGGGCGCGTTCGACGACAACGCCAAGAAGACCACCAAGGCCACCGCGGAGCTGCTGCACCGCGCCGGGGTCGACTACGTGGTCCTGGGCACCGAGGAGACCTGCACCGGTGACCCGGCCCGGCGCGCGGGCAACGAGTTCCTGTTCCAGATGATGGCCCAGCAGACCGCCGAGATGCTCAACGCGGTGTTCGAGGGCCGCGAGCCCGGCACCCGCAAGATCGTCACGACCTGCCCGCACTGCCTCAACTCGCTGTCGCGGGAGTACCCGCAGCTCGACGGGCACTACGAGGTCATCCACCACACCCAGCTGCTGAACAAGCTGGTCCGCACCGGCAAGCTCGTCCCGGTCGCCGACCCGGACTCAGCCACCCGGGTCACCTACCACGACCCCTGCTACCTCGGCCGGCACAACGAGGTCTACGAGGAGCCGCGCGAGCTGGTCTCGGCCGTCGGCACGCTCACCGAGATGCCGCGCCACGCCGACCGCTCCATGTGCTGTGGCGCCGGTGGCGCGCGCATGTGGATGGAGGAGCGGATCGGGCAGCGGATCAACGTCACCCGCACCGAGGAGGCCGTCGACACGCTCTCCTCCGCCTCGTCGGACGGCGCGGGCACGATCGCCGTCGGGTGCCCGTTCTGCCGCACGATGATCGGCGACGGCCTCACCGCCAAGCAGGCCGCCGGGGTCGGGGAGAACGTCCAGGTCCAGGACGTGGCACAGATGCTGCTCGCCTCCGTCCAACGCGGCGACGCACAGACCCCGTCGGAGACGACCGAGGGTGACGTCGAGCAGACGACCGAGACCCCCCTGACCGAAAGCACCACCACCGAGCCGGACACCGCGTCGGCCACCACGGAGCCTGCGGCGGAGCGCTCCGAGGTCACCACGGAGAAGAACGACGAGGCACTCGCCGCCTCGGCGAAGGACGCCCCGGCCGAGACCGAGGACGGCCCGGCCAAGGACGCCCTCATCACGGACTCGCCCACCCCGGGCACCGAGGCGAAGCCGGCACAGGACCCGATCACCGGCAAGCCGGAGACCAACGGCCACGTCGGCTCGGAGTCCCAGGCGAAGCCCGACTCGAAGTAGTCGCCACACCGGCACCGGCACCGGCCCCGCGGCCTCAGGTCGCGGGGCCGACCCGTGTCCCGGCCCGCCACCCGCGAGTCCCCCACTCCACACGCGTCCCCTCCGGGCGCGCGAGCCGACGTCGAGCTGCAGCGGATCGGCTGCTGCGGTGTCGGGCCCGTGGGGACTCAGGCCGTCGAGGCGCAGGGACGGAAGGCGGTGACCCGCCAGGTCTCGCGGGGTGCGTCGGTGCGGATCGCGTCGACCGTCCCGAGGGCCGGGACGGTGTGGCCCCAGAGCGAGCCGCAGCCGTCGAGCGCCACGACCGTCCCGGGCGGCTGCACCTCCGCGCCCGAGGCTCGCGGCGCGCTCGGCTCGGGCGTCGCGGCGGGGACCTTGTCGTGCAGCCCGGCGACGGCGGCCTCGCAGGTCGGGGCGCCGGTCGCCTGCAGGAGCTGCGTGGTCGGCTGCGGGTCGAGGAGGCGGCACACGGCCTGGGCGTCCGGGGTCCGGATGCCCTTCTCCAGCCCGACGAGGACGAGGGCGGGCCGGGACACCCCCAACGCCGATCGCATCTCGGTGCCGGCCTGCTGCGCGACCTGCGCCTCCTGCTCCCGCACCTCGGACGCCCGCAGCTGGTAGCCGATCGCGGACACCGCGACGAGCACCGCCCCGACCGCCACCAGCCGCCACCGCGGGAGCCGCAGCAGCCCGGCCACCAGGATCCCGATGCTCGCGGCGAACGCCCACGCCCACGGGTTCCCGCTGGTCTCGACCACGAGCCCGGCCAGCAACGCCAGCCCCGCGACGTGCCAGGTCCAGCCCTTGAGCAAGCGGTCGAGCCGCAGCAGGGCCAACAGCACGAGCACGACGAAACCCGCGGCGAGCGGCACCCAGAAGCGGGCGCGGTCGTCGAAGGCCAGGAAGACGAACAGCAGCACCGCGGCGGCGGCGATCCCGAGCCCGGTCGCACCCTTGAGGCTGCGCGGGCGGAAGCGTCGCAGGACGGCGATCGGGTCCTTGACCCCCTCTCCCGACGACGGCGGGTCGTCCCGCATCGGGGCGTCGGCCGGGTGGGCCGGGGTGTGGCGCCCACTGCGCCACGTCTCGACCTCTCCGCCGGGCTCGGCGGGGGTGCGCGGGCGCTCGGGCGAGTCCATCGCCGACCAGCCTAGCGAGCGCCGGGGACGCGACGTCCGACTCGCGCGTCCGAAAACCAGGGACTCGCGGGGCCGGCGCGGGGGACTCGCGGGGCGGTGGTGGGGTCGGAGGAGTGGGTTGGCCCGGTCAGATCCAGCCGTGGTCTCTCGCCTGCTCCACCGCCTCCGCGCGCGTCGCGGTGCCGAGCTTCTGCATGGCGGCGGAGAGGTAGTTGCGGACGGTGCCCGCGGAGAGGTGCACCTTCGCCGCGATGTCGGCCGCGGTACCGGCGGGACCGGCCGCGTCGACCGCGCGGAGCACCTCCAGCTCGCGGTCGGTCAGCGGGCAGTCCTCGGTGGTCAGGGCCGTCATCGCGAGGTCGTTGTCGACGTACCGGCCGCCGCCGTGCACCCGTCGGATCACGTCGGCGAGCTGTGTCGCCGGTGCGCTCTTCGTGACGAACCCGGCCGCCCCCGCCGCCAGCGCCCGGCGCAGCACTCCGGGCCGGGCGTGCCGGGTGAGGATGATGCACCGCACCTCGGGTGCGTTGGCCTTGACCCACTGGGCGACCTCGGCGCCGTCTCGACCCGGCATCTCGACGTCCAGGACCGCGACGTCCGGCCGATGCTCGGCGATCGCCGCCACGGCCTCGTCCCCGTCGCCCGCCTCCGCGACGACGGTCAGGTCGGACTCCAGACCGAGCAGCGCACCGACCGCCCCACGGGTGAGCGACTCGTCGTCCGCCAGGACCAGCCGGATCATCCGAGCACCGCCTCGAGTCGGAACGTCCCGCCGTCGCGGCCCGCCTGCAGCCGTCCCGAGTGCTCCTCGAGGTACCGGGTCAGCCCGACGAGCCCGGTGCCGGTCCCGTCGCTGTCCCAGCCGTCCCCGCCGACCCCGTCGTTGCACAGCACGAGGCTGTTCGGGGTGATCTCGATGCTGCAGTGGCTGGGTTGGGCGTGGCGCAGCACGTTCGTCATCCCCTCGCGCAGCACCCGGCCGAGCACGTTGCGACCCTCCTCCGGCACGAGTGACGGGTCACCGGTGACCTGCAGGACGATCCCCGCCGACCCGAGCACGGCGCGCGCACCCGCCAGCTCCGCGGCGAGATCGGTGTCCCGCCCGCTCCGGACCAGGGCCCTGACCTCGGTCAACGACTCGCGTGCCACCCGTTGGACCTCTTCCATCTCCGCCCGGGCGCGCACCGGGTCGACCTCCTGCAGCCGCGCCGCCAGCTCGCTCTTGAACGCGACGACCTCGAGCGCGTGGCCGAGGATGTCGTGCAGGTCGTCCGCCAGGCGCAGGCGCTCGCGGGTCGTCGCCAGCTGGGCGGCGGTGCGGCGCGAGTCGTCGAGGTCGGTGACGGCCTTGAGCCACCAGAGCCGCTCGACGTCGAGGATCCAGAAGGAACCCACGTACACCGCGGTCAGGATCGCGGCCGTGACCTGCTGGGCGATGACCAGCGGCGAGTCGACGTAGCTCGCGGCCTGGAACGCGAGCGCCGCGGACACCACCACCGCCACCGCCACCCAGAGCAGCGCGAACCGTGCCCGGAGCCCGGCGACGATGTCCCCCAGCAGGATCCCGCCGATGATCGCCCACATCCAGCCCGTCGGGCTCGACGCGGCACCGACCCAGACCAGCGCGAGCCCGACCAGGGACGTCACGACCGCGTACCAGGCGGGCGCGACCGTGCCGAGCACCCGGATGTGCTGGCGGATCCGCCACACGTGCAGCACCAGCGCAGCCACGAACAGCACGGCCAACACGGCGACCGCGCCCGGCGGGTCCCAACCGGGCAGCAGCGCGAAGGCCGGCACGAAGAGGAACGACAGGGTCGTCCAGATCAGCCCGATCCGGCCGAACCGGCGCGCCGCGCGCAGGCGCTTCTCCTCCGGCGTCAGGACCACACGGACCAACGTAGCCGCATGACAGCTGTCATCCCGGCACCGTGTCGGCGTCAGCCGGACCCGTGACTCGGCGTCCTACCGGGCGGCCCACCCGGAACGGCACCGTGGTGAGCATGACGGAGACGGCAGTGCGGACCGACCTCGCGATCGGCGTGCGTGACCTCCGGGTCCGGTACGGCGACTTCGAGGCCGTGCGAGGGGTGGACCTGGAGGTGCGGCGCGGCGAGGTGTTCGCGCTGCTCGGCACGAACGGGGCGGGCAAGACGACGACCCTCGAGGTGCTGGAGGGCTTCCGCGCCCGCAGCAGCGGGGACGTCTCGGTGCTGGGGCTCGACCCCGGCCGCGAGCGGCACGCCCTGCGGGAGCGGATGGGGATCCAGCTCCAGGAGGGCGGGTTCGTCGAGGAGCTGACGGTCGGGGAGACCCTGGAGCTGTGGGGACAGCTCTCGCCGCGCACGGACCGGGTGGCCCGGCTGCTGGAGCGCTTCGACCTCGCACACCGCACCGACGTCCGCGTCTCCGCCCTGTCCGGCGGCGAGAAGCGGCGCCTCGACCTGGCGACCGCGGTCTGGGGCTCCCCCGAGCTCGTCGTGCTCGACGAGCCGACGACCGGGCTGGACCCGGCCGCTCGCCGCCGGACGTGGGACGCGATCCAGGAGCTCCAGGACGGCGGGCGCACCGTCATCCTGACCACGCACTACCTGGAGGAGGCCGAGGCGCTGGCCGACCGTGTGGCGATCATGCACGAGGGCCGGGTCGTGGTCGCGGGCTCCCTGTCGGAGATCCTCGCCAGCAGACCCGCCTCCTTCTCGGCGACCCTGCCCGCCGGCGTCACGCCCCCGCCCGGGATCGACGGCCCGGACGTGTTGGTCCACACCGACGACCTGCAGCGCGACCTGACGGCGTTCCTCGGCTGGGCCGCGGACCTCGGGGTCACGCTGAGCGACCTGCGGGCCGCGCCCGCGTCGCTCGCCGACATCTACCTGTCGATCCGGACGGAGAGCTGACATGGACCGCGTCCTCGCGCTCACCCGCAGCGAGCTGCGGACGATCTTCCGCAACAAGACCGTGCTGATCTCGACGCTGGCGATCCCGCTCGGCATGGGCGTCTTCTTCGCGTTGACCGGCTTCGGCGAGGGTTCCGGCGCGAACGTGATCGCCATGCAGCTCGTGATGGTGCTCGGGCTGGGCATCTACGTCACGGCGACGCAGACGCTGGTCGCCCGCCGCCAGAGCCTCGTCCTGAAGCGGCTGCGGACCAGCGGGATCTCCGACGGGGGCCTGCTGGTCGCGACCATCGCGCCGGCCGCGGTGCTCGCGCTGGTCCAGATGGTGCTGTTCGTCGGCGTGGACATGGCGTTCGGGCTGCCGGTGCCGACGTCTCCGCTCGCGATCGTCCTCGCCGTCGTCGGCGGGGTGGCGCTGGTGGTCACGGCCGCACTCGCGACGTCGATCGTCACGCCCACCGCCGAGCGCGCCCAGATCACCACGCTGCCGCTGTTCTTCGTGATGGTCGGCGCGGCCGTGGTCCTGTCGTTCCTGCCGCTCGACGGCATGGCGATCATGGTCAACCTCGTGCCGGGGGCGGCGCTGGGCAGCCTGTCGAACGTGGCGTTCGGCGGCAGCGCGTTCTCGCTGGTGCAGGTCGCGGCGCTGGTGCTGTGGCCCGCGGTGTTCGCGACGTACGCCCGGCGGAACTTCCGCTGGGAAGCCCGGACCTGATCGACGTATCAGCGAGCGGCGCGGACCGCTCCACCTGATCGGACTTCGCGGCGCGAGGGTTTCTGGGGAGCAGCCCTCGCGCCGCCTGCTACTTCCGCTGGAAGTTCAGGTACGCCTTGCTGGGCGTGGGGCCGCGCTGGCCCTGGTACTTCGACCCGACGCCGTCGCTGCCGTAGGGCCGCTCGGCCGGGCTGGAGAGCCGGAAGAGACACAGCTGCCCGATCTTCATCCCCGGCCACAGGGTGATCGGCAGGTTGGCCACGTTGGACAGCTCCAAGGTGATGTGGCCGGTGAAGCCGGGGTCGATGAACCCGGCGGTGGAGTGGGTGAGCAGGCCGAGCCTGCCGAGGCTGGACTTGCCCTCCAGCCGCCCGGCCAGGTCGTCCGGCAGGGAGACCTGCTCGAAGGTGCTGCCGAGCACGAACTCGCCGGGGTGCAACACGAAGTTGTCGCCCTCGCCGACCTCGACCGGGCTGGTCAGCTCGTCCTGCTGCAGCGCCGGGTCGATGTGGGTGTACTTGGAGTTCTGGAAGACCCGGAAGAAGCGGTCCAACCGCACGTCGATGCTCGACGGCTGGAGCATCGCCTCGTCCCACGGCTCCAGCCCGAGACGCCCGGAGTCGATCTCCTTGCGCAGGTCGCGGTCCGAGAGCAGCACGCGTGTGACCCTAGGACATGCCCCGGTCGGGGAGGTCGGGGGAGGCCCGCAGCGGGGATGCTAGAGTCCATCCCACGCACTGCGGATGTAGTTCAATGGTAGAACATCAGCTTCCCAAGCTGAATACGCGGGTTCGATTCCCGTCATCCGCTCTCATAGCGAAGGCCCAGCTCAGACGGTGTCCACACCGGAGCTGGGCCTTCGTCGTTTCTTGATCGACATCGCCGGCGTGCCCTCTACGCGTCCGCCCGGGTCCGACCTTCGCGATCTTGTGGCGCACCCGGGCCCAGGAGCCGCTCGACCTCCTCGTCCTGGGCTCTCGGCCTGGAAGTCCAGTGCAGCCGCGGGACCGGCCTGCGCGGCCGGCCCGGAGCGCCGGGCTCATGTGCCGCGGTTGAGCGGTGAGCGGGCGGTCGCTACTATTGACTGCATGGTCAATAGTAGCGCCGGCGTGTCACGCCGAGAGATCGGGCTGGTCACGTGGCTCATCGCGGTCTACGTCGTGGCCGCCGTGGCGACCGTCGGTGTGCTGGTGGCGTTGACGGTCCTCGCGCCGGCTCAGGCGACGAACGAGGCCTGGGGGCACGCCGTTGTCGTCGCGGTGTTCGCGGCCCTGCTGCACATGCGATGGCGTGCCGCGAAGCGGGGGAACGCCCGAGCCCGCACGGCCACGGGAGTCATCGCGGCCGTCCTGGTGGTGGTGAACATCGTCGAGGCGGCCGTGCCGGGGTTCTTCCCGCCGTGGATGCGGGTGGAGATGCTCGCGATGGCGGCCCTCATGGTGGCGGTCGCGCTGCTCATCCTGGGCAGGCGGCGGTGAGTGCGAGGTGGTGACCCGCCGAGTTCGACTGACCTCGGCGGAGCGGCGCGAACAGCTGATGGCGGCCACGGTCCAGACACTCGCGGTCCGCGGCTTCCACGCGACGACGGCCGACGAGATCGTCCGGCTGGCCGGGACGTCCAAGGGTCTGCTCTGGCACTACTTCGCCGACCTCGACGAGCTGTTCGAGGAGACCGCGCGTCGCACCCTCGGGCTGCTCACCGAGGCCGTGGCGAGCAGCATCGATCTCCGGGCGCCCGCGCCGGCGGTGATCAGGGCTGCGGTCCGCGCCGCCGCAGCCCTGCGCCTGACGCACGGGCCCGAGCGCCGTGCGATGCGCGAGATCGTCCAGAACCTCAGACGGGCTGACGGCGAGCTCCGCTTCACCCAGCGGGACCTCGACGACCTCTACACCGCGCAGGAGGCCATCGTCCGGCGCGGCCAGTCCGACGGTGACTTCCGGGACGACGTCGACCCCCGGCTGTTCGCCGTCACCTACCAGGGCGCGGTCGACAGCATGCTGGACCATCTCGACGCCAACCCGGACCTCGATCCCGAACGCAGCGCGCGAGTCGTCGCCGACATCCTGATCAGCGGCGTCGCCACCGGCCGGGGCGGCTGACGGGCCGTCGAACCCACTCGTCCCCGGTTCACAGCTCGATCGACCACTCGCGGGCCGTCTCCGTCAGCCGGACGAAGCCGGTGCCCTCCAGCAACCCGAGCATCGCGACGTCCTCCGGAGCGGCGTAGGCCAGGAGACGGTCGACGCGCGCGAGATGCAGCCACTCCGCGGCCTCGGCGATCAGCCGGCGCCCCACGCCCGTCCGTCGGTGCTCCGGCGCCACCACCAGGTTGCCGATGTCGGCCCATGTCCCGGAGACCCGCCCGACTCCCGCGATGGCGGTGTCGACCTCGATGTACCCGACGCTCACGTCCCCGAGTCGGGCCGTGAGCCGGGTGCCGCTGACCCCGAGCGTCCGGTCCACGCGGTACCGCCGGGGATCCGCAGTGCGCCGCAGATCCTTGACCGCGCCGAGCAGCACGATCTCGTGTCTCTCACCACGCACGAACCCGAGGTCCTCGACCAGGCCCCGCACGTGCGGCCACTGCTCCGGAAGGCCGTAGACACCGGGACCCGGCAGCGTGCCGTCGACTCGCACGCGGCGAACGCCCCACCGCCGCATGGTCGCCAGAGCCGCTTCCGCCACCACCCGCCCGGTCGCGGCGGAGTCCGGCCGGAAGAGCAACCATCGGATCTCGCCGACGCCGCGCAAGGCCTGGCCCACGTGCTCGCCCGACCCGTAGCGCACGAGGTACGCAGCGGCGGTGATCCGGCCGCGGCGCTCGACGGCGAGCATCACCCGGTCCTCGACCCACGGTTCCACGAGGAACTCGCCCGGCTCGTTCTCCAGCTGACTCAGCACGGCGTTCACCGAGATGGCCAGGCCCGGCACGACGGCCTGGGCGTGGGCGTTGACGAGATGGGTGAGCTGATCGCGGTCGCTCCGACGACACAACCGCACACCATCGGTGGCCATACGCACTCCCGCACTCGACGCGTCCCAGGAACCCGCCACCGGTGCGGTACCGCGCCAACCTAGCGCGGCCGGGCCCGTGCGGTCGAGATCGTGGGCTCAGCTCGGCCGGGGCGATGCGCTGCTCGGGCCCGCGTCGAGACGTGGGCGCAGTAGCCGCTCCCTCAGTGCATGCTCCGCCGCGCGGCTCCAGCACGCACAACTCATGCACTCACGGCAGGACGTGACGACTGCTCCTGTTCTTCGAACATATGTTCGCTTTGTGTCGATTGAGCTGCTATGATGACTGCATGACCGCGACTCTCGCAGACCCTTCGACGGCGACACGTGTCGTGCCGTCGCGGGACGAGCGGGCCGCAGGGTTCGGGCGGATCGAGCGGCTGGTCGCATTGCGGAACCGGATCGACGCCGAGATCGCCGAGGAGGTGCGGGCGGCGGCGCAGCGGGAGGTCGAGGCCCGCCTGGAGGAGGCGCTCGCCGATCCCGAGCGGGTCGAGGCGAGCATCGTCGGGCAGCTCGGGTTCGCCCTGCGGGTCTCGCCCACCCGGGCGCGCACCCAGTTGCGGCTCGCCCGCGATCTGCACGCCGGGTTGGACAAGGTGCGGGAGGCGTTCTCCGCGGGGGAGCTCGACGAGCG
>NZ_FNBE01000005.1:49648-311573 GCF_900102195.1 Pseudonocardia oroxyli
CCGAACACTGGGTATCCCCGGAGCCGGTCACCCGGACCCGCGGGCAGATCATGGCCGACACCCTTGTCGAACGGCTGAGCGGGCAGGCCGCCACCGCACCGGCTCAGGTGGAGATCCAGGTCCTCGTGCCCGTGGAGTCGCTGCTGGACCCCGACTCCCCGCTGCCGGCGGAGATCCCCGGGTTCGGACCCACCACTCTGCTGGACGAGGCCACCTGCGTGGGCTGGCGGCGGCTGGTCGCCCGGGACGGCATCGTCATCGGCGGCGACTCCCGCCGCCGCGCCTTCGGCGGCGTCCTCGCCGACTGGATCCGCGCCCGCGACCGCGGCCGCTGCACCGAACCCGGCTGTGACGCCCCGATCGCCCACCTCGACCACCGCAGACGCTGGTCCGAAGGCGGCCCGACGAGCCTGGGCAACGGCCGCGGCACCTGCGCATTCCACAACCTGCTGCGCGAGCAGGCCGGCTGGCACCACGACCACCGCGAAACCACCACCCCGACCGGGCGCCGCTATGCGTTGCGGTTGTCGCAGCCCACGGTCAGCGGGCCGTCCGCAGCTCGGCGTCCAGCGCGCTCATCAGCCGCGCGATCCGGGACGACCCGGTGGGGGCGGGTGGGTAGCGGCGCAGGACGTCGGCCAGGACCGGGTCCGCGCAGGCGACGGACCGGGCGAGGCGAGCCTCCGGGTCGTCGGACAGGGAGGCGACGGTCGCGGAGGCACGCAGGATGTGGCCGACCTGGGTGGCCTGGAACAGCGGGTGGAGGTAGGCGGCGGCCGCGGCGTCGCCGGCGCAGCGCGCGGCGAGGCGGGCCGGCTCGGACGTCGCCTCGGCAGCGGCCCGGTGCGCGTCCAGCGACGTCACCCGCTGCAGGCGGGTCCGCGGAGCGCCCTGCACGAACTCCCACGCCGCCGCGAGCGCGGCGCGCGGACGCGGGTCGTCGTCGGTCAGGGGAAGGACCTCCTGCGCGTCCTCGGCCGCGAACCGGGCCACGACCCGCAGCTCGTCCAGGGTCAGGTCGAAGTCAGCCATGCCGCCGCGCGATCAGACAGGCCTGCGGCACGGCCGCGGCCCGGCTACCCGGCTCCGGCGCGCGGACGGTGCGGGAGACGAGCGCGAAGCCCGCCGCCTCGAGCAGGGCGGTCACGTCGTCGGGGTCCATGCGGTGGAAGTCCAGGCCGACCTCCTTGCCGAAGACCTCCGCCACGTGGTGGACCTCCGTGCCGACCTGGAAGCCGAGCAGCAGGTAGCCGCCCGGGCGCAGGGCGCGGGCGAACCCGGCGACGACGGCGGCGCGCTCCTCGGGCGCGATGTGGATCAGCGAGTACCAGGCGACGAGACCCGCGAGGTCGGTCGCCGCCAGCGCACGCATGTCCCCGACCTCGTACGCGCGGTCGGGGTAGGTCCGCCGCGCCTGCGCGACCATGGCGGGCGAGAGCTCGATCCCGGTGACGTCCAGGCCGCGGCCCGCGAGCAGATCGGTGATCGCACCGGGCCCGCTGCCGACCTCGACGGTCCGCCCGTCCGGGAACTCGGCGCCCACGATCTCGGCGAACGCACCCAGCAGGGCGCGGTCGAGCGGGGAGCGCCGCAGCTCGCTGAGGAAGAGGTCGGCGCACTCCTCGGCGATGGCGTCGTAGCCGGATCGCGTGCGGGTCAGGTAGGCGGGCTCGCTCACCCCCGGGAGGTTACGGACACGATCTCGCCGACGACGTCGTCGTACAGCTCGGCGGGGATCGCGTGGCCCATCCCGGGGTGGCAGACGAAGCGGGCGCCGGGGATGGCGCGGGCCGTGTCGCGCCCGGCCTGCCACCGGATGAGCGGGTCGTCGCGACCGGAGAGGACGAGCGTCGGCGCGGTGATCGTGGCGAGCGGCGCGAAACGGTGGGCGCGGCCCGCGGCGAGCTGGCGCTGCGTGGTGCCCTGGTCGCGGGGGTGGCGCTCGTGGCTGATCCGCGCGGCCTCGCGCGCCCACTCCTCCGGGAACGGGTAGCCGGGCGAGGCGACCGCCCGGTAGATCTCGACCAGCTGCTCCTCGGGATCGGACCCCAGGCGCGCCAACCTGCGGAACACGCCCGGCCGCAGGTAACGCAGGGTACGGAGCACGCCGATGCCGGCGGGCGCACCCATCGCGCTGATCACGGAACGCACCCGCTCGGGATTCTCCGCGGCCAGTCCCTGCGCCAGCGCGGCGCCCATCGACCCGCCCATCACGTGCGCACTGGACCAACCCTGGGCGTCCACGACGGCGAGGGCGTCGTCGAGCATGTCGCGCGCGGTGTAGACGGGCGGGACCCGGCCGAGCAGCGCGCGAAAGGGCTTAGGCGCCTCGACCGGGGCGAAGGAGGTCGACAGGCCGGTGTCGCGGTTGTCGAACCGGACGACCGCGAAACCCGCCTCGACGAGCTTCTGGACGAACCCGTCCGGCCACCACACCATCTGAAAGTCCAGACCCATGATCAACAGGAGCGGCTCGCCCTCGCCGAAGCGCTCGTAGGCGAGCCGGACGTCGCCGTTCTCGGTGTACCGGATCATGCGGACCTCCATCTGCGAACAGCGTTAACAGATAGGGTAGCGGCATGCCGCCCGGACCCGCACGCTCGTTGACCGTGGACGGCATCGCGGCGGCGGCCGTCGAGCTGGCCGACGCGGGCGGGCTCGACGCCGTGACCATGCGGTCGGTCGCCCGCGCGGTGGGCAGCAGCGCGCCGGGGCTCTACCGCTACGTCGCCTCGCGCGAGGAGCTGGTCGGGCACATGGTCGACCGGGTCAGCGCGGACCTCGACCACCCGACGCCGAGCGCGGCCTGGCTCGAGGATCTGCTCGTGGTGACCGAGCGGCAGGTGGCACTGCACCGCGCGCACCCGTGGCTCGCCGCGGCGTCCGCGGTGCCGGCGCCGCTCGGTCCGCATGCGCTGGACCATCTGGAATGGGGGCTCCGCGTCCTGGCGCCGGTCGAGGTTCCGGCCCGGGCGAAGATGGAGGCGATCGCGATGACCAACGGGATCGCCGCACTCTTCGCCGCGAGCGGACCGGTGAGCCCGTCGCTCTTCCGGTACCTCGCCGCGGACCGCCACCCCGAGCTCGCGGCCCTCGCGGCGAAGGCGGACCCGGGGGAGGGGAGCGACGATCTACTGCGCCGCGTCCTCACGGGCGTGGTGAAGGCGGTGCTGAACCCGGGCGATCAGTAGACGTCCCGGGAGTAGCGGCCCTCGGCCGTCATCCGCTTGACGAAGGCCGCCGCGTCCGTCCCACCGTGCGCGGTGATCACCTCTCGCAGCGCGGTGTCGACGTCCTTGGCCATGCGGGAGGCGTCGCCGCAGACGTAGAAGTGGGCGCCCCGATCGAGCCACCGCCACAGCTCGGCGCCGTGCTCGCGCATCCGGTCCTGGACGTAGACCTTGTGCCGCTGGTCGCGGGAGAAGGCGACGTCCAGCCTGCTCAGGGCGCCGTCGGCCTGCATCCGGGTCAGCTCGTCGCGGTAGTAGAAATCCGTGGCGCGGCGTTGCTCGCCGAAGAACAGCCAGTTCGGGCCGCGGTGGCCGCGGGCCTGCCGATCCTCGAGGAAGCCGAGGAACGGCGCGACGCCCGTCCCCGGGCCCACCATGATCATGGGGGTGTCCGCGTCGGTCGGCGGGCGGAACCGCGGCGCCGGGGTGACGAGCACGCTGGTCGGCTCGGTCGCGGCGTCGGCCATGAACGTGGAGCACACGCCGCGCCGGGCGCGGCCGTGCAGGCTGGTGAACCGGACGACCGAGACCGTCAGCGAGATCGCGTCCGGGCTGGTCAGCGGGCTGGACGAGATCGAGTACCGACGCGGGGCGAGGGCACCGAGCACGTCCACCCAGTCCTGGGCGCCTGCCCGCACCGCGAACTCGGCGAGGACGTCCGGCGCCTGGCGGTCCCAGGTCCAGCGGGCGAGATCGGTGTCGTGGCCCGCCCGGAGGAGCTCCCGCAGGGTGCGGTCCCCGGTGCGTTCCGCGACGAACTGCAGCAGGGCGGGCGTGATGCGCGTGATGTCGAGGCCGGTGCGCAGCGCCTCCACGAAGGGGACCTCGACCCCGCGGACCGTCACCGGGTCCTCGGCGGCGGCGCCGGTGAGCTCCAGCCACTCCGCCACCAGCTCGGGGTGGTTGACCGGGCGGACGCTCAACGTGTCGCCCGCCTGGTAGGCGAAGCCCTCACCGGCGAAGGTGAAGCGGCGGACCTCCTTCGTCGAGCCGGGCAGGCTGAGCAGGGTGCTCTCGCTCAGGTGCGCCTCGACGGCGGCGGGTCGCGCCGGTTCCGCGGGCGCCCGCCGCACTATGGAGCCACAACTGTCGTTCTCGGGCTCGGAAACGACGGTTGTGGCTCGATGATGGGGACCGAAGGCGGCGGACACGTCCTCGAGCCAAGCCTCGGCCGGGGCCTCGAAGTCGGTGTCGCAGTCGACGCGGTCGAGCACGCGCTCGGCGCCGAGCTCGGCGAGGCGGGCGTCGAGGCGGCGGCCGTGGCCGCAGAACTCGGTGTAGCTGGGGTCCCCGAGGGCCAGCACCGCGAACCGGACGTCCTCCAGGCCCGCGTGTTCGGCCAGCCCCTCCCAGAAGTCGACGCCGACGTCCGGCGCGTCGCCGTCGCCGAACGTGCTGGTCACGACCACGAGATCAGAGCCGGGCGGGACGGCGGCCGGGGTCGTGTCGGCCATGCTGAGCAGCCGGGGCCGCCGCGCGGCGAGCCGGTCGGCCACGCGCTCGGCGATGCCCTCGGCGTTGCCGGTCTGCGAGGCCCACAGGACGAGCAGCGGCCGACCCGGCTCGGCGGGCTCACCGGTGGCCGCCCGCGAGAACGCCCCCGCCAGCATCCCGTTGATCCAGGCCGCGGACTCGGCGTCGACCGGCGCGTCGGCGGGCAGGACGGGCACCCCCGGCTCCCCCTGCCCGACGCCGGCGAGGAACCCCGCGAGGTACGTGCGGGCCGCGCCGGTCGGCACCGGCGGCCGCACGTCCCCCAGCCCGAGCGCGGCGGCGAGCACCGTGACCGACTCGCGTGTCGGAAGCGGGGGACTCGCGGGCTCGGAGGGCAGGACTCGCGTGTCGGGAGCGGGGGACACGCGGGTGACCGCGACGGCGCAGGCCTTGAGCTCGGGTTGGTAGGACGCCGGGTCGACCGCGTCGTAGGTGACGGCGTTGACCGCGAGCTCCGCGCCGAAGAGGTCCGCCCAGTGGAAGGGGGCCCAGCACAGGCCCGGACGCACCCGGTCGGTGATCCTGGCGGGGAGGACGGCGCGGCCGCGGCGGGAGGTGATCGCGACAAGGTCGCCGTCTCGGATGTCGCCCGCGTCCGCCGGGTTGAGCTCGACGAACGGGCCCGGGTCGAGCTTGTTCAGCGTGGCGACCTTGCCGGTCTTGGTCAGCGTGTGCCACTGGTGCTGGACCCGGCCCGTGGTCAGGACCAGCGGGAACTCGTCGTCGGGGAGCTCGGCCGCGGGCAGGTGCGGGCGGGGGAGGAACTGCGCCTTGCCGCTGGGGGTGGCGAACCGCTCCCGGTACCGCACGGGGTTGCGGTCCGGGCCGCCCGGGGCGGCGGGCCACTGGACGGGGCCCTCCCGCAGGCGCGCGTAGGTGGCGCCGCGGACGTCGTAGCCGGTCGCGGGGTTGAACGCGCCCTTGAGCTCCTCGAACACCTCCTCGGCGGAGTGGTAGGTGAAGTGCTCGGCGTAGCCCATCTCGCAGGCGACCCGGGCGATGATCTGCCAGTCCGGCAGGGCCTCGCCGGGCGGGGCGACGGCGGGCTGCAGGAGCGTCAGGTTCCGCTCCGAGTTGATCATCACGCCCTCGAGCTCGGCCCACATCGACGCCGGCAGCACCACGTCCGCGTAGGGGTTGGTCTCGGTCTCGGCGAAGACGTCCTGGGTCACGACGAAGGCGCGCTCCAGCGCCTCGACGACCCGCCCGCGGTTCGGCATGCTCGCCACGGGGTTGGTGCAGACGATCCAGCAGGCCTTGATCTCGCCGTTCGCCATCCGGTCGAACATGTCGACGGCGCCGGTGTCCACGTCCGGCCGGATGGTGCCCTCGGGGATCCCCCAGAGCTCCTCGACGAACCGGCGGTCCGCCTCGCTGAGCACCGCCCGCTGGCCGGGCAGGCCGGGTCCCATGTAGCCCATCTCGCGGCCGCCCATGGCGTTCGGCTGGCCGGTCAGGGAGAACGGGCCGGAGCCCGGCCGACAGATCGCGCCGGTGGCGAGGTGCAGGTTGACCAGGGCGTTCGTGTTCCAGGTGCCGTGCGTGGACTGGTTGAGTCCCATGGTCCAGCAGCTCATCCAGTTCTCGGCGCCGCCGATCAGGTCGGCGGCGCGACGCAGGTCGGCCTCGGGCACCCCGGTCACCGACGACACGTGCGCGGGTGTGTACTCCGCCAGGAACTCCGGCATCGCCTCCCAGCCCTCGGTGCGGGCGGCGATGAAGTCGTGGTTCGGCTCGAGGAGGTGCAGCAGCCCGTTCAGCAGCGCGAGGTCCGTACCCGGCGCGACCTGCAGGAACAGGTCCGCCTTGGCGGCGGTGGCCGTGCGCCGGGGATCGACGACGATGAGCCGGGCGCCCTGCTTGACCCGGTCCATCATCCGCAGGAAGAGGATCGGGTGACAGTCGGCCATGTTGGACCCGACGACCAGGAAGACGTCCGCGTGGTCGAAGTCCTCGTACGAGCCGGGGGGACCGTCGGAGCCCAGGGACTGCTTGTAGCCGGTGCCCGCGCTCGCCATGCACAGCCGCGAGTTCGACTCGATCCACGTGGTGCGCCAGAAGCCCTTGGCCAGCTTGGTCGCGAGGTACTGCGCCTCGAGGGTCATCTGGCCGGAGACGTAGAGCGACAGCGCGTCCGGGCCGTGCTCGTCGAGGATCTCCCGCAGCCGCCGCGCGGTCAGCGAGATGGCCTCGTCGACGGGGGTGCGGGCACCCCCGACCAGCGCGGTGTCGAGGCGGCCCTCGGCCGTCAGCATCGGTGCGGAATGGGCCCCCTTCGTGCAGAGCCGGCCGAAGTTGGCCGGGTGCTCGGCGTCTCCGCGGACCTTGACGACCGTGCCGCCGGGAACGTCGTGGGAGACGTCCAGGACCATCCCGCAGCCGACGCCGCAGTACGAACAGACGGTGCGCACGCTACCCACGCCGGTGACGGTAGGAAGCGCACGTTGCCCCCGTCGGTCCGCGACGTCACAGAGCGCTCACATCCGCCTTCTCGCGGTTGTGCGCCCACTCCGCCGCCTCCCGCGCGACGCGTTCGACCGCGCCCCGCCACTGCGCGACGGCCGCCTCCCGCTCCGCCGGGTCCGCGCCCGAGACGGTCAGGACCAGCCGCGCACCCTGCCCGGACCCCGGCACCAGCTCGACGCGGACGTGGTCGCCGGGCTCGCCGGGTCCCGGGTCGAACTCCGGGGCCGGGGCGCCGTCGAGGACCAGCTCCCACGCGACGTCCGCGGGGCAGGTGAGCTGCCGGTCGAACCGGGCCGACCAGCCGTCGGGTCCCTCGGTGAGCACCGGCCGGTCCAGGCCGAACAGCCGGACGAGCTCCTCGTGCTCGTCGATCATTCGGCCCGCGGGCGGCACCGGCTCCCCGGCGACGACGGCCCGCAGCGCGGCCAGGCAGGCGCCCCAGCCGGCGGCGAGGCTGGCGCCGAGGGGGCGGTCGTCGAACGTGTGGGTGAGCGCGACGACCGTCTCGCCCGCCTCCGGGGTCAGCTCGATCCGGATCTCCTCGGTGTCCCAGAGGAAGACGAACAGGTGCGGGGGTTCCACGGCCACCACCCGGCCGGACCCGCCCTCGCCCTCCTCGAAGGCGGCGAACCGCATGGCTCCGCCGGGGCGCAGGTCCAGCTCGACGGGGCTCGGGAACCAGGCGCCGAGGTGCTCGGGCTCGGTCACCGCCCGCCACACCTTCTCGATCGCGTGCGGGTAGCGGCGCTCGACGCGGACACGCGCGCGGCCGTCGGCGGTGGACATGCGGTCGGTCATGAGTCCTCCATGCGGTCCAGGTGCTCACCCAAGCGGTCGAGGCCGCGATCCCAGAGCCACCGGTAGGGCTCGAGCCAGTCCGCGACGGCGGCGAGCGGCTCCGGGCGCAGCGCGTACCAGCGCTTCTGCGCCTCGGCGCGCACGGAGACGAACCCGCTGTCCCGCAGGATGCGCAGCTGCTTGGACACGATCGGTTGCGCCACCCCGAGCTCCTCGGCCAGGTCGCCGACGAGGCGGGGCCCGGCTCGCAGGCCGTCCAGGATCTCCCGGCGCAGCGGCAGGGCGAGGACCTCGAACGGGGTGGGCACCCCCTATGAATACCTACAACGGTATATACCTGTCAAGGAACCTAAGTGAGGTGCGTCCCGAGGCCGTCGAGGACGAGGTCCAGGCCCCAGTCGAACTCGGCCGCGAAGGAGTAGCCCGGCTGCGCGACGTGCTCGCGGGCGAGCTCGACCAGGTGCGGGAACGCGCCCTCGTCGAGGCCGGCGGCGGTCTCCCGGGCGACGTCCGGAACGGGGACCTGACGCAGGCCCGCCTCCTGCACCGCGAAGCCGTACACGTACGCGTCCAGCGCCGCGATCGCGTGCGCGGCCAGCGGGATCGTGAAGCCCGCGGTGCGCAGGACGCCGAGCACGGCGTCGAGTCGGGCCAGGGTGGCGAGGCCCGGGGAGGCGCGCGAGTCCAGCAGCGGGATGGCCCAGGAGTGCGCGGCGAGCACCGCGCGCAGCGAGGCGTAGTGCCGACGCAGCGCGGCCTTCCAGTACGCCCCCGCGGGCGGCGCGACCTCGGCGAACACGGCGTCGACCATGCCGTCGAGCAGCGCGGACTTGTTCACGACGTGGTGGTAGAGCGACATCGCCTCGATGCTCAGCTCCGCGCCGAGCCGCCGCATGGTCACCGCGGCGAGCCCTTCCGCGTCCGCCACGGCCAGTGCGGTCGCCAGCACGCGCTCGCGAGTCAACGGCATGGACGGAACTTACACCGTAAGGCTATGCTGCGCCGCATGGACTTACAACGTAAGGCTGGTGTGATGCGAGCGATCGAGCAGGACCGCTACGGGGGTCCGGAGGTGCTGCGCTCCGCCGAGATCGCCGTTCCCGAGCC
Organism: Pseudonocardia oroxyli; assembly: GCF_900102195.1. Classification (GTDB taxonomy): domain Bacteria; phylum Actinomycetota; class Actinomycetes; order Mycobacteriales; family Pseudonocardiaceae; genus Pseudonocardia; species Pseudonocardia oroxyli. The sequence continues at coordinate 58,744 of NZ_FNBE01000005.1, forward strand.
CGGTGCGGGACGCGTGCGGGTCCGCGTCGAGGCGGCGGGCCTCGACCGCGGGGCCTGGCACCTGATGGCGGGGATGCCGCAGGTGGTGCGGCTCGCGACCGGCGTGCGCCGACCGCGGACGCCGGTGCGCGGGCGCGAGTTCGCCGGCACCGTCGAGGCGCTCGGCGAGCGCGTCACGGGCGTCGCGGTGGGCGACCCGGTCTTCGGGATCGGAGAGGGCTGCTTCGCCGAGTTCGCCGTCGCCCGGGCGGACCGGATCGTGCCCCGGCCGCCCGAGCTCGACGCCACGGGTGCCGCCGCGCTTCCCGTGTCCGGGCTGACGGCGCTGCAGGCGGTCCGCGACAAGGCCCGGGTCGCCGCGGGCGAGCGGGTGCTGGTGCTCGGCGCGTCCGGCGGCGTGGGCAGCCTCGCCGTGCAGGTCGCGGGCGCGTTCGGCGCGATCGTGACGGGCAGCGCGAGCCCCGCCAAGCACGACCTCGTCCGCGCGCTCGGGGCGGACCCCGTCCCCCACGACGAGCCGGGCGGCCCCTACGACGTGATCATCGACTGCGGCGGGCACCGTCCGCTGCGGCTGCTGCGGAGCCTGTTGACCCCGCGCGGGCGGCTCGTGATCGTCGGCTCGGAGACCGGCGGACGGTGGCTGGGCGGCACGGACCGCAGCCTGCGGGCCGCGCTGCTGTCACCGCTGGTCCGACAGCGGCTGGTCGGTCTCGTCTCGACGGAGAACGCCGCCGACCTGCGCGAGCTCACCCGCTACGCACGCCCCGTCGTCGACTCGGTGCTCCCGCTCGCCGAGCTACCGGCCGCGGTGCGCCGGATGCTCGCGGGCGACGTGCGGGGGAAGCTCGTGCTCACCCCCTGAGCACTCCTCGGGCTCCTAGGCCGCGAGGACGCGGCGCAGGGCCCGCAGGTCCGCGGTCTCGGCGCGCACGACGATCTCGTCGAGCAGGTCGGCCTGCTCGGCGGGCACGGTGATCTGGGCGAGGAGCTGGCCGTCCTCCAGCCCGACCTCGATCTCCTGCCGCGCCGTCTCGGCGAGCACGCACACGGCGGCGGCCGCCGCGGGATCGAAGGTGAGCAGGAGGGTGTTGGGCGCCGTCCGCTCGGTGTCACGCAACCACCGAGCCAGGACGAGGTCGAAGTCGGCCTGGTCGACGAGGAGTGTGTTCATATCCGGTGAACGCCACGGCCCCTCCCGTTCGTTCCCCGGCCCTCTCAGCGAAGCCCCAGCAGACCGGCGGCGGAACCGGGTCAGCGCACGTGGCGGCGGCGCCTGCGCCTGCCGGGCGCCGGGACCGGTGCCCCCGCCAGCACCACGACGCCCACGATCGCCACGACCAGGCCGACGCCGAAGGGGAGCAGCCAGCCGTCGCGGATCCGGTCGCCCAGGAGCACGATCCCGATCAGCCCCGGGGCGAGCACCTCGGTCGTCGCGAACACGGCGGTGACGCTCGGCAGGCTGCCGACGACCAGCGCCCGCGAGTACGTGGTGATCCCGATGACCCAGAACAGCACGATCAGGTACGTCGCGGGCTGCGCGGCCAGCGACACCACGTCCGCCTCCACCCCCGGCGGGAGCTGCAGCGCGCGCACGGCCAGGGACGTCCCACCGAAGCCCAGCCCGGCGATCAGCGACAGCGGCCAGGCGGCGGCCAGCCGCCACACGGCGATGGCCGCGACCGCGAGCACCGCGACCGCCGAGTAGAGCACCAGGACGGTGACCCCGGTCAGCGGCTGCGGCGGCTCGTCCTGGGCGCTGGCGGCGATCGTCGCCAGGCCCAGGACGCAGGCCGTGACCGCGAGCCGGTCCCGGATCCGCAGGTGGACGCCGTAGATCGCCCAGCTGGCCAGGGCCGTGAGCGCGATCGCCCCGCCGAGGATCGCCTGCACCGCGAACACCGGCAGGTGCCGCAGCGCGACGACCGTGCACGCCCACGCCAGCCCGTCGACCAGCAGCCCGACCAGGTAGAGCGGGCGCAGGGCCAGCGGGCGACGCGAGGTGGTCTCGTCCGCGGCGGCGGACTGCAGGAGTCCGGCCCCCGCATTGCCGATCATGGAGGCGATCGCGAACGCCAGCCCGATCAGCACGGCGTCGGCCCGATCAGCACCGCCCTACCGTGGCAGAGCCCGCCCGATCATGCTCGGGCGCGGTGCGATTCTTCACTCCGCTGGACGGGGACCTCGTAGAAGCCGCTCATCAACCCGCCCGACAGCGGAGGCTCCGCGTAGCGGGCCGCACGGGCCGCGGCGAGGCGCTTGCGGGGCTGCTCGGACAGCCGCACGGCGAGCAGGACCAGCGCGGTGCCGACGAGCGCCGGGACGCCGACGAGGAGCACCGGCCACCCGAAGCCGAGATACGCGACGAGCACCGCCACGACCTCGAGACCGATCACCCATGCTGCCGACCGTGCCACCGCCGGATCCCCCGTTCCGCTCGCGGCGGCGCCCCGCGCGCCGCCCCGGAACCACTATCGGCGCCGCGCCGCGGGGCGTCACGCGCAGTGGTCGAGCCGAGACGCAACCGAGACCCGAATCGGGTGACCGGGTCAGCCGGCCGGCGGGACGGCCGCGGTGCTGGGGCTCCCGTCCACGACGGGCGGGGACGCGCTGGCGCCGCCAGTGCCTCCGGTGCCTCCGGTGCCGCCCGTGCCGCCCGTGCCGGGATCCGTTCCCGGGCCGGGGTCCGGGACGACCGGGTCCGGAGCCGGGTTCTGCGGCGGGTTCTGCGGGGGGTTCTGCACCGGCGGATTCGCCGGGACCTGGTTCTGCGGCGCCGGGTTCTGCGGCGCCGGCGCGGGCGCCTGCGGGGCGGGGACGACGGGCCGCGGCGTGACCGGCCGGGTCGTGGGCCGGGTGGTGCGCGGGGTCACGGCCGCACCGCCGGAGCGCGCCCCACCGCCCGTCGACGCCGCGGTCGGGTCGGAGGCCGCCGTCTCCTCGGTGGTGGGGGGCGGGACCGCCTCGGCGGAGGTCACCGCGGCGGGCGGCGCCACGTTCAGCCCGCCGACCCCGCTGGTCACGGCCGGTTCCGCGGTGGGCCACAGCAGGACCGCGCCGACCACGGCGAGGACCGCCGCGGCGGCGCCGGCGCCGACCATCAGGCCGGCCCGGCGCTTGGCCGGGGGCTCCTCGTCGTACTCCCAGTCCGGGGCGGGCGCACCGACCTGCGGGCGTGGCGGGGCCCCGTGGGCCCAGCCGTCGAACGGGCCCGCCTCGTTCACCGGCGCGGACATCGCGAAGGTGGCGGTGGCTCCGGACGCCGCGGCCGTGCCCACCAGCACGGGCAGCCCGACGGCGGGGGAGACGGGCGTGACCGGCGCGTCCGGCGCGGCGGACACCGGGCAGACGGCCAGCGCCGCGCCCTTGGCGATCGCGTGGGTGGGGTCGGTGTCCACCGTGACCGGGCGACCGAGCTCCTCGGAGACCAGCTGCCCCACCAGCGGCACCCGGGAGGAGCCGCCGACCAGCAACACGGCGTCGAGCGCCGAGGGTGCGAGCCCGGCCGACCCGACGGCGCGGCGCAGCGCCTCGACGGTCTCCGCCACCTGCTCGCGGATCGCGTCGGAGAACTCGGCGCGGTGCATCCGGACGGCGCCGCGGAACGCGGGCAGCAGCACCGGGACGCTGACCTCCGTGTCCGAGGACAGCGCCTCCTTGGCCTCGGTGCACTCCCGGCGCAGGCGCGCGACGGCGGCGAGAACGGCGGGATCGGTGTCGTCGAGGCCCGCGAACGCCTCCGGCAGCCCCTCGACGACGTGGTCGAACACCACCTGGTCGAAGTCCACCCCGCCGAGCCGGTCGAGCCCCTCGGGGCGCCCCTGCAGGGAGAACCGGCCGTGCTGGTCCTTGCGCACGACGGCGGCGTCGAACGTGCCGCCGCCGAGGTCGTAGACGGCGATGGTGGACCCGGCGGCGAGCCGCTCCCCGGCCGCGTAGTGCAGCGCGGCCGCCTGCGGCTCGGCGAGGAAGGTGACGGTCAGGCCGTGCGCCTCGAGCGCCTCGGCCAGCAGCTCCATCTTGTGGTCGCCCCAGGAGGCCGGGTGGGTCAGCGCGATCCGCTCGGCGGGCCCGCCCTCCTGCGCGGCGACGGCGTCGACGATCCAGCGGACCAGCCGCGCGCACAGCTCCTCGGGGCGGTGCGGCCTGCCCCCGACGACCACCGGCGTGGGATCGCCCAGGCGCCGCTTGAACTCGCGGACCACGCGGTCCGGGTCGGTGACGGCCCGCCGCTCGGCGGCCTGCCCGACCAGGATCTCGCCGTCGTCCCCCACGAAGAGGACGGACGGCAGGTCGGTGCGGCGATCGGACAGGGCGACCATCTGGGGGGCCGCCCAGCCCGTGCCGACGGACCGGCTGACCGCCGCCGCGCTGAACGTCGTACCCAGGTCTATTCCGAGCTGGTAGGCCATCGTTCCCCCCGGACTGTCCGGCCGCGCCGCCGGTGTGCGGCGACATGACGCACGCTTCGGCCATCGCCGCAGGCACGCGCCGCGTTATCCTCCTCTAGGCGTAGTCGACACTAATGGGTGACTACTCCGTTCAGGCCCCTAGTCGATCCCCTAATCACCCCTTGGGGGATGTCGTCGGATCCCCGATGGCCCGGACACGGCCCGGCCCTAACTTCGGTGCCATCGCCGAGCGGGTCGCTCGGCAGCCCACACCGACTCACTCGGGGATGATCACCATGACGCTGCTCGACTTCCTCCTGGCCCTGCTCGGCGACTCGCCCGAGGACCTCGCGCTCCAGCAGGACTTCGCCGACAACCCGGTCGCCACGCTGCAGGCGCTCGACCTGGGCGACCTGACCGCCGAGGACGTCCACGACGCGCTGGTCCTCGTGCAGGACAACCAGACCGTCGAGTTCGGCGACACGGACTACAACACCGGCGGCAACACCATCGTCGGCGGGCCGGTCCCGGCCTTCGCCCACCACGAGGCCGCGCCCGAGGGCCACAGCGCCGTCGAGTACATCCAGACCTACGTGACCCACACCGAGGTCCAGGACGGCGATACCGTCCTCGGCTCGCCCGTTCAGCAGGTCATCGACGCGGGCGACGACGTGAACCAGGTCATCACCACGACCACCACCGCCGCCAGCGGCGCCGGCGCGGTCGCCGCGCAGGGCGACATCGAGGACTCCCAGGTCGTGACCGGCAGCGGCAACGTGTTCGGCAGCGGCAACGTGATCGGCGACGACAACACCACCGCCTTCGGCGACGGCGACGCCACCTCCGCGGACGTCCACGGGGTCAGCGTCTCCGGCGGCGGCGCGTTCTCCGTGACCGGCCCCGCCACCGGCGACTACGACGTGACGGACTCCGGCAACACCACCACCGTCACCGACACCACCACCACGGAGATCTCCGACTCGGGCAACACGGACGTCGACTCCTCGTACTCCTACTCGCAGGACGACCACTCGGAGACCAACACCAACGTGGGCAACGAGGTCCACGACGGCAGCCACAACACGTCCGACCTCGAGATCAACGTCTGAGCTCCCCGCTCCCCACCTGAACCGGAGATCCTTGCGATGGACACCCCCACGACCCTCATCCAGCTGCTGCTGAACCTGCTGTCGGACCCGAAGGCCGCCGCCGAGTTCCAGGCCGACCCCCAGGGCTACCTGGCCACCTGCGGGCTCACCGCCGTGAGCCCCGAGCAGGTCCACGACGCCGCCGCCCTGGTCGCCGACCAGCACCGGCCCGCCGCGCCGCAGCACCACGAGCAGCACCACCACCACACCCCGCCGCCGCCCGTGCCGGACCACCACGACCACGAGTCCGCGGTGAAGTACCTGCAGACCATCGTCACCAACAACTGGATCGACGACCGCGACACCATCGTCGACAACTCGGTCCGCCAGGTCATCCACGCGGGCGGGGACGTCAACCAGACGATCGACAACCACACCGTGGTCGCCTCGGGCGACGGCTCGGTGGCCGCGGGCGGCGACATCAGCGACTCGCAGGTCGTCACCGGGGACGACAACGTCTTCGGCGACGGCAACGTCAAGGGCGACGGCAACACCACCGCCTTCGGCGACGGTGACGCCACCCACGCGTCGGTCTCCGACGTGTCGGTCGACGAGGGCGGCGCGTTCTCCGTGACCGGGGCGGCCGCGGGCGCCTCGACGACGGACGGCTCGTTCAACGACACGACCGTCTCGAGCACGGACAGCACGTCGATCGACGGGTCCTACAACGACTCGACGAGCTCCCACACCTCCTACGACCTCGACGACCACAGCACGACGACGTCGGATTCGAACAACCACGCCGACGTCGACAGCCACAACGACGTCACCTCGGTCGTGGGCTGATCCCCCCTCGGCCCACCGACGGCCCCGCCGCCCCCCTCACGGGGGGTGGTGGGGCCGTCGCCGCGCGCGCAGGCCAGGATGGGGCCGAGGGGGCAGGCGGGGGAACGGGGAACACATGGCGTCACCGGCGACGACGGAGCTGGTCGACCTCGCGCTGACCGCGACCACGGCCTACGGGCGCCCGGACCTGGGGGCCAGGCTGGAGGCCGCGAAGGCCCGGCTCGCCGATCCGGGCGTGCGGGTGCTGGTCGTCGGCGAGTTCAAGCAGGGCAAGTCCAAGTTGGTCAACGCCCTGGTCAATGCGTCGGTGTGCCCGGTGGACGACGACATCGCCACCGCCGTGCCCACCGAGGTGCGGTTCGGGGAGGCGCCGAGCGCGGTGCTGGTGGGCGAGCACGAGCGCACGCCGATCGCGGTCGAGCAGCTGGGCGAGCACGTCGTCGAGGGGCTCGAGAACCCGCTGCGCGCCGAGGTCACCCTTCCGCGCAAGCTGCTGGCGGGCGGCCTCGTGCTCGTCGACACCCCCGGCGTCGGCGGCCTCGGTTCCGCCCACGGCGCCGCGACCATGGCGGCCCTGCCCCTGGCCGACGCCGTGCTGCTCGTGTCCGACGCCGCGCAGGAGTACACCGCCCCCGAGCTGGACTTCCTGCGCGCCGCGATGGAGCTGTGCCCGACCGTCGGCGCGGTGGTGACCAAGACCGACCTCTACCCGCACTGGCGGCGGATCGCCGACCTCGACCGCGAGCACCTGCGGCGGGCGGGGGTCGAGGCGGAGCTGTTCCCCGTGTCGTCGGACCTGCGGCTCGCCGGCGCCGCCCAGAACGACGCGGAGCTGCTGGCCGAGTCCGGGTTCGCCCCGCTCGTCGGGTTCCTGCTGCGCAAGGTCGTGGCCCGGGCCGAGGACCTGGACCGGCGCTCGACCAGCCAGGACGTCCGGGCCGTGGCCGAGCAGCTCGCCGCGGGGTTCACCGCGGAGCTGGCCGCGCTGCGGGACCCCGCGGGCGCCGAGGCGCTGGTCGCCGAGCTGACCTCGGCGAAGGAGCGGGCGGACGAGCTGCGGCAGCGCTCGGCGCGCTGGCAGATCACGCTCAACGACGGCGTCGCCGACCTCATCTCCGACATCGAGTACGACCTGCGGGACCGGCTGCGCGCGGTCACCCGCGAGGCCGAACAGCTGCTCGACGACGCCGCGGACCCCAACACGATCTGGGACCAGTTCGCGGAGTGGCTGCACCAGCAGGTCAGCCAGGCGACCTCGGCGAACTACGTGTGGACCGCGCAGCGCGCCCGGTGGCTGGCCGAACAGGTGGCCGACCACTTCAGCGAGGCCGCCGACGCGGCCGTCCCCGACATCACCATCGACGGCAGCAGGCTCGCCGGGTCCGTCGACCCGCTGGAGAAGCCCGAGGGCGAGCGGTTCGGGGTGGGCCAGCGGCTGTTCATCGGCATGCGCGGCGGGTACGGCGGCGTGCTGATGATCGGCCTGGCGACGACCTTCGTCGGGATGGCGCTGCTCAACCCGGTGTCGCTCGCGGCGGGTCTGCTGTTCGGCGGCAAGACCGTCCGGGACGAGTACCGCCGGGTCCGCGACCGCCGCCGCGCCGAGGCCAAGACCGCCGTGCGTCGGCACATCGACGAGGTGGTGTTCCAGGTCGGCAAGGACTCCCGGGACACCCTGCGCCGCGCCCAGCGCCAGCTCCGCGACCACTTCACGGTGCTCGCGGAGGAGCTGTCCCGCTCGCTCGCCACGTCGGTGGCCGCGGCGCAGAGCGCGGTCGCGACCGAGTCCTCGCAGCGGACCAAGCGGATCGCGGACCTGGAGGCCGAGCTGGGTCGGGTGCAGTCGCTCGCGAAGAAGGCGGAGGCGCTGTGAGCGAGCGGGCGAGCGGACCGATGGCGCCGAGCTCGCGCAGCGAGGGAGGGCGATGAGCACGCTGGGGGTCGCGGTGCGGGAGCTGCTGCGGCGCGCCTGCACCGTGTACGGCGACGACCCGCAGGCCGTCGCCCTGCTGCAGGACCATCTCGCCCGGTTCGACGAGCCGCTGCGCGTCGCGTTCGCCGGGAAGGTCAAGGCGGGCAAGTCCACGCTGCTCAACGCGCTGGTCGGCGAGGAGATCGCGCCGACGGACGCGGGCGAGTGCACCCGGGTCGTCACCTGGTACCAGGACGCGCCGGCGCCGCGGGTGCGGCTGTTCTCCCGCGCGGGCGCCGTGCGGCCGCTGACCCTGGCCCGCAAGCAGGGAGCGCTGCAGCTGGACCTCGGGATGCCCGCCGCGGACGTCGACCGGCTGGTGGTGGACTGGCCCTCCGGGTACCTGCGCGGCACCACGTTGATCGACACGCCGGGCATCGCCTCGCTGACGGCGGACACCGCGGCCCGCGCCGGGGCCTTCCTGACGCCGTCGGACGCCCCGTCGCCCGCCGACGCCGTCGTGTACCTGATGCGCCACCTGCACGGTTCCGACGTGCGGTTCCTGGAGTCCTTCCGGGACACCGACGTCGCGCGGGCCACGCCGGTCACCACGATCGCGGTGCTGTCGCGGGCGGACGAGATCGGCGTCGGGCGGCTCGACGCGTTGTCCTCGGCGGGGCGGATCGCGCGCCGCTACCGCGCGGACCCCACCCTGCGCGGGCTGTGCCAGACCGTGGTGCCGGTGGCGGGTCTGCTCGCCCAGTCCGGGCGGACGATGCGCCAGGACGAGTTCACCGCGCTCGTCGCGCTGGCCGGGCTGCCGCAGGCGGACCTGGACCGGCTACTGCTCTCCGCCGACCGGTTCTCCACCCGTGCCGTGGACGGGGCCCCGGAGCCCGCGGTGCGCGCGGGGCTGGTGGACCGGTTCGGGCTGTTCGGGGTGCGGTTGGGCACCGAGCTGATCCGCCGGGGCACGTCCGACCCGTCGGCCCTGTCCCGGGAGCTGGTGCGCCACAGCGGGCTCGACGAGCTCCGCACCGTCCTCGCCACGCAGTTCGCCGAGCGCCGCGAGCTGCTCAAGTCCCGCTCCGCGCTGCTGGCGCTCGACCGCGTCTTGGCGGCGCCGCGGCCCGGGTCGGCGCCGCTGGTCGCCGAACGCGAACGGATCCTGTCCGGCGCGCACGAGTTCACCGAGCTGCGGATGCTCTCCGCCCTGCGCGCGGGCACGGTCGTCTTCCCCCCGGACGCGCTCGCGGACGCGGAGCGCCTGCTCGGCGGGGAGGGCGGCGGCGCCGCGGTGCGCCTGGACCTGGACCCGGACAGCCCGGCCGCCGAGCTCCGCGCCGCCGCGCTGGCCGCCGTCGTCCGCTGGCAGCGGCGGGCCGAGAGCCCGCTGGCGAGCCGCGCCACGGCGGACGCCGCGCGGGTCGTCGTCCGCTCCGCCGAGGGCCTGGTCGCGCGCCTCTCCTAACCCGTGAGTGGTAATGGTCGCTAGAGCGACTATCGCCACTCACGGGGTGAGGTGGCGGCGGAGGTGGGTGAAGAGCTCGGTGCGGCTGCTCGCGCCCAGGCGTTGGCGCATGCGCGCCACGTGGTGCTCGACGGTCTTCGCGCTGATGAAGAGCCGCTCGCCGATCTGCTTGTAGGTCAGGCCCTCCAGGACCAGCGCGGCCACCTCCCGCTCCCGCTCGGAGAGGTCGCCGGTCTCCTCCGGCTCGGGTTCCGCGGTGGGTGTCGGGGTGGGTTTCGGGGTGCCGCCGTGCAGCTGACGGGCGCAGGTCAGCAGGGCCTGCATGGCACGGCGGTCGCCGGTGCGGATGGCAGCCTGCCCGGCCAGCTTGCTGCCGTCCCAGGACAGCCCGACGGTGTGCAGCCCCCGCGCCGCCTCCTCCACGCCCTCCGGATCGACCCGCCCGTCCGTCAGCGCCACCCAGTGCGGGGCCGCGGTCGCCATGGCCTCGGCGAAGCGGCTGCCGTGCGCGGCGCCGCGCAGGGCGTCGGCGTGGGTCACGGCGGCGTCGCGGTCCTCGGCCAGGATCGCGGCGTGCAGCAGCGCCCAGTGCAGGGGCGCCGACCACAGCGCGGGTGACCCCAGCCGGGCCAGCAGGTCCGCGGCCTCGTCGAGGTGCGGGCGGACCCAGGCGGGCTCGCGCAGCCGGGTGGCCGCGATGGCGAGCTCACCGAGCGGCTGCAGCACGTACAGGTCCACCGGGTGCCGGACGATCGCCTCCCGCGCCCTGGCCCAGGCGGGCACCAGCGCGGCGAGGTCGCCCTCGCGGCGGGCCAACGCGACGTCGAGCGCCGCGGCGAGCAGCTCGTCGCGCGGCTCCAGCGCGGGCCCCTGGGCGGTCTCGGCCAGGTGCGCGCGGGCCGTGCCGAACGCACCGCGGTGCAGGGCGATCCAGCCGAGCAGCAGCCGGTGGCGGGTCGTCGCGGCGGGCCCGCCGAGCTCGACCGCCACGGCCCGTTCCAGGACCGACCGCGCCACCCCGACCTCCCCGGTCTGCACCGCGACGAGCGCCGCGAGCGCCGCCGGGGTGTCCGGCAGCAGCGCGGCGCGCGGGGCGGACTCCAGCAGCGCGGCGGCCCGGGTCAGCCGGGACACCGCGCGGGTCGGGTTGCCCGACACCGAGTCGAGGACGCCCTCCGCGACCAGCTCCTCGGCCCCGGCGAGCAGCGTCGGCGGGCGGGCGGCGAGGGTCCGCACGATCGCGTCGGCGACGGCGCGCGGGGAGTCCCGGGGCGGCTCCGGCTCGGGTGCCACGCGGTCCTGGCGGCGCGCCTCGGCGATCGCCCCCGTGCCGACCAGCGCCGGGACCGCCACCGGGCCCCCGGACCCGAGATCGGCGAGCCAGCGGTACAGGTCCGCGCTGCGGGCGAGCAGGCCGCGGTGCGCCAACACGGCGGCGGCGACGGACCCTGCCCGGACGGCGTCGTCGAGCTCCACGCGGTCGGCGGCGGTGAGCACCTCGTCGGCGTGGTGCAGGGCGGCGTCGAGTGCGCCGGTGCGCAGCGAGGCCTCGGCGCGGCGGGCCGCGAGGGTCAGCGGCGGGGCTCCGGCGGCGACGGCGGCGGCGAGGAACGGGCCCGCGTCGGCGCCCGCCCGCGCCTCCTCGTCCGCGGCCGCGGCGAAGACCTCGGCGACCCGCCCCCCGGTGGCGCCGGTGTCGAGCAGCCCGCGCGCGACGGTCAGCACCGACCCGCCGCGGTCCAGCTCGATCTCGGCCAGCGCGCGGCGGATCTCCAGCCTGCGGGCCTCGGGGACGTGCCGCAGCACCGCGGCGGTGACCAGCGGCGGCGGCCCGCCCGCGGGCGTCAGGACGCTCGCCGACCGGGCCTGCGCGACCAGCTCGTCGACCTCGTCGACGCCCGCGCCCCCGGCGTCGAACAGGCCCAGCAGGGGGACCAGCACCTCGGCGTCGAGCGGGGCGCCGAGCGCGGCGGCCACCACGAGCTCGGCCACGCGGGCGTCGAGCGCCCAGAGGTGGTGGGCGATCTGGTCGAGCAGGCCGACCGGGGCGGGCACCCGCGGCGCGGTGGGCCCGGTCAGCGCGGGCCCGACCTTCGCCGCCAGCTCGCGGGTCATCCGGTCCACCAGCGACGGGACGCCCGCGGTGCGGGTGTGCACGTGCTCGGCCAGCGCGGGCGCGGGCCGGGCGCCGAGCAGCGCGGTCAGCCGGGCGGTGACGGCGGCCGGGTCGAGCGGGCCGAGCAGCACCGGCGGGCGCGTGGCGGTCAGGGCGGCACCGAGTGCGGCCCGGGCGGCGTCTCGCGGCCACGGGCGGCGCGCCACGACCATCCGGGCGCCCGGTTCGGCCGCGCGCTCGCGCAGTCGGTCGACGGCGGCGTCGGGCAGCAGGTGGGCGTCGTCGACGAGGAGGGGGAAGGGGCCGTCCGGGTCCGTGCCCGCATCCGTCCACAGTGTCGCGATCGCCCGCAGGGTGGCGGTCTTCCCGGTCCCCGCGGGGCCCACGACGTCCGCGACGAGCGGCGCCGACGGATCCGCGGCGAGCCCGACGAGCAGCGGCTGCGCAGCAGGCAGGCCGTCCATGGTGGATCCCCCCTCCGCGGCCCCCCGACCGCGCCGGACGAGGCTACTGAGCGTCCGCCCTCGGACACCCCCCGCGCACACCCGCACAACGCCTTTCGCACCGAAAGGGTGACGGCGGCTACCGAGCCGGGCCCACCGGATCCACGGACGTGTTCGCCGCGGGCCCGCCGGTGCCCAGCAGCCGCTGCCAGGCCGCCGCGTCCACCGTGTCCGGCACGGCCTCCGCGCCCCGACCCGCCGCGAGCGTCTCGACGGCGCGGGCGGCCGGGGAGCCGTCGCCGCGCTGCACGGTGCGGGCGAGGACCGGCCAGGACTCGCCGCCCAGGATCCCGTTGGGGTCCTCGGCGCCGGTGGCCCGCTGGAACTCCGTGAGCGCGGCGGCGGTGGCGGTGCTGAACCGGCCGGTGGGGGAGACGCGGTAGCCGGCGTCCTCGAGCAGGTACTGCGCGGCGAGCACGTGCTCGCCGCTGTCCCCCTGGCGCAGCAGCGGCCAGCTCGCCTTCGTCGGCCCGCCCTCGATCCGCTGCCGCAGCACCCCCGCGACCTCGTCGCGCAGCCGCGGGAGCATGCCGTAGAGCCGGTCGCCGGGGCAGATCGTGTTCTTGAAGTCCCGGTGGCCGTAGAGCTCGGTGGGCGCGATCCCGTACTGCGCGCAGATGTAGGCGCAGGTCGCGCGCAGGGAGTCCCACAGCGCGCCGGGCGGGTCCTGGTCGATGTAGGTGCCCTCGTTCTCGATCCCGACGGCCACGACGTTCTGTCCGGTGCAGTGCGCGCCCTCGACCTGCTGCCGCCCGCCGCGCAGCACCTCCAGGGACCGGTGCCTGCCCTCGAGCACGAACCCGCCGCGGCTGATGGTGAAGTGCTGGCCGGAGTCCAGCCAGCCGCGGGCGTCCATGTGGAAGTTCTGGATGCCGCGCGCCATCGCGTCGGCGGCGCCGCGGCTCGTGTCGGCACCGTTGGGCCCGGCGGTGTGGTGCACGAGGATCTTGACGGGCTTCTGGTTCCAGACCGGCACGACGGCGCTGTTGGGCCGGGCCCCCCACCCCCCGCAGTCCACGATGTCCGGACCGCCCTCGGCGGACGTCGCGGAGGACGCCGCGGCGGCCGGGCGGCCCGCGCGGGTGGCGGCCTCCCGGCCCGCGTCCGCCCCCGGCACGGCGAGGGCTGCTCCGGGCGCCGCGAGGAGGGCGCCCGTGGCGAGTCCGCCCACGACGAACCCCCGCCGCGTCACGCCGAGTCGTCCCATGGTGGCCCCCACCTCGTCCGGATCACCCGTGCGGATTCACACGAGTCACTTCCGACCCCCGCAACCCTCCCGCCACACACGCTCCGTGCACAACACCTCGACCCGAAGGTGTGAGGCGGTTGCCGAAGTTACCGACGAGTAATATGCTGGCCGTACCGGCGAGTAGGGATGGAGAACCGCCATGGGCCACTACAAGAGCAACGTCCGCGACCTCGAGTTCAACCTGTTCGAGCTGTTCTCCGTCCAGGACGCCACCGGCGTGGACCGAGACACCGCCAAGGACATCCTGACCGAGCTGAACGCGCTGGCCACCGGCCCGCTGGCGGAGTCCTTCGCCGACGCGGACCGCAACCCGCCCGTCTACGACCCGAAGACCTTCTCGGCCACCCTGCCGCAGTCCTTCAAGGACTCCTACAAGGCGCTGTGGGACGGCGAGTGGTACCGCCTGTCGCTGCCCGAGGCGCTCGGCGGCTTCGGCGTGCCCCCGTCGGTGCAGTGGGCCGCGTCCGAGCTGATCCTCGGCGCCAACCCCGCGCTGTACATGTACATGGCGGGCCCCAACTTCGCCTCGATCGTGCACGCCAACGGCACGGACGAGCAGAAGCGCTGGGCCGAGATCATGATCGACAAGGGCTGGGGCGCCACCATGGTGCTCACCGAGCCCGACGCGGGGTCGGACGTGGGTGCGGGCCGCACGAAGGCCGTGCTCCAGGAGGACGGCTCCTGGCACCTCGACGGCGTGAAGCGCTTCATCACCTCCGGCGACCAGGACATGACCGAGAACATCATGCACCTGGTCCTGGCCCGTCCCGAGGCTCCCGGCGTCGACCCCAGGCCCGGCACCAAGGGCCTCTCGCTCTTCCTCGTGCCGAAGTTCCACTTCGACTCCGAGACCGGCGCGCTCGGGGAGCGCAACGGCGCCTTCGTGACCAACGTCGAGCACAAGATGGGCCTCAAGGTCTCCACGACCACCGAGCTCACCTTCGGTGCGCACGGCGTGCCCGCCAAGGGCTGGCTGCTCGGCGACGTGCACGACGGCATCGCCCAGATGTTCCAGGTCATCGAGTACGCCCGGATGATGGTCGGCACCAAGGCCATCGCCACGCTGTCCACCGGCTACCTCAACGCGCTGGAGTACGCCAAGGAACGCGTGCAGGGTGCGGACCTGACCCGGCAGACGGACAAGACCGCGCCGCGCGTCACCATCACCCACCACCCGGACGTCCGGCGTTCGCTGATGCTGCAGAAGGCCTACGCCGAGGGTCTGCGCTCGCTGTACCTCTACACCGGCACCGTGCAGGACCGGATCCGGGAGAGCGCGGATCCGAAGGACGAGGCGATCAACGACCTGCTGCTCCCGATCGTCAAGGGTGTCGGGTCGGAGCGGGCCTCGGAGCAGCTCATCCAGTCGCTGCAGACGCTCGGCGGCTCGGGCTTCCTGCAGGACTACCCGATCGAGCAGTACATCCGGGACGCGAAGATCGACTCGCTGTACGAGGGCACCACGGCGATCCAGTCGCTGGACTTCCTCTTCCGCAAGATCGTGCGGAACAACGGCGCCGCGCTGATGGCCGTCGCCGGCGAGATCGGTCGGTTCCTCGAGAACGAGACCGGCAACGGCAGGCTCAAGGAGGAGCGCGCGCACCTCGCGACCGCGCTCGCGGACGTCCAGGCCATGCTCGGCACGCTGACCGGCTACCTGTTCGCCTCCCAGCAGGAGGTGACCGAGCTGTACAAGGTCGGCCAGCACAGCGTGCGGTTCCTCATGGCGGTCGGCGACCTGCTCGTCGGGTGGCTGCTGCTGCGCGGGGCGGACGTGGCGCAGACCGCGCTGGCAGGCGAGGTGAGCGCCAAGGACAAGGCCTTCTACGAGGGCAAGGTGGGCGTGGCCCGCTTCTTCGCCCGCGAGGTCCTGCCCCGGCTCTCCGCCGACAAGGCGATCGTCGCCGCCGCCGACAACGCCCTCATGGAGCTCGACGAGGCCGCCTTCTAGCGCGCGGACCGGACGGACCACGACGGGCGCCCCGGACTCCGGGGGCGCCCGTTCGTGCGTTCCGAGGCTGGTTCGTCACACCCGGGTGGCTCGACCGGATCGACCCTTTATAGTTGCCATCAACAATTGTTGTGTTCAGCAAGGAGGATCCGTGTCGCTCACCGCCCCGCTCCCCATGGCGACGGCGACACCTCCGGACCTCGCCGGGCGCGGGCGGCCCCGCGCCCTGGTCGCCGTGCTGTCGCTGGCCGGGATCATGGCCTCGATGCAGCAGACCATGGTGGTCCCGCTGGTCCCGCAGCTCCCGACGCTGCTCGGGGTGAGCGCGGCGGACGCCTCCTGGGCCGTCACCGCGACCCTGCTGAGCGCCGCGGTCGCCACCCCGACGGTCGGCAGGCTCGCCGACATGTACGGCAAGCGCCGGATGATGCTGATCTGCCTGGCGTTCGTGATCGTGGGATCGGGCGTCGCCACGCTGACCACGGGCCTCTCGGGGCTGCTCGTCGGCCGGGCCTTCCAGGGGATGGGCATCGGGATCATCCCGCTCGGGATCAGCGCGATGCGCGACCACCTGCCCGTGCGGTCGCTGCCCCGGGCCACCGCCAAAATGAGCGCCTCGCTCGGCGTCGGCGGCGCGTTCGGGCTCCCGCTCGGGGCGCTGCTCGTCGGGCACGCGTCCTGGCACGCGATGTTCGTCGTCTCCGCGGTGACCGCCGCGCTCGTGATCGTGCTGGTCCTGCGGTTCGTGCCGGAGTCGCCCGCCCCGGGCGGCCGGTTCGACCTGGTCGGTGCCGTCGGGTTGTCGCTGAGCCTGCTCGCGTTGCTCCTCGCGCTGTCCAAGGGCAGCACCTGGGGCAGGCCCATGACACTCGGCCTGTTCGGCGGCGCGGCGGCCTTGCTCGTGCTGTGGGCCGTCTGGGAGCTCCGCGTGGCGCAGCCGCTGGTGGACCTGCGGGTCTCCCGACGCCGCCAGGTCCTGCTGACCAACCTGACGTCCCCGTTGTTCGGGTTCGGCATCCTCACCAGCTCGCTGGTCTTCCCCCAGCTCCTGCAGCTCTCGGCCGAGACCGGCTACGGCTTCGGGCAGTCGGTGCTGGTCGCGGGGCTGCTGCAGGCGCCCGGCGGGATCGCGATGATGCTCATGTCCTCGGTGTCCGCGCGGATCACCGAGCGGGCCGGACCGCGGACCTCGCTGATGACGGGGGCGCTCGTCACCGCGGTCGGCTACGCGTTCGCGGTGTTCTGGCACGGCGAGCTGTGGCAGGTGGTCGTCGCGGTCTCGGTCGCCGCCGCCGGCGTCGGCATCGCCTACGGCGCCATGCCCGCGCTGATCATGGGGGCGGTCCCGCTCGGGCAGACCGCCGCCGCGAACAGCGTCAACAACCTCACCAAGGCCGTCGGGACGTCCCTCGCCAGCGCCACGGCGGGCATGGTCCTCGCCGGCATGACGACGACGGTGGCGGGGCACACCCACCCGAGTCACGCCGCGTTCGTCCTGGTCCTGGTGATCGCCGCCTCGGCCTCCCTGGTGGCCGTGGTCGTCGCGTTCTTCCTGCCCCGCGGTCGTGCGCGGTGAGTGGTGCTCTGGCACCACTCACCGCGCAGGGGCCCTACTGGGCGATGTAGCTCTCCAGCTGCTGCCGCTCGGACTCCAGGGTGTCGATGCGGGCCTTGACCAGGTCACCGATGCTGACGATCCCGGCGAGCTCGCCGTTCACCAGGACCGGCAGGTGGCGGACCCGGCGGGTCGTCATGACCTTCGCCAGGTCCGCGGCGCTGTCCTCGGGCGAGCACGTGGCCAGGCTCGTGGTCATGATCTCCGCGACCGGCGCCTCGAGCAGCTCGGCGCCCCGCTCGTGCAGCCTCCGCACCACGTCCCGTTCGGAGACCATGCCGATCAGCGCCCCGCCGCGCACCACCGGCAGCGCGCCGTAGTTGCCCTCGGCCAGCCTGGCCAGCAGGACGGCCACGGTGACCTCCGGCTCGACCGTCGCCACCGCATGCCCCTTGCCCCGAAGCACGTCCGCGATCCGCATCAACCGTCTCCCCGTCGTCGACTCCGTTGTCTCCGACGAGAGTAGGCACCGTGACCGGGATCACGCTACGGCTGGCTACTGGCAGACCACCGTCGGTACCGGGTTGTACTTCACGGTGCGGGTCTTGCTGGTGACCTCGCCGGTCTCCAGGTTCCGCATCGTGCGGGTGTCCGTGGTGGTGAAGCCCTGCGAGCCGCGGCCGGGCACGCAGCCGGGCCCGGCGGGCAGGGTGAGCGTCTGCGGCTCGGTCGGGTTGGTGCGCGGCCCGGTCGCCGAGGTGACCTCGTAGCGCTTGGTGCCGAACATCTTCACGGTGAGGTTCTGCGGCGTCCAGATCGTCTGGATGAACACGCCCGTCGGCCCGTCGTTGCGGAACTTGAGGTCGATGATGTCGTCGAACACGGTCGCCTCGCGGGCCGCCGGGTAGCGGCTGATGTAGAAGCTGTGCTCCTTGTGCTCCACGTCGACCATGCCCGCGAAGTACGCGGCGTTGTACAGCGTGGTCGCGACCTGCGAGACGCCGCCGCCGATGCCGCGCGCCGAGTGCCCGTTCTCGATGATCCCGGCCTCGACGTAGCCGTTGGCCGCGTTGCGCGGGTTGGTCAGCTTGTTGAGGCTGAACGTCTCACCCGGCTGCACGATGGTGCCGTTGATCTGCTCGGCGGCCCGGCGGATGTTGCGCCCGGAGTCCGCGGCGAACCCGCCCGTGGTGAACGAGCTGATCTCGCCGGTGATGCCGAGCGCGCCCAGCTGCTCGGTGGTCAGCTTGGCGGGCTGGTCGGCATAGACGGCCGTGAGCGTGCGCGGCCCCTGCGCCGTCAGCGCGCCGACGAGGCCCTCGAAGGTCTTGTCGTAGTCGACGCCGCGCCCGTCCTGCGACGGCACGACGACGGGGGCGCCGGTGGAGAAGTCCAGCGCGGCGTCCCGGCCCGGGGTCTCGGAGGAGGCCAGCTGCGGGGTGGCGACCTCCTTGAGCGCCTCGTTGTTGATCTCCGGGACGAGCTTCGGGTCCGCCGCGGCGTCCGCGCGGAAGCTCAGCGCCGAGGCGATGTCCGCGGGCCGCAGGGTCGCGGTCGCGCCCTCGCCCTGGATCGTGACCGGCGCGGACACCGCGGGCGTGGCGACCGACTGCAGCGCCTGCTGCACGTCCTCGTCGGTGGTGATCGTCGCCTGGGGGATCAGCGGCAGCGCGACCGGCGCGCCGGACGCCCACTCGCTCTCCAGCACCCCGACGGCCGCCTGCAGGTCCAGCTCCTGGCCGGGCACCGGCGCGACGGCGATCGGCGTGGTGCCCTCGAAACGCACCGTGCCCTCGACGGGGGCCTTGTCGACCACCGGCTTGACCTGCTCCAACGCGGTCAGCACGGAGCGCTCGTCCGCCTTGTTGACCACGCCGACCTCGCGCTGGGTGAAGAACGAGGTGATCCGGGTGATCGGGTTCAGCGGCTGCTCGCCCGCCTGCTCGATGGTGGCCTGGTAGTCGACCTGAAGGCCCGCGGCCACGGGGTCGATGCGGCTCTCCACCTCACCGGCGGTGACCTGCACGGGCTGGGTGGCCCGGGGCTCGATCGCCGTACGCAGACGCTCGCTCGCCTCGGCCTTGGACAGGCCGCCGAGCTGCATCCCGGCCACGGTCACGCCGCGCGGGACGTTGCCGGTGGACAGCACGAGGTCCGCCACGTAGAGGACCGCGAGCAGCGCGACGACGCCCGCGACGATCAGCAGCGGCTTCTTCCGCCCGCCGCCGGGGGCGTCCCCCTCGCCGGTCGGGGCGGGGCGCTGCTGCGGGGGCACCGGCGGGACGCCGCCACGGGTCACGGGGATCTGCTCCGTCGGGGGGTCGGCGGGGCCGGTCGGCCGGGTGGGCTGCTCGGCCGCGGGGCCGGAGGCGCGCGGGATGATCTGGGTGTCCTCGCCGGAGGTACCGGGGGAGGTGGCCGGGGCGACCGCCGCGTGGACCGCGGTGGACCGGTCCTCCTCGTCGAACACCGGGGTGCCCTGGGCGGGGGTGCCGGTCGGGCCGGTCGGCGCGGCCGGGGTCGCTCCCGTGTCGGCGGGGGCGTCCGTCGGGGCGTCACCGGACGCGCCCGGGGTCGCCTCGGCGGCGGCCGCCGTGGACGCCGCCGCCGTGGACGCCGCTGCCGTGGACGCCGCTGCGGCGGCGGGCGCGGAGGTCCCCGCGGGGGGAGTGGTGGGCGCAGGGGTGCCGTGCGCGGGCGTGCCGTGCGCGGGCGTGCCGTGCGCCGGCGTCCCGTTCGTCGGGGCGACGGACCGGGTGGCGACGGTCGCCGCGGCGGACCCGGCCGCGTCGCCGGCACCGTGGCCGGACGTCCCGCCGGCCTGCGCCGGCGCGGCGGTCGCCGCGGCGCCGTCGGTGGCACCGTCGGGCGCTCCCGGAGCGTCGGTCGGGGCGGTGTGGCCCGCGGTCGCCGACGAGACGCCCTGGGGCGGGGTCGCGGCGCCCTGCGCAGGCCCGCCCGCGGCCGGGGCGGCGCCCGCCTTCGCGACCCCCGCACCGAGTGACTCGGTGGCGGTGGTGTCAACGGTGTCGGTGCTGTCGGCCCCGTCTGTGCGGGGCGCGGGGGAGGGCTTCTTCGGCGCGCCGGAGGCGGGGACCGCCGCGGTGGCCCGCCCCTCGGCCCGGGTGGGTGCCGTGACCTGCTCGGGCGGTGCGGACCGCGCGGGCGAGAAGAGCGCGTCCCCCCGTGGGCTGTCCGTGCGCCGGGACGAGACCTCGCCGGCGCCGGTCGCCGTGGTGGCCCCCGAACCCGCGTCCGTTCCCGCGTGATCCGCGTCCACCTCGCCGGGCGAGTGCTGCCGCTCGGGCATGAAGCCGTGTTCCTTCCCCACCGGTGTCCGCCGTCCCCCCAGAGACGCCGACAGAACTGAGACGACTACAGGTACAGGCCGGTCCCGTGCTCGGTCCCCGCCGTGGCGACCGCGTGCAGGTCCCGCTCGCGCATCACGAGGTACGCCGTGCCCTGCACCTCGATCTCGTACTGGTCGTCCGGGGCGAACAGCACCCGGTCACCGACCTTCACGCTGCGCACGTGCTGGCCGGTGCCGAAGACGTCCCCCCACACCAGCCGCTTGGCGACCTGGGCCGTGGCCGGGATGACGATCCCCGCCGAGCTGCGCCGCTCGCCGCCGTCCTCGGAGATCTTGATCATGACGCGGTCGTGCAGCATCTGGATCTCGAACTTCGGGTCCGGCACCCGGACGATGCTACGGGCAGTGCGATCGGGGACACCCGGCGGTGTCATGTGCGGTGACGACGAACCTTCACCGGTCCTCGCGCGCCCGCGATCACCCGGCGAACGCTCGTGGTCACCGCACAGGGAACGAGAAGACCCCGCGGAGCTGCCAGGTCGGGGGTCCGACAGCGCCGCGGGGCTACTGCAGAATTCGCCTGGACCCCACCCCGCGTTACGCACCGTTCGTCGTTTCCCGCGGTTCACTCGTTCGGCCCAGTCGCACCCCTCAGGTGGACGCGAGCAGGTACCTCCCGAAGTGCGGAACCGTGAACGCGATCTGCCCTCGCTGTGCGGAGTAGACCAGGCCCTTCTTGAGCAGGCTGTCCCGCGCCGGGGACAGCGAGGACGGCTTGCGCCCGAGGTGCTGGGCCAGCGCGGAGGTCACGACGGGATCGTCCGCGCCCTCGGCGACCTCCGCCATCGCGCGCAGGTACTCGCGCTCGGCGGGCGTGGCCCGTTCGTAGCGCGAGCCGAAGAACCCGACCGCGAGCTCCGCCTCGGCCTCGGGCGCCGCCAGCGCGACGTCCTCGGCGCGGATCGGGTTCGTGGGCGCCGCGTCCCACGCGGCCTTCCCGTAGGCCTGGACGAAGTACGGGTAGCCGCCGGAGCGCTCGTAGAGGGATTCCAGGGCGTCCTCGGCGAAGCCCGCGTCCTCCCGCTCGGCGGGCGCGATCAGCGCGAAGTCCGCGTCCTTGCGGTCCAGCTTGTCGATCCGCGAGTACTTGAACAGCCGTTCGGAGTAGGACTTGGACGCCGAGAGCACCGCGGGCAGGTGCGGCAGCCCGGCCCCCACCACGACCAGCGGCATCCGGGACTGCGACAGCTCGTGACAGGCGGCGCAGAGGGCGGAGACGTCGTCCGGGCGCAGGTCCTGCATCTCGTCGATGAGGATCGCGATGCCCGTCGCGACCTCGCTCGCCAGCTCGGCGACCTCGGTGAACAGCTCGACGAGGTCGATCTCGATGTCTCCGGAGTCGGCCCGCCCGTTCCGGACGGGCACGTCGATGCCGGGTTGCCAGCGCTCCCGCAGCCGCGCCCCGTCCGGCGCCGCCCGCAGCGCGAAGGCCTTGAGCACGCCGAGCACCTCGTCCACGCGCTCCTGGCGGGGGTGCTGGACGGCGAGGTCCCGGATCGCGCGGTGCAGTGCGGCGGAGAGGGGGCGGCGGAGGTCGGCGTCGGGGCGGGCCTCGATCTTCCCGGAGCCCCAGCCCGCACGGACCGCCATCGACCGCAGCTCGCCGAGCATCACGGTCTTGCCCACCCCGCGCAGACCGGTCAGCACGAGGCTGCGCTCCGGCCTGCCGCGGGCGACCCGCTCGAGCACGATCTCGAACGCGTCGATCTCGCGGTCCCGGCCCGCCAGCTCGGGTGGCCGCTGACCTGCGCCGGGAGCGAACGGATTGCGCACCGGGTCCATGCATCAGACGGTATCGGCGAGTCTCGTGCTCGCCGTAGATTTCGCTATCCGGCGCTACGGCGTGTCGTCGCATCGCGGCGTCTGCGGGCGTCTAGCCCGTGGCCGAGACGGTGCGAGAAACCGTGAGACGTCACGATCGGGCCGCCTACTGCTCTCTACTGGGTCACCGATACACCGCGATACGACGATTTCTGGAAAGCTCGACGCCGTGAGTGAGATCGTCACCGAAGGCAACGGCTGGGTCGAGCAGACGGCCGACCGCGCGGACCTGGACGTCACGTTCGAGGCGCGCGGGCGCAAGCGTGCCGCCGCCGTGGAGGCGCTCGGCGCGCGGGTCGCCGAGGCCGAGAAGGCGCTGGGCCTCGACGGGGTCACCACCCTGTCGCGGCGGGTCTGGGTGCACACCGAGTACCGCTCCGGGAAACCGGCGGGGTGTCGGGCGACGGAGTCGATCCAGGTGCGGGTGACAGACCTCTCCGCGCTGGAGGAGACGATGTCGCTGCTGCTCGGCAGCGAGCCCGCCTCGTTCTCCGGGCCGAGCTGGTCGCTCGCCGAGCCCGAGAAGGTGCGGGCCCAGGCCCAGCAGAAGGCCGTCGAGGACGCCCGGCGCCGCGCCGAGGGCTACGCGGCCGCGGTGGGCGGACGGCTGGGCGCCCTGGTGCGGCTGAGCGAGGCCGCGGAGCACGGCGGCGGGGCCCCGATGATGGCGATGCGCGCCCGCATGGCGGAGGCCGCACCGGACGTCAGCGACCTCGGCCTGGACCCCGAACCCGTGCGCGTCAGTGCCCGGTGCACCACGACCTGGACGTTGATCTCGGACTGATCTCGCTGCATTCCGAGTTCTAAAGGGTGAATTGCTGCGTCCGAGTGGCGCATTCGCACGGTGTCCCCCGACACTCGTTCGGAGTAGTCCTTGACGGACGAAAAGGAGGACACCGTGAGTTCTCGTGGGGGACGACACCGCCTGACCCGACGCACCCGCCAGGAGCTGCGGATGCGACCGGAACCCCGGCGTCGCGCCGGGTTCCGGGCGACCGCCCGGGCCCTGCTCTCCGTGGCCACCGGCCTGCTGTTGACCGGCGGCACGGCCGCGATCCTGCAACACCAGGACGGCGAGTTCCTGCCCGTCGCGTTCAGCGCCGAGGACTGAGCCGACTACCGGACCGGCTCGGCGCCCGGCTCAGCGCTCGTGTCAGCGCTCGTCGACGACCGTGCCCTCGATGACCATCGGGGCACCCCCGCCGCGCCGCGGGCCCGACGCCGCGGCGGTGTCCGGCTCGACCACCTCGGCGTCCACGATCACACCCTCGCTGCGGATCCGCGCGGTCCGCAGCCCCGGGTTCGCCTCCTCGGCCGAGCGCACCAGCCGCCTGCGCACCAGCGCCCGGGTGGGCGGCAGCAGCAACAACAGCCCCAACACGTCCGTGACCAGACCCGGGACGAAGAGCAGCAGCCCGCCCACGGCGACCAGCATGCCGTCGGTCGCCTCGTTCGTGGCGACCCGGCGGGTGCGGGCGGCCTCCGCCATGGCCTGCGCGGCCCGCACCCCCTCGCGGCGCGCCAGCAGCAGCCCGAGGAAGGAACCCGCGAGCAGCACCAGGACCGTCGGCCAGAACCCGATCAACGAGCCCAGCGCGACCACGGCGACGATCTCGACCACGAGGTACAGCAGGACGAACGGCATACCCCTCCAACGGACGGGACGCCCCTTTTGCTCCCGGATCACCACAGCATCGCGGTGGCGGGGTCCTCCAGCAGCGCGCCGACGTCGGCGAGGAAGCGGGAGCCCTGCTCGCCGTCGACCAGGCGGTGGTCGAAGGACAACGCGAGCCGGCACACCGTGCGGACGGCCAGCTCGCCGTCGACCACCCAGGGCGCCGGCTTGATCGACCCGACGGCGAGGATCGCGGCCTCGCCGGGATTGAGGATCGGCGTGCCGGAGTCCACGCCGAACACCCCGACGTTGGTGATCGTGATCGTGCCGCCGGTCAGGTCCGCGGGCGTGGTCCGCCCCGCCCGCGCGGTCTCGGTGAGCGTGCCGAGCGCGACGGCGAGTCCGTGCAGGTCCAGCCGGTCCGCATCCCGGATCTTGGGCACCATCAGCCCGCGCGGGGTCGCCGCGGCGATCCCGAGCTGCACCCGGTCGTAGTAGACGATCTCGCCCGCGGCCTCGTCCCAGCTCGCGTTGACCGCCGGGGTGCGGCGCGCGGCCAGGCACACCGCCTTGGCGACGAAGGCCAGCGGCGTGAGCTTCACGTCCGCGAACGCGCGGCTGCCGCGCAGCCGCTCCCGCAGCGCCATCGTCTCGGTGACGTCGACGGTCAGGAACTCCGTGACGTGCGGGGCGGTGAACGCGGACTGCACCATCGCCGCCGCGGTCGCCTTCCGGACGCCCCGGATCGGCTCGCGCCGCTCGCCGCCCGCGGACCCGGCGTGCGGATCCGCAGGCAGAGCGGTGGGCACGGTGGAGGGCGCGGTGGAGGACTCGGCGACGCTCGGTGCGGCCGCGGCCAGCACGTCCTCGCGGGTGATCACCCCGCCCGGCCCGGAGCCGGTCAGCTCCCGCAGGTCCACGCCGAGGTCCTTGGCCAGCTTGCGGACCGGCGGCTTGGCCAACGGCACCAGGGACGACTCGCGCGCCGGATCGGGGGGACTCGCGGGCGCGGAGCGGGGGACTCGCGGGTCCGGCTGGTCGAGGGTCGGGGCGGTGGCCGCGGCGGCGGACAGTCCCACCTGCGCGGACGCCTCCTCCGCGGCGGCCACGGGGGCGCCGCGGCGGCCGGGGCGGGGCCGCCGGGTCGCCGAGCCCGGCCGCGGGCCGTAGCCGACGAGCGTCGCGATGCGCCCGTCCGCGCCCGCCTCGCCGATCTTCGCCCCGCCGGTCGCGGGGGCGGCGGGGGCGGGCGGCGCGGACCCCGAGCCGGTCTCGATCGCGATGATCGGCTCGCCGACGTTCACCGTGTCCCCGGGCGAGGCGAGCAGCTCGTGCACCGTCCCCGCGTACGGCGACGGCAGCTCCACCACGGCCTTCGCGGTCTCGATCTCCAGCAGGATCTGGTTCACCGTCACCGTGTCGCCGGGCGCGACCTGCCACGCGACGATCTCGGCCTCGGTCAGGCCCTCACCGACGTCGGGCATGCGGAACACGTCCACCATCAGAACTCCAGGGAGCGGTCGACGACGTCGAGCACGCGGTCGAGGTCCGGCAGGTAGTCCTCCTCCAGCCGGGACGGGGGATAGGGCGTGTCGAACCCGGTGACCCGCAGGACCGGGGCCTCGAGGGTGTGGAAGCACTCCTCCTGCACCCGCGCGGCGACCTCGGAGGTCACCGACGACTCCGACGGCGCCTCGGACGCCACGACCAGCCGTCCGGTCCGCCGCACGGAGGCGACGACCGGGTCGAGGTCCAGCGGCGACAGCGACCGCAGGTCGATCACCTCGAGCGAGCGGCCCTCGGACTCCGCCGCCGACGCCGCCTCCAGGCAGGTCTTCACCAGCGGTCCGTAGCAGGCCACGGTCACGTCCGTGCCCGCCCGCACCACCCGGGACGAGTACAGCCCGGCGGGCGCCGACTCGGACACCTCGCCCTTCTCCCAGTACCGCCGCTTCGGCTCGAAGAAGATCACCGGATCGTCGGAGGCGATGGCCTGGCGGATCATCCAGTGGGCGTCGTCCGGGTTGGAGCAGGCCACCACCTTCAGGCCCGCGACGTGCGCGAACAGCGACTCCGGGGACTCGCTGTGGTGCTCCACCGCCCCGATCCCGCCGCCGAACGGGATCCGCACGACCACCGGCACCGGGACCTTGCCCTGCGACCGGAACCGCAGCTTGGCCAGCTGGGAGACGATCTGGTCGTACCCGGGGAAGACGAAGCCGTCGAACTGGATCTCACAGACCGGCCGGAACCCGCGGATCGCCAGGCCCACGGCGGTGCCGATGATCCCGCTCTCGGACAGCGGGGTGTCCAGGACGCGCTGCTCGCCGAAGTCCTTGGCCAGCCCGTCGGTCACCCGGAAGACCCCGCCGAGCTTGCCGACGTCCTCGCCCATGACCAGCACCCGCGGGTCCTGCTCCATCGCCGCGCGCAGCCCCGAGTTCAGCGCCTTGGCCAGCGTCATCGTCGTCATCGCTCACCGCCGAAGGAGGCGTGGTAGGCGAGGTAGTCGGCCTGCTGGGCCTCCAGCCGCGCCGAGCGGTCCGCGTAGACCTCGGAGAACATCCGCTCCGGGCCCGGGTCCGGCATGGCCAGGCAGAAGGCGCGGAAGCGCGCGGCCAGCGCGTCCGACTCCTCCTGCACCGAGTCGAAGAACTCACTCCCGACCCCGAGCTCGCGGACCAGGTGCACCCGGACCCGTTCGATCGGGTCCTTCAGCTTCCACAGCTCGAGCTCGTCGGCGAGCCGGTAGCGGGAGGGGTCGTCGGAGGTCGTGTGGGCATCCATGCGGTAGGTGAACGCCTCGACCAGCACCGGCCCGTTGCCCGTGCGGCACTCCTCGAGCGCCCAGCGGGAGACGGCGAGGCAGGCCAGGACGTCGTTGCCGTCGACGCGGACGCCGGGGAAGCCGTAGCCGCGGGCGCGCTGGAACAGCGGGACGCGGGTCTGCTTCTCCAGCGGCACGGAGATCGCCCACTGGTTGTTCTGGCAGTAGAAGACGACGGGGGCGTCGAAGGCCGCGGCCCAGACGAAACCCTCGTGCACGTCCCCCTGGGAGGTGGCGCCGTCGCCGAAGAAGCACATCGTGGCCTCGTCGGTCTCGGAGTCGCCGCCGACCCGGCCCTCGAACTTCTGCCCCATGGCGTAGCCGGTGGCGTTGAGGCACTGGTTGCCGATGACGATCGTGTACAGGTGGAACCGCGCCTCCAGCGGGTCCCACGAGCCGTGGTCGGTGCCGCGGAAGATTCCGAGTAGCGCGGTGGGGTCGATGCCGCGACACCAGGCCACGCCGTGTTCGCGGTAGCTCGGGAACACCATGTCCCGGCTGGTCAGGGCGCGGCCCGCGCCGATCTGGGCGGCCTCCTGGCCGAGCAGCGGCACCCAGATGCCGAGCTCGCCCTGGCGCTGCAGCGCGTTCCCCTCGCGGTCGAAGCGGCGGACCAGGACCATGTCCCGGTAGTAGCCCTTCAGCTCCTCGACGCCCACGTCGGCGACCCGGCCGCCGAACCGCTCGTCGTCCACGCGCAGACCCTCGGGGGTCAGCAGCTGCACCAGCTCGGGACCGCCCTCGTCCAGACCGTGCAGCCCGGACAGGACGTGTTCGCGGGTGGGGGCCGACCCGGGGTCGGTCGGCACCCAGCTCTGCGGATCGGACACGCGTACCTCCTCGTGCTCACGCCGGCACAGGGGTGGCGTGCCGGACGACGCCGGCGGCGGTCCACGGGGTCTGCGGCCCGCCCCTCGCCGGACGTCCTCGCTGCCGCCGATAGTGGCACGCGACACGCCTCGACGGGCACCGCGCGGGACCACACGAACCCGTCGAGGGCCGTGTGTCCCGCGCGCATGATCGTTCGGCGTCCGATCCTCGGAGTTAGTACCGCCTCAGTACCGCGTCAGTAGCGCCTCAGTAGCGCGCGGTCGGCGGCTCGCCGGGCCCCGGGTTGCGCTTGATGCCCGCCGCGCCCTTGGCCTTGTCCGCCACGCCCGCGATCTGGCCGTGGTACTTGCCCTTGGTCTGCTTGTCGACGAACTCGGCGGCCTGGTCGAGGTACCTGCTCGCCTTGTCCGGGTTCTTCTGCGCGTACCGGCGCGCCGCCTCCGCGGCCCCCGCCAACACGGCCAGCTTTCTGAACATGCCTGCCATGGCGCGTCCCCTTCCCTGTCTCTGCTCACCCAACGTGGGTGCGGTATGTCCGGGTTCCCACTTGTGACCGCTGAGTAACGGCTTGGCCTCTCGGGCTGCCCCGAGGGCCGAAGGGTGCCAGCATCCCTGCAACATCGCTCCTGGAGGTTCCCCCGTGCGTGCCCGCTCGTTCCTGTTGCCCCTCACCGCCGCGGCGATGGCCGCCGTGCTCGCCGGCTGCGGCGGGGGCGGAGCGGCGGAGGCGCCCGGCGGCGTGCAGCTGGTCCAGGAGGGCTCGCTGACGATGTGCACCCAGCTGCCGTACGACCCGTTCGAGTTCCGGCAGGGCAACGACATCGTCGGGTTCGACGTCGACATGGTGAACCTGGTGTCGGCCAAGCTGGGTGTGACCACGCAGATCATCGACACGCCGTTCGACACCATCCAGTCGGGCGCGGACCTCGACACCGGCAAGTGCGACATCGGCGCCGCCGCGATGACGATCACCGACGCCCGCAAGCAGAACATCGACTTCTCCGACCCCTACTTCGACGCCACGCAGGCGCTGCTGGTGAAGGCGGACGCGGGGATCACCGACCTCGGCCAGCTCGCGGGCAAGCGGCTCGGCGTGCAGAACAGCACGACCGGCGCGGACTACGCCGCCGCGAACGCCGCGGGCGCCGAGATCGTCACGTTCGAGGACCTGGGGCTGCTGCTGACCGCCGTCCAGACCGGCAACGTCGACGCGGCCATCAACGACAACGGCCCGCTGCTCGACTTCGCCAAGAAGAACCCCGGGCTGACGGTGACGAAGGAGTTCGACACCGGCGAGCAGTACGGCTTCGGCGTCCGCAAGGGCAACACCGCGCTCACCCAGGCGGTGAACGAGGCCCTCGCCGCGGCGAAGTCGGACGGCACCTACAACCGGATCTACACGACGTGGTTCGGCCAGGCCCCCGCCACCGGTAGCTGACCGTGGCCCTGACCCCCCGGCAGCGCGCCCGCGTGAGCCGCGGGATCCAGTACGCGATCGCGCTGGTCGTGGTGGCCGTGGTCGCCTTCACGGCCGACTGGGGCGCCATCGGCCGGGCGTTCTTCGACGTCGAGGTCGCGGCCTCGCTGTTCCCGGACGTCATCGTGGTGGCGCTCAAGAACACGGTCGTGTTCACCGCGCTCGGCTTCCTGCTGGCGCTCGGGATCGGGCTGCTCGTGGCGCTGATGCGGCTGTCGTCGGTGCGGGTGTACCGGGCGGTGGCGTTCCTCTACGTCGAGGTGTTCCGCGGGCTCCCCGCGCTGCTCGTGGTGCTGTCCATCGGCGTCGGGATCCCGCTGGCCTTCGGCACGCTGCTCGACCACACCCTGTCCATCACGCTGGCGCTGGGGATCGTCGGCGGCGCGTACATCGCCGAGACCATCCGCGCCGGCATCCAGGCGGTGCCGCCGGGGCAGGTCGAGGCCGCCCGCTCACTCGGCATGTCCCCGACCCGCACGATGGTCTTCATCGTGTTGCCGCAGGCCTTCCGCACGGTGCTGCCGCCGCTGACCAACGAGCTGATCCTGCTGACCAAGGACTCGTCGCTGGCGTTCCTGCTGGGCACCACCCTCGCCCAGCAGGAGCTGTCCCAGTTCGGCCGGGCCGCGTTGAACCAGGTGCGCAGCCTGACCCCGCTGCTCGTCGTCGGGCTCTGCTACCTGGTGATCACCATCCCGCTGTCCTACCTGGCCCGACGGCTGGAGCGGAAGTACGGGAGCGCGGACAAGAAGGTGGACGCGTGAGCGAGCGCGCGAGCGAGCCGTCGGCGCCGAGTGTCGCCGTCCGGATCGAGGGCCTGCACAAGTCCTTCGGGTCCACCGAGGTGCTCAAGGGGATCGACCTCGAGGTGCAGCGGGGCGAGGTGCTCTGCATCATCGGCGCCTCCGGCTCCGGGAAGTCCACCCTGCTGCGCTGCGTCAACCTGCTCGAGACGCCGTCCGCGGGCACGGTCGTCGTCGACGGGCACGAGATGACCGACCCGGACTGCGACCTCGACCGCGCCCGGCGCTCCATCGGCATGGTCTTCCAGGGCTTCAACCTCTTCTCCCACCTCACCGTGCTGGAGAACCTGACCATCGCCCAGCGCCGGGTGCTCGGCCGGGACCGCGCCGCGGCCGAGGAGATCGCGCGGGAGAACCTGGCGAAGGTCGGGCTCGCCGGGCGTGAGGACGCCCATCCCGCGCAGCTCTCCGGCGGGCAGCAACAGCGCGTGGCCATCGCCCGGTCGCTGTCCATGCAGCCGGACGTCATGCTGTTCGACGAGCCCACCTCGGCGCTGGACCCCGAGCTCGTCGGGGACGTCCTCGACGTCATGCGGACGCTGGCGGCCGAGGGGATGACCATGCTCGTGGTCACCCACGAGATCCAGTTCGCCCGCGAGGTGGCGGACCGGGTGCTGTTCATCGACGCGGGCGTCATCCACGAGATGGGGCCGCCGGAGCAGGTGATCGGCGACCCGCGGCAGGAGCGCACCCGCGCCTTCCTGTCCCGGGTCCTGCACGCCGCGAAACCACCCGAATCGGACACCGCGCCGGCGGGATGACACGATCGTGCCCGTGATCCGGCGCGTGCTCGTCCCCCTGCTCCTGGCGGGCGGTGTGCTCGCCGGGTGCGCCACCGAGCAGGCGCCGCCGCTCGGGGTGGTGCAGCCGCCGGTGCCCGCGGTCGCCGCCGACCCGGCGATCGCCGCGCTCGCGCCGCCCACCCTGATCGGCAGCGGCGTGCTGCGCGTGTCCGTGCCCGCCGAGTCCGGCGCCGAACGCGAGCTCGCCGAGGCGCTCGCCGCCAAGCTGGGCCTGCGCGCGGTGGTGGACGGCGTGTCCGCGACGGCGCTGCCCCGGGCCCTGTTCGAGAACCGGCACGACCTCAACATCAACCCCAACGTCGGGCCCGAGCCCGCCCGCGGACAGACCCACGTCCCGTGGATCGCCGCCCGCACGGCGATCGTCACCCCGCCCGGCAACCCGGACCGGGTCGAGGCCACGACGTTGTGCGGGCACCGGATCGGCGTCGTCGCGGGCTCGGCGCAGCACGCCGACGTGCGCCAACGGGACGCCCACTGCCAGGACAACCGCAGGCCGCCGATCACGATCGTGCCGCTCGCCGGGGCCGTGGACGCCGCCCGCCGGGTCCTCGCCGACCAGCTCGACGCCTTCGTCGCCGACACCCCGGCCGCCG
Source organism: Pseudonocardia oroxyli (assembly GCF_900102195.1). Lineage (GTDB taxonomy): Bacteria > Actinomycetota > Actinomycetes > Mycobacteriales > Pseudonocardiaceae > Pseudonocardia > Pseudonocardia oroxyli. Next base: position 89,963 of record NZ_FNBE01000005.1, read on the forward strand.
GGAACGCCGTCGTCGCGGGGCGGGGGTGGCTGGAGAAGACCAACAGCCCCACCTGGGGCGAGGGCGCGGGCGCCGTCCTGGCCCCGGCGGCGGTGGCCCCCGCCATCGACGCGGCACTGGGTGCGTTGCGGGCGGACGGGACCTACGACGTGATCCTCTCCCGCTGGCTGCTCGACGCGGACTCCCTGCCGTCCCCCACCCCGTGAGCGGCGATAGTCGCCATGGCGACTATCGCCGCTCACGACCTCGGGGATCCGCAGAAATGATGATCCTCGGGCGCGGTCGTTGCGAATGCGCACGATCCGCCGACAAGGGGACGTGTTCTCCGTACGGACCGGCGCCGCCGCCGGGTTCCTCCTGCTCACCGTCCTGCTCGCCGGGTGCGGCCGCGCCACCGACACCGAGTCGGTCTCGATCGCCTCGGCGAGCGGCCCGGCCACGACCACCACGCGGGCCCCGCTGACGACGGCCCCGACGACGACCCCGACGACGACGGCCCCGGCGACCACCACCCAGGCGCCCGCCCCGACCACCAGGCGCGCGGCCGCGCCGACCACGACCCGCAAGCCGGCTCCGACCACGACCCGGGCCGCCGCGGCGCCGCGCACCCAGGCCGCCGCGCCCGCACCCCAGACCCGGGCGCCCCAGCCCGCGGCCGCGCAGGCACCGGCCCGTTCGACCGGCTGCGACCCGAACTACTCCGGCTGCGTCCCCATCGACTCCGACGTCGACTGCGAGGGCGGCAAGGGCAACGGCCCCTCCTACGTCCGCGGCCCGGTCCGGGTGATCGGCAAGGACATCTACGGTCTCGACGCCGACAAGGACGGCATCGGCTGCGAGTGACCACCCCGTGAGCGGCGATCGTCGCCATGGCGACGATCGCCGCTCACGAGCGGGGGGACCGGCCCATCAGGAAGAACTCCGGGTTGGGCGTGAGGGCCGTGAGGTGGGCGATCCGGTTGGAGAGGGCGAACAACGCGGTGATCGCGCCGACGTCCCAGATCTCGTCGTCGGACAGGCCGGCCTCGCGGGCGGCGTCCAGGTCCGACTCGGTCAGCGAGGCCGAGTCCTGCGCGACGATCAGGGCGAGGTCCACGATGGCCCGCTCGCGGGGGCCGAGCTCCACGGCGTAGGGGTTCGTGGCGACCCGGTCCGCGATCTGCGGGTCCTTGGTCCGCACCCGCAGGATCGCCCCGTGGGCCACCACGCAGTAGGTGCAGTGGTTGGCCCCGGACGTCGCGACCACGATCAGCTCGCGCTCGGCCTTGCTCAGCCCGTCGTCGGAGTCCATGAGCGCGTCGTGGTAGTCGAGGAAGGCCCGCAACTCGCGGGGGCGCCTCGCCAGCGCGCGGAAGACGTTCGGCACGAAGCCGGACTTCTCGGCGATCGCGCCGATCCGTTCCCGCAGGTCCTCCGGCATGTCCGCCAGCTCCACGTGCCCGAACCTGCTGATCGCCCCATCGCTCATGGCCCGGACGTTACAGCTCGGCAGCACCCCTTTCGCCCGGGGCGAGGTGCCCGTCATCATCCCCGGGTATGGCCGTGCCCGAGGAGATCCGTGCCCGAGTGACCGAGTGGTGCGCCGCCTGCCTGCCCGCCGACGCGCGGAACCGGCGGCGGATCGCGTTCACCTCCGTCGGCGACACCCTGACCGTCCTCGACCGCAGACCGCCCGCCGTCCCGGAGCTCGGCACGGTGTGGTCCAGCACCCCGCTGGCACGGCTCCGTCGCGAACAGGACACCTGGGCCCTCTACCTCCCGACGAGCGGGGGCGACCGCTGGGTGCGCCAGGAACCGGGGGCGACGGACCCCCTCACCCTCCTGGCGACCCTGACGGACGCGGTCCGCGCCACCGACTGACCGCCGCATTGTGGAGGGTCAGGCGGTTGCTCGGCGGGCTGTCGGGAGGTGGACCACGCGGGCTTCCGGGTCCGGCGTGCTCGTGCCTCTGACCTTGGGGGCGTGGGCCCGTTCCAGGGCGCCCAGCAGGGTGGGGCCCGCGGTGGGGGCGCGGTCGGCCACGGCGAGCAGGCGGGGCGCCGCGGCGGCGACCAGCAGGCGTTCGACGGTGAGCTCGGCGGCATCGAGCACCAGCACGGCGTCGAGCTGGTCGGCGGCGGGCAGCCGCATCAGCAGGGTGTCCAGCGGGACCCCCCACACGAACCCGCGCGCACCCTCCGCCCACGCCCTGGCCAGGCCGGCGTCCGTCTCCCGCAGGCGGGCGAGCAGCGCGTCACAGCGGGCCTGGTCCACGGCCTCGCGGCGGGCAGGCACCAGGGCCACGATCGCGGCGGCGTAGGCCTCGGGGTCCCGGTTGCGCAGCGCCTCGACCGCAGCCCGGTGCTCCACGACCAGCTCGCCCGTGCCGCTCAACGCCGCGGCGATCCCGTCGAGCCGGTGCGCCGCCTCCGGGGCGGACCCGTGCTCGGCGACGTCGAGGATCCCCGCGGCCACCCGCTCCGCGGACTCCAGGTCCGGGACCTGGACCGGCGAGCTGGGGTGCAGGAACAGCACGTCGTGCCGGAGGCGGCCGACCGCGCGGACGGCGAACTCGACCCCTTCCAACCCGTCGACCAGGGCCCGCAGGTCCCCGACGGCGCGCGGGGGCGGGATGTCCAGTGCCCGGCACCCCTCGTCCACCCCGACGAGTGCCTGCGCCAGCTCCAGGTGCAGGACCACGGCCCGGACGCGCTCCGGGTCGGCGGGCACCTCGCCGCCCACCCGGATCAGCGCCAGCAGCGGCTGCACCTCGCGGGCGATGCCGGTGGCGAAGTGTCTGCGCACGCGACCGCCCGCCACGAGGAACTCGCGGTACTCGGTCAGCAGGGCCACAGCGTCCGGCGGGAGGGGACCGCCGAGGGTCACCCGAGGCAGGTCCCGGGAGGCGTCCGCGACCGAGAGGCTGTGCGCGGCGGCACCGCGCAGCGCCTCGAACGCCGGACGGTGCAGGCCGTGCACGAGGTCCCCGACCAGCGGCCACGCCCAGCTGTCCCGGTGGCCCAGCTCGTCGAGCGCGGTGCGGGTCTCCCGCGCCACGGCCACGACGGCGGCCAGCCCCGCCTCGTCGAGCGTGTTCAGCACGTCCCGCAGCACGTCCGGAGCACCGGCGCCCCGGTGACCGCCCACGCCGGCGTGCCCGCAGAGCGACCGCACCTCCTCGGCGGAGGGCCACACGGGCGGCGGCGGGATCTCGCGGCCGGAGCGGGCCAGCCGCTCGGGGGTGGCGGTGGCCAGCAGCAGCCGCAGCTCCCGCTGCTCGGCCGCGGTGAGCGTCGGCAGACCCGCGACGGCGCCGGGCACCGCGTCGACCACGGCACCGAGCCGGGCGGTGTCGACGGCGGTGACCGCGACCCGCAGCCCGGCGGCGGCGAGCGCGGCCGCCGCCTCAGCGGGATCGTGGCCCTCCAGGATCAGCAGGGGCTCGGTGCGCGCGGCCCCGACCACGTCGGTGAAGACCTGCTCCTCGTCACGCGGCTGCGGGATCTCCGAGTCGGCCAGCGCCTCGGCGAGCACCCGCAGGCCCGCGGGTGCGGACCCGGCGTCGATCCGGGCGCGGACCTGCTCGGCGGCGGCCGCGGTGGCGGGGTCGAGCGCCGCAGGCCCGGCCGCGGGTTCGGCGGGTTCCGCCTGGTCCGCGAGCCGCTCCACGAACTCGCCGAGGTCTGTCACCTCGGCGTCGTGGGCGAGCTCGGTCTCGGGCTGCTCCGCGTTCGCCTGCACCGACACTCACCTCCCCCTGGCCCGCCGTTCCCGATCGGCGGTCACCGGGTGTATCGGTCGTGCTCACGAGATGTTCCACCTCGAACGAGGGGATCTGCAACCGAAAGCGGCGAAAACACCACGCTCCGCGCCCACCGGACGCCACGGACGTGTGATGCCGGTGTCCCTGTGAGTGCCCGGCCCGGCCGCTCCGAGCGGCCGGGCCAGGCATGATGACGCTCAGTGCACGGGGGTGTCCGCGACCGGCTTGAGCCGCGACGAGCCCTCGTCGGCGTGGTAGTCCGTGCCCGCCGTCGCGTCCGAGCCCGGGGCGACCTTCGCCGCGTGCAGGATCGCCGACACCACCACGGCGACGACGAGGTTGAGTACCAGCGCCACGAACCCGACGTAGATCTGGACCGTGGAGCCCGCGAACGGGTGCCAGCCGACGACCGTCAGCTTGTCCAGGGTGAGGGCGGAGCCACCGAAGTGCGCCTTGCCCGCGGCCGGGTTCGGGATGAGGTAGAGGAGGTAGAGCCCGTACCCCATGCCGACGACCCAGCCCGCCACCAGCGCCCACCGGTGCAGCCAGCGCGTGTACAGCGCGATGGCCACGGCGGGCAGCGTCTGCAGGATGATCACGCCGCCGATGAGCTGCAGGTCGATGGAGAACTGCGGGTCCACGAACAGCACGAACGCCACCGCGCCGAACTTGACGACGAGACTCGCCAGCTTGGCCTGCCGCGCCTCCTGCTGCGGGCTCGCGGCCTTGTGCAGGTACTCCTTGTAGATGTTGCGCGTCCACAGGTTCGCCGCCGCGATGGACATGATCGCGGCGGGCACCAGGGCGCCGATGCCGATCGCCGCGTAGGCGACGCCTGCGAACCAGTCCGGGAACTGGCCGTCGAACAGCACGGGGATGATCGTGTTGGTGTCCGGGCGACCGGTGGCGTTGTTGGTGATCGGCTTGCTGCCCGCCGCGATCGCCACGAAGCCGAGCAGCGCCAGCAGCCCCAGGAGCAGCGAGTACGCGGGCAGCGCGACCATGTTCTTCTTCAGCACGTCCCGGCCGCGGCTCGCCAGCACCCCGGTCAACGAGTGCGGGTAGAGGAAGAGCGCGAGCGCCGAGCCGAGTGCGAGGGTGATGTACTGCAGCTGGTTGTTGCCGGTCAGGAGGATGGAGCCGGTCGGCTGCCCGGTCGTCGGGTTGGGCTGGGCGAACTTCTGCTCGGCCGCACCGAAGATCGCCGACCAGCCGCCGAGCCGGGCGGGCAGGTAGATCACGGCGACGAGGATGACCAGGTAGATCAGGATGTCCTTGACGAACGCGATCAGCGCGGGCGCCCGCAGGCCGGACTGGTAGGTGTAGACCGCCAGGATCACGAACGCGATCAGCAGCGGCAGGTGGCCCGCGAACCCGGTCCCGTTGAGCCCCATGGTGCGCAGCACCGCCTCGAGCCCGACGAGCTGCAGCGCGATGTAGGGCATCGTCGCCACGATGCCGGTGAGCGCGACGATGAACGCGAGCAGCGAGCTGCCGTAGCGCCCGCGCACGAAGTCCGCGGGCGTGACGTAGCCGTGCACCCGGGAGACCGACCACAGCCGCAGCACCGGCAGGAAGACGATCGGGTACAGCACCACGGTGTAGGGCAGGGCGTAGAAGCCCAGCGCGCCGGCGCCGAACATCAGCGCCGGGACCGCGACGAAGGTGTACGCGGTGTAGAGGTCACCGCCGACGAGGAACCAGGTGATCCAGGCGCCGAACCTGCGCCCGCCCAGGCCCCACTCGTCGAGGTGGTCCATGCTGCTGCCGCTGCTCTGCCAGCGGGATGCGACGAAACCCAGGACCGTGACCAGCAGGAACAGCAGTCCGAAGACGACGAGCTCGACCCACTGGATCATCGCCGGGCCCCCTCGTCGAGGTCGTCGACGTCAGGGTCGGCGTCGGGGAAGGGCACGCCGTCGTTCTTCGTGCGCAGGTACACCGTGAGCACGCAGATCACGCCCACCGGCACCCAGAGGAACTGGGACCAGTAGAAGAACGGCATGCCGAACACGACCGGTTCCCTGGTGTTGAACCAGGGCGTGACGAGCATCAGCAGCGGAACCAGTAGCAACAGGTTCCAGGGACTCCAGCGGAGCCCCGATCGGTCGGCCATGACCACCCTCCCCCGACGAGACGGAATGCCCGGGAAGGGTAAGCGTTCTGCGCCGAAACGCACGGCGACCCGTCCCGGAACGGTCCGGGACGGGTCGCCGCGCGAGATGCCTTACAGGCCGAGGCGCTGCTTCAGGGCCTCGAGCTCGTCCCGCATCGAGGTGGGCAGCTTGTCGCCGACCTTGTCGAACCACTCCTCGATCAGCGGGATCTCCGCCTTCCACTCCTCGACGTCCACCACGAGCGCCGCGGCGACGTCCTCGGCGGGGGCGTCCACGCCCTCGAGGTCCATCTGGTCGGGGGTGGGGACGTAGCCGATGGGGGTCTCGACGGCCGCGGCCTTGCCCTCGATCCGCTCGATGATCCACTTGAGCACGCGGCTGTTCTCGCCGAACCCGGGCCACAGGAAGCGGCCGTCCTCACCGCGGCGGAACCAGTTCACGTAGAAGATCGCGGGCAGCTTGTCCGCGTTCGCGCCCTTGCCGACGTTCACCCAGTGCTGGAAGTAGTCGCCGACGTTGTAGCCGAGGAACGGCAGCATGGCCATCGGGTCGCGGCGGACCTGGCCGAGGCCACCGGCCGCGGCGGCGGTCTTCTCCGACGACATCGTGGCGCCGAGGAAGGTGCCGTGCTGCCAGTCCCGCGCCTCGCTGACCAGCGGGACGGTGGTCTTGCGGCGGCCGCCGAACAGGATCGCGGAGATCGGGACGCCGTTCGGGTCCTGCCACTCGGGCGCGACGACCGGGCACTGCGCGATCGGCACGGTGTAGCGCGAGTTCGGGTGCGCCGCGTCGGTGCCGGACTCGGGCGTCCAGTCGTTGCCCTTCCAGTCCACGAGGTGCTGCGGGTCGCCCTCGAGGCCCTCCCACCAGACGTCCCCGTCGTCCGTCAGCGCGACGTTGGTGAAGATCGCGTTGCCCGCCTCGATGGTGCGCATCGCGTTCGGGTTGGACTTCCAGTTGGTGCCCGGCGCGACGCCGAAGAAGCCGAACTCCGGGTTGACGGCGTAGAGCCTGCCGTCCGCGCCGAAGCGCATCCAGGCGATGTCGTCGCCGACGGTCTCGGCGCGCCAGCCGGGGATGGTCGGCTGCAGCATCGCGAGGTTGGTCTTGCCGCAGGCGGACGGGAAGGCCGCGGCGACGTAGTACGCCTTGTCCTCCGGGCTGATCAGCTTGAGGATCAGCATGTGCTCGGCGAGCCAGCCCTCGTCGTGCGCGATGGCCGAGGCGATCCGCAGCGCGTAGCACTTCTTGCCCAGCAGCGCGTTGCCCCCGTAGCCGGAGCCGTAGCTCCAGATCTCGCGGGTCTCCGGGTAGTGGACGATGTACTTCGTGGCGTTGCAGGGCCACGGGACGTCCGCCTGGCCCTCGGCGAGCGGCGCACCGACCGAGTGCACCGCAGGCACGAACTTGTCCCCGGCCGCGTCCAGCAGCGGCAGCACGGAGGACCCCATCCGGGTCATGATCTTCATCGAGACCACGACGTACTCGGAGTCGGTGATCTCGACGCCGAGCATCGGCTCGTCCGCGTCGAGCGGGCCCATGCAGAAGGGCACGACGTACATCGTGCGGCCGCGCATGGAACCGGCGAAGAGTGGCTGGAGCGTGGCCCGCATCTCGGCCGGGTCGGCCCAGTTGTTGGTCGGGCCCGCGCCGTCCTCGGTGGCGGAGCAGATGAAGGTGCGCTCCTCGACCCGGGCCACGTCGTCGGGGTCGGAGGCGGCGTAGAAGCTGTTCGGCTTCTTCTCGAGGCGCGTGAAGGTGCCCGCGTCGACCAGCTTGGTCGTCAGGCGGTCCCACTCGGCGTCCGAGCCGTCCGCCCAGACCACCGCGTCCGGCTGGGTCAGCTCGGCGATCTCACGCACCCACGACAGCAGGCGCGCGTTGGTCGTGGGCGCATCGTCGATCCCGGGAACGGTCGCTGCGGTCATGTGTGTCTCCTGCCCGGCCGGCCCCCGTCAACCGGCCCGCGGAAATGCTGGAACAACCTCGCCTGGTCGGGACGAGGCTGTAACGGGGAAAGATGACTACGGAGGTTACCGGCCGAAGCGTGTTCCCCACATGGGCATGAACTGTCGAACGGCTCACAACACCGATCATGGAATCGATACAGATTGTGAGGACAAAGCCGTCCACCACCGTCTTCGCAGCTCGCGGCGCTCGCGGTGGCGTAGCACTCACACGTTCTGCACAGCGGCCGGTGGTTCCGGGGTGCGACGCCCCCATGACGACCGTGTGAAATCGGGCAGGGCACTTACGAATTCGAAATACGCAACCATGCCCGGTGAAGGAACAATTCCCGCCCTCTTCAGGCGCTGCGGAGCACCCCGGGACGAGTGCGCGCGGGGGTGTGCGCGATGGCGGGCAGCAGGATCGGCAGCCGGTGCGCCTGCACCTGCCAGAAGCGGTCCCCGGGCTCGGCAGCGCGCCAGGCGTCCGCCAACCGGGCCGCGGCGTCCGGGTCGGTGATCCGACGCGGGCGGGGACGCATCCCGCACCGCTCGCGGATCTCCGCGTCCAGGGCCCGCCAGGCCTCCTCGGCCGAGCTGAAGACCTGCACGTCGGCGGGGCCCTCCTCATCGCCGATGACCAGGGTGTACGCGCTCACGGCGTCCAGCGACACGGATCCGACCTCCTCGCATTCGGCTCCGCGACGACGACGGCGCGGGGTCACTCTCGAACTTCGTCCGACCCGAGGTTCAACGCCCATGGTGCGGGCCCGGGTGCGGCGACCCGTGCAGGACGCGCCGGGCGGGCAGGTGAACACGACGGATGGATGCGCCGAACGGCGTTTGCGCCTGCGACGGCCGGGGTAACTCCACCGGTTCCGCAAGCCGGCACGTTTCGTGCACTGAGTGCTGCATGATCACGCGTTGCGTGCTCTCAGCGCGGTGCGGACCGCACTGAGAGCACACAACCGCTGATCATGAGCGGGTGCGCAGGCCGCGGATCACGGTGAGCGCCACCAGCAGCAGCGCCGCCGTGCCGACCGCGGCCGTGACGTCGACGCCGAGGGCGAACGCCTCGCGGGCCGAGCCGAGCAGCGCGCTCGCGGCGTCCGCGGGCAGACCCGCGGCCACGTCCGTCGCACCCCCGAGGGTCTGGGTCGCGATCTCGCGCTCGGGCCCCTCCAGGTCCGTGACGACCGCGCCGCGGTAGACCGCGCTGAGCACGCTGCCCAGCACCGCCGTGCCCAGCACGGCGCCGACCTCGTAAGCGGTCTCCGACACCGCGGAGGCGGCCCCGGCCCGGTCGGCGGGCGCCGCGGCGAGGATCGCGTCGTTCGTGATCGTCTCGCAGAGCCCGATGCCCGCGCCGATCAGGATCGTCGCCACCAGCAACAGGGTCTCCGCCGAGTCCGCGCCGAGCTGCGTGCACAGCAGGTACCCGGTCGCGGCGACAACGAGGCCCGCGGGCACCAGGACCCGCAGCGGGAAGCGTCGGGCCAGCGCGGCCGCGCCGAGCCCGGCGAGGATCGTCGCGACCATGCCCGGCACGAGGACCAGCCCGGCCTGCATCGGCGAGCGCCCGAGCACCAGCTGCAGGTACTGCGCCGAGAAGAACAGCAGACCCGTGTAGGCGAACATGGTGGTGGCGTTGGCCAGCACCGACACCCGCACCACCGGGGTGTGGAACAGCGACAGGTCGATCAGCGGCTGCCGCCCGGCCGCCGCGAGGGCACGGCACCGACGGACGAACAGGACGCCCGCGACCACGGCCACCGCCGCGGCGGCGACCGCGCCGGGGGTGATCCCGTACTCGCCGACCAGCTTGATCGCGAGGACGCCGGGCACCGCGGCGAGCAGGGACAGCCCCACGCCGATCAGGTCCGGGCGCCCCGGCGACGCCATCCGGGACTCGGGCAGCAGCGGCCGGACGGCGAGCAGCACCAGCACGACGACCGGCACGTTGACCAGGAACACCGCGCCCCACCAGAAGTGCTGGAGCAGCAGCCCGCCGACGATCGGGCCGAGCGCGGCGCCCGCCGCGAACGCGGTGGCCCACACGGCCAGCGCGAACCGCCGCTGGGTCCGGTCGACGAACAGCGTGCGCAGGATCGCCAGCACGCTCGGCATCAGCATGGCGCCGAAGAAGCCCAGCGCCGCACGGGCGGCGACGAGGTGGGCCCCGTCCGTCGCGAAGGCGGCCAGCGCCGAGACCGCGCCGAACCCGACCAGCCCGACCGTCAGCAGCCGACGTCGCCCGATCCGGTCGCCCAACGTGCCCATGGTGACCAGCAGACCGGCCAGGACGAGGGGGTAGGCGTCGACGATCCACAGCAGGGTGGTCGCGTCCGGCCGAAGAGCCCTGGAGATCGCGGGCAGCGCGAAGCTCAGCACCGTGTTGTCGATCGCGACGAGCAGGGTCGGCAGGAAGAGCACGGCGAGCGCGAGCCAGGCGCGGACGCCGGCGCGCTCCGGCGCCGGGGAGGCGGAGCGGGTCGTGGGGAGGGTGGCGGTCATGGCGAAGTACGTCCTTGCACGCGGGGCGTGGTCGAATCTGGCACAGGAATGAACCGTCCAGACGGTGTAGTGAACCGTCCAGACGGTACAGTCAAGAACGCGTGAACGGCAAGGCGGCATTCCCGCAGTGAGGGGGCCCACCACACCGCGCGTCCCCGGCGCGGGCGGGCACGCCGATAGGGTGCGGCGATGCCGAGCGCCCGAGATCGCGTCCTGGACGCGTACGAGACGCTGTTGATCGAGGCGGGCCCGGCGAGCGCGACCCTCGAGGCCGTCGCCGCGGCCGCCGAGGTGTCCAAGGGCGGCCTGCTCTACCACTTCGGCTCGAAGGAGGCCCTGACCGAGGGCCTGCTGGAGCGGCTGCGCGCGCGCAGCAAGGCGGACGTCGCCCTGATGCGCGAGGACCCCGGCGGCGCGGTGGCCTACTACCTCAAGACCTCCGTTCCCGGCGCCGAGTCACCCGCGGGCCTCACCCGCACCTACCTCGCGACGCTGCGGATCGCGGACGGCAGCACGGCGGGGGAGTCGGCGCGCCGTGCCCTCGCCGAGGTCGACGCGGACGGCCTCGCCGCCCTCGGGACCGAGATCGAGGACCCGGTGCTCGCCTGGCTGGTCCAGCTCGTCGGCGACGGCCTCTACCTGCGCACACTCACGGGTGCCCCGCTCACCGGCGGCCTGCGCGTCGACGACCTGCTGGCCCGGATCCGCGACCTCCTCGGCTGAGTCCCCGGCCGGACCCGCCGGAGGGACCCACGTCACGCCCCGTCGGAAACCGTTAACGCTCCGTCGATCGGCGCCGAGCCACCCGCTCGGGGGTTCGACATGGTGGTGGTACGACGGGGCATCGTCGAGGTCGACATGGACCGGGTGGGGGCGGGGCCGCCGGTGGTGCTGATCGGGGGCATCGCGCGGCAGCGGCTGTGGTCGGGGCTGGCGGAGGCGCTGGCCGACCGCTACCGCGTGCTCATGCTCGACGTCCACGGCCAGGGCGCGACCCCGGCCTGGACGGGCGAGCACCGGATGACGTTGGCCGGTCAGGCCCGGCTGGTGCACGCGCTGACCGCGGGGAGCACCGAGCGGCTCGCGCTGGTGGGCCACTCGCTCGGCGCGGCGGTGGCGTTGCGGGCCGCCGTGGAACTCGACGAGCGGGTCGCGGCGGTCGTCGCGTTCGAGCCGACGGCGTTCGCGCTGCTGGACACCCCCGGGCGCGAGGAGTCCTGGGCGGCGGTGCGCGCCGAACGCGACCGGCTGCGCGCCCGGCTCGCCGCGGGTGAGCGCGAGGAGGCGGTGCGCGGTTCCTCCGACTTCTGGCTGGGCCCCGGCTCGTGGGACCGGTTCACCCCCGAGGAGCGCGCGCCGATCGAGGACGGCATCGAGCACCGGCTCGCCGAGTGGGACGCGGTCACCGACCCCGGCCTGACCCTGGCCGACCTGGCGACGGGTCCCGCGCCGACGATGCTGGTCAGCGACCCGGAGACGCTGCGCCCGGTCCGAGAGGTCACCGAGGTCCTCGCCGAGGCGCGCCCGGACTGGACCCGCGTCGACCTGCCCGGCGCCGGGCACTGGGCGCCGCTGACCCGCCCGGACCTCGTGCACCCGCTGGTCCGCGGGTACCTGGAGGAGCACCTCTGAGCTCGGGCGGGCTCGTGTTCATCGGCCCAGCGACACCGAGCTCATCCGGAAGTCCGGGATGCGCACGCCCGGGAACCGGCAGCGGGTGAAGTAGTCCTTCCACTCCCGGGGCAGGGCGGGCGCGGTGGCCCCGACCTCGGTGGTGCGGCGCAGCATGTCCAGCGGCGAGTAGTTGAAGCGGAAGTTGTGGTCCACCTCGGCGGTGACCTCGCCGTCCTCCACCAGGTACACCCCGTCCCGGGTCAGCCCGGTGAGCAGCAGCGTGGCCGGGTCGACCTCGCGGATGTACCAGAGGCAGGTCAGCAGCAGGCCGCGCCGGGTGCTCGCCACCATCTCCTCGATCGACGCCGAGGAGCCGCCGGTCAGGATCATGTTGTCGCCCGCGGGGGTGAAGGCCGTGCCGAACTCGGCGGCCTCGGCGCGGGTGTACTGCAGCTCGTGGACCTCGCCCTCGCGGATCCACTCGACCCGACGGGTCGGGGCCCCGTTGTCGAATACCGCGGTGCCGCCGCCCGCGATCACGACCGGCTCGTACTCCAGCCCGGGCTCGGCGGGGTCCGAGTACAGCGTGAGCGGCAGGTCGGTGAGCCGCTCGCCCACCGCGGCCCGGCCGGTGAACGCGCTGTGACCCTCCTGCGCGGCCCGGCCCTCCATCGACCAGCCCAGGTAGACCAGCATGTCCGACACCGCGGAGGGCGGCATGAGGGTCTCGTAGCGGCCCGGCTCGAGGGACACCTTGCGGCTGCTCCAGGCGAGCCGTCGGTCGGCCTCGGCGGCCAGGGCCCGGACGTCGACGTCCGTGTAGTCCCGGGTCGCCGCGCCCACCCACGCGGACGAGTCGGCGCTCTTCGCGTTCAGCTCCACCGACCCCGTCGGCTGCACCCAGCGCCGCCGGACGCCCGTGGACGTGCCCAGCCAGCTCGTGGTCAGCGAGTGGTCGGCGAACCCGAACTGGCGCGCAGGCCCCGCCAGCACCTCGGCCAGCCCCTCCGCGAGGTCGGCGTACACGGCGATCGAGGTGCGCGCGCCGGGCTCGCCCCAGCCCGGGTCCTCCGCCGACGGCTCGGGCAGCGGTGCGGCGTCCTTGGCGGGTCCCGCCTCGCGGGCGCTGCGTTCGGCCGCGGCCACGAGGTCGACGAGCCGCGCCGGGTCCGTGACGACCTCGCCCAGGCTCACCGTGCCCGCGGCGGGTCCGCCCGGCAGGTCCACCAGCGCCGCGACCGTGACCCGCGACGAGAGCGTGGACCCGTTGGTGGTCATGGTGGAGTTGGCCCAGCGCAGCACCGCCTCGCTGGTCTCGCTGACGATCACCACGCAACCGAGCAGGTGCCGCCCCGCCGCGAGGGTGCGCTCGACGATCTCCTGCGGGGTCAAGGTGGTCGTGGTGGACGTGGTGCTCACTGCCCCTCCTCCGCCGTGTTCAGCACCCGGATCCCGCGGAACAGCGCGCTCGGGCAGCCGTGGCTGACCGGCGCGATCTGGCCGGGCTGGGCCTTGCCGCAGTTCATCGCACCCCCCAGCCGCCAGGTGGAGGGGCCGCCGATCCCGGCCAGCGCCCCCCAGAACTCCGTGGTGGTGGCCTGGTACGCCACGTCCCGCAGCTGGCCCGCGAGCCTGCCGTGCTCGATGCGGAAGAACCGCTGCCCGGTGAACTGGAAGTTGTAGCGCTGCATGTCGATGGACCAGGAGCGGTCGCCGACGACGAGGATCCCGCGGTCCACCTGCGCGATCAGCTCCTCGGTCGTGGTGTCCCGCACCGGGTCCGGGGCCAGCGACACGTTCGCCATCCGCTGGAGGGGGACGTGGTGCGGGGAGTCCGCGTAGGCGCAGCCGTTCGACCGGTCGAGACCCAGCCGCGGGGCGAACGTGCGGTCCACCTGGTACCCGACGAGCGTGCCGCCGCGCACGAGGTCCCACTCGCCGGTGGTCACCCCGTCGTCGTCGAACCCGATGGTGGCCAGGCCGTGCGGGACCGTCCGGTCGCCGGTGACGTGCATGAGCTGCGAGCCGTACCGGAGGGTGCCGAGGAGGTCCGGCGTGGCGAAGGAGCCGCCCGCGTAGGCCGCCTCGTAGCCGATCGCCCGGTCGTACTCCGTGGCGTGCCCGACGGACTCGTGGATGGTCAGCCACAGGTTCGTCGGGTCGATCACCAGGTCGTACACACCCGCCTCGACCGACGGCGCCTTCGTCTTCTCCGCCAGCAGCTCCGGGAGCTCGGCCAGCTCCGCCTCCCAGTCCCAGGCGGTGCCGGTGAGGTACTCCCAGCCGCGGCCCGCGGGCGGCGCCAGGGTGCTCATGGTCTCGAACGTGCCCGCACCCGGGTCGACGGTGGTGACCGTGAGCCCGGGCTCGATCCGGACCCGCTGCTGCAGCGTGCGGGTGCCCGCGAGGTCCGCGTAGAACTTGCCCTCGCGCACCTGGGTGACCCCGGCCTGCACGTGGTCGATCCCGTCGCTCGCCAGCAGCCGCCGGGAACGCTCGGTGAGCAGCGCGACCTTCTCGGCGGTGGGCACGGTGAACGGGTCGATCGCGTAGTCCGACACCCACTCCGCGACGTGCACGGGTTCCGCGGCCCGCTCCACCCGCTCTCGCGCGACGGGCGCCAGGGTCCGTGCCACCTCGACGGCCCGCTCCGCGGTCTCCGCCGCGCGCCGCGGCGTGGGCTCGACGTGCGAGGCGAATCCCCACACCCCGTCGACCAGGACCCGGACCGCGAGCCCGGTGCTCACCCCGTCCGCGACGCCGGTGACCTCCCCGTCCCGCAACGAGATCCGCTGCGACACCAGCCGCTCGATCCGCAGGTCGGCATGCTGCGCCCCGAGCGCGCGGGCGCGGGCGATCGCCGCCTCGGCGCACGCCTCGAGCGGGAGCGCCCGGAACTCCGGATCCATTTCGGCTGACACGGGACCCACCGTAGCGACGCTCCCCGACCCGACCCCGCCGAACCGGGCTCGGGCGCCGGAGTCGTCCACAGGTTCGGCGAACTCAGTCGAACCACGTCCACGGCGCCCACCAGTGCACCTCGCGCGGCCCGACGGTGTCCGGCCCGATCCGGACCGTCCGGTCGGCGAGCCCGTCCCCGTCGAGGTCGGTGTGCAGCACCAGGTCCGGTCCCTCGACGACGGCCGCGGTGTCCGCGTGCCCGTCCGCGTCGGTGTCGAGGTCCGCAGGTCCGATGCCGACCCGGATCGGCTCGATCTCAGCCATCCTCCGCCCCTCCCAGGGTGCGCAGTTCGTGGACGATCGCGGCCCGCCGGTCGGCGGCGAGCCGGTCGAGCACGGGCCCGGCCCGCTGTTCGAGGGTGAGGAGCGCGGTGTCGAGCTCGGCGCGCAGGCCTGCGCCGGCGGCCCCCAGCGCCGCGTCGACCCAGCGGGCCCACCGCTCCCGCGCGACGGCCCGCCTGCGGTGCACCGCCAGCAGCGCGACCGCCGCCACCGCGAGACCGACGGTGAGCGGCAGGAGGATCCGTCCACCCGCGACCGTCAGGCCCAGCGCGGGGGCGCCCGCGGCGAGGACCAGCGCCACCCGCACGGCGCCCCCGCCGCCGGAGCGGACCAGCGCCTCGACCCAGCCGACGCGCGGGGGGAGGGCGGGCAGGACCGGCCCCGCACCCGGGGACCGGAGACCCGGATGCGGCTCGGCCACTGCCTGCCCGAGCAGCGCGGCGGGGATCGGGTCGAGCCCGGAGAGGCTCCCCGCCACCCGCCGGACCGCCGCCTCGCCCTCGGCGCGCGCCGAGCCGACGGCAGCCGACCGGAGCGCGGCGAGCGCGGGTTCCAGCAGGGCGGGCAGCCGGGCGGGTGCCGCGCGCAGCCACGGGGCGGTCGACTCCCGCAGGACGCGAAGGGCCACAGGCAGTTCCGCCCGCGACGCCACGGTGACCAACGCCAGCTCGGCGCGTAGCGCGGCCCGGGGCGCGGCCGCCGCCCGGCGCTGTGCCTGCAGCTCGGATCGCCTGGCGGACAACGCGTCCGCGTACCGGTGCGGGTGGACGAGGGACTCCATGGCGGCAGCATGGCGCCCGCGCCCGGCCCCCGGCCCCGAACGCGGCGAAAGCGTTCACGGGTGCGAACGAAGATCGCCCGACCCCGCGACTCGCCACGGCGCCGGGCGTGCGTCAGAGTGGTCGGTCGGGTCGGCGGCGAGACGGGACGGGGTGCGGCGTGGAGGACGATCCGGGGGAGTGGGCCTCCCTCGACTCCCGCACCGTGCCCGCCTCGGGCGTGGTCGCGACGGTGACGGCCGCGGTGGTCGGCGCGGCCGCCGTCGTGGCCGTCGCGACCCGCGCACCGGAGGCGGCCGGCGTCGCCGCGCTGTGGACCCTCGCCGCGGCGGTCGTCCTCGTGCTCGGCACGGTGTCCTGGGCCTGGGCGCGGTGGCGCGGCGCGGCCTACCGGGTCACCCCCGAGCGGGTGGAGCTGCACACCGGGACGCTGGTGCGGCGCAGGCGGTCCCTGCCGCTGGACCGGGTGCGCACGGTGGACGTCACGGCCGGGCCGGTGCTGCGGGCGTTCGGCCTGGTGGTGCTGCGGATCGGCACCGGGCAGCAACGCGGCCGCGGCGAGGCGACGCTGGCGCTGCGGCCCGTCGACCGGATGGACGCGGAGCGGCTGCGCTCCCTGCTGCTGGACCGGATGCGCTCGGCCGGCGGGCCCCCGGCGGGACCCGCGGACGGCCGGATCGCCGAGCTCGACCCCCGCTGGCTGCGCTACGGCGTACTGACCGCGGCCACCCCGCTGCTCGGCGTGGCGGTGACGCTCCTGCTCGTCGTCGGGCTGGACCCGGTGCCGGTGTGGCTCGCCCTGGTCCTGGTGCTGCCGGTCGGCGCGGCCGCCGCGCTGGTGCTCTACGCCGAGACCTGGAGCGGGTTCCGGCTGGACCGCGAGCCCGGGGACACCCTGCGCGTCCGGCGGGGCGTGGTGACCACACGCTCGATCTCGCTGGAGGAGCGCAGGCTGGCGGGCGTGGAGCTCGTGGAGCCGCTGGGCGCCCGGCTGGCGGGCGCGGCGCGGGTGGACGCCGTGGCCACCGGGCTGCTCGTCGGCGGCACCGAGAGCACCGAGCACCGGACCCTGCTGCCGACCTCGCCGCGCAGGCTCGCCGAGCGGGTCGTGGCCGTGATCCTGGGCGAGTCCCGCGCCCCGACGGCGGCGGCGCTGGCCCCGCACCCGGCCGCCGCCCGGCAGCGCAGGCTGCGCCGGGCCGCGGTGGCGGTGGCGGTGCCGGTGATCGCGCTGGCGCTCACCGGGATCCCCGCGCTGATGATCACGGCGGCCGTCCTGCTCGTCGTGGGCGGGCCGCTCGCGGCCGCCCTCGCCGTCGACCTGGCCCGGGGGCTGGGACACGCGGTCAGCGGTGACTACCTGGTGGTGCGCGCGGGGTCGCTGCGGCGCAGCACGGTCGCGCTGCGCCGCACCGGCGTGGTCGGGTGGACCGTGCGGCAGACGGTGCTGCAGCGCAGGCGGGGGCTGGTCACCGTGGTCGCGACCACGGCCGCGGGCCGCGGCGCGTTCCACGCCCACGACGTCGACGCCCGCGCGGGCGTGCGGCTGGCCGCGGCCGCGACGCCGCGGCTAGTCGTCCCGTTCGTGGCGGGCGACCAGGCGCGCGTAGCGGCTGCCCGCGGCGAGCAGGACCAGGCCCGCGCCGAGGAACGCCGCGACCCGGGCGAGCCCGTCGAGCGCGACGAGATCGAACAGCACCAGCTTGCCGACGGCCGCCGCCACCAGCACCAGGCCCGCCACCCGTAGCGCGGGCCGGGTCACCCCGCGGGCGAGCAGGACCAGTGCGGCCACCGTCCACGACACGGTGACGACGGCGTGTCCGGCGAGGAAGCCGACCCCACTGCCACCGGACACGAGCAGGGCCGCGGCGACCACGGCGCCGGTCGCCCCATAGAGCGCGACGAGCGCCGTCGGTGCCCAGAGCACGGCGGTTCCCGCGTCCGCCCGGACCAGCCCGACCCGCCCGGCGGCCACCAGCGCCGCCACGGCGGCGGCGAGCAGCAGCAGCCCGGCGACCACGGCCGCGGGCAGGCCCCGGAAGGGCACCGACCCGACGACGGCGTCGACCCGCAGCTCCGCGCCCAGCACCGACACGAGCCCGACCAGCCCGAACGCGCCGCCGACGGCGAGCAGGGCCCGGCTGCGCAGCCCGGCCGCCGCCACGAGCAGCACCGCCGCCTCACCGACCAGCACGAGGTGCTGGGGCGTACCGCGCAGCGCGGTGACCGTGGCGATCAGCACGGCGAGCCCGGCGACGGCGGTGGCGGTGGCCCGGACGCCCGCGGACGGCGTGCGCCACACCGCGAACGCCGCCAGGACGAGGGCCGCGAGCAGCGCGGGCCAGGCCTCGGCCGGACCGTCCCCGCGCCCGACGACGGCGAGCACCGGCACGGCCGCGGCCGCCAGCACCGCCGCCGCGGCGGCGGGCCTGCCGGAGCCCGCTCGTCCGGCCGGGCCCAGGACCACGGCGACCGCGGCCGCCACGCCGACGACCAACGCCACCAGCGCCAGCGCCGCGAGCCGGGTCCACCCGGCGTCCGACGCCGCGGCGGCGACACCGCAGTACAGCGCCGACCACACGGCCGTGACCACCGCAGGCGCGGCCCAGCCGCGGCGCAGCACCACCGGCGCGCACACGATCTGCAGGACGAGCGCGAGGGCGCCGGTGAGGACCGTCGGGCCGTCGGCGACGAACGGGGTCAGCACCCCCGCGCCGACGACCACCCCGACGGCGAGCGGGCGCGCGCCCCAGCGGTCCGCGAGCGCCAGCCCGCCCGCCGCGACGACCATCGCGAGCCCGCCCGCGACCAGGTCGGGGACCAGGTCGTAGAGCGCCGCGGCCGCGGCGAGGGACAGGAAGAGCGCCGCGACCCCGGTGCCGGCCAGGGCCTGGGCCCCCACGGTCACCCGGGTCCGGCCCCGGTGCAGCCACAGCCCCAGCCCGACCAGCACGATCCCCAGCGCCGCCCCGGCCGCCACGCGCGCGGTCGGCCCGAACCACCCGCGCGAGGCGGCGAGCACGAGCAGCAGCACCACGCCGAGGAGCGTGACCGCACCGCCGATCGTCGCCAGCAGGGCGGCGCTCGACACGGTCCGCAGCCGGTCCACCCACGTCGGACGGCGCGGCCCGGCAGGCACCGCGTACTGGAAGGCCGGGCCCGGGGTCCACGGCACACCCGCAGGCGGCGCCCACCCGGCGGGACCCGACACGCGCGGCGGGCCGAACGGCCCGAGGGCGTCGGCGGGCGGTCCCGGAGGCGGCTCGGCGTGCGGGCCCGCGGGCCGGACGGCCATCCCGGCGGGAGCGGTGGACTGCGGGGCCCGCAGCTCTCCCACCAGCATGTTCAGCGTGTCGCCGAGGGTGGCAACCCGATGGGCCAACTGGCCCAGCTCGACCGCGACGGCATGGACCCGTTCGTCGACGGCGGGCGGACGACCGGTCGGTGTGGTCATACCGGTGAGCGTGCCCCTCCGGCACCCGTGCAGGATGCGTGGGACTACGAGCATCGGATCACGAAACGGTCACGCTCCCCGCGCGCCGCGTCCCGAACGGGTGACATCTGGATCATCCGCAACCCGGGAGGCGGCGGATCGTTGGTCCGGTGGAGCGGACCTGTCTCTCTGGAGGTTGTGTGAGCGCCGTTACGCCCGCCCGGTCGGGACCGCCCCACGGGGCACCCGGGGCGCCGCCGTACCGCGGACCCCGGCCTGCAGGCCCGTTCCCCCCGAACGCGCCGCAGGGCCCCGGGCCCGCGCCGTACGGCCCGCCGCCCGTCGGCTACCGACCGGCCCCCGCCCCCGGCATGCCCCCGCACGGCGGCCGTCCGGCGGCGCCCCCGGCACCGCTGGACGTCGACCGCCGCCCACGGCCCCGCCAGGCGCCGCGGCGCTCCGGCAATCCGGCCGTGACGGTGGTGGTGCCGACCCGCAACGAGGCGCGCAACCTCGAGGTCGTGCTGCCCGCGATCGCGGCCGTGCGGCCCGCGGTGCACGAGATCATCGTCGTGGACGGCAACTCCACGGACGGCACGATCGAGACCGCGCGCCGGACGCTGCCCTGGGTGCGGTGCATCACCCAGACCCGCAAGGGCAAGGGCAACGCCATGGCGTGCGGGTTCGCCGCCGCCACCGGCGACGTGATCGTCATGTTCGACGCGGACGGCTCGGCCGACCCCGCCGAGATCCCGTCGTTCGTCCGCGCCCTCATCGCGGGCGCCGACTTCGCCAAGGGCTCCCGGTTCGCGAAGGGCGGCGGCAGCGAGGACATCACGCTGCTGCGCAAGTCCGGCAACGCCGGGCTGAACGCCGTGGCGAACGCGCTGTTCGGCACGTCCTACACCGACCTGTGCTACGGCTACAACGCCTTCTGGGCCGACCTGGTCCCCATGCTCGAGCTGCCGGACACCGACATCCCGCAGCCCGAGGACGGGACGATGATCTGGGGCGACGGGTTCGAGATCGAGACCGTGCTCAACTGCCGGATCGCCGCGGCGGGCCTCAAGATCACCGAGGTGCCGTCGATCGAGAAGGAACGCATGTTCGGCGAGACGAACCTGAGGACCTTCGCGGACGGCACCAGGGTGTTGCGTACCCTGCTGTCGGAGCACCGGCGCGCCGACAAGAGGAAATAGGCGCATCCAGGAGGGACCCCCGCCCCGTGAACCTGTTCGAGCCGGCCGGGCAGCCCCCGGTCACCGCGACCGTGGTGGTCTGCGTCTACACGGACAAGCGCTGGGCGGACATCGTCGCCGCGGTGAACTCCGTGGCGGCCCAGGACGTCCGGCCGGTCGAGACGATCGTCGTCGTCGACCACAACCCGGCGCTGCTGGAGCGGTGCCGCGCGGAGCTGACGGGCGTGACCGTGCTGCCCAACGCGCACAAGCAGGGTCTGTCCGGCGCCCGGAACACCGCGATCGAGGCCGCGACCGGCGAGGTCGTCGTGTTCCTGGACGACGACGCGTCCGCCCGCGAGGGCTGGCTGCGCGCCCTCCTGGCGCCCTACGCCGACAAGGACGTGATCGGCGTCGGCGGGATCGCCCACCCCCGGTGGCCGGTCTCCCGCACCGCGGTCCACGACTCCGGCCGTCCCTCCACGCTGCCCGGCGGCACCAACCGGGACGCCACCGGCGAGCTGGACTGGATCGTCGGCTGCACCTACACCGGCCAGCCCACCGAGCAGGCCGAGATCCGCAACCTCATGGGCTGCAACATGTCCCTGCGCGCCGAGGTGTTCGAGCGGGTGGGCGGGTTCGCCGAGGACATCGGCCGGATCGGCAAGAACCCGCTGGGCTGCGAGGAGACCGAGCTCTGCATCCGGGCGCGGCAGGCCTACACGGCGGACGGCCGGGACGTGAAGATCCTCTTCGAGCCCGCCGCCGCCGTGGACCACCGGGTGTCCGACGACCGGGTCGACTGGTCCTACCTGCGTCGCCGCAGCTGGGCGGAGGGTCTGTCGAAGGCCGCCGTCTCCAAGCTGGTGGGGCAGGGGGACGCGCTGTCCACCGAGTCGAAGTACGTGGCCACCGTGCTGCCGAAGGCGCTGTTCCGCGAGGTGCGCCACAAGCGCCCGGCCTCGGCCGCCGCCATCGTGACCACGCTGGGCTTCACCGCCGCCGGGTACCTGCGGGGCAAGCTGCCCGGGGCCACCGCGCACGTCCAGCTGCCCGCCTCCGACTCCGTCGCGGCTCCGCAGGCGCCCAAGGTCGACTCCCTCTCCGCTGATGGGGCCTGACACCCGCATCCCGTCGTTCGTCCACCACCGCACGCGGCTCACCGAGGGCCAGCAGCACGCCTGGGACACGCTGTGGCCGGTGTACGGCGGGGACGTCGCGGACGTCGATCGGCTCGAGGGCCTCGACGGCCCGGTCGGCCCGGTCGTTCTCGAGATCGGGTCGGGGAACGGCGAGGCGACGGCGCTGATGGCGGCCGCCGAGCCCGACCGGCGACACGTGGCCGTCGAGGTCTACGAGCCCGGCCTGGCGCACCTGCTGATCCGGCTGCGCGAGCTCGGGCTGGAGAACCTGCGGCTGCTCCGCGGGGACGCGGTGGACCTGCTGGAACGCGCGGTGCCCGAGCGCTCCCTGGAAGGCGTCCGGATCTTCTTCCCGGACCCGTGGCCCAAGCGCCGCCACCACAAGCGGCGCCTGGTGCAGCCGGACTTCGTGGCGCTGGCCGCCTCCCGGCTGCGCCCGGGCGGCTGGCTGCACCTGGCCACGGACTGGCAGCACTACGCGGACCAGATGCTGGCGGTCTGCTCGGCGTGCCCGGCCCTGCGGCCGGATCCCGCCATGGACCCGTGGCTGCCCCGCCCGGACTCCCGCCCGCTCACCAAGTTCGAGCAGCGGGCCGTCCGCGAGGGGCGCGCGATCCGGGACCTCCGGTACTACGCGTAGGGCGGCGGCAGGTGCGGCACGGCGCGCGAGCGGCCCCGGAACTCGGCGACCACCGCGTCCCCCGCGGTGATCGTCACGTCGTAGATCCCGGACTTCCCGGCGAGCGCGATCTCGCGGGCCTCGGCCACCAGCTCGTCACCCAGCCGTCCGGCGCGCAGGAACGAGACGTCCCCGCCCGCGGCCACAGTGGACACCCCGCGGCTGTTGCAGGCGAAGGAGAACGCCGCGTCGGCCAGGAAGAAGAGGTAGCCGCCGTGGGCGACCCCGTGGCCGTTGAGGTGCGACTCGCTCACGGTCATCGTCGCCCGGGCCCGCCCGGGGCCGATGTCCAGCAACCGGATCCCGGCCGCCCGGATCGCCGCGTCCTGCGCCGTCATCGCCGCGGCCACCCGTTCGGCGGTCTCCTGCTCGTCCATCCGAGCATCATGCGGGATAGGGTCGCGCGGTGACGTCGACCGGCCCGCTCCCGCGCGTCCTGCTCGTGTGGGATGCGCCCAACATGGACATGAGCCTCGGCTCGCTGCTGGGGGCGCGACCCACGTCGGCGTACCGACCGCGGTTCGACGCGGTGGGTCGCTGGCTGCTCGACCTCGCCGGGCCGGAGGCCGTCGCCGAGGCGTGTGTGTTCACCAACGTCGCCCCCACCTCGACGGACGTGATCCGGCCCTGGGTCGAGGCCCTGCGGAACGTGGGTTTCGCGGTCTTCGCCAAGCCGAAGATCACCGAGGACAGCGACATCGACGACGACATGCTCGCGCACATCGACATGCGCCTGCAGGAGGGCCACCTGCGCCACGTCGTCGTCGCGTCGGGGGACGGGCGGGCCTTCCGCGAGCCGCTCGAGAAGCTGATCGAGCAGCACGTCGACGTCACGGTGATCGGGTTCCGGGAGTACGCGAACTTCGCGCTCGCCTCGGAGACCATCTCGTTCCTCGACCTCGAGGACATGGACGGGGTGTTCCGCGAGCCGCTGCCGCGGATGACCCTGGAGACCCTGCCGGACGAGGGCGCCTGGCTGCCGCCGTTCCGCTCGCTGCGGTCCCTGCTCGATCCCCGCCGGTGATCCGGTACTCCGCACCCGTCGTCCTGACCTGCGGCGACGGCTTCCCGATCGTGCGGGACGGCGTGGTCGACGTGCTGCCCTCCGGCCGGCTGGGGTACGTCGGGGCCGCCGCCACCGCGCCGCGGCACGAGGGGCCGGTGCAGATCCTGTCGGGCCTCCTGATGCCCGGGATGGTCAACACGCACTGCCACACGCCGATGGCGCCGCTGCGCGGCCTGGGCGGCGACCTGCCGCTGCTGTCCTGGCTGCAGGACGTCATGTGGCCCGCCGAGGCGCAGCTGACCGCCGAGGACGTGCGCGCCGCGATGACCGCGGGTGCGGTCGAGCTCCTGCGCACCGGCTGCACCACCAGCGTCGAGATGTACTTCTTCACCGACGCCGTGCTGTCCGCCGTGGACGCCGTCGGGTCCCGGGTGGTCCTCACGCCCGGGATCCTCGCCGCCCCCGGGTGGGACCGGCTCGGCTCGTGGGAGGAGCTGCGGGACGACGTGTCCGCCCGGATCGACGCCGACGGGCGCGTCTTCGGCGAGCACGACCGGTTCGAGCTCGGCTACGGACCCCACTCCGCGTACACCCTCTCGCCCGCCGCGCTGGAGTCGATCGCCGCCGAGGCGCAGGCGCGGGGGGCGCTGATGCACGTCCACGTGGCGGAGTCGGCGCAGGAGGACACGGCCGTCCGGGCGAGCCACGGCTCCGTGCCCGCGCTGCTCGACTCGCTCGGGGCGCTGTCCGGGCGGGTGCTCGCGGCGCACTCCGTCCAGCTCTCGGCGGAGGATCTGGCGCTGTACGCCGCCCGCGACGTCGCCGTGGCCCACTGCCCGGGCTCGAACGCCAAGCTCGCCGCCGGGGTCGCGCCGGTCCGGTCGCTCCGCGCGGCCGGGGTGCGGGTGGGGCTGGGCACCGACGGCCCCGCCTCCGGGGACGACCTCGACCTCTGGCACCAGGCCCGGCTCGCCGCGCTCTTCGCCCGGATCCGCGAGGACGACGCGGCCGCCCTGACGGCCGCGGACGTGTTGCTCATGGCCACCCGAGACGGTGCCGCCGCGATCGACCGCCCCGACCTCGGCGTCCTGGAGGAGGGCCGGTGGGCGGACATGGTGCACGTGGACCTCGAGGACCAGGCCTTCGTCGACCCGAGCGACGACGCCCAGCTGATCTCCAACCTCGTCTGGGCGGGCGGCTCCCGCCTGGTCCAGGACGTGTGGGTCGCGGGCCGCCTGGTGGTCGAGGACGGCGAGCCCGTCCTGGTGGACGCCGCCCGCACCCGCGCCGACCTCCGCGACATCGCCGCCCGGCTGCACTGACGGGGTTCCGGGGGAGTGCACGTTGCGTGCGCTCAGTGCTGCATGACCACGGGTCGGTGCCGCCGGGACGTAGGGTCGACGGGATGTGGACGAACTGGTCGGGCGGGCAGAGCTGTCGGCCCCAGCGCACCGACCGACCGCTCGACGAGGCGGGAGTGGTCGCGGCCGTCCGGCGGGCCGCCGAGCGCGGGCTGGCCGTGCGGCCCGTCGGGTCCGGGTACTCCGAGAGCACCCTGTCGCTGACCGGAGACGTGCACCTCGACTGCTCGGCGCTGACCGGGGTCGTCGACCTGGCCGACGACGTCGTCCGCGTGCGGGCCGGCGCGCGGCTGACCGAGGTGCACGCCGCCCTCGCCGAGCACGGCCGCGCGCTGGCGACCGTCCCGCACGGCCCGGGCGCCACCGTCGGCGGGGCGATCGGGACCGGGACCCATGGCGGGTCGCGCCAGGTGGGGTCGCTGTCGGCGCAGGTCGTCGGGGCGCGGTTCGTGGACGGCACCGGCACGCTGCGCCGGGCGGAGGACGCCGATCTCGACGCCCTGCGCTGCCACCTCGGCGCGCTCGGCGTGCTCACCGAGGTCAGCCTGCGGACCGTGGCCGCGACCGTCGTCGACGGGCACGAGGAGGTCGTCGACCCAGCGGAGGCCACCGCGCCGGGCGGGCCGCTGGACACCCGGCCGTGGGCGGCGCTGCAGGTGCACCTGCCCAGCGGCGAGGCGCTGCTGCGGTGGGCGGGCCCCGCCGAACAGCGCGACCCGGTGCCGGAGGCGACGGGTCCGGTGGACGCGATCGGACGCGTCGTCACGCGGCTGGGGCACTCGGCGTCCGCCCAGCTGTCGGCGCAGTGGTCGGCGCAACGGTCGCGACCCGCGCCGCGCTGGGAGGGGGTGCCGACCGCGGCGCCGTACGTGCTGCTGCCGACCCCGGACCCCGCCCGCGAGACCTCCACGGAGTGGGCGGTCCCCCGCGAGGCGCTGACCACGGCGCTGCGCGAGCTCCATTCCGCGACGACGACGCGGGAGCTCGAGATCCGACGGCCGGTCGAGGTCCGCGTCGGGCCCGCCGAGACGGGCTGGCTGCACCCGGCGTTCGGGCGGGCGACCGGGTGGATCGCGGTGCGCAGCCCGCGCGGGGCCGACGACGGGCCGTTGTTCCGGCTGGTGGGGTCGGTGCTGGAGGGGATGGGCGGGCGCCCGCACTGGGCCGGGCGCCACGACTGGACGGCGGCCGACCTCGCCGTCGCCTACCCCCGGCTGCCGGACTTCCGCGCGGTGCGGGACCGCCTCGATCCGGACCGTCGTTTCGCGGGTGCGCACATGCAGGCGCTGCTCGGCCCCTGAGGCGCGGACCGCCGTCCGGACCGAGGTGCCCGAGTCGCGGCCCGGGTCGTCCGACTCGCGTGTCCGGAACGCGGGACTCGCGTGTCCGAAGTGGGGGACTCGCGGAACAGGACGGGGCCGGGGGCCGCGGTCCGGTCACTCCCCCGGACCCCGGGCCACCGGCCCCTGGTCGACGTCGGTCCGCTCCCCAGCGAATCGACGCCTCCACGGTCCCGAAGCGACCGCGGATGTCCTCCTGCTTCTCTCATTTCCCCGCGACTCCCCAGCCGCGGGAAACCCTGGAACCCGTCAGAACGACAGGTGGTGGTGCCCCGAGCCGGAACCGACGGCCTTGCGGTGGTGGCGTCCGCCGTGCGCAGACAGGTCGCCGAACGCCTGCGGCCCGGTGTCGGTCAGCGAGGTGTACGCCGGGGCCACGGGGGCGTAGGCGGGCACGTGGGCCGCGTAGAGCGGGGCGTAGGACGGGCCGGCCGAGACGGGCGGGGCGACCGGCGGCGCCGCGGGCGCGGGGGTGCTCAGCGACGCGAGGGCCTGCACCGGGATCGGCGCGGTCAGCGGGTCGCGGCGGAACTCGTCGAGCGCCTCGGCGGAGCGCCGCGCGGGGCGCGTCCGGTCGCGCTGGGCCTCACGCTGGGCTTCGCGACGGGCCGTCGGCTCGTGCTGGCGCCCGCGCCAGCCGCCGACGGTGAGCGCATGGAAGATCGGGGTCTCCGCTGCGATCTCGGTGCGGCTCGCGTGCCGCCCGGGGAAGGGTCCGGTGTCCTCGACACCGCGCACGCGCACCGTGCTCCGTCGTGCTGATCCCTGAGCCCCGCTCTGGGTCCGCTCCCTGTCGGTCACGCCCCGCACCTCCGTCTCTCGTCCGTCGTGTGCGGCGAGATGGTGCCATCGGCCCTGTCCCCACAGGGCCGTTCGGCCGCACACACCACCCACAACGGGGTCACCTGCTCGGGGAAACGGGTCGGGCACGGTCGTTACCCACTTTGCGGTGGGTTCCATTCGTTCGGGTGGTGTAGATCCACTTCCGAGGCGCCCGTATCGCTCTCCGCAGCCGGCGACGGCGCCTGCGACCCGGCCGGAGATCGTCTCGGCCGCCGTGTCCGGGCTCGGCGACGGCTCCCACGTGCATCGTCTCCGCGCCCTCACTCGATCGGGACGCGGGCCTCGGACGCCCCCGCGCCGACCCGCCGAACCCGCTCCGGAGCCGATCTTGACAGCGACCGCCGGAAGTCGTTCTCGCCCAGGTCACGGCGGTGTCACAACCCTCGGACGGCCACACTTTCGGGGTCGATCGGAGGCGCCCGGCGTGTTCCTCCGGCGCCCCCGCGAGCCCGCCGCCTACTGTCGCTCGCAACAACCGAAGATCACGCAGTTTCACCGAGGGTCAGCGGGTTCTCACTCCGGTGCACCACATGGCCCACAGGTGGAGGTCAACTACACGGGTGTCATTCGACTCTGCGTGACATCACTGCTCCACCTCGGTGGCGTCCGCGCGGCCCGCTCACCGCAACGGAGCAGTGCAGCCCGGCCCGCCGACGTCACGAGCGCACCGGCGGGCCGGACGGGCCCACGGGGGCTACCGTGCGCGGGTGAGCGACGATCCCGGTCCGCTGCCGCCCGACCGCACGCCCCCGGCGGTGCCCGCGCGGGGCCCCCACCACGCGTCCCCGGGGGCCGAGCCCGCCCCGCGCGCGGAGGACCGGGAGGAGCGCGCGGCCGCGGCGATCCCCACCCCGCTGCGGGTGATCTCCGAGATCTGCGCCCGCTCGCTGGTGATCGCCGCCGCCTTCGGTCTGCTGATCTTCCTGGTCATCCAGCTGCGCATCGTCGTGGTGCCCGTGGCGATCGCGGTGCTGCTGTCGGCGTTGTTGGCCCCGCTCGTCCAGCTGCTGACCCGCAACCGCGTGCCCCGCGGGGTCGCGGTGGCGCTCACCATGCTCGGCGGGCTGGCGGTGATCGGCGGCCTGCTGTCGTTCGTCGTCAACACGTTCATCGGCGGCTTCCCCGACCTGCAGCGCCAGCTCACGGCCAGCCTGCAGGCCGTCCAGGAGTTCCTGGCGGGGGCGCCGTTCAACCTCAGCTCCGAGCAGCTGCGCAACCTGCCCGGCCAGATCGGGCAGGCGATCACCAGCGGCCAGGAGACGCTGACCACCGGCGTGCTCACCACCGCGGCGACCATCACCGAGCTGGGCGCGGGCATCGCGTTGGCGATCTTCACGCTGATCTTCGTGCTGTACGACGGCGCGCGGATCTGGGGTTTTCTGCTCAAGGCCACCCCGCGGCACCGGCGGGACAAGATCGACGTGGCCGGGCGGCGGGCCTTCGCCACGCTCGTCGGCTACACCCGCGCCACGATCCTGGTGGCCTTCGTCGACGCGATCGGCATCGGCATCGGGCTGTGGGCCGTCGGGGTGCCGCTCGTGGTGCCGCTGGCCGCGCTGGTGTTCCTGGGCGCCTTCATCCCGACCGTCGGCGCGGTGGTGTCCGGGGTCGTCGCGGTGCTGATCGCGCTGGTGGCCAACGGGCTGATCCCCGCGGTGATCATCCTGGCCGTGGTGATCGGGGTGCAGCAGCTGGAGGGACACGTGCTGCAGCCGCTGCTGCTCGGCCGCGCGGTCAAGCTGCACCCGCTGGCCGTGGTGCTGGCCGTCGCGGCGGGCGTGGTGATCGCCGGCATCCCCGGCGCCCTGCTGGCCGTGCCGCTGCTCGCCGTCGTCAGCGCGGCCGTGCGGTCCTGGGTGCGCACCGACGAGCCACCCGCCTACGCCGTCAATCCGGTGGACCCGCACGAGGGCAACCCCGACGTGGCCCAACGCATCCGGGTCCCGAGCTGGTGGACCCGGCTCTTCCGTCGACTGGCAGCCGACCGCCGGTGAGACGACGATCGGTGCCGTGCGATATCTCGTGACCGGCGCCACCGGCTACATCGGCGGCAGGCTGGCGCCCCGCCTCCTCGCCCAGGGCGGCGCGGACACGTCCGTGCGCTGCCTGGTCCGCGACCCGGGGAAGCTGCGGGACGTCCCGTGGGCCGCGCACGCCGAGATCGTCCAGGGCGACCTGCTCGACCCGGACGCGGTGCGGGCCGCGTGCGAGGGCGTGGACGTCGTCTACTTCCTCGTGCACTCGCTGTCCGAGCACGGGTTCGCGGCGACCGACCGCAAGGTGGCCCTGATCCTCGGTCAGGCGGCCCGCGAGGCGGGTGTGCGGCGGATCGTCTACCTCGGGGGCCTGCACCCGGACGGGCCGCTGTCCGAGCACCTGCAGTCCCGGGCCGAGGTGGGGGAAATCCTGCTCCGCTCCGGCGTCCCGACGGCGGCGCTGCAGGCGGCCGTCATCCTCGGTTCGGGGTCGGCCAGCTTCGAGATGCTGCGCTATCTGACCGAGCGGTTGCCGGTGATGCTCACCCCGAGCTGGGTCCACAACCGCATCCAGCCCATCGCCGTGCGGGACGTGCTGCGGTACCTGATCGCCGCGGCCGGCCTGCCGCCCGAGGTGAACCGGACCTTCGACATCGGCGGCCCGGACGTCCTCACCTACCTCGACATGATGCAGCGCTACGCCGCCGTGGCCGGCCTGCCCCGGCGCCGGATCCTCAGCGCGCCGGTACTCACCCCCCGGCTCTCCGCGCACTGGGTCAACATCGTCACGCCCGTGCCGAAGGGCATCGCGGCGCCGCTGATCGAGTCGCTGGTGCACGAGGTCGTGTGCCGGGAGTCGGACATCGACCGGTACGTGCCCGCCGAGGGCCGCCTCGGCTACGAGGAGGCCGTGCGGCTGGCCCTCGCGCGGATCGGCGACGGCGAGGTGGAGACCCACTGGTCGAACGCGGCCGTGTCGGGGGCGCCGTCCGATCCGCTGCCGAGCGACCCGGCCTGGGCGGGAGGGACCGTCTACACCGACGACCGCGAGGAGGTGTCGGCGGCGACGCCCGAGGCCCTCTGGCGGGTCGTCACCGGCATCGGCGGCGAGCGCGGCTGGTACTCGTTCCCGCTGGCCTGGTCGGTGCGCGGCTGGCTGGACCGGCTCGCGGGCGGGGTCGGGCTCACCCGCGGGCGCCGCGACCCGGACCGCCTGCACGTCGGGGACGCGCTGGACTGGTGGCGGGTCGAGGAGATCGAACCCGGCACCCTGCTGCGGCTGCGGGCCGAGATGAAGGTGCCGGGGCTCGCCTGGCTGGAGATGGGGGTGGCGCCGGACCCGCGGGGCTCGCGCTACACCCAGCGCGCCGTGTTCGTGCCGCGCGGGCTGACCGGCCACCTCTACTGGTGGTCGGTCGCGCCCTTCCACGGCATCGTGTTCGGGGGGATGGTCCGCAACATCACCGGGGCCGCCGAGGCCACCTCTACAGCGCCGACACGCCTTCGTCGAGCCGGTTGACCTCGTCGAGCGAGAGCTGCAGCTCGGCGGCGGCGCAGTTGTCCTCGAGGTGCCCGAGGTCGGACGTGCCGGGGATCGGCAGCATCACCGAGGAGCGCTGCAGCAGCCACGCGAGCGCGACCTGCGGCGCCGTGACCCCGTGCGCCCAGGCGACCTCCGCGACGGCGCCGCCGGGCTCGGCCAGCCCACCCGCCGCGACCGGGTGCCAGGGCATGAACCCGAGACCGTTCTCGGTGCAGTAGCGCAGCACGTCGTCCGAGCTGCGGTCGACGAGGTTGTAGCGGTTCTGCACCGTGGCGACCGGTACCGTGCGCCGGGCCTGCTCGATCACCTCGACGGAGACCTCGGACAGCCCGACCTCACCGATCTTGCCCTCGGACTGCAGCTCGGCGAGCACGCCGAACTGCTCGTCGGCGGGCACCAGCGGGTCGACGCGGTGCAGCTGGAACAGGTCGATCCGCTCCACGCCGAGGCGGCGCAGGGACAGCTCGCACTGCTGGCGCAGGTAGTCCGGACGCCCGCAGGGCACCCAGCGGCCGGGGCCGGGCCGGAGCTGCCCCGCCTTGGTCGCGATCGTCAGCCCCTCGTACGGGTGCAGGGCCTCGCGGATCAGGTCCTCGGAGGTCTCCGGGCCGTAGGAGTCCGCCGTGTCGATCAGGTTCACCCCGAGGTCGACGGCCCGACGCAGGACGTCGATCGCCGCCTTGGGGTCGGCGGGCGGACCCCACACGCCGGGGCCGGTGATCCGCATGGCGCCGAACCCGAGCCGACGGACCTGAGGTCCCTCGCCGATCCGGAAGGTGCCCGCCGACGCGATGGGGCGCGCGTCGGCGTCAGCGGCGGGCCCGGAGTGCGTGATGGCGCTGGTCATCGGCCCAGGGTGACACCGTCGGTGCCGGGACGGCCGCCGATCGTGACCAGTGCCTCCCTGTTCCGGGCCGACGGCGTTCTAGGCTGACGGCGTGGCGGACGCCGAAGACGTCCGGCGCCTCGCCCTGTCCCTGGCGGGCGTCGTGGAGATCGACAGCGACGGGTTCGACTTCCGGGTCGACGGCAAGGGCTTCGTCTGGTCGTACCCGGACCGCGTCGGCGGGAAGCGGGTGATCCGCACGGACGTCGCGGTGCTCTACGTCGGCGACGAGGCGGAGAAGCAGGCGCTGCTGCTCGGCGAGCCGGACCTGTTCTTCACCACACCCACCTACGACGGGCTGCCCTTCGTGATGGTGCGGCTGGAGCGGGTGAGCCCGGCGCGGCTCGCGGAGCTCGTGGAGGACGCGTGGCGGATGCGGGGCGAGCAGCGACCCTGAGGTCCTCCCGGGGTTTCTCCCGGATCCCGCGGGGCCCGGCCCGGACTAGCGTCCCCGCCATGGGGGACGAACTCCGAGCACAGGACCTGCGGGTGTCACACGCCGAGCGCGAGCACGTCGCCCGGCTGCTCAGCGAACACTTCGCCGAGGGCCGGTTGACCGTCGACGAGTACGGGGAGCGCAGCGCCGCCGCCACCGAGGCCGTCACGCGGGCCGACCTGAACCGGCTGCTGATGGACCTCCCGGGCGCGGAGGTCGCGCGCAGGCGCGAGCTGCTGGAACTGGTCACCACCGGCGGGGACCTCACCCGCAAGGGCGAGTGGCTCGTGCCCGCGCGGATCGTGGTGCGCTCCCGGTTCGGCAACGCCTCGCTGGACTTCCGGTCGGCCCGCTTCTCCGTCCCCGTCGTCGCCCTCGAGTTCGACCTGACCTTCGGCAACCTCGAGCTGCGGGTGCCGAAGGGCACCACGGTCGACCTGGAGGACGCGCGCACCGGGTTCGGGGAGGTCAAGGACAAGATCGGCCCGAGCCTGGAGCGCGGCAACCCGCACCTGGTCGTCGTCGGCCGGACGCGGGTGGGGAACGTCCGCGTGCGCCACTAGGCCTGCCCGCCGCCGAGCGGTTAGCGTGGGCGCGTGGCACTGGCCGAGGTGGTCGACGCGCTGGTTCCGGACGGCTCGACCGTCGCGTGGGAGGGGGTTCCCGTCGCGGTGGCGCGGGCCCTGCTGCGCCGCCGCGGGCTGACCCTGGTGTCCACCGCGCCCGGGGTGTCGGGAGACCTCCTCGTCGGCGCCGGATGCGTGGACCGGCTGGTCACGAGCGCGGTCGCGGGGCCGCGCATCCAGGCGGCACTGCGCTCGGGGCTGGCGCTCGAGGAGCACACCGCCACGGGCATGGCCGCCGCGTACGACGCCGGGGCCGCCGGCCTGCCCTGCGGTCTGCTGCGCGGGTACACGGGGACGGACCTGGCCGCGGTCACCCGCGTCGCCACGGTGCGCTGCCCCTTCACCGGGGAGCAGCTCGCGGCGGTGCCCGCCCTCACCCCGGACGTCGCGATCGTGCACGCGCCGCGGGCGGACCGGATCTCGCCGGATCGGCTGCCGCCGCTGTACGCGGCCCGCCGCGCGCTCGTCGTGGTGGACGAGGACGGCGGGGAGGCGCCCTGGTTCGCCGAGGTGGTGCGCGCCGAACCGGACGAGGACGGCTGGGCCGAGCTCCTCGCCGACCGGGCGCGGTTCACCGCGTGGCTGGCGCAGGCGCGGGCATGAGCGCGCTCGGATCCGCGGGGCTGGTGGCCGCCGCCCGGCTGCTGCAGGCCGGGCAGGTGTGCGTGGGCGAGCCCGGCGACCCGACCGCCGCGGCCCGTCTCGCCGCCGCGACCCACGCCCCGGGCCTGATCGTGCTCGACGGGTCGCTGCCCCGCTACAGCCTGCGTCGCGCCCAGGTCGGCCTGGTCACGGCCGCGCAGATCGACGCGTTCGGCAACCTCAACACCACCGTGCTCGGGGACTACGACGAGCCCACCGCGCGGTTCGCCGGGCCGGGCCTGCTGCCGGACGTCACCGCCGCCCTGCCGACGATCGTGCTGCTGCCGCACCGGCTGGCGGCCTTCGTGGAGCGGGTCGACTTCGTGACCGCGCCGGGTGGGCTGTCCGGGCCGCTGGACCGCGCCCTCGTGGGACTGCCCGGGACGGGGCCGATCGCCGTCGTCACGGACCTGGGGGTGCTGCGGCCCGACCCGGCCACGGCCGAGCTCGTCCTGACCGACCTCCACCCGGGTGTCACCGTCGAGCAGGTGCGCGCCGAGACCGGGTGGCCGCTCGAGGTCTCCGCGGACCTCGTCGAGACGGCCCCGCCGAGCGAGGCCGAGCAGGCGGCTTTGACATCATCGGCCGCATGACCGCTCTGCTGCACCACCGCATCGACGGACCCGAGAGCGACGCGGCCGCGCCGACCCTCGTCCTGCTGGGGTCGCTGGGGAGCACCCTGGAGATGTGGGAGCCGAACGTCCCGGCCCTGGCCGAGCACTTCCGCGTCATCCGGCTGGACAACCTCGGGCACGGCGGGTCGCCGGTCCCGGACGGCCCCTACTCGATCGCCGGGCTCGCCGAGTCCGCCCTCGCCACCCTCGACGACCTGGGTGTGGACCGCTTCGCCTGGTGCGGGCTCTCGCTCGGGGCGATGATCGGGATGTACCTGGGCTCCGAGCACGGCGACCGCGTGTCGCGCCTGGCGCTGTGCTGCACCACCTCGTACTTCGAGGACAAGGGGCCGTGGCGGCAGCGCATCGAGACGGTCGGGGAGAAGGGCACCGGCGCGATCGCGGAGGCGGTGGCCGAGCGCTGGTTCACCCCGGACTGGGCCGCCGACCATCCCGCGGTCCTGACCCGGGCGGCGGGATGGATCGCCGGGACGTCGGACCCCGGGTACGCCGCCAGCTGCGCGGCGATCGTCGACTGGGACCACCGCGACCGGCTGCAGGCCGTGACCCCGCCGACGCTGGTCATCGGGGGTGCGGACGATCTCGCGACGCCGATCGTGCCGCACTCGCGCACGCTGGCCGAGTCCATCCCGGGCGCCCGGTTCGAGGTGATCCCCGGCGGACACGTCGCCACGTGGCAGAGCGCGGCGGAGGCCAACCGCCTCCTCCTGGACCACCTCACCTGAGGTCGTGCGTGGGAAGTGGTGCTCCAGCACCACTTCCCACGCACGGGCGGCGCAGCCGCAGCTCAGGACGGGCGGGCGCGCCGCTGCGGGCTGGTGAGCGCCAGGCCCAGGGCGGCCATGGCCATGAGGATCCCCGCGACGACGATCGGCACCGCCGCGCTCGCGCCACCGAGGACCAGGAGCAGCAGCCCGCCCACGAGCAGGAGTGTGGGGATCATCCCGGCGGCCTGCATGGTGCGTGCGCCGCGCACGGGGGCGATCCGGCGGACCTTGCGGCCCAGGGCGCTGCAGCGGGCCACGAACAGCGGGTCGCCCGCGACGAGGCCTTGCTCGATCAAGGCGAACTGACTGCGCTCGCGGTCGCTCAGCATGTGTGGAGGCACCCTTCGGGATCGGACGGAGGGCCACCCGCTCGCCGTCGACCCGGGAAACCTTCCGGGCAGAATACGTGACCGGATCGTGACCTCGGTCGTGATGTGACCACCCGCTCTCGCAGTGAGGCCCCCCTATCCTTTACATGCACGTCTTTGCATAGGTACCGTTCCCGCATGGGTTCGGGGCACGGACACGGGCACGGCCACTCGGTGGCGAGCGACCGCAGGCGACTGGTGATCGCGCTGGTCGTCACGCTCGCGTGCGCGGTGCTCGGCGCCGCCGGGGCGCTCCTCACCGGATCGCTCGCCCTGCTCGCCGATCTCGGCCATCTGCTGACGGACGCCGGCGCGCTGGTCGGCGCCGTGATCGCGGCGGCCCTGTCCACCCGCCCGGCCACGGACCGGCGCACCTTCGGGCTCGGCCGGGTCGAGGTGCTCGTCGCCGGGATCAACGCGGCGCTGCTGGTCGCCGTCGTGGCGTGGGTGGCCTACGAGGGCGTCAACCGGCTGTTCGAACCCGCCGAGATCCCGGGGCTGCCGCTGCTCGTGATCGGCGCGCTGGGGCTGGTGGGGAACGTGGTGTCGCTGGTCGTGCTGGCCGGCGGTGACCGCGCGAACATGAACATGCGCGGCGCCATGCTGCACGTCCTGGGGGACGCGCTGGGTTCGGTCGGCGTGATGCTCGCGGCGGTGGTGCTGCTCACCACCGGCTGGCCCTACGCGGACACCCTCGCCTCGATGCTGATCGCGGCGCTGATCCTGCCCCGGGCGATCGCCCTGCTGCGCGAGGTGTGGCACGTGCTGCTCGAGGGCGCCCCCGCGGGCATCGAGGTGGACGAGGTGCGCACGGCGCTGCTCGCGGTGCCCGGGGTGGAGGCGGTCCACGATCTGCACGTGTGGGCCATCAACGACCGCACCCCCTCGCTCTCGGCCCATCTCGTGGTGGCGGACGAGGCGGAGTCCGGCTGCGGCGCGGGCGTGCTGGACCGGGCGACCGAGGCGCTGAAGGAGCGGTTCGGCCTCACCCACAGCACCCTGCAGCTCGAGCCGCACGCCCACGTGGGCCACGAGCACACCTGCGACTGACCCGAGGCGTGGCGGGTCCGCGCGATCCGCATCGGGCGGGTCGGATTGACAGGGGCCGACCGCGGCGACCAACCTGGGTTCGGCTGATCGCCGCGGTCCGGTGCGTCGCCGGCTCCGGCCGGCAAGCAGGGATGCCGACGACGCGATGACGGTCGAGGTGGTGGCCCGGTGGCGCCGTCCGGTCCGACGGGTCGGATGGCCCACCGTCACCTCAGCTCACGCGGCGGGGACGGCCTCGGGCTTCGCGACCAGCTTGCCCGCCAGCACGCTGCTGACGTAGCCGAAGGCCGCACCGACCAGGAACGACACCAGCATCACCGTGAACGGGCCGGTGGGCAGCGTGAGGTCGGTGCCGGAGGCGCCGGTCAGCAGACCGAACATCACGGTGGTCGCGTACCCGAACACCGATCCCGGCACGAACCCGAGCGCGGGCACGAGTGCACCCAGGATGAACACGGCGGTCAACCCGCCCACGATCAGCCCGATCACGATCGGGCTCGTGGCCAGACCGATCAGGATGAGGGTCACCGTGCCGCAGACGATCCCCCAGACGTTGGCCGGGACCGACTTGGCCAGGGCGGCCCGGTCCCCACCTGCGGCGAAGTAGCTCGCCGCTCCCACGAACGTCGCCGGGACCATGAGTCCCAGTCCTCCCAGCGGTCCCACGTACAGGTACGTGATGACCGCACCGATCACACCGATCACCAACGCGAGGGCGACGGGCAGCTTCATCTCTCGATCTCCTCGTACAGCTCGACGAGCACGACGACACACCACCGGCAGGTGGCTGACGGTCCGATCGGACGAGTGAAGAGTGATCCTGAAGGCCCGGTACGGCAATGCGTTCAGCGGACGCGTGACCCCATGTTTTCCGCTGGAAACCATTCGGCAATCGAAAACCCCGTTCGGGGCGTCCTCGCCGCACCAAGCCGTAGCCCAGATTTCACACGCCGGTCATCACCCGTGGGCGAGGTCGGCGAAGCGGCTGTAGTGGAGCTGGTGCGCCACGACGATGTTGGCCGTGGGCCCGTTGCGGTTCTTGGCCAGGATCAGATCGGCCTCTCCCGCGCGCGGGTCGTCCCGCTCGAACGCGTCCGGCCGGTGCAGCAGGATCACCATGTCCGCGTCCTGCTCGATGGAGCCGGACTCACGCAGGTCGGAGATCATCGGCCGCTTGTCCGTGCGCTGCTCGGGGCCACGGTTGAGCTGCGAGATGGCCACGACCGGCACCTCGAGCTCCTTGGCCAGCAGCTTGATCTGCCGGGAGAACTCCGAGACCTCCTGCTGACGCGACTCGACCTTGCGGCCCGAGGTCATCAGCTGCAGGTAGTCCAGGATGATCAGGTTGAGGCTGTTGCGCTGCTTGAGCCGCCGCGCCTTGGCCCGGATCTCCATCAGCGTGAGGTTCGGCGAGTCGTCGATGAACAACGGTGCCTCGGAGATCTCCGACATCCGCCGCGCCATCCGCGTCCAGTCGTCGTCCCGCATCCGGCCCGCGCGCATGTCCGCGAGCTTGATCTGCGCCTCCGCCGACAGCAGCCGCATGACGATCTCGGTCTTGCTCATCTCCAGCGAGAACACCGCGCTGGTCATGCCGTGCTTGATCGAGCACGACCGCGCGAAGTCCAACCCGAGCGTGGACTTGCCCAGACCCGGACGGGCCGCGACCACGACCATCTGACCGGGGTGCAGCCCGTTGGTGGCCGCGTCGAGGTCCACGAAACCCGTGGGCACCCCGTGCGACACCCCGCCCCGGGACTGGATCGCGTCGATCTCGTCCATCGTGGGCTGCAGCAGCTCCTCGAGGGGGATGTAGTCCTCGCTGGTGGAGCGCTCGGTGACCTCGTAGATCGCGGCCTGGGCCCGGTCGACGACCTCCTCGACCTCGGCCCCCTCCGCACCGTGGTAGCCCAGCTGCACGATCCGGGTGCCCGCCTCGACCAACCGGCGCAACGTGGCCTTCTCCGCCACGATCTCGGCGTAGTACGCCGCGTTCGCCGCCGTGGGCACCGTGGCGATCAGCGTGTGCAGGTACGGCGCCCCACCGAGGCGGATCAGCTCACCGCGGCGCTGCAGCTCCGCGGACACCGTGACCGCGTCCGCGGGCTCACCGCGCCCGTACAGGTCCAGGATGCAGTCGTAGACCGTCTGGTGGGCGGGCCGGTAGAAGTCGTCCGGCCGCAGCACCTCCACCACGTCCGCGATCGCGTCCTTGCTGAGCAGCATGCCGCCCAGCACCGACTGCTCCGCCGTGAGGTCCTGCGGGGGCTGGCGGTCGAACGGGCTCGGCGCCGCGTCACCGCCGCCGTAGGAGCCCGAGTACTGGTCGCCGCCCCGGCCGTCCCCCTCGCGGACCGCACGCGCCCGATTGGGACGGTCGTCCGTCACCGCCATACCCGACGTCACCCCCAGTCACCGTCCGCGCCCATGATATCGAACATCGGTTCGATCCGCACCCGACCTCTCGTCGGGTGCAGCGGGCACGTCCCCTTCCCGTCCACCACCCGTCCGGGGCGCCTCCGAGAGGCTGCGGCGAACGGTCGGCCGGGCTGCGCGCACTCACCCGCGCGACCCGGGGGCCGACGCTACGGGGGCGGGCCCGCAGACCCAAACCGCGCTGTGGACAGACCTGGGGACCCCGTGGGGACGGATTCGGGCCCGGCCAGGCGGCCCTCCGCACAGTCCTGTGGACAGTATGGGGACAACCCCTGGTCATAGGGCCTTTCACCACGTCAGATGCCCTGATGGCGGTGTGGACAACTTTTGTGGGCAGGTGCCCGGCGCGTCCGCTGTCCGGCGTGTCGCGACCTGTCACCCACCGTCCTCCGGGCGCTCCGGAGAGGTCACTGACCGACGCCGGCGTAACCTCCGCGTGTCGCTCCCGCGCGATCAACGGTCGGTGTGCATCCGCTCGCCGACGGTGGGCGGGAGCGGCCCTCGGCATGATCGCCACCGACGGTGCCGAGGGGCCCGGAACGCCACGAGGGCGGGTTCTCGGCCTCTCGACCGGGAACCCGCCCTCGTGACGGAACGTGACTGCGCGTCAGCTCGCGACGACCGCGACCTGGACCTGCGCGGTGACCTCCGGGTGCAGGCGCACCGACACCGGGTGGGTGCCGACGCTCTTGATCTGCTCCGGGATCTCGATGGCGTGGCGGTCCAGAGCCGGGCCGCCCGCCTTCTTCACGGCCTCGACGACCTGCGCCGGGGTGACCGACCCGAACAGGCGGCCCGAGTCGCCCGCGGCCTTGGCGGTCACGGTGACGGACAGCTGCCCGATCTGGTTCGCGACCTCCTTGGCGTGCCCGAGGTCGCGGATCTGGCGGGCCTTCTGGGCCCGACGGATCTGCTCGACCTGCTTCTCGGCGCCACGGGTGGCGACGATCGCGTAGTTGCGGGGCAGCAGGTAGTTGCGGCCGTAGCCGTCCTTGACCTCGACGATGTCCCCGGGCGCAC
The DNA here is from genome assembly GCF_900102195.1 of Pseudonocardia oroxyli. Lineage (GTDB taxonomy): Bacteria > Actinomycetota > Actinomycetes > Mycobacteriales > Pseudonocardiaceae > Pseudonocardia > Pseudonocardia oroxyli. The sequence goes on from NZ_FNBE01000005.1 coordinate 129,285, forward strand.
CCAGGTTCTGCACGTCCGTGGTGAGGATGAGCTTCATGTCGATCCCCTTCCTCAGCGCGCGGTCGAGGTGTACGGCAGCAGGGCGACCTCGCGGCTGTTCTTCACGGCCACCGCGACGTCACGCTGGTGCTGCCGGCAGTTGCCGGTGACCCGACGCGCGCGGATCTTGCCGCGGTCGGAGATGAACTTGCGGAGGAGGCCCGTGTCCTTGTAGTCGATGTCCTGGGCCTTGTCCTTGCAGAATGCGCAGACCTTCTTCTTGGGCTTGCGCAGAACTTGCTTGGGCATTGCTGATGCTCCTGGATGTGCACCGCGCTCACGCGCGGAGGGTGGAAAAGATCAGAACGGGGGCTCGTCGTCCGCCGCCGGGCCGCTGCCCGCGGGCGGGGCCGAGCCCCAGGGGTCGTCGTAGCCGCCGCGCTGGCCGCCGCCGTTGCCGCCGCCACCGGAGTTCCCGCCGCCACCACCACCGAAGCCGCCGCCACCGAAGTCCGAGCCGCCGGAGCGGCTGACCTTGTTGACCTTGGCCGTGGCGTACCGCAGGGAGGGGCCGACCTCGTCGACCTCCATCTCGATGACGGTGCGCTTCTCGCCCTCGCGGGTCTCGAAGCTCCGCTGCCGCAGCCTGCCCTGCACGATCACGCGCGCGCCGCGGGTGAGCGTCTCGGCGACGTTCTCCGCGGCCTGGCGCCAGATGTTGCAGCGCAGGAACAACGCCTCGCCGTCCTTCCACTCGCCGGACTGGCGGTCGAAGGTGCGGGGCGTGGACGCCACCGTGAAGTTGGCGACGGCCGCCCCGGACGGGGTGAACCGAAGCTCCGGATCGGCGGTGAGGTTGCCGATCACGGTGATCACAGTCTCGCCGGCCATGCGGCCTCCTCAGGTGTGGCTGCGTGCGGGACGGGGTGTCAGCTCGCCGCTGCGGGGGCGGGCGTGCGCTTGGGGTCCCGGCGCAGCACCTTCGTGCGCAGGACCGACTCGTTCAGACCCAGCTGACGGTCGAGCTCCGCGACGGTGGCGGGCTCGGCCGTGACCTCGAGCACCGCGTAGATGCCCTCGGCGTTCTTGTTGATCTCGAAGGCCAGCCGACGCTTGCCCCAGACCTCGATCTTCTCCACCGAACCGCCGTCGGACTTCACGACGGTCAGGAACTGCTCGAGCGACGGCTGCACCGTGCGCTCGTCCAGGCTCGGGTCGAGAATCACCATGATCTCGTAATGACGCATGAGAACCACTCACCTCCTGTGGACTGGAACGGCCGCGGCGCTTCCGCGGCAGGAGGTTCTCACCCCGCCCCGACAGAATCGGGCCCTCGGGCTCGTCGCACGGTGCCCGGGTGGGCACCGGCCGGAGCGGTTGCAGGCGAGATTACCAGCGCGTTTCCCCCGGTCCGCCGCCGCCCCGGTGCCCTGTGGACAACTCGGCGGGGCGGCGCCGGACACGAGACCTGTCGGGGGTCCCCTCTACGCTCGGGCCATGCTCATCGGTGCCCACGTCCGGGACGACGATCCGCTGGCCGCGGCGGCCGAGCGCGGCGCGGAGGTCGTCCAGTTCTTCCTCGCCGACCCCCAGGGGTGGAAGAAGCCGCAGCCGCACCCGAAGGCCGCCGAGCTCGCGGCGTCGGACGTGGTGACGGTCGTCCACTCGCCGTACGTCGTGAACGTCGCGAGCCCGAACAACCGGATCCGGATCCCCAGCCGCAAGCTCGTCACCCAGCACGCCGAGGGGGCCAAGGAGGTCGGGGCGATCGGGCTGGTGGTCCACGGCGGGCACGTCACGAAGGACGAGGACCCGGCCGTCGGTGTCGACAACTGGCGCAAGTTCGTGGAGCGCCAGCACGCCGAGGGCGGCTTCGCGGTGCCGGTGTTCATCGAGAACACCGCGGGCGGGGACAACGCGATGGCCCGGAAGTTCGATGCGCTGGCCCGCCTGTGGGACGCGGTGGGCGAGTTCGGCGTGGGGTTCTGCCTCGACACCTGCCACGCGTTCGCCGCGGGCGAGGAGCTGGTGGGCGTCGTGGAGCGGGCCAAGGCGATCACCGGCCGCATCGACCTGGTGCACCTGAACAACTCGCGGGACGAGTTCGACTCCGCGCGGGACCGCCACGCGAACGTCGCGGACGGCACGATCGAGCCCGAGGTGCTCGCCGCCGTCGTCGCCGCGGCGCAGGCCCCGGTCGTGGTGGAGACCCCGGCGGAGGGGCAGGCGGCGGACATCGCCTACCTGCGCGCGAAGGCGTGAGACCGGCCCGGTTCGGCACGGCCGGGCTGGTCCTGGTCGTGCTGCTCACCGGGCTGACCCTGCTGCTCGGCTACGCGAACAAGGCCCGCTGCGCGGGCCCGGAGTTCGACGCGTCGGGCCGCACGCTGGACTTCGGCACCCGCCAGAACCGAGACGTCTGCTACTCCGACATCCAGTACCTGTGGATCGGGCGCTCCATCGACACCCACGTGTTCCCCTACGTCGAGGGCGGGATCACCGAGGACGGGCGGCTCACCGGGGGAGCGGTCGAGTACCCGGTGCTCAGCGGCGTGCTGATCTGGCTCGGGGCGCTCGGTGCCCACACCGACGCCGGGTTCCTGCTCGGGTCCGCGCTGCTGCTCGCCCCGTTCGGCCTGCTCACGGGCTGGATGCTGGGCAGGCTCGCGCGGTGGCGGGCGCTGCTCTGGGCGCTCGGCCCACCGCTGGTGCTCTACGCCTTCCACAACTGGGACCTGCCCGCGGTCGCCGCCGCCGTGGCCGCGGTCCTGGTGATGCACACGCGCCGCGACTCCACGCTCGCCGCGCTCCTGCTGGGCCTGGGCTGCGCGCTGAAGCTCTACCCCGGCGCGTTCCTCCTCCCGCTCGCGCTCTACGTCCTCTCCCGCGGGCCGGACGGTGCCGTGCGGGACAGGGGCGTGGACTGGCTCGGCGCGCTGCGGGTGCTCGGGGTGGGGCTGGGCACCGTGGTGCTGGTCAACCTGCCGTTCGCGCTCGCGGGCTATGCGGGCTGGCGGGCCAGCTTCACGTTCCAGGAGAACCGCGCGGTCGACGTCAGCACCAACTCGATCTGGTTCTGGGGCCTGCGCCCACTGCTGGGGGAGGCGGACTTCGGCCCGCTCGTCGACGTGCTCTCCCCGGTGCTGGTCCTGGTGAGCTTCGCGGTGGCCGCCGCCGTCGGGTGGCGGATCCACCGCCGCGGCGCCGAGTACCCCTGGATCGGCGTCAGCGCGGCGATGCTCTGCGGTTTCCTGCTGCTGCACAAGGTGCACTCCCCGCAGTACACGCTCTGGCTGCTGCCGTTCTTCGTGCTGCTGCGCATCCGCTGGGGGTGGATCGCGGGGTACCTCGCGGCCGACCTCCTGATGGGGATCGGGATCTTCCGCTGGTTCTACGTGCTCAACGCGGGGCTGGACGGCGGCATCGCGGGCGGGCTCGCCGCGCAGGCGGTCGTGCTCGGCGTGTGGGGCCGCGCGGTGTTGCTGGTGATCCTGTTCGGCCTGTTCCTGCGGGCGCCTACCGCCATGCGAACACCGGCTGCTCCAGATGGTCCACCCGCGTCCCGCGACCGTGCAGCAGGACCTCCCGCAGCTGGTACATCACCGCTGCCGTCGGGGCGTGCACGAAGCGGTCGAACAGCGGGACCTGGATGACCGGCGCGTCGGACTCGGGGATGGAGATGAACCGGGGCTCGACGTCGATGTCCGCCAGCCGGATCCGGTACACGTGCGCCACCTCCTCGGGGTTCGGGGTGAGCTCGCCGACCTCGCCCGCCCACAGCACCACCGGGGTGATCACGTACCCGGAGCGGGTGGGGTAGTCGTCGAGCAGGCCGAGGACCGCGTCCTCGCCGAGCTCGAGCCCGACCTCCTCGGCCAGCTCCCGGCGGCCCGTCTCGGTGATCGTCTCCCCGGCGTCCGTCCGGCCGCCCGGCAGCGCCCACTGACCCGCGTGCCTGCGCAGGGTCGCGGCGCGGCGGGTCAGCAGGAAGGCAAGGCCGTCCGCGAGACCCGGCGCACCCGTGGTGACCAGGGTCAGCGTGACGGCGGAGCGCTTCAGGTCCGGTCGGTCCACGCCGCGGCGCTCGAACGCCGCCAGCCGAGCCTCGACGATCCCCCGCAGGTCACCGGCGTCCATTCTGCGGACTCTGCCCCACCGGAACCGGACGCGCGGCCCGGTGTGACGGGCGTCGCAGTGGCCAGTCGGGGTCGGCGTCGAGCACCGCGTCCGCCGCCTCGCCGTCCGCCTCCGGGTCGGGGGCGCGGAGCGGGTCGGTCTGCGGCCTGAGCACGGAACGGACGACCAGCACGGCGACCAGCACCACCGTCGCGTCCCGCAGCAGGACGGCCCCGAGGAACCAGTCCGGCGGGAGTCCCTTCTGGCCGGGGCCGACGTAGTAGAACATCCGCGGCACCCAGACCAGGGCGTCGATCGCCATCCAGGCCAGCAGCAGCCGCCAGCGCGGCAGCGCCAGCACCGCCAGCGGCACCAACCACAGCGAGTACTGCGGGCTCCACACCTTGTTGACCAGCAGGAACGCCGCGACGATCAGGAACGCCAGCGAGGCGACCCGGGGTGGGCGCGGTGCCTTGGCGGCCAGCACCACCAGCCCGGCACAGGCCGCCACCAGCAGGGAGGCGCTCACCGCGTTCAGCGTGTTCGGCGCCTGGTCGGGGCCCAGCGGCCCGTCGAACCCACTCCAGCCGGTGAAGTAGGACAGCGCGTAGTACAGCGAGTCCGGGTCGGCAGGACGCGTGCGGTTGAGCCGGATGAACTCCCACCACCCCGGGGCCCAGGCCAGCAGGACCGGGACGTTCACGGCCAGCCAGGCCACGGCCGCGGCCGCGACGGTCCGCACCGCGACGCCCACGTCCCGCCGCCGGACCGCCACCAGCACGATCGGCAGGAGCAGCAACAGCGGGTACAGCTTCGCCGCCCCGCCCAGGCCGAGCAGGATCCCGGCGAGGACCGGTCGTCTCCGGGTCAGTGCCAGCATTCCCGCGCAGGCCAGGGCGACCGCCAGCGCGTCGAAGTTGGTGAAGGCGTGCACCGCGACGAGCGGGGAGATCGCCACGAGCGCGGCGTCCCACGGCCTGCTCCGCCCGGCGGCGGTGAACGCGTCCCCCGCGGACCGCATCCGCACGACCGTCCAGACCACGACCAGCCAACAGGCCGCCAGTGCGGACGCGACGATGTCGAAGTACACGACCACCGACAGCGCCGACGGCAGCGGGAGGCTCTGCCAGACGTCCGTCAGCCGGGCGGCGCCCCACTGGAAGAACCCGGTGAGCACCGGGTACTCCATGTAGCGCACGGCGCCGTCGCCGTCCTGCCAGGAGTCCCGATAGGGGATCGCGGTGGGGTCGTCCAGCCGTTCGATGGAGTAGAGCGGGACGGTGTCGGAGTAGCACATCGCCACGTACTGGCGGTTGTTCTGCCAGTCGAGCGCCAGCGTCCCGTCCTCGGTGCGGTACTGCTGCAGGCACGGCGCCTTCGCGAACCAGCCCAGGGCGAGCGTGACGACCGCGAGCAGCAGCACGACGCGCAGGGGCGTCCAGAACGCGGCGCGCCCGACGAGGGCGTGGCGGCCCAGCGGGCCGCCGACGAGCCTGCTGGCCGAGGCGACGAGCGGCTCGGTCCAGCTGGGGACGACCCGCCGCGAGGGACCGGGCAGCCTAGTTCCCATTCCGGGCGGGGTCGAAGAACTGGTCGGTGAAGCCCGCGGGGTTGCCGTTGCCCCCGCCGCCGTTCCCGCCGTTGCCGTTCCCGCCGCCGCCGTTGCCGCCGCCGCCGTTCCCGCCGTCCCCGTTGCCGCCGCCGCCGTTGTTGTTCCGGTCGCCGTTGTTCCCGTTGCCGCCGTTGTTCCCGTTGCCGCGCTCGTGGGGGTCGACCTGGCCGTTGCCGTCCGCGTCCTGGCCGCCGTTGCCGTTGCCGTCCTGCTGGTCCTGGCCGGCGTTGTCCGACACCGGCGCCTGGCCGAGCGGGGTGAACTTCGAGAACTGCTCGGTGGGTGTGCCGCGCAGTGCCGTGGTCATGAACTCCTGCCAGATCGAGCCGGGCAGCATCCGGCCGTAGATCGGCCTGCCCGCGGAGTTCTTGATCGGCGAGTTGTCGTCCGTGCCGACCCAGACGGCGGTGGAGATCGACGGGGTGTAGCCGACGGTCCACGCGTCGTTGTTCTGGCCCTCGACGCTGCTCTGCACGGTGCCGGTCTTCGCGGCGACCGGGCGGCCGCCCAGCCCGATCCGCGACGAGCTCGCCACGTCGGTCATGGACTCCGTGACGTTCCGCGCGACCTGCTGGCTGAAGGCCTGCGTGCCGCTCGCCGCCCCCGCGGTGTGGTCGAAGATGACCCGGCCGTCGCTGGTGGTGACCTTGCGGACCATGAACGGGTCGTGCCGCACGCCGTCCGCCGCGAAGGTCGCGTACGCCGCGGCCATGTTCTCGGTCGTCAGGTTCTTGTCACCGAGCGCGATACCGCCGGTGGGGTTCTTGAGGTCCTCGGCGGGGATGCCCGCCGCCGCGGCCGCGTCGGCGACCTTCTGCGGGCCGACATCCAGCGCCATCCGGTAGAAGACGGTGTTGATCGACTGCGTCATCGCCGTCTTCACCGAGCACTGGTTGCAGCTCACGCCCTCGGAGTTGCTGACCTTGACCCCGGCGAGCGTCTGCGGGGACGACCCGTCGTACTGGGTGCCCAGGCCGATCGGGTCCGGCTGCTGCAGCCCGGCGGCGAACACGAACGGCTTGAACGAGGAGCCGGGCTGCTTCGACGCCTGCGCGTAGTCCAGCCCGACGCCGTCGTTGCCGCCGAAGTAGGCCAGCACGGCACCCGTCTTCGGGTCGATGGAGACCAGCGCCGTGCGCAGGTTGTCCGGCTGGCCCTTCATGACGTCGTTCGCCGCGTCGACGGCCGCCTTCTGCGCGGCGGGGTCGATCGTCGTCTCGACGGTCAGGCCCTCGGTGTTGATCTCCGACTCGGAGATCCCGTTCTCCTCGAGCTCGGCGCGCACCTGGTTGTAGATGTGGCCGTTGGCGTCCCCGGGGATGCCGCCGCCCGAGGCCGAGGCCTCCTGCCACTGCGGGAAGACCTGCTGGGCCCGGTCACTCGGGCTCATCCAGCCCTGCTGCACCATGCCGTCGAGCACGAAGGCCCACCGCTGCTGGCTGCGGTCCAGGTTCTTCGCCGGGTCCCAGCGCGAGGGCGACTGGATCAGCCCGGCGATCATCGCGCCCTCCGACGGCGTCAGGTCGCCGACGTCCTTGCCGAAGTAGGCCTGGCTGGCCGCCTGGATGCCGTACGCGCCGCGGCCCAGGTAGATGGCGTTGAGGTAGTTCTCGAGGATCTGCTCCTTGGTCTGCTCCTTGGAGATCTTCGCGGCGAGCACGATCTCCTTGTACTTGCGGAGCAGCGAGACCTGGTCCTGCCCGGTCGTCACCTTGATGTACTGCTGGGTGATCGTGGAGCCGCCGCCGATGCCGCCGGTGAGCTGGTTCCACACGGCGCGGCCGATGCCGGACACGTCGAAGCCGGGGTTGGTGAAGAAGGAGCGGTCCTCCGCGGAGAGCACGGCCTCCTGGACGTGTTTCGGGACCTGGTCCAGGGTCACGTTCGTCCGGTTGATGTTGTTCGGCCGGACCGTGGCCAGCGGGCTCCCGTCCGCGAACGTGAACGTGGCGACCTGGGTGTTCGCGGCGTCCTGCGCGGTCGGCACCGGGAAGATCATCCAGCCGACGGCGAACGCGACGAACGGCGCGAGGATCAGCACCCCGAGGGTCCAGAAGGCGATCCGGCGCACCCGCTTCCCCTTCGGTCGCCCGCCCTCCCCGTCGCCGCCACCGCCGCGACCTCGGGGAGGCCCGGCCGGGGGCGGGCCCGGGGGCTCGGCCACGGCCAGGGACGTGGGCCGGTCGTCCGGACCCGAGACGCCGGCGTCGTGCGTGAGCAGGGGCGCCTCCCGCCCGGGCGGGCCCATTGGCCCGGGCCGGTGCGGCGGCGGGCCGAAGCGCTGCGGGGCGGGGCGGCCGGGGGGCGGTCCGTAGCCGGGTCGGGCTCCCGGCGGCGGGCCCGCAGGCTGCGGAGGGGGCGGGCCGCCGTTGCGGCCGTTCCAGGGCGGCGGTCCGCTCTGCGGACGCGCGGGGGCGACGTTCCAGACGTCCGGCACGGGGGCGCGCGGGGGCACGCCGGATCGGCTCGGGTCGCTGCGCTGATCGGTCACCGCGGGCTCCGTGCTTCTCCGCCTGCCGGTGGGGAGCAACGGCGGGCCGGGACGGGGAACGTGGGTTTCACAGGTCTTCTCGGGGGTCGGGGATCACGCTGGGGTCATTCGGCGGCGGTCCTGCGCCTGCGCGGTCGGTCGGGACGGGCGCCGGTGCCCAGCACCGACGATTGGACCAGATGGTTCCAGCCGCACGTTCGGCAGACCTCCACGAGGTACACCGAGAACTCGCCGTGCCTGCCCGCGAGCTCCTCCAGCTCCTCGGGACGCCGGGCCGATCCGGAGGCCTGCCGCAGCTCCTCGCCGAAGACCCACCAGACGTGGGTCAGCCGGTCCCGCCGACAGACGGGGCACTGCTGGTCGGTCTGGGTGCCGTGGAAGCGGGCCGCACGCTGCAGGTACGGACTCGCGTCGCACACCTCGGCCTCGCCCACCCTCGTGGCGTAGACGTCCGCGAGCAGCGCACGGCGCTGCAACGCGTAGTCGACGACCTGCCGGTGGGTGAGCACGGCGACCAGGGTACTCACCCGACCCGACGATTCGGTGACACGACGGTGACGCGGGTCTCGATAGCCCGTCGAGATGTATCGCGCCGATATAGTGAGGTTCATCGATCCGTCGGGGACAGCGGGGTCCCCGGCGCCGGACACGGAGAGGAGGCGGCAGTGCTCGAGTTCGCGATCCTGGGCCTGCTGCTGGAGACTCCGATGCACGGGTATCAGCTGCGCAAGCAGTTGGGTCTGCGGCTCGGCGGGTTCCGGGTCTTCTCCTACGGCTCGCTGTACCCGGCCCTGCGCAGGCTGCAGCGCGCCGGGCTCATCGCCGAGGAGGAGGCCGAGACCGGCTGGTCCAAGCGGTCTCGTCGGACCTACCGGATCTCGGCGGAGGGCAAGGAGCGGTTCGCCGAGCTCTTGGCCGAGTCGGGCCCGCAGTCGTGGGACGACGAGGGGTTCGGGGTACACCTCGCCTTCTTCTCCCGCACCCCGGCCGAGACCCGCATGCGGATCCTCGAGGGGCGCAGGCGCGCCGTCGAGGAACGTCGCGAGGGAATCCGCGCGGCACTCGCGCGGGCGGGCGAGCAGATCGATCGCTACACCCGCGAGCTGCACGAGCTCGGGCTCGACACCACCGAACGCGAGGTCCGGTGGCTGAACGAGCTCATCGAGCGGGAACGACATCCCGGCGACGAGGCCGGACCCACCGGACACAAGGGAGAACCTGCATGAGTGAGGTGCGAGTCGCCGTAGTCGGCGTCGGCAACTGCGCCGCGTCGCTGGTCCAGGGCGTGGAGTACTACAGGGACGCCGACCCGGCCGCCCGGGTCCCGGGCCTGATGCACGTCGACTTCGGCGGCTACCACGTCGGCGACGTCACCTTCGTCGCCGCGTTCGACGTCGACGCCAAGAAGGTCGGCACCGACCTGTCGGAGGCCGTCTTCGCCAGCGAGAACAACACGGTGAAGATCGCGGACGTGCCGCCGCTCGGGGTGACCGTGCAGCGCGGCCACACCCTCGACGGGCTGGGCCGCTTCTACCGCGAGACGATCACCGAGTCCGACGAGGAGCCGGTGGACGTCGCCCAGGTGCTGCGCGAGACGCGTGCGGACGTCCTGGTGTCCTACCTGCCCGTGGGCAGCGAGGCGGCGGACCGGTTCTACGCGCAGGCGGCGATCGACGCGAAGGTCGCCTTCGTGAACGCGCTGCCCGTGTTCATCGCCTCCGACCCGGTGTGGGCGAAGAAGTTCGCCGACGCCGGCGTCCCCATCGTGGGCGACGACATCAAGTCCCAGGTCGGCGCGACCATCACCCACCGGGTGCTGGCCAGGCTGTTCGAGGACCGCGGCGTGCAGCTCGACCGCACGATGCAGCTCAACGTGGGCGGGAACATGGACTTCCTGAACATGAAGGAGCTCGAGCGGCTCGAGAGCAAGAAGGTGTCCAAGACCCAGTCGGTGACCAGCCAGGTCGACCGCGACATGGGCAAGGACAACGTGCACATCGGCCCGTCGGACTACGTGGCGTGGCTCGACGACCGCAAGTGGGCCTACGTCCGGCTCGAGGGCCGTGCGTTCGGCGACGTCCCGCTGAACCTGGAGTACAAGCTCGAGGTCTGGGACTCCCCGAACTCGGCGGGCATCATCATCGACGCCGTGCGGGCCGCGAAGATCGCGCTGGACCGCGGGATCGGCGGCCCCATCCTGTCCGCGTCGAGCTACTTCATGAAGTCGCCGCCGGAGCAGTACAGCGACTCCGAGGCCCGCGAGGCCGTGGAGGCGTTCATCCGCGGCGACGCGTAGCCGTCGTCACTCTCGGGCCCCGACCGGTCACTCCGGTCGGGGCCCGATTTATTTGTGGACCGGAAATGTTCGCGCTCCTTCCAGACCGGAAGGTGTTTCACTCGTCCGGCCCAATAACGGTTCCATCACGAGGTCACGCAGTGCACGTACCACCTGCTCTGCTGTGGACAGACCCCCGATCACGCGAACATCACGGGTGTAGTTGGGCCGAATGAGTGGCCGCCCTGGTGAGCGGCCTCACCCCAATTGACACCGTAGAATGCGATATGCGTCATAGCGACGCGGTTAATCCGTTCGTAATTTGGCCGACGGCCTCGCTACACCGCACACCACCCGGGTGTTCGGGATCGAGGTCACCGCCCGGAAGACGGGCGGGTGCCGTTCCCCGCCCGGGCTCCCCGGCGTCGGCGGGGACATCCCCACCGCACCCGCCACGTGGACCGGCGCTCTCCCCCGAGCGCTCGTCCGCGGTCGTCCGGCGGTGCGACCAGAGGATTCACCGAGTGCCTTCGCACACCCCCGCGCTCCTGCGCACCACCGTCGTCGCCGTCACCGCAGCGGCAGCGGCATTCTTCTCGCTCGCCCCGGCCGCCACCCCGGCCGCTCCCGCCGCGCCGACCGCCGCGGCCGCCCCCGTCGAGGTGGCCCAGCGGACCGTCGCCCTGGCCGCCCCCTCCAACGCCGTCGCCGCGGCCGCGCTGAACGCCTCCCCGGCCGCCAAGCGCGCCGCCGCGCTGGAGACCGCGCTGGCCCAGCTCGGCAAGCCGTACCGCTACGGGGCCACCGGCCCGTCGTCCTTCGACTGCTCGGGTCTGACCTCGTTCGCGTTCAAGAACGCGGGCGTCTCGATCCCGCGCACCAGCCGCGCCCAGTCGACCGTCGGCACCCCGGTCTCCAAGAGCGACCTGCAGCCCGGCGACCTGGTCTTCTTCTACAAGCCGGTCAGCCACGTCGCGATCTACATCGGCAACGGCCAGGTCGTGCACGCGAGCACGAGCGGCCAGCCCGTGAAGATCAGCAACGTCGACAACATGCCCTTCAGCGGCGCCCGTCGCGTCTGAGCACACCGGGACCCCGCGAGCATGCTCTCGACGGGGCACGCGGGTCCCGGTGCCCTTCCGCTCGCTCATCGGGCGGTGAGGGTTGTCGGTGGCCGGCCGTCCTGAGTGATCATCAGCCGCTGAGGGCTGTCTCCTAGGGTGCACGGCATGAGCTCCAGACCCCTCGCCCTCGTCACCGGCGCCTCGCGCGGGATCGGTGCCGCCACCGCGCGTGCCCTCGCCCCCACCCACGACCTGCTCCTGGGCGGGCGGGACGCGGTCGCGCTGGAGAAGCTGGCCGTCGACCTGCCCGGCGCGACCCCGTGGCCGGTCGACCTGACCGACGACGGCTCGGTCACCGCCGCGGTGACCGCGCTGGACCTGCCGCGGCTCGACGTCCTGGTGCACTCCGCGGGCGTCGGGCTGCTGGGGCGGGTCGAGGACACCTCGCCGGAGACCTGGCGGCGACAGTTCGAGGTCAACGTCGTGGCGGTCGCCGGACTCACCCGGCTGCTGCTGCCGGCCCTGCGGGCCGCGCGCGGGACGGTGGTGCTCGTCAACTCCGGTGCCGGGCACACCGCCCGTCCCGGCTGGGCGTCCTACGCCGCGAGCAAGTTCGCGTTGCGCGCGTTCGCCGACGCCCTGCGCGGCGAGGAGCCGGACCTGCGGGTCGCCTCCGTCCACCCCGGGCGGGTCGACACCGAGATGCAGCGGTCGGTCGTCGAGCAGGAGGGTGGACGGTACGAGGCGGACCGCTACCTGCGGGCCGACTCGGTGGCGGCCGCGATCGTGTCCGCGGCGACGGCGTCGGCGGAGGCGCACGTCTCCGAGATCGTCATCCGGCCGCGGTAGCTCGATCCGGGACACCGGAGCCCCGCGCCGGATACGCTGCGGGGATGCTGGACCCGGCCCGAGTCGACCTCGCCGAGCTGGTCACGGCGCTCGACGACCGGACGCCCGAGGTCGAGTGGTTCATCGACCCCGCCACCGGGCGGATCGTCCCGGTGATCCCGGAGGCCGTGTGCGGGGAGCCGGAGCCGGACGTCGAGGGCTGGGTCGCGATCGCCCCCACCAGCGCGCGGGACGGGTACCAGGACATGGCGGACTTCACCGCGGGCGTCCAGCACCGCCGGGCCGCCGAGCTGCTCGACCGGGCCCTGAACGGGCGCGGGGCCTTCCGCCGGTTCAAGAACACGCTGTTCGACTTCCCCGAGGTCCGCGACCAGTGGTTCCGCTTCCGGGACGCACGGGCCCGCCGCCGCGCCCTGGACTGGCTGGTCGACGCCGGGCTGGTCACCGGGGAGGACGCGGCGCTCGCCGCGACCGCCTACCCGGACCCCGAACCGGAGAACGAGGACCTGCCCGCCGTCGTCGCGGTGGAGCTCGCCGCCGCCTACGGCGACCGCTTGAGCCAGGTACTGCTGGTCGGCCCGTGGGCCAGCGGCGAGGGCTCGGTGGAGTCGCCGCTCGAGCTGCTCGTGGTGCTGGGGGAGCTGGACTCGCCGTGGACCGAGCTGCGTCGGATCGACGAGATGTTGTGGCGGCACACCGAACGCTCCGGCATCACGGTGTGCGCGTACCCGGTGTCCCAGGCGGCGCTCTCCCGGCCGGTCGAGCCCTGGCTCGTGCGCGCCCGCGCCGAGGCGGTGCGGCTGCGGTGAGGCCCTCCCGACCGACGCGGCGGGAGCCCGGGCCGGGGCGGCGCCTTTCAGCGGGCGCCGGCACGGATCCCGATCCCACGGCCGGCTTCCCCGCGGTGCAACACGACGGCTCCCGATCGGCCGCCGTCGGTCTCGCGGCCGGGCGTCGCCGTGCAGCGGTGAAAGACGCACACCTCGGTCGTCGCCCCGCGGCGCGGCCCGGCGGCCGGACGGGTCGGCGATGAGCGCCGCCGAGAGTGTGCCGCGCCCCGCGTCCAGCCGGGCCCGGCAGGATCTCGCCGCCGCGGAACTCCTTGCCGCACACGGCTTCTCGGCCCAGGCGGTGGAGGCGGCGGCCCGCTCGGCGCTGGGGGCCGCGCAGCTCGCGTTGGCGGCGTTGGACGAGTCGCGGGACCATCCGTCGGACGTCGTGTCGGCCTACGTCCGCCGGGTCGTGCGCGAGCGGGCCATGGACCCGGACACGGGGCGGCGGCTGCGGTCGCTGCTCAACCGCGCCGAGCTCGCCGCCCGCACCCGGGCCGAGACGCCGGTCGCGGAGAGCACCGACGCGCTCGCCGACGCCCGCGCCGTCCTCGACGCGGTGGAGCAGTGGCTCGCCGACCCGGCCCGGAGTGCCCCCGGCACGGTCGAGACCACCCGACACCGGGTCCGCCCGCTCCCGCGGCGCCGGGCGTCGGAGACGTAGCGCCCCCGCCCCGCACCCCGGCGATGATCCACCGTCGGGGAGCCGGGCGGTCGACATCCGACCGCCCCACTCCCGACGGGTGGATCACACCGCTCAGCGGACGATGTTGACCAACCGGCCGGGCACGACGATGACCTTCTTCGGCGCAGCCCCGTCGAGGGCGGCGACGATCTTCTCGTCGGCCAGGGCGGCGGCCTCGACGGCGGCGCGATCGGCGTCGGCGGGGACGGTGACCCGGGAGCGGACCTTGCCGTTGACCTGGATCGGGTACTCGGCGGTGTCCTGCACCAGGTACTGCTCGTCCGCGACCGGGAAGTCGGCGTAGGCCAGCGTCTCGGGGTGGCCGAGGATCGACCACAGCTCCTCGCTGATGTGCGGCGCCAGCGGGGCCAACATCAGGACCAGCGGCTCGGCGACGGACCGCGGCGCCCCACCCGGGTACTGCTTGGTCAGGTGGTTCGTCAGCTCCATCAGCTTCGCGGCCGCGGTGTTGTAGTGCAGGGCCGGGTAGTCCTCGCGCACGCCCGCGATCGCCTTGTGCAGCGCGCGCAGGGTGTCCGCGTCCGGCTCCTCGTCGGTGACCCGCGACTCGCCGGTGTTCTCGTCGACCAGGTTCCGCCAGGTCCGCTGCAGGAAGCGCTGCGGACCGACGACGTCCCGGGTCGACCAGGGACGGGACGCCTCCATCGGTCCGGTGTACATCTCGTAGAGGCGGAAGGTGTCCGCGCCGTACCGGTCGCACATCTCGTCCGGCGTGACGACGTTCTTCAGGGACTTGCCCATCTTGCCGTACTCACGGTTGACCGGCTGGCCGTTCCACGTGAAACGCCCCTCCGACTCCTCGACCACCTCTTCGGCCGGGACGTAGGTGCCGCGCGCGTCGGTGTAGGCGTAGGCCTGGATGTAGCCCTGGTTGAACAGCTTGCGGAAGGGCTCCTCGCTGGTCACGTGGCCCAGGTCGAACAGCACCTTGTGCCAGAAGCGCGAGTACAGCAGGTGCAGCACCGCGTGCTCGACGCCGCCGACGTACAGGTCCACCCCACCCGGGTCGACCGGCGAGATCGAGAGGTCCTTGCCGACCCAGTACTTCTCCGCCTCGACGCCGGTGAAGCGCTCGGTGTTCTCCGGGTCCAGGTAGCGCAGGTAGTACCAGCAGGAGCCCGCCCACTGCGGCATCGTGTTGGTCTCGCGGCGGTACTGCTGGGGCCCGTCGCCCAGGTCCAGCTCGACGTTCACCCAGTCCTGCGCGCGCGACAGCGGCGGCTCGGGCTCGGTGTTCGCGTCGTCCGGGTCGTAGGTCTTGGGGGAGTAGTCGTCGACGTCCGGCAGGACGACGGGCAGCTGGTCGTCCGGCAGGCCGATCGGGCCGTGCTCGTCCCACACGATGGGGAAGGGCTCGCCCCAGTACCGCTGCCGCGAGAACAGCCAGTCCCGCAGCTTGTACTGCACGACGCCCTCGCCGAACCCCTTGTCCGCCAACCACTCCGTGATGGCGCGCTTGGCCTCGGCGACGCCCAGCCCGTTCAGGCTGATCTCGTCGTTGGCGGAGTTGACCGCGGGGCCGTCGCCGGTGAACGCCTCGCCGTCCCAGTCGCCCGGGTCGACGGTCCGGACGATCGGCAGGCCGAACGCCGTCGCGAAGTCCCAGTCCCGCTGGTCCTGCGCCGGCACGGCCATGATCGCGCCGGTGCCGTAGCCCATCAGCACGTAGTCCGCGACGAACACGGGGACGGACTCGCCGTTCACCGGGTTGACGGCGAACGCGCCGATGAAGACGCCGGTCTTCTCCTTGTTCTCCTGCCGGTCCAGCTCCGACTTGCGTGCGGCGGCGGCGCGGTACTCCGCGACGGCCTCGGCGGGCGTGGCGGCGCCGCCGGTCCACCGGCGATCGACGTTCGCAGGCCACGACGCGGGGACGAGCTCGTCCACCAGGGGGTGCTCAGGGGCCAGGACCATGTAGGTCGCGCCGAACAGCGTGTCCGGACGGGTGGTGAACACCTCGATGTCGCCCGCACCGGCGGAGAACCGGACGCGCGCGCCCTCGGAGCGCCCGATCCAGTTGCGCTGCATGGCCTTCACCGACTCGGGCCAGTCGACGCGGTCCAGGTCCGACGCCAACCGGTCCGCGTACGCGGTGATCCGCATCTTCCACTGCTTCAGGCTGCGCCGGAACACGGGGAAGTTGCCGCGCTCGGAGCGCCCGTCCGCGGTGACCTCCTCGTTCGCCAGGACCGTGCCCAGGCCGGGGCACCAGTTCACCGGCGCCTCGGAGATGTAGGCCAGCCGGTACGAGTCGATCAGCGCCCGGCGCTCGCCCTCGGCCAGCTCGCTGTACGGACGTCCGTCCGGGGTCTGCCGCGCGCCGGACTCGAACTCCGCCTTCAGCTCGGCGATCGGGCGGGCCCGGTCCGCCTCGGTGTCGTACCAGGACTCGAAGATCTGCAGGAAGATCCACTGGGTCCAGCGGTAGTACGTCACGTCCGTGGTGGCGATCGACCGGCGCGGGTCGTGGGCCAGCCCGAGCTGCCGCAGCTGCTGCTTGTACCGGGCGATGTTCGCCTCGGTGGTGGTGCGCGGGTGCGTGCCCGTCTGCACGGCGTACTGCTCGGCGGGCAGGCCGAACGAGTCGAAGCCCATGGGGTGCAGGACGTTGCGGCCGTTCATGCGCAGGAACCGACCCAGCACGTCCGTCCCGATGAAGCCCAGCGGGTGCCCGACGTGCAGCCCCGCGCCCGAGGGGTACGGGAACATGTCCATCACGTAGGCCTTCGGCCGCTCCGAGCCCGGCTCGCCGGGGTTGGGGGCGTGGAAGGTGCCCTCCGCGGCCCAGCGGTCCTGCCAGCGGCGCTCGATCGCGTTGGCGAGCGTGGCGTCGTACCGGAAGGGCGGGGCTCCGGCCGACCCGCCTTCGCTGGGTGCGATCGTCGTGCTCTCCGTGCTCATCGTCCCGCTCACCTCGAGGAATGGCCGTGTCCGGCCTGCTGATCCGTGTGCCGCCCGGCGGCCCGGGCCGCATCGGTCGCGGCAGCGTGCGAGGGGCCGCGGAGCGCTTCCTCCCAGGGTAACGCCGCTGCTCGACGGGCGGTGACGGGGTTCCGAGGACACGGGACGCGGTGTCTACCCTGGTCCTGTGCCGACGATCCTCCGCCTCGTGCTCGCCGTGCTGTTCCTGCTCGTCGGGATCGCCCTGGTCGCGATCGCCGTGCTCGGCGCGCGGTCCGCGCTGCGGCGTAACCGCTGGGTCGGGGTGCGCACGGCCGCCACGCTGGAATCCGCTCCGGCCTGGGTCTCGGCCAACCGGGTGGCCGCCCCGCCGCTCGGCGCGGCGGGCGGGATCGCGCTGCTCGCGGGGATCACGCTGGTCGCGGGTCCGCCGACCGCCCTGGCCTGGGTGGTCACGGCGGTGGGGCTGGTCGGCGCGTTCGTGCTGGCCGGGATCGGCGGGGCGCTCGGGGACCGCGCCGCGCAGCTCGAGACCGCCTCCCGCGCCGCCGAGCCGCAGGCCGCGGCGTGTGCGGGCACCTGCGCGGGCTGCGACCTCATCGCCGGGTGCCGACCCGCACAGGCGTGATCGTCTAGACGTTCGTCTGGGACGGACGTCAGAACGGCTTGTCGATCCGGTAGTCGCCGCGTCGGTCCAGGATGGTGACCGGCACGGACCAGACCTTGCCGACCCCGGTGATCTGACAGAACAGGACGACGTCCGGGTCGATCGCCGCCGCCGGTGGGCACTGCACCCGACCGGCCGCCAAGGGGGCGAGCGACGGGTCGGAGCGCAGGTAGTCCTGGACGTCCTGCTCCAGGCGGGCGCCGTCGATCGTCGTGGGCGCCTCCGGTGGTGCCGGGGCGGTGACCGGGGCGGTGACCGGGGCGGTGACCGGGGCGGTGACCGGGGCGGAACAGGCTCCGACCACGAGCAGGGCGGCGACCGTGAACAACGGTCGAGCTCTCATGCGTCCTCCCTCGGCCGGCGCGGTATTCATACGATCGTCTAAGACGCTCGTATGTACGTCAGTTCAGACCCATCTCCACCGGGAAGGTCGCCAGCAGGGCCAGGGGCGGGCCCTGCCTGCGCAGCACCCGGCCCCACAGGTCGGCGTGACGAGCGGTCGTCACATCGTCCGGCAGACCCGGGACGACATACCAGTCGCCGCGGGAGATCTCGCCGTCGAGCTGGCCCGCGTCCCACCCCGAGTAGCCCGCGAAGATCCGCAGACCGCGCACCTTCCCGGTCAGCGCCGCCGGGTCGCTGTCCAGGTCGACCAGCGCGACCGGGCCGTTCACCGCGACGACGCCGGTCAACCCGTCCGGGCGCTCACCCGGCCGCAGGATCGCCAGGCAGAGCGCGGTGGTGCCGTCGACCGGCCCGCCGACGAACACACCGCCCGGCTCCGCCGCGAAGGACGCCCACTTCGGCAGCACCTCCCGCACCGACGCCTCCGACGGCCGGTTCAGCACCACACCCAGGCTCCCCTGTCCGCGGTGCTCCACGATGTAGACCACCGTGCGGGAGAAGTTGGGATCGGTGAGGCCCGTCGCGGCCACCAGAAGGGTTCCGGGTCCGACCGGGGTGGCGGCCTGCCGGCCGGGGCGCTCGTCCCTCACTCACCCATGTTCGCACCCCGGTCGGGGGACGTACCCTCCAACCCGTGCCGCTCGCCGAACCGGTCTCCGAGACCCGCAAGGTCGGCGTTCGCGCCCTCCTGCGCGGTCGCGGGTTCCGCCGGTTGCTGGCCTCGCGCGTCCCGGCGCAGTGGGGGGACGGCTTCTTCCAGGCCGCGCTCGGCGGCGCGGTGCTGTTCAACCCCGAGCGGCAGGCCGAGCCGTTGGCCGTCGCGGCGGGCCTGGCGGTGATGCTGCTCCCGTACTCGGTGATCGGGCCGTTCGCCGGGGCGTTGTTGGACCGCTGGGACCGCAGGCGGGTCCTGCTCGTCGCGAACCTGCTGCGCGGGGTGTTGATCCTGCTCACCGCGGCGGCGGTCGCGTCCGGCGTCGACGGTCCGCTGCTCTACCTGGGCGCGCTGGCGGTGGTGGGCGTGAGCCGGTTCGTCGGCGCAGGGTTGTCGGCGGCGCTGCCGCACGTGGTGGAGCCCCGCAACCTCGTCGAGGCCAACGTCGTCGCCTCCACGGCCGGGGCGGCCTCCGCCGCGCTCGGCGGGGCGATGGCGATCGGGGCGCGCGCCCTGCTCGGGTCCGGCGATCTCGGGTCCGGGGGCACGGCGGCGCTGTCCGTCGTCGGTTCGCTGGTGGCCGCGGCCGTCGCGGCCGGGTTCGCGGCGGGTGCCCTCGGCCCGGACAGGGCGCGCCTCCCGACGTCCCGGGCGGGCGTCGCGAGCTCGGTCTCGGCCGTCGCCCACGGCTGGGCGGACGGCGCGCGGGCCGTCGTGCGGGTCCCCGCCGTCAGTGCCGCCTTTCTCGCCGTCGGGGCGCACCGGCTGGCCTTCGGGACGAGCACCCTGCTGTCGCTGCTGCTGTTCCGCTACGCCTTCGAGGACATGGGGCCGCTGAAGGCGGGGTTCGCGGGCGTCGGGCAGGTGGTCGTCGCCGCGGCGGCCGGGATCGGCGTCGCGGCGCTCGTCACGCCGTGGCTGACCCACCGGTTCGGGCGCTCGCACACGATCCGGCTGGGGCTGGTCATCGCGGGTCTCACGCAGGTGGTGGTCGCCTGTTACATCACGCTGCCCACCGTGCTGGCCTGCGCGTTCGTGCTCAGCACGGGCGGCCAGATCGTGAAGCTGTGCGCCGACGCGGCGATCCAGGAGCAGACCGCGGACGCGACCCGCGGCCGCGTCTTCGCGCTCTACGACGCCCTGTTCAACACCTGCTACGTGCTCGCGGTCGCCGCCGCGGCCCTCCTCAGCCCGCCGGACGGGTACTCGCACTGGCTCCTGGGCGGCGCCGCGGTGCTCTACCTGCTGGGTCTGGTCGGCCACGACCTGGAGCTACGCCGCTCGGGGTCGTGAGTGGTAAGTGGTGCCAGAGCACCAGTTACCACGCACGGGCGCGTCAGCGCAGGTTCTCCGCCGCCCAGCTGCGCAGGGCCTCCTCGGCCTGGTCGCGGGTGAGCGGGCCCTGCTCCATGCGCAGCGCCAGCAGGTGCTTGTAGGCCTTGCCCACCTGCGGGCCCGGGGGGATGCCGAGGATCTCCATGATCGCGTTGCCGTCGAGGTCGGGGCGGATGGAGTCGAGCTCCTCCTGCTTGCGCAGCTCCGCGATCCGGTTCTCCAGCGAGTCGTACGAGCGCTGCAGCGCCGCGGCGCGCCGCCGGTTGCGGGTCGTGCAGTCCGACCGGACGAGCTTGTGGAGCCGCTCCAGCAGCGGGCCCGCGTCCGTGACGTAGCGGCGCACGGCCGAGTCGGTCCACTCGCCCTTGCCGTAGCCGTGGAAGCGCAGGTGCAGGTAGACGAGCTGGGCCACGTCGTCGATCACGGCCTTGGGGTAGCGCAGCTCGCGCAGCCGCTTGCGCACCATCTTCGCCCCGACCACCTCGTGGTGGTGGAAGCTGACCCGGCCGTCCGGTTCCTTGCGGCGGGTGGCGGGCTTGCCGACGTCGTGCAGCAGGGCGGCGAGCCGGAGCACGAGGTCCGGGGACTCCTCCTGCTCGATCGCCTGCTCCATGACGACCAGGGAGTGGGTGTAGACGTCCTTGTGCTGCATGTGCTCGTCGATCGCCAGGCGCATCGCGGGCACCTCGGGCACCACGTACTCGGCCGGCCCGGTGTCGACGAGCAGCTCGATCCCCCGGCGCGGGTGGGCCCCCAGCAACAGCTTGGAGAACTCGGCCTGCACCCGCTCGCGGGTGATCCGGGTCAGCTCGCCCGCCATCGCCTGCATCGCCTCGACGACGCGGTCGGCCGGGGTGAAGCCGAGCTGGGACACGAACCGGGCCGCGCGCAGCATGCGCAGCGGGTCGTCGGCGAAGGACTCCTCGGGCGCGGCGGGGGTGTCCAGCACGCCCGCGTGCAGGGCGGCCAGCCCGCCGTAGGGGTCCACGAAGCGCCGGTCCCCGCGCGGGGCGTGCACCTCGACCGCCATGGCGTTCACGGTGAAGTCGCGGCGGACCAGGTCCGCCTCGAGCGTGTCGCCGAACCGCACGACGGGGTTGCGGGACCGGCGGTCGTAGGCGTCCGCCCGGAACGTGGTGATCTCGAGGGTCTCGTCCCCGCGCCGGACACCGACGGTGCCGAACTCGATGCCGGTGTCCCAGGTGGCGTCCGCCCACCCCGCGACGATCTCCAGGACCGCCTCGGGCCGGGCGTCGGTCGTGAAGTCCAGGTCGGACTGGCCGCGGCGCAGCAGCGCGTCCCGCACGCTGCCACCCACCAGGTAGAGCTCGTGCCCGGCCGCGCGGAAGCGCTCGCCGAGCTCGTCGGCGACGGCGGGGATGTCGAGCAGCTCCACGAGGGCATTCTCCTGGGCACGCCGGAGAGCGGCGGGGTCGACATCGGTGATCACGGGCGGGGCAGACACGGCGGGCCAGTGTACGTGGGCGTGACGCACCCGGGTCGCCGGGAACCCACCTGCACGCCGCGGGCTCGTTACCATCGCCACATGTCCTCCTCCCGCGGCCGCTCCGGAGGGCGCCGCGCAGGACGACCGCCCGAGCGGCGCCGCCGTCTGCGGACCGTCGACGAGACGTCCGCGGGCGGGCTCGTGGTGGACCACGTACTGGGCCGCGCGGCGGTGATCGGCAGGCTGGACCGGCGCGGGCGGCTGCTGTGGTCCCTGCCCAAGGGCCACATCGAAGCTGGTGAGACGGCCGAGCAGGCGGCGGTGCGCGAGGTCGAGGAGGAGACCGGCATCATCGGGCGCGTGGTCGCACCCCTGGGCACCATCGACTTCTGGTTCGTCGCCGAAGACCGCCGCGTGCACAAGACCGTGCACCACTTCCTCATGCGCGCGCTCGGCGGTGATCTCTGCGACGACGACGTCGAGGTCGCCGAGGTCGCCTGGGTGCCGCTGGGGGAGCTCGAGTCCCGCCTCGCCTACGCCGACGAGCGCAGGCTGATCCGCCGGGCCACCGAGCTCCTGGAGGAGACCGCGTGAGAGCGCTGCTCGCGCTCGTCGCGGTCGTCGCGGTCCTCCTGCTCGGCGCCGCGCCCGCGTGGGCGGAGCCGGGCGCCCCCCTCCCGGAGCGGGACAGCGGACTGCAGCTCGATCTGGCGGGCATCGGGCCGCGGGTCGTCACCTCGGACTCGAGCAGCCTCGTGGTGTCGGGCCGGTTGACCAACACCGGGACGTCCCCCGTGACCGGGATCGGGGTGCGGGTGCAGCGCAGCGACCCCCTGCGCACCGAGGCCGCCGTGCGCGAGGCCCTCGCGGGAGACGACGCCGCGGACGCCGTGACCCCCGCCTTCACCGACCTGCCCGACCTCGCCCCCGGCGCGTCGACCCCGGTCAACCTGAGCATTCCGCTGACCGGCCCGCCCACCACGAGCCTCGCGCTGAACCGGACCGGGGTGCACGCCCTGCTGGTCAACGTCAACGCGACGCGGGACGGCGTCCGGGCCCGGATGGCCGCGACCCGGATGCTGCTGCCGGTGCTGGCCGTCCCGGGGCAGCCCGCGCCCCCCGGGACCGCCGGAACCGCCCAGCCCGCCACCCTGCTGTTCCCGATCGTCGACCCGCCCCACCGCCTCCCGACCGTCCCCGGCGAGCCCCCGACCCTCACCGACGACGACCTCGCCGCCTCCTTCGGCCGCGGCGGCAGGCTCGACGGGCTGGTCGACGCCCTGGCCACCCGCGCGCCCGTCGGGTCGCCGCTGCGGGCCGGGGTGTGCGTCGCGGTCGACCCGGACCTGGTCGAGACCGCCGCGCAGATGGCGAACGGCTACCAGGTCCGCGCCGCGGACGGCACCCTCACCGCGGGCGCGGGAGCGGACGCCGCCCGGGCCTGGCTGGCCAAGCTCGCGGGCACGGTCCGCGGCGGCTGCGTGCTCGCCCTCGCCCAGTCGGACGTCGACCTGGTCGCCCTGGCCCGCTCCGGCGCGTCCGACCTCGCCGCCCGGGCCGTCGCGGACGGGCGGCGGATCGCGGCCGAGCTGCTCGACACCCCGGTGCTGGCCGACACGGTCTGGCCGATCGACGGGGCCCTGGACGAGGCCACCCTGGCCGACGTGGGCGAGGCCCAGGACGGCTCGTCGGCGGTGGTGTTGTCCGTGGACTCGGTGGAGCGCAGCCGCGGCGGGGTCGTGTCGCTGGCGAACGGGAACACCTCGACGACCGCGGTGCTCACCGACCCGCTGCTCACCCTCGCCGCCACCGGGCTCGGCGACACACCGGCGAGCGGCAGCCCCGCGGGTGGGCCGGGGGCGCTCGGCACGCAGGACGCGCTCGGTGCGCTCGCCTTCCGCGCCCTGACCGGCGACCCGGCCGCCGGGCCGGTCGCGCTCGCGCCGCCGCACCAGTGGCGGGTCGACGGGCCCGGCGCGATCGCGTTGCTCGACGGGATGAACCGGCTGCTCACCGCGGGTGTGATCGAGCCGCGGGCGCTGGGGTCGTCCATCGCGGCGGGCCCCGCGCCGGGCGCCGACCAGGGTCGACTGGTGTACCCGGTGCGCGCCGGGGCCGAGGAGATCCCGCCCGCGGTCGTGTCGAGCCTGGTGGCCGCGCGGGACGACGTCGAGCGGCTGCGCGCCGCCGCCGACTACGAGACCGGTGTCGGCGCACCGCCCGAGCAGGTCTTCGACCCGCTGCTGCGCGGGCTGCTCCGCGCGGCCTCGGGCGCCTGGCGCGGCGACCCCGCCGCGGCCCGGGCCCAGGCCGACCTGGTCGACGGGCGGATCGGCGAGCTCGTCGGCTCGGTGCGGGTGTTGGAGCCGCCGGGACCGTTCTCGCTGGGGACCCGGGACGCCCCCGTCCCGCTGACCGTCGCGAACGGGCTGCCGATCACGATGACGGTTCGCGTCGAACTGACGAGTACCGCCGGCCTGCGGGTGGCACCCATCCCCGTCCAGCGCGTGCCCCCGCTCGGCCGGGTCCAGGTCCGGGTCAGCACCGAGGTGCTGCGCGCGGGGCAGTTCACCGTCGAGGCGGCCGTCCGCACCCCGGACGGCGGCGCCCTCGGCGAGCCGACCCGGCTGCAGGTCCGCTCGACGGTCTACGGCACGGTCACGGTCTGGCTCACCGCCGTCGCGGGCGGGTTGCTGGTGCTCCTGGCGGCCCGCCGGATCTGGCGCCGGATCCGCGGCGACAGGAAGGGGTCAGGTCCGGACGGGGGAACCGGCGGCACTCCGCCCGCGCCGCCGCCTTTCCCGCCGGTGCAGGCGGACCCGCCGAACGGTGCATCCGCACAGGTCCGGCCGGTGGTCGGGGCTGCCGGAACGTCGGGTCGGGGCGGGAAGTTCCCGATGGCTCGGCCCGCGTCGTCACGGCGCGGGGTGTCGTCTGCGGGCGGAGATCTGCCGTAGGCTGACGACCTGGGGGAGTCGTACGGGGTGGAGGCGCGGGGCGTGAGCGGAGTGTCGCCGTGAGCCGGTCCGAGGAGATCGCGGACACCGCCGCCGAGCCTGCGCCCGCACCGATCCCCAGCCCCGCCGAACCGCCGGACGACCGGCCCCGGGTCGTGCGCTCGATGGTGGGCACCGGGCCGGGGACCGTCCTGGCAGGCCGCTACCGGCTGGTCGCGCGCGTCGGCTCCGACCTCAGCGCGGGGGCCGAGTTCTGGCGGGCCGAGGACACCGTGCTGCAGCGGGACGTCGGGATGACGGTGCTGCGCCGCCGTCCCGCGGACGAGTCGGACTCCGATCCCGAGGGCACCGCGCGGGCCGCCGAGATGATCGTGCGGGCGCTGCGGGCGGGCGGCTTCGAGCACGCGGGCTGCGCCCGGCTGCTGGACGTCCTGGCCGCCGGCTCGCCCGGCGTGCCGGAGGACGTGCTGGGCGCGGCCGTGACCGAGTGGGTCGCGGACCTGAGCCTCACCGAGGCCGTCGCCGACGGGCTGCTCAAGCCGCCGCGCGCCGCCCGGATGGTGCAGTCGCTCGCCGCCGCGGCGGAGGAGGCCCACGGCCGTGGGCTGGTGCTGGGCACCGACCACCCCCAGCGGATCCGGGTGGCCGAGGACGGCCGCGCGCAGGTCGCCTTCGTCCTGCCCCGGCCGGGCACCCGGCCGGAGGACGACGTGCGCGGCCTCGGCGCCGTCCTCTACACCCTGCTGACCTCTCGCTGGCCGCTCTCCGGCTCGGACGCGGCCCGCGCGGGCCTGCCCTCCCCGCAGCGGGACGGCGACGGGGCCCCGGTGCCGCCGTCGAGCCTGCGGCCCGGTGTCCCCGTGGAGCTCGACGCGATCTGCACGGCGGCGCTGAGCCCCGGGGCCGATCGCGTGCACACCGCCGCGGCGGTGCACCGGATGATCGCGGACGTCGTCGCCGAGGAGGACCGCGCCGCCCTGTTCCCCCCGCAGCACGACGGGGTGACCGCCGCGCCGGACGACGTCTGGCAGGCCAAGACCCGCAGGCCCCCGCCCCGGGACCCGCGCAGCAGGCGCAAGCTCGCGATCGGCGTGGGGGTGCTCGCCGCGCTCGTCCTGGGCGTGCTGGGGTACCTCGGCGTGCAGGTCGGGGCGATGTTCCGCGAGCCCACCGCGCCCGCGATCGTGGTCGGCGGGTCGAACGCCGCGAGCGCGGTGCCCGGCGGTCCCGCGGGCAACGTCGCCATCGGCGGGGTGTCGGTGGAGGTCTACGACAAGACCGGGGACCGGGACAACGCGGACGAGGTGGACCGCGCCGTCGACGGCGACCCGGCCACCACCTGGTCGACCTACACCTACAAGCAGCAGCTGCCCGCGCTGAAGCCGGGTGTGGGGCTCATGGCGTCCTTCGTGGGGGCCGAGCAGCTCTCGCAGCTCGCGATCAGCTCGCCCAGCGCCGGGACCGTCGTGGAGATCCGCTCCGCGCCCAGCGCCGACGCCGATCTCGACGACACCACGCTCTTGACCCGGGAGACCCTGCGCTCCGGCACCACCACGATCTCGCTGGCCGACAGCCAGCCCGTGCAGCACCTGCTCATCTGGATCACCACGCTGAGCGGGAGCGGGGACGCCCACGTCAGCCAGATCGACGAGGTCGTCTTCTACCGCGCGGGCGACTGACCGGGAGCCCATCCCGTTCACGATCGCAAAGGACTCCACCGCATTCGGCGATGAGGGACGCGGCACGCTCCTACCGTCCGCCCCGTGCCCCTGCTCGACGCCCGGTCCGACCGGCAGCTGCTGGCCGCCCACCGGGCGGGCGAGCGCGGCGCGTTCGACGAGTTGGTGCGCCGCCACGGCGACCGGCTGTGGTCGGTCGCGCTGCGGGTGGTCCGGGACCCGGACGACGCGGCGGACGTCGTGCAGGAGGCGTTGGTGGCGGCCTACCGCCGGGCGTCGAGCTACCGCGGCCAGGCCGAGGTGGGCACCTGGCTGCACCAGATCGTGGTGCACAAGTGCGTCGACCGGATCCGGCACGACCGGGCGCGGCCGGGGCTCGTCGGGCGGCGCCACCACGTGCTCCCCGCGCCGGACGATCCGGCCGACCGGGCCATGACCCGGCTCGCCGTGGTCGACGCGCTGGCCGAGCTGCCCGTCGAGCAGCGGCTGGCCGTGGTTCTCGTCGATGTGGAGGGATATCCGGTGGCGGAGGCGGCGAGGATCCTGGAGGTGCCGGTCGGCACGGTGAAGAGCCGCTGTGCGCGGGGCAGGCTCCGGCTCGCCGGGCTCCTCGGGCACCTGCGGGAGGGCGGATGACGAGCGGGGGGTGGCTCACGCGGCTCGCCGAGGCCCACGCAGGCCTCCCGGACGAGGCGACCGCGGCACGCGTCCTCGCCGCGGGCGGCGCCGGCACCGATCACGTCCTGCGCGCGCTGGACGCCACCCGTGCCGACCTGGGCACGCTCGGGCGGGAACGGATGCCCGTGGCGCTCGCGGGGTCCCTGGCGGCCGCGCTCGACGCCGCGGACGCCGAGACGGAGCGGACCGATCGCGGCGGACCCCCACCCGCTCCGCCCGGGCGCGGACCGCGTCGGCGGCGCCGGGGACCGCTGCTCACCGCCGCGGCGGCGGTCCTGGTCGGGGTCGTGCTCACCGGCCCGGGCCCCGGGCCCACCGACCTCGCCGGGGCGAGCGGTCGGGTGCTCGCGGAGCGGACCCGGGCGGTCGGGCGGCTCGCGGACCCGGCCGCGCTGGCGTCGTGCCTGCTCCAGGCCGGGGTGGCGCCGCCGACGGGCGCCCTGCTGGCGGGGCGGCCGCTGCGCCTGAACGGGCTCGACGGCCTCCTTATCGTCCTCTCGACGGGAAAGAAGGGCGTGGTGCGGGCGGTCGTGGTCACCCCGGACTGCGGGCGGCTGCTCGCCGACCAGACCGTCGGAGAGTGACGCACCCCACAGGTCGAGCGGATGCCCGGGCGAGCAGGGGAATGCCCGCTCCTAGGATCGTGTTGAGCAGGCCGGACACGTCGGACGAGGAGTGAGGCATCGGTGAGCACCGAGCAGAAGATCCATGAGCTGATCATCGTCGGCTCCGGACCGGCCGGGTACACCGCCGCGGTCTACGCCGCGCGCGCCCAGCTCGCCCCGCTGGTGTTCGAGGGCAGCCAGTTCGGCGGCGCGCTCATGACCACCACCGAGGTGGAGAACTTCCCCGGTTTCACCGACGGGATCATGGGCCCGGTCCTGATGGAGCAGATGCGGGGCCAGGCCAAGCGCTTCGGCGCGGACCTGCGCTCGGAGGACGTCGATTCCGTCAGTCTGACGGGAGAGGTCAAGGAGGTCGTCGCCAACGGCGTGACCTACCGGTCCCGGGCGGTCATCCTCGCGATGGGCGCCGCGGCGCGGTACCTGGGCATCCCCGGCGAGCAGGAGCTGCTCGGCCGCGGCGTGTCGGCCTGCGCCACGTGTGACGGGTTCTTCTTCCGGGACAAGGACATCGCCGTGGTCGGCGGCGGCGACTCCGCCATGGAGGAGGCCACGTTCCTCACCCGCTTCGGGCGGACCGTGACGATCGTGCACCGCCGGGACGAGTTCCGCTCCTCGCGGATCATGCTCGAGCGCGCGCAGAACGACCCGAAGATCCACTGGCAGCTGAACAAGGCCGTCGAGGAGGTCGTCGGGGAGAACGGCGTCTCCGCGCTCCGGCTCAAGGACACCGTGACCGGCGAGGAGAGCACCCTCGAGGTCAGCGGCATGTTCGTCGCGATCGGGCACGACCCGCGCAGCGAGCTCGTCCGCGGCCAGGTGGACCTGGACGACGCGGGCTACGTGAAGACGCAGGCCCCGACCACGTACACGAACATCCCCGGCGTCTTCGCCGCCGGTGACCTGGTGGACCACACCTACCGGCAGGCGATCACGGCGGCGGGCTCCGGCTGCTCCGCGGCGATCGACGCCGAGCGCTGGCTCGCCGAGACCCCGATCGACGCCGAGCTCGCGGGCGGCGGCTACGGGACGGACTCGGCGGACGTCGCCGCAGCCGTGCACTGAGTTCGACAGCTGAGAAGGAGATACCCCGGATGGGCAACAACACCGTGGACGTCACGGACGCCACGTTCGAGAACGACGTCCTGAAGAGCGACAAGACCGTCCTGGTCGACTTCTGGGCGACCTGGTGCGGGCCGTGCAAGATGGTCGCCCCGGTGCTGGACGAGATCGCCGGCGAGCACAAGGACGACCTGACGGTCGCCAAGCTGGACATCGACGCGAACGGCAAGACCGCCCAGGAGTACCAGGTCATGTCGATCCCGACGATGATCCTGTTCAAGGACGGCAAGCCGGTGAAGACGATCGTCGGCGCCAAGCCGAAGGCCGCGCTGCTGAACGACCTGTCCGACTACCTCTGATCCTCGGATCCTCGGGGAGCCTCGAGGATACGGCCGGTCACCGATCCGTCGGTGCGTCCGGCGATGATCACCGAGCGGCGTCGAGCCGCTCGCCGCGTGTCCCCGCCGTTCGCGG
Source organism: Pseudonocardia oroxyli (assembly GCF_900102195.1). Classification (GTDB taxonomy): domain Bacteria; phylum Actinomycetota; class Actinomycetes; order Mycobacteriales; family Pseudonocardiaceae; genus Pseudonocardia; species Pseudonocardia oroxyli. The sequence goes on from NZ_FNBE01000005.1 coordinate 158,090, forward strand.
CGGGGACACGCCCGTGTCGGGGGCGCTGTGCCTCGAATGGGACCCCGCGGTGCAGAATGGTCGGCGGCCTGAAGGACGTCGAGATCGAGCGAGGGGTGCATGCAGCTGCTCCGCCGCGGGGACCGTGGAAGTGCGGTCGTCGAGATCAGGGACACGCTGCGTCGGTTCGGCCTGCTGGCCACCGCCGCCCCGGGCGCCACTCCCGACCAGTTCGACGTCGAGCTCGAACGCGCCGTCCAGGCCTTCCAGCAGCGTCGTGGGCTCATCACCGACGGGATCGTCGGGCCGGACACCTACCGCGCATTGCGCGAGGCCGGGTGGAGCCTGGGCGACCGGATGCTGGCGCTGCTGGTGTCCGCGCCGATGAGCGGTGACGACGTCGGGCAGCTCCAGACCCGGCTCCTCGAGCTGGGCTACGACCCCGGCCGCCCCTCCGGTGTGTTCGACGAGCAGACCGAGGCCGCCCTGCGCCGGTTCCAGCGCGAGTACGGCATGGCTGCGGACGGCGTCTGCGGGCCCGCCACGCTGCGCGCGCTGCGCCAGCTCGGTCGCAAGGTCACCGGCGGCAGCCCGGGCCTGCTGCGCGAGCAGGAGCTGCTCCGCCGCGCCGGGCCCCGGATGCGCGGCAAGCGGATCGTCATCGACCCGGGCCACGGCGGGCTGGACCGGGGTGTCCAGGCCTCCGGTGTGTGCGAGGCCGACCTGATGTGGGACCTGGCCCGGCGGCTCGTCGGGCGCATGTCGGCCACCGGCATGGAGGCGCTGGTGACCCGGCGCGAGGACACCTGCCCGTCGGACGCCGAACGCGCCGCCTTCGCCAACGAGGCGAACGCGGACCTCGTCCTTTCTCTTCACTCCGACGCGAACCGCAGCATCCACGCGCAGGGGCTCGCGACCTTCCACTTCGGCAACGGGACCGGCGCCACCTCCACCGTGGGGGAGGCGCTCGCCGGGCTGATCCAGCGCGAGCTGCTCACCCGCACCGCGATGCTGGACTGCGGCATCCAGGGCCGGACGTGGGAGCTGCTGCGGCTGACCCGGATGCCCACGGTCCGGGTGGAGCTCGGCTACCTCACGCACATGGGCGACCGGCGCAAGCTGATCGACTCCGGCTTCCGGGACGTCGTGGCCGAGGGGATCCTCGTCGCCGTCAAGCGGCTGTACCTGCTCGGTCAGAACGACCAGCCGACGGGCACGTTCACCTTCTCGGACGTGCTCGCCCACGAGATCCGGAACCAGGCGCAGGCGATCTGAGCCCGTGCGGGCCGAGGAGCTGCGCGCCCGCCGTCCCGCGCCCCTGACTCACACCTGTGTGATTCGGGGCGCCTGGAGCCCGTACAGCGGGCTCTCAGATCGCGTGTACGCGCGCGGGGGTGCGAGGCGCGGGTGGTGCGGCGGCCTGCATCGGGATCGTGATCGTGCCCAGGAGTTGCTCGAGCGCGTGCTCGACGTCCTCCTTCCACTCCAGCCCCGAGCGCAGCTCCATCCGCAGCCGCGGCCACCGCGGGTGGGGACGGACCGTCTTGAACCCGACGCTGCGCAGGAAGTCCGCCGGGACGATGCAGCCGGGCTCGGTGCCGGGCTTGGCCTCGCCGAAGGCCTCGATCGCCCGCACGCCGCGGCGGGTCAGGTCCTTCACGACGGCCTGGGCGAGCATCCGCCCGAGACCCTCGCCCGCGAACTCCGGCATCACCTGCAGGGTGGTCAACAGCACCGCGTCCGCACTCACCGGGCCGGTGGGCATCTCCGTGGCGCGCGGCACCGCGTCCGGCGGCGCGTACAGGACGTAGCCCGCGGGCGCGCCGCGCATGTAGACGATCTTCCCGCACGAGCCCCACTCGAGGAGGATCTCGGAGACCCACGCCTCCTTCTCGAGCTCGGTGGTGCCGAAGTCCTCGGCCTGCTTCGCGAGGTGCGGTGCCAGCTCCCAGAACACGCAGGAGCGACAACGCTTCGGGAGATCTCCGAGGTTGTCGAGGTTGACCGCCGTGACGTGCCAGGACAACGTGCTACCTCCGGCGGGGACCCTGGGGTTCCGCGAGTCGTGAACCCCCGCGTGATCACGAGGGCTGCTCGATGGTAGGTCGGCGGACAGGTCGCGCGACACCCCGACGACGACGACCGGTCACCCGGCCTCGCCGAAGGGCAGGCCGTACACCCGTCCCGGTTACACTCAACTGCCGTTTCCCAGCGCCCGAGTGGCGCTGCCGTGTCGATCTGGAGGATCCGTCGTGACGATCCCGCCCTCCCCGCACCGCCCCGACGCCGTCGAGCGGACCGCGGCGGCAGCGGCGGCCCCGACGGAACGCTTCGCCGTCCGCACCCAGGGCATGGTCGCTTCCGAGATCCGCGCGCTCTTCGCGGTCGCCAGCCGGCCCGAGGTCGTCTCGCTCGCGGGCGGGATGCCGAACCTCGCCGCCCTCCCGCTGGACACGCTCTCCGCCGAGATCGGGGACCTCGTCGCCCGCGAGGGGCAGGTCGCGCTGCAGTACGGGTCCGCCCAGGGCGTCCCGGCGCTGCGCGAGCAGATCTGCGACGTCATGCGGGAGGAGGGGATCGAGGCCGACCCGAACGACGTCGTGGTGACCGTGGGGTCGCAGATGGCGCTCGATCTCGTCACCCGGCTGTTCTGCGACCCCGGTGACGTCGTGCTCGCCGAGGGGCCCTCGTACGTCGGCGCGCTGGGCAGCTTCGCCGCCTACCAGGCCCGCGTGGTGCACGTCGCGATGGACTCGGAGGGACTCGTCCCCGAGCTGCTCGAGGAGGCCCTGCGCACCCTCGCAGGGCGTGGGATCACCCCCAAGTTCCTGTACACGATCCCGAACTTCCACAACCCGGCCGGCGTCACGCTGGCGGTGTCGCGGCGCAGACGGATCCTCGAGCTCTGCGCCGAGTACGGGGTCGGGGTCGTCGAGGACAACCCCTACGGCCTCCTCGGCTTCAGCGGCACGACGTACCCGGCGCTCCGGTCCATGGACCGCTCCGTGATCTATCTCGGGTCGTTCTCCAAGACGTTCGCGTCCGGGCTGCGGGTCGGCTGGGCGCTCGTCCCGCCCGCGGTCCGGGACCGGCTCGTCCTCGCCGCCGAGTCCGCGACCCTCTGCCCGCCGAGCTTCACGCAGATGATCGTGTCGCGGTACCTCGAGAAGCACGACTGGCGCGCCCAGGTGAAGACGTTCACCGAGCAGTACCGCGAGCGCCGGGACGCGATGCTGGCCGCGCTCGAGACCCACCTCCCGGACGGCTGCACCTGGACCGTCCCGGACGGCGGCTTCTACGTGTGGGTCACCCTGCCCGAGGGCGTCGACGCCAAGGCGATGCTGCCCCGCGCCGTGACCGCCCGGGTCGCGTACGCCTCGGGCACCGGCTTCTACGCCGACGGTCTCGGCAGCCGCCAGCTCCGCCTCTCGTACTGCTACCCGACGCCTGAGCGCATCACCGAAGGCGTGCGTCGGCTGGCCGCGGTGATCGAGGCCGAGATGGACGTGCGCCGCACCTTCGGCCTCCCCGCCGCGCCCGCACTGGAGGTGCGCAGGGGAGCACACACCCCCTCACCCGACACGGCGTGAGCCACTGACGCCTGACCCACTGACGCCCCGCGGCCCGATGGCCGCGGGGCGTCGATGTTTCACGTGGAACGGCTCGGCTCGGCTCGGCTCGGCTCGGCTCGGCTCGGCTCGGCTCGGACGATGATCCACCGTCGGGGCGCCGAGAGGTCGATTCCCGACCCACCATCTCCCGAACGCTGGATCATGGCCTGCGTCCTGCGCCCTGCGCCCCGCCCGGCCCCGGCCCCGGGACCGGTCCCGGTCCCGGTCCCGGCCTCGGTCCCAGGCCACCGCACCCCAGCACTGTCCGCGTATACGCATCACCAGCCGCGCACCCACCACCGCACCGCCGAGAGGTCGATCCGTGACCGAGCATCTCCCAGACGCCGGATCACGGCCCGCATCCTGCGCCCCCGCCCAGCCCCGATCGCACGCCGCCCACCTCCGCACTGCCCGCGTATACGCATCACCGGCCGCTCCCTCGCCACACCCGTTCCACGTGAAACATCCCCGCCGCCGCGCTCGCCCCGGCGTGGCGGAGAATGCGCGGGTGAGCGATCGAAGCGTGGCGGTACTGGCGGGCGGACTCTCCCACGAGCGCGAGGTCTCGCTACGGTCCGGCAAGCGGCTCGCCGGCGCGCTGCGTTCGGTGGGCGTGGACGTTCGCGAGTGGGACGCCGACGCGTCCCTGATCGAGCGTCTGCGCACGGACCGCCCATCGGCCGCGATCGTGGCGCTGCACGGGGGAGAGGGGGAGAACGGCGCCATCCACGCCGTCCTGGAGCTCCTGGGGGTGCCTTACGTGGGCACCGCCTCGGCCGCCTGCCGCCGCGCCTGGGACAAGCCGACCGCGAAGGCCGAGTTCGCCCGCGCGGGCCTCGACACTCCCGACTGGATCGCGCTCCCGCACACGACCTTCCGTGAGCTCGGAGCGCAGGCCGTGCTCGACGCGATGGTCGAGCGTCTCGGTCTGCCGCTGATGCTCAAGCCCGACCAGGGCGGCTCGGCACTCGGTGCCCAGGTCGTCCGGTCGGCCGCGGATCTGCCGGCCGCGATGGTCAGCTGCCTCGCCTACGCCGACACGGTTCTCGCCGAGCGTTTCGTGACGGGCACGGAGGTCGCCGTCTCCGTCGTGCACGACGGCACCCTTCCGCGAGCCCTGCCCCCGGTCGAGGTGGAGGCGCCCGGTGGCGTCTACGACTACACCGCCCGCTACACGCCGGGCGCGACGTCGTTCCACTGCCCGGCGCGGCTTCCCGCCGACACGATCGCCCTCCTCGAACGCACGGCGCTCGAGGCGCACGCACTTCTCGGCCTCCGGGACCTCTCGCGCATGGACGCCGTCGTGGACGGGGAGGGGCGGGTGCAGATCCTGGAGGTGAACGTCTCGCCCGGCCTCACCGACACCTCGCTGCTGCCGACCGCGGTCGCCGCGGACGGCGGAGATCTCGGCACGGTCTTCGCCGCCCTCGTGGAGAAGGCGATCGAGCGGGGCTGACACCCGCGAAGGATCCTGTTATGACACGTCGGCGAGTGCGTCCACATCCCGCCGTACCGGATCCACCCTCGATCAGCCAGCGGCGCACAGGGGGCCCGTGAGCGGCACGTCTCGCGCACGGGCCTCGGTGGACGAGTCGGGACTCAGCCGCCCTGTTCGATCATCCGCGCGATGCGCTCGAAGTCCTCCGCGGAGCCGAACTCGACCACGAGTCGGCCCTTCCGGGCGCCCATCTCGACCTTGACCGTCGTGTCGAAGCGGTCGGACAGTCGATCGGCCAAGGCGCTCATGCCCTCGCTCACCGCGGGGCGCCCACGGGGCTTGCGCGCCTTGGCGGCGGGGGCCTCGTTGCGGGCGAGGACGACCGCCTCCTCCGTCGCGCGCACCGACAGTCCCTCGGCGACGATGCGAGCGGCGAGCTCCTCCTGGGCGGCGGCGTCGTCGAGCCCGAGCAGGGCTCGAGCGTGACCGGCCGAGAGCACTCCTGCCGCGACCCGCCGCTGCACCGCGACGGGCAGACGCAGGAGCCGGATCATGTTCGTGACGACGGGTCGGCTGCGGCCGATCCGGTCGGCGAGCTCGGTCTGGGTGACGCCGAACTCCTCGAGCAGCTGCTCGTAGGCGGCGGCCTCTTCGAGCGGGTTCAGCTGAACGCGGTGGATGTTCTCCAGCAACGCGTCCCGCAGCATCTGGTCGTTGGTCGTGCCGCGCACGATGGCGGGCAGCTCGGTCAGCCCGGCCCGCTGGGAGGCGCGCCACCGACGTTCGCCCATGACGAGCTCGTACTGGCCGGCGACGAGCTCACGCACGACGATCGGTTGCAGCAGCCCGAACTCGCGGATGGAGTGCTCGAGCTCGGCGAGCTGCTCGTCGTCGAACTGGGTGCGGGGCTGCTTCGGGTTGGGCCGGATCGCCCCGACGGGGATCTCGCGGTACTCCGCGCCGACGCTCGTCATCGGCTCCGGCGCACGCATCCGTGAGGGCAGCATGTCCGTCGGCGTCAACGCCATCGGCCCGGTCCGGATCCCGGTCTCCGGCCCCGTGGGAATCAGCGCGGCCAGGCCGCGGCCCAGTCCGCCCTTGCGCTCCGCCATCTATGCCCCATCCGTCTGCTCATCCATGTGCGAGCCGTACTCCGCGATCTCGCGCGCCGCGTCGACGTAGCTCATCGCCCCGCGGGAGCCGGGGTCGTACGCGAGGACGGTCTGGCTGTAGCCCGGCGCCTCGGAGACCTTCACGCTACGCGGGATGACCGTCCGAAGGACCGTATTGCCGAAATGCTGTCGCACTTCCGAGGTGACCTGGTCGGCGAGCTTCGTCCGGCCGTCGTACATGGTCAGCAGGATGGTCGACACGTGCAACGCGGTGTTGAGGTGCGAGCGCACCAGGTCGATGTTGCTCAGGAGCTGGCCCAGGCCCTCCAGCGCGTAGTACTCGCACTGGATCGGGATCAGCACCTCCTGGGCCGCGACGAGGGCGTTGACGGTGAGCAGGCCGAGCGAGGGCGGGCAGTCGATCAGGACGTAGTCGACGTTCAGCTCGTCGAGCGCGTCGTCGTTGAGCGCTTGGCGCAGCCGCGACTCGCGGGCGACCATGCTCACGAGCTCGATCTCCGCACCCGCCAGGTCGATGGTGGCGGGCACGCACAGCAGGTTGTCCGACGCCGTGCTGACGGCGGCCGCCTCGACGAGGCCGATCTCGCCGATCAGCGCCTCGTAGACAGACGGAGTGCCCGTCCGGTGCTCGACGCCGAGGGCCGTACTGGCGTTGCCCTGGGGGTCGAGGTCGATGACCAGGACGCGCAGGCCGTGCAGGGCGAGCGCCGCAGCCACGTTGACCGTGCTCGTCGTCTTGCCGACGCCGCCTTTCTGGTTGGCGATCGTGAGGATGCGGCGGTGGGCCGGCTTCGGCATGCCGTGACGGTCGGGGTGCCGCAGACGGGCGGCGCGCTCCGCCTCTTCGGCTATCGGGGTCCAGCCGAGGCTCATCGCTGGGGACCTTCCTGGGGATGTTTCACGTGGAACGCTTCTTCCGGGGTCGACCGGCGAGTCGGGCCTGACGTTCGACGGACACCACTGTGCTCGGCGGGTCGACGATGCCGGTGCCGCACAGCTCGATGACGGGAGTGCCGCCGCCCAGCCTGCGGACCTCGGCGGCGTCCCGCTCGATCTCCTGCGGTGCGGACGCGCCCTTCACCGCGAGCATCCGGCCCCCCGTGCGGAGCAGCGGGAGCGACCAGCCGGCGAGCCGGGCGAGCGGAGCGACGGCGCGTGCGGTGACCACGTCAGCCCCCTCCCATCGCCGTCGGATCGCATTCTCCTCTGCTCGCCCGCGCTCGACCGTCAGCGACAAGCCGAGATCCGCGATGATCTCCTCCAACCACTCCACCCGGCGGGCGAGCGGTTCGACGAGCACGATCCGGAGGTCCGGACGGGCGAGGCACAACGGTATCCCGGGAAGGCCCGCACCCGAGCCCACATCCACCACTTTCGCGCTGTCCGGCACGAGTTCCGCGACGACGGCGCAGTTGAGGACGTGACGGTCCCACAGCCGGTCCGCCTCGCGCGGCCCGATCAGACCACGTTCGACGCCCGAGGTCGCGAGGTGGTCGACGTAGCGGGCGGCGAGCTCGAGCCGGTCGCCGAAGACCTTCTGCGCGGCCGGGGGAGGGGGATGTTCCACGTGAAACCGTCCTGGGGAGGAGACGACGGCGCCCTCCGGTCCGAACTGGACACGGAGGGCGCCACCGCGGGGATCTACTTGTCGCGGAAGACGACGACCTGCCGGCGGGGCTCCTCGCCCTCGCTCTCGCTCGAGACGCCCTTGACCGCCGCGACGGCGTCGTGGACGACCTTGCGCTCGAACGGCGTCATCGGCCGCAGCCGGGCGGGCGTACCGGTCTCCTTGACCTCCTCGGCGGTACGGGTGCCGAGCTCGGTCAGCTCGTCCCGCCGACCCTGCCGCCACCCGGCGATGTCCAGCATCAGCCGGCTGCGGTTGCCGGAGGCCTGCTGCACCGCCAGGCGGGTCAGCTCCTGCAGCGACTCGAGGGCGGCACCCTTCTCGCCGACGAGTCGGGCGAGGTCCTCGCCGCCGTCGATGCTGACGATCGCCCGGCCGGCCTCGACGTCCAGGTCGATGTCACCGTCGTAGTCGAGGATGTCGAGCAACCGCTCGAGGTAGTCCCCGGCGATGTCGCCCTCTTTGATCAGCTGGTCCTCGGACCCGCCCTCCGCCGTCTTCGGCACGCGTACTCCTCTCCACGTTGCGCTCGTCCGACCGCCAGGCGACCGGACGAGGTGAGCGAGCCGCGGCCCGCTCGAAGGTCTGCTACCGACGCTTCTTGCCCTTGCGGGCCTGCGTCCGGTTACCGCCGCCCGGGCGCCCGCCCGACCCACCGGATCGGTTGACGGGCTTCGCGCCGGGCTTGGGCTTCGTCACCGGCTTGGCCCCGGGCTTCTTCTCCGGAGCGGACTCGGTGGTCTCGGTCTCGGGCTCCTCGACGGCCTCGGGCTCGGCCGGGGTCGAGCCGTTCCGGTTCGGCTTCTGGCCGGGCTTGGGCGCCAGGGCGTTGCGGTTCTGCGCCGCCTTGTCCTTCTTCTCGGCCTCTTCCGCGTCGATCCTCTTGTAGACGACGTACTGCTGGCCGAGCGTCCAGAGGTTGTTGGAGACCCAGTAGAAGAGGATCGCCAGGGGCAGGAACGGGCCACCGACCACGACGCCGATCGGGAACACGTACAGCATCAGCTTGTTCATGATCGCGGTCTGCGAGTTCGCCATGGCGGCCGGGTTGGCGGCCTGCCGGGCGACCGAGTGCCGCGCCGTGATGTGGGTGAAGATGCCCGCGAGGATCATCAGCGGGATCATCACGATCAGCTGGCTGGTGAGGTTCCCGCCGAGCTCCTGGAGCGTGACGGTGGAGTACTGCGTGTTGACGACGGTCGCACCCAGCTTGGCGCCGAAGAACGACGAGTCGACGAACGAACGCACCTCGTCCGCGCCGAAGAAGTAGTTCTCGGTCTTGCCGGGCTTGAACTCCCGCAGCACGTGGAACAGGCCGATGAACACCGGCACCTGCACCAGGACCGGCAGGCAGCCGCCGAGCGGGTTCGCCCCGTTCTCCGCCTGGAGCTTCTGCATCTCCTGCGTGAGCTTCTGCCGGTCGTTCGCGTACTTCTTCCGGAGCCGCTGCATCTCCGGCGCCATCTCCTGCATCTTGCGCATGGAGCGGACCTGGCCGACGAACGGCTTGTAGAGGATCGCGCGGAGGGTGAAGACCAGGAAGATGACCGACAGGACCCAGGAGATGCCGGCGTCCGCGCCGAAGATGAAGCCGAACGCCTTGTGCCAGACCCACATGATGAACGACACGGGGTAGTAGATGAAGTTCAGCACGGGGCTTGCTCCTCGCACTTCTCAGTGCCGTGGTCGGATCGGGGTGGGACCGGGTCTACTCCGCCAGGGTGCCACGGGTGGCAGCGCAGGAGTCGGCGCAGCGCGAGCCAACACCCGCGCAGCGCGCCGTGGACCTGGATCGCCTCGACGGCGTAGGCGCTGCAGCTGGGGTAGAAGCGACAGCTCGGGGGCAGGTTCGGGGAGATCCAGCGCTGGTAGAAGCGCAGGAGCGCGAGGAGGACGGTGCTCATCGCGTGGCCTTCCGCAGGCCCGAGTCGAGGTCGGCGGCCAGCTCGCTCGACGTGGCGGTGGCCGCGGGTGGCAGGGCCCGGACGACGAGCAGGGCGCCCGCGGGCAACGTCGCCAACCGGTCCGCCACGAGATGACGGAGCCGCCGGGCCACGCGGTGGCGGACCACCGCGTTCCCGACGGCCTTGCTCACGACGAATCCGGCCCTCGGACCGAGGACCGGATTCGGGGTCGTGTCCAGATGCACGACGAGACGGGCGCGCCCGGCGCGGCGACCTCGGCGGATCGTCGAGGCGAACTCGTCCCGACGGGTCAGCCGGGCGCCGGCGGGCAGCACTCCGACGTCGCGGCGATCAGGCCGAGAGCGCGGCGCGGCCCTTGCGGCGGCGCGACGACAGGATGGCGCGGCCCGCGCGGGTCCGCATGCGCAGGCGGAAGCCGTGCGTCTTGGCGCGGCGGCGGTTGTTCGGCTGAAAGGTCCGCTTGCTCACGGTCGTCTTCTCCCGATCGACGACACGCTCGGGCCGTCGGTAGCTTCTGGTTGGTCTGCGCACACAGGGCGCGCCTCCGGATAAGGGTACGCAGCGGCGCGAAGGGCGTGCAAACCGCCCCCCGTCACCGCGAGGTCGAGTGACAGCGAGGTCGCTCACCGTCATCCTCGCAGGCAGGCGCACGTGGGCCGGACCTGCCTCCACCTGCGCGTCTTGTGGTCGCCGGGCGGTCGTTGTTAGCGTGCGGGCTTCACGTTCCATCCGGGGGGATCGGAACATCCGCACGCGCCGTCGGCTCCGTCGAAGGCTCTGCGGGTCGCGGTGGCCGAGGGGCCGGGCGCGATCCGCCGAACTCCCCTGCGTACGGTCATACACATGTGTGGATAAGTCTGGGGATGTCTTCAGGCCCGCACGAACCAGAACGACGAACTCCGACGGCGCGCGCCCGCCCCCAGCCGGTCGCGCGGAGAGAGGGACCCAGCGGTGGCGGAAAACGGTGACCTCGCCCAGGTGTGGGATCTGGTCATCGCCGACCTCGCCGCCCCGCCCGAGAACGGCGCGCCGACTCTGTCGGCGCAGCAACGGGCCTTCCTCCGGCTGACCCGCCCACTCGGGCTGCTCGACGGCACCGCGCTCCTCGCCGCGCCGAGCGAGTTCGCGAAGGACGCCATCGAGCGGATCCTGCGCCGCCCGATCAGCGAGGCGATCGGCCGGCACCTCGGAGTGCAGGTGAACCTCGCCGTCGTGGTCGACCAGAGCGCGTCCGCGGGCGGGACCGCGGTGCCGGACCCGCCGTCGCGCAGGCCGGTCGGCGCGCCGTCGCTGGGCGCGATCGCGGAGTCGAACGCGCCGAGCCCGCTACCGCTCGGCACGGACGGCGCCACCGCCGACGTGCCGACGCCCCCGTCCGGCTCGCCGCTCGTGGACCCGTCGGCCGCGGCCGCGCTCCCCGAGCCCGCCGGCGTCGAGGGCGCCCCGCCGCCCGCGCCGGAGCCGTGGCCCACGTACTCCGCGCCGCAGCCGGGCGACCCGGTGGCGCCGCGCTCGCAGACCCGGCTGAACGAGAAGTACATCTTCGACACGTTCGTCATCGGGGCGTCGAACCGCTTCTCCCACGCCGCGGCCGTCGCGGTGGCCGAGGCGCCCGCCCGCGCCTACAACCCGTTGTTCATCTGGGGCGAGTCCGGGCTGGGCAAGACCCACCTGCTCCACGCGGTGGGGCACTACGCGCAGCGGCTGTTCCCCGGCATGCGCGTGCGGTACGTCAGTACCGAGGAGTTCACCAACGACTTCATCAACTCCCTGCGTGACGACCGCAAGGTCGCCTTCCAGCGCCGCTACCGGGACGTCGACGTGCTGCTCGTCGACGACATCCAGTTCCTGGAGGGCAAGGAGGGCACGCAGGAGGAGTTCTTCCACACCTTCAACACCCTGCACAACGCGAACAAGCAGATCGTCGTCTCCTCCGACCGGCCGCCGAAGCGCCTGGAGACCCTCGAGGACCGGATGCGCACGCGGTTCGAGTGGGGGCTGATCACCGACATCCAGCCGCCCGAGCTCGAGACCCGCATCGCGATCCTCCGCAAGAAGGCGGCGCAGGACCGGCTCGCCGTCCCCGGTGACGTCCTGGAGTTCATCGCCGAGCGCATCGAGCGGAACATCCGCGAGCTCGAGGGCGCGCTGATCCGGGTGACGGCCTTCGCCTCGCTCAACCGCCAGCCCGTCGACACCCAGCTCGCCGAGATCGTGCTGCGCGACCTCATCCCGGACTCCGCCGCCTCGGAGATCACCGCGCCGACGATCATGGCGGTCACCGCCGAGTTCTTCGACGTGACGATCGAGGAGCTGTGCGGGCCCGGGAAGACCAAGGCGCTCGCCCAGGCCCGCCAGATCTCCATGTACCTGTGCCGCGAGCTCACCGATCTCTCCCTGCCGCGCATCGGCCAGACCTTCGGCGGCCGCGACCACACCACGGTCATGCACGCGGACAAGAAGATCCGCAACGAGATCTCGCTGCGCCGCAAGACGTTCGAGCAGGTTCAGGAGCTCACGGCGCGCATCAAGCAGCGCGCCCGGCACTGACCGCGCATCCGCACGGGCGACGCACCACGATCGCTATCTCCGTGCCCCGGCTGTCGTGCGCACCGCACTAAGCGCACGAAACGTGCGAACCCCCCCCTGCCACCGGCCTGTTGTCCCCAGCCCGCCCCCAGCCTTCCTCACCGGAAGGACGCAAGTCGCTCCGTGACCACGTGCACACCCACATGGAGCAGCCGAGTCTCGACGCCGTCGGACGCGGCGAGGGCGAGAACGATCATGTGGACACGAGTGACCAAGATCGAGACGCCTCGAACGAAGATCAACGAGCCGTCATCGCGTCGTGACCGAAGAGAGATCCACTCCGAGCGCGTGTCGCTCCCGGCCCGACCGCTCGTCGTCTGCTAAAGGACGCTCGCCGCATCGACGGGCGCGGGCGCCACGCGAACAGTGACCCGGACGGTCACCGTCCGTTGCAGCTCGTGTGCAAGGCGGGACTCCTGAGGGTCTCGACCGCCGCCACCGGGTCCTGGCAACGGCGCCGACCGGTCGCACAGCGTGGACGCACGGCCACGCTTCACCCACATCTGGGGACAACTCTGTGGATTGCCGGCCCATGGGCGGTGGACGGATCACCCCCAGCCGGTGGACAACTCACCTCGAACCCGGGGACAGCGGCCGGACAACTCCGCCCGGACGCTGGCTGTCCACCGTCCTCCGCAACCCTCCCGAGTCCGTCCGCAGGCCCGGTCCCCAGATCGCCGCACCGTCCCACCTGCGACGACGCGCTCCATCCACGTTGTCCACAGGACCTATCTCTACGTCTGGAGTTCTCTCTTGGAAGAACTACAAGAGAAAGAGGGCCGTGGATGGGGACACGGACGGGGACCTCGCCGGTGCGTTCGGACCGCTCGTCGGGCGACGGACCCGCGACGTGACACCCGGGCTCGGGAGGCTCTACGGTGAGTCGGCCGAACCCGGATTGCCGGAACGTCGGCGGAGCGCCCTCGAAGACCGTCGGTCGGACCTCGGGGCCCGCGCCGCCCGTCCTCCTCCGGGGCCCGGTCACGAGTCACTTCGAATCACTCCGAGCGCGGTCACATCCAGTGACCACCGGTGAAAGGTCCTCTCCGCGATGAAGTTCCGGGTCGAACGCGACGTGCTCGCCGATGCCGCTGCCTGGGTCGCCCGCAGCCTCCCTGCGCGACCGCCGGTGCCGGTCCTCGGCGGCGTGCTGATCGACGCCGGAGCCGAGGGGGACCGCCTCACCGTCTCCGGGTTCGACTACGAGACCTCGGCCCGCGTGGAGCTCGACGCGACGATCGGTGACCCGGGCAGGCTGCTCGTCTCCGGCCGGTTGCTCGCCGACATCACCCGCGCCCTGCCGAACAAGCCCGTGGACCTCGTCGTCGACGGCTCCCGCGCCACGATCAACTGCGGCAGCAGCCGGTTCTCGCTGCCGACCATGCCGGTCGAGGACTACCCGCAGCTGCCGGGCATGCCCCAGCGGGCGGGCGCGGTCGACGCCGCGGAGCTGGCTGGGGCCGTCGCCCAGGTCGCCGTCGCCGCGGGTCGGGACGACACGCTCCCCATGCTCACCGGCATCCGGCTCGAGATCGAGGGCACCCGGCTCACGCTCGCCGCGACCGACCGCTTCCGGCTCGCCGTGCGCGAGCTGGACTGGCAGCCGGAGGACGCGAGCGGGTCCACCGCCGTGCTCATCCCGGCGAAGACCCTCTCGGACGTCGCGAAGACCCTCGCCGGCGCCGGTTCCGTCGAGATCGCCCTGTCCGCCGGGGACGGCATGCTCGGGCTCACCGGCGGGGGCCGCCGGGCCACCACCCGCCTGCTCGACGCGGAGTTCCCGCGGTTTCGCCAGCTCATTCCGGCCGAGCACACCACCGCCGCGGAGCTCCAGGTCAGCCACCTCGTCGAGGCGATCAAGCGGGTCTCGCTCGTCGCGGACCGGGTCGCGCAGATCCGGATGGAGTTCGGCGAGGACGGGCTCCGGCTCGCGGCCGGTGGCGAGGACGTCGGCAGCGCCGAGGAGGAGCTGCCCTGTACGCTGGACGGCACCCCGCTGACCATCGCGTTCAACCCGGGCTACCTGCTGGACGCGCTCGGTGCGCTGCACACCGAGAAGGCCCAGCTCACGTTCACCACCCCGAACCGGCCCGCGCTGGTCCGCCCGGTGCTGCCGCCCGCCGAGGGGGAGGACACGACCCCGCCCGCCTCGGGTTACCTCCACCTGCTGATGCCGGTGCGCCTCCCGGGGTGATCGATTCACCCGCGGCCGGCACGATGAGCGCCGACACGTGAGGGCCAGGAGTGGGGAGCGGTTGTGCAACTCGGACTGATCGGCCTGGGCCGCATGGGCGGCAACATGCGGGACCGGGTGCGGGCGGCGGGACACGAGGTCGTCGGGTTCGACCCGCGGCCGGAGGTCACCGACGTGGCGTCGCCGGCGGATCTCGCGGCGGCGCTCGAGGCGCCGCGGGTGGTCTGGGTGATGGTCCCCAGCGGTGAGCCGACGCGCTCCACCGTCGCCGCCCTGGCCGACATCCTGGAGCCGGGCGACCTGGTGATCGACGGCGGGAACTCCCGCTACACCGACGACGGCCCGAACGCGGAGCTGTTGTCCGCCAAGGGGATCGGCTACGTCGACTGCGGCGTGTCCGGTGGCATCTGGGGCAAGGACAACGGCTACGGCCTGATGGCGGGCGGGGCGAAGGAGCACATCGAGCTCGCCATGCCGATCTTCGACGCGCTGCGCCCGGAGGGTCCGCGCGAGGAGGGCTTCGCGCACGCGGGCGGCGTCGGGGCCGGGCACTTCTCGAAGATGGTGCACAACGGCATCGAGTACGGCCTGATGCAGGCCTACGCCGAGGGCTTCGAGCTGATGGAGGCCACCCCGCTGATCGAGGACGTCCCAGCGGTGATCCAGGCCTGGTCGCGCGGCACCGTGGTGCGGTCGTGGCTGCTGGACCTGCTGGTCAACGCACTGAAGGAGGACCCGCACCTGGCGGACCTCGAGGGCTACGTGGACGACTCCGGCGAGGGCCGGTGGACCATCGAGTCCGCGATCACGCACGCCGTGCCGCTGCCGGTGATCTCCGCGGCGCTGTTCGCGCGGTTCGCGTCCCGGCAGGACGAGTCCCCGGCCATGAAGGCCGTCGCGGCGCTGCGCAACCAGTTCGGCGGGCACGCGGTGAAGAAGGCCGCCGGCCCGGCGGGCGCACCGGGCGACCACGCCGGACCCAGCTCGGGTGCCGGCAGCACCCACTAGTGCACCTGCGGCGACTGGCCGTCGAGGACTTCCGTTCCTGGGAACGCGCCGAGCTGGATCTCGAACCGGGCGTCACGGTGCTGGTCGGGTCGAACGGCGTCGGCAAGACCAACCTGGCGGAGGCGATCGGCTACGTCGCCACCCTGGGCTCGCACCGCGTCGCGAACGACGCGCCGCTGATCCGCCGCGGCGCCGAGCGCGCGATCGTGCGGGCCCAGGTCGTGCACCAGGGCCGCGAGCTGTTCGTCGAGCTGGAGATCACGGCCGGGCGGGCGAACCGGGCGCGGGTCAACCGCGCGCCGGTGCTGCGCCCGCGGGAGATCCTCGGGATCCTGCGCAGCGTGCTTTTCGCTCCGGAGGACCTCGCGCTCGTCCGCGGCGACCCGGGCGAGCGGCGGCGGTTCCTCGACGACCTGCTCGTCGCCCGCTACCCGCGCTACGCCGGCGTCCGCAGCGACTACGACCGGGTGCTGCGGCAGCGCTCGGCGCTGCTCAAGACCGCCCGCAACCGGCAGGCCGACCTGTCCACGCTCGAGGTGTGGGACGGGCACCTGGCCCGGCACGGCGCGGCCCTGCTCGCGGGCAGGCTCGAGCTCGTCGACGGGATCGCGCCGCACGCGGAGAAGGCCTTCTCCGAGGTGGCGCCGACATCGGATCCGCTGTCACTGCAGTACAAGTGCTCGATCCCCGGTGAGCTCGACCGGGCGGCGTTGGAACCCATGCTGCTCGACGAGCTGGCCCAGGTCCGCCGCCAGGAGATCGAGCGGGGGGTCTGTCTCGTCGGCCCGCACCGGGACGATCTCGTGCTCGGCCTCGGGGAGGGCCCGGCCAAGGGCTACGCCAGCCACGGCGAGTCGTGGGCGATCGCGTTGTCGCTGCGGCTGGCGTCCTACCGTCTGCTCAAGGCGGACGACGTCGAGCCGGTGCTCATCCTGGACGACGTCTTCGCCGAGCTCGACGCGCAGCGGCGCCGCGCGTTGTGCGCGGTCGCCGCCGAGGCGGAGCAGGTCATCGTGACCGCGGCCGTCGCCGAGGACGTCCCGGCGCAGCTGACGGGCGCCCGGTTCGCGGTGGGCGGCGGGACCGTCGTCCGGACGACGACCGGTGACGACCCGTCTGACGTGCAGGAGAACGGATGATGACGAGCCGCCCCCGATCGGGGCGTTCCTGGGGACAAGGTTGTGGATACTGTGGATAACCCCCGCTCCTCCGGTGACTCCAGTCACAAGGCACCGCCCGCCGCGACGGATCGACCGTCGGACCCGCCCGCGGTCCCCAAGGATGTCCACACCCCTGGGGACACCGCTCATCGCGGCGAGCGGCGCGGCGCCGATCTGGCCCGGGACGCGCTCGCCGCGGCGCGCGAGGCGACGGCGGCGAAGCGGAAGGAGCAGTCCGCGGAGCAGCGGGGCGTGCGGCCGACGGGCTTCGGGCGGGGACGACGACGTCGCTGGTCCGGCCCGGGCCCGGACAACCGGGACCCGCAGCCGTTCGGCCGTGCGGTGTCGCGGGTCTCGATGGACCGGGGCTGGTCCTCCCGGCTCACGGACGCCACGGTGCTGGGCCGCTGGCCCACGCTGGTCGGGCCGGACATCGCCGACCACTGCACCCCCGTCTCCCTGCGGGACGGCGAGCTGGTCCTGAAGGCGGAGTCCACGGCGTGGGCCACGCAGCTGCGCACCCTGCAGCGACAGATCCTGCAGCGCCTGGCCGCCGCGGTGGGCCCGGACGTCGTCAAGCGGATCCGGGTCACGGGGCCGCAGGGCCCGAGCTGGCGCCACGGTCCGCGCCACGTCCGCGGCCGAGGCCCCCGGGACACCTACGGGTGAGCCTCCCGCGCCTCCCACTCTCGGGTGACCGTTCGCACCCGCCAGAGGCCCGCTGAGCGCGACGTGACGGGGCGTGAGCGCCGTTCGACCCCGTTTTCGGGCGGCCGGACCCTGTTCGCCGCGCGATCGCGCCGCTGTGACGCTTTCAGACGTGTCCTAGCCACAGTTCTGTCCGACCGGACCGGTAGAATCATCAGTGAGTGCCGCACGTGTGCGGCAGCACTGCCGGCATCCGCCGGCTCTCGTGGCGAGGAGAACATCAGCCCGTGGCGGAGAAGAAGAGCGGCTACAGCGCGTCGTCGATCACGGTCCTCGAGGGCCTGGAAGCCGTCCGCAAGCGCCCCGGCATGTACATCGGCTCCACCGGCGAGCGCGGTCTGCACCACCTCATCTGGGAGGTCGTGGACAACGCGGTCGACGAGGCGATGGCGGGGTACGCGACGAAGGTGGAGGTCACCCTGACCGCGGACGGCGGCGTCCGCGTCGTCGACGACGGTCGTGGCATCCCGGTCGACATGCACCCGGTGGAGAAGAAGCCCGCCGTCGAGGTCGTGCTCACCGTGCTGCACGCGGGCGGCAAGTTCGACGGCAAGTCCTACGCGGTCTCGGGCGGCCTGCACGGCGTCGGCGTCTCCGTCGTGAACGCGCTGTCCAGCGCGCTCGACGTCGAGATCCACGTCGACGGTTTCACGTGGAACCAGCACTACGACCACTCGGTCCCCGGCACGCTGCACAAGGGGGCGCCGTCGAAGCGGACCGGCACCTCGATCACGTTCTGGGCCGACCCCACCATCTTCGAGACCACCACGTACAGCCTGGAGACGATCCAGCGCAGGCTGCAGGAGATGGCGTTCCTCAACAAGGGCCTCACGATCGTCCTGCGGGACGAGCGGGTCTCCGACACCGAGGTCGACGACGAGCCGGACGCGGAGGGCTTCGTCGCCAAGGTCAAGGAGCAGACCTTCCACTACCCGGGCGGTCTCGAGGACTTCGTCGCGTTCATCAACCGCAGCAAGGACGCGATCCACAAGAAGATCATCAGCTACACCGGCGAGGGCCCCGGGCACCAGGTCGAGGTCGCGATGCAGTGGAACTCGGGCTACTCCGAGTCGGTGTACACGTTCGCGAACACGATCAACACGCACGAGGGCGGCACCCACGAGGAGGGCTTCCGTTCCGCGCTGACCACCACGGTCAACCGCTACGCGCGGGACAAGAAGCTGCTCAAGGACAAGGACCCGGCGCTGTCCGGCGAGGACATCCGCGAGGGGCTCGCCGCGATCGTGTCGGTCAAGGTCGCCGAGCCGCAGTTCGAGGGCCAGACGAAGACCAAGCTCGGCAACACCGAGGTCAAGTCGTTCGTGCAGAAGATGAGCAACGAGTGGCTGTCGGACTGGTTCGAGCGCAACCCCGCGGACGCGAAGACCATCGTCACCAAGGCGGTGTCCAGCGCGCAGGCCCGGCTCGCCGCCCGCAAGGCGCGGGAGCTGGTGCGCCGCAAGAGCGCCGGTGACATCGGCGGTCTGCCGGGCAAGCTGGCGGACTGCCGCTCCACGGACCCGAGCAAGTCCGAGGTCTACATCGTGGAGGGCGACTCGGCAGGCGGCTCGGCCAAGTCCGGCCGGGACTCGATGTACCAGGCGATCCTGCCCATCCGCGGCAAGATCATCAACGTCGAGAAGGCCCGGATCGACCGCGTCCTCAAGAACACCGAGGTCCAGTCGATCATCACTGCCCTCGGCACGGGCATCCACGACGAGTTCGACCTGTCGAAGCTGCGCTACCACAAGATCGTGCTGATGGCGGACGCGGACGTCGACGGCCAGCACATCCGCACCCTGCTGCTCACCCTGCTGTTCCGCTTCATGCGGCCGCTGGTCGAGGCCGGGCACGTGTTCCTGGCGAACCCGCCGCTCTACAAGATCAAGTGGGGCGGCCGCGGGTCCGAGCCGGAGTTCGCGTACTCGGACGCGGAGCGGGACGGGCTGATCGCGGCGGGCCGCGAGGCCGGCAAGAAGCTCCCCAAGGACGAGGGCGTGCAGCGGTACAAGGGGCTCGGCGAGATGAACGCCAAAGAGCTGTGGGAGACCACGATGGACCCCGAGGTGCGGATGCTCTCCCGGGTCACCCTGGACGACGCGGCGACCGCGGACGAGCTCTTCTCCGTGCTGATGGGCGAGGACGTCGAGTCCCGCCGCTCCTTCATCACGCGGAACGCCAAGGACGTCAGGTTCCTGGACGTCTGAGAGATAGAGGACCTGAACAGTGACTGACACCTTGGACCCGGCCCTCCCCGGCGCGGGCGGCGGCGACCGGATCGAGCCGGTCGACATCCAGCAGGAGATGCAGCGCTCCTACATCGACTACGCGATGTCCGTCATCGTGGGTCGGGCGCTGCCGCTCGTGGAGGACGGCCTCAAGCCGGTACACCGGCGCGTCCTGTACTCCATGGGCGAGAACGGCTTCCGGCCGGACCGCTCGTACGTCAAGTGCGCCCGCGTCGTCGGCGAGGTGATGGGCAACTACCACCCGCACGGCGACTCGGCGATCTACGACGCGCTCGTCCGGCTCGCCCAGCCCTGGTCGATGCGCTACCCGCTGATCGACGGGCAGGGCAACTTCGGCTCGCGGGGCAACGACCCGGCGGCGGCCATGCGGTACACCGAGTGCCGGCTCACGCCGCTGGCCATGGCGATGCTGCAGGACATCGAAGAAGAGACCGTCGACTTCGCGGACAACTACGACGGCAAGACCCAGGAGCCCCTGGTCCTGCCGTCGCGGGTGCCGAACCTGCTGATCAACGGCTCGGTCGGCATCGCCGTCGGCATGGCCACGAACATCCCGCCGCACAACCTGCGCGAGGTGGGCGAGGGCGTCGTCTGGGCGCTGGACAACCACGAGGCGAGCGACGAGGAGCTCCTGGACGCGCTCATGGCGCGGATCAAGGGCCCGGACTTCCCGACGGCGGGTCTGATCGTCGGCCGGGACGGGATCGAGTCCGCCTACCGCACCGGGCGCGGCTCGGTGCGCATGCGCTCGGTCGTCGAGGTCGAGGAGGACGCCAAGGGCCGCACCATCCTCGTCGTCACCGAGCTGCCGTACCAGGTCAACCCGGACAACCTCGTCGAGTCCATCGCGAGCATGATCCGCGACGGCAAGATGACGGGCATCTCGGAGATCAACGACGAGAGCTCGGACCGCGTCGGCATGCGCATCGTGTTCACGCTCAAGCGGGACGCGGTGGCCAAGGTCGTGCTGAACAACCTCTACAAGCACAGCCAGCTGCAGACCGGCTTCGGCGTGAACATGCTGGCGATCGTCGACGGCGTGCCCCGCACGCTGCGGCTGGACCAGGTCATCCGGAACTACATCCGGCACCAGATCGAGGTCATCGTCCGGCGCACGCGCTACCGGCTGCGCAAGGCCGAGGAGCGCGCCCACATCCTGCGTGGTCTGGTCAAGGCGCTCGACGCGCTGGACGAGGTCATCGCGCTCATCCGGGCGTCGCAGACGGTGGACGTCGCGCGCCAGGGCCTCATCGAGCTCCTCGAGGTCGACGAGATCCAGGCCCAGGCCATCCTCGACATGCAGCTGCGCAGGCTGGCGGCCCTGGAGCGGCAGAAGATCGTCGACGAGCTGGCCGAGATCGAGCTCGAGATCGCGGACTACGAGGACATCCTCGCCCGCCCCGAGCGGCAGCGGCAGATCGTCAAGGACGAGCTCATCGAGATCGTCGAGAAGCACGGCGACGAGCGGCGCACGCGGCTCATCGCGGACGACGGGGACGTCACCAACGAGGACCTCATCGCCGTCGAGGACGTCGTCGTCACGATCACCCAGACCGGCTACGCCAAGCGCACCAAGACCGACCTGTACCGGGCGCAGAAGCGCGGCGGCAAGGGCGTGCAGGGCGCCACGCTGAAGCAGGACGACATCGTCGCCCACTTCTTCGTGTGCTCCACGCACGACTGGATGCTGTTCTTCACGAACAAGGGCCGGGTCTACCGGCTCAAGGCCTACGAGCTGCCCGAGGCGAACCGGAACGCACGCGGCCAGCACGTCGCGAACCTGCTCGCGTTCCAGCCGGACGAGCACATCGCCCAGGTCATGCAGATCAAGGACTACCAGGCCGCGCCGTACCTCGTGCTCGCCACGAAGAACGGGCTGGTCAAGAAGTCCCGCCTGGAGGACTTCGACTCCAACCGCTCCGGCGGCCTGATCGGCATCAACCTGCGAGACGAGGACGAGCTCGTCGGCGCCGTGCTCTGCAGCGCCGAGGACGACCTGCTCCTGGTGTCCGCCGAGGGCCAGTCGATCCGGTTCTCCGCGACGGACGAGACCCTGCGCCCCATGGGCCGCGCCACCTCCGGCGTCCTGGGCATGCGGTTCAACTCCGGCGACCAGCTGCTGTCGCTCGCCGTGGTGCAGAACGACAAGTTCGTGCTGGTCGCGACCGCGGGCGGCTACGCCAAGCGGACGCCGATCGAGGACTACCCGGTACAGGGTCGCGGCGGCAAGGGAGTGTTGACGCTCCAGTACGACCGCAGGCGTGGCACCCTGGTCGGCGCGCTCATCGTCGGGATCGACGACGAGCTGTACGCGATCACGTCGACCGGCGGCGTCATCCGGACCTCGGCACGCGAGGTGCGGAAGGCGGGCCGGCAGACCAAGGGGGTCCGCCTCATGAACCTCGGCGAGAACGCCACACTGCTGGCGGTCGCGCGCAACGCCGAGGACGATGACGAGGCCCCCGAGGAGACCGGCTGATCCCGGCCACCTGACCTGCACGCCGAACGCCGAGGAGTGCTCCACCTCGTGAGCGAGAACGAAGAGAAGCCGGCGACGGGGCCGGTGGCCACGGACAGCTCTGCAGCCGCACCGCCGCTCCCCACGGACGGTGCGGCCGAGGCCCCGGCGGACCCCGCCGAGGCCGCGGAGGACCGGACCACGCCCGCGAACGGATCGACCGCCAACGGTGCGGGGGTGAGTGCCGGGCCGAGCGCCGCGTCGAAGGACGACGGCGCGGCCGCCCCGGTCGCCCCGGCCACTGAGGCCCCCGACCACGCGTCGGCCCCGAAGAACGGGACGAGTCCGGCGGCCGACCAGACCGCGGTGTTCGCCACCCCGACGCCGGTGCCGCGGCCGCGGCCGGACGCCCCCTCGCCCGGGGCGGCGGACCAGCCGACGGGGACCCCGCTGCCCGGCTCGGTGCCCACTCCGCCGCCGTGGCGGCGGGCGTCGGGCTCGGACGCGACCGAGACCGCCGTCCCGACCTCGCGGCCCGCCCCTCGGCAGGCCCCGGTGGACTCGCTGCTCAGCGAGGCGCCCACGGCGTACATCGACCCGGGCGCGGCACCGCGCACGGCGTCGGTGGGCCCGGCGCGGGGCGAGGTCCACGCCGGCGTCCCGTCGGTGGGGGAGCGGGCCCCGCGCCAGGCGTTGCTGCAGCTCAAGCGGTTCGACCCGTGGTCGGTGCTGAAGCTCGCGCTGGTGCTCGCCGTCGTCCTGTTCTTCATCTGGCTGGTGGCGGTCGGCGTGCTCTACGGCGTGCTCGACGGCATGGGCGTGTGGGACCGGCTCAACGGCACCTACGCGGACCTCGTCTCCGGCGGTGGCCAGGGTGGCGGCGGATCGCTGATCAGCGCGGGTAGCGTCTTCGGCTTCGCCGCGGTCATCGGAGCGATCAACAGCCTGCTCTTCGCCGTGGCGATGACCGTGGGTGCGTTCGTCTACAACGTCTCCGCCGACCTGGTCGGCGGCGTGGAGGTCACCCTGTCCGAGCGGGACTGACCCCCCGCGAAGGCGGCGTGCGGGGTCCTGTAGAGTTCTGCACGCCGCAGGGGCCTATAGCTCAGTTGGTTAGAGCGCATCACTGATAATGATGAGGTCGCTGGTTCAACTCCAGCTAGGCCCACTCCATCGGCTTCGAAGGTGATCGACGTGAAGAAGCTCCTCGCTCTCGTCGCCGCTGTCGGCGCCGCGATCCTGGTGCTTGTCGGCCTCAAGTCCCGCAGCACCACAGATCCCTGGCACGAGGCGACCACCCGGTAGTCTGTCGCCCACGGGGACGTAGCTCAATTGGCAGAGCACCGCCTTTGCAAGGCGGGGGTTAGGGGTTCGATTCCCCTCGTCTCCACCATTTCCGACCGGCGATGGCGTCCGCTGTGTCCGTCGCGTCAGGCCGTCGGCGCAAGGATGACGATCTTGCCAGCCAGGTTTCCCGCGGCCGCCCGGGCGTGGACCTGGGCCAGGTCGGCCAGTGGGACGCGCTCGGCGACCTCGACGGTGAGCTCTCCGCGGTCGACGCGCGCCACGAGTTCCGACAGCTGGGCGACGTCGCTGCGGACGTACATGTCGATCGCGCGCACGCCGCGTTCCTCGTCGGCCGGGGCGGGCATCCACACGGTGGCGCTGACCACGACGCCACCGTCGCGAACGAGGGCGGCCAGCGCCGTGAACTCGTCCGGGTCGAGGGGTGCGAGGTTGAGCAGGACGTCGACCGGCGCGGTGACCGCGGCGGTCACCTCGGTGGCGCTGTGGTCGATGATCTCGTCGGCACCGGCGGCCTCCAGGTTCCGCCTGCTGCGCGGGCTGCCGGTGGCGATCACGTAGGCGCCCGCGGCCTTGGCCAGCTGCACCGCGTACCCGCCCACCGCGCCGCCTGCCCCGCTGATCAGCAGGCGCTGCCCCGGCTTCAGCTCGGCGTGGTCGAAGAGGGCCTGCCAGGCGGTGAGGCCGACCAGCGGCAGTGCGGCGGCGTCGGCGAGCGGGATGGCGGTCGGGGCCGGGGCCAGGATCTCGGCGGGGGCGACGACGTACTCGGCGGAGGCCCCGTCGACGACGAAGGGGAGGAAGCCGATCACCTGATCGCCGACGGCGAGATCGCGCACACCCTCGCCGAGCGCGTCGATCGTTCCCGCGACGTCCAGCCCGGGCACGTGCGGCAGAGTCAGGGGCATCGGGCCCTGCATGAGCCCCGCCCGGATGGTGCCGTCGACGCTGTTGAACGTCGTGGCCGCGACCCGCACCCGCACCTGTCCGGGACCGGCGACGGGCTCGTCCACCTCCTCGTGACGCAGGACCGTCGGGTCGCCGTACTCGTGGAATCGAATGGCCTTCATCGCCGAGCCTCCGCTCTCGCGTGGATGTGCTTCGAACTCGAAGCACGGCGGAGACGCTAGCAGTGCTTCGGAGTCGAAGCAAGTGCTCAGAATGTGAAGCAACTGTTAGGGTCTGCGCGTGACCGACCCGGACCCGTCCCTCGATCCCGCGCAGCTGGGCGCGTACCTGACGCTCATGGAGGTGGCAGGCCTGCTCCGCCACGCGGTCGAGCAGCAGCTCCGGGAGGCCGGCGACCTCAGCTACGTGCAGTTCCAGATCCTGGCGCGGCTGGGTCTCGACCTGCGGACGGGCAGCGCACGCATGACCGACCTGGCCGACGGCGTCGTCTACAGCCGCAGCGGTCTGACCTATCAGGCCAGGCTCCTCGAGGAGGCGGGCCTGGTCACGCGCAGCCCGTCGGAGACCGACGAGCGGGGCGTGACCGTCACGATCACCGAGGCCGGGCGGGCGCTGCTGGCCACGGTGCTCCCCGGCCACACCGAGGTGGTCAGCCGGCAGCTCTTCCAGCCGCTGACCCGCGAGGACACTCGAACCCTGGCCGACCTGTTGACACCGGTGCGCGACCACATGCGCTCGCTGCCGCCCCGGTCCGCGGTCCCTCGCCGCCGGCGCTGACCGCCACCGCTCGGGCGTGGCACTCTCTGCCTCGTGAGCCGCACCTTCTCCGTCGTCTGCGAGATCGAGCCGCCGACCAGGCCGGACCTGACGCGGGCGCGGCACCAGATCGGCATGCTCGCCCCCGTCGTCGACGACTTCCTGATCCCGGACAACCACATCGGCCGGGCCACGGTGTCGAGCATCGCGGTGGCGAACGAGGTGCACGCGATGGGGCGGCGGAGCATCGCCTGTCTGAACTCGCGCGACCGCAACCTGCTCGGCCTCCAGCGCGACCTGCTCACGGCGGCGGCGTACGGGGTCGACAGGTTCCTGTTCGTCGCCGGGGACAAGCCGACGGCGGGCGACCGGGCGGGCGGGCTCACCGTGCGGACCATGATCGAGGAGGCGCGGGCGATCACCGGTCGGCGCGAGTTCGCCGGGGTGGAGCCGTTCGGGATCGGGGTGACCTCCGGCAGTCGTCGTCGGCTCGCGCCGTGGAAGCGGGCGGCGGACTTCGTCTTCCTGCAGGTCGGGTTCTCCGTCGAGGAGGTCGTACGCTGGCGGGAGGAGAACCCGACCGACCAGCCCGTCTACGCCGGTGTCATGGTGCTGGCCAGCGCCGGGATGGCCGACCGGCTGCGGGCGAGCGTGCCGGACATCGAGATCCCGGCCGCGCTGGTCGAACGGGTCCGCGCCGACCCGGATGCCGGGGTGGCCGCGGCGTGCGAGCAGGTCGTGGCGCTGCGGGAGAGCGGCGCGTGCGACGGCGTGCATTTCGTGCCGGTCAGCAGGTACCGGCAGGTGGCGATCGAGCTGGAGCGGCTGCGTCCTCGGCCCCGGTGATCCACTCGTCGGGAGCGGAGCGGTCGGATATCGACCGCCGCGCTCCCCGAGAGTGGATCACCCGCATTGTGGCTCCACAATGCGGTGGTCGTGGTCGGGGCTCGAACTCGCAGGCTTGACCTTCACACTGTGACAAGGTCTTTCCTGGGCTCATGAGGTTCGACCACTCCGACACATCGGCCCGGTTGCAGGCGGCGCTCGCGGCGGGCACCCGTCCCGACCCCGCGCAGCTCGACGCGCTGGTCGAGCGCTGCGCCGTGGAGCCGGACTTCTTCGTCCGGGACATGCTGACCTGGGCACTGACCCGCCAGCCCGCCGCGCTGCCCCGGGTCCTGCGGGAGCTGCGCAGCGAGATCCCGCAGGCGCGCAGCCAGGCCCTGCATACTCTCTCGAAGATCGGTGACCCGGGCGCGTGGCCCGCGATCACGAGGGAGCTGCTGCATGACGCGGACGACGAGGTGGCCCGGGCCGCCTGGCGGACCGCGGTCGGGCTGGTGCCCGAGGGCGAGGAGCAGGCGTTGGCCGCCGAGCTGATGCACGAGCTCGGGCGCGGCGGTCGAGACGTGCAGCGCAGCCTCACCCGGGCGCTCCTCGCGCTGCGCGGCGCGGCGCGCCCGGCGCTGGAGCACGCGCAGGTCACGCTCCAGGTCCTGAACGACCCGGAGCTCAGCGTCGACGACGCGCTGCACCACGCGAAGCGCCGGGTCGCGTTGGGGCCCGATGCGGATCGGTGAGCTGTCGCGGCTGGCGGGCATCAGCACCCGGATGCTGCGCCACTACGACGCCATCGGGCTGGTCTCGCCGCGGCAGCGCACGGCGAACGGCTACCGCGACTACACCCCCGCGGACGTCCGCAGGCTCTTCCAGGTGGAGAGCCTGCGGACGCTCGGGCTGTCGCTGCAGGCGATCCGGGACAGCCTGGCGGACGCCGACGTGCCGCCGACCGCGCTGGTCGACGAGCTGATCGCGGCCACCGGCGAGCGCATCGCGCGCGAGCAGGCGCTGCTCGGGCGGCTGCGGAGCGTCCGGGAGAGCGGTGTGACGTCCTGGCGGGACGTCCTCGGGCTGGTCGCGCTGATGCAGGAGCTGGACTCCCCGGACCCGTCCCGGCGCCAGCGCGCCGCCCTCGCCGAGGGCCCGCCCGCGCCGCTGCTCGACGCGCTGTTCGGCGAGCGGGACCCGAACGTCGCCGGGGCTCTGCGGTGGGCGGTGGTCCGCGCGGGCGACGAGGTCCTCCCGCAGCTGGTCGCGGCCCTCGACGGGCCGGACGAACAGGCCCGCCACCAGGCCGTCGCGGCGCTCGTCCGGATCCCGGGCGCGGAGTCCGCGCTGCGCCGGGCGCTGCGGCATGGCGACCCCTACGTCCGGGAGCGGGCGGCGCTCGCCCTGGGGGACCGGGACGCCGTCCCCGAGCTGGTCGCGATGGTCGTCCGGGGTGCGGACGACGTGTCCGCCGCCGAGGCGCTCGGCCGCCTGGCCCGCAGCGACGACCCGGCCGGTGACTGGGCCGACGACCTGGCGGGTCGCCTCGTCGCCCGGCTCGACGACGACGTCCGCGCGCGGGGCCGGATCACCCAGGCCCTCGCCGAGATCCCCGGTCCCGCGGCCCACCGGGCCCTCACCGCACTCGTCGCGGACCCCGACCCGGCCGTCGCCGCGACCGCGCGCTCCCTCCTCGCCCGCCGCGCCGTTTGACGGTTGTGTTTCGAATGTCCGTCTCGTGCGGTGATCAGTGCTGAACGGTGTCAGCATCCCGGAATGGCCGAATCGACCGCGACGAGCGGGTCCACCGCACCGAGCACGAAGCTGAAGCGCACCGTCGGCGTCACCCTGCTGTTCTTCTTCATCGTCGGGGACACCCTCGGGGCCGGGATCTACACCCTGGTCGGGACCATGGCCGAGGACGTCGGCGGGATGCTGTGGCTGCCGCTGACGATCGCGCTGGTCGTCGCCCTGCTGACGGCGGGCACCTACGCCGAGATGATCACCAAGTACCCCATGGCGGGCGGGGCCTCGCGGTACGTGCAGAAGGCCTTCGACAAGCCGTACCTGACGTTCGTGATCGGCTTCCTGATGCTCTCCTCGGGCATCACCACGGCGGCGCTGCTCGCCAACGCGTTCGCCGGTGACTACCTCAGCACGCTCATCGACGTCCCGGCCGCGCCGGTCACGATCGTCTTCCTGCTGCTGCTCGTCGCGATCAACCTCCGCGGTGTGCGGGAGTCATTGTCGGCCAACGTGGTGATGACGTGCATCGAGGTCAGCGGCCTGGTGATGGTGATCGTGGTCGCGGCGATCGTGTTCGGCAGCGGGGCGGGCGACCCGACGCGCATCCTCACGCCGTCGCCGGACCAGCCGCTGCTGGTGGGCGCGTTCTCGGCGTCGGTCGTGGCGTTCTTCTCGTTCCTCGGGTTCGAGGCCGCGGCCAACATGGCCGAGGAGGTCAAGGAGCCGTCGAAGGCCTACCCGCGGGCCCTGTTCGGCGCGATCTGCACCGCGGGTGTGGTCTACCTGCTGATCGCGCTCGGCGCGGCGATCGTCGTGGATCCCGCGACCATGGCGAACTCCAGCGGCCCGCTGCTCGAGGTGATCACCGCCTCCGGCCTGCCGATCCCGGAGTGGCTGTTCTCGCTGATCGCGCTGGTGGCGATCGCCAACGGCGCGCTGCTGTTCATGGTCATGGCGAGCCGCGCGACCTACGGGCTGGCCGAGCAGAACCTGCTGCCCTCCTTCTTCGGCCAGGTGGCGCCCACCCGTCGGACGCCGTGGGTGGCGATCGTCGCCGTCGGTGCCGCGACGATCGGGATGAGCTTCGTCGGCAACATCGGCCAGCTCGCGGACACCACGGTCCTGCTGCTGCTCTTCGTGTTCATCGCGACGAACGTGTCCTGCATCGTGCTGAAGAAGGACGACGTGGGCCACGAGCACTTCTCGGTCCCGATCGTCGTGCCGATCATCGCCATCCTGGCGAGCATCGTCCTGCTCACCCAGCAGACCGCGGACATCTGGCTGCTGGGCGGCGGCTACCTGGTCGTCGGCACGATCCTCTTCCTCATCGCCCGCTACAGCAGGCGGAGGCTAGACGCGGGCGCGGACCAGCCGGCAGGCTGATCCGTACGCGACGCCGCCGGGCCTGACGTGGGCGGTGAGGTCGGCCCTGCCGGAACAGCCGCCCGGACCGTCCCACCCGGCCAGTCGGTCGCGGTTCGACTCCGCTGTCCGCACGGTGGTGACCCTATTCTGGTGTCGTGACGCACGACGAGCTCGTCGTCCAGTTCGCCCTGACCCGACTGGACAATCCCGGGCTGGATCTCGAGGAGGTCGCCGCGCTGCTGGTGCGGCGGGTCGGGCCCGAGCGCATGCTGCAGTTCGCGGCCGCGAACCTGGCGGACCGCGGTGAGCTGCGGGGCGCGTTGTTCGACTCCGCCGTCGAGCACGTGATGCGCGTGGTGCTGAGCCTCCGGGAGGACACGGCCTGACACCGGGCTCGATGTCGAGCCCGATGTCGAGCCCGATGTCGAGGACGTGCGCGCGGCTCCGACCCGTGGATATGAGCGACACGACCTCGACGCCACCCAGGCCGCGGGGCTGCCGGTGACCGTCTCGCCGGACACGGCGTCCGCCGCGCTCGACGAATGGTGCGAGCTCGACGCCCATCCCTTCCATCTCGAGGTCCACCCACGCCGCAGGGAGCTCTCGGCCCCGGGGCCGCACGCCGGCCCTCGAGGCGCCGGGGCGGCGGTGGTTCGCCGACCTGACCGGGGCGGCGGTCGTGTGGCGGCACTCGGCCGAGCCCGCGGCGGTGACCGTCCGGGGCTGGGTGCCCGATCTGCTGCTGTTCGTGTACGGACGTCCGAACACGGTGTCGGTGAGCGGCGACCGTTCGCTGCTCGGGTTGTGGCGCGAGCACGTCGCATTCGCCTGATCGGACCGTTTCGTGTGGCCGTTCGGCGCCCGCTGTCGACCGGTGACGGTCGAGGCGGTGTCGACCCACCCGTGTGGGCGTTGGACGGGTGCGTGGTCACGCACGGTGTCTCACGTAGAGTGATCGAGCAACTACGGAACGACGCGAGGAGTGGGCTGTGGGCACACGGCGGTTCGGGACCGCGAACGGCACGCGCAGGACGGTCGTCGCACTGATCGTGGCCGCCGTCGGCGTGGGTGGCGCGGTCGTCGCCGGGCCCGCCTTCGCGGAGGCCCCTGCCGCGGCTGCCGCGCACGCCGAGCCGCTGGTGCCGGGCACCCCCTGCTCGGTCTCGGCCAAGTCGTGCGTGGACCTGGAGTCCCAGCAGGCCTGGTTGATCCAGGACGGCAAGGTCATCCGGGGGCCGGTACGGATCGCCTCCGGCGGCAACGGCCAGGAGACCCCGGTCGGCCACTCGCTGCGGGTCTACCGCAAGGACCAGAACCACCTCAGCCAGGAGTCGCGGCTGCCCAACGGGAACCCGGCGCCCATGCCGTGGTCGGTGTTCTTCGAAGACGGTGGGATCGCCTTCCACTCCGGCAGCCCCGACCGCTCGTCGGGCGGTTGCATCCACCTCGAGCCCGCCGACGCCGAGGCCTGGTTCAACTACCTGCAGATCGGCGACATGGTGCAGGTGGTGAAGGCGTCGGAGGAGATGGCAGCGCGCGGGATGGCGCCGCCGCCCGCCTGACGGGGAACCTCCTTGACATGGATAGCTAGACTCTCCACTATTGGAGAGTCCGGGTATCCGAAGGAGTGGGCGCGATGAACCGCACGACGCACCGGCACGAGGGCGAGCTCGTGGTCTTCCTCATCGGCATGACGATCAACCGGTGGTGGCGGATCGACCAGTGGCTCCCGACGGCGCTGGCCATGCCGCGGATGCTGCGGGAGCTGGCCGCGGACCCGGAGTCGGGGATGCTCGGCTACCGGCTGACCCTGGAGGGCGCGAAGCCCACGGTCATCCAGTACTGGGACTCGGTCGAGAAGCTGTACGCCTACGCCTCGGACCGCGACGCCCTGCACCGACCGGCCTGGTCCGCCTTCAACCGGCGGGCGCGCAAGGCGCCCGGCGTGGTGGGGGTGTGGCACGAGACGTTCCACGTGGAACGGGCGGAGAGCGTGTACGCCGACACCCCCGAGATGGGTCTGGCCGCGGCGACGGAGAGCATTCCGGTGGCGCGCCGCGGCGACGGCGCGCGGGAACGCCTGGCGGTCGGGCGGACCGCCGCGTCCTGATCTCGGTCGTGGCGGTGAGGTGGGACTAACATCGACGCCGTGGGGACATTGACTCCCGCTGTCGAGGACTACCTCAAGACGATCTTCCTGCTGGTCACGCGCGGGGAGACCGTCACCACCGGGCTGCTCGCGAAGGAGCTGCAGGTGTCCTCGCCGTCGGTGTCGGCCATGGTCAAGCGGCTGGCGGACGGCGAGTTGGTGCACCGCGGCCGCGCGCTCACCCTGACCGACGCCGGGGAACGGGCCGCGCTGCGGGTGGTGCGCAGGCACCGGCTGCTCGAGACGTTCCTGGTCAAGGTCCTGGACATGCCGTGGGACGAGGTGCACGAGGAGGCCGAGGCGCTCGAGCACGCGCTCAGCGACCGGCTGGAGGCCCGGATCGACGCCGCCCTGGGCCATCCCACGCGGGACCCGCACGGAGATCCGATCCCGACGCCGTCGGGCAGTCACGACGAGAGCTGGGGGCAGCCGCTGACCTCGGCGCCCGAGGCCTGCCGGTTCCGGATCGAGCGGGTCTCGGACCGCCACTCGGACGCGCTGCGCTACCTCGGTGACCGCGGGCTGCGGCCCGGAGTGGTGATCGACGTGGAGACCCAGGAGCCCTACGGCGGGCCGCGGTGGGTGCGGGTCGAGGGGGAGCGGATCGCGCTGGCGCCACTGCTCACGGGCCTGGTGCACGGGCGCGTGGTGCGCTGAGGGAGTGCTGGTCGGTCCACACGCCGAAGCGCCGGCGGCCTCGTGGGCCTGCCGGCGCTTCGGGTGGACGCGCCCGTGGGGGCGCGGGGGAGCGGACGAGGTCCGTGATCAGCCTGCGAGGGCCACGATCTGCGAGACGATGTCGCCGGTCGACGGGACGGTCGTCGCGCCGGTGGTGTCGACGTCCTGGCCGGTCGTCGACGGCAGCTCGGGCGCACCGGTGGGCAGCTCCGGCGCGGCGAAGGGCAGCTCCGGCGCGGCGGGCAGCTCCGGGGCCGCGAAGGGCAGCTCGGGGGTGGCGAACGGGAGCTCGGGCGCGGCCGGGGCGGCCTCGTGCGACGCGGTGGGGACCTCGGTGGGGACCTCGGTCGGCAGCGCGGTGGGCAGCTCCGGGGCGGCGGGCAGCGCGGTCGGCAGCTCCGGCGCGGCGGGCAGCTCCGGGAGCGTGCCGAGCGGGAAGGTGCCCAGCGGGGTCGCCAGCTCGCCGTTGAACTCCGGCGCACCCGGCAGCTCGGGCAGGCCCGGGGCCTCGGCGGCCTCGTGCGAGGCGGTGGGGACGGCGAACGCGTCGGAACCCGCGTCCTGCGCCACGTTGCTGTCGACCGGGGCGATCTCCGGGGCGGGCGGGGCCTCGTCGGTGTTCTCGACGGTCACGTCCGGCGCCTCGAACTTCAGGATGCCGGGGATGTCCACGGCCTCCGGGACCTCGGGCGCGGCGGGCAGCTCGGGGACGGCCAGCTCGGGCGCGGCGGCGTCCGGCAGCGCGGGCGCGCCGACGGGCAGCTCGGGGGCGGCGGGCAGCTCCGGCAGGTCGGCGGCGAACGCCTGTCCGGCGAAGCCCGCGCCGAGGGCGGCGATCCCGGCGACGGTCGCCGTCGTGCTCAGCGTGCGCCTGGCGAGACTGCTCATGGCTGGGGTGGTCCTTCCGATCGGGGGAGATCGCATCTGTGCGGACGCTCGCGCTGCACGAGGCGGCCCGAGCGATCTGCCGGGCCAACGAAGCCGTCGTGACCTGGTTGTGCTCCACAGTTCGCGTTCACCCGAACTGATGGCGGCAAAGATGCAGGTCACACACGCTTCACCGGGACGGGGGACCCGCCGGTGCTTGACGCCGCGACGATCACGGTTCCGTCACGAAGCCCGCCGACTCGACGGTGACGCCGCCCGCCGGGGATGATCCGTGCCGTGGGGGAGAACGCTCGGCGGGAACGCGCACTGATGGCCGCCGGGGTCGGCGCGGCGGCCGGTCTCGGGATGCTGGGCGCCGGCGCCCTGGGCATCGGCCACCACTACGCCACGGTGCTGCTGGATCCCGCGCGGGTCGTCGCGTTCCCGGAGCGGGTGCTGCGCGCGGACGCGGACTCGGTCACGCTGGCCACGAGCAGGCTCGTCCGGCAGCCGGGGGTGTGGGGGCTGCGGTGGCCGGAGGGGCTGGCCGTCATCGGCCCGAT
Organism: Pseudonocardia oroxyli; assembly: GCF_900102195.1. Lineage (GTDB taxonomy): Bacteria > Actinomycetota > Actinomycetes > Mycobacteriales > Pseudonocardiaceae > Pseudonocardia > Pseudonocardia oroxyli. The sequence continues at coordinate 191,335 of NZ_FNBE01000005.1, forward strand.
CCTGTCCGACGACCGTCACGGCGTCCGGCGCGCGCTGCTGGGGGGACCCGTCCCGCGCGAGGGGGCAGCGGTGATCGACGCCGGGCCGTTCGATCCCGACCCGGCGGCGCGCGGGCTGCCCTTCACCGAGGTCGCCATTCCGACGCCGCTCGGTCCGGCGCCCGCCTGGCACGTGCCGGGCGGGTCGGACACCTGGGTGATCGCGGTGCACGGGCGCGGGGGGCGCAGGCGGGAGGCGCTGCGGATCCTGCCCGCGCTGCACCGGCTCGGGCTCCCGACCCTCGTCATCAGCTACCGCAACGACGACGACGCCCCGCCGAGCCCCGACGGCCACTTCCACCTCGGGGACTCCGAATGGGAGGACCTGGAGGCCGCCGTCCGGTGGGCGTGCGTGCAGGGGGCGCGCCGGATCGTCGTCGTCGCCTGGTCGATGGGGGCGGCCATCACCGGCGCCTTCCTCGACCGGTCCGCGGCGGCGGACCTGGTCGTGGCGCAGGTGTGGGACGCCCCCCTGGTGGACTGGCGCGCCACCCTGCGCAGGCAGGCCCGCAACCGGCTGCTGCCGCCGCAGCTCGTCGGGATCGCGACGGTGTCGGCGCGGCGGCGCATCGGCATCGACTTCGACCGGTTCGACCTGCTCCACACGCCGCCGCGGCGCCGCCCGCCGACGCTGATCGTGCACAGCACCCCGGACACGGCGGTGCCGGTCGGCCCGAGCCGCGCCCTCGCCGCGGCGGGCCCGGGCCTCGGCTGGCCGATCGAGCTGGTCGAGGTCGCCGGCGTGGAGCACACGGCGGCGTGGAACGCCGACCCGGACCGCTACGAGCAGCTCGTGACGGACTTCCTCGACGACCGGCTCTAAAGGATCAGCTGTGGCCGTTGCGGGCGGCGTGGGCCGGGGTCTCGGGCGCGAGGTCGACCGTGCCGGGCGGGGCGGTGCTGGGTGCCTCCTCGTGCGGCAGCTCCTGCGGCCGGCGGGAGAGCACGAGCCAGCCGACGACGGAGGCGACGGTCAGCGCGATGCCGGCGCCGATCCACCACCACCGCTTCGGGGCGCGGGGGTCTGGGTCGAGGCGTGCGGCGAGCTCCTTGCGGGCGGCGATGACGCGATCCGAGCTCGCCAGGTCGCCGACCCGCCCCTCGGCGCGGTGCGCCAGCTCGCCGACGGCCTCGCCCGCCTTCTCCGCCAGGATCGGGAGCTCGCGGTCGAGCAGGTCCTTCGCCTCGTGGGCCAGCTCCTCGGCGGCCTCGCCGAGAGAGCTCAACGCCGCTCCGGCGTGGTCGCGGGCACGGGTGAGAGCGCTGGTGGTGCTCATGTCGCCTCCATAGAGGTGTGGGTCGGGTGGCGTCCAACCTCGACCCTGGCACGATGGGGTACGTGACTGCACCAGGCAACTCGAAGCAGACCGCGATCCTTCACACGTCCGAGGGCGACATCCGGATCAACCTCTTCGGCGACCACGCCCCGAAGACGGTCGAGAACTTCACCGGTCTCGCCACGGGCGACAAGGCTTACTCGCAGCCGAACGCGTCGGGTGGGGACAGCGGTCCCTTCTACGACGGCTCGGTCTTCCACCGCGTGATCAGCGGCTTCATGATCCAGGGTGGGGACCCGACCGGCACCGGCCGTGGCGGCCCGGGCTACCAGTTCGGCGACGAGTTCCACCCGGAGCTCAAGTTCGACCGCCCCTACCTGCTCGCGATGGCGAACGCCGGGCCCGGCACCAACGGCTCGCAGTTCTTCATCACGGTGGGCCCGACGCCGCACCTCAACCGCCGCCACACCATCTTCGGTGAGGTCGCGGACGGCGAGTCCCGCGCCGTGGTCGACGCCATCGCCGGCACCTCGACCGACCGCACCGACCGGCCGCTGACGGACGTCGTGATCCAGAGCGTGGAGATCGTCTGACGCCATGACGGCACCGCAGCTCCCCGGGTGCGTCCGGCATCCGGACCGGCCCACCGGCCTGAGCTGCACCCGCTGCGGCCGCCCGGCGTGCCCGGAGTGCCTCCGGGACGCGCCGGTGGGCCGGCAGTGCGTCGACTGCGTGCACGAGGGGCAGCGCACGGTCCGGCGAGGTCGCACGGTGGCCGGTGCCTCGCGCGGTGGCCGCCGCCCGGTGGTCGTGCCGGTCCTCACGGCGCTCAACGTCGCCCTGTTCGTGCTCACGGCCGCGCAGGCGGGCAGCATCGGCTCCAACAACCGCTCCGCGCTGTTCCAGGAGTGGGTGCTGGTGCCGGGGCTCGTCGCGGGCGGTGACTGGTGGCGCCCGCTCACCTCGGGCTTCCTGCACTACGGGCCGCTGCACCTGGTCTTCAACATGCTGGCCCTGTGGTGGCTCGGGCGTGAGCTCGAGCCGGTCCTGGGCCGGGCCCGGTTCCTCGCCGTCTACCTCGTGTCGCTGCTCGGCGGCTCCGCGGCGGTGATGCTGTTCTCGCCCGCGAACTCGCTGGTCGCCGGTGCGTCCGGGGCGGTGTTCGGGCTGATGGGCGCCATGTTCGTGATCATCCGACGGCTGCAGCTCCCGGCCGGGCAGATCGTGGGCCTGGTCGTGGTGAACCTCGTGATCAGCGTGGTGGTGCCCGGGATCTCGCTGATGGGCCACGTGGGCGGGCTGCTGCTCGGCGCCGCCGCCACCGCCCTGCTGGTCTCCCTGCGAGATCGCCGGACCCTGCAGCTCTCCGGGCTGGCCGTGCTCACCCTGGTCGTGCTCACCGTGATCGCCACCCGGGCCGCGGCCGTGTCCTTCGTCTGACGGCCCGCGGCGGGTGGCCCGGGGAACGACGTCGGTCCCCCGGCCCCCCGAGGGTCACTCCGGCTTGCTGCACCCGCAACCGGTCGAGCAGCCGTCGGTGCCGCGCATCGGACTCCTGGCGATCATGATGATCTCCTCTCGGGTCGGTCCTCCGAGCGTAGGAAGCCGGGTGGGCGCGGGGCGATACCCCGCCCAGGGCACCGGTGACCGCAGGCGGTGAGGCCGGCTAGGCCGAACGGGTCGGCACGTACGGGAGCAGGATCTCCGCGACGTCCTCGGGGTCCGCATCGAGGTCCAGCCGCCCGAACACCGCGAGCCGCTCGTCGCCGCCGACGAGCATGTCGATCTCGAGCTGGCTCGTCTCGCGGCCGAACCGGCGGGTGCGGTAGACCCGCACTCGCTGCACCGCCGTCCAGTCGACCGCGCGGGTTCCGGTGAGCCCGCGGATCTCCAGGCCGTGCCCGTGGACGGCGAGCCGCGGCCGCACGATCGTGCCGTGCAGCGCCATGAAGCCGAGCGCCGCCGCAGCGACCCCGGCCAACAGGCGCCCGGCCGGGTCCCCGCCGCCTACGAGCAGCGTGACGAACCAGGCCGCGGCCCCGGTGAAGAGCACCCACGCGAGCCCGACGAGCCCGCGGCGCGGTGCCCACGATCGGTCACCCATGGTAGCTGAGAGAGTTATCCACAGAGCCTGTCCACAGTGGGGATGAACTACACCGTTGTCATTAGGGCTGTTCAGCGGGCTGCGGGTCGACAAAAGCCCAGGATCACCCTCGGTTACCGCCAGCGCATCGACATGAGCAGCGCGATCACGATGAGGCCGAAGCCGATGAGGAAGTTGAAGCCGCCGAGGGCGCCCATGAACGGGATCGAGTCCCGGCCGAGGTAGTCCGTGATGAGCCAGGCCAGCCCGAGCAGCCCGACCCCCAGCATGATCCCCACGTACGCGGGATGGGTGGGGCCCTTGACCTTCACCGGGCGCCGGTCCTGCGTCGGCGGGGTGTAGGCGGCCTTCTTACGAACCTTGGACTTGGGCATCAGGACCTCGCGAACGGAGACGGGACCCGCCCACGATATCGCGCGCCACCGACCCTCTCGGCATCGTGGAGCCACCACTGTCGTCTGAGGGGCTCAGAACGACAGTGGTGGCTCCACGATGCGGGCGGGCTAGACGCGTGCGGTGAGGGCCGCCACCTCGGCAGAGAGCGCCTCGACCGTGGCCTCCGGGACCTCGTGGCCTGCGGTGGCCAGCCAGTTCGCCAGCATGCGGTGGCCGCCCTGGGTCAGCACGGACTCGGGGTGGAACTGCACGCCTTCGATGGGCAGGTCCTTGTGCCGGACCGCCATGATCAGACCGGAGTCGGTGCGCCCGGTGACCTCGAGCTCCACCGGCAGCGTGTCCGGCCGGATCGACAGCGAGTGGTAGCGGGTGGCGGTGAAGGGCGAGGGCAGCCCGCGCAGCACGCCGACGCCCTCGTGGCTGACCTGCGACGTCTTGCCGTGCAGCAGCTCGGGGGCCCGCTCCACGACCCCGCCCCACGCCACCCCGATGGCCTGGTGGCCGAGGCACACCCCGAGCAGCGGGAGGTTCCGCTCGCCCGCCGCGCGGATCACGTCGATGCTGCGGCCCGCCTCCTCCGGCGTGCCCGGACCGGGGCTGACCAGCACCGCGCCCACCTCGTCGAGCTCCGTGAGCTCCGGCGACAACGCGTCGTTGCGGAGCACGACGGGCTCCACCCCGAGCTGCGCCAGGTACTGGACGAGGTTGTAGACGAAGCTGTCGTAGTTGTCGACGACGAGGACGCGCATCAGTTGTTGTTCCCGAATCCGTTGCCGCGGAACTGGCCGACGACGACCGTGATCTCGTCGTCCGGGTCCATCGAGGAGCCTGCGGACGGGCTGGTCGAGATCACGACATTGTTCTGGGACTGGTCCTGCACCTGCTGACCGGTCAGGTTGTAGTTGCGGATCCCCGCGGCGTTCAGCTCCTGGACGGCCTCGGAGGCGGACTTGCCCACCACGTTCGGCACCTGGACCTGGTTGCCGCGCGAGAGCGACAGCGTGATCGTGGTGCCCGGCGCGACCCGGGTGCCCGCGGACGGGTTGGTCTGCACGACCGTGCCCTGCTGCCCGCCGCCGTCGACCTGCTGGGTCTGGACCTGCGTGAAACCGGACTGGGCGAGCGTCTGCTTGGCCTGGTCCTCGGACTGGCCGGTCACGTCCGGCACCTGCACGGTGGTCTGCTTCGTCCCGACGACGACGGCGACCGGGCTGCCACCCGGTGCGTCCACCCCGGCGGCGGGCGTCGACTGGATGATCTTGCCGATCTGGCTGGAGTCCGAGGTCTCCTGGGTGCTCTGCTCGCCGAGCTTGAGGCCGCGCTGCTCCAGGAGCGTCTGCGCCTCCTGCACGGTCTTGCCGGTCAGCGCGGGGACGGTGGCCGACGCGGGCCCGGTGCCGACGTAGATGGTGACCCGGGTGCGCTCGGCGACCTGGACGCCCGACCCGGGGTCGGTGCGGGTGACCTTGCCGGTCTGCGCCACCTCCGAGGGTTCCTGTCGAAGGTCGGCCAGCAGCCCGGCGTTCGTGATCGCCGCCCGCGCGGCGTCGGGGTCCTGCCCCGCGACCTGGGGCACCGCGACCTGGGCGGGCTGGGCGTTCGGCCCGAACAGCGCGTAGGCGCCGAACCCGAGCAGCCCCAACACCGCGAGCACGGCCACGACGATGCCGATCGTGCGGCCGGTCCGCTTCGGCGGGTCCTCGTCCTCCCAGGACTGGACCGCGGCGGGCGCGTGCCGGCCGCCGCCGGAGATCCGCCGCGTGGCGGCGGTCTGCTCGGCGAGCAGCGCGGTGCGCTCGTCCTCGCTCATCACCATCGGCGCGAGCGGCTGCTGCCCGTTCCGCACCCGGATCAGGTCGGCCCGCATCTCGGCGGCCGACTGGTACCGGTTGACCGGGTTCTTCGACAGCGCCTTGAGGATCACCGCGTCGAGCGCCGGGGGGATCTGCGGGTTGACGTCCGACGGGCGCCGGGGGTCCTCCCGCACGTGCTGGTAGGCCACCGCGACCGGGGTGTCACCGGTGAACGGCGGCTCCCCGGTGAGCAGCTCGAACAGCACACAGCCCGCCGCGTAGACGTCCGACCGGGCGTCCACCTGCTCGCCGCGCGCCTGCTCCGGGGAGAGGTACTGCGCGGTGCCGATCACGGCCGCGGTCTGCGTGACGTTCTGCCCCTCGCCCAGCGCGCGGGCGATGCCGAAGTCCATCACCTTCACCGCGCCGTTGCGGGTGATCATGATGTTGGCGGGCTTCACGTCCCGGTGGATGATGTTGTGCCGGTGGCTGAAGTCCAGCGCCGCGCACACGTCCGCCATGACCTCGATGACGCGCTGCTGGGACAGCGGACCGGTGCTCTTGACGATCTCGCGCAGGGTCTGCCCGTCGACGAACTCCATCACGATGTACGGCAGCGGGCCGAACTCGCTCTGGGTCTCGCCGGTGTCGTAGACCGCGACGATCGCCGGGTGGTTCAGGGCGGCGGCGTTCTGGGCCTCACGGCGGAACCGCAGCTGGAACTGCGGGTCGCGGGCGAGGTCGGCGCGCAGCACCTTGATCGCCACGTCACGACCCAGACGCGTGTCCATCCCGCGGTGGACCTCGGACATGCCGCCGTAGCCGAGCGTGTCGCCCAGCTGGTAGCGCTCGGAGAGCAGCTTGGGGGTGGTCATCGAGTCCGGTTCCTGAGGGGGCGGGGGGTGTGGCTCATCATGCCGGTATCCGATGTGGTGGCGCTGCCCACCCACCCCCGCGCTGCGCCGGATCGGCCGCTCCGAGGGCTCACCGGACCTCCTCCGTGTCGTGGGACGTGTTGTCGAACGCGATCGTGCGACCGTCCGGCCCGACGGTGTCCGCCGAACGGGCGAGAACGACCCCCCGGCGCGTCACGCTACCCGCCGCGTCCGCCGGGCGTGCCCCCGATCCGAGGGACAGCGCGGCAGGCGTCGCAGGCACCTCCGTGCCGCCCTCCGCCCGGTCGCCGAACAGGGCCGGGATCGTGAGCACCGCCACGACGATCGCGGCGACGATGAGGACCACGAACGCGACGAGCAGCGCCGTGCCCCCCGCCCCGCGCGTCGGTTTGGCGACCAGCCGCAGCGGTTCGGTCGGCGGGGCGGGCGGGACGTTGTGGTAGGTCGGGCGCACCGGCCGGGGCGGCAGGGGCGGGCCGGGTGTGGGCCGGGGCCGCGGGGCCTCGGCCGGGCGCTCCGGGCGCTCGGCCGCCGCGGTCCGGACCGTCTCCTCGACGCCGGAGACGTCCGAGGCACCGGGGACACCGGGGCCCCCGGAGGCGTCCGAGACGTCCGGCGAGTCGGTGGTCCGCTCCGGTCCCGGAGTGGGGGGCCCGGTCGGCGGCGCGACGCGGGCGGGCCCGGAGTCCGGCGTCTCGGCGCGGGGCCGGCCCACCCCCGGGGACACCGGCGGTGGTGCGGGGCGGCTCGGGGTGCCCGTGGCCCGCTGCTCGCCCGAGACGGTGCCCGGCGCCTCGACGGCACCCGCCCGGGTCGACCGCGCCGGGCCGGAGCGGGTCGGGGTCGACTGGCCGCGACCGTCGGAGCGCCCGCGGCGCTTGCGCTTGCGCGGCGGGGTCTGCTCCCGCTCCGGCGCGGGCGGCGCGGCGTCGGGCAGCTGCAGGCCCTGCGCGACCATCCGCGCGGGGGTGGGGAGGTCCTCGTCCCGCCGGATCGCGGCGACGGCGGCGGCCAGCTCGGCACCGTCGGCGTAGCGCTTCTCCGGGTCCTTGACCAGGATCGTCTCGATCAGCCTGCGGACCTTCCACGGCACGCTGTCCGGCAGCGGCGGCGGTGCGTCCCGGACCTGCATCATCGCGACGGCGACCGCGTTCTCCGCGCGGAAGGGCCGGTGCCCGGCCAGGCACTCGTACCCGACGATGCCCAGCGAGTAGACGTCCCCCTCCGGGCCGGCCTCCCCGCCGCTGGCCTGCTCGGGGGCGATGTAGTGCGCCGTGCCCATCACCATTCCCGTCCGGGTGACGGGAACGGCGTTGGCGGCCTTGGCGATGCCGAAATCGGTGAGCTTCACCGTGCCGTCGACCCGGATGAGGATGTTCCCGGGCTTGACGTCCCGGTGGACGAACCCGCGCTCGTGCGCCGCGTCGAGCGAGTGCGCGGCCTGCTCCATCACCCGCAGCGTCTCGGTGGGCTCCATCGGCCCGCGGGCGATGACGGCCGAGAGGGGCTCGCCGCGGACCAGCTCCATCACCAGGTAGGCGGTGCGGCGGCCGTCCGCGGTGACCTCGTCCTCGCCGTAGTCGTGGATCGCGGCGATGCCGGAGTGGTTCAGCGAGGCCACCGTGCGCGCCTCGATGCGGAAGCGGTGGAGGAACTCGTCGTCGTCGGAGAGCTCGGCGCGCAGCACCTTGACGGCGACGGTGCGGCCGAGCCGCTCGTCCACGGCCTCCCAGACCTCGCCCATGCCGCCGACGGCGATGCGCCGCTCGAGCTCGTAGCGCCCGGCGATCCGCCCACCGGCGGTCAGGCCTCCCGTGTTCGCGGCGGTCACTGGCCCCCCCGCAGCGCCTCCGCGATGACCGCCCGGCCGATCGGGGCGGCCACGGACCCACCGGTCGCCTCGAGCGCGCGGTCGCCGCCGTTCTCGACCAGCACGGCCACCGCCACCTGGGGGTTCTCGGCCGGGGCGAAGGCCACGTACCAGGCGTGCGGCGGGGTGTTCTTCGGGTCGGTGCCGTGCTCGGCGGTGCCCGTCTTCGAGGCGATCTGGACGCCGGTGATCTTGCCGCCGCCGGACGTCCGGTTCTCGGAGCCGATCATCAGGTCGGTGAGCGTGGCGGCCACGCTCGCGGGCATGGACGTGCCGATCCGGTCCGGCTCCGTGGTGTCGATGACGTCGAGGTCCGGGCCCTGCACCTCCTTGACCAGGTGCGGGGCCATGGTCTGGCCGCCGTTGGCGATGGAGGCGACGATCATCGCGTTCTGCAGCGGGGTGAGCCGCACGTCCCGCTGGCCGATGCTCGACTGCTGCACCGCCGCGGTGTCCGGCAGGTCGCCCACGCCCGAGGCCGTGACCGGCATGGGGATGGACAGGTCCGACCGCCCGATGCCGAAGGCGTCCGCCTGGGCGCGCAGCTTGTCCGCGCCGAGCTCGCCGCCGAGCTGCGCGAACGCGGTGTTGCAGGAGCGCGCGAGGGCCTCGCGCAGCGACGCGGTCTGGCCGGTGCCGCACTGGGTGCCCGCGTAGTTCTCCAGGGTGGTGTTCGTGCCGGTCAGCGTGATGTTCGGGGCCGCGGTGAGCTGGCTGTCCGGGGTGTAGCCGTTCTGCAGCGCCGCCGCGGTGTCCACCAGCTTGAACGTGGAGCCCGGGGGGTAGGTCTGGTCGATCGCGCGGTTGGTCAGGGTGGCGGGGTCGGCGGCGTTGTCCGCCTTCCAGGCCTCCTGCTGGGTCGCGGTGTTGTGGCTGGCGAGGGGGTTCGGGTCGAACGACGGCGTGGACGCCATGGCCAGGATCTCCCCGGTCTTCGGCGCGATGGCCACGACCGACCCGGTGTAGCCGCGGCGGCTCAGCTCGTCGTAGGCGCGCTCCTGCACCGCGGGCTTCGTGGTGAGCACGACGTTCCCGCCCGCCGGGTCCCGCCCGGTGATCAGGTCCGAGAGCCTGCGGGCGAAGAGCCGGTCGTCGCTGCCGTTGAGCACGGGGTCGGCGTAGCGCTCCAGGCCGCTGGAGCTGTAGATCACCGAGTAGTACCCGGTGATCGGCGACCAGACGGGGCCCGCCGGGTACTGGCGCTGGTACTGCAGCCGGTCGTCGGTCTCGACGCTCTGCGCCACGACCTGCCCGTCCGCGGAGATCTGGCCCCGCTTGCGGGCGTACTCGGCGAGCAGCACGCGCTGGTTGCGGGGGTCGTCCCGGTAGTCCCCGGCCTTGACGACCTGCACATAGGTCAGGTTGCCCAGCAGCAGCAGGATCAGCACCATGACGGCGACGGCGATGCGCCGGATCGGGGTGTTCACGCGCCCGGCCCCTGGGTCGGGCGGGGGACGAGCTCCGTGCCCGCGTCCGCGATCGGGACCGCGGGCGCGGCCGGGCGCCGGGTCAGGGGCGCGCGGGCGGCGTTGGAGATGCGCAGCAGCAGCGCCACCAGGGCGTAGTTGGCGAGCAGCGAGGACCCGCCGTAGGACAGGAACGGCAGCGTCAGCCCGGTCAGCGGGATCAGCTTGGTGACCCCGCCGATGACGACGAAGCACTGCAGCGCCACCGAGAACGCCAGGCCGGTGGCCAGCAGCTTGCCGAAGTTGTCCCGCACGGCGAGCGCGCTGCGCAGGCCGCGGGTGATCAGCACCAGGTAGACGATCAGGATCGAGGCCAGGCCGATCAGCCCGAGCTCCTCGCCGAGGGAGGAGAAGATGAAGTCGCTCTCCGCGAACGGCACCAGGTCGGGGCGGCCCGCGCCCAGCCCGGTGCCGCCGACGCCCCCGGTGCCGAGCCCGAACAGGGCCTGCGCGATCTGGTAGCCGCGGTTGTCGTAGTCGGTGAACGGGTCCAGCCACACCTCGACGCGCACCTGGACGTGCCCGAACAGCTGGTAGGCGATGAACGCGCCCACCGCGAAGATGCTCAGGCCGATGACCAGCCACGACACCCGCTCGGTGGCGGCGTAGAGCAGCACCAGGACCATGCCGAAGATCAGCAGCGAGGAGCCCAGGTCCCGCTCGAAGACGAGGATGACGACCGAGAGGCCCCAGGCGACGAGCAGCGGCGCGAGGTCGCGCGCCCGCGGCAGCTCCATGCCGAGGAACCGGCGCCCTGCGCCCGCGAACAGGTCCCGCTTCTGCACCAGGTACGCGGAGAAGAAGATGATCAGCAGGATCTTCGCGAACTCACCGGGCTGGATGCCGGCGCCGCCGATCCGGATCCACAGCTTGGCGCCGTTGACCTCGGAGATCGACGACGGCAGCACACCCGGAAGGGCCAGCAGGACCAGGCCCGCGAGCCCGCAGGTGAAGCCGTAGCGGGCGAGCGTGCGGTGGTCCTTGACCCGCCACAGCACCGCGATGAACAGCGCCAGCCCGAGCGCCGTCCACAGGATCTGGCGGAAGACCAGGGAGTCCGGGGGGTCCTGGCCGAGCAATGCCGCCCGGTCCGCGTCGGCCAGGTCCAAACGGTGGATCATGACCAGGCCGAGCCCGTTGAGCAGGCCGACCGACGGCAGGATCAGCGGGTCCGCGTACGGCGCGAACCGCCGCACCGCGAGGTGCGCGAGCCCCAGCACCACCAGGTACGCCAGCCCCACATAGAGCAGCGTGGGGGTGAGCTCCTGCTCCTGGTTCGCCTCGACCAGCACCAGCGCCGAGGTGACGATCACGACCGAGAACACGAGCAGCAGCAGCTCGATCGTGCGCCCGGTCGGGAGAGCGGGCGGGTCCGCGCGGTTGCCGGCGCCTGCGGCTCGGCTGATCTCGGGGGCCGCCATCAGCTCGCCGGCCGGCAGGTGATCCCCGGTTCGGGGGTCACGGTCGGGAGCGGCGTGCTGTCGACGGGGGGAGCGTTCGGGTCGGTCGGGTTCGTGGGCTGGGCGACCGCGGGTGTCGGATCGGGGCAGACGGGGAGCATGCGGGCCTGCAGGCGGGAGACGGTCGCGCGCGCGCCGTCCAGCCCGTCGCTGGCGGGGAGGCCGCCGCGAACCTGGTTGCGGGCCTCCTCCGGCAGGTCGGACAGCGTGAAGGTGGCCCGCTCGGCCACGGTCTGCAGCGGGATGCCCAGCACGCTGCCGCGCACCCCCTGGTAGACGACGACCTGGTCGCCCTCGGTGCCGACGTAGTACTGCTGCAGCACCCAGCTGCGGGCCAGGAACCCGCCGACCACCAGCAGCGCGACGATCCCGGCGACGACCAGCCCGACGCGCAGGCCGGTGCGGCGGCGCGGCCCGTCCGGTTCGGCCGGGGCGGTGGCCTGCACCCGCTGGGGGAGCGCGCGCGGAAGCGTGGTCGCGGACGCGCGGCCCGCGGAGGTGTCCTGGCTGACCAGCCCGTCGTCGCTGCCGTCGCCCGCGGCGCCGCCGATGATCGGGTCGTAGTCGCCGTAGTCCACGTCCAGGACGTCCGCGACGATGCAGGTGATGTTGTCCGGCCCGCCGCCGCGCAGGGCCAGCTCGATCAGCCGGTCCGCGCACTCGCGCGGATCGGCGTAGGAGCGCAGCGTCTCGGCCAGGGTCTCGTCGCTGACCGGGCCGGACAGCCCGTCGGAGCAGAGCAGGTAGCGATCGCCCGCGCGGGACTCGCGGATGGTGAGCGACGGCTCGACCTCGGCGCCGGTGATCGCGCGCAGCAGCAGGGAACGCTGCGGGTGGGAGTGCGCCTCGTCCTCGGTGATCCGGCCCTCGTCGATCAGCGACTGGACGAACGTGTCGTCCTTCGTGATCTGCGAGAACACCCCGTCCCGCAGCTGGTAACAGCGCGAGTCACCGACGTGGACCAGGCCGAGCCGGGTGCCCGCGAACAGCATCGCGGTGAGCGTGGTGCCCATCCCCTCGAGATCGGGGGACTCGGCGACGTGCCGGGTGATGGCGGCGTTGCCCGCGAACGTGGCGTCCCGCAGCTCGGCCAGCAGGTCGTCGCTCGGCTGGTCCTCGTCCAACGGGGCCAGCGCGGAGATCACCAGCGACGAGGCGACCTCGCCCGCGGCGTGTCCGCCCATCCCGTCGGCGAGCGCGAGCAGCCGCGGACCGGCGTAGACCGCGTCCTGGTTGTTCTGCCGGACGAGCCCGCGATCGCTGCGGGCGGAGTAGCGCAGGACCAGCGTCATGAGCGCAGCTCGATCACCGTCTTGCCGATACGGACAGGGGCGCCCAGGGGCACCCGGGTGGGTCCGGTGACCTTAGCCCGGTCCAGGTAGGTCCCGTTCGTCGACCCGAGGTCCTCCACGTACCACTCCTCGCCCTGCCTGCTGATGCGCGCGTGCCGGGTCGAGGCGTAGTCGTCGTCCAGCTTCAGGGTGGAGTCGTCCGCCCGGCCGATGAGGATCGGCCGCGCGTCCAGCGTGATCCGGGTGCCCGCGAGCGGGCCCTGCGTGACGATGAGCTGGCGGGGTGTGCGGCTGCGCCCGGACCGGGCGGTGACCCGCCCGCCGCCCGGCAGCACCGCCCGCAGCCCGGAGGCCGCGTAGAGGTCCGACCGCACCACCCGGAGGGCGACCAGCACGAACAGCCACAGCAGGGCGAGGAATCCCGCTCTGGTCAGCTGTAGCACCAACTCGGGCACGCGCCGGTGACTCCTTCTTCAGGCATGGGGACGGCAGGGTCGGTGCAGAGTACCGACCCCGTGCACGTCCCCCGGTCGGGCGGTCAGCCCTGGGTGCGGAAGACCAGGCTCGAGTGGCCCACGCGGATGACGTCCCCGTCCGTGAGCTGCCACTGCTGCACCGGGTTGCCGTTCACCGTGGTGCCGTTGGTGGAGCCGAGGTCGGACAGGGTGGCGCCGCGCCCGTCGAACGAGACCTCCAGGTGCCGCCGGGACACACCGGTGTCCGGGAGGCGGAAGTTGGAGTCCTGCCCGCGGCCGATGACGTGGGTGCCCTCGGTCAGCTGGTAGCTGCGGCCCGAGCCGTCGTCCAGGGTCAGCGAGGCCTGCAGCTGCGGCTGGCCGTAGCCGGGCTGGCCGCCCCAACCCTGCTGCTGGCCGTAGCCGCCCTGGTCGTAGCCGCCGTCGTAGCCCTGGTCGTACTGCTGGCCGCCGTAGCCCTGCTGGCCGCCGCCGTAGCCGCCGCCCTGCTGGTAGCCCTGGTCGTAGCCCTGGGGCTGGCCGTAGCCGGGCTGGCCGTAGCCGCCCTGCTGGTAGCCCTGGTCGTAGCCGCCCTGCTGGCCGCCGTAGTTCGGCTGGCCGCCGTAGCCCTGCTGGTCGTAGCCGCCCTGCTGGGGCTGGCCGTAGCCCTGCTGGCCGTAACCACCCTGGTCGTAGCCGCCCTGCGGGGCGCCGTAGCCCTGCTGGTCGTAGCCGCCCTGCTGGGGCTGGCCGCCGTACTGCTGGCCGTACCCCTGCTGGTCGTAGCCCTGCTGCCCCGGCTGCTGCCCGTAGCCGCCCTGCGGGGGCTGCTGGCCGTAGCCCTGCTCGCCCTGCTGGGGCGCGTAGGTCTGCTGGCCGTAGGGGGCGTTGCCACGGTCGTAGCCGTACTGCCCGTTCTCCTCGGGGTGGCCCGGTTGCTGGCTCATGGGTGCATCCTCTGCGTTGCGTTCTGGTACGGCGATCCGACGGGAGGCGTCGGGGTCGACGGCCGAGCGGGTGCGGAACTGTCCCGTGTGCAGCGCCTCGGAGCGCTCCAGGAAGACTACGACCTCGCCGTAGGTGTCCCATCCCTGGTCGGCGAGTTGTGCGGCGACGTGCGCGGAGAGCGAGTCGACGACCCCCGCGGTGTCCCCCGCCATGCGATCGAGATCGGCGGGGCTGAGCTGGACGGTGTAGCGGTTGGGGGCCAGGATCCGGCCGCCGGCCAACTGCCGACGGTTGTCCTCGGCCTCCTGCAACAGCGCCTGCGCCACCTCCTGGGGGACGACACTGCCACCGAAGACCCGTGCGAAGGCATCGCCCACCATCCCTTGCAGACGGCGCTCGAAGCGATCGACAGGACCCACTCGATCTCCCTTTCCTCACCGCGCGGCGTGTTACCGGCTGCCCCGATCGTATCCGTGGTAGGTCGCGGGCCGGTGACACCCGACCCGGTGGTGCGGTGACCGTCCGCCCGCGCGCGCTGGACGATCACGCCGTCGAGGCCGGGGGGACCCCCCTGCTCGGGGTGATCCGGTGGTCGTGCTAGCTTTTCCCCCGTCGCTCGGGCGAGTGGCGGAATGGCAGACGCGCACGGTTCAGGTCCGTGTGTCCGAAAGGACGTGAGGGTTCAACTCCCTCCTCGCCCACCAGATCCCCCGGATCAGCTCTGAAGGCCCGCCGCGTGCGGGCCTTCGGTCGTTCAGGGGCCCCCTTGCTGCGCCGAATGGTAGGTGTCGACCTCCTGTGGCGCGGCACTACCCGCGCATGGCGGGCCGGTCGGGATGGTCGGCCATGACCAGCACGTCCGCCTCGCCGGAGGGGTCCCGTTCGCGCTCGTAGCGCTCGAAGACGGGCAGGGTCCAGCGCTCCTCGGGCGGGGTCCGCCGCCCGAGCGCGGCCCGGCCCATGTGCAGGTGCGCGACCAGCTCGACCGGCAGGCCGCGGCCCAGCAGCAGGGACCCGCTGAGCACCACGACGCCCTCGTCGCCCAGGTCCGCGTACTCCGCGCGGTAGGCCCGGTCCCGCTCGGCGTCCCAGAGCCGCGGCAGCACCGGGCCGTCCCCGAGGACCTCGCGCAGCAGGGCGCCGACGTCCAGCCAGCCGTCGAGGAACATGTCCTCGTCGTGGTGGCCGTACTCCAGCCGCAGCGAGGCGGGGCGCAGGAAGTCCCGGGCGCGCACCGCGACCGCGGCGCGCCCGCGCAGCCGCAGCTCCTCCGCGACCGCCGCGCCGAGCCCGTCCGGGTCCGCGGGCGGCGGCCCGTCGACGATCACCCGGACCCGACCGGAGAGCTTCTCGGCGCGGGCCGCCAGCTCGTCGGCGAGGGCCTCCCGCGTGGTGGGGCGGAAGCTCACTCGGGGCTCCTCAGGCTCACTGCCGGTAGTTCTCCACCACCGACGCGTCCCGGGTCTGCGCCTCGTCCGGGTCCTGGCCCGCGGCCCGGCGGGCGTCCCGCTGCCGGAGCAGGTCCCAGCACCGGTCGAGGTCCACGTTGATCTGGTCGAGGCGGGCCTTCTCCTCGTCGGACAGCGGGGTGCCCACGTGCGCCCGCTCCAGCCGGTGCTCCTCGTCGACCAGTTCGGTGATCCGGTGTCGAAGCCCTTCGTCTGCCATGTGGGCCACACTAGCCCGGTGACCCCAGGCGCAAACCGTCGTTCCGCGGGCTGACCGCATGGAGCAGGGTGGCTCGCTGGTGCGGGCGCTGCGGGTGCTCGAGGCCGTGTCGGCGCTGGGCGACGGGGTCACGGCCAAGGCCGTCGCGCGGCGGCTCGGGTGCCCCCTGCCCACGGCCTACCGGACCCTCGGCACCCTGGTCGAGGAGGGGTACCTGGTGCGGCTGCACGAGGTGCGCGGCTACGGGCTCGGCTACAAGGTCGCCGAGCTGCACCGCGGGCTGGTCGGGCAGGTGCGCCCCGCGCCGGAGGTCCGCGCGGCGGTGCACGCCGTCCACGAGGAGGCCGGGGCCGCGGCCTACCTCGCCGTCCTGCGGGACGACGCGGTCGTCGTCGCCCACGTCGACCTGTGCACCGACCATCCCGGCAGGCTCGGGCTGCGGGTCGGCGAGCCCGCGCCGCCGCACGCCACGGCCCTGGGTCGGGCCCTGCTCGCGGACATGACCGCCGCCACGGTCACCGCGATCGTCGGCAGCGGCGGGTTGCCCGCCTTCACCCCGCGCACCGTGGCCCACCGCTCCGGGCTCGACCGCGAGCTGCACCGCGTGCGCAGCGCGGGGGCGGCCATCGCGGTGGAGGAGTTCCACCGCGAGGTCGCGGAGATCGCCGTCGCGCGCGGCACGGCGGCGGTGGGGGTCGCGGTGTCGCGGTCGGACTTCACCGCGCGCCGGGCGCGGCTGGAGGAGATCGTGCGCGCCGGGGCCGACCGGGTCGGGGAGGCCCTGCGCGCGCGTCCCGTTCCCTGAGCGCGGCCCGGCCCTCCGGCGCTACGGTCTGCCCATGGCGCCCCGTACCGAGCCCCCGTTCCGCGCCGACCACGTCGGCTCCCTGCTCCGACCGAAGGAGCTCCTCGACGCCAGGGCGGCGGGATCGCCCGACCTGCGGGCGATCGAGGACGCCGCCATCCGGGACGTCGTGCGCATGCAGGAGGACCTCGGCCTGCGCGCCGCCACGGACGGCGAGTTCCGCCGCACGTCGTGGCACATGGACTTCATCTACGGCCTCGGCGGCGTCACGCAGACGGACGAGCAGATCCGGGTCCGCATGGTCAACGCCGAGGGCGAGAACTCGTTCACCAGCGCCGGGCTGGCGATCACCTCGCCGATCGAGCTCCGCGAGCCGATCTTCGCGGACGCCTTCACGTTCCTCCGCGACACCGTCACCACCGCCACGCCGAAGCTGACGATCCCGAGCCCGAGCATGGTCCACTACCGCGGCGGCACGGCCGCCATCGACCCGGCCGTCTACCCGGACGTCGAGCAGTTCTGGGCCGACCTGTCCGCCGCCTACGCGGACGAGGTGCGCGCGCTGGGCGAGCTCGGCTGCCGCTACCTGCAGCTCGACGACACCAGCCTCGCCTACCTCAACGACCCCGCCCAGCGCGCCGCCCACTCCGACGCCGACCACCTGCGCTACATCCGGCAGATCAACGCGGCGATCGCCGACCGGCCCGCGGACATGCGCGTCACCACGCACATGTGCCGCGGCAACTACCGCTCGTCGTGGGCGGCGGAGGGCGGGTACGACTACGTCGCGGAGGCCCTCTTCGGCGAGCTCGCCGTGGACGGCTTCTTCCTCGAGTTCGACGACGAGCGCTCCGGTGGCTTCGCCCCGCTGCGGTTCGTGCCGCCGGGCAAGCAGGTGGTGCTGGGGCTGGTCACCACGAAGAACGGGCGGCTGGAGTCGGCGGACGCGCTCAAGCGCCGGATCGACGAGGCGGCCCGCTACGTCCCGCTCGACCAGCTGTGCCTGTCCCCGCAGTGCGGCTTCTCGTCGACCGTGGAGGGCAACGCGTTGACGATCGAGGAGGAGCAGGCCAAGCTGCGGCTGATCGTGCAGGTCGCCGAGGAGGTCTGGGGTGCCCTATGACGAGGGTCTGGCCGAGCGGCTCCGAGACCTCGTCCCCGACGCGGTGGAGAAGCGGATGTTCGGCGGGCTCGCGTTCCTGGTGAACGGGCACATGGCCGTCTGCGCCTCCGGCCGCGGCGGGCTGATGGTGCGGGTGGACCCGAAGGAGGCCCCCGCGCTGCTGGAGCGGCCGAACGCGTCGCGCATGGTCATGGGTGGCCGGGAGATGGACGGCTGGCTGCGCGTGGTCGGCTCGCCCGAGGCGGACGAGGTCCCGGATCTCGCGTTCTGGGTGGACGAGGGCGTGGCCTACGTGCACACCCTGCCGCCGAAATGAGCTCCCCGGAGGGCTGGGGCGCCCCGTTGTACGAGGTGGTCCTGCGCGGGATCCCGGAGGGCTCCACCGTGCTGGACGTCGGGTGCGGGCCCGGCGTGTTCGCCGCGTTCGCCGAGTCCTGCGGCATGCGGGTGACCGGTCTGGACTCCAGCCGGGCGGCGTTGGCGCAGGCCGAGAAGACCGCGCCCACGGCACGGTTCGTGCTCGGCGACGCCCACCAGCTCGAGGGCGCGTACGACCTGGTCGCGCTGGTCCAGGTGCTCGCGCACGTCACCAACCCGGTCAAGGTGCTGCAGGAGGCGGCCCGGGTCGGGGGCCGGGTGCGGGCGACGGTCTGGGGCCGCGAGGAGGAGTCGGACATCCGCCTGTTCGGCGAGGCGCTCGAGCCGTTCCTCCCGCCCCGTTCGCAGCGCCGCACGCCCGCGGGCCCGCCGCCGTTGACCGAGCCGGACCGGTTCCGCAAGGTCGCGGGCCTGGCCGGGCTCGAGGTCCTCGCCCTCGACGAGGTGCGCAGCCCGTTCGCCTACCCGGACGAGGACGCCCTGGTCGGACCGCTGCTGCAGTCCGATCTCGGCCGGTTCGCGGCGAACCGGGCGGGGCCCGCCGCCGTCCGGGAGGCCGTCCTGGCGACCTTCGCGCCGCGGCGGGTGGGGGCGGGTTACCGGCTGGAGAACCTCTTCCGGGTCATGGACGCCGTCCCGGCCCGTGCGCGGTAAGTGGTGCTCTGGCACCACTTACCACTCACGAGCCCGGTACGGCGGCGGCCTGCTGCGCGCCGCCGTACCGGTCGCCGTCGTCCGGGCCCTCGCGACCGGCGAGTGGTGACCCGGGGTCGTGCGTGGCGAGTGGTGCCAGAGCACCACTCGTCACGCACGGGCGGCGGAGCCGCTCCGCTCGGGGTACCGGACCTTCAGCAGGCTCTTGCAGTACTCGCCGTTGGTCTCGATGCCGACCCGCTGCAGCCGCGCCCGCCGCAGGTGCAGCGGGACCTGGGCCGCGGTGACGCGGGAGCCGTCGCCGTGGATCAGCAGCGGCGCCTCGTCGCCGTAGGGCAGGCCGATCGCGGCCCGGCGGTCGCGGAGCCTGCGCAGCTCCATCGAGTCCGGCACCTCGGACAGGGTGAGCCCGGCCAGCTCGTCCGGCCCCATGCCCTCGTCGACGAACGGCCTGGCCAGCCGGTCCTGCCCGGCCAACGCGGCCTTCGACAGGAAGGTGTGCCGCAGCTCGTCGAGCTCGGCGGAGGCCTCCCCCTCGAAGGACCCGACGAACCCGGAGTGCGCCGCCACGCCCCCGTTGATCTCGTCGGCGTGGGCGTGGTCGGCCAGGGTCACCGCCGCGTGCGTGACGCCGGGGACCGCGGACACCGCGTCGTAGGCGTCCGCGACCATCAGGAAGGAGAAGTTGGGGGCGCAGAAGAAGGTCGGCAGGCGCAGACCCACGGAGACGTCCCCCGAGGGGGAGACGGTGCACGACTCCACGAACTCGAGATCCGTGATCGGTTCGTCGAGCTCGGGGTCGAGCACCGTCCCCAGCGCCCGCCAGACCTCAGCGGGCAGATCGGTCATGCCTGGGCACCCGCCCGGTCCTCGACGAGGTCCTCGCCCGGCGCCTCGGCGTCACCCGCGGTGGTCGGGAGCTGCAGCTCCGCGGGCACCGGGATGTCGTAGAGCTTCGCCGCGTTGAGCCCGAGGATCTTCTTCTTGGACGCGGTGGTGAGCCGCGGGTAGTCGGCGAACTGGTCGTCGTCCGGCATCTGCCAGTCGACCAGGCCCTCGACCTGCCACTTCGGCACCCAGATGTTGTAGTCGCCGCCGAAGAGCATCTTGTCCTCGCCGACCCAGAACAGCAGCTCGCCCATGACCTTCGCGAAGAACTTCGGGCGGGCGTGCATGAGGCCGCCGACCACGACGGAGAGTCCGGCGTAGACGTTCGGCTCCTGGACCGCCATGAAGCAGAAGTCCTCGATGCGCGGCAGACCCACGTGCTCGACGATGAAGTTGAGCCCCTGGAAGTCCGTGGCGGCGTGGTCGACGTCCGCGACGTCGAACGCGTCCTTGTCCAGCGGCCAGATCGTGGGGCCCTTGTGGACGTGGACGTTCTTGATCCCCAGGTCCTGCGCGGCCTGCAGGAAGCGGTACGCCTCGGGGTCGGTCAGCTTGTAGCCGCGGGAGTCGCCGTTCCACTCCGCGGTGTAGAGCTTCACGCCCTTGTGCTTGTACTTCGCGACGTCCGCCTCGAGCTGCTTGAGCCCGGCGTCACCGTCTCGCGGGTCGAAGCGCCCGTTGACGATCAGTCGGTCGCCCCACTTCTCCAGCAGCGCACCGTTCTGGTCGACGGTGTTGAACCCGTCCTTGTACCACTCCTTCAGGTAGGTCGACTGGAAGATCGCGTAGTCGACGTGGCCCTCGACGAACATGTCCCGCTCGAAGTCCTCGGGCGACACCTTGAGGTAGTGCTCCCAGTCCCAGTGGGTCTCGGGCGGGCCGAGCTGGTGGTAGCCGTAGAAGCAGTCGATCCATCCCTTGGCGAACTGCTCCTTGCCCTCGACCCAGTTCTCCTTGGACGCGTCCCAGAAGTGACTGTGGGAGTCGACGACGAAGTACTTCTCTCCGTCTTTCTCGTACATGTGGTGGTGTCCTTCCGTCAGCGCTTACGGAACCAAGATCGCCCGGCCCCGGACCCGGCCGGCGTCGAGATCGTGGAGGGCGTCGAGGGCCGCATCCAGCGGGTACTGCTTCGTGTGGAGCGTGACCTTCCCGGCCTGGGCCAGGACCATCAGCTCGGTCAGGTCGGCGTAGGTGCCGACGATGTTGCCGATCACGTTCTTCTCGCCGCCGACGAAGTCCAGCGTCGGGGCCTTGAACTCACCGCCGTAGCCGAGCACGTACTGCGACCCGGCCGGGGCGGTCATCTGCCAGGCGTCGAGCTCGGCGCCCTGCTCGGCGACGAAGTCGAACACCACGTCCCCGCCGCGACCGTTCGTGAGGTCCTTGACGGCGTCGATGTGGGTGCCGTCGGCGAGCACGGTCTCGTCGGCGCCGATCTGCTTGGCCAGCGCCAGCGCATCGGGGTTGCGGTCCACCACGACGATCCGCGTGCCGGTGATCGCCGCCAGCGCCTGGACCGCGATGTGGCCCAGACCGCCGACGCCCTGGACCACCGCGGTGGTGCCGGGGAACAGGTCGGGGACCGCCTTGCGCACCGCGTGGTAGGCGGTGATGCCCGCGTCCGCCAACGCCGCGACGTCCGCGGGGTTGGTGCTCGGGTCGAGCTTGATGCAGGCCCGGGCGGTGGTCCGCAGGTACTCGGCCATCCCCCCGTCGTTGTTCGACAGGCCGGGGAAGAACGCGGCCTCGCACTGCATGTCCCGGCCCCGTCGGCAGGCGAGACAGAGCCCGCACGACGGCTGCGGGTGCAGGATCACCGTGTCGCCGACGGCGACGTTGGTGACCCCTTCGCCGACCGCCTCGATCCAGCCCGCGTTCTCGTGGCCGATCACGTACGGCAGCTCGGGGTTCTGCGCCTCCGCCCAGTCCCCGTTGATGATGTGCAGGTCGGTTCGGCAGACCCCGGCTCCACCGATCTTGACGATGACGTCCAGCGGGCCCTGGAGCGTGGGCTCCGGAATGTCGTCGATCGTGGGATCGGAGTGATAAGCGTGCACCCGGACGGCCTTCACGCCGCACCTCCTCGCGAGTCGATGTGGTCGCGATCACCGTCTATCCGGGTGTGCGGAGTCACAAGTCGAGGGATTCCAGTAGGTGAGAAAAAGAACTAATCGGACTCCGACCGTCGTGCCGGCTCGGAATGAGATGATCTTGCGGGTCGTCCGGAGGCGGCTCTGACCTGCGCCGGAAGCAGGTCCGCGCGGCCGGCCTGATCGACTCGTCGACCTGTCTCATCCTGCGACAACCCACCCGTCGGGAGGGGCAGTCGCGCGCGAGTCGGGCGACGGGCGCGGGTCCGCGAGTGTCAGTAGCGTCGGTCCCATGCGGACTGTCATCGCCGGGGGACACGGCAAGATCGCACTCCGGCTCGCCACGCTGCTGGCGAACCAGGGCCACGAGGTGGTCGGGGTGGTGCGCAACCCGGACCACCGGGCGGACGTCGAACAGACCGGGGCGTCGGCCGTCGTGCTGGACCTCGAGTCCGCCTCGGCGGCCGATCTCACGCCCGCGTTGAAGGGGGCGGACGCGGTGGTGTTCGCGGCCGGCGCGGGTCCGGGGAGCACGGCGGCGCGCAAGGACACCGTCGACCGCGCCGCGGCCGTGCTGCTGGCGGACGCGGCCGCCCAGGCGGGGGTGCGCCGGTACGTGCTGGTGTCGGCGACGGGGGTGGACCAGCCGGTCGACCCCGCGCGCGGCGAGGTGTGGGCGGCCTACGTCGCGGCGAAGAAGGCCGCGGAGGACGCCCTGCGGGGCCGCTCGGACCTGGACCTCACGATCGTGCGCCCGGGCACCCTGACCGACGATCCGGGTGTCGGCAAGGTGGCGCTGTCCACCGGGCCGCTCGATCGGGTGGACGTGACCCGGGACGACGTGGCCGCGGTCCTGGCCGCCGTGCTGGAGGCGCCGGGCACGGCGGGCCTGACCCTGGAGCTGATGGGCGGCACGGACGACATCGTCGGTGCGGTGGCGGCGGTGCAGAAGTGAGGGCGGCACGTTTCGTGCGCTGAGTGCTGTTCGCGGAGCACCCGGTGCACGGAACTCGCGATCATGCAGCAGTGTGAGCACGAAACGTGCGCCGAGCGCACTCGAACGAGCTGGAGCGAGGCAGCGTGAGCGAGTACGACGTGATCGTGATCGGCGCGGGTCCGGTGGGGGAGAACGCCGCCGACTACGCGCACCAGGGCGGGCTGTCGGTCGCGTTGGTGGAGGCGGAGCGCGTCGGTGGGGAGTGCTCCTACTGGGCGTGCATCCCGTCGAAGGCGCTGCTGCGCACCCCGATGGCGGTGGCGGCGGCGCGCAGGCTGCCCGGCGTCACCGCCGAGTTCGACCCGAAGGCGGTGTTCGCCCGGCGGGACTACTTCACCTCCCGCGGTGACGACTCCGGCCAGGCCGAGTGGGTCGCCTCCGCCGGGATCACCCTGGTCAGGGGCCATGGGCGGCTCGTGGGGGAGAAGCGGGTCCAGGTCGGGGAGCAGACGCTGACCGCCCGCCGGGCCGTCGTCCTCGCCACCGGGAGCTCCCCGGTCCGCCCGCCGATCCCGGGGATCGACTCCGTGCGCACGTGGGGCTCCCGCGAGGCGACCTCGGCGGACGCGGTGCCGCCCCGGCTCGGCGTGCTCGGCGGCGGGGTCGTGGGGTGCGAGATGGCGCAGGCCTACGCCCGGCTGGGCGCGCAGGTCACGATGCTCGTCCGCGGCCGGCTGCTGCCCGCGTTCGAGGAGGTAGTGGCCGAGAAGGTCGAGGCGGGCCTGCGCGCCGACGGAGTGGACGTCCGGTACGCGGGGCTCGACGCCGTCGCCCCCGGGATCCTCCTGACGGTGGGTGCGGAGACGATCGAGGTCGACGAGCTGCTGCTGGCCACGGGCCGCCGAGCGAACACCGCGGACCTGGGGCTGGAGTCCGTGGGGCTCGACGGGGTCGAGGCGGACGACTCCGGGCTCGTGCTCGGCGACTGGCTGTACGCGGTCGGGGACGTCGCGGGCAGGGCGCCGCTGACCCACCAGGGCAAGTACGAGGCGCGCATCGCGGGCGCGGCGATCGTCGCGCGCGCCGCCGGGCGGTCGGTCGACCCGGCGCCGTGGAGCGAGTACGCCGCCACCGCGGACCACGTCGCCGTGCCGCAGGTGGTGTTCACCGATCCCGAGGTCGCGCACGTCGGACGGACGGCGGGCCCCGGCGACCGCGAGATCGTGATCGACATCGCGGTGGCCGGGTCCTCCCTGGAGGCGGACGGCTACGACGGCAAGGCGATCATGGTCGTCGACCCCGCCCGCGAGGTGATCGTGGGCGCGACGTTCGTGGGCCAGGACGTGGCCGAGATGCTGCACGCGGCCACGATCGCGATCGTGGGCGAGGTGCCGCTCGGGCGGCTGTGGCACGCCGTGCCGGCCTTCCCCACGATCAGCGAGGTGTGGCTGCGGCTGCTGGAGGCCTACCGGGCGGGCCGAGCGTAGCGTCGGGCCGGTGATCGAGCTCGAGGACCTGCGGGCGGACTGCACGCGGTGCACCGGGCTGTGCTGCGTGGTGCCCGCGTTCGAGCGCTCCTCGGACTTCGCGTTCACCAAGCCCGCAGGCACCCCCTGCGCCCACTTGACCACCGACGCCCGCTGCGACCAGCACGCCGTGCTGCGGGAGCGGGGGATGGTCGGCTGCACGGTGTTCGACTGCTTCGGTGCGGGTCAGGCGCTGACCGCGCGGGTCGAGCGGCGCGAGGACGCGTTCGCCGCCTTCCCGCGGCTGCGTGACCTGCACGAACTGCTCCGCTACGTCGTCGAGGCCGAGGGCCTGATGGACGGGGTGGCCGGGGAGGACGACCTGCTCCGGCGGCTGCGGGCGGCCCGGCGGGACCTGGAGGGCGTGGTCGCGCAGGGGCCTGCGGAGCTGGCCGGGGAGGACGTCGACGCCCGCCGGGGCGCGGTCAACCCGCTGCTCACCGAGGCGAGCGCCCGGGTGCGGGGAGGCGGTCCGGACCACCGCGGCGCGCAGCTGGTCGGGGCCTCGTTGCGGGGCGCGGACCTGCGCCGGGCGTCCCTGCGCGGTGCGCTGCTGCTCGGCGCCGACCTGCGGGGTGCGGACCTGCGTGGCGCGGACGTCACGGGTGCCGACCTGCGCGGCGCGCGACTGGAGGGCGCCGACCTCCGGGAGGTGCTCTTCCTGACCCCGCCGCAGCTCACCGCCGCCCGCGGCGACGCCACCACCCGGCTGCCGCGCGGGTTCGCCGCGCCCGCGCACTGGCTCAGGGTGCGGTCTGGCTCAGCGCCGCGGCGACGCCGATCGTCACGGCCATCACGGTGACCTCGATCCCCGCCCAGCGGAGCACGGGCAGGGTGCCGCGCTGCAGCCGTCGTCGGGCGAGTGCACCGAGCAGGGCGAGCAGGACGATCAGACCGGTCTTGGTCAGCAGCAGCGCGCCGTAGCCGCTGGTCACGAGCGCGCCGAGGGTGGGGAGGCGGAGCACCGCGTTGGCGATGCCGGTGAGCCCGGTCCCGACGACGCAGACCGTCGCGATCCGGGAGAACCGCGGGATCGCCTTCTCGCGCAGCCGCCGCTGCGGCGCGATCAGCACCAGCAGGACGGCCAGGCCGCCGACCCACAGCGCCGCCGCCCCCACGTGCAGCGCCACCGTGACGACCGCGAGCTGGTGGTCCGGCGAGGTCCCGGTGTGCCCGGTGACCCCGGGGGTGAGCGCGCCGAGCAGCGCCGCGACCAGCACGACCCGCCCGGGCACCGACTCGGGCGCGCGCAGCCGGGCGATCGCGCAGCCCAGCACCACGAGCGCGCAGAGCGCGGTCAGCAGGATGCCGCGGCCCGCGGCGACCCGGGTGCCGAACGCGACCACCTGCCCCCCGGTGAGGGCGGCGGGGGAGACCCCGAAGGCCTCGGCGCTGCGCAGCACCGCCGACACCAGCACCGCGGCCAGCCACAGGCCCGCCGCGGGCACGGTCCACCGGTCGCCGCGGCGGATCACGGCGAGCCCCGTGGCGTCCCGGGCGCTCGTCGGGACCAACACGGTGACCAGCCCCAACCCGACGCAGGCGACCGCGGCCGCGTCGGTCAGCCCGCGGGCCCCGGTGGCGGCGAGGGTGACCCCGCCCGCCGCCACCAGGACGCCCGCGGCGAGGGCGACGCCGACCGCGATCAGCGCCCACAACAGCGGCAGGAACCGCTCCGTGGAGCGGGCCGCGGTCGGCGCCCCCATCAGCGGGCGGTCCCGGTCACGAGGACCTCCCGAGCCGCATCGCGACCACCACACCGGCGCCGACCAGCACGATCGCGCCGACGATCCACGGCCAGACGGGCATGCCGCCGGACTCCTGGTCCTCCTGCGCCGCCTGGGCGACGGGTGCCTGCGAGGTGGGCGCCGCGGCCGTCGGGGCGGCGGCCTGCGTGCCGGCCCCGGGCCCCGGCTGGGTCAGGGTGAACCCGATCTGCCCGGTGATGGGGTGGCCGTCGTCGGACAGCACGCGGTAGCCGATCTGGTAGACCCCGGCCGGGCCGAGCGGGTTCACCCCGATGCTGACGGTGGTGTCCTGTGCCTTCGGGTCGCCCGCGGCCTGGTACTGCGCGCCGTCCGGGCCGGTCACCGTGATCGTGTTGAAGCCTTGCTGCATGGTGTCGCTGAAGGTCAGCGTCACCGTCTGGGGCCCGGTGGCGAGGCTGGCCCCGTCCGCGGGGTCGCTGCCCTCGAACTGGGCGTGGGCGAAGGCGGGCGCGGCACCCACCAGCATCGCGAGCACGGCGAGCACACCCGCCGCGACGAGCCTCCTCATGCGTCCACCTTCTCCTTCGGCTCGGCGCCCGACCGCCTGCTGCGCAGCAGCGCGCCGCCGCCGAGCCCGAGGCCCAGCGCGCCGAGCAGCAGCCCGACGCCGCCGAGCCAGCGCGCGGTCGTGTCGGTGGTGCCCGCCGCGGCGGCGGTGTCCCCACCCCCGTGCGCGCCGTGTCCACCTCCGGTGGCCGGCGTCAGCGTGACGGTCGGCGCCGGGTGCTCCGGCTCCTCCGCCCCGGCGACGGTCGGCTGGTCCCACGAGACGACGCGGCCGTCGTCGTAGGTCTGGACGGCGGGCAGCACGATCTCGTCGACCCCGGTCGGCAGCGGCCCCACCGACAGCGGGAAGTCGACGTACTGGCCCGGCCCGATGCGGGTGCCCGGCTGCGCGGTCCAGGTGACGGCGGTGACGGCCTCGGTCACCTGGGTGCCGTCCACGTCCACGGGCGCGGGCAGCGTGCCCTTGGTGACCTCGGCCGTCCAGCCGGGCTGCGGCGTGGTCCGCGCCGAGGTGATGGGGTGGTCGACGGGCAGGTTGACCTGCAGCTTCGTGGTGCCCGCTGTGCTCGACTCGTTGGGCACGCGGAAGGTGATCACGGTGTAGCCGCCCTGCTCGGCGGTGCCGGGCTGGGCGGTGACGTGCGCGAACGCGGGCACGGTGCCGGCGAGCAGCAGCCCGCCTGCGACGGCGGCCACGGCGCTCGCGCGCAGGGCGGTACGACGAACGGTGAACATGGGTGTCCTCTGTGAGGTGGGTCCGGATCCGGTCAGGGAGCGGACGCCACCGGAGGACCGCGCAGGCCGAGCGCCCCGACCGCGGCCCGCCGGACGTGCCCCGAGGACGCCTCGGGCGTGACCCACGTCCGCACCCGCGGCGTGACGACCGGGGTGCCGGGACGGCGGGGGACCACCCGCCGCAGCGCGTGGCCGACCGCGGCCAGCAGGGCGTCGACGTGCGCGAGCAGCAGCCCGGACAGCACGGTGGCCACGGCGTGCATGGCGAGCATCCGGGGAGCGTCGACCGGGCCCGCGTGGTCGTGGCCGAACAGCACCAGGAGCTCGTGCAGGACGAGCTGACCCGCACCGAGCGTGCCGAGCACGGCGAACCGGCCCCGGATCCGTTCGGCGAGCGAGGTGACGACCAGCGCCAGCAGGGGGAGCAGCACGAGCAGCAGCCCCAGATCGGGCAGGGTGCCGCCGCCCGCCAGGTGGCCGAGCGCGCTGAGCAGCGCCGTCAGCGAGACCAGGGCGAGGCCGCGCGGGACCGGGCGGGCGTGCGGACCGACCCCGGACGGGGGACGGGTCCGTGCTCGATCGGCCGACGACACAGCCACAGACCGTAGCCCGTGGCCGCGACGATCAGTGGCGCAGGTGGCCGCCGACTCAGCCGCCGACTCAGCCCCCCACTCAGCCGCGCAGCCCGAGCTGGTCCAGCAGCCGGTCCTCGATCCGGTCCAGCTCGCTCCCGACCGCGCGGAACGCCGTGCGCCGCCGGGGGGTCGGCATCTGCTCCGCCGCGCGCACCGCGAGCGCCAGGTCCGCCAGCCGCGGCCGGGTCTCCTGGGCGAACGCGCGGCCCGCCGCGTCGCCGGTCGCCTCGACCTCGGTCAGCGCCTCGCCCGCCCGGGACAGCCGGGCGTGCAGCGCGCCGCCGCGGCCGGTGAAGCGGCCGAGCTGGTCGGCGGGGACGCCGAGGCGCCGGGACCGGTAGGTGTCCCAGGACGCGCGGGCGACCCCGGCCGCGGCGATGCCGTAGGGCAGCAACAGCGGGGCCACCGCCTTGCCGACCGCGAGCACCCGCTTGGTCTGCGCGCTGGTCAGGTCCTTGGGTGCCGCGGTGCCCGCCTCCTTGGCCAGCGCCTTCTGCGCCTTGGTCGCCGTCCGGCGGGCCTTCTTGTTCGCCTTGCGGCCGACCTTGTCGCTGGTCGCGGCCTCGACGGCCGCGAGCGCGGTGCCTGCCGCCCGGCTGACCCGGTCCCCGGCCTGCTCGGCGGTCTTGCGTGCCTTGGCCGCGCTCTTCGTCGCGGCCTTCTCGGTGCGGGCGGCCGCCTTCGCCGCCTTCCGCCTCGCTCGGTCCGACGAGCTCCGCGCCATGGTGTCCCGTGCCTCCCGCTCCGTGACCGTTTCCGGTGATCGGGGCGAGACTAGTGCCCCGTCGCAGAAGGGTCGTGCCGGAACCGGCGGATCCAGCCGCTCGTGGCCGAGGCGCCGCCGAGTGCGGTGCCACCCTCCTGCGACGAGGCACCGCGGCCTGGCTCGTCGTGGCCTGCGCGGAGTTGTCGGTGTCGGTCTCTACCCTCCAAGGCGTGACGGTGTCGATCAGGGGGACGATCAGCGGGTCGGGCCCGGGCGCCCCGGTGGGGGTCCCGGTGCTCGATGCCGCGGCGACCACCCGCTGCCGCCGCCGGGTCCACCTCGACCACGACCCCGCGGCGGGCGACTCCCCGCGCGCGCTCCCGGACCCGGCGATCGAGCAGCGCCGGGCGGATGCGCGTGAGCACCGCGCCCACATCGCCACAGCGCTGGCCGCGGATCAGCCGCAGGCCTGGCACTCCGTGCCGGAGGAGGGCACCTCACGCGAGCGCGCGCGCCGCACGGAGGAGCTCGTCGCGGCCGGTGCGGGCCTGATCGGCGGGGCCGTGCTGCCGCTGGACCGGGCGGGGCGGCGCGGCTCGGCGGAGCTGTTGGTCCGGGTGCCCGGCGGGTACCTGCCGGTCGTCGTCGTCCGGCACCGGATCACCGATCCCGGCACCGGCGCGCTCACCGCGCCGCTGGCCACGCCCTTCCCCGCGGCCGCGCGGCCGGACACCGAGCGCAAGGTCCGGTCCCAGCCCCGCGACCTGCTGCGGCTGGCACACCTGCTGCGCATGCTGCAGTCCGCGGGCTGGGCCCCGGAGGACGCAGGCCTGGGCGGCGTGATCGGCCTGGATGCGGACGTCGTGGTGTGGCACGACCTGCGGGCCGGGCACTGGCCGGGGGAACGCAGCACCCTCGGCGAGTACGACGAGCGGTTCGCCGACCGCGCGGCCGTCGCGCTGGCCGCGGCCACCGGCGCCGCGCCGCTGGCCGAGCCCTCCCGGATCCTGGAGTGCCGGCGCTGCCCGTGGTGGCCGACCTGCGAGGCCGTGCTCGAGGAGCGGCGGGACGTGAGCCTCGTCGTGCGCGGGGACACCGCCACGGCGCTCAAGGAGATCGGCGTCGGCACGGTCGACGAGCTGGCCGCGCTGGACCCGGCCCACGAGCCGGTGCCCATGCCCGGCATGCCCTTCGCGGACGCGGTGGCGCTGGCCCGCGCCCGACTGCGCGGGCTCGCCGTGGTGCGCCGGGTTCCGCAGGTGCCGGTCCTGCGGGCGGACGTCGAGGTGGACGTCGACATGGAGAGCTTCGGCGAGTCCGGCGCCTACATGTGGGGGGTGCAGCTGTCCTACCCGGGCGGGATCCGCCCCGGGGACGCGCCGGAGGGCTACCGGGCCTTCGCCACCTGGGACCCGGTCCCCACCCCGGACGAGGGGCGCTCGTTCGGCGAGTTCTGGACCTGGCTGTCCGGGATCCGGGCGGCCGCCGCCGCGAGCGGTCGCACCTTCGCCGCCTACTGCTACAACGAGCAGGCGGAGAACCGCTGGCTGCTGTCCTCGGCGCAGCGGTTCTCGGGCATGCCGGGGGTGCCGCCGGTCGCGCAGGTGCAGGAGTTCATCGCGGCGGACACGTGGGTGGACCTGTTCGCCGTGGTCAACGAGTGGTTCCTGTGCGCCCAGGGCAAGGGGCTCAAGAAGATCGCCCCCGTCGCGGGGTTCACCTGGCGGGACCCGGAGGCGGGTGGGGAGAACTCCATGCGCTGGTACCGGGACGCGGTGGGGATGGACGGGGCCGAGCCGGACGCGGCGCAGCGCGAGCGGCTCATCGGCTACAACACCGACGACGTGCTGGCCACCAAGGCCTTGCGGGAGTGGATGACCGGCGCGGCCCTGACCGAGGTGCCCCTGGCGAGCGAGCTGTGACGCGCCTGAGCTGGTCCGTGGTCCCGGCGCCGGGTCCGCTGGGGGCGTTGACGGTCGGCAGCTCACCGACCGGGCTGTGCCTCGTCACGTGGGGCGCCGATCCCGAGCGGGTGGGCGTCGCGGCCGCACGGCTGGAGCTGGAGCCGGTCGAGGGCCCCAGCGCCGCCGCGGAGCAGGTCGCGGAGTACCTCGCCGGGGAGCGCAGGCGGTTCGACGTGCCGCTGGACTGGCGGCTCACCCACGGCACCCAGCGCACGGTGCTGCAGACCCTGTTCCGGGCCGTCCCGTTCGGCAGCACCACGACCTACGCCGAGCTCGCGGACGCGAGCGGGGCGTACGAGGGCCACGGCTACACGGCGGCCCGGGGGGTCGGCTCGATCATGGGCTCCAACCCGATCCCGGTCGTCGTGCCCTGCCACCGGGTCATGGCGGCGGGCGGTCTCGGCGGGTTCGGCGGCGGCCTGCCCACCAAGGAGTGGCTGCTGGCCCACGAGGGCGTGCTGGCCCCCACCCTCTTCTAGCCGAGATGAACGTCAGGGCGATTCCAGGTGCCCTCGGATCGCCCTGACGGTCATCTCGGCGGGAGGCCCTAGCCGCGGACCGCCTGGATGTCGATGTCGATCCGCAGCGTGCGGCCGATCGCCAGGACGCCGGCGAGGACGCTCTGGTTCCACGCCATGGTGAAGTCGTCCCGGGAGATCTCGGTGGTCGCCTCGAAGGCCGCCCTGGTGCCGCCCCAGAGGTCCGGGCCGGTGCCGCGGTAGCGCACGTCGAGCGCGACCGGCGCGCTCACCCCCTTGAGGGTGAGCACCCCGTCGACCCGCCAGTGCCGGGTGTCGAGCCTGGTCAGGCCGTCGGACTTGAAGGTGATCTCCGGGTAGGCCGCCACGTCGAGGAAGTCCGGGGAGCGCAGGTGCGTGTCCCGGTCGGCGTCGTCGGAGTCGACGGCGCCGGGGTCGATGACGACCTCGACCGAGCTGTTCTCCAGCGGGTCCGCCACCTGGATGTGCCCGGAGAACGACCGCAGCCTGCCGTGGATGCGGCTCATCCCCAGGTGCAGCGCGGTGGCGCGGATGGACGAGTGGTGCGGGTCGATGGCCCAGGTGCCGGGCGCGGGCAGCACGTCCCCGCCCACCCGGGGGAGCTCCAGCACCCCGAGGGTCGCGCGGCCGCCGGAGGCCGCGACGGTGCGGGCCGCGGGCTCGTGGCCCGCCGCCGCGGCGATCACCGTGTACGGGCCGTCCGCCAGCCCCGCGAGGACGAACCCGCCGTCCTCGCGGCTCGTGGTCCGCCCCTGCTGCACGCCGGTCGCGTCGACGGCGGTGAGGGTGCCGCCGGTGACGGGCCACCCGTCGGGGGTCATGAGCCTGCCGGTCACGTCTGTCACGAGGCCGCCTCCGCGGGAGTGAGTGCGTCGGCGGTCATTTCTGCACGACCTCCTGCGCGGGTGCCGGGAACTGGACGTCGGTCTCGGTCACCCCGCCCGCGCCGATCTGCACGACGGTCGCCACCGGCGCGTACCCGCTGGCCGTGAGCGTGTAGGTGCCGCCGGGCAGGTCCTCGAAGGTGAACGTGCCGTCCGGGGCCGTGACGGTCGAGGCCACGACCGCGCCGTCCGCGTCGATCAGGGTGGCGAGGGCCTCGGGGACGCCGCGGCCGTCGCTGGCCGCGACGACGGTCCCGGTCAGCCGGGCCCGCTGCGGCAGCGTGATGTCGTGGTCGGTGGTCGCCCCCGTCCGCAGCTCCACCGACGAGGCGACGGGTGCGAACCCGGGCCCGGTCGCGGTCAGCGTGTACCGGCCCTCCGGCACCCCCTCGAGGCGGTAGCGGCCCGCCTCGTCCGGGCGTCCGGTGGCGGCGACGTCTCCGCGGGCGTCGATCAGGGCGAGGGTCGCCTCGGAGACCGGGGCGCCGTCACCCGCCCGCACCGTGCCGCGCACGGCGGAGGCGCCTGCGAGCGGGACGTCGTGGCGGACGGGACGGTCCGCCACCGCCACCATGGACGCGTAGGGCGGGAACGCGCCGCTGGTCGCCACGATCAGGTAGGTCCCGCCGTGCTCCAGCGGGATCCGGTAGGCGCCGTCGGGCCCGGTGACCGTGCGGCCCTCCTGGTGGCCCGCCGGGTCGGTGAGGGTCACCACGGCGTCCGCGAGGCCGGTGCCGTCCGCGCGGTGGACGATGCCCGTCACCTCGGGGCCGTCCCCGGTCGCGGTGTCGGGGCCGGGCTGCGCGGCAGGCAGCCCGCCGCCGAGCGCGTGGCGCCCGCGGATGGTCGCGGAGCCGTTGCTGGTGCCGTTGGTGGCGGCCCCGACGGGTGCGGCGAAGGGGTCCGGCGCCGACCGCGGGGTGGGCGAGGGCGGCACCGGGGCGGGGTGCTCCTGGGGGTCGAACGGCGAGGCCGCGGCCGCCGCCTCCGCGCTCTCGACGGCGGGCATCGCTGCGGCCTCCTCGGCCAGCCGGGCCTGGGCGCCGGACATGGTGCGCAACGGCAACTCCTTGATGAACAGCACGAACACGAACGCCAGGAACATCACCATCGCCGCCACGAGGAAGGCGAGGGTCATCGAGTCGGTGAAGCCGACCAGGAACGGCCGGGCCAGCCCGGGGTCGATCTGCTGCAGGAACGCGGAGTCGCTGAGCACGCCGGACGCGGCCGACAGGTCACCGGATTGCGCGCCCTGCAGGACCTGGGCGTTGGCGGGGTTCGCGATC
Organism: Pseudonocardia oroxyli; assembly: GCF_900102195.1. Classification (GTDB taxonomy): domain Bacteria; phylum Actinomycetota; class Actinomycetes; order Mycobacteriales; family Pseudonocardiaceae; genus Pseudonocardia; species Pseudonocardia oroxyli. The sequence goes on from NZ_FNBE01000005.1 coordinate 224,389, forward strand.
ACCGCGGGATCGGCGGCCGCGGCCCGGAAGACCTGGCCCGCGTCGCCCTGGAACGCGGCGGTGATCTTGTCGCCCACCGTGGAGAACAGGATGGACAGGAAGATGGCCGTGCCGAGCGTGCCACCCATCTGCCGGAAGAACGTCGACGACGCCGTGGCCACGCCCATGTCGCGCGCGGGCACCGCGTTCTGCACGGCCAGCACCAGGGTCTGCATGCAGCAGCCCAGCCCGAGGCCGAACATCGCCATCAGCAGGTCGAGCTCCCACAGCGGGATGTCCCAGGTGACGAGGAAGTGCAGCAGCAGCATCGCGCCGACCATCAGGGCGGTGCCGATGATCGGGAAGATCTTGTAGCGCCCGGTCCGGGAGGTGACCTGGCCGGACACGATCGACGCCACCATGATCCCGGCGACGAGCGGCAGCATCAGGAAGCCGGACTCGGTGGGGCTCGCGCCGCGCACGATCTGCAGGAACTGGGGCAGCAGCGCGATGCCGCCGAACATCCCCATGCCGAGGATGATCCCGGCCGCGCTGCTCAGGCTGAACACGCCGTTGCGGAACAGCCGCAGCGGGATCAGCGCGTCGTCGCCGATGCCCCGCTCGCAGAAGTAGAACAGGATCAGCCCGATGGCGCCGATGATGTAGCAGCCGATGGCCCGGTCGGAGTCCCAGCCCCACTCACGGCCCTGCTCGGCCACGATCAGCAGCGGGACGAGGCCGATGGCCAGCGTCAGGGCGCCCGGCCAGTCGATCTTGTGGGGGCGCTTGACGTGCGGGACGTTCAGCACCCGGGCCACGACGAACAGGGCCACGAGCCCGATCGGCACGTTGACCAGGAAGATCCAGCGCCAGCCGTCGATGCCCGCGATCTCGGGCTGGCCCGAGAACAGCCCGCCGATGACCGGGCCGAGCACGCTCGACGTGCCGAACACGGCGAGGATGTAGCCCTGGTAGCGGGCCCGCTCCCGCGGCGGCACGATGTCGCCCAGGATCGTCAGGGCCAGCGAGAACAGGCCGCCCGCGCCGAGGCCCTGTACGGCCCGGAAGCCCGCGAGCATGTACATCGAGGTGGCGAACGTGCAGAGCACGGAGCCCACGATGAAGATCGTGATCGCGGTGAGGAACAGCGGCTTGCGGCCGTAGATGTCCGAGAGCTTGCCGTAGAGCGGCGTGGTGATCGTGCCGGTGATGAGGAACGCGGTGGTGGCCCAGGCCTGCTGGGACAGCCCGCCGAGATCGTCGGCGATGGTGCGGATCGCCGTCGCCACGACCGTCTGGTCGAGGGCGGCGAGGAACATCCCGAGCGCGAGTCCGACCAGGATCGTCACGATCTGTCGATGGGTCAGCTCACCGCCTCGGTCCGGGGCGACGGTGGCTGTACTCGGTGCAGTCAACGCAGGGTCCTTTACCTTCTCTTTGCATGTAGCACGCAATGAGTATCGGTGGCCAGGATGCGCCTTTGCGGGGACGGTGCGCAAACGGGTTCCGGGTGATCCGGACGACCCCGCGTCTGTGGGAGAGTGGGAACCCGCCGAGCGAGGAGGGGCCGAGGCATGGTGCGCAAGACCGTCACCGCGGGCGACGGGCGGACCTGGGAGGTCTCGCGGCACATCGAGTGGTCCGTGCCCGCGGTCGGCGACGAGTTCGAGCACGACGTCGACGGTGGCCGCGGAGCCGTCGTCATGGTCGTCTGCGCGTTGATCGTGTTCGGCGTGGTGATCGTCGCCTGGCCGCTGCTCACCCAGTCCCGGCTGCACGTGCCGCTGTTCTACTGGCTGTTCGCCCTGGTCATCCTGGGTTTCTTCCCCGTCCGCTGGTACCTGCGCAGGCCGTGGACGATCGTCGCGAAGACGGACGGGCACTACAACTCCGACGCCAAGCAGGAACACTGGGTCGGCAAGGTCCGCGGCGTCGGCAAGGCCCAGGAGGAGATGCGCGTGGTGCTCCTGTCGCTGCGCCAGCGCGGCACCCCGGGCCACGCCGACACCCCCCTGCAGCCGGACACCAACTAGGGGGACCGACATGCCCGAGCTCCCCGAGGTCGAGGCGCTCGCCCAGCACTTGCGCGACCACGCGCTCTACCGCCCGGTCGCGCGGGTCGACGTGGCGAGCATGAGCGTGCTCAAGACCTTCGACCCGCCGGTGTCCGCGCTGGTCGGGCGGGTGGTCACCGGGGCGTCGCGGTTCGGGAAGTTCCTCTCGGTGGACTTCGAGGACCGGCCGGACGCGGGCCCCCTGCACCTGGTCACCCACCTCTCGCGGGCGGGATGGCTGCGCTGGCACGAGCAGGCGTCGAGCACACCGCCGAAGCCCAGCGGGCGCGGTCCGCTCGCCCTGCGGGTGCACCTCGACGCCGTCGGCGGGCCCGGGTTCGACCTCACCGAGGCGGGCACGCAGAAGCGGCTCGCCGTCTACCTGGTCCCGGACGTCTCGCAGGTCCCGGGCATCGCCCGCCTGGGGCCGGACGCGCTGGACCTCTCGCGGGAGGCGTTCGGGGAGCTGCTCGCCGGGCGCTCCGAGCGGATCAAGAACCTGATCGTGGACCAGAAGGTGCTCGCCGGCATCGGCAACGCCTACTCGGACGAGATCCTGCACACCGCCAAGCTCTCGCCCTACGCCGTCTCCGGGCGGCTCACGGCGGAGAAGGTCGACGCCCTCTACGCGGCGATGCGCGGGGTGCTGACGGACGCCGTCGAGCGCTCCGTGGGGCAGGGCGCGGCCTCGCTGAAGGGCGAGAAACGCTCGGGGCTGCGCGTGCACGCCCGCACCGGCCTGCCCTGCCCGGTGTGCGGGGACACCGTGCGGGAGGTGTCCTTCGCCGATCGGTCGTTCCAGTACTGTCCGACCTGCCAGACCGGCGGCAAACCCCTCGCCGACCGGAGGTTCTCCAGACTGGTGAGGTGACGCGCTGTGGCCGAGGTCCTCTCCTCGCCGTTGGTGCTCATCCTCGCGGCCGTGATCCTCGCGCTCCTCGTGGTGATCGTCGTGCTGCTGGTCCGGCGGTCGCGGCGGCACACGTTCGCCAGCCCGCTGGAACGCGCCACGTTCTCCACGCTGCACACGGTCGCGCTCGCCGCGCCCGCGCTGCGAGACGGGCTGAACCCCAACTCGGCCAACTACGCGCTGCCCTACCTGCGCACCCTGCTGGACACCAGCGCCCTGACCATGACCGACGCCCGCGGCGAGGTCCTGGCCTGGGACGGCGAGGCGGACCAGCACAAGCCGGACGTCGTCGGGCTGGCCGACCAGGTCATCACGACCGGGCGCCAGCAGGTGCTCTCGCACGGCTCGATCGCCTGCCACTACCCGAACTGCGACATCCGCGGCATCGTCGCCGTGCCGCTGGAGAGCGACGGCACGATCATCGGCACGCTCGCCGCGCTGACCAACGCCACGGCGGGCCCGGTCCTGCTGCGGGCGACCGCGGAGGTCGCGCGGTACGTGTCGTCGCAGCTGGAGCTCGCCGAGCTGGACGAGTCGCGGGCCCGGCTCAACCGCGCCGAGGTGCGGGCGCTGCGCGCGCAGATCTCCCCGCACTTCGTCTACAACGCCCTGACCACCATCGCCTCGTTCATCCGCACCGACCCCGTCCGGGCCCGTGACCTGCTGATCGAGTTCGCGGACTTCACCCGGTACTCCTTCCGCTCCGCGGGTGAGTACACGACGTTGTCCGACGAGCTGACCAACATCGAGCGCTACATCGCCCTGGAGAAGGCCCGCTTCGGCAACCGGCTCAACATCAAGCTGCAGATCGCGCCCGAGGTGCTGAACGTGGTGCTGCCCTTCCTGGCGCTGCAGCCGCTGGTGGAGAACGCGGTGCGGCACGGCCTGGCCAGCAAGCCCAACGGCGGCACGATCACCATCACCGCGGAGAACGCGGGCGCCGAGTGCGTGATCATCGTCGAGGACGACGGGGTGGGCATGGACCCCGCCCGGCTCACCGAGGACCTCGACGACGCCCATCTCTCCGGCGCGCACGTCGGCCTCGGCAATGTCGACGACCGCATGCGCAGCGCCTTCGGAGACGACTTCGGCCTGGTGGTGGACACCGCCGTCGGCGCGGGCATGAAGATCACCCTGCGCGTCCCCAAGTTCCGGGCAGGCATCCGAGCCTGACCCGTGAGCGGCGATAGTCGTGATAGCGACTATCGCCGCTCACGGGTGGTGGTCGGGCGGCCTGGTCAGGCGTTCTTGCGTAGGGTGGCGGCATGGAAGCCCTGCGTATTCCTGATCGGCTGTCGTCGCGCCTGCCCGGGCGGTTGGGGGGCGAGAAGGCCGAACAGGACGTCGTGCCCATGGTGCGGCTGCACGGCGTGATCACGCCGCAGGCGGGCGGGCCGGTGCCGCGCTCGGTGATCAACTGGCAGGCGACGGACAAGGCCCTGGAGCGGGCGTTCACCACCGACCGGGCCGTCGCCGTGGCGCTGCTGATCAACTCGCCGGGCGGCTCGCCCACCCAGTCCGCGCTCGTGGCGGACCGGATCCGGGAGCTGGCGGAGAAGCACGAGGTGCCGGTCCTCGCGTTCTGCGAGGACGTCGCGGCCTCCGGCGGGTACTGGCTGGCCTGCGCCGCGGACGAGATCCACGCGCACCCGACGTCCCTGGTCGGCTCGATCGGCGTCGTCAGCTCCGGCTTCGGGCTCGAGGGGCTCATCCAGCGCTACGGCATCGAGCGCAGGCTGCACACCGCGGGCACCTCCAAGGCGCGGTTGGACCCCTTCCTCCCGGAGAAGGAGGAGGACGTCGTGTGGCTGCGCGGCATGCAGGAGGAGCTGCACGAGATGTTCCGCTCCTGGGTCACCGCGCGGCGCGGGGAGAAGCTCGCGGCGGGCGCGGACCTGTTCACCGGGGAGGTGTGGACGGGCGCGAAGGCCCTGGAGCTCGGCCTGGTCGACGGGTTGGGTACCCCCCGCTCGATTCTCACCGAGCGCTTCCCCGAGGCGAAGCTCGTCACGGTCGAGGGACGCAAGCCGCTGCTGGCGAGGCTCGGCATCGGGGCCCCCGCGGCGGCGGCCGGGCTCGGATGGTCGCAGGTCACCGCGGCCGACGTCGTCCTCGGGCTCACCCAGGCGGCTGACATCAGAGCGAGCTGGGCGCGCTACGGTCTGTAGCGTCGCCGGCGGTGGGCGAAAGACCGGACGCGGGAACGCGTCACCCGTTCGAGGTGTAGCCGATCGGTCGCAGATTGATGAGATGCCCTGGCATCCGGCCCCGATCACCGTCACCATGGACTCCGGGCTCCGGTGACGTCGTGAGGCGACGTGATCGGAGGTCGTGCCCCGGGAACGCAGGATGAGGAGATCGTGGACAGCACCGACAGCTCCGGAGGTCTGGTCGTCCTGGCTGTGGACGACGAACAGCCGGCCCTCGAAGAACTGGCGTTCCTGCTGAACGAGGACCCCCGCGTCGCGGAGGTCCTGATGGCCGGGGACTCCACCGAGGCGCTCCGACAGCTCAGCGCCCGCAGCACGCGCGAGCACACGCACGCGTCCATGTCCGCGACCCGCGCGGCCGGGGGCCAGTTCCCCCCGCCGCCGCAGTCGCCCGCCCGGCTGGCGGACCGCACGGACATCGACGTGGTGTTCCTGGACATCCGCATGCCCGGCCTGGACGGGCTGGAGCTGGCGCGGGTGTTCTCCACGATGCTGCAGCCGCCGGAGGTCGTCTTCGTCACCGCGCACGACGACCGGGCGGTCGACGCGTACGAGGTGGGGGCCAAGGACTACCTGCTCAAGCCGCTGCGCACCGAGCGTCTGGCCGCCGCGCTGGACCGGATCATCGCGAACCGTGCCACGGCCGCCCCCGTCGAGGCGGCGGCGCCGGAGCGGGACGAGGACGAGGTCATCCCCGTCGAGCTGGCGGGCACCACCAAGCTGGTGCCCCGGTCCGCGGTCCGGTACGTGGAGGCCCAGGGCGACTACGCCCGCCTGCACACCACGGACGGCAGCCACCTCGTCCGCATCCCCCTGTCGGTGCTCGAGGACCGCTGGCGAGACGCCGGGTTCGTGCGCATCCACCGCTCGTTCCTGGTGGCGTTGCCGCTGGTCACCGAGCTGCGGCTGGCCGGGTCGGGCTACGTCGTGCGGGTCGGGTCCGGCCCGGACACCGCCGAGCTGCCGGTCTCCCGGCGCCACACCCGGGAGCTGAAGGACCGCCTGGTCCGCGCGACGAAGCAGGCGTGGAGCCAGCGATGACCCATCGAGCGACCCGCGGGTGAGCACCTCGCTCGACGGTTCGCCACCACCCGCCGACCCGGGGGACGGTCGGGTGGGCGACGACGCGGACGCGGACCGCCCTGCACCGGGCGGCCCGCGCCGGCGGCGTGCGCGGGAGGACGGGGACCCGCGAGCCGGGTCGGGCACCGGCCCGGAGGACTCCGGACCGCTGTGGCTCCAGGAGGAGCTGCGGCGGCGCATGGAGGCCCGCGCCGCGCACCCCGCGCGCGGGCGACACGCACGAGACGACGCGGACACCGAGAAGTTCGGCGTCGACGCCCTCGCCGCCCGGCTGCGCACCGGGTCCCGGGGACCGCAGACGCCGCCCGCCCCCACCCCGGGCCCCCGCGGCCGGGCCCAGTGGCAGACCGGCGCCGGTCAGGGGCAGGGTCAGGGCGCACCGCCCCCCAGCTACCAGGCCTACGCGGGCCCCGCACCGAGCGCACCCGAGTCCTTCGCCCCGCCCGCCCCGCCCGCACCCCGGCCCGCCGGACCGCCGTACGCGGTGCCGAACGGAGCGGTGCCGAACGGTGCCGTGCCCACCGGAGCTGTGCCGAACGGAGCGGCGCCCAACGGTCCCGTGCCCACCGGTGTCCAGCCCGGCGACGGTGCCGCGGCCCGGCCGACGTCCGGCCCGCACCCGCTCCCCGGCTCGTCGCCCGCGCCCGCCGACCCCGCGGCGTCGACCCGGCCCGACCCCGGGCCGCAGCCGGACTACCTCGCCTACGCGGACTACGACGACGAGGACGACCTCGAGCTCGACGACGGCGAGGACGACCAGGCCCCCTTCGAACGCGTCCTCGGCCCCGCCAGCGTCCCGCTGCGGCTCCCCCCGCCCGAGGGCTACGCGGACCCGCGGGAGGCGACCCCGCCGCCCGGACCCGGCGGGATGCGCCAGGCGGGCAACCCGATGGACCGTGCGGGCAGGCGCGCCCCCGCCCCGGCCACCCTCGCCGGCCCGCTCGTCGCCCGCGAGCCCGCCGGGCCGACCTCGGTGTCCACCTCGGTGTCGACCACGCCGACCGGCGTCCCCGGCCCGCACTCCTGGCCCGGGGCGACCCCGCTGGACCGCGCGGACCTCGAGGCGACGGACGTCGGCGGGATGGCACCGTACGCCGACCCCGCACCGTCGCGCGACGAGGCGCCGCCGGCCGCCGCGGCGACCGCCGTGCCGGAGGTCCTGCCGCCGAGCAGACCGGTCGGCGCGCGCTTCGACGCCCGCGTGGCCGTCGACGACGACCCGGACGTCCCCAAGCGCGTGCGCGTGGTGCTCTCCGAACGCAAGGGCGTCGCCCGCACCGTGCGCACGGTGGTCGACGTGCAGGAGGGCACGCCCGTCGGCGAGCTGCTGCGCGCCAACCTGATCCGCGGGCAGCTGGGCGTGGCGCTGCGGGTCGGCCTGGTCGCGCTGCTCGTGCTCGGCGCGCTCCCGATCCTGTTCGCCTACTACCCGGAGCTGGGCCGCCTGGAGGTCCTGGGCCTGCGCCTGCCGTGGCTCCTGCTCGGCGTGCTCGTGTACCCGTTCCTGCTCGGCCTGGGCTGGTGGCACACCCGGGCCGCCGAACGCGTCGAACAGAACTTCGCCGACCACGTCCAGGACTAGTCGGGCCCAGGCATGGACACGCCCTCCCTGGTCGCGCTGGTCGCGATCGGCCTCGTCGGCATCGCCTCGGTCCTCATCGGGACCCTCGGGGTGCGGGTCGCGCGCAGCACCTCGGACTTCCTCGTCGCCTCCCGCACGGTCGGCGCGGTCCCCAACGCCGCCGCGATCTCCGGTGAGTACCTGTCCGCGGCGACCTTCCTCGGGGTCGCCGGCATCGTGTTGCGCGAGGGAGCGGACGGGCTCTGGTACCCGATCGCCTTCTGCGCCGGCTACCTCGCGCTGTTGTTGCTGGTCGCGGCGCCGCTGCGGCGCTCGGGCGCCTACACGATCCCGGACTTCGCGGAGGCCCGCCTGCACGCCCGCGGCCTGCGCAGGCTCTGCACCGGGCTCGTCCTGCTGATCGGATGGCTCTACCTGCTCCCGCAGCTGCAGGGCGCGGGCCTGGCCCTCACCACCTTGACGACGCTGCCCGGCTGGGTCGGTGTCGTCGGCGCGGGGGTGCTGGTGATCCTGTCCGTCGTCGGCGGCGGCATGCGGTCCATCACGTTCGTCCAGGCCTTCCAGTACTGGCTCAAGCTCACCGCGCTCACCGTCCCCGCGCTGATCGCGCTGGCCCTGTTCCTGGGCTCGGGCCGCGAGCTCGACCGCCCGACCGCGCCGGTCTTCGCGGAGGAGACCACCGTCTCCGTCGAGACCCCCGTGCGCCTGGAGGTCGCCGCCGACACGGCCCTGCGAGCCCGCGGCACGGTCGACGGCGCCGCGGTCGACGGCCCGCTCGTCTGGGCCCCCGGCGTGCACGACGTCCAGGCGGGCACCGAGCTGCGCTTCGCCGCGGGCTCGGGTGTGCCCGTCCCGGCGGGCGCCCCGCCGACCGACCGCGAGTGGCTCGAACCACACTCCGGCGGTGCCACGCTGCTGGAGATCTACTCGATCATGATCGCCGGCATCGCGGGCACCATGGGGCTGCCGCACGTGCTCGTCCGCTTCTACACCAACCCCGACGGGCGCGCGGCCCGCCGCACCACCGTCGTCGTGCTGGCGATGATCGGCGCGGTGTTCGCGCTGGTCTCGCTGCTGGGGCTGCTGTCGCGGGCGTTCACCCCCGAGCTGCTGGTCGACGGGCGCACGGACGGCGCGGTGCTGCTCGTCCCGACCGCGGTCCTCGGCGACGGCTGGGCGGGCTGGCTGCTCGGCGGGCTGGTGTCCGCCGGGGCGGCGGCGGCGTTCCTGTCCACGTCGTCGGGCCTCGTGGTGAGCCTCGCCGGCGTACTGTTCACCGACGTGCTCTCCGGACGGCTCCGCGACTTCCGCATCGCCGCCGTGCTGTCGGCGATCGTGCCGGTGGCGCCCGCCCTGCTGGTCGGCCGGATGGACTTCGCCCTGACCGTGCCGCTGGTGTTCGCGGTGGCGGCCGCGACCTTCTGCCCGCTGCTCGTGCTGGGCGTGTGGTGGCGCGGATTGACCCCGACGGGCGCGGTGGCCGGGCTGCTGGTCGGCGCGCTGCTGTCCTGCGTCGGCGTGGCGTCCACGCTGGTCGGGAGCGTGCCCGAGGGCGCGTTCGGCGTGCTGCTGCTGCGGCCCGCCGCCGTGGCGGTGCCCGCCGCGTTCCTGACGATGATCGTCGTCAGCAGGCTGACGAAGGCCACCGTCCCGGCGGACGTCGACCGCACCCTGCTGCAGCTCCACGCCCCCGAGCGCCTCGGGCTCTCCCGCGAACGGCTGGACTCGCAGTGAGCGAGCGTGCGAGCGAACCATCAGCACAGCGCCGGCGCGCAGCGCCGAGCCCGCGCCGGGGTACGGCAGCCGGCGGGGTGGGTCAACGCAGCGGGCGAGAGCGATGAGCGCCACGGCCGTCGCGGCGCTGACCGCGATCCTGCTGGTGGCCGTCGCGTCCACCGTCATCGGGACCATGGGCCACCGGGCCCGCCGCACGTCGGACTTCCTGGTCGCCTCCCGCACCGTCGGCCCGCTGGCGAACGCGGGCGCGATCTCCGGCGAGTACCTGTCGGCCGCCTCGTTCCTCGGGGTCGCCGGGCTGGTGCTGCGCGAGGGCGTGGACGGGCTGTGGTTCCCGGTCGGCTACACCGCGGGCTACCTCGCGCTGCTGCTGTTCGTGGCCGCCCCGCTGCGGCGCTCCGGCGCGTTCACCGTGCCGGACTTCGCCGAGCTGCGGTTGCGCTCGCGCGGTCTGCGCACGCTGTGCAGCGTGTTCGTGCTGGTCATCGGCTGGTTGTACCTGCTGCCGCAGCTGCAGGCCGCCGGGCTGACCGTGCACATCGTGACCGGGCTGCCGATCTGGATCGGGGCGCTGGCGGCCGGGCTGATCGTCGTGTCGACCGTGATGTTCGGCGGGATGCGGTCCGTCACCTTCGTGCAGGCCTTCCAGTACTGGCTCAAGCTCACCGCGCTGGCGATCCCCGCGATCGTCGCGGTGATCTTCTTCTTCGGCAGCGGGCACACCTTCGACCGGCCCGCGCCGCCGCAGTTCGCCGAGCTGACGACGGTCCAGATCACCGCGGGCGTCGAGCTCGAGGTCCCGTCGGACACGGTCGTCACGGTGGGGCCCGACGGGGCGACGGTCGACGGCGCGGCGGCCGACCCCGGCAGCGTCCTGCGCTGGCCCGCGGGCACCACGCACCGGGTCGAGCCGGACGGTGACCTGGTGTTCGAGGCGGGCACGGACGTCCCCGTCCCGGTCGGGAAGCCCGCGACGGACGACCGCTGGCTCAGCCCGCTCGCGGGCTCCGGCGACCACCAGCTCGTCGCGATCTACTCGCTGATCCTCGCCACCTTCCTCGGCACCATGGGGCTGCCCCACGTGCTGGGCCGCTTCTACTCCAACCCCGACGGCCGCGCCGCCCGGCGCAGCGCGGTGATCGTGCTCGCCATGCTCGGCGCGTTCTTCCTGCTCGTGACGCTGCTCGGCGCGCTGTCGCGCTTCTACACCCCGCAGCTGCTCGTGTCCGGCCAGACGGACGCCGCCGTGCTGCTGCTGCCGACCGCCGTGCTCGGCAGCGGGGCGGCCGGGGCGGTGCTGGGCGGGGTGGTCGCGGCGGGGGCCTGGGCCGCGTTCCTCGCGACGGCGTCGGGGCTGCTGCTCAGCCTGGCCAGCGTCCTGGCCTCGGACGTCCTGCCCGGGCGGGCCGTCGCCGACCTGCGGATCGCGGCCCTGCGGCTGGCCACGCCGCTGGCGGGGGCGGTCCCGATCGTGCTCGCCCTGTTCGTGACGCAGCTGGACTTCGCCGAGTCGGTGGCCCTGGCGTTCGCCGTGGCCGCATCCACCTTCTGCCCGCTGCTGGTGCTGGGGATCTGGTGGCGCGGGCTCACCGCGCGCGGCGCGATCGCCGGGATCCTGGTGGGCGGCGTGCTCGCGGCGGGGGCCGTGGCAGTCGGTCTCGCGGGCGTCGTCGGCGAGGGGCTGCCGGGCGTCCTGCTGCACCGGCCCGCCATCGTCAGCGTGCCCGCCGCGTACCTCTCGATGATCGTCGTCAGCCTGGCCACCCGGAAGAGCCGCCCGGCCAACACCGACGCGCTGCTCCTGCGTCTGCACGCCCCGGAGCGCCTGGGCCTGTTCCGGGACCGCGTCGAACGCAACGACGATCCCGTCGACGCCTCCTGATCCTTCCCCGACGAAACCGTTGCGCCGCGTGCTCGTTCGTCTCTGAGGGAGTCCTCGACATCGGAGGGGCGTCGGGGAGCCCACGGAGAGGAGCCCCATGTCTGTCGGCGACCGCTACGGACCCACCGTGTACGAACGCGTGCAGGCGACCCCGGAGTTCGGCGACCTGCGTCGCCGCAGGCGCCGGTTCGTCTTCCCGATGAGCGCGTTGTTCCTGGTCTGGTACCTGGCCTACGTCCTGCTCGCGTCCTACGCGCCGGAGTTCATGGCGATCCGGGTCGCGGGCAACGTGACCCTCGGCCTGGTCATCGGCCTGCTGCAGTTCGTGACGACCTTCGTGATCACCACGGCGTACGTGCGGTTCGCCGACCGGAAGCTCGACCCCGCCGCGGCGGCCATCCGACAGGAGATCGAGTCGTGAACGTCGGCAACGTCGGTCTCAACGTCGGGATCTTCGCCGCGTTCGTGCTGGCCACGCTGGTCGTCGTCTACCGGGTGAGCCGCAGCAACCGCACGGCGTCGGACTACTACGCCGCGGGCCGCTCGTTCACGGGCGCGCAGAACGGGATCGCGATCTCGGGGGACTACCTGTCCGCCGCGTCGTTCCTCGGGATCGCGGGCGCCATCGCGGTCAACGGCTACGACGGCTTCCTGTACTCGATCGGCTTCCTGGTGGCGTGGCTGGTGGCGTTGCTGCTGGTCGCCGAGCTGCTGCGGAACACCGGCCGGTTCACCATGGGAGACGTCCTGAGCTTCCGGATGCGGCAGCGCCCCGTGCGGGCCGCGGCGGCCACGTCCACGCTGGTGGTCTCGTTCTTCTACCTGATCGCGCAGATGGCGGGCGCGGGCGGGCTGATCGCGCTGCTGCTGCAGATCCCGAACTCCGACCGCCTCGGGCAGTCGATCGTGATCGGCGTCGTCGGCATCGTCATGGTGATCTACGTGCTGGTCGGCGGCATGAAGGGCACGACGTACGTGCAGATCATCAAGGCCGCGCTGCTGATCGCGGGCGCGTTCGTGATGACCTTCTGGGTGCTCGGGCAATACGGCCTGAACTTCTCCGCTCTGCTGGGCGCCGCGGTGGACGCCTCACCGAAGGGGGAGGCCCTGCTCGCGCCCGGGCTGCAGTACACGAACAAGGCGGACTTCCTGTCGCTCGGCCTGGCGCTGGTGCTCGGCACCGCGGGCCTGCCACACATCCTGATGCGCTTCTACACCGTCCCGACGGCGAAGGAGGCCCGCAAGTCCGTCGTCTGGGCCATCTGGCTGATCGGGATCTTCTACCTGTTCACGCTGGTCCTGGCTACGGCGCGGCCGCGCTCGTCGGGCCGGAGGCGATCGCCGCGGCGCCCGGCGGGGTCAACTCGGCGGCGCCGCTGCTGGCGTTCGAGCTGGGCGGGGAGATCCTCCTCGGGATCATCTCCGCGATCGCCTTCGCCACCATCCTGGCCGTCGTCGCGGGGCTGACGATCACGGCGTCGGCCTCGTTCGCGCACGACGTCTACGCCAACGTGATCCGCCGCGGGCGGCCGGACCCGGTCCGTGAGGTCCGGGTGGCGCGCACGACGGCGCTGGTCATCGGCGTCGTCGCGATCGGCGGCGGGATCCTGGCCAACGGGCAGAACGTGGCCTTCCTCGTCGCGCTGGCCTTCGCCGTCGCGGCCAGCGCCAACCTCCCGACGATCCTGTACTCGCTGTTCTGGCGGCGGTTCAACACCACCGGCGCGCTCTGGAGCATCTACGGCGGCCTCGCGGTGTGCCTGCTGCTGATCGTGTTCTCACCCGCGGTGTCCGGGGCGAAGAACGCGATGATCCCGGGCGCGGACTTCGCGTTCTTCCCGCTGTCCAACCCGGGCATCGTCTCGATCCCGGTGTCCTTCCTGCTGGGCGCGATCGGCACCTACGTGGGGCGCCGCGAGCCGTTCGACAGCGAGAAGTACGCCGAGATGGAGGTCCGGTCCCTCACGGGGGCGGGCGCGGAGAAGGCGACGGAGAAGGCGACGGTGCGCCACTGACCCTGTGAGCGGCGGCCGGGGGTCGGCAGGAGCGGAGCGACGGGGCGGGTGAACGGAGTCGCTACGGCGACTGTCGCCGCTCACAGGTAGGTCACGGGGGCGGTGGCAGGATGACCGTCATGAGTGTTCCGTCCGTGCCCGTCGCCGACCTCCCCGCCTCCGCCCCGATGCTCGACGTGCGCGAGGACGACGAGTGGGCCGCCGGTCGGGCCCCGAGCTCGCTGCACATTCCGATGTCGCAGCTCACCGAGCGGATCTCCGAGGTCCCGGACTCCGACCCGCTCTACGTCGTGTGCCGCTCGGGCGGGCGCTCCGCCCGCGTCGTGGCCTACCTGGCGCAGCAGGGCTACCCGGCGGTGAACGTCGACGGCGGCATGCAGGCCTGGGCCGGTTCGGGTCGCGAGATCGTCGGCGACTCGGACACCCCCGAGATCATCTAGGCCGACCGTGCAGTGCTCGCGGTGCGGACGGACCCCGCCTCCGGGCGCGGGTCCGTTCTGCCCGTACTGCGGGCGCTACCTGGCCGCGCTGACCTGGGTGGCGGAACCGCCGCCGGACCCGCGGCCGCCGCTGCCCGTCCGGCCGCGCTTCCGCTACACCGGCCCGCCGCGGTACCGCGAGATGCCGCGGTGGGGGTTCCCCGCGCTGCCCTGGCAGGAGCCCGACCAGGACGGACCGGCGCCCGCGGTCGAGCGGGCGCGCGGCTGGGCGCTGGTGCTGGTCCCGCTGCTGTGGACGCTCGCGGCGGTCGCGTTCGTCGGGTTCGCCGCCGAGGTGCTGCGCTACGTCCTGCTCGTGCTCAGCCGGGACGACGCGCTGCCCGGCGGGCTGGTCGCGTTCTCCGACGCCGCCGTGGCGTTCGGCGGCTGGGCCTCGGTGGCCGGGTCGGTGGGCTGCGGGATCCTGGTCGTCCTGTGGTGTCTGCGCATCCGGGAGGCGGCCGCCGAGCGGTCCGGCACGGTGCCCGCGCGGTCGACGCTCGCCGTCGTCGTGGGGTGGGTGGTGCCGGGCCTGAACCTGGCGGTCCCCGGCGGAGTGCTCGCGGAGGTCGAGCACCTGGGGTTGGACCGCCCGCCCGGGGCGCGCCCGCGGCCGAGCAGGCTGCTGCTGCGCTGGTGGGCCGCGTGGGGCGTGTCGGTCGTCCTCGGGGTGGTCGTGTTCCTGTGGTCCTTCCGCAGCGGGGTGCAGGCGCTGGCGGACGGTGTGCTGCTGCACGCTGCGCTCGACCTGTCCTGCGCCGTCACCGCCGTGCTCACCGTCGGGGTGGTGCGCCACCTCGCCGCGCTGGTGGAGCCGACCCGGGCGGTGCGCCGGGAGATTCTGGTTTCGCTACCGTCATCCTCCTGATGGCCAAGAAGACGCGTGAGAAGAGCACCGTCGCCGGGGAGAACCCGCGGCGGCCCTGTCCCTGTGGGTCCGGCAAGCGGTTCAAGGCCTGCCACGGCGCGGGGGACGACGTGATCGTCACCCGGCCGTTCGCCGGCCTGGCCGTGGAGCCGGACCTGGTCGCCATGCGGGAGTTCCTGCCGTCCGCGTTCGCCCCGCTGCCGCTGCGCGAGCCGGGCGACGTGCCGGTCCGGATCGCCACCGTGCTGCCGGGCGCCTCCGCCGCGATGGTCCGCCAGGACGGCGAGATCCTGCTGGGCATGCAGGTCCAGACGCGGTCCGGTGACCTGTCCGCGGACCTCGCGAAGGCGCTGCGGTGGGCGCAGTCGGCGGAGCCGGGGTCGGCGCTGCCGGTCGTCGGGCCGGGGCTGGGCGGCTCGGACGGCGCTGTCGTCCGGCTGCAGGACCTGGTGGCGGCGGACGCCGAGCTGGAGCTGGAGCTGCACCAGGACTTCGGCTGGTGGATCCCGGAGGACGGGGCGGACTCACCGGAGATCGCCGCGACCCTGGAGCGGGCCAACTCGGTGATCATGCCGACCGAGGCCGTCGAGGGCGTCCGCGCCGCGTACTGGGTGGACACCGGCACGAAGGCCCACCTGCGCTGGGTCCGCCCGGAGGCCGAGGACGTGCTGATGGCCGCCCTCGCCCGCCTGCACGCCGCGGGTGAGCTCGAGCTCGGCGAGGGCACCCGCTACGCGGGGGCCTTCCGCGCGCACGGCCTGCTCGTCCCGGTCTGGGACCTGGACCGGGAGATGCACAGCAAGGAGTGGGCCGAGCCCGCGCAGGCCTTCGCGACCCGACTCGACCGGGCCCTCGCCGCGGGCGGGGAGCTGACCACGGCCGAACGCGTCGCGAGAGACGCCCTGGCCGGCAAGCAGGTCACCCTCCGCTGAAGGTCGTGAGCGGCGATGGTCGCTATAGCGACCATCGCCGCTCACGGCTCAGACGCGGCCGCCTGCCGCGGGCGGGGCGCTCGGGTCGGCGGTCTCGCCCTTGGCCAGCTCGCGGTTGACGAAGTCCTCGATGTGGAACAGGTTGTCCCCGGCCCGCTGGACGACCGTGAGCAGGGTGGACATGCTCGCGACCTCCTCGATCTGCTCCTTGAGGAACCACTGCATGAACTGCTCGCCGAGGTAGTCGCCCTCGTCCCGGGCGGTGCGGGCGAGGGTGGTGATCTGCTCGGTGACCTGCTTCTCCTGCTTCAGCGCGAGCGCGACCACCTCCTCGACGGAGCCGAACTCGTTCTGCACGGCGTCGACGCCCGGGATGATCGGCCGGACGTCGGTGTCCAACAGGTACTGGACCATGCTCATGGCGTGGTTGCGCTCCTCCAGGGCCTGCGTGTAGAAGTGCGCGGCGAGCTGGGGGAGGTCCTCGTCGTCCAGCCATACGGCGACGGCCGCGTACTGCTGGGAGGCCGTGAACTCGTTCCGGATCTGGTCGCGGAGCAGGGCGAGGAACTTGGAGTCGGACACGACCTGCAGTTTACGGTCGCCATCCCGCCGGGAGCAGGGCATACCCGACGAACGCCACCACGTCGATGAGCGCGTGCGCGAGCACCAGCGGCCACAGCCTGCCGGTGCGCTGCCAGTACCGGCCGTAGACCAGGCCCATCACGATGTTGCCGACGAACCCGCCGATGCCCTGGTAGAGGTGGTAGGCCCCGCGGACGACGGAGGTCGCCACCAGCGCCCGCTCGGCCGACCAGCCCAGCTGCCGCAGGCGGGTGAGCAGGTACGCGACCCAGATCACCTCCTCCGCCCAGGCGTTCGCCAGCGCGGACAGGACGAGGACGGGGGTGCGCCACCAGACGTCGTCGAGCGTGGTGGGGGTGACGTCGAGCGCCACGCCGAGGGCGCGGGCGACCAGGTAGAGCCCCAGCCCGGGGATGCCGATCAGCGCGGCGAGGCCCAGGCCGTCCCGGACGTCCCGCAGGCGGCGGGTGCCGTCGAGCCCGAGGCGCCGCAGCGCGAACCCGGCCCGCAGCAGCAGATAGGCCCCCAGCGCGCCCCACCCGAACAGCTGCAGGGCCCGGACCAGCTGCAACGCCAGGTCCACCAGGTCCGCCTGCGCGGCCGGGGCGTTGAGTGCGACCTGCTGGTCCGCGAGCGGGACGGGGGCGAGTAGCGAGTCCAGCAGGGACAGGGCGCTGCGCAGCGCGGAGAGCCCGACGGTGACCGTCAGCACGACCGCGATCTCGAGGCCGATCAGCCTGCGGGCGGCCGGGTCGCGGACCTCGGGGACGGTCGACGGGGGAGCCGACAGCCAGGCGGGGAGGCGCACGGCGGCAGAACGTACCCTGGACGGCGTGTGGCGCGTGGTCCTGTCCCCGAAGTGGATCCTCTGGCACCTGCTGGCGATCCTCGCGGTGGCGACGTGCGTGGTCGCGGCCGTCTGGCAGTGGGACCGGGCCGGGTCCGCGCTGGGGTCCGCGCTGAACGTCGGGTACGGCGTGCAGTGGCCGATCTTCGCGGTGTTCTTCGCCTACATGTGGTGGCGGTTCCTGCGGATGGACCTGCAGGAACACCGGGCGGCCGCGGTGGCCGTGGAGCCCGAGCCGGAGACGGTTACCGCCGTGGCCCCGTCCCCGCAGGCCCCCGAGGGGCCCGCGCCGTGGGAGACCCGGCGCACCGTGGCCCCGATCGACGAGTCCGACTCCCCGGCGCTGACCGAGTACAACCGGATGTTGGCCGCCCTCGCCGCCGACGACGTCTCCGACAAGCGGTAGAATTTCCGTCGTGAGCAGCCCCATCAGGTCCTCGGCCGCCCCGCGTCCCGCCGGGTTCCGGCTGCCGCTCTACCGGGTGTGCGCCTGGGTGACCGGCATCGGGCTGATCACGCTGGTGTTCGTGGCGATGCCACTGAAGTACATCTGGGACATCCCGGGCCCGGTCGCGGTCGTGGGCATGCTGCACGGCTTCCTCTACATGGCCTACATCGTGGCCACGCTGATCCTCGCCGAGCGCGCACGGTTCACCCCGGTCTTCGCGGTGCTCGTGCTGCTGGCGGGCACCATCCCCGTCGCGAGCTTCGTCGCGGAGCGGAAGGTCACCAGGCTCGTCGAGGAGCGCGAGCGTCAGCTCGGGTCCGCCACCTGACGGAACGGGCAGCCGACCAGCAGCCCGAGCTGCACGCGCAGCTCCTCGGCGGTCGTCGCCTCCTGCTGCCAGGCCAGCCGCACGTCGTGGTCGCCCTCGGTGGTCTCCACGCGCAGCCGCAGCCCGCAGCGGTCCACGCCCAGCGGCCGCACGCGTGCGCCCAGGGTGTGCCGCAGCGGCGCCGGGAGGTGGCGGGCCAGGGCGTCGAACACCTCGGGATGGGCGTCCTCGAGGTGGGAGAGCCAGTGGTCCTCGATGCGGCAGAACGGGTCCGGGCGCGCGGCGGCCAGGTCGACGGGGGCGAGCGCGGCGGTGCCCTCGGCGTCCGCCAGCACGGCGGAGCTCGGGCAGAGCTTGACCAGCGTGGCGCCGTGGCCCAGGTCCAGCAGCGCGGGGTGCGGGGCCGCGTCGGCGACCTGCAGGGCCGCGCGCTTCGCCGTGCCCGCGTCCGGGATCCGCAGCCAGCCGCTGACCCAGAGCAGGGCGCGGATCGGCTCGCGCAGCGGCACGGGCGCGTGGTCGGACACCTCGAGCATCACCGGCAGCTCGCCGCGCTCGGACCCGCGGATCGCGGTGAGCACCGGGGAGTCGTCCGGCAGCAGCAGCACGGCTGAACCGTCCGCGTGCAGGTGGTGCACCAGCGGGACGACGGGTTCCGGGGCGCCCGTCCCGACGAGGGCGGCCTCCCCGCGGCGGGTCGCCACGCTGCGCGCGCGCTCCGCGTCCGTCGGGGCCGGCGGCCGCCGGAGCCGGGTCTGTCCCACTGGACACCTCCTACTTAGGTGAGGCTAAGTTAGCTCGTGGGCAGGCGACCTGTCCAGAGGCCGGTGGCGGGGCCGTGTGAACGGCGGGTTAGCGTCTCCGTCGTGACGACCGTGCCCTCGGGATCCTCCGCAGACCCGTGGCCGATCCGTCCCCTGCTGGCCGGCCTGGTGGACGACGCGAGCCTCGTCCAGCCGCGGTTGACCGCACCCAGCATCGACGCGGTGGTGGCCCGCTACCTGTCGGCGCGCGACGGCGGCTACGGCGGGATGATCGGCCACCTGGTGTGCCCCGTCTCCCGGCTCCCGCAGCTGGTCACCGAGCTGGCGCGGTCCGCGCCCGCGCGCCCGGTCGAGCTCGCGCTGGTCGTCGACACGGGGCTCGGCGCGGTGCCGAAGGCGCTGTCGACCGTGTTCTCCCGGTCCAGCCTGCTCACCCCGCGCACGGTCGAGACCGCCGCGCCCCCGGACGTCGACGCCGTCTGGCTGGAGCGCGTCTCGGAGTTCGTACCGGACGACGTGACCGCGGTCGTCGAGCCGCGCCGCCCGCACGACGGGACGGACGTCGAGGCCTGGCTGGAGGCCGTCCAGAAGGTCGCCGAGCACGGCTGCACGCCGAAGCTGCGGGCGGGCGGGCAGCGCGCCTCGGACGTGCCGACGGTGGACGAGGTGGAACGCTTCCTGGAGGTCACCGTGGGCGCGGGGCGCGGGTTCACCGCGATCGGGCTGCGCGAGGCCGTCCGGCCGGCTCCCGAGACCGCGGGCGACCGCGGCAGGCACGGCGTGCTCAACCTGCTGCTCGCCGTCGCCCGGATGCTGGGCACCGGCGGCGAGGGCACGGTCGCGGAGGCCCTCCACGAGACCGATCCCCGCAAGCTCGCCGCGGACGCCGAGGCGCTCTCGGACCGCACGGTCGACGAGGTGCGCGGCCGCTTCAGCTGCTGCGGCCTCGACCCGGACCCGATGTCGGTGAGCGAGTTCGCCCGATTGGGCCTGCTGTGACGCGGATCGGCTTCCTCGGCCCGCACGCGACGTTCACCGAACAGGCCCTGCTGTCCCTGCCCGAGTCCGAGGGTGCGGAGCTGGTGCCGCTGCCGGGCAACCCGGCCGTCCTCGCCGCCGTGCGGGAGGGCACCGTGGACGCGGGCTGCGTACCGATCGAGAACAGCGTCGAGGGCGCCGTGCCCCCGGTGCTCGACGGGCTGGTGCTCGACCCCCCGTTGGTGATCACCCGCGAGGCGCTGGTCGGGGTGCGGTTCGTGCTGGTGGGGCGGCCGGGCACGGCGTTGGCCGCGGTGCGGACCGTGGCCTCGCACGGGCACGGGATCGCCCAGACCCGCGGCTGGATCGCCGCGCACCTGCCGCAGGCCGAGGTGCTGGTCTCCACGTCGACGTCCGAGGCCGCCGCCCAGGTCGCCCGCGGCGAGATGGACGCCGCCGCCTGCTCGCCGCTCGCCGCGGCGCAGCACGGGCTCGAGATCCTGGCCGACGACATCGCGGACAACCCCGGCGCCGTCACCCGGTTCGTGCTGGTCGCGGCCCCGGGGCGAGTGCCCGCGCCGACCGGGCACGACCGCACCACCCTGGCGCTCACCACGGAGAACCGGCCCGGGTCGCTGCTGGGTCTGCTGACCGAGCTGGCCGTGCGCGGGATCGACCTCACCCGGATCGAGTCCCGGCCGATCAAGGACCGGCACAACGACTACTGGTTCCACCTGGACTGCAGCGGACACGTCGCGGACCCGGCGATGGGCGAGGCGCTGGCCGCCCTGCACCGCCGCGCCGACCGGGTCCGCTTCCTCGGGTCCTTCCCGCGCGCGGCCGGAGCCGCCGGGCCCGCCACCGGCGCGGGCGACGGCACGGTCCCGCCCCGCGGGGCGTCGTCCGCGGCCTACCGCGCCGCGGAGCACTGGTTGGCCGACGTGCGGAACGGAGTGCAGGTATGACCCCGGAGGAGCCCGAGCTGGACGAGCTGCGGCTGGTCCTGCTGCGCCACGGGCAGACGGACGCCAACGTCGCGAAGGCGCTCGACACCGTCCCGCCCGGGGCGCCGCTGAACGAGACCGGCCGCAGCCAGGCCTCCGTCGTGGCCGAGCTGCTCACGGACTGGCCGGTCCGCGCCGTGCACGCCTCCCGCGCGATCCGGGCGCGGCAGACCGCCGAGCCGGTCGCGCAGGCGCACGGGCTGGCCGTGACCGTCGTCGACGGGGTGCACGAGATCTTCGCGGGCGAGCTGGAGGGCCGCTCCGACAAACCGGCCCGCCGCGACTTCGACGAGACCTACGACGCCTGGTGGGGCGGTGACCTGTCCCGCTCCCTCCCGGGCGGTGAGTCGGCGCTGGACCTGCGCGCCCGGTTCCTGCCCGCCGTCGAGCGGATCGTGGACCAGACCGAGCGCGCCCACGGCCCCGGCGGCGCGGTCGTGCTGGTCAGCCACGGCGCCGCGATCCGGCTGGCCGCCGCCGCGCTGATCGGCGACACCGCCGAGACCCGCTACGTGCCCAACACCGGCCGGGTGGTGCTGCGGCGGGACAAGGGCACGGACACCGGCTGGGCGCTGGAGCTGTGGGACAGCGGCCCGAGCCTGGAAGGCGACGTGACGGCGGGCGCGGCCCCCGAGGCGCACTGAGCCCGTTCGGCCCACTGCGCGCGCTGAGCCCGTTGACGCTTGGGACGCCCGAGCGTCGCTGAGCGGTGCTTGGGCGTCCCAAGCGTCACGGGGCATGGTGCTTGGGCGCCCCAAGCGTCACTGGGCGGTGCTTGGGCGTCCCAAGCGTCACGGGGTGGGGCGGCCGGCGGCACGGGGGCGGCGGCGCGGTTCAGCCCCAGCCGAGCTCGTGCAGCGTCTCCTCGTCGATGCCGAAGTGGTGCGCGATCTCGTGCACCACGGTGATCGCCACCTCCTCGACGACCTGCTCCTCGGTGTCGCAGATGTCGAGGATCGCCTCGCGGTAGAGGGTGATGCGGTCCGGGAGGACGCCGCCGTAGTCGCTGTGCCGCTCGGTCAGCGCGATGCCCTCGTACAGGCCCAGCAGCGCGCCGTCCTCGGGGTTGCGGTCCTCGACCAGCACCACGACGTTGTCCATCGCCCGGGTCAGCGCGGGCGGGATCTCGTCCAGCGCGTCCGAGACGAGCTCCTCGAACCGCGCCCGCCCGATCACGGGGCGACGGGCGGCGCCGGAATCTCCGGGATCGCGGGCGGGGCGGGGGCCTCCGACGGCGCCGGGCCCGACGTGGGCGCCGGGCTCGGCGTCTCGCTCGGCGCCGGGGTGGCGCTCGGGTCGGCGGTGGGCGCGGGCGTCGACGTCGGCGGCGCGGGCACCCCGGCCTGCGGCGTCGAGGTGGCGGGCGGGGCGGCCTGGTCGCTCACCGCGACATCGCCCTTCGCGGTCCCGGTGACCGGCGCGAACCCGCTGCGGTCCGGAAGCAGCGCGGCCAGGTTGCAGTTGACCCGCCGGGTGCCGGCGTTCCACGAGTCCTCGGTGACGTTGTCCCAGTACACGGTGAGCTTCTTGTCCGCGATGGCCTGGGCGCCGCCCGCGTAGTCCGCCGCGATCCGGCTGCACTCGGGCTGGAGGAACCCGTCCTGGTCGCCGACCGCCGGGAAGCCCTCGGGGAACTTCTGGGACAGGTCCACGATGCCGACGGCCTCGACCGCGTGCGGTCCCGCGCAGTCGATCGGGTCGCCGACGCGGCGCTCGTCGATCGCGAGGCAGGTCCCGGGCTCGAACACCCCGGACTGGTCCTGGTCGACCGCCTTGCCGGTGAGCGGGTAGAGCGCCCCCGACCGGGACGCGGACTGGACGCCGCAGCGGAGCTCGCGATCGCCCGCGTCCCACTTCTTCTGCGACGGCTTGAGCGCGCCGACCCGGAACCGACCGTTCGGGTCGAACTTGCCGCCGAGGTACTGCAGCACGACCGGCGAGCACCGCTCGTTGACGAGCCTGCGCATGGTCGCGTCGTCCGGTAGGGCCTGCTGGTCGGCCAGCTGCGCGGTGCCCGCCTGCTCGAACAGGTGCGGCTGCGCGCAGTCGACGACGGTGGTGTCCGCCGCGTCCGGCCGGGACCAGTTCAGGCAGGTGCCCGGGGTGGTCGGCGGCGGCGGGATGTCCTCGATGTCCGCGGACGTGCCGTGCGGCGACGGCAGCGCGGCGATCGTGCCGAGGACCGGGACGGTGGCGCCGGCGACCGTGTCCAGGGTCGCCACCCCGAGCATGACCGCGGCGCCCACCAGCACGGCCCCCACGATGCGTCGCGCCTGGCGGCGTCCGGGCAGTCGGGGACCTTCCGGAGGCCGTGGCGCTTCTTCCGTCTCGGCGACGCGATGGGGGGAGCGGTCGCGGGACGGGGTGAAGAGCTCGTCCATGTCGGCGCTCATCTTGCCTGCCCCGATCGAGCGATCTCGGAAGGGTGGGGGTGTGGCGCGGTCGCCGGTCGTGCCGGCGCGGCGAGCGTTCGTTGTGGACCCGTTATCGTGGGCCGACACGCCGGGAGGATACGGTGCCCGCGTGGGGGGAGAGCGATGAGTGTGAACGGCGGAGACGACGGGGACACCGGTCCCCTCGAGTCGGTCGGCTCGGCCCCGCAGCGCGGCCGGATGTCCCAGCAGGACGGCACGACCGCGCCCCGTGAACCCACCCTCGCCGAGAAGCGCGCCCGCGAGCAGGGCGCGCGCCGCCGTGCGGAGGAGGCCCGCCTCGCCGAGGAGGAGGCCGCGCGCAAGAAGAAGCGCAAGCGGATCCTGATCGGCTCCGGCGTGGTGGTCGGCGTGGTCGCGCTGATCGCCGTCGGCTACGCGGTGGCCTCGGACGACGAGGACATCGAGGCGCGCTGCGTCGACGAGAACAACGTCGTGGTGGACGACTCGAACTGCGTCACCCCCGCCTCGAGCAGCGGGAACACCTACTACGGCGGCGGCGGCTTCTACCCGATCTTCATCGGGGGCGGCGGCGGCCAGTACCACTACAACTACGGCGGCTCCGGCAACGTCGGGCAGGTCGCCTCCGGCGGCACGACGACGGTGCCCAGCACCGGAAACGTCCGCACCCCCTCGGGCAAGTCGATCTCGCGCGGCGGCCTCGGCGTGTCGAGCGGGTCCTCCTCCAGCGGGTCGAGCGGCACGTCGGCGGGGTCGGGTTCGTCGTCGTCGGGGTCGTCGGGTTCCTCCAAGGGAAGCAGCGGGAGCTGAACGGTGCGCCGTGAACGCGGGGCCGCGCGCCCCGGCTGGCAGCAGACCGTCCGCGAGCAGGGGCTCGTCTTCGACGCCCCCGGTCGCTACGGGGACGGCGGAGCGCGCCCGTACTGGGACGAGTCGGTCCACTACGTCTTCGAGATGGACGAGATCCTCTCCCTCGAGGCGGACGTCGAGCTGCTGCACTCCATGTGCCTGGAGGCGGTCGACCACGTCGTCACCACCGAGCGGTTCCGCGACTTCGCGCTGCCCGAGTGGTGCTGGGAGCAGGTCGCGGCCTCCTGGCGGCGGCACGATCCGCACGTCTACGGCCGCTTCGACCTGCGCTACTCCGGGGACGGCCCGGCCAAGCTGCTCGAGTACAACGCCGACACCCCGACCACGCTGCTCGAGGCGTCGATCCTGCAGTGGTACTGGCTCAAGGACACCCACCCGAACGACGACCAGTGGAACTCCCTGCACGAGCGGCTCGTGGAGCGGTGGGGCGAGATCAAGTCGTCGCTGCCGAGCACCGAGGTGCACTTCACCTGGTCGGGCGGTGACTCCACCGGCGAGGACCACATCACCGTGGGCTACCTGCAGGAGACCGCGGCGGAGGCCGGCCTGGACACCGTCGGGCTGCGGATCGAGGACCTGGGCTGGGACGTCGACCTGGACCGCTTCGTCGATCTCGCCGAGTCCTCCATCCAGTCGGTGTTCAAGCTGTACCCGTGGGAGTGGATCCTCACCGAGGACTTCGGCAAGCACGTGGTCCGGAGCATCCCGGACACGCTGTGGATCGAGCCGCTGTGGAAGTCGATCCTGTCGAACAAGGCGATCCTGGCGATCCTCTGGGAGATGTACCCCGGGCACCCGAACCTGCTGCCCGCCTACCTGAACGATCCCGGGCTGCTCACCGAGTACGTGCGCAAGCCGCTGCTGGGCCGTGAGGGCGCGAACGTCGACATCGTGGCGCCGGGCTCGCAGGTCTCCACCGGCGGCGTCTACGGCGACGAGGGGTACGTCTACCAGCTGTTCGACCCCCTCCCCGAGTTCGACGGCTTCCGCCCCGCCCTCGGCGCCTGGCTGGTCGGAGACGGCTCGGCGGGTCTGGGCATCCGCGAGACGGCGGGCCTGGTCACCGACGACGGCGCCGCATTCGTCCCCCACCGCATCCCCGACTAGCTCCCCGGACCCGTGAGGAACTCATGACGCTCGCCCTGGACGCCACCTACTTCGGCCTGCTCGGTCGCGGGGTTGGCGCGATCCTGCTGTACGCCCTGCTGGGTGCGTTGCTGATGCTGCTCGGGTTCTGGGCCATCGACATCACCACGCCGGGCGCGCTCAACCGCCTGGTCCGCGACGGCAAGCCGGGCGCCGTGGTCGTGACCTCGGCCGGGATGATCTCGATGGCGTTCATCGTGGTCACCGCGATCTGGACCTCGTCCGGGCTGCTCGCCGAGGGCCTGCTGTCCTCGCTGGTCTACGGCCTGGTCGGGATCATCGCGCAGGTCGGTGGCGTGCGGCTGCTGGAGTGGGTGACCGGCATCAGGATCGGCGAGGTGCTGGCGGCGGACGAGCTCAAGCCCGAGGCCTGGGTCGTCGCCGCCACGCACGTCGCGCTCGGCCTGATCGTCGCGGTCGCCGTCATCTGATCCGCGGCTGCGCCGCCCGTGCGCGGTGAGTGGTGCCAGAGCATTACTTACCGCTCACGACCGCGGGCGGCGGCGGGCTACGACCACGACCAGGGCCGCCGCCACGCCGACCACGGTGGCGAGGATCCGGTCGGCCAGCAGGTCGCCCGTCGGGGCGGGGTGCATGATCGCCCCCACGACCAGGGCCAGCGGCGTGATGCAGACCAGCGCCAGCCCGTAGTTGCGCAGGATCAGCAGCTCCGCGGCGGTCTGCAGGAGCACTGCGGCGAGCACGACCGACCAGGGGGGCAGGTCGGCGGCGAGCAGCGGCCAGGCGACGAGGAGCCCGACCGCCGTCCCGGCGACCCGGTGGACGCCGCGGGCCAGCCGGTGGGTCGTGTGAGCGGCGGCGAGCGGGACGACCGCGCCGATGAGCACCCAGTACAGGTGCTCGACCCCGACCAGCACGGCCACCGGCGCGGCGAGCGCGCAGGCCAGGAGCACGTCCAGGAGGTCCTCCCGGGTGGCCCGGGCGGGCCGGACGACGAGTGGCCTGCGGGCCCGGACGTGGGTGGGGAAGACGGCACCCGCGCTCCCGACCAGCACCGAGAACGCGGCGGTGCCCGCGGTCGTCGCGAGGATCGCGGCGGCGGCCCCCGCGGACTGCGCCGGTGCCCCGGCGAAGGCGCCCGCCGCGAACACGAAGAACAGCGGCCCGCCCGGCTTCCAGTCGACCATCCCGCCGATGACGGTCGCGGCGCAGGCGAGGGCGACGAGCACGGCGAGCTCGAGCCACGGGGCGCCCGGCAGGTGCGCGGCCACCAGCCCGATCCCCACGCTCGCGGTGAGCAGGGTCCCCGTGAGCGCCTGCACGGCCGAGCGCGCCGGGACCGTCAGGTCGCGGCCGTAGATCGCGGTGAACGCGCCGAACGCCGCGGCTCCCAGCAGGTCGACCCGGCCCAGACCGAGCAGCACGAGCATCGGCACCCCGACCGACACCGCGCAGCGCAGGGCGGGCCGGTGGGCCCCGGCGTGCGGGGCGACCCGGACCAGCTCACGGACGAGCGTCACGCCATACTCCTTTCACCGGTGTACCAAAGTAGTACACCGGTGAAAGAAGGTGGAGGATGGGTGACGCGGTCGACGTCATCCGGGTGGCGTGGGCGCAGCGGCGACCCGACCTGGACACCGAGCCGATCGCCGTCGTCGGGCGGATCATGCGGGCCGCCCGGTACCTGGAGGCCGCCGCGGACGAGCGGCTGGCCGCGGTCGGGATCACGCGCACCGAGTTCGACGTGCTGTCCCAGCTGCGCCGCAGCCCGGTGCCGCTGCGACCGGGCGACCTGACCGCCGGGGTGGTGGGCTCGCCCGCCGCGACCACCAAGCGGCTGCACAAGCTGGTCGGGGTCGGCCTGGTGACCCGCTCGACCGACCCCGAGGACGCCCGTGCCGCCCGGGTCGGCCTCACTCCGGCGGGGGAGGCGCTCGTCGACGCCGTGCTCCCGGAGCAGCTGGCGGCCGAGGCCGAACTCTTGTCGATCTTCACGCCCGAGCAGCGCGGGGCACTGGCGGACCTGCTGCGGACCGCGTTGGCCGCCTGGGAATCGTGACCGGATCGGCTAATCTGGTCACGTGGTCATGCCGGCGGGAAGCACCGGGGAGTTCGTCGACGGCGTCCGGCTGCTGCGGTCCGCCCCGGCCGCGGAGGGCACGCCCCTGCTGCTGATCCACGGCGGCGGGACGGACGACGCGGCGATCTCCTGGTTCCACGCGTTCGCCGAGTTCGGGGGCGAGCGCCCGGTCGTCGCGCCGGACCTGCCCGGGTTCGGTCGCACGGCCCTGTCGCCGGTCGGTGGCCCCGCCGCGCTGGCGGACGTCGTGGCCGGGCTGGGCCTGGGGCGGGCGGTGGTGGTGGGCGTGTCGATGGGCGGTGACGTGGCGCTGCACCTCGCGCTGCGGCACCCGGAGTCGGTGGCGGGGCTGGTGCTCGTCGCCCCGGGCGGGCTGGTCCCGATGCTGCGCAACCCGGTCGTCCAGCTCGCGGCGTGGCTCGCCTCCCGGCTGCCCGACGCCGTGCTGGTCCCGCTGGCGCGGCTGGCGGGCCGGTTCGCACGGCAGGCGGTGCGGGGCATGGTCGCCGATCCGTCCACCCTGCCGCCCGAGGTGGTGGACGAGTTCGTCCGCGAGGCCCGACGCCCGGGCCTGGGCTACGCCCGCTACAACCAGGCCACCCTCGGGCCGCGGAGGATGCGCAACGACCTGTCCGCGCAGGTCTCGGCGATCACCGCGCCCACCCTGCTCCTGCACGGCACCGCGGACCCGATGGTGGACATCGACGGCTCCCGCCGGGCCGCGGCCGCGATGCCGCACGCCCGGCTCGTGGAGGTCGAGGGCTGCGGGCACTGGGTCCAGCTCGAACGCCCGGAGGTGTTCGCGCGCGAGGTCCGGGCCCTCCTCGCCGAGCTCGCCTGACTCAGTCCAGCGCCGCGATCGCCGGGACATAGGCCTCCGGCGGGGGCATGCGCTCCAGCTCCGCGCGCACCTCGCGGGCGTTGGCGGCGAGCTCGCCGTCGACCACCAGCCGGTGCAGCGCCTCGGCGGTGACCCGCCCGGCCAGCCCGGCGCCGCGGCGCGCGATCAGTTCGGCGTTGTGCCTGCGGTCGCCTGCGCCGGGCACCCCGAGCTGGGGGACGCCCGCGCTCAGCGCGCCGACCGACGTCCCGGCGCCGCCGTGGTGCACGATCGCCGCGCACAGCGGCATGACGTCCGTGAGCGGCACCCAGCCGACGGTCCGGACGTGCGGTGATCCCTCGGCGCGGCGCGCGGTCCGGGGATCGGGGCGGACCAGCACGATCTCGGCGTCGACCTCCGCTGCGGCGGCCACGGCGGCGGGCATCGGGTCCCCGCCCGGCCCGGCCACGGTGGAGCGGGACACGAGGATCCGGGGCGGGCCCGAGGGCACCTTCAGCCATTCCGGGATGTCCCCGCCGCCGCGCTGCACCGGTCGCATCGGCTGCCCGGCCCGTTCCCCGACCACGCTCGGCGGCCCGGTCGTGAGCAGGACCTGCGGCGCGGGCAGCCCGCGGTCCTCGAGCCCGTGCCTGCGCAGCGCCCGCTGCATGATCTTCGACCCCGCCGTGACGCGGACCAGCGCGGGCCCGTCGAACAGCGAGTTCTCCAGCAGCACGGTCGGCAGGTCGTGCCGGGCCGCCGCCAGGGCGCCCGCCACGGCGAGGGGCTCGTGCACCACGACGTCCGGCCGCCACTGGTCCACCACGGTCACCAGGGAGTCCGCGAGCTCCTCGTTCACCGCACCGAACAGCCGCGCGACCATGCGGGTCCCCGCCCGGCCTGCGAGCTCGGCGCGGGCGTCGAGCGGGTGGGCGGCCATGACCCGGGCGGCGATCCGCGGCAGCGACACGTCCCGGGCCACGTCGATCACCGGGAGCTCACCGGTGTCCGCCCCCATCGCGTCCCCACCGGTGGCGACGAGCACGTCGTGACCGGCCTCCCACAGCGCCTCCGCCAGCGGCAACATCGGGAGCAGGTGCCCGGTGAGGGGCGCCGACACCACGAGCACGCGCATGCTCCGTAACCTACCCGTGTGGAGGCGCCGCGACTGGTCGCCAGCGACGTCGACGGCACGTTGCTGGGTCCCGACCACACCGTCAGTGCCCGCACCGTGCGCGTCGTCGGTCGCGTGGTCGCGGCCGGAGTGCCGTTCGTGCTGGTCACCGGCAGGCCGCCACGGTGGATCCCGCCCGTGGCGGCGCAGCTCGGCGTGGTCCGCTACGCGGTCTGCGGCAACGGCGCCGTGCTGTACGACGTCGAGGCGGACCGGATCGTCTCCGCCCGCACCCTGGGCGTCGACGACCTGGAGCGGGTCGCGGCCGCGGTCGCCGAGGCGCTGCCGGGGGCGACCATCGGCGTGGAGCGGGTCGGGTCGGTGGCCGAGGACGACCACTTCGTCGCCGAGCCCACCTACGAGCACGCGTGGCCCGGGGTGGGCCCACCGACCGAGGCGCGGCACCTGCTGCTCGGGCGCCCCGCCGTGAAGATGCTGGTCCGGCACCGGGAGATCGGCAGCGACGCCATGCTCGCCGCGCTCGAGCCGCTGGTCGGCGACTCGGTGGACCTGACGTTCTCGCACCCGGGCGGGCTGATCGAGGTGGCCGCCGCGGGTGTCACCAAGGCGACCGGGCTGGCGGAGGTGGCGGCGCTGTACGGCGTCGCACAGGCCGAGACCGTGGCGTTCGGCGACATGCCCAACGACCTGGCCATGCTGCGCTGGGCCGGACACGGCGTCGCGATGGGCAACGCCCATCCGGAGGTCGCGGCGGCGGCCGACGAGGTCACCGCGACCCACGGTGACAACGGGGTGGCGTTGGTGCTGGAGCGGTGGTTCTGACCTGGGTCGAGAGCCCGGGACGGGGCGTCGCGGCAGGTGCGCGGGTCGACCCCGCGTAGCATGACGCGCCGTAACAGCCCGCAGACCGGCGCCCGCGACGCCGAGCCGTCGCCGCGCGAGGAGGCCCGTGTGACCGAGCGGACGCTCGACGAGCCCGCCGTGGTCCCTGGTTCCGCCCCTGGTTCCGCCGCACCCGTCGAGGTGCGGATCCTGGCGGGCGTGCAGGAGGCCGTGGGACGGCCCGAGGCGGTGTCCGTCGCCCGTGGCATGTCCCATTTCGGCGAGCACGCGCTCGGTTGGTTGGCGATCGGTGCCGTGGGCGCCGCCGTGAACCACCGAGACCGCCGCCGACGACGCGAATGGGTGCTGTCCGCGGCGGCCGTCGCGTTCGCGCACGGCGCCTCCATCGGGGTCAAGCGCGTGGTGCGCAGGCCCCGCCCCGACCACCCGTCGGTCCGTGTCCTGGTGGGCACGCCGAGCCGGCTCTCGTTCCCCTCGTCGCACGCCACCTCCACCACCGCGGCCGCCGTGCTCTACAGCGGCCTGCTGAGGTCGAGGGCCCCGCTCGCCGTCGTCCCCGCGATGGCGTTGTCCCGGCTGGTCCTGGGCGTGCACTACCCCACAGACGTGGCGACCGGCACGGCGCTCGGCGCCACCGTCGCCCTCGCCGCCCGGCGGCTGATCCACAGGAGCAAGCACTGATGACGAGCACCGACGTGCCCCCGACCGTCGAGCAGGTCCCGGAGCGCTCGCCGCTCGGCCTCGCCCGCGGGGTGCTCAAGACCATGCGCCCGCGCCAGTGGGTGAAGAACGTCCTGGTCCTGGCCGCGCCGTTCGCCTCCGGGGACCTGTTCGAGGGCGCCGTGGCGATCAAGCTCGTGATCGCGTTCGCCGCGTTCTCGCTGGCCGCCTCCGGGGTCTACCTGGTCAACGACGCCAAGGACGTCGAGGCCGACCGCGCCCACCCGACGAAGCGGAACCGGCCCATCGCGGCCGGGATCGTCCCGGTCCCGGTCGCCTACGCCGTGGCCGTGGTGTCGTTCGTGGCCGCGATCGCGCTCGCGCTGCTGGCCTCGCCGCAGCTGCTGATCGTGCTCGGCGTGTACGTGGCGGTGCAGCTGGCCTACTGCTTCTGGCTCAAGCACCAGCCGGTCCTCGACATCTGCATCGTCGCCTCCGGCTTCCTGATGCGGGCGATCGCCGGTGGCGTCGCCGCGGGCATCCCGCTCTCGCAGTGGTTCCTGCTGGCCGCCGGGTTCGGCTCGCTGTTCATGGTCTCCGGCAAGCGCTACGCCGAGATGCTGCTCGCCGAGCGCACCGGCGCGAAGATCCGCAAGTCGCTGGAGGCGTACTCGCCCTCCTACCTGCGCTTCGTCTGGGGCCTCTCGGCCACCGTCCTGATCATGACCTACGGGCTGTGGGCCTTCGAGATCCGCGAGGCCCACCACAACTCGATCTGGTCGATCATCTCCATCGTCCCCTTCGTCGTGGCCGTCCTGCGCTACGCCGTGGACGTCGACAACGGCGACGGCGGGGAGCCCGAGGACATCGCCCTCGGCGACCGGGTCCTGCAGGTGCTGGCGCTGGCCTGGGTGGCGATGCTGACCCTGGCCGTCTACCTGTAGCGGCTCAGCCCGCGAGGAGCGCGGGTGCGGTGAGCTTCCGTGCTCCCGACCGCACGCCCACGAGCATCAGCGCCACCACCACGGCCGGGGCGACGACCTGGGCGATCGTGGCGGCCAGGACCGGGGGCAGCGGGAGGAACAGGATCGGGACGTAGAGCGCGGTGCCGACCGCCCACGCGAGCGTGGCGGTCCGGCTCGCGCGCAGGGCGACCAGGACGGCCTGCAGGATCTGGGCGGCCATCATGCCCAGGGTCCCCGCGCAGAGGGCGGCGGCGTACCCGCCCGCGATGGGGACGGGGGCGTCGAAGAAGGTCTGTGCGGCCCAGGACCCGCCGATCCACGCGGCGAGGATCCCGAGCCCGCCGACGACGCCGACCAGCCCCAGCGCGATCCCGGTCTGCCGGCGCAGCGAGCCGCGGTCACCCGCGGCGGCCGCGGCGGAGAGACCGGGGATGAGGAGTGCCTGCACCGGGCCGAACAGGAAGAGCGGGGTGCGGGCCAGCACGAAGAGCGAGGCGAACGCGGCCGCGGTCGCGGCGTCCGTGACCAGCCGGGACGCCACGACGACCGGGGCGAGGTTCGCCACCAGCAGCGTCAGGCCCGAGGCGGTGGCCAGCAGCCCGACCTCGCGGCCCAGCCCGCGCCGGTCGACGGGCGGCGAGGGCAGGTCCGCCCCGGTGTGCCCGCGCATGCCCGCGACCGTGACCAGCGCCGCGAACCCGGCCCCGACCACGAACGCGAACCCGAAGAGCACGGGCTCCGCGGCCCCCGCGAGCACGAGCGCGGCGCACGGGAGCAGCCTGCCCAGACCCTCGGCGCCCAGGGTCGCGCTGTACCAGCCGAACCGGCGGGCGCCCGCGTAGAGCCCCCGCAGGGTGTAGACGGCGGCCGCGCCGACCACCGAGACGACGACCGCGACGAGCAGCGCCCACGACCCGGCGAACACCCGGTCGACGAGCACCGGGGACAGCAGGAGCAGGGCGGCGGCCACCACGACGGCCAGCCCCGCCGCCACCTGGGACGCGGACCGCACCACCGGGCCGATCCCGTGCCCGGCGGCCTGCCGCGCGCTCACCTCGCGGTTCGCCGCCTGCTCGACGGCCACGAACAGCCCCGGCCCGACGATCGCGACCACGAAGTACACCGACGACACCGCGGTGAAGCCCTGCGGATCGAGCGCGTGACCGGCGAGGGCGAGGAAGACGTAGGCGGCCGCCCCGAGCAGCAGCATGCCGACCCCGACGACCGCGGCACCCGAGAGCCGCGTACGCATCCGGGCCAGCCGATCCATGCGCCGCAGCGTACGGGGCTGCGGGCCGTCCTCGGGCAGCGGCTACTCTCCCCCGGTGACCACGGACCTCGACGTCGTCATCCCGGCCTACGGGGACGACGCCCTGCTCCGCGAGGCCGTCGAGAGCGTCCGCGCGCAGGACGACCCCCGCTGGCGGCTCACCGTCATCGACGACGGTGCCGACCGTTCCCCGGAGCTCGGCTCGTGGCTGGGGGACGATCCGCGCGTCCGGTACCTGCCCAACCCGGTCCGCCTGGGCATCAACCGCAACTTCCAGCGCTGCCTCGACGAGGCGACCGGCGACTGGGTGATGCTGCTCGGCGCGGACGACCGGCTGCGTCCCGACCTCGTCGGCCGTGTCCACGCGATCACCGCCGAGCACCCGACGGCGGCGTGGCTGCACACCGACGCCCTCGTGATCGACGGCGCCGGGGAGCCCGTCACGCCGCTGGCCGACCGGGTGAAGGCCCGCACCAAGCTCACGGTCACCGGCGAGACCCGGGTGACCGGCGGCGAGGAGCTGGCCACCTCCCTGCTCCACGGCAACTGGATGTACTTCCCGAGCTGTGTGTTCCGGCGGGGGTTCGTCGGCGCCCACGGCTTCCGCGAGGGCTACGACATCGTCCTCGACCTGGACCTCTACCTGCGCATGCTGCTGGCGGGCGGGGAGTGCGTGCTGCTGCGCGAGCCGGGCATCGAGTACCGCAGGCACGCCGCGAGCCTGTCGAGCTCCGGCGCGGTGGACGGGACCCGGTTCGCCGAGGAGACCGCGTACTTCGCCGAGGTGGCGGCCGAGCTGGCCGCGCGCGGCTGGAACCGTGCCGCGCGGGCGGCGCGCTGGCACTGGACCTCCCGGGCACACGGCGTGGCGACACTGCCCGGGTTGCTCCGTGCGGGAGAGTTCGACACGGCCCGGCGCATCCTGGGCCTGGCCGTGAGCACCCCACGAGTCGCCGCCGAGGCACGGAGGAGCACGCTGACATGACGACCTCGTCGACCGTCGAGGCCGAGCCGGAGGCCGCACCGCAGGCCGTCGAGCTGTCGGTCGTGCTCCCGTGTCTCAACGAGGCCGAGACCCTCGAGACCTGCATCCGCAAGGCGCAGCAGTCGATCGCCGAGCTGGGCGTGGCGGGCGAGGTCGTCGTCGCGGACAACGGGTCCACGGACGGCAGCCAGGAGATCGCCCGCGGCCTCGGCGCCCGGGTGGTGGACGTGCCGCGGCGCGGGTACGGCGCGGCGCTGATGGCCGGGATCGAGGCCTCGCGCGGCGAGTACGTGC
Organism: Pseudonocardia oroxyli; assembly: GCF_900102195.1. Classification (GTDB taxonomy): domain Bacteria; phylum Actinomycetota; class Actinomycetes; order Mycobacteriales; family Pseudonocardiaceae; genus Pseudonocardia; species Pseudonocardia oroxyli. The sequence continues at coordinate 258,493 of NZ_FNBE01000005.1, forward strand.
TGATGGCGGACGCGGACGACAGCTACGCGCTGGAGAACCTCGGCGGCTTCCTCGAAGGCCTGCGCGGCGGCTCCGACCTGGTGATGGGCAACCGGTTCAAGGGCGGGATCGAGCCCGGCGCCATGCCGTTCCTGCACAAGTACCTGGGCAACCCGGTGCTGTCGATGCTCGGCAGGCTCTTCTTCCGGATCCCGGTCGGGGACTTCCACTGCGGCATGCGGGCCTTCCGCCGGGATCGGCTGCTCGAGCTGGGCCTGCGCACGTCCGGCATGGAGTTCGCCTCGGAGATGGTGGTGCGCGCCTCGCTCGCGCACTTCCGCATCACCGAGGTCCCCACCACCCTGCGGCCGGACGGCCGCACCCGGGCCCCCCACCTGCGCACCTGGCGGGACGGCTGGCGGCACCTGCGCTTCCTGCTGGCCTTCTCCCCGCGCTGGCTCGTCTACTACCCGTCGCTGGCCCTGCAGATCATCGGGCTGATCGGGATGGTGTGGCTGGCCGTCGGGCCGGTGACCCGGATGGTCGGGGACGTCGGGTTCGGCATCCACTCCATGCTCGCCTTCGCCACCATGTTCGTGGTCGGCACGCAGGGGGTGGGGCTCGCCGTGATCGCCCGCTCGTACGCCGCGCACCTGAAACTGCTGCCCCCACCGTCGGAGAAGTTCGAGCGCATCTTCACCCGGCTCTCCCTGGAGAAGGGTCTGGTCATCGGCGGTCTGCTGATGCTGCTGGGCATCGCGGCCTTCATCGCGGCCGTGACCTCCTGGGGTGCGAGCGGCTTCGGCGCCCTGGACGTGGTGCAGTCCATGCGCATCCCGATCGTGGGGATGGTCCTGTGCGTGACCGGCTTCCAGCTGGTCATCGTCAGCTTCACCCTGAGCCTGACCCGCATCGGCGAGGACTGAGCCCGGGTCCGCCGGTTCCGCAGCGGACGGCGCCGCCCCGACGGGCGGTGACCCGGCGCACGTCGAGCTCAGGTGCGGCGGTATCCGAGCAGGTAGTTGTTCCGGTGCGGTGGGATCCGGGCCTCGAGGACGAGCTCGTCGGCGAGCCGGGCCTTCATCGCCGCCGGCGTGACGTGCGAGATCCGGTCCCCGGTGATGTAGCGGTCCGCGAGATGGCAGGCCAGGTGCACCGGCCCGCGGGTCGGCTCCCACTCCTTGATCGCGTAGTGCCCGCCCGGTGCGGTGAGCGCACGAACGTCGGCGAGCACCGCGTCGCGATGCTCCGGTGGCACGTGATGGATCACGTCCACGACCACGACCAGGTCGAACGGCTCGGGCTCGGTGGCGCGGAAGCTCGTGGAGTCGATGCCGGCGAACCGGGCCCGCGCGGCATCACCCCGGAACAGCCGACCGGGCTCGGCGGAGACGTCGATGCCGGTGTACTCGGCGTCCGGGTAGCGCTCCAGCAGCCGCTGCGCGGCGCTGCCGTCCCCGCAGCCGACCTCGAGGATCCGCTTCGCGGGGAAGGCGCTGGCCAGCACGGCCGCGCAGTCGTCCAGGTTGAGGAACAGCGACCGGTAGGCGTCGGCGGCCGGGATCTCGAGGCGACCGAGGCGGGTGCGGACGGCGGGACCCAGGGGCACGGTCCCGGACAGTAGTCACTCGATCAGGTGACGCGCGCCACCGACACGAACTCGTTGTAGGTGAACACCTTGCCCGCGGCGCGCGGGAACGGGAACGACCGCTCCGCCTCGACGGTCAGCCCGAGCTCCTCGGCGAGCTCCCGCAGCCGCGCGTGGTCGAAGAACACCGTGTGCGTGGCGTCCGAGGCGTACCCGCGCTCCTGCGGACAGATCAGCACCACCCGGGCGCCGGGGGACAGGAACCGCAGGTAGGGCCGCAGGATCGGCGCGGCACCCGCGGGCGGGAGGTGCTCGACGAGGTGGGCGGCCAGCATCCCGTCGAAGGTCGGGGCGTCCTCGAGGGCCAGGAACTCGTCCACGGTGTAGGCGGTCAGCCCGAGCGCGCGGCAGTGGTCCACGGAGTGCTGGTTGTGGTCCACCCCGACGCTGCCCGCCGGGAGGTTGGCCAGGTTGCGCCCGATCCCGCACCCGACGTCGAGCACCCGGCGGTCGCCCAGCAGTCGACGCAGGTTCCACCGGTAGGGCGCCTGGACGTCGAGCACCTGCTTCCACCGGGCGGTCTGCAACCGGCTGAGCCGATCGGTGTAGGAGCCTGCGGTCGTGTCCGGTCCCGGTTCCGCCATGTCCGAATCGTAGCGGCGGCCGCGGGCGGGTCACCGTGGGTGTCGGTTGCCGCGCCGCTAGCCTCAGTCCGTGTCCGACGTGGTCCTCCTCCTCGTGGCCGCGCTCGTCGCCTACGTGCCCGGTCTCGCGGTGCTGGCCGCGCTGCGGGTGGGGTCGCCGGTCGTGGCGGTCGCCGTGGCGCCGCCGCTGACCGTGGCGACGTGTGGGCTGACGGCCGTCGCGGCCGCGGTCGGCGGGTTCGGGTACGGGCCGGTGCCGGTCCTGGTGGTGGTCGTCCTGCTGCTGGTCGTGGCAGGCCTGCGCGGGTACCGCGCGCGGCGCAGGCGGCTCGCGTCGTTGAGCTGGAAGCACACCCCGCCGCCCGCGGAGCGCCGACGGGACCGGACGGAGGCGGTGCCGGTCGCGGTGGGGCTGGCGATGACCGTCGTCGCGCTCGGGTACGGGCTGTGGGGCTGGCTGCGCGGGCTCGCCGGCCTGGCGACCGTGCCGCAGGAACACGACATGATCATCCACGCGATGCAGACCGCCTACATCGCGCGGTCCGGGCGGGCGGCGCCGTGGGAGCTCGTCCCGGCCGACGTCCTCACCGGCGGACCGGTCTCCTTCTACCCGAGCGGCTTCCACCTGCTCGCGGGGCTCACCGCCCAGCTCGACGGCCTGGAGGTCGTCCGCGCGCTGAACGCGATGACGGTCGTCGTCCTGGTCGGCACGATGATCAGCGGGACGGCCGCGCTCGCCGTCGTGGCCGCCCGCCGGGTGGGCCTGGGCCGCGGCGCGGCGATGCTCGCCGCCGGCGTCGCGGCCTTGGTCATCGCGGGCATGTACCGGCCCGTCTACCAGCTCACGCACGACGGCGGCATCCTCGGCCAGGCCGCGGCCTTCGCGATGGTCCCGGGGGCCGTCGCCGCACTGGTCGCGCTGCCCGGGCGTCGGATGGCGTACGGCGTGGCGGCCGGGATCGCCACGGCGGGCGCGGTGTGGGTGCATCCGTCGGTGGCCGTGTCGATCAGCCTGACCACGTTCTTCTGGGGTGTGGGCGAGCTGCTCACCCGGTACGGGAGACAGCGGCTGCGCGGGCTGCTGAAGCCGCTGGCGGTGGCGGTCGGGGCGGCCGCGGTGCTGCTCGTCCCGGCGGTCGGGCCGGGCCTGGGCGCCACCGGACGCACCGGGGCGTTCCCGCCCGACAGCGGCCCCGTCGACTTCGGCACGGCGCTCGAACGGGTCCTCGCCCTGCCGTACACGGGCTGGCTCGATCCCGACAACCTCGCCTACCAGCGCTCGGCCGCGATCCTGGCGGGGATCGGGGTGGTCGCGCTGCTCGTGCGGTGGCGCGGGCTCGGGCCGGTCGTGGCCTGGCTCTTCTGGGTCGTGATCCTGATCGGGGCCTGGCTGAGCCCGGGAACCGGCTACGACGCGATCGTCACCGGCTTCTTCTACAACGCCATGCTCCGCACCTGGTCGCACACGTCGATGCTGGTCCCGGTGCTCGCCGGGCTCGGGGTGGTGCTGGTGGGGGCGCTGCTCGCGAGGATCGCGAGCCGGCTGCCGGGGTGGGCGGTGGTGACCGCGGTGGCGGCGGGCGTCTTCACCCTCTACGCCGTGGAGCCCGCCCGGAACTACGCGACCATGAACGAGGAGGCCGTCGCCACCCGGTACTCCACCCCGGACTTCGTGCGCGTCGGCCCGGACGACCAGGCCGCGATCGCCTGGCTCGCCGACCGCGTGCGGCCGGGGGAGCGGGTCTTCAACTCCCCCAACGACGGGTCCACCTACCTCTACGTCGAGCGCGGCGTCCCGGTCGTGAACGTCTACACCCTCGGGCTGCCCGGCGTGCCGTACAGCTACGAGCTGCTCGAACACTTCAACACCTACCCGACCGACCCGGCGGTGCGCCGCCAGCTCGAGGACCTGGACGTGGCTTGGGTGTACGTCGACGAGTCCGCCCCGGGCATCGGCTCCAACGGCTCGCCGGACGGCTGGGCGGGCAGCGCGGGCTTCTCCCTCGCCCCCGGCCTCGCCGACCTCGACGGGCTGCCCGGTCTGGACCTGCGCTTCCGCAGCGGCACGGTCAGCGTCTACTCACTGGACCTCGGCCGGGCGGTCCCGACCGCCTGAGCACAGCCCGCTACCCTCGGTGCCCGTGACTGACGCACAGTTCGATCTGGTCGTGGTCGGCTCCGGCTTCTTCGGGCTGACGATCGCGGAGCGTGCCGCCGCCGAGCTGGGCAAGAAGGTGCTCGTCGTCGAGCGTCGGTCACACATCGGGGGCAACGCCTACTCCGAGCCCGAGCCCGAGACGGGCATCGAGATCCACAGGTACGGCGCGCACCTCTTCCACACCAGCAACACGCGGGTGTGGGAGTACTGCAACCGGTTCACCGAGTTCACCGGCTACCAGCACCGGGTGTTCGCGCGCGTCGGTGAACAGGTCTACGCGTTCCCGATGAACCTGGCGCTGATCAACCAGTTCTTCGGCAAGGCCCACACCCCGGACGAGGCGCGTGCCCTGATCGCGGCGCAGTCGTCCGAGGTGGAGACCGCGAAGGCGGAGAACCTCGAGGAGAAGGCGATCTCGCTGATCGGCCGCCCGCTCTACGAGGCGTTCGTGAAGGGCTACACCGCGAAGCAGTGGCAGACCGACCCCACGCAGCTGGGCGCGTCGATCATCACCCGGCTCCCGGTGCGCTACACCTACGACAACCGCTACTTCAACGACACCTACGAGGGCCTGCCCGTCGACGGGTACACCGCGTGGCTCGAGAAGATGGCCGACCACCCGAACATCACCGTCCGCCTCGACACGGACTACTTCGCGATCCGCGACGAGCTGCCGGACGTCCCCGTCGTCTACACCGGCCCGCTGGACCGCTACTTCGACTACAGCGAGGGCGAGCTGTCCTGGCGCACCCTGGACTTCGAGATCGAGGTCCGCACGGACACCGGCGACTTCCAGGGCACCCCGGTCATGAACTACAACGACCAGGACGTCCCCTTCACCCGGATCCACGAGTTCCGGCACTTCCACCCCGAGCGGGACTACCCGAAGGACAAGACGGTCATCGTCCGGGAGTACTCGCGCTTCGCCGAGTCCGGGGACGAGCCGTACTACCCCGTCGGCACGCCGGAGGACCGGGCGAAGCTGGAGCGGTACCGCGAGCTCGCCCGCAAGGAGACCGCGAACCGGAACGTCCTGTTCGGCGGCCGCCTGGGCACCTACAAGTACCTCGACATGCACATGGCGATCGGGTCCGCGCTGACCATGTTCGAGAACCGGATCACCCCGCACTTCACCGAGGGCACGGCCCTGTCGGGCACCACCGCCGAGGACTGACCGCTAGCGCTCGAACCGGATCACCTGGGACAGGTTCAGCGTGGTCCGGTCGGTCTCGCGCAGGCCCGCCGCGGCGGCCGCCGCGTACTCCGGGGTGTCGGCGGCGCGGCCCGCGCCCATGGTGAACACCTCGCCGGTCGGTCGCTCCACCAGGCTCGTGGTGTCCCGGTCGGCGTCGGTGACCAGCCAGGCGGTGGCGCACCCGTCGAGCCGCAGGGCGTCGACGGGGAGGGGGTCGGCCCAGAACGTGCCGGCGTCCGCGGCGCGGCGGGCCAGCCCGATGTCGACGAGCCCGGCCACGGCGTCCGGGCGGGCGGCGCCGACGATCCGCAGGGTCGTCGGGTTCCACGAGGCGGCGCCGTACAGCACGCAGTCACCGGGCCGGGCCCGCGCGGCGAGGACGTCCGCGGCGGCGCTGTAGTCCATCCCCACCGGCTTGGCGAACGCGGTGCGCTGGCTCAGGTAGGCGGGCAGGAACGCCACGGCGAGCACCCCGACCAGCACTGCGGCGCGTCGCGGCCGGCGGGCGAGGGCGAGCACGGCCGCGGCGAGCAGCATCGCCGCGAACGGGGTGCTGAACGCGACGTAGCGGTCCAGGTACGACGGCGTCGTCCCCAGCGACCAGGCGATGAGCAGTGCCGTCGGAAGGACCGCGCCGCAGGCGGCCACCACCGTCGAGGCCGCCGGGGCATGCGGCCGCGCGCCGTGCCCGAGCCGCCGCACGGCCGCCCCGAGCGCCGCGAGCACGACCAGCCAGGCGACCGCGGCCCCCACGGTCGAGTCGACGAACCACTGGTCCCGCAGGACGTTGCCGACGGCGCGGCCGTCGAGCGGCGGGATCCACTGGACCTGGGCCCGCTCGGCGACCGTCAGCAGCACGAACGGGATCGTGGCGGCGAGCCCGGCGGCGGCCGCGAGGGCGGCGGGCCCCAGCCGGCGTCGGGCGATCAGGGCGACCGCGAGGAGGTGGGGCGCCACCAGCGTGGCCGAGTAGAGGAACAGCACGACCGAGCAGGCCACCCCGAGCGCGTAGCAGGCCCACCGCGTCGGCGACGGCCGACGCAGGGTCGTGACCAGCAGGACCGTGAGCCAGACCGCGACCGCCATGGTCCACGCGGACGAGCGCGCCTCGGTCGCGGCCCAGGTCGTGCGGGGGAGGATCGCGAACACCACCCCCGCGGTGACCGCGAGCCGACGGTCGCCGAGCAGGTACCCCAGCACGACCAACCCGCTCGCGGCCACCCCGACGCCCACCACGCTCGGCAGCCGGGCCGTCCACTCGCCGATGCCCACCACGCCGAACCACACGTGCAACAGCAGGTAGTAGAGGCCGTGGACGGCGTCGACCGTGCCGAGCAGGCGCAGCAGGTCCGGGATCGGGCGGTCGGCGGAGGCCACGGACGCGGCCTCGTCGTACCAGAACGAGGGGACGCCGCTGCCGAGCGCGGCGAGGAGGGTCGCGCCCAGCCCCACGACGGCGACGTCGACCCGGCGGATCCACAGCCGATGCGAGCGCCGCGCGCGGACCTCGGCGAACGACGTGGGCCCACCCGCCGCGGCCCCGGTCCGGGGCGTCCGGTGCGCGAGTGTGACCACGGTCCTCCCTCTCGACGGTCGCTCGGGCACCGAACGTAGCCAGGCCGCGCGTGTCGGACGGGCGACACGCCGACGGCCGGCGCCCGCGGGTGACCGGCCCACCTCCGGGCGGGCCGGGGGGACGCCGATACGCTCGGGTGCCGCCCCCACCGTCGACAGATCGAGGCCGCAGCCACGATGACCACGACCACCGGTCCCGATGCCGCACCCGCCACCGCGATCGACACGCTGCTGCAGCGGATCATCCTGCCGCGGCAGGCGGATCCGCTGTCCGTGCGCGCCCTCTACGTCGACGAGCGCACCGGCACCGCCCTCGCTCCCACCACGCCCCAGCCGGGGACGCGGGAGAAGCCGATGACCCTCACGGTCTCGGCCTCCAGCGGGCGGGCCCTGCGGGTCACCTCGCGGACCAGCGCGGTGCTGCCCCCGCAGAGCGAGGTCAGCTTCGGCGCCTACTTCAACGGGTTCGCCGCGGGCTACTGGCGGCACTGGTCGGCCCTCACCGAGCTGCGGCTGAAGCTGTCGCTGGAGGGCGAGGGCCGGGTGGACGTCTACCGGTCCAAGGCGGACGGCTCGCACATCTACGTCACCGGCGAGGTCGTCTCCGGCGAGCAGGACCTCGACCTCGCGCTCGACCTGCGCCCGTTCGAGGACGGCGGCTGGTACTGGTTCGACCTGACCAGCGCGGACGCCGAGCTCACCCTCCACGGCGGCGGCTGGCACGCGCCGACGGCCGCCCCCGGGCGCGCGGCGGTGACCATCGGCATGCCGACGTTCAACCGGCCCGCGGACTGCGTGGCCACGCTGACGGCGATCGCGTCGGACCCCGAGGTGCTCGCGACCGTCACCGCGGTGATCCTGCCGGACCAGGGCACCCAGAAGGTCCGCGACGCCGCCGGGTTCGCGGCCGCCGCCGACGCGCTCGGCGACAAGCTGCGCATCATCGACCAGCCCAACCTCGGCGGCTCCGGCGGCTACGCGCGGGTCATGTACGAGGCGCTCGGCAGCACCGACTGCGAGCAGATCCTCTACATGGACGACGACATCCTGCTCGAGCCGGACTCCATCCTGCGGGCCGTCGCGTTCTCCCGCTTCGCCCGCGAGCCGATGCTGGTCGGCGGGCAGATGCTGTCGTTGCAGGCCCGCTCGCAGCTGTCGACCATGGGCGAGGTCGTCGACCGCAACCAGTTCATGTGGCGCGTCGCGCCCGAGACCGAGCCGCACCACGACCTGGCCGCGCAGACCCTGCGCCAGACGCCGTGGCTGCACCGCCGCGTGGACGTCGACTACAACGCCTGGTGGATGTGCCTGATCCCGCGCGTCGTCGCCGAGGACCTGGGCCTGCCGCTGCCGCTGTTCATCAAGTGGGACGACGCCGAGTACGGCCTGCGCGCCCGGGGCCGCGGCTACCGCACCGCGACCGTCCCCGGCATCGCCATCTGGCACATGTCCTTCATCGAGAAGGACGACAGCTCGGACTGGCAGGCCTACTTCCACTACCGCAACCGGTTCATCGCCGCGGCGCTGCACGGGCCCGAGTCCCCGAAGGCGATGCTGCAGGAGTCCTTCAAGCGCACCCTGCGGCACCTGATGCTGATGGAGTACTCGGCGGTCGCGCTGCAGATCAAGGGCCTCACGGACTTCCTGGCGGGCCCGGAGTCGCTGTTCGCCACGCTGCCGGGCGTGCTCGGCGAGGTCCGGGCCGAGCGGGCGCGCTACGACGACGGCCGCCCCCTCCAGTCCGCCACCGAGGTCCCGCTCTCGACCCTCGACGCCCTGGGCGCCCAGCTGTTCCCGGAGCCGCCCGTCGGTCGGCTCAAGGCCGGCCTGGGTCTCGCGCGCGGGATCGTCCGGAACCTGAAGGCGCCGGACCCGGCCGCGGCCACCGTCCCGCAGCGGAACGTGCCGTGGACGAAGGCGCAGTGGTTCGTGCTGTCGAACCTCGACTCGGCCACCGTGTCCACGCCGGACGGCCGCGGCGTGACCTTCCGCCGCCGCGACCCCGAGGTGTTCAAGCAGCTGGTCAAGCGCTCCGCCGAGCTGCACCGCCAGGTCCAGAAGCGCTGGCCGGAGCTGCGGGCGAGCTACCGCGAGGCCCAGCCGTGGCTCACCGGCCGCGAGGCCTGGCGGGACGAGATCTTCGAGCACTGAGCCCCGCATCGTGGGGCCACCACTGTCGTTTCGAGGCCCGGAAACGACGGTTGTGGCTCCATGATGCTCAGTCCAGGCCGTAGAGGCGCGCCCAGTTCTCCCGGCTCGTGAGCTCGGGCACGGCGGCGCGGTACTGGTCCCGCACCGCGGGGCCCTCGGCCTTCAGCCGCCGCATGGCCTCCAGGCCGCGCCGGCCCAGGGCGAGGGCGAGGTCCTTGTCGCGCTTGCGCACCCGGACGCCGGTCTCGCCCATGTCCGTGACGACGGCGCGGTCGAACAGGGCGACGTGCCACCAGTGCGCGTCACCGGCGGGGATGAAGCCGGTGCGGTGCACCGCCTTGCCCAGGAGGTGGTAGGCCGCGCGCTTGGCCAGCGTGAGCCCCTCGAGCGACGGGTCGGGGCCCGAGCGGACGACCGTGAGGTCGGTGAACTCGTCCGGCAGGTCGGACATCGGCACGACCTTGGTCTCGGGGAAGTCCGAGCGGATCCGCCGGATCTTCGTGGCGGCCTCCGCGGACCCGTCGGCCAGGATCTCGGGGCCGTCCAGGAAGTCCTCGACGGCCTGCAGCAGGGTCGCGGCGAGCCCGTAGTGCATGCCGACCAGATAGATCGACAGCAGGTGCGCGATCCGCTTGTTGATGGTGCGGGTGGAGAACGGGGTGCGCAGCGCCGCGGTGATCAACCCGTTGCGCAGGTTGAAGTACCGGTGCCACTCGTCCCAGTCCTTCCACCCGAAGTCGCCGTGCCACACGCCGGCGCCGGGCAGCGAGACCGTGGGGAACCCGGCGTGCCGCGCGCGGTAGCCGAACTCGATGTCGTCCCACTGGAAGAACAGCGGCAGCGGGTAGCCGATCGCCCGCACGATCGCGGCCGGGATCAGGCAGGACCACCAGCCGTTGTACTCGGTGTCCGCGCGGCGCTCCTGGTTGATCGGCAGGTCGCGCTCGTCCTTCCCGAGCAGGTAGGCCTCCTGCAGCGCACCCTCGACGGGGATGCCGACCAACAGGTTCTCGGGATCCGCGTACTCGGCGGAGATGTGCAGGTGGCCGGGGTGCAGCAGGTTGAGCATCTGCCCGCCGACGATCGTCGGCTGCGCGGTGCACGCGCCGAACGTGGTGAGCCGGAACAGCAGCTCCGGCTCGAGCATCACGTCGTCGTCCATGAACAGGACGTCACGCTGCTCCTCGACCGGGCCCGCGGTGGCCTCGAACAACCCCCGGGTGAACCCGCCCGCGCCGCCCAGGTTCGGCTGGCGCAGGTAGACCAGCTTGTCGCCCAGCTCCTTCGACACGGCCTCGAACCGCTCGCGGGACTCCAGGGGGTCGCTGCCCTGGTCCACCACCCGCACCAGCCCGACGACGGCGAGCGCCTCCGGGTCGTCGATCATCGCCTGGAGCGTGTCGAGACACTCCTCGACACGGTTGTACGTGCAGATCACGACGTCCGTGGTGGGCACCGCCCGCGGCGCGAGCACGGTCCACCGCACGTCCGAGACGCTCAGCTGGCCGAGCTCGGTGGTGATCTCCAACCACATGCCGCCGCCGTCGAGGAAGCGGTCGATCGGCCCGACGAGGCGGATCTCGCGGGTCTCCGGCCCGGCCGAGGTCCCGACGTCCACCGAGTCGACGATCCGGGAGACCTTGTTCGTGTCCGAGGCCAGCAGCCGCACGCGACCCTCGCCGGACGCGACCGCGGTGACCTCGACCTGCTCGACGGAGGTCCAGCGCTGCCAGTACGTGGCGTAGAACCGGCCGAAGTAGGTGTTGGTGCCGACCCTCGATCCCGGCGCGAGCGTGATGCGCCCGCGCTCGCGGCGGGCCACGCCCCGCTCGACGACCGAGTACAGGTCCTCGGGTGCCCGCCCCGTCGGGCCGAAGAACAGCCCGCGCTGCGCCGTCAGCCGGGCCGGGCCACCGGGCGACCGGTCCGACCTCCCCGGGGCGGCCGCGGGGGAGTCCGAGGTCTCGGCGGTGCGCAGCATGACGGCGGATCGTCCTCCGGGGTCAACGGGGTGTCGGTCGGTCTCATTGTGCTGTATGACGCCGATCGCTCCCGATCAGCCCACGCCGTCAGCCCACGGGATCCAGGCCGGGCACACTCGCGCGGCCCGTGCGCGTCCAACCACTCTGCGTCACCTCGGTGACCTGGGGCGACGCCGTGGCGTACGGCCGGACGGGCACCCAGCGGTAGAGCTGGGCCGGGTCACGCAGCGGATCGCCGTCCAGGTAGCCGGGCATCCGCTGCTCGGTCACGAGCAGACGGGATGCGGCGAACGGTCCGCCGAAGCCGGGGGCGTAGGTGATGCCCGCGGCGCCGTCGGCCTGCGGTGGGGCCACCCGCCAGCGCGGCAGCACGGTGGTGCCGAGCGGCAGCGGGGCCGGGGTCAGGCACGGGAAGACGAACGCCACCGGCCAGTCCAGGATCGCCTCCGTGCCCGGCGGGACGACCTCGTCGAGCGGGGTGAGGCGGGGGATCCGGGGCAGGGTCGCGGTCGCGGGTGAGTCCGCGGCCTGCGGTGCGTCGACGACCAGGCGCACCCGGGTGGCCCCCGAAGGCGCGATCATCCGCTGGTCGCGGGGGGTGTCCCCGCTCGCGCCGAGGGCGACGGCGCCCAGCACCTCGTCGGTGGGGCCCGCGAACTCGGCCCGGAGCGAGTCACCGGGCCGGAGGTCACCGGCCGTGGTCACGACGACCGGGAGATCGCTCCGCTCGACGGTGAACCAGTCCGTGGCCCCCTCGCCCGCGACGCGGATGCCCGGCAGGGTGGTGCCGCCCGCGTCGGTGGGCAGGATCGGGAGTGCGGATCCGCTGTCAGTGCTTGCGCTGCTCGCGGATGCGCTCCCAGTCCCACCGGCCGCGGATCCGCTGTCAGTGCCGGCGCTGCCCGCGGATGCGCCACCGCCCGCCCCCGCCACCACGGGGAGCAGCCCCGCCGCCATGTCCGTCTCCACCGACATCCGCTCCTGCAGCCCGCAGGGCGCGCCCCGCAGCGTGGACACGGCGTCGGAGGCGAGGGTGTAGTCGTCCCGGTGCTGCCAGCTCGTGCGGGCGAAGGTGAGCACCTGCAGCCCGACGACGGCGGCGATCAGCACCGTCGCCACCACCGCCGGGCTCGGCACCCGCGGTGCGACCGAGCGGCCGCCGGAGCGCCGCCACGCGTACAGCAGCAGCGCCCCGCCCACCACGACCACGCCGGCGACCAGCCAGAGCAGCGCGACGTCCACCCCCGCGACGAGCGGCGGCACCGTGCTCCAGGTCAGCCCCCACCAGTTGGACACGAACGGCCAGACGTTCTGCCCCGCCCAGATCAGCGACCCCGCCACGGTCAGCGCGGCCAGCGCCACGACCCGCGCCCAGGCGGGCGCCCGCCGCCCGACCACCACGATCCCGACCAGCAGCACCCCCGCGCCGACGCCTGCGAGGTCGCCGAAGTGCTGGGTCCACTTGGTCGGGTTCGTGGTCATCGACGCGAGCCCGACCAGGAACGTCAGCGCCAGCCGCACCGACGGCGAGGTGCGCCGCGCCCACAGCACCGCGACCGCGGCCAGGATCGTCAGCAGCACCGGCGCCCGCTTGGCCAGCGAGCCCTGCAGGTCGGTGGAGAGCAATAGCGCGTAGCGGTGGTACTCGTCGTACCAGGGCTCGCCGCCGCCGATGAGCGCGCGGACCCGGGTGGCCTCGAGCAGCCCGCCGAGACTCTGGTCGGACACCATCAGGAACACCGCCGCGGCGGGCGCCGCGAGCAGCACCGGGAGGATCGCCACCCCGCTGCGCCGCACGATCCGCAGCAGCGGCACCGCGGCCGGGACCAGCGGCGCGAAGGCCATCAGGCCGCCCGGGGTGACCGCGGTCGTCACACCGGCGACGAGCAGGGCCACCACGAGCGGCCGCACCGCACCCAGCGCCACCGCCCGCTCGACGAGCAACCAGGTCACCAGCATCCCGAGCGCCACCCAGGGCTCCGGGCGCAGGCCCAGCGTCAGCGGGAGCCACCAGAGCAGGAAACACGGCGCCGCGAGCCAGGCGTTGGCGCGCGGCAGCAGCCGGGGCAGGGTCAGCCGGGCGAGGAGGAACCACGTGACCAGCCCGAACAGCACCGACGGCAGCCGCATCCACGCCGTCGAGGTGGAGACCTGCGCCCACACCCAGTACAGGTCGTAGAACCAGCTGAAGGGTGCCTCGGGGGCGTTGAGCCAGCGGTAGACGTTGCCGATGAACCCGCTCGACTCCCGGTCGCGGACGATGCCGGCGATGTAGCCGTCGTCCACCGTGATCGGGCCGATCACCCACCAGACGGCCAGCGTCGCCGCCACCCCGAGATCGGGCAGGCGGGGGCGCCACCAGCCGCGCGGGAGCAGCCGGACCCGTCTCGACGGCCGCACCGCCACGAGCATGCCGAGCAGCGCCAACACCCCGACGACGGCGATCGCGGCCTTGAGCGGGCTGATCGTCGTCTGGAAGCGGGTGTCGGCCACGAGGTGCACGGACACCAGGTCCGGGCGGTCGGACTCCAGGGCGGCGACGGCGGGTCGCAGGTCGCCGGTGCGCGAGGCGACGGGGGCGCCGTCGAGCAGCACGGTCGTCTCGGTCGGCGTGCTGCGCACCTCGACCGCGCAGTCCCCGGCGGGCAGGGTCGCGATCTCGACGCCGGCACTGGTCACCCGCAGCTGGTCGGAGACGGCGATGGTGAGCCCCTGCAGGCGGGCGGCCGTGGGGTCCGGGTCGGCGGGGACGGTGCGCAGCAGGGTGATCCCGGCGGCGGGCGCCTGCGCGCAGCGCGCCGTCGCGGTGAGCTCGACGGGCTGGTAGGGCATCAGGGGGATCGCGGTCGGCACCGCGCCGGGCCCGCCCCAGGTGTACTCCGCCCGCGGCTGGATCACCGGGGCCAGCGGGAACGCGACCGCGCACACCAGCACGAGCAGCCCGAGCAGGCTCGCGAGCAGGCCGCCGCGCCGCCGGGGCGCGGGCGGATCCGCGGGCAGCACGTCGGGGGCCGGGCGGACGGGGGAGACCACGGGGACAGGCTGCCGTACCGCCCCGGACCGGCCGCGCTCCGGGGTGTCGACCGCTTCCGCGGGGGACACGGGTCACGATCCGGTGTCGACCGGCGACTACACCGGGTAAGCCTCCCCCCGTGGTCCCGGTTCGTGCTGGATCATCGGGCCCGTCCCCACCTCGTTGGAGTGCATCGTGTCCACAGCGGCGCCGCCCCGCGTCCGGCCCGCCCCGCCTGCCGCGCCCGACCGCCGAGGGTGGAACGCCGCGGTCCTGGTCGTCCTGGGGCTCGCGTTCGCCGCGTTGATCTGGAACCGGCGCTGGGTCAGCGACGACGGGCTGATCGTGCTGCGGACCGTGCGCAACCTGCTGGCGGGCGACGGCCCGGTGTTCAACGCGGGCGAGCGGGTGGAGGCGAACACCTCGACGCTCTGGACCTACCTTCTGGCGTTGCCGAGCCTGGTCATGTCGGCGAACTGGGCCGCGGTGCTGCTCGGGCTGGTCCTGTCGGTGGCGGGGCTGGTGCTCGCCGCGGCCGCCGCGCGCAGGCTGTGGGGTGCCCGCGCCATCGCGCCCGCCGGGGCGCTCGTCGTGCTCGCCCTGCCGCCGTTCTGGGACTTCGGGACGTCCGGCCTCGAGACCGGCCTGATCAGCGGCTGGCTCGGCCTCACGTTCTGGCTGCTGGTCCGCCTGCACCGCGGCGGCGGGTCGCCGTACCCGCTCGCGGTCGTCGCGGGGCTCGCGCCGCTGGTCCGCCCGGACCTGGCGCTGCTGTGGTTGCCGGTCGGGGTCGCGCTGCTGGTGCTGGCCTGGGGTGGTGTGCGGCGGATCGTGGGTCTGGCGGCCGCGGCGTTCGCCGCGCCGGTGGCCTACGAGGTCTTCCGGATGGGGTACTACGGCCTGCTCGTCCCGGAGACCGCGTTGGCCAAGGAGGCGTCGGTCACCCGCTGGGAGCAGGGCGGCTACTACCTGCAGGACCTGCTGGACACCTACGAGCTGTGGTGGGCCGTCGCGGGGCTGCTGCTGACCGTGGTCGTCCTGGCGTTCCGCCGCCCCCCGTTCCGGGCCCGGACCGCCCTCGTCGCCGCCGTGCCGGTCGTCTCGGGCCTCATGCTGGCCGTGTACGTCACCCGGGTCGGCGGCGACTTCATGCACGGCCGGATGCTGCTGCCCGCCCTGTTCTGCCTGCTCACCCCGGTCATGGTCGTGCCGCTGACGCGCTGGACCCTGGTCCCGCTCCTCGCGACCGCCGTCTGGGCCACGGCCTGCCTCACCTCGTTCCGCCCGGCGTACGGCGAGTCCCTCGGCCCGCACCAGATCGCCAACGAGCGGCTCTACTACGTGCTGCTGCTCGACAACCCGCACCCGGTCACCGCCGAGGACTACCGCACGCACCCGATGGTCGCCGAGGGCGTCGAGCGACTGGCCCGCTCCAGCGAGCCGTCGCTCGCGATCGTCGGCGGCGCGAGCTGGTACGTCTACCCGTCGACCATGGACCGGGACACGCTGGTCTGGCTCAACCTCGGTGTCGCGGGCGAGCTCGCGCCGCTGGACACCCGGGTCCTCGACGGCGTGGGCCTGGTCAACCCGATCGCCGGGCACGCCACCGGGCTGCCGGACGGCCGCATCGGCCACGACAAGGACCTGCTGCCGGAGTGGTTCCTGGCGGACGCCGGGGTCACGGGGGACACCGGGTTCGTCGGCCCGCAGTACGTCGAGGCCGCCCGCCGGGCCCTGGCCTGCCCCGCGACCGTCGAGATGATCGAGTCCTACCGCGCCCCGCTGACCGCGGAGCGGTTCTGGCAGAACCTCACCGGCGCCGTGGAGCGCACGAGCTACCGCTACCCCCGCGAACCCGCCCCCTGCGCCCCCTGAGCCCGCCTCCCGGTCGAGCGAACGGCGCGTCCGCTCACACCTGGTGAGCCACCGCGCCGTTCGCCGGGGTCAGGGGCGGTCCAGGGGTGGGTCGGCGGGAGCCTCGCCGATCGTGCCCTCCTGCTGCCAGCCCCACATCGTGCGCGTCCCGGGCTCGACGTCCGGGGCGCCCGCGGGGGCGTAGGGGTCCAGCATCCGCAGCTGGCCCCAGTCGAAGTCCCAGGCGCCCTGCAGGTAGGTCGGCACCACGCGCTCGACCGCGATCTGGTCGATCCACCCCTGCGGCCCGCCCGTCGACGGCGCACCCCAGTTGTCGCCGACCTCGCGTTGCTGGGTGTCGGCGAGGATCCGGTAGGCGGGCTGCTCGGCCACGCCGCGGTGGATCCCGTAGGGCCGCAGGCACGGGCTGGGGAAGGACGTCGGCCAGTCGAGATAGCCCGCCCTGCCGGCCACGACGTCGGTGAGCGGGGTCAGCCGGGGCACCCGCGGCTCGGCGACGGCGATCCAGCCGTTCTCCCCGAGCGCCTGGTCGGACACGACGACCCGGACGGCGTCCGCGGTGGCCGCGGGCCTCCCGACGAGGTCGAGCCGCACGTCCCGCCAGGCCGCGCTCGCCGCGGCCGTGCCCTGCGGGTCCGCCACCGCGGTGACGGCGCCCGACGACCCGTCCGGTGAGACGGTGTCGACCACGGCGTCGCCGCGGCGGAACTCCAGCGTGAGCGACGTCCCGGACCCGACCTGCCCCGCGATGCCCAGCACCAGCGGGGCGGAGCCGTCCCGGGCGGCCTCGGGCAGCCCGTACCAGGGCGAACGGAACTCCCCGGTCGCCTGGGGGTCGGGGCTCCAGCTGCCCATGACCTGCCCGCCGTGCGGGCCGGTGCCGGTCACGCCGGGATCGTGGTTGCCCTGGCCGTCGGAGTCCCGCAGCGATCCCGGGCCCGTCGGCGGCAACCCGAACGGCAGGAAGCCCGAGCCCTCCCCGGCGCCCGAGACCGGACGCAGGGTCCCCGCCTCCGGGTCGGTCTCGACGAGGATGCGCCCGGCGAGCCCGCAGCGCGAGCCGGTCGGGTCGGCCACGACGTCCGCCGCGAGGGAGTAGCTGCCCCACTGCTTCTGCACGCCCTTGGCCAGTGACGCGATCTGGAACACCACGACCAGCGCGCAGAACACGGCGATCGGGGCGCTGTTCAACCGGCGGCCCCGGCGGTCCAGCGGACGCGGGATCGCCGGCCCGCGCAGGTGCTCGACGGCGGCGTAGACCAGCGTCGCCGCCGCGGCGAGCAGCAGCAGCGAGGTCAGCGAGACCGACTCGACCGACACCGGCTTGTCGAACCACGGCACGCCCCAGTTGGACACGTACCACCAGCTGTTCGGCCCGGCGAAGGCCAACGCCGTGACCGTCAGCAGCGCGGCCACGAGCAGCGCCTGGTTGCGCCGGGAGCGCAGCACGCTCGTCGCGGTCGCCAGCGCGGCCACCGCCGCCATGCCGGCGCCGAGGGCGGCGAAGGCGCCGAAGTGGTGGGTCCACTTCGTGGGGGTCAGCGCCAGCACGACGAAGGCGAGCAGGCTCGATCCGATCAGCCGGCGGGAGACCCCGAGCGCCGCCCCCGGGATGCGGCCGCGGCGCAGCAGCACCGCGATGCTCACCCCGAGGCACAGCATCAGGACCAGCACCGGGAACCGGCGCATCAGCGAGCCGTCCCGGGTGTTGGAGAACAGCAGCTGGTAGCGGTAGAGCTCCTGGTACCAGGGCTGGTTGGGGCCGATCTCGGTGCGGACCCGGGTGGCTTCGGCGATCGTCTGCCAGGTCTGGTCGCCGAACACCGCGACGAGCACGACGACGCCCGCCGCCACCAGCGGCGCGAGCACCGGGACCCAGCCGGCCTGCCGGGCCCGCCGCGCGAGCAGCCGCAGCAGCGGCCGGGCCGCGGCCAGCAGCGGCGCGAACGCGATCAGCCCGGTCGGGGTCGCCGCCACGGCGAACGCGCCCGAGACCAGCGCCAAGGCCACGGGCAGCAGCCGCTGCATCGCGAGCGCGCGCTCCAGCAGCACGAGCGACACCAGCGCGGCGATCACCACGACCGGCTCGGGGCGCAGGCCGTTGTTGAACGGGATCCAGAAGCAGAGGAACACCCCCGCGGCGGCCCAGCCCGCGGACCGGCTGCGGCGCACCGTGGTGCCGATCCGGGGGAGCAGCGCGCGGCTGATCAACAACCAGCTCGCCAGACCCATCGCGAGCGCGGGCAGGCGCAGCCACAGCACCGAGTCGCTCACCTGGATCCAGAGCGAGTAGAGCTCGTAGAACCAGCCGAACGGTGCCTCCGGGACGTCGAACCACCGGTAGTAGTTCCCGACGTACCCCGAGGTCAGATCGCCGCGGGCGATCGCGAGGATGTACCCGTCGTCGGGGGTCATGCTGCCGAAGACGGTGCCGCCGAGCAGCAGCGCGGCCACGCACCCGTCCCGCCACCAGTCCTGTCCGCGCAGCCGGGAGGCGAGCCTGCCGGTGGGGACGAGGCGGCGGCCGTCCCGGTCGTCGAGCCTGCGCAGGACGACCAGGCAGCCGAGCAGCGCGATCACGGCGAGTGCGCCCGCGCCGATCTTCAGCGCGGTCGGCGAGCTGTCGAATCGGTTGTCGCTCGCGAACCGGACCTCCGTGCCCGCGATCGGGTCCCGGGTTCCGTCCAGGTCCGACCAGACGCCGGTGACCTGGGGGCGGGCGTCGCCGTCGAGCGCGGCGAGCTGCGTGCCACCGAACGTGACGGTCGTGGTCGTGGAGGTCGAGTCGATCCGCAGGGTGCAGTCGCCCGCGGGGAGCAGCGGGTCGGCCAGGCGTTGCCCGCGGTCGTCGACGACGAGCCGCCCGCCGTCCACGCTCACCCGCATCCCGACGGCGGCCCCGTCGGGCGCGCCGGGTGCGGTGGTGGTGAGTACGGTCGCCTCGGCGGGGGAGCGGGCGTCGAGGCTGCGGATCGAGGCGCAGGAGACGGTCGCGTCGAACCGCTCCGGACGCAGCGCGACCAGCGGCGCCACGACGGGCGCGGTGCCGTTCGCCGCGGTCGGCCAGCTGAGCTCGGCGGTGTTCTGCGTGACGGGGAGGAACGGGATCGACAGCGACAGGACGGCGGAGAGCAGGCCGAGGGCCGCGGCGAGGGCCCGGGTTCTGCTGGGGGGAGCGGAGCCACCACGGCTGTCGGGGGCCGGGGGAGCCTCGTCCACCGTGTCGGTGGTCAGCACGCTGAGCCACGGTAGCTGTACGCCGATCGGCCCGCTGAGCCCGGCCCCAAGGGGTGATCCGGCTCGCGTCACCCGGGTGAGGGATCAAGAACTACAATCATGTGATTCGTGCACTCAGCGTAGGTCGCTAGGCCATCCGGGCGCACTGTAGGTGACACCCGTGACGGCTACACGGCGGATGCGTTGTGGTCCATGTGACGACCACCGCTGAGCTTGCGCCGATCCGCACGACGGATTCGGCTCCCGCTTCGCCCACTGGCGAGCTGCGTGCCCTGACCGGTCTGCGCATCGTCGCCGCGGCCTGGGTGGTGGTGTTCCATTTCCATTTCACCGCGCTGCCGGGCGTCGCGCTCGTCGTCGCCGCGCTCGGGCCGGTGGTCACGGCGGGTGCGCTCGGCGTCGACCTGTTCTTCGTCCTCTCCGGGTTCGTGATCGCCTACACCTACCTGGAGAAGCTCGGCCCGAAGCTCACGGCCGAGGCGACCGGTCGGTTCGTCTGGGCGCGCGCCTGCCGGATCTGGCCCGCCTACGCGCTGGTCTTCCACATGTTCGGGATCTGGCTGCTGGCCCGCGCGGTCTACGGCGTGGACTCCGACATCGCGTTCCAGAGCGTGCAGCCGGTGCTGAGCCCCGGGGAGTGGGTGGAGCAGCTGTTCATGGTGCAGCTGTGGGACCAGCCCTACTTCGACGGTGCCTCGTGGGTCGGCTCGACGTGGTCGATCAGCGCCGAATGGCTGGCCTACCTGCTGTTCCCGCTGGTCGCCACCGTGTTCTACCGGATGCGGAACCTGCCGTTCACGGTCCTCGCGGGCGGTGCGGTCGCCCTGATGACCCCGATCGCGCTGGCGTACCTGGAGACCGGCAGCCCCTACTACCCGTGGAGCTGGCTGGTCCGGATCCTGTGCGGCTTCGGCGGCGGCATCCTGGCCTACCTCGCGGTGCGGAAGCTGAAGTCCCAGGGCACCGACGTCCGACGCCAGGCGTCCCTCGTCGCGTCGGTCACCCCGGTGCTGATCGTGGTGGGGCTGGTCGCCGGGGAGCTGGTCGGGCCCGGTCGCGGCGGCGCGGTGATCCTGCTCTTCCCGATCCTGGTCGGCGCGCTCGCCCTGGCCGACCGCGGCGTCGCCCGCGTCCTCTCCCGGCCCGCGATGGTCCACGGCGGCCGCATCTCCTACGCCCTGTACCTCATCCACATCCCGATGTTCGAGGTGTACTGGCTGGCGATGGCGTACGTGCCGGAGCTGACGGGGTCGACCGTGGTCGCCCACCTCGCCGGGCTCGCGGTGCTGGTCGCGACCGTCCCCGCCGCCCAGCTGCTCTACCGCTGGGTGGAGGAGCCCGCGCGGCGGGCGATGAAGAAGGTGCCCGCCCAGCTGCACGGCATGGACACCCCGCGCCCGGTCGTGCCGCTCCCGACCTTCTGCCGCGGCCCGCTGACCAGCCCGCTCCCCGCCGTCCCGCTCGACGACCGGCTCCCGCTCGGCATTCCGCTCGACACCGACGTCGCGCGCCGCGACCCGTGCACCACCGAGCTCCCGGCACTCGCGACCCCGCTCGTGGCGGAGAAGGCGATCGGGCTGCGGGGGGCCGCGTGGCCGACCCGCGTGGAGGTCCAGCGCGAGCCCATCCCGAACGAGGTGGCGCGCCGCGACCCGGAGACCCACGCGCTGCCGCTGGTCGCGAACCTGCCGCAGGCGCCGGAGGTCCTCGACCTGCCGGACTTCGACGACCCCTGGTTCGCCCGCCCGCGACCCGCGCAGCAGGACCGGCGTTCGGGAGCACCCGGGGACGCCCGACCGCTCCCGGACCGGCTGCTCCCGGGCAGCGGGGCCCCCGGCCCGGCGCCGAGCAGGCCCGCCCGCCCCGCCCCGGTCCCCGCACCGCCCGCGGACGCGGCCGCCGAGGTCGTGCCCGCCGGGGCGCCGATGCTCCCCGTGATCTCGCCGCTGCCCGTCCCGCGGCCCGTGGACCGCGTCCAGGCGGCACGCGGCGCGGAGGTCCGCTCGCCGCACCCCGAGCTCGCCGAGAAGCTGGTCGCGGCGGGCCTGAACCGGGGCAGGCACCGCGCCCGCAACGCCCGGCCCCACGCCGCCCCGCACATCGCGGGCCAGCGCGGACCCGAGCGCCGCTGACGAGCCGGGTCCCGGCGCACCACCCCGTGCGCCGGGCTCCGGACGGGGTGCGACGATCGCACCGTGCACGCCGCCCCCGACGCGACGGCCGACACGGCCCCGCTGAGCTGGTACTCGCGCCTGGTCCTGCACTACGTCGGCCGCGGTCCGTTCCTGGTGGCCGAGCACGGTGAGCTCCTGCGCAGACTGGTGGACCACGGACCCGCGTCCGGGGTCGCGGAGAGCGAGCGCGCGGCCGCGCGGATGCGCGCGCAGGCCCCGGGCTGTCCGGTGTTCCTCGGCCCCGGGGCGGTCCCCAGCGGCGCCTTCGGCGGGATCGCCGCGTTCGACGTCCTCGCCCGCGGCGGGGACGACGAGAAGACCGTCGCCGATTGGGTCCGGATCCTGGCCCCGGGCGGGCGGGCGATCGTGCTGGTCCCGGACCCGGCGGGGCGCGGCCGCGCGCTGACCGACGGCGAGTGGGCCGGTGAGCGGCCCGGCAACCGCAGCCACGACGACTGGCGACAGGTCTTCACGGCGGCCGGCCTGCGCGTGCACCGCGAAGGCTCGGACGGGCTGATCCGTGGCCCCTACGGCAGGATCCCGCCGCTCCTGGACCCGCGCACCGCCCCCGCCCGCACCCAGCAGGCGATCGGCACCCTGTTCCTCAACCCGGGCGAGGGCGAGAACGCGGTGTTCGTCCTGGAGAAGCCCGCCGACTGACGCTTGGGCGTCCCAAGCGTCACCAGCCGTCGATGTGGAGCACCTCGTCCAGGGGCTGGCGCGGGGCGGGCTTGAACGTCTCGCCCGTGTAGTAGGCGACCGGGAACAGCACGCCCTGGCGGATGTTCGGCGGGATACCGAGCAGCTCCGCGACCTCCTTCTCGTACGGCAGGTGCAGCGTGGTCCACGCGCTGCCGAGGCCTCGCGCGCGCAGGGCGAGCTGCAGCGACCAGGCGGCCGGGAGCAGCGAGCCCCAGAAACCGGCCTGGTTCCCGGCGGGCAGCTCCCCGCCCGGCGCGTGGATCGCACCGATGACCAGCACCGGGACCTCGGCCAGGTGGTCGGCGAGGTAGTCCGCGCTGGACTGGACACGACTCTGGGTGGCGTTCCGGTCCGGGTCGTCGTACTCCTTGCGACCGGCCGCCCGGTAGGCGCTGAAGGACTTCGCGTAGTAGTCCGCGACGGCCTTCTTCTTCTCCGGGTCGGTCAGCACGATCCAGTGCCACCCCTGCGAGTTGCTCCCGGTGGGCGCCTGCAGCGCCACCTCCAGGGCCTCCCGGATCACCTCGAGGGGCACCGGCTTGTCGAGGTCGAGGCGCTTGCGCACCGAACGCGTGGTCGTCAGCAGCTGGTCGGGGTCCAGCGGAAGCAGCTCTGCCATGAGCCCGACACTAGTGCAGCCGCCTTAAACCGGGAGCCGCCGAAAGATCGGTCGCGGGACGTGGCGGAGCGCGCTCATCACGAAGCGCAGCGGCGCGGGCGCCCACACCAGCTCGGTCCTGGTCCGCACCGCGTGCACGATCACCTCGGCGACCGCCTCGGGCGTCGTCGAGAGCGGGGCGGGGGTGAGGCCCTCGGTCATCCTCGTGTGGACGAAGCCGGGGCGGACCACGGTCACGGTCACCCCGCTCGGCCGCAGCGCCTCGGT
Organism: Pseudonocardia oroxyli; assembly: GCF_900102195.1. Lineage (GTDB taxonomy): Bacteria > Actinomycetota > Actinomycetes > Mycobacteriales > Pseudonocardiaceae > Pseudonocardia > Pseudonocardia oroxyli. Next base: position 281,652 of record NZ_FNBE01000005.1, read on the forward strand.
GAGCCCGGTGTAGAAGGCGTCGAGCCCGGCCTTGGTCGAGCCGTAGACGAAGTTGGACCGCCGCGCCCGCTCGCCGGCGACCGAGGACAACGCCACGAGGGAGCCGTGCCCCTGCGCCGTGAGGCGCGTGCCGAGCAGGACCCCGACCGACACGGCCGCGGTGTAGTTGACCTGGGCCAGCTCGACGGCCTTGGCCGCGTCCGTCCAGGCCTCCTCGTTGTCCCCGAGCAGGCCGAACGCCACGATCGCGACGTCGACGTCCCCGCCGGCGAACGCCTTGCCGACGACCGCGGCGTGGGTGTCGAAGGCCTGCGCGTCGAAGTCGACGAGCTCGACCGCGCAGCCCTTGCCCTCCAGCCGGGTCTTCGCGTCGTCCAGACGAGAAGAGGGCCGCCCGGCCAGGACCACGCGCAGCGGCCGGTCCCCGGCGAAGGCCTCGACGGTGGCCAGCCCGATCTCGGACGTGCCACCCAACAGCAGGATGCTCTGCGGGTTGCCCACGGCGTCGATCACGTCAGATCAGCTCCAGTCGTCGTGCCATGTCGGACGCGAACACGCCCTGGGGGTCCACCGCGGCGCGGACCTTGCGCCACTCGTCGAGCCGCGGGTAGCCGCGCCGGATCGCCTCCGGCGTGGTCCGGGACTCCTTGGCCAGGTAGTGGCGCCCGCCCGCGTCGAGGACCACCCGGTCCAGCTCGTCGCACAGCTCGCCCAGGCCCGGGCCGATGGGGATGTCGAGGCAGAGCGTCCAACCCGGCTTCGGGAAGGACAGCGGCGCCCGGTTGCCCTCGCCGAACTGCTTCAGCACGTTCAGCGCCGAGACCTGCCCGGCCTCGGTGACCAGCGACAACACGGTACGGATCACGTCGCCGCGGTCCTTCGGCACCACGAACTGGTACTGCAGGAACCCGTGCGGGCCGTAGCCCCGGTTCCACTCGCCCGCGATGTCCAGCGGGTGCAGGAACTGGGTGATGTTCTGGATCGCGCCGAGCGTGGTGGGGGACTTGCGGTACCAGAGCTCGGAGAACAGCCTCCCGGTCCAGCGGTTGAGCATGCCGGGCGGGAAGACGTCCGGCACCGTGAGCAGCTGCGGCGCGTCGAACTTCAGCGGGTCCTTGCGCTGTTTCGGGGACAGGTCCTCGAGCGTGGCGTGGTTCGCCCTGGTCAGCAGGCCGCGGCCGAAGTGCTCGCCGGTGGTGACGGCGTCGAACCAGGAGACCGACTCGGCGTAGCGGTCGTCGTCCTCGGTCTGCCGGCGCATCAGGTCGTCGAGGTTGTCGATCTGCTCGGTGTCGACCTTGAAGTAGGCCGTCTCCACCGGGTGCAGCTTCAGTCGGGCGCGCACGACCACGCCGGTCAGCCCCATGCCGCCGACGGTCGCCCAGAACAGCTCGGACTCGGGCCCGTCCGGCGTCAGCTCGTGGATCGACCCGTCCGCCAGCACGATCGTCATCGAGACGACGTGGTTGCCGAACGACCCGACGACGTGGTGCGCCTTGCCGTGGATGTCCGCGCCGATCGCACCGCCGATGGTGACCTGGCGCGTGCCGGGGAGCACCGGGATCCACAGGCCGAAGGGCAGTGCGCGGCGCATCAGGGTGTCCAGGGACACGCCCGCGTCGACGTCCACGATCCCGGAGTCGACGTCGATCGAGTGCACGGTGCCCAGCCCGGTCATGTCGAGGACCGTGCCGCCCGCGTTCTGCGCCGGGTCGCCGTAGGAGCGGCCGAGCCCGCGGGCGATGATCCCCCGGGGGCCGGCGGCGGCGATCGCCGCGGCGACCTCCTCCGGGGTCCGCGGCGTGACCACCGTGGCGATCGTCGGCGCGGTGCGCCCCCACCCGTGCAGGGCCCGTTGCTCGCCTGTACCCATGGTCGACTCCGCAGGCTCGGTCTCCGTGCTCGTCATCGCCGACGAGGCTACCGAGGGGCCGATGAGTTTCCGCGGGCGGTGCGGTCTGCAGGGGTATGGAGACCCACACTCTCGCGCTGCCCGCCGTCGACCTCGTCTACGACGTCCGCGGCCCCCTGCCGACGGCGGACGGCCGCCCCGTCCTGGTCCTGATCGGTCAGCCGATGGACGCGAGCGGGTTCGCCGCCCTCGCCGGGCTGCTGCCCGACCGCACGGTGATCACCTACGACCCCCGCGGCCTGGGGCGCAGCGTCCGCAAGGACGGCCGGACGGACTTCACGCCGGAGGATCACGCCGCCGACCTGCACGCCCTCGTCACGGAGCTGGGGATCGGGCCGGTCGAGGTGTTCGGCAGCAGCGGCGGGGCGGTCACCGGGCTGGCCTGGGTGGCGGCGTACCCGCAGGACGTCCGCATTCTGGTGGCCCACGAGCCGCCGCTGAACCCGGTGCTGCCGGACGCCGAGGCCGCCGACCGGGCCCGCCTGGGCTTCGCGGAGGCGTACGAGGCCAAGGGGATGGGCGCCGGGATGGCCCAGTTCATCGCGATGACGAGCTGGGTCGGCGAGTTCACCGACGAGTACTTCGCCCAGCCGCCCGCCGACCCGGCGGCGTTCGGGCTGCCCACCGAGGACGACGGCGACCGCTCCGACCCCCTGCTCTCCCGCCGCTCCTGGGCGGTCAGCGACCACGACCCGGACATCGCCGCCCTCCAGGCCGCCCCGACCCGCGTGGTGGTCGCGGTGGGTGAGGAGACCGGGAACACCTACACCGGCCGCACCGCCGTCGCCCTCGCCGCGAAGCTGGGCCAGGAGGCCACCGTGTTCCCCAGCCACCACGGCGGCTTCCTCGACGGCACCTTCGGCTACCCGGGCAAGCCCGCCGAGTTCGCCGCGCGCCTGAAGGAGATCCTGACCCCCTGACCCAAGCCCCCGCGAGTCCCCCACTCCAGCCCCGCGAGTCGGCCGCCGAGCGGCGGGTCGACCTGCGTGTGACACCCTCCGCCCCGTGCCCGCCCGCCTGCTCACGGTCGCGAGCTACCTCGCGGTCTCGCTGTTCCTGCAGCGGCGGGTGCTGGGCGATCCGACCGGCAGGGCGGTCGGTCGCGTCTCGGGGGACGCGACGGGCTTCACCTGGTGGCTCGCGCACACCGCGCACGAGTTCTCGCTGGTCACCGACCTGCAGAACTACCCGACGGGCGTCAACGCGCTCTGGAACACCTCGGTGCCGCTGCTCGGTCTCCTCCTCGCCCCCGTCACCCTGACCGCGGGCGCCACGGCGGCGTTCAACGTCGGGATGATCCTCGGTCCCGTGGTCTCCGGCGCGGCGACGGCGTGGGCGCTCGGCGGGATCGTCCGGTCCCGGATCGCGCGGGCGGTGGCGGGCGGTCTCTACGCCTTCTCCCCGTTCGTGCTCGCCCACTGGCAGGCCGCGCACCTCAACCTGGTCTGGGCCGTCCTGCCGCCGGTGCTGCTCGGTCTGGCCCATCGACTCCTCGTCCGCGAGCCCACCCGTCCCTGGCTGCTCGGGGCGCTGACCGGCCTCGCGCTCGGGCTGCAGGCCTGGCTCTACACCCAGACGCTGGCCGTCGGCGTGCTCGGGCTCGTGGTCCTGGCCGCGGTGCTCGCCGCGCGCCTCCCCCGTCGGGCGCGGCAGCGGCTGCCCGCCCTGGTCCGCGCAGGGCTCGCGTGCGTCGGGACGTTCCTGCTGGTCGCGGGCTATCCGCTGTCCCTGGTCCTGGCCGGCCCGGCCCGACCGCAGACGCCGATCCGCTCACCGGACTACGGCAGCGCCGACCTCGCCAACACCCTCACGCCCACCTGGGTCACCGCGCTGCACGGCGCCACCCCGACGATGCAGGGCAACCTGGGCGAGCAGGGCGGCTACCTGGGTCTGGCGGTCCTGGTGCTGGCTGCGGTCGCCCTGGTCCGCGGCGGGACGGCGGCCCGGATCACCGTGGTCACGGGCGCGATCCTGTGGGTCCTCGCCCTCGGTCCGCGCCTGTACCTGCACGGCCGGGCGCTCGGCGTCGACCTCCCGGGGCAGGTGCTGCTGCACGTCCCGCTGGTCGCCGAGGTCGAGCCCGCCCGGCTGCAGGTCCTGGTCACGCTCGCGGTCGCGGTGCTGGTGGGTCTCGCCCTCGACCGGGTGCGCGCAGGGGCCGGTGTGGTGGGGCTCGTGGTGGTCGCGCTCGTGGTCACCTGGCTCCCCGCCGACGCGCAGCGCACCACCCCGGCGCCCGCCCGCGCGGTCCCGGAGGCGGCGGGGCAGGTCGTCGAGACCTGGCCGCGGATCACCGGCGACTGGTACGGCGGCGCGGACCCGCTGCGCGCCCAGATCGCCTCCGGTTTCGCGTACCGCCTGGTCGGGGGCTACTTCATCGGCTCGGACCCGGAGCACCCCCTGCTGATCGAGTCCGCCTGGAACCCCTACCAGCAGGGGGCGGCGGCGAGGGAACTGTGGGGCTCCACGGCCACCGACCCGGGCGCCGCGGCGGCGGACCTGCGCGCCCGCGGCGTGACCATGGTCCTCGTGACGTCCGACGACGCCGCCGTCCTCGACTGGACCCGCCGCGTCACGGGGAGCTCCGGCACCCGGCTGGACGGTGGGTGGGCCTTCGCTCTGCCCGCTACCCTGCAGCGATGACCGTCCCACCGCGGCCGGAGATCAGGATCTCCGACGCCGACCGTGAGCGCGCGGCCGCCAAGCTGCGCGCCGCGCTCGGCGAGGGTCGGATCACGATGGTCGAGCTGGAGGAGCGCCTCGCCGTCGTCTACGCGGCGCGGTTCGCCAGCGATCTGCTGCCGCCCTTCGACGACCTGCCGGGCGATCCGCGGGACGTGCTCACGGACGTCCCGTTGACCACGCCGGTCGGCCCGCCGCTGGTGCTCCGCGCGGGCCGGGGGACGCTGCGCCGGGTGGGGCAGTGGCAGGTTCCGGCGCGGCTGCGCGTGCAGAGCACGATGGGCGCGGTGCTGCTGGACTTCACCCAGGCCGAGCTGACCCACCCCGTCGTCGAGATCGAGCTGGAGCTGGGGGCCGGACCCGCCCGGCTGCTGCTGCCGGACGACGCGACCGCGGACGTCGAGGGCCTGCACGCCGGGGTGGGCCTGGTCCGCAGCCGGGTCGAGTGCCGCCCGGGCCCGGGCCCGCACTTCCGCATCTACGGCCGCGCCGGCGTCGGCTCGGTGGTGGTCCGCCGCCGCTACCGCGTGGCGGGCCTGCGCCTTTGACGCTCACGGTCAGCGGAATCGGCGGCCCTCGTCCCTGCGGTAGGCCCAGACGGCGAGGGCGGCCGTCAGCACCGTCCAGCCGGCGAGGACGACCAGGGCCAGGGTGTCCGGGGCGGTGTCCTGCACCGCCCACACCACCAGCTCGCGCGCACCGCGGGCGGGCGTGACCAGCGAGACCGCCTCCAGCCACCCGGGGAACAGCTGCGGCGGCAGGAGCAGCCCGCCCGCGAACGCGACCGGGAAGAAGATCAGCTGCGTGACGGGCAGGGCGGCCTTGACCGGCAGCGAGTAGCCGATCGCGAGCCCGCCCAGCAGGAACGGCAACCCGGCGACGACCAGTGCCACGATCCCCAGCACCAACCGCGGGACCGTGGCCGTCGCCTGGGTGAACAGCGCGCCGACCACGATCACCGGGATGATCGCGACGAGGGCGAACGTGGCTCCGGACAGGATCCGGCCCGCGATCCGCGGCCAGGCCGCCACCGGCAGGGTGCGCAGGTACGGGTCCCAGGACCGCTCCCGGTCGTCGGCCACCCCGACCCCGAAGGTGAACAGGAAGCTCGACATCACCGCGAACACGGACAGCCCCACGACGGCCGCGGTCTCGTCCGCGGCGCCGTAGTCGAACGGGACCACGAAGAACAGCAGCGACAGCGCCGGGAACGCCGCCGTGGACACCAGCCCGATCGGTACGCGGATCTGTTCGAGCAGGAGGTAGCGCCAGTGCAGGACGGTCATGGACGGGGCGCTCACGGCGCGGTCATCGACACGAAGGCCTCCTCCAGGGACGCGGGCCGGACCTGCAGGTCGGTGAACGGGACGTCCGCGTGGACCAGGGCCCGGACCAGGGCGTCGGCGTCGGGGGTGTGCAGCTCCCAGCGATCGCCCTCACGCGTGCTGTGCACGGTGCCGTCCAGTGGCGGCGCGATCGCCGACCGCAGCGAGACCCGGCTCACGGCGACCTTGTCGCGGATGTCGGCGAGGGGTCCGTCGGCCAGCACCCGCCCGCGGTCGACGACCACGACCCGCCCGGCGAGCGCCTCGATCTCCTCGAGGTAGTGGCTGGTCAGCAGGACCGTGCCGCCCTCGGCGTGGAAGCTGCGGACGCCCTCCCACAGGGTCCGGCGCGCCTCGACGTCCAGTCCGGTGGTCGGCTCGTCGAGCACGACCAGCCGGGGCCGGCCGACGAACGCGAGCGCCACCGCCAACCGGCGCTTCTGCCCGCCGGAGAGGCCTCCGGTCTGCCGGCGCTCCAGTCCGGTCAGTCCGAAGCGCTCCAGCACGTCCGGCGCGGGATCGGGGTAGTGCGCGGACACGAGGTCCAGCACCTCGCCGACGCGCAGGGTCTGCGGGAGACCGGTCTCCTGCGGGGTCGTCCCGAGCGCGCGCCGGTTCGCCGCGACCCGTGGGTCGCCGCCGAACAGCGTGACCTTCCCGGAGTCCGGCCTGCGGAGTCCGACGAGCAGGCTGATCAGCGTGGACTTGCCCGCGCCGTTCGGCCCGAGCAGCCCGACGAGCTCCCCGGGGGCCACGTGCAGGTCCACCCCGTCGAGCGCCGTGGTGGTCCCGAAGCTCTTGCGCACACCGGACGCCGTCGCGATCACGGCGTGCCCCCCAGCAGTGCGCGCAGCGACTCGGTGTACTCCTCGAACGCCCGCCTGCCGCGCCGGGTCAGCTCCACGTAGGTGACCGGGGTGCGGCGTTCGTGGGTCTTGGTGATCAGCACGTACTCGGCCTCCTCGAGCTTGCGCAGATGGGTCGAGAGGTTGCCCGCGGTCATGTCGAGCAGCTCCTGCAGCCGCGGGAACGTGATCCGGTCCCCCTCGGGCAGGGTCGCGAGGGTGGCGGTCACCCGGAGCCGGGCCTGGGCGTGGATGACCGGGTCGAGCTGCGGGACGCCGGTCACCTCCGCAGCTCCCACACGCCCACGACGAGCAGTGCGCCACCCACGCCGACGCCCAGGACCAGCGCGTTCCCCGGTACGCCCACGAACGCGGACGCCACCCCCACCACCAGGATCCAGACGCCGGTGACGAGGTTCGCCACGTAGTTCCACACCGCGCCGCTGACCGCGTAGAGCGCTCCGACGGTGAAGGCGAACAGCGCCGGGGCCAGTGCCCCGACCGCTTCGGCGGGCAGGTCGAGCGGCCCGGCCATCGCGCCGACCAGGGCGCCCGCCCCGAGCATCGCGACGGGGAAGGTCAGGCCGTAGAGCCTGCCCTGGCGCGCCGAGCCGCCCGCGATCCCCCGCCCGCTCCGGATGCCGACGGCCGCGCTGAGGGCGCCGCCGACCGCGACGGCGCCGATCGTCCCCCACGTCGCGACATCGCCCGGGGCGAAGAAGTACAACAGCCCGCTGACCAGCCAGGCCGCGCCCCAGATCAGGAAGAAGTAGGCGACCTTCGGTCCGATCCGGGTCGCGGTGTCGGCCTGTTGACTGCGGATGATCTCGAGCGCGTCCGCGGCGGACATCTCGTTCACGGTTCCCCCAACAACTCTGCGGTGATAGCTACTTTGTAGCGCAAAGTCGTTGGCAGTGGAAGAGGGAGCCCGGAGCCCGGAGGCTCACCGCGCCCGGAAGACCACCCAGCGCAACATCACGAAGTTGATGGCGGTGGCGGTGCCCTGCGAGATCACCCAGGCGATCGACGCCTTGAACGCGATGTCCGGCAGCAGGTACAGCGCCAGCGCGTTCACCCCGACGGCGATGCCGAACGTCGTGCCGTAGAGCAGCACGAACCCGGCGAGCCTGCCCCGCCCGCCCGCGGCCTCGCCGAAGGTGAACCGCTTGTTGAGGAAGTACGCCGTGGTGGTGCCGCAGACGAACGAGATCGCGCGGGCGAGCCAGGTGGGCGCCTCGAGCGCGAGGATCAGGTGGTAGACCGCGAAGTCGACGACCGCCGAGACCCCGCCGACCGCGACGAACCGCAGCAGCTGGGCGGCGAGCCCGCGCTGTGCCGGGGCGTTCTCGGTGGCCGTCACGGTGTCAGAGGGTATCGGCCCGGTGGAACCGCTCCGCGCGCCCCCGGTTGAGCAGCCGGAGCCACCCCAGGAACTCGCGCGGCGAACGCTTGGTCACCAGGAAGTACCAGGCGAACCGCGGCACCTCCAACAGGCCGATCCGCCGCATGCCCGGCTGGCTCATCAGATACCCCCGGTTGCGGTAGGTGTAGTACCGCTTCGTGGCGTCCTCGGGGTCCTGGGCGTGGAGCCGCCCGCCCAGCATGGGCTTGAACTCCTCACCGCCCTGCGGGTGCAGGTAGGTGGGCTCCAGCGCGGTGCCGAACGGCAGACCGGACCGCACCAGCCTGCGGTGGAACTCCACCTCGTCGCCGCGGACGAACAGCCGCAGGTCGGGCACGCCGATCACGTCGAACGTGGACGCCCGCAGCAGCGCCCCGTTGAAGAAGGACGCGATGCCGGGAAGGAGCTCGGGGTCGCCGTCCCCCGCCATGAGGGCGCTGCGCGTGCGGTGCCAGGTCAGCCCGCGGCGCAGCGGGAAGGCCAGCCGCTCCGGGTCCGCCTTGTCCGCGACCACCGGGGACACGGCGGCCAGGTCGCGCCGGATCGCCACGTCGAGGAGCGACTCCAGCGCGGTCGACGAACCGGCGTGCCCGTCGTCGTCACCCAGCCAGACCCAGTCCGCGCCCAGGGCGAGCGCGTGCAGGATGCCGAGCGCGAACCCGCCCGCGCCGCCGAGGTTGTGCCAGGACGGCAGCCAGGTGGCGGGCACCCCGCAGGACTCGACGACCTCGCGGGCGGGCTGGTCCGGCCCGTTGTCGACGACGATGAGGTGCGCGACCGGGTGGGTCTGCTTCGCGATCGCGGCGAGCGAGTCGACCAGCAGCTCCGTGCGGTGCCGCGTGACGACGACCGCCACCACCGAACCCTGGGGCAGAGTCACGCCAGGACGTCCCGGCCCTTGTAGTGGTGCAGCACCTCGCGCAGCGGGCCGAACTCCTTGATCGTGCCGTGCTCCATCCAGATCGCCGTGTCGCACAGGTCGGCGAGGAACTCGTCGGAGTGCGAGGCGAACACCAGGATCCCGGAGCGCTCGACCAGCTCGTTCAGCCGGCCCCTGGCCTTGGCGAGGAACTCCGCGTCGACGGCGCCGATGCCCTCGTCGAGCAGCAGGATCTCCGGGTCGATGCTGGTCACGACGCCGAGCGCGAGCCGCACCCGCATGCCGGTGGAGTAGGTGCGCAGCGGCATCGACAGGTAGTCGCCGAGCTCGGTGAACTCCGCGATGTCGTCGACCCGGGCCTCCATCTCCTTGCGGGTCATGCCCAGGAACAGCCCGCGGATGATGATGTTGTCCAGGCCGGAGATCTCCGGGTCCATGCCCACGGCGAGGTCGAAGATCGGCGCGACCTTGCCCTGCACGCGGGCGCGGCCGCGGGTGGGCTCGTAGATGCCGGCCATCAGCCGCAGGATGGTGGTCTTGCCCGCGCCGTTGTGCCCGACGAGCGCCACCCGGTCGCCCTTGCGCAGGCCGATCGAGATGTCGCGGAGCGCCTCGATGATCGGCACCTTGGACTCGGTGCCGATCCGCCCGCCCGCCCGGCCCAACACGGACTTCTTCAGTGACCGGGTCTTCGCGTCGAAGATCGGGAAGTCGACGCAGGCGCCGTCGAGGTCGATGCTCGGTTCTGTGCTCAGGAGACTCACACCCAGTACGCCACGCGGGCCCGGTAGTTGCGCATGCAGAGCAGGCCGACACCCCAGCCGACCACGGTGATCACGCCGACGACGATCCAGGACCGCCACACGATCTCCTGGCCGAGCAGCGGCGCCCGCACGATCTCCAGGAAGTGGTAGAGCGGGTTGATCTCCACCAGCTGGGCGCGCTCGCGCACCGCCGCGTTGCCGGACAGGATGTCGACGGACCAGACGATCGGCGTCATGTAGAAGGCCAGCTGGACGACGCTCGCGATGATCGGCGGGATGTCCCGGAAGCGGGTGGCCAGGATGCCGGAGAGGATCGAGATCCAGCCGCCGTTGATCGCCAGCAGGGCGAACCCGGGGATCGCCAGCAGCAGCGACCAGCCCAGCGGGTGCGGGAAGACGATCATCAGGATCGCCCAGATCACGAGGTTGTGCAGGAAGAACAGGGTCTGCCGCCACACCAGGCGGTAGACGTGCAGCGACAGCGGCGCCGGCAGGAACTTGATCAGTCCCTCGTTGGCGATGAAGACCTCGCTGCCCTCGAGGATGCAGCCCGAGATGAAGTTCCAGATCAACAGCCCGACCGCGACGTGCGGCAGGAACGTCTTGATGTCGGTCTGGAACAGCAGTGAGTAGAGGATCCCGAGCCCGAGGGCGATGACACCCATCGAGATGGAGATCCAGAGCGGCCCGAGCACCGAGCGGCGGTAGCGCTGCTTGATGTCCTGCCAGCCGAGGTGACCCCACAGCTGCCGCTGCCGCCACCCCGCCGACAGATCGCCGAACGCCCGCGCCCAGCTGCGGGAACCGGGTGCGTCACCCCACGCCGAGCGCTCACGCCCGGCGGTGCTGTCGTCCACGGTCACGGCCACCCGACGAGGGTACCGACGGGTGCGTCACAGGTACTGACCGGTGCCCCTGCCGCCACCCTCCGGCATCCCGCCGGGCACCTGGGCGCCGCCGATGCCCGGAGGCAGGCCGCGGCGCATCTGCTCGAGCTGCGCGCGGGCGGCCATCTGCTGGGCGAACAGCGCCGTCTGGATGCCGTGGAACAGCCCCTCCAGCCACCCGACGAGCTGGGCCTGCGCGATCCGCAGCTCGCCCTCGCTGGGGGTGGAGTCCTCGGTGAACGGCAGCGACAGCCGGTGCAGCTCCTCGCGCAGCTCGGGCGCCAGACCCTCCTCGAGCTCCTTGATCGAGTTCTCGTGGATCTCGCGGAGCCGGGCGCGGGAGGCCTCGTCCAGCGGCGCCGCGCGCACCTCCTCGAGCAGCTGCTTGATCATGGTGCCGATCCGCATGACCTTGGCGGGCTGCTCGACCATGCCGCCGATGCCCTGGTCCTCGGACTCCTCGGACTCCGAGCCCTGGGGCACCGCGGCCATGCCGACCGGGCGCCCATCGGGCCCGATGACCATGACCTGGTGCTGTCCCTCGTTCTCGTCCTGTGGTGCCGTCATGTCCCCATCATGGCGCGAGCAGCAGCAACTTGCCGATGACGCCCCCCGCGGCGAGCGTGCGGTGCGCCTCCGCGGCGTCGGACATCGGGAAGCGGGCGTGCACGACCGGGCGCACCGTGCCCTCGGCGAACAGCGGCCAGACGACGTCTCGGGTGCCGCTGACCACGGCCCCCTTGCCCTGGGGTCCGTCGACGGGCCGCCCGCGCAGCCCCATCGCGGTGACGCTCGCCCGCTTGACCAGCAGCGCGCCGATGTTCAGGTCGGCCTTCACCCCGCCCTGCATCCCGATGATCATCAGCCGCCCGTCGGCGGCCAGCGCGGAGACGTTCGCCGCGAGCCCCTTGGCGCCCATGTTGTCGAGGATGACGTCCGCGCCGTGGCCGTCGGTCGCGTCCTTCAGCCCGGCCGGGACGTCGCCGTCGTAGTCGAGGACGATGTCCGCCCCGAGCTCCCGGCAGACGTCGAACCGTGCCGGGCTCGCCGTGGCCGCGACCCGCGCGCCGAGCGCCTTGGCGACCTGGATGGCGTGGGTGCCGATGCCGCTGCTGCCGCCGTGCACCAGGAAGGTCTCGCCCGCGGCGAGCCCCGCCTTCATCAGGACGTTCGAGTAGACGGTGCACGCGACCTCGGGGATCGAGCCCGCCGTCGTCAGGTCCACGCCGGGGGGCACGGGGAGGAGCTGCGCGGCGGGCACCGCGACCTTGGTGGCGTACCCGCCGCCCGCGAGCAGGGCGCAGACCTCGTCGCCCACGCTCCAGCCCTCGACCCCCGGTCCGAGCTCGGCGACGCGGCCCGAGCACTCCAGGCCGATGATCTCCGACGCGCCGGGCGGCGGCGGGTAGTTCCCCTCCCGTTGCAGCAGGTCGGCGCGGTTGACGGCCGAGGCGACGACGTCCAGCACCACCTCGCCCGGGCCCGCCTTGGGGTCCTCGACCTCGGTCCACCGCATGTTCTCCGGGCCGCCCGGCTCCGCCACCGTGATCGCGTACATGGTGCGGACGCTATTCGGTCGCGCGGTGGTGTGCACTGGGACGATGCATTGGCCCCAGTCGGCGCTGGTCCTGCGCACCCCTCGGCTCGAGCTCCGCCCGGACGACGACGCGGGCCTGGCCGAGCTCGTGGACGTCGCCTACCGGGGTGTCCACCCGCCGGACCGCATGCCGTTCCTGCAGCCCTGGACCGACGCCGACCCGCGCTACCTGGGGCGCGGCGCGCTGCAGTACTTCTGGGGCGAGCGTGCCCGGTTCGCGCCGAGCTCGTGGGCACTGCACTTCCTGGTGCGGGTCGACGGCGCGGTCGTCGGCGTGCAGACCCTGCGGGCGGACGAGTTCGGCGTGTGCCGCGAGGTCGCCTCCGGCTCGTGGCTCGGGCTCGCCGCCCAGGGGCGGGGGATCGGCACCGAGATGCGGGCGGCTGTGCTGAGGTACGCGTTCGACCTGCTGGGCGCGCGGCACGCGCGCTCGGAGGCGTTCTCGGACAACGCCGCGTCGCTGCGGGTGTCGGAGAAGCTCGGGTACGTCCCGGACGGCTTCGAGATCCACTCCCCGCGCGGCGAACCGGCCCGCAACCTGCGGCTGCGGCTCACCCCGGCCACGTTCCGCCGCCCGGACTGGCCGCTGGAGGTCGAGGGCCACACCGCGGAGTTGGCGGGCCTGCTCGGGGCGGGGTGAGCCCGGCCACGATGGCACGTTTCGTGCGCTCAGCGTCGCGTGATCGCCGTTTGTGTGCCGTGAGCGTGGTGCGGACAGCACTGTGCACACGAAACGTGCCGGCTCGGGCTCACCGAGCACCCGCGGCGACGCTGTGGACAACTCGGCCGCCCCAGCGCCCGTGACCACCGGAACCGTCGGTGCTCCACCGGACCGTCGCCCCCATGACCACCGACTCGGACCCCGACCGCCCCGCGAGCTGGCCGCACCTGCTGTCCGTCGCCCTCGGCGCGCCCGCCGCGGACCTGCACCGCCACCTCGCGGGCGCGCTGCGCAGCCGGGCGTGCACCGGAACCCTGCGCGAGAGCGGGCGGTGGGCCCGCGGGCGCCGGGTGCCCTGGGACCCGCTGGCCGCTGGGCTGCGGGCCCTGGGTGCGCGCTGCGACTGCGAGGCGCTGGAGCTGCTCAGCCGAGATTGTTCGTGCTGAAGGTGTCGCAGCGCGCGGGGTCGCCGGTCTGGAAACCGGTGGTGTACCACTTCTCGCGCTGTGCGGAGCTGCCGTGGGTGAACTGGCTCTGGTCCACGCGGCCGCCGCCGAGGTTGGACTGGATGAAGTCGTCCCCGATCCGCTCGGCGGTGTCGAGGGCGGCGTTCACGTCGTCCTGGTTCACGTCGACGATCAGGGGCCGCCCCGAGGCCGTCGGCGTGCTCGTGGCGTGGTTGCCCCACACCCCGGCGTAGCAGTCGGCCTGCAGCTCCAACCGCACGGAGCCGGACGTCGGACCCGAGTCCCCCGCCCGGACCTGCCGGTTGGTGCCCAGCAGGTTCTGGATGTGGTGGCCGTACTCGTGCGCGATGACGTACGCGCGGGCGAAGGGGCCGCCCTGTGCCCCGAACCGGGACTCGAGCTCCTGGAAGAAGGAGAGGTCGATGTACACCTCGGAGTCGGCGGGGCAGTAGAAGGGGCCCACGTCCGAGGTGGCGCTGCCGCAGCCGCCGGTGTTCACCGAGCCGGAGAAGAAGTTGGTGCGGGGCGGCTGGTAGGTCTGGCCCGCCCGGGCGAACGCGTCGGACCAGTAGCCGTCGAGCGAGTTGACCACCGCCGTCACCTCGCAGTCGATGCTGCGGTTGGCGTCCGCGCCGGTCCGGCAGGACTGCGCGATCTCGGTGGTGTCCGCCGTCTGCCCCTGGGAGAGCCCGGACAGGCCGTCCGGCAGCGCGAACCCGCCGCCGTTGGTGCTGCCGCCGCCACCACCGAGCGCCGAGACGAGGAAGAAGAGGATCAGCCCGACGATGCCGAGGCCGCCACCGCCCATGGCGACGCGACCACCGATGCCCCCGCCTCCGCCGCCGCCGCGGCGGAGGTCGTCGATGTTCGACGTGTCCAGCTCGGCGTTCTCGTCGAACCGCATCGTGCTCCTCCTCGCAGTACCCGGCCGGATCACCGGCGGGCGGCGGACGACGAGATCCCACCACACCGGGGCGATCAGGTCGACACGACACGATTACGCTACGGAGCGTGTCGGAAGGAGCAGCGGCGTCCCCCCAGTGGCTCGACGAGGGCGAGATGCGTTTCTGGCGCGCCTGGGTCGTCGCCTCCACGATGCTCGACCACCGGCTCAACCGGGACCTGCAGGTCCGACACGGCATCTCGCACATGGACTACGGAGTGCTCGTCGTGCTCTCCGAGCAGCAGGACAGCCGCCTGCGGATGAGCACGCTGGCCGACACCCTCGCCCTGTCCAAGTCCCGGCTCTCCCACCAGGTCTCCCGCATGGAGAAGAACGGCCTGGTCCGCCGCGACGGGGACGTCTCCGACGGCCGCGGCATCTTCGCCTGCCTCACCCCCGAGGGCCGCACCCGCCTGGAGCAGGCCGCCCCGACCCACGTCGAAGGCGTGCGCCGCTACATGGTCGACCTGCTGGACGAACGCGAACGCGCCCAGGCCGCCGACCTCCTGACCCGCGTGGTCGACGGTCTCCGCACGATCACCTGAGCGGTAGGCTCCGCCCCGGAAGCGTGGCAGAGCGGCCGAATGCACTCGCCTTGAAAGCGAGAGCCCTTAACCGGGTCGGGGGTTCGAATCCCTCCGCTTCCGCCAGGCCGGGCGCACGGGTGAGGCGTCGGAGCCGGGTGGCCTCAGCGCCACGACAGCAACGACTGCAGCAGCGCGCCTGCAGCTGATCCAATCCGGGGGTCGGCGGGGCCTCGTCGTGCCAGACTGTCGGCGTGACCGCAGCCGTCGAAGCAGATCGTCGCTTCGCAGTCCCGCTGTACTCCGTGACCGATGCGGCGCGACACATCAACGTCTCGAGGAGCACCTTCACCACGTGGGCTCGTGGGTACGAGCACCGGCCCGTCGGGCGGGCACCCGTGACCGGTGCGCCTGTCATCACGTCGATCCCGCGCGACGACAGCGGGCCGACGATCCCGTTCATCGGACTCGCGGAAGGCTACGTCCTCTCCGCGTTCCGCAAGGCCGGGGTCCCCCTCCAACGCATTCGCCCCGCCCTTGAGCAGCTCCAGGAGCAGCTCGGGATAGACCACGTCCTCGCGTCGCGATCGCTGTACACCGACGGTGCGGAGGTGCTCTACGACTACGCGGAGAGCGAGGGGGACACGCCCGAGGCCCGGTCGGCCCGGAGCCTGGTCGTGGCGCGCAACGACCAACTCGTGTTCCGCGAGGTCGTCGACTCCTACCTCCGCAGGATCGATTTCGCCGACGACAGGTACGCCCGCGTGATCCATCTGCCTCAGTACGGCTCCGCCGACGTGATCGTCGATCCGGAGCGGTCCTACGGGATCCCCATCTTCGCCACGGGCGCCGTACGCGTGGAGATCGTCCTCCGCAGGTTCAAGGCGGGTGAGTCGTTGGCAGACCTCAGCGCAGACTTCGGAGTGCCGGAAGACCAACTCGTCGACGCCCTCCGTGTCCACACCGCAACCGCCGCCTGAGGGCTTTCCGCGGTTCTTCCTCGACCGCAGCGTCGGCAGGAAGATCGTGCCCGCCGGTTTGCGTCGGGCAGGCATCGAACTCGTGACGCTCGCCGAGCGTTACGGGATACCCGAGGACGAGCAGGTGACCGACGTCCAGTGGATGCGAGACGCCGCGGCGCACGGTGAAGCCGTCCTGATGTGCGACGACGCGATCCGAAGCGGAACCCCGCGGAGCGCGCGGTGCTGCTGGACGCTCGTCTCAAAGCGTTCGTCGTGAGCAGCCAGATCGCCGGGACCGAGGTGGTCGCGCGCTTCGTCTCGAACCTGCCTGCGATCGAACGGGCCTGCCGGCGGGACGGCCCCTCGTCTACCGCATACACCCGGACCGAATCGAACGCCGGGCTCTGCGTTCGGGCTTCTAGTGGTCAACCCGGCGTCCGCGCCGGCGACTCTCATGCCTGAGCGTGCACATCGCCGGCAGCGAGGCTCACACGTGGATGTCCGCTTCGTCCGGGACCCAGCGCAGCACCTCGCCGGGTTGGCAGTCCAGGACGCGGCAGACGGCGTCGAGGGTGGAGAAGCGCACGGCCTTGGCGCGGCCGTTCTTGAGCACCGCGACGTTGGCCGGGGTGATCCCGACGGCGTCGGCGAACTCGGCGACGGACATGCGGCGGCGGGCGAGCAGGACCTCGATGTCGACGACGATCGCCACTAGACCACCGCCTCGAGCTCGCGGCGCAGCCCGGTCGCGGTGCGGAGCAGCCCCAGCATCACGGTCATGAGCAGCGCGAACGCCACACCCAACAGGCCGATCCCGCCGCCGACGAGGATCAGGCCGGGCGCGTCGTCCAGCTCGCCGACGAGCGCGGCCATCCCGGCCACGAGCAGGGCGGCGAGCAGGCCCGAGGCCGCGATCACCCACACCCACCGGTCCGCGGACGCGTCGAAGATGACCTCCCGCTCCACCCGGGTCAGGAGCACCCACAGCGCGACGAGGCCCAGCTCCAGGCAGAGCAGGGCGAGCACGGGAGCCACCATGAAGACCACGTCGAGCCCGTCGACCGGCCGGGCGAGCTGGGTCAGCGGGACGACGACGAGAAGCACCTGGGCGGCCAGCGCGGCGAGGGCCAGGGCGACGAGCACCACGCGCAACGCGCGGATCACGACGGGAGTCATGTATCGACTTTCGAGCGATACCTATCGAAAGTCAATGGATGTCGGGCACGAAAAAGCCCGCACCGTGCGGTGCGGGCTGGTTCGGGGCTCAGTTGCGGCGGGCGCCGTCGAGCTCGGCCAGGTAGCCCTGGACCGACGAGCCGGAGGTGGCGGAGAGCGAGCTGCCCAGGACCTTCTCGGCCAGCTGGGTGGAGAGGGTCCCGACGTCCCCGCGCAGGCTCTGCTCGGCGGCGGCACGCTGCGCGGCGATCTGCTCGGCGGCGGCGGCACGGATGCTCGCGGCGTCCTGCTCGGCGGCCGCACGGAGCTCGGCACGCACCTCGGCGCCCTCGGCGCGGGCCGCGTCCCGGATCGAGGCGGCCTCGGCGCGGGCCTCGGCGACCTGGGACTGGTACTGCTCGGTGAGCCGCGCGGCCTCGGCCCGGGCCTCCTCGGCGCGGGCGAGCCCACCCTCGATCCGGTCGGCGCGCTCGGCGTAGATCTGCTCGAACTTCGGCAGGATCATGCGGGAGAGCAGGACGAACACGGCCGCGAACGCGACGAGTCCGACGATGATCTCGGTCAGGTCGGCGCCCAGCGGCGCCTCGATCCCGGTGAAGACGTAGAGCAGGTAGGCGAGCAGGACAGCCCCGATCACCACTGCGACGAGGGCTGCACCCTTCGCGTTCTTGCCACCGGACCCGTGCTCGGCCATCGAACCCTCCTTCTCTCCGCTGTAGAAGATATGTGGTCGGGTGTCCGTTGCGCCACCGACCCCGGCACGATGGTCTCGTGCAGACCGACCGGACGGGCCATCGCTACCCGCTGGACACCCCGCGGTGGCGTGGCGAGGACGGTTCGCCGCTGGCCGTGGAGCCGGGGCCCGGCCTCACCCGCGAGCAGGTCGATTCGAGCGTCCGGTCCCAGTGGCGCTACGCCGCGGCGCTGCCGCTCGCGGTCCCCCCGGTGTCCCTCGGCGAGGGCTGTACACCGCTGCTGACCAGGGAGTTCGACGGCCTGCCGGTCCACCTCAAACCGGAGTGGTTCAACCCCACGGGCAGCTTCAAGGACCGTGGCAGCACGGTCATGGTCTCGGTGCTCAAGGCCCAGGGCGTCGGCGCGATCCTGGAGGACTCCAGCGGCAACGGCGGCTCGTCGGTGGCCGCCTACGCCGCCGCGGCGGGGATCACAGCGACGATCCTCGCGCCGGCGTCGACCTCCCCGGCCAAGATCCAGCAGAGCCGCGCGCACGGCGCCACCGTCGAGCTGGTGCCGGGCGATCGGCAGGCCACCGCGGACGAGGCCGTGCGGCGCGCCGCGACGACCCGCTACGCCAGCCACAACTGGCACCCCTTCTTCCTGCAGGGCACCAAGCTGCTGGCCTACGAGATCTGGGAGGACCTCGGGTTCACCGCGCCGGACGCCGTGCTCCTCCCGTGCGGCGCGGGCAGCCTGGTCCTCGGCTGCCGCACGGGTTTCGACGAGCTGGTCGCCGCCGGGGCGATCCCGCGCGCCCCGCGGCTGCTCGTCGCCCAGCCCGAACACTGCGCCCCGCTGGTCCGGAAGTTCCACGCGCAGCCGCACCGCGACCCGCTGCCCACGATCGCCGAGGGCACGGCGATCGCCCGCCCCGTCCGGGCGGCCGAGGTGCTCGACGCCGTGCGCGCGACGGGCGGGGACATGGTCGCCGTGCCGGAGGGGGCGATCGGCCCCGCCACCCTCGAGCTCGCCCGCACCGGCCTCTACGCCGAGCCGACCAGCGCACAGGTGCTCCCCGCGCTCCGGGCCTTCCGGCGTCGCGGCTCGCTGCGGGAGGACGACCGGGTGGTCGCGGTCCTGACCGGCTCGGCCCTCAAGGCGGCCGACGCGGTCGCGGCGCTGATGGTGCAGGACGTCCCGTCGGTGCGGTCGTCTCCACAATCCTGAGTACGCAGTTCTGCCACCTGGTGCCGGCTCCAGGTGGGGGTCATGCTGGTTCGGCTCAAGGACCTACGCGTCGGGGGGAGCCGACGCGTGCCCCTCGGTCCCCGGCGCCCTGCTTCAGGGCGCCGGGGGTCGAATCGCGTCGAGCACCCTGCCGATCCGACGCTGGCGGGTCGTCTCCGTCTTGGCGTCCACGACCGCCCGGACGTGCTCCTTGCGGTGGCTGAAGGCCAGGGCGTCGAACCGCTCGCGCAGCCCCTCGGCCGCCAGCACGGCCGCGAGGTCGCTCGGGACCTCGACGGTCCGCGGCGCGGTGTCCAGGGCGATGTCGACCTCCACCTCGTCCCCGGCGGCCACCCCCGCCGCGGCGCGGTGCTCGGCGCTGAGCGGCACCAGCGCGCGGCCGCCCATGACGCCGACCGTGGTCCGGTAGGTGTAGTCGCCGATCGTCACGGTCACCGCGGGGCGCTTCGCGGACCCGAGCTCCGCCAGCACGGCGGCCGGGATCTCGAGGCCGGTGGCGGTCTTGCCCCCGAGCTCGACGGTCGTCCGGAATCTCATGGCGCGAGTATGGGCCTGCGCTCCCCGAACCGGGTCGCCTGCTCGAAGCCGTAGGCCGCCTGGAGCAGCGCGAGCTCGCCGCGGTGTCGCCCGACGAGCTGCAGGCCGATGGGCAGCCCGTCCGGGGTGAACCCCGCGGGCACCGACAGCGCCGGGTGCCCGAACGCCGAGATCAGGTACGCCGAGCGCATCCAGTCGATGTAGGACCCCTGCGCGACGCCGGCGATCTCCGTCGGGTACTCCATCTCGACGGGGAACGGGGGGACCTGCGACACGGGCAGCGCGAGCAGGTCGTAGGTCTCGAAGAACACGCGCATGCGCTGGTAGAGAGCGGAGTGCAGGATCTCGGCGCGGGCCACGTCACCCCCGGACAGCCGCCGTCCCTCCTCGATGTTGCCGACCAGCGTGGCCTTCATCCGGTCCCGGTGCCGGGTGAGCAGCGAGCCCATCGACAGGGCGAAGTACCAGGCGCGCAGGGTGCGGAAGACCTCGTCGGCACCCCGCAGATCGGGGTCCGCCCGCTCGACGACGGCGCCCAGCTCGGTGAACGTGTGGACCTGTCGTTCGAGGACGGCGGTGACCGCGGCGTCGACGGGGATCGTGCCGCCGAGGTCGGGGGACCAGGCCACCCGCAGGCCGCGCAGGTCGCGCTCCAGGGGGACGTCGAACAGCGTGC
This sequence comes from Pseudonocardia oroxyli, assembly GCF_900102195.1. Lineage (GTDB taxonomy): Bacteria > Actinomycetota > Actinomycetes > Mycobacteriales > Pseudonocardiaceae > Pseudonocardia > Pseudonocardia oroxyli. Next base: position 301,818 of record NZ_FNBE01000005.1, read on the forward strand.
CCGGGGCGTCGATCGCGATGGGGCTGCGCGGATCCGGCCCGGCCATGACCGACAGCAGCAGCGCGACGTCGGAGACGGTGCGCGCCATGGGGCCGCGCACGCTCATCGTGGAGTAGGCGGCCTCGTCCGGCCAGTTCGGCACCCGCCCCGGGGCGGGCCGCAGGCCCACGACGTTGCAGAACGACGCGGGGTTGCGCAGCGAGCCGCCCATGTCGCTGCCGTCGGCGAGCGGGTGCATGCCGGTCGCCAGCGCCGCCGCGGCGCCCCCCGAGCTGCCCCCGGCGCTGCGGTCGGGCGCGTAGGGGTTGCGGGTCACCCCGAAGACGGGGTTGAACGTGTGCGACCCGGCGGCGAACTCGGGCACGTTCGTCTTCCCCAGCGTGATCGCCCCGGCGCGCTTGAGCCGCTCGACCACCAGCTCGTCGGTGTCCGGGACGTGGTCGGCCAGGATCGGCGAGCCCTTCGTGGTCCGGATGCCCGCCGTGGCGTGGGTGTCCTTGTGCGCCATGGGGAACCCGTGCAGCGGCGGGAGGTCCTCGCCCGCGGCGAACCGGGCGTCGGCGGCCGCGGCCTCGGCCAGCGCCCGCTCGGCGGTCAGCGTGACGACGGCGTTGACCCGCGGATTGGCCGCCTCGATCCGGTCGAGGTGGGCCCGGGTCAGCTCGCGCGCCGAGATCTCCCCCGCGCGCAGGGCGGCGGCCATCTCGCGGGCGGTCGCGAAGCAGACGTCGTCCATGGATTGGACCGTATCGCCCATGCGGGCCCGATCGTCGCCGTCAGGTCGGGTCGGCGAGGAACGCCCTCCCCGCCGCGGCGAGGTGCGCCGGGTCGTCCACCCCGCACAGCTCGCGGGCGGAGTGCATCGACAACACCGGGATCCCGACGTCCACGGTGCGGATCCCCAGCCGAGTGGCCGTGATCGGGCCGACCGTGGTGCCGCAGGGGACGGTGTTCTTCCCCACGAACACCTGCGTGGGGACGCCGGCGGCACGGCAGGCGCGCTGCCAGGCGGCGGCACCGGGGGCGTCGGTGGCGTAGCGCTGGTTGGCGTTGACCTTGAGGGTGGGCCCGCCGTTCGGGATGCTGCGGTGGTCCGGGTCGTGGCGCTCCAGGTAGTTGGGGTGCGCCGCGTGCGTCACGTCCACGGACAGGCACCGCGACCCCGCGAAGATCCGGTCACGGACGTCGAAACCGCCTGCGAGACGGGTCAGCAGCGTCTCCAGCAGCGGGCCCGCGGCGCCGGTCGCGGAACCGGAGCCGATCTCCTCGTGGTCGAAGCCGACGAACACCGGGGTCGTCCCGTCGGCGTCCGCGCCGGTCAGCGCGTCGAGGCCGGCGTGCACGGAGGCCAGGTTGTCCAGGCGGGGGCAGGCGAGCAGCTCCCGGTCCCGACCCAGCCGGGCGGGCGGGGTGAGGTCGAAGACCACGAGATCGTGGGCGGCCACCTCACCCGGGTCGACGCCGACCTCGGCCGCCAGGAACTCGACCAGGTCGCCCTCGCGGGCGGCGCCGAGGCCCCAGATCGGGAGCATGTGACGCTGGGCGTCCAGCTCGAGACCCTGGTTGACCTGGCGGTCCAGGTGGATCGCCAGCTGGGGGACGCGCAGCAGCGGGCGGTCGACGAGGACCGGGACGAGGCTGCCGTCGTAGAGCGCGAGCCGGCCCGCCAGCCCGAGGTCGCGGTCCAGCCAGGAGTTCCACAGCGCGCCGCCGTAGATCTCCACGCCGACCTGGCGCCAGCCGCCGGCCCCGGTGTCCGGGCGCGGCTTGACCTTCAGCGTGGGCGAGTCGGTGTGTGCGGCGAAGATCCGCAGGGGGCTCGGGGCGGCGCCCTGTCGCCAGGCGAGCAGCGTCCCGTCCCGGATTAGGTAGCGCCCGCCCGGGGTGGGGTCGAACTCCGCCGACTCGACCTGCTCGGTGAAGCCCGCGGCCCGCAACCGGCGGACCCCCTCCGCGACCGCGTGGTAGGGCGTCGGCGACGCGGTGACGAAGGCGGCGAGGTCCTGCGCACGGTCGGTCACGTCCGCATCCTCGCATCCGCCGATGCGCGGCCCGCAGAGTGACGCTCGGGACGCCCAAGCGCCACTCAGCGACGCTTGGGACGCCCAAGCAGCACTCGCCCGTCTCGGTGACGCTTGGGACGCCCAAGCACCGCTGAGCGACGCTTGGGACGCCCGAGCAGCACTCGGCCCGACCCGGTGACGCTTGGGACGCCCAAGCGCCACTGAGCGACGCTTGGGACGCCCAAGCGGCACCCGGCCCGACGCGTGACACCCGCCCTCCCGGGTCAGGGGAACAGCGTGCGCAGTTCGGGGCGGTTGAGCTTGCCGCTCCCGGTGCGGGGGAGGGCGTCCACGATCTCGATGCGCTTCGGGTTGTGCATGCCCCGCAGGTCGGGGTTGGCGGCGCACCAGGTGGCGATCTGTTCCACGGTGACGCCGTCCTTGTTGGGCACCACCACGGCCGTCACCTGTTCCACCCAGCGCTCGTGGGCCGTCCCGATCACCGCGACCTCGGCGAGGTCGGGGTGGTTCGCGAGGTGCTCCTCCACCATCTGCGGGAACACGTTCTCCCCACCGGAGACGATCATGTCGTCGATCCGGTCGACGTAGTGGAGGTAGCCGTCGGCGTCCTGGGACATGAGGTCGCCGGTGCGGAACCACCCGCCGTCGGACCACTTCTCGGGCACGTCGATGTTCCAGTAGCCGGGTGTCACGGCGTCTCCCTGCACCCACAGCTCGCCGACACCGTCGTCCCCCGGTCGCAGGTCCGGGCCCCCGTCGACCGGCACGAGCCGGGTCCGGACGATCTGCTCCAGCGGAGTGCCCATCGAGTCCGGTCGCCGCTCCTGTCCGGGGCCGTAGGTCACGACGAGGCCGTTCTGCTCGGTCTGGCCGTAGATCTCCACGCCCTTGATCCCGGTCCCCGCCTCGAGCCGGTCGATCGCGGCGGTGGGCGTGCGGGAGCCGCCGAACATGCAGATCCGGAAGGAGTCCAGGACCACCGGCGCCTGCACCGTCCGGTTGCCGACGTCGATCATCATCGTGGAGATCAGGCCGCCGAAGGTCGGGCGCAGCCGCTGGGCGAGCTCGAGCCAGCGTGTGACGTCCCAGCGCGGCATGAAGGTGATCTGCCCGCCGAGCAGCAGCAGTGGCAGGCTCGCCAGCTGCAGCCCGCCGACGTGGAACAGCGGCATGCAGTTCAGCACGTGGTCGGCGCCGGTCAGCTCGTAGCGACCGATCGCGCCCTCGGCCTCGGCGACGAGGTTGCGGTGGGTCTGGCGCACCCCCTTTGGGACCCCGGTGGAGCCCGAGGTGTACATGATGCAGGCGTCCTCGCGGTCCAGGCGGGGCACGACCTGCGCGGTGGGCTCGCGGGCCGCCAGGGCGTCGGCGAGCTCGGCGGTGGTGAGCAGGTCGGGGCCCTCGTCCCCCAGCACCGCCGCGACCCGGTCGCGGTCGGTGGGGAGCACCACGAGCACCCGCACCCCCGAGTCCAGCACGGCGTGGCGCAGCGGTGCGTCGGGGAACATGTGGTTGAGCGGGACGCCGACCGCGCCCGCCTGCCAGGTCCCGAGCAGGCCGACCAGGTACTCGAGGCAGTTGGGCAGGAAGAACCCCACCCGCTCGCCCGGCGCCACCCCGCAGTCCCGCAGGTACGTCGCGAAACGGGCCCCGCGGTCGGCGTACCCGGCGTAGTCGATCTCGACGTCGTCCAGCCGGAGCGCGACCTCGGACCGGTGGGCCGCCGCGCTGCGGCGCAGGAGCGTGGCGATGTTCATGGCGGTCCTCCTCAGCCGGACCGCGCGCCACGTGCTCACGCCGTCGTGAGGTGATCAGGGATTCACTATAGGAACCTACCCGGCCGGACCTGGGGCGTCACGCACTGCTTCCGCCGACCCCGGCGCGAGCAATCTCCTCGGCCCCGCGGGGCGAAGCCGCGGCGGCGTGTGGGGCCCGGGAGGTGGAGGCGGGTGTTCGGGGCCCGCGCCATGATGGGTGGGACCGCGTCGACGACCGGAGGTGGAGATGACCGCGAGCACGGGCGCCCGCACGGTGACGCTGCCGTCGGGGGAGCGCATCGCCGCGCTGGGCCAGGGCACCTGGTACCTCGGGGAGGACCCGGCGCGGCGGGCCGCGGAGATCGCCGCGCTGCGCACCGGTCTCGACCTGGGCCTGACCGTCGTCGACACCGCCGAGATGTACGGCCGGGGCGCGTCGGAGGTCCTGGTCGGCGAGGCGATCGCGGGCCGGCGGGACGAGGTGTTCCTCGTGGACAAGGTGCTGCCCGGCCACGCCACCGCGGCGGGCACGGTGCGGGCGTGCCGGGAGAGCCTCGCCCGGCTCGGCACGGATCGGATCGACCTCTACCTGCTGCACTGGCGGGGTTCGGTCCCGCTCGCGGACACCCTGGCGGGGTTCTCCGAGCTGCTCGACGCGGGGGCGATCCGCTACTGGGGGGTGAGCAACTTCGACGTCGACGACATGACCGAGCTGATGGACGTGCCGGGCGGGGCCGGCGTGTCGACGGACCAGGTCCTCTACAACCTCACCCGGCGCGGGCCGGAGTACGACCTGGCCCCCTGGCTGCACCGCCACCGCGTCCCGCTGATGGCCTACTCGCCGGTGGAGCAGGGCCGGCTGCTCCACGAGCCCACCCTCGCCGCGATCGCCCGCCGATACGGCGCGACACCCGCGCAGGTCGCTCTCGCCTGGGTCCTGCGCACGGACGGTGTCATGGCGATCCCGTGCTCGGGCGATCCCGAGCACGTGCGAGAGAACGCCGCCGCCCTGGACGTCCGGCTGACGACCGAGGACCTCGCCGCCCTCGACGGCGCGTTCCCGCCGGCCCGGCGCCCGACCCCACTGGAGATGCTCTGACCCAGGCGGGTCGGGCCGGCATGCTCGACCGCGATGGTCGACGTCGTGGTGGTGGGGGCCGGGTCCGCCGGATGTGCGCTGGCCGGGCGGCTGGCGGCGCGCGGGGACCGCTCGGTGTGCCTGCTCGAGGCCGGGCCCGCGTCCACCCTGCCGGACGTGACCTCGGTGGCGTCCCTGGCCGCGACGGCGCCGGGGCACCCGCTGAACTGGGCGTACTCGGCGGAGCTGGTGCGCGATCGGGTCGTCGCGGTGCCGCGTGGGCGGGTCGTCGGCGGCTCCGGGGCGATCAACGGCGCGTACTTCGTGCGGGCCGTGCCCCAGGACTTCGCGGACTGGGCGGTGCCGGGTTGGGCCGCGGCGGACGTCGCGCCGTTCTACACCGCGCGTGACCTGGACTTCGGCTACGGCGAGGGTCCGTTGCGCCTGCGCAGGCCCGCGGGTGACCTGCTCGCACCGGTCACCCCGGAGTTCCTGCGGGCCTGCGCGGCGCTCGGTTGTCCGGCGGAGCCCGACAAGAACGCGGGCGGCCCCCCGGGCGCGGGCCTGATCCCGAGCAACGCCGCCGACGGCGTCCGGATCAGCACCGCGACGGCCTACCTCCCGCCGCCGTGGGGGGCCGCCCCACGGGCCGGGCTGGACGTGCGGACGGACGTGCGGGCCCTGCGCGTGGTCGTCGAGCGGGGGCGGGCGGTCGGCGTCGAGACGACCGCGGGGATCGTCGCCGCGGGCGAGGTGGTGCTGTGTGCGGGGGCGGTCGGCTCGCCGCACCTGTTGCTGCACAGCGGGATCGGGCCGGCCGAGGTGCTGCGGGCGGCGGGCGTGCCGCAGCGGGCGGAGCTGCCGGTGGGGCAGGGGTGGTCCGATCATCCGAGCGTCTACCTGCCCTTCCGGTGGCCGGGCGCGCCACCGCACCCCGACGCCGTCGCCGGACAGGCGGCGCTGCACCTCGACTCCGGCTCGGACCCCGCGGGCGACCTGGAGATCCTGCTGTTCGCCCGGCCCTTCACCCCCGACGGTCCCGTCCACCTCATGTGCGCGCTGCAGCGCCCGGAGAGCCGCGGGTCCCTGACGATCACCTCCGCCGACCCGCTCGCGCCGCCGCGGCTGGACTACCGCTACCTGCGCACCGAGGCCGACCGCCGACGGCTGCGCGCCGCCGTCCGGATCGCCGCGGACCTGCTGCGGGTGGCGGACCTGCACCGCGAGGGGCCGGACGGCGCGACCCTGGGCGTCGACCGCCGCCTCGACGGCTGGATCAAGGAGGTCCTGACGACCTCGGTGCACCTCTGCGGCAGCGCCGCCCTCGGCCGGGTGGTGGACCCCGAGCTGCGCGTCCTGGGCGTCGAGGGCCTGCGGGTCGCGGACACGAGCGTGCTGCCCGTCGTCCCCCGCCGCGGCCCCGCCGCCACCGCGGTCATGGTCGGCGAACGCGCCGCCGCCCTGCTCTCCTCGTGAGCGGCGATGGTCGCCAGGGCGACCATCGCCGCTCACGGGTGCTCAGGGGCGGGTGCCGAAGGCCGGGCGGCCGAGCTGCTCGGGAAGCAGGCGGTAGGCGTCCCGGACCCACTCGCACAGCACGGCCCGGCTCTCCCGCGGGTCGATCAGGTCCTGCACGCCGAACCGCTCGACGGTCCGGAACGGGGACGCCAGCGTCTCCAGCTCCCGCTCGATCCTGGCGATCTCCGCGGCCCGGTCCGCCACGCCCGCCAGCTGCGCCCGGAACGCGGCCTCGACGCCGCCCTTCGCCGGCAGCGAGCCCCAGGTCGCCGAGGGCCAGGCCCACGTCCGGTTCGCCCGGTGCCGGTTGACGATCCCGGCCCCGCCGACGCCGAACACCCGCCGCACGATGATCTCGGCCTGCGGGATCCGCGCCTGGTAGACGGCCGCGATGGCCCGCACGCCGAAGCGGATGGTGGCCTTGCGCTCGGCGCCGGAGCCGATCGACGCGCCGCCCTGGTCGGTGAGGCTGACCAGCGGCAGGTGGAAGGTCTCGCAGAGATCGACCAGCCAGGTGATCGCCTGCGCGCCCTCCGCGGAGATCGTCACGCCGCGGGTCGGGTCGGTGGCCACCACGCCGACGGGGTGACCGTCGAGCCTGGCCAGCGCGGTGACCGTCGCCCCGCCGTACTCGGCGTAGCGGAAGACCGAGCCCCGGTCGAAGACCGCCTCCAGCAGCGCGTCCACCGCGTAGGGCTCGCGCGGGTTGCGCGGCACCGCGTGCAGCAGGCCCGCGTCCGCGCGGTCCGCCGGGTCCTCGGTCGGCACCACGGGCGGCACCTCGAACACGCTCGACGGCAGGTAGGACAGGAAGCCGCGGATCACCCCGAACGCCTCGGGCTCGGTGCGGACGAACCGCTCCACCAGGCCGTTGTCCCGGTGCACCGCCGCGCCGCCCAGCTGCGCCTTCGTCAGGTCCTCGCCCGAGCTGCCCTGCACTACCGGCGGCCCCGCGGTGAACACCTGCCCGATGCCCTCGACCATCAGCGCCAGGTGCGACATGGCCAGGCGGGCGGCGCCGAGCCCCACCGTCGGGCCGAGGCAGGCGGACACGACCGGGACCAGCGACATGTTCTCGACGACCGCGTCCCACCCGGGATTGACCGGCAGGTAGTGGTAGCCGTTGCGCTGCGCGGTGACCACGCTGCCGCCGCCGCTCGCGCCGTCGAGCAGCCGGACCACGGGCAGCCGCATGGCCCCCGCGTACTCCTCGGTGAAGACCTGCTTCTGCCAGATCGCGGCGTCCCCGGAGCTGCCGCGGATGGTGAAGTCGTCCGCGCCGACGACCGCGCGGCGCCCGTCGATCCGCGCCGTGCCGGACACGAAGTTGACCGGGAGCAGCGCGGTGAGCTCGTGGTCCTCGGAGTAGGTCGCGAAGCCGGTGAGCGGGGCGATCTCCGAGAAGGACCCCTTGTCCACCAACGCGTCGATCCGCTCGCGGACGGTCAGCCTGCCCGTCTCGTGCTGGCGGGCGACCTTGGCCGGGCCGCCCATCTCGCGGGCCAGGGCGCGGCGGGTGTGGACCTCCTCGGCCTCCCGGGCCCAGCCCTCGTCCGCGGCGATCTCGGGGGCGGCCCCGACCTCGTCCGCCTCCGCGGGCTCCAGCACCAGCAGTGGCGCCCCCTCCTCGACGACGGCCCCGACCTCGGCGAGCAGGGTGCCCACGGTTCCGGCGGTCTCGGCGCGGACGGTGAACTCCATCTTCATCGCCTCGATGACCAGCAGCCGCTCGCCGCGCCGGACCCGCGCGCCGGGCTCGACGGCGTACTCGAGGAGCACCCCGTCCATCGGCGCGGTGACCCCGTCGGGCGGCGCGGTCTCGACCTCCGGTGCCGGCGCGGTCGCGGGGAACCGTCCGGGGAGCGTGGTGCTCCGCAGCTCGGCGAGGTGTGCCGCCACGAACCCCGTGTCCGCCGGGCCGCCGGTGAAGTCCGGGTGGGTCAGGACCGCGCGCAGGAACGGGATGGTGGTGGCCGGGCCCTCGATCCGGAACTCGGCCACTGCGGCGTCGACCCGCCGGGCCGCCTCCGGGAAGGTGGCGCCGCGCGCGATCACCTTGGCGAGCAGGGAGTCGAAGCGCGGGCCGGTGCGCAGGCCCGCGTAGCCGTAGGTGTCCACGCGGACGTGCGGGCCGGCGGGCGGGTCGAACGCGGTGAGCAGGCCCGCGCGGGGTCGGGGGGTGCCGTCCGCGTCGAGCTCCTCGGTGTTGACCCTGGCCTGGATCGCGAACCCCCGCGGCGCGGCGTCCAGCGCCGGCAGCGGACCGCCCTGTGCGAGCCGGATCTGCGTCTCGACGAGGTCCACCCCCCGTGACCTCCTCGGTCACGGTGTGCTCGACCTGCAGGCGGGGGTTGAGCTCGAGGAACCAGACGTCCTCGCCCTCGACGAGGAACTCGACGGTGCCGAGGCTCTCGTAGCCGACGTGCTCCCCGATCCGGACCGCGTGCTCGTGGAGCCGCCGTCGCACGGCGGGATCGAGGAACGGCGCGGGCGCGATCTCGATCAGCTTCTGGTGGCGGCGCTGGATCGAGCAGTCCCGTTCGCCGAGGTGGCGCACCCGGGTGCCGTCTCCGACGATCTGCACCTCGACGTGCCGGGCCGCACCGAGCAGTCGCTCGACGTACACCTCGCCGGTGTCGGCCTCGGACCGGCAGCGGGCGTACGCCTCCGCCAGGTCGGCGGGGTCGGTGACCTCACGCATGCCGCGTCCGCCGCCGCCGGACAGCCCCTTGACCATCATGGCGCCGTGCTCGGCCAGGAACGCGGCGGCCTCCGCCGGGGAGGTGGGGCCGAGTGTGCCGGGGAGCACCGGGACGCCGGCGTCGGACGCCGCGGCGCGGGCGCGGACCTTGTCCCCGAACAGGTCCAGCAGCTCGGGACGGGGGCCGACGAAGATCAGACCCTCCGCCGCGCAGCGCCGCGCGAACGCGGCGTTCTCGCTGAGGAAGCCGTAGCCGGGATGGACGAGCTCGGCGCCTGCGCGCCGCGCGACCTCGACCAGCGCGTCCTGGTCCAGGTACCCGGGGATCTCGTGCGCCTCGTCGGCGAGCGTGACGTGCGGTGCCGCCGCGTCCTCCGCGGCGTACACGGCGACGGTCCTCAGCCCCTGCTCGCGGGCGGCCCGGACGAGCCGGACGGCGATCTCGCCCCGGTTGGCGACGAGCAGGGTCACGAGGCCTCCAGGACGTGCGGCGGGCCTCGGTTGTACCCACGCACACGAGAACCGGTCAAGCGTTCGTTCAGCAGCCCTCACCACCCTGTGAGCGGCACTAGTCGCTGGAGCGACTAGGGCGTGTCCTGTAGGGGTTCTGACCTGGCTTCGGTGATCATGGCCGGGTGGTAGGGCGTGGTGAGCTGACCGAGAAGGCGTGGGCACGGA
>NZ_FNBE01000050.1 GCF_900102195.1 Pseudonocardia oroxyli
GCGGGGGCCGGGTCACCGTGGTGGGTGCGGACCCGGCGACCTCGGTGTACCACGGCGGGGACGGCAGCCCCTTCCTCGTCGAGGCGGCGGGTCACTACCGCCACCCGGACACCGCGGCGGACGTCTGGCCGCTGTCCTACGACCCGGCGGTCGTCGACCGGATCGAGGCGATCCCGGACCGCGAGTCCGTGCTGACGACCCGCAGGCTCGCCGCCGAGGAGGGGATCCTGGTGGGCGGCTCGTCCGGACTGGCGGTCGCGGCGGCCCTGCGCACCGCGCGCGGCCTCGGCGCGGACGCCACGGTCGTCGCGATCCTGCCGGACTCGGGGCGGGCCTACCTCTCCAAGTACCACTCGACGGACTGGTTGCGGCGCACCGGTTTCCTCGACGACGACCGGCCGGACCTGCTGGCCGAGCGGATCCCCGACCGCGCCGTCGTCACCGTCACCCCGGACACGACGCTGCGCGCGGCCACGGAGCTGGCGGCCGAGGTCGGCGACGTCCAGCCGGTGCTGCCGGTGGTCCTCGCCGGGCGCAGCCCGCGCTTCCCGACTGCGGGCAGCGAGATCCTCGGCGCGCTGGACGTGCCGCCCCTGCGCGCGGGCCTCGTGCCGGGAGACCCCGACGCCGCGATCACCGTCCCGCCCGGCGCGCCGGTCACCGTGGGCACCGGCGAGACGGTGGCCGAGGCGCTGGCCCGCACGGCGGGGGCGGACGTCCTGCACGTACTCCGGGACGGCAGGCTGGCCGGGGTCCTCACCCGCGCGTCGCTGACCGCGCGCCCGCTGCAACGATCCTGACCGTGGCCCTGCCCAGCCGCGTCCGCCGCGGGTACGCACTCGGCTCGCTGGCCACCGGCACGTTCGGGACAGTGCCCGGCCTGCTCCTGCTGCCGTATCTCACCGACACCCTCGGCGTCGCGGCCGGTCTCGCCGGACTGATCGTGTTCGTGCCCAAGGCCTGGGACGTGGTGCTCAACCCGATCGCGGGCCGGGTGAGCGACCGCCGCGGGGTGCGCAGGCCGTTCCTGGCGTGGGCAGGCGTCGGCGTGGCGGTGACGTTCGCGCTGATCTTCGCGGGACCGGGGTCCCCGCCCGCCGTCGCGGCGGTCTGGGTGCTGGTCGCGTTCGTCGCGTGCGCCACCGCGTACGCCTTCTTCCAGGTGCCCTACAACGCCATGCCGGCCGAGATCACCGCCGACCCCGGCGAGCGGACGCGGATGAT
>NZ_FNBE01000045.1 GCF_900102195.1 Pseudonocardia oroxyli
CAAGATCCGCTGCTGCCCACGCCGGGTCACCGACTTGGTCAAGGCAGTCCTGGGCCTCATCCACGTCAGCTGACGCCAAGTGGAAAGGCCTCACTCATGGCTGGAGCGCAAGCCACGACGATCTTGCTCCGAGTGTCGAACTCCGGGGGTGAGAGCCGGGGTCGCGTCGGGGCGAGCGCGGCGAGGACCTCGATCGCCTCGGTGATGTAACGGAAGACGGTGGTCGTGCCGGTGCCGTACCGGCGGCGAGTTCGGCGTTGGTGTCGCCCTTGTGCAGGTGCGCCGGCACGAGCACGGCCTGGTCGCCGGCGGAGAGCCGCCGCCACCGGGTGCCGACTTTGGCGCGGCGGCTGCGGAGGGCGTCGGACAGCGTGACGAGGGCGTGGTTGGACACGGACAACCCCGCAGGGTGGGAAGGCAACCGAAGCTCCTGGTCAGGACGAGTTGATCTCAGCACTCGCCCGTCTGCTTGGAGCTTCACTCATTCCGGGGACGCCACGCCGCAGCAGCTCACGCCCGCCTCCGACCAGAATGGAAAGGGCTCAGTCTCTACCGAACCCGCGACATCCCAGAGCCCTTACTGCGCCCGGGCCGCTTCACGCTGGGGCACCGACCTGGTCAAGATCATCCTTGTCGGTTGACGACAAGCGGAAGGGCACTGTGGCTGGCGAGGCCTGACCCTCGGCCGTCGATGGTGATGTGACGAAGCGGTTGACGCGGGGATCCAACTCGAAATAGAGTTTCGGTGAAGCCAGCTCTGTTGGCCCTTCGCGCCGCTGGTGGCCCACAAGTTGGCATCGCGCCTAGAGAGGGAACCGTATGTCCATAGTAAGTACGCCGCTTCGCGACTACGCGGTCCGAGACGGTGAAAGCCTGTGTGGGCCGAGCCTCCCATTTGCGGACATCAAGCTACTTGCCGGAGCGGACCAGACAGAAGGACGGTACGCGCTGACCAAGTTCACCTGCACGCTGGACGTCCCTCGGCACATCCATAAGCTTGAGGACGAGAGCATATACGTTCTCGAAGGCGAAGTTTTGGTTCAGATCGGTGGATCGAACTATGAGCTCGCTCCTGGAGGGTTCGTATTCATGCCAAGAGGGGTCCCGCATTCGGTGAAGGTAGTTTCCAAGCAGTTCATCGGGCTGGGTGTTTCGTCTCCTGGCGGGACTTTCGACGGTATCGTGCTCGACCTTGCATCGCTGCGCGAACAGGGAACTGAGATCACTCCCGAGATCCTCGAGGCAGTCCGCAATCAGCACGGATTCTACGTAGACAGAGCCTCATCCTAAGGAATTGTCCAACGACGCCGGTGATCGAATTCGTGTGCCGAGGCCCCGCAGGATGCCGGTGCGACCAGATCGCTGGCCGCGAAGCACCACGTGGCCGAGTTCGGCCGCAAGGTCCTCGACCTGATCGCGGCTGGCCGTCGCCCAGGTCGCCGCCGATCTCGACATCAGCGAGCAAACGATCTACGGCTGGCGCCGCTGGGAGCTCATCACTCCGGCCAACCTTCCGGCGCCACCAGCGCTGGACAAGCGAGCTCGCGGCCCCCGTCGCCGCGTCGCCCAGCTCGAGGCCCGAGGTCGCGACCCATCGCCGCGCCGCCGGGTTGCTGGGTCAGGTGGTCACTCCCAAAGGCGGTTCGAGCCCATCGCGGTGATGGCCTCGGAGGGGCTTGCTGTCCTGCTCGCGTGCCGGATCCTCGTAGTGGCCGAGTCCGGCCACTACGACTGACGCTCTCGGCCGATATCGCCGCGGGTGGTGCGTCACGCGTGGCTCACTGAGCGAATTGAGCCCATCCACATCGCATTGTTCGGCACCTACGGCGCATATCATGTCCACGCCACTACGCCTGGCCACTGAACCCTTGTCTACTACGGCGCTGTCGAGTTGCTCTGCGGCCCGCCGGCCTGGCCGGGCTCCCCGGCCGCAAGCGCCGCCAGGTGTGCACGAGGCCGCCTTCGCCCGAGACCTCGTCGGCCGCAGCTTCGCGCGCCAGCACCGAAGCAACTGTAGGTCACGGACATCGAGCGCTGCGAGGGGGACTGTCAGCTTTCCGGTGTGACTGAGGTCGGTTGAGGTCTGTCGGCGTGCGGCGGACAGGCGTTCGCCGAAGGCGTTGTCGAAGGCGTTCAGGGCTGGTTTCCAGCGCATGGACCAGCGACGTTGGCCCGCGCCGGTCGGATCGAGGCTCATGATCGCCATGTAGACGCACTTGAGCGCGGCGGCCTCGTTCGGGAAGTGCCCACGGGTCTTGACCGCGCGGCGGATCCGAGCGTTCACGGACTCGATGGCGTTGGTGGTGCAGACGATCTTGCGGATCTCCACGTCGAAGGACAGGAACGGCACGAACTCCGCCCAGGCGTTCTCCCAGAGCCGGACGATCGCCGGATAGCGGTCGCCCCAGGTCTCGCAGAACTCGAGGAACCGCTCCATCGCTGCGGCCTCGATCGCTGCGGCCTCGGTCGGGGCGGTGCAGACGGGCTTCAACGCCTTGGCGACGGCTTCGTAGTGCGGCCGCCCGGCGTGGCGGATGCTGTTAGTGAGCAGGTGAACGACACAGGTCTGGGTGATCGTGGCCGGCCAGACCGCGCCGATGGCGTCCGGAAGCCCGACCAGCCCGTCTCAGACGACCATGAGCAGGTCGTTCATGCCGGGTGCGGATCTCGGTGAGCACGTGCAGCCGGTACTTCGCGCCCTCACCGCCCGCGGCCGGGTCCCCGTCCCAGAGCTCGAGGATGTCGCGGCGGCCCTCGACGGTGACCGCGAGCGCGACGTAGATGGGTCGGTTCGTGACCTTCCCGTGCCGGATCTTCACGTGGATGGCGTCGATGAAGATCACCGGGTAGACGGCGTCGAGCGGGCGGTTCTGCCACTCGACCATGGCGTCGACGATCTTGTCGGTGATCGTGGAGATCGTCTGCCGCGACACCTGCGCGCCGTAGACCTCGGCCAGGTGCGCCTGGACCTCGCCCGTGGTCAAGCCCTTCGCCGACAGGGACAACACCAGCTCGTCCACCCCGGGAATGCGGTGCTGGCGCTTGGCTGCGATCTTCGGGGTGAGGCTCCCGTCGCGGTCGCGAGGGACGTTGAAGCGCCCCGGGTGTGGTGGAGGCTGTGATCCAGCGGAAGGGTTGAGATCGTGCCGGTACCGGGGAGGTTCAGCGACGAGATGTGTGAGCGCGCGAAGCGGATGGTCCGCCAGGTGCGTAAGGAAGATCGGGGGCTCTC
>NZ_FNBE01000037.1 GCF_900102195.1 Pseudonocardia oroxyli
ACATCACCGAGGCCGTCGAGTTGCTCGCTGCGCTCGCCCGACCCTGGCCAAGACGGTGGCCGTGATCACCGCGAAGGCCTTCGTGATCCTCGACGGGACGCCGCTGCGGATCGACCGGGTCGGGATGGGCTCGAGACGAGACCGCCCCTACTACTCAGGGAGACACAAGGCCCACGGGAAAACCGTGCAGGTCATCGCGGACCGGCCGGCAGGTTGGTGTGGGCTTCACCCGCACTTCCGGGCGCTCGGCACGACATGGGCGCCGCGCGCGACCACGGCATCCTCGACGCCCTGACCTACGCTCGCGTGAAGGTGATCGCGGACAACGGCTACCGCGGGTCCGGGTTCGAGGTCCCGCAGCGCCGGCGACCGAAGGACCCCGAGACCGGCAAGCGCCGCAAGCTCTCCCGTGACCAGCGCGACGTGAACACCGCGCACGCCCGTCAACGCGGCCCCGGCGAGCGCGCGAACGCCCAGCTCAAGACCTGGCGAGTGCTCCGCAAGATCCGCTGCTGCCCACGCCGGGTCACCGACTTGGTCAAGGCAGTCCTGGGCCTCATCCACGTCAGCTGACGCCAAGTGGAAAGGCCTCACTGTTCAAATAGTACTGATGCGGCTCGTTCGGCAAGAGCTGCTTCGTCGTCGGCGCTCCGAGCTCCGGATACGCCAACCCCACCAATGATTTGGCCGTCATCGACAAGGGGGACACCGCCGCCGTACGGGATGAAGCGATCAATCCGGCTAACACCTACGGCAAAAGCGGCATCTCCCAGCGCAATGCTGTTCCATTGCTGGGTTGGCAATTTGAGCCCGACTGCAGTGTAGGCCTTGTCGCAGGCGAGCTGAATCGACTGCGGTGCGGCGCCATCCATTCGGGCGAGCGCGACGAGCTGACTGCCTGCGTCGACCACGGCAATTACGGCGGGGTGTCCGTTATCTCTGGCCACGGTGACACCGGCATCGACTATGCGGTGCGCGAGATCGTACGTAATGCTGGGGATGAGCCTAATCGACCCATTGGACATTGTGATTGGGCTCCAAGCGTGCGTAGGGTGAGTGCGAATACAGACAGCACGAGATCGACGATGGTGGCTACCGATGGTGTCGCCAGATCGACGTCGCTTGCGACTGAGGCTGCGATGGGGGCTTTTCGCGGACTCACTTGGGGAAGTCGCGAATAGCAAATCCGTCCGGAAGCAGAACGTCTGAAGGAATGAGGTCGTGCACTGACGGCTTGCCGAGGCCCAGGAGGGTCTCGTGAATGCCGTCGTGCAGGGCAGCCAGGATCTGAGTCACGCCTCGTTCGCCGCCGGCGGCAAGAGCCATGAGATAGGGACGGCCGATCATGACGGCCTTGGCGCCGAGGGCGAGGGCCTTGACGACGTCGGTGCCGCGACGAATGCCCCCGTCCATGACCACCTCGACCTGGCTCCCGACCGCGTCGACGACCGCAGGAAGAGCGCGTATGGAGGCCGGAGTGGTGTCGAGGTTGTTGCCGCCGTGGTTGGACACGGAGATCGCGGTGGCACCGATATCGACAGCGTGGCGCGCATCGTCCGGATGCATGACACCTTTCACCATGAATGGCCGGTCATTGCCCCAGATCTGGCGGAGCCACCTGATCTCCTCCCACGTTGGTGGCGGAGTGGAGGCGAGCAGCGTGAAGACACTCGACAATGGTGGTGACGCGGCGTCACCGGCGGACCGTGCGTTGGGAGCTTCCAGCCTGGGGAGCCCACCGCTCTTGAGGAATCGCCAGACCCAGCCGGGACGGCGGAGGCCTTCCGGGGCATTGCTGAGGATGGTTCTCAGGCCCATGTTGGACGGAATCGGAGGACGCCCCCAGTCGGCCCGATGTGTCAATGCCCAGTCCAGCGTGACGGCCAGGGCAACAGCGCCGGCGGCTCGCGCTCGCTCCACTCGAGCCTCGATGTCCTCGTGCCGACCGAACCAATACAGCTGGAAGAAGGTCTTGTCGTTTGCATGCACGACATCCTCGATGGAGCGGCTGGCGAACGTGGACAGGCCTTGGAGAATTCCTGCCTTCTTAGCCGCTCGAGCCACCGCGACCTCGCCCGCAGGCTCGATCGCCTGCGTCCCGGTCGGAGAGATCACCACAGGCATCGCAACTTGCTGCCCCATGACCGTGGTGGATTGATCATGGTCTGCACCGAGATCGCCGAGTCGGGGAATAATACCGATCTGGTCGAACGCATCAGCATTACTCTCACGGGTTGTTCCACGCTCGACCCCGGCCAGTAAGGAGTAATAGACCGACGGAGGCAGCCGCCTCTTCGCGACGCGGTACGCCTCGGCGACGTTCTCCAGGTTCCTGCGTGACATCGCTACGCCCCCTCCATCTCCGCACGGCTCGCAGACCGGGCCGCGTCCGGTTTCCTACACCGAGTGTAGGAAACCGGACGCCGTAAAGCTAGAGTTCCTCCCTGCAGCGAGACACCAGACCGGATGGAGACACGATGGCTGCGCGGCGTGGGCGACCCGCCTCCATAGACCCGGGAGCGGTGGTTGCGACTGCGGTCGCACTGTTCTGTGACCAAGGTTACGCCGCTACCACGATGGAGCAGGTGGCTACAGCGGCCGGAATCTCCCGAAAGTCCTTGTTCACGTACTTTCCGTCGAAGAGTGATCTGATCTGGGACCGCCTAGCTCCCTACGTCGAGGACCTCAGGAATGATCTGTCCCGACAGGACGGACCCGAAGGGCTCGACGCGGCCGTTCACGCGATCGTCGAAGGCATCAGTCGGTGGCCCGAACAGCGCGACGTGTTCCGCCTCCACACCCGACTGGTCCTGACGGAGCCCGCCCTCGTCGACCTGGTAGAAGTTCGCAGTCGCCCCTGGCGATCCCAGCTAGCCGACTACCTATCGACCAGCCTGGGGGCGGGCTCTGCACTGCCGGAGGCGATGGCTTACGGCTGTTGGCGCGCCACCCTCCGCGGGCTCCAGCGCTGGCTGGACACCGACGACGACGCACCCACTTCTCATGTGAGCGCCGAGCTTCGCAGCCTACTGGTCGCTGCGGCCAGACTTGAGGCCTGCGACTACGTCCAGGCCTAGTACTCCAGCCGCACGAAGTGCGGCTGGAGTACTAGTACTGCAACGGCAGTTGGGCGTGTCGTGAGAGGGTTCAGTCTGGTTGGGCGGTGATGATCACCGTGTGGTTGATGTTGGCGGGTGGGTGGCCTCGTTGGACGCGGTGGTGGAGCTGATCTCGGGCCGGTTCCGTAGGGCCGAGCCCCGCCGGCAGGTCGGGACCTATCTGCGCGGGCTGCTGGCCGGTCTGGAGCGCAAGAACGGCTGGACGCTGGCCGGAGCATGCCGGGGCGGTGTCGCCGGACGGGATGCAGCGGCTGCTGCGGACCGCGGACTGGGATGTGGACGGTGTCCGTGACGACCTGCGCGGCTACGTGCTCGAGAACCTCGGCGACACCGCGTCCGGGGTGTTCGTGGTCGACGAGACCGGGTTCATCAAGAAGGGCCTGCGCTCAGCCGGGGTCCAGCGCCAGTTCACCGGCACCAGCGGGAAGATCGACAACTGCCAGCTCGGCGTCTTTCTGGCCTACGCCTCGGCCAAAGGTCGGGCGTTGATCGACCGGGAGCTCTACCTGCCGACCTCGTGGACCGAGGACCGCGAACGCTGTGCCCGTGCCGATGTCCCCGACGGTGTCGAGTTCGCGACGAAGCCACAGCTGGGGACGGCGATGCCCGCGCGCACAAGGCCGGGCAGCTGACGTCGGGCGTCGTGGGTGACCGCAGATGAGGCCTACGGACAGAACCCGGGCTTCCGGGAGTGGTTGGCCGAACGCGAGATCCCGTTCGTGCTCGCCACTCGCAACGACGAGCTGCTCAGCAGTCCGGACGGCAACCGCGGCCCCGCGAAGGTCCTTGCGACCATCGCCGGTGCGCGGGATCCCGACACGGGGCAGACCGGGTGGGAGCGGCGCTCGATCGGCCCGGGTGCGCACGGTGAGCGGGTCTATGACTGGACCGCGATCGCGCTGGCCACCGACGGCCTCCCCGAGGGCTGGGGGCACTGGCAGCTGGTCCGCCGCCAGACCACCGCGCCCGAGGGCAAGACGGTCCGTGAGCTGGCGTTCTACCGCTGCACCGCACCCGCCGACACCCCGCTGCGGGAGCTGGTCCGGGTGGCTGGCGCGCGGTGGGCGATCGAGGATTGCTTCCAGACCGCGAAGAACGAAGCCGGACTCGACCACTACCAGGTCCGGTCCTACCGGGCCTGGCACGCCCACATCACCCTCGCCATGCTCGCCGCCGCCTACCTCGCCGTCACCCGCGCCACCGAACATGGCCGCGAGGCCGAAAAGGGGGATCCAGCGCCGGCCGGCGCACGCTGATCCGATTGTCGGCCAACGAGATCCCCCGCCTCCTCGCCGCACTCGCCTTCGCCCCGCACGCCTGCCTCGACCACGTCATGCATTGGTCGCACTGGCGCCGCGAACGCCAACAACAGGCCCGCGACACTCACTACCGCAGACGCGGCGAGCGACCACCCGACTGATCAACTGCTGTTGCAGTACCAGGCGAGCAGCCCGCCCTCCTCGGTCAGGGCAAGCCCGCTACCGCGGGCCCGCCCCACGAGCTGCGCGACCAACCGCCCGTCGGGAACCTCCAGCCCAGCCGACGCCGCTGTCGACGAAGACGCCACCTGGTCAGCGTCCAACGCGTCAAGGTCGACAAGCTACTCAACAGCGAACTCGGTCACAACACGAGATGAAGCGGTACCAAGCCATCATCGCTGCCGGATATTTGACAGGCCGTCAGCCATTCAGGGCAATACAGGTCGCCGTGGAGAGCGCGACGCCGACCTCAGGGAGCGACGATTCTTTCGGTGATCGGAACAAAAAGACTCCCCAGCCGTTCGGTATCCATTGCTGGACTAATGTACATTCCACCAGCTATCGCTGCGTCGAGAGAGCGCATCGCCTCTGCCGGGTCCCCCTCGATTTCGCAGAGAGCAAGGTATCGGTGCCGCGGCATTTTAGGCGAGCGGGGCGTAGGACTCCATTCGAAGCGCTGCGCACTAACGAAACCCGACACTGCAGCAACATCGCGCAGATGCGTATTATTGTACCACTCTTCGTACTCTGCCTCCCGTCCTTCAACAGGGTTAGACTGGACCATATAAAGGCTCTTCGGCATTTGATTCACCAGATCATCTCGTATGGTTCGCCTGGGACCCCAGTCGCGTACCTGCAGGCTAGGCCTCGTAGCGACGAGCGTCAAGCACGTGTGCCGCTGTCACAGATTCGCACCGATCACATTACGATCGCCACAGCGAGCGTCCCGAGTCGAGACGCTGTTCCGGTGGCCCCAAAGGGAACTCTCTCAGGCATCCTGGCGGGGACATCGGAGCGGCATCGCCCGACCGGAGAAGATTGGAAATAGCGCTCGGTAGCTCGATGGCGAACGATCTCGACCATCATCGATTGCCTTTTCACCGAGGTGAAACGTTGAAGTCGGCGCAAGGTGCGCATCCCTGTTCGACGACATCGACTACTGCAACGCCGGTGGTACCCGAGGGATCGTGACCTCCATTCGGAAGGAGTGCTCCCGTCGACCCAGCAGCGCATGTCACCGAACGTTGAAGCGCAATGCTCCGTCGATGCGGATGGACTCGCCGTTGAGGTAGTCGTTCTCCACTATCTGCATCGCCAGCCGTGCATATTCGTCGGCGCGGCCCATACGCTTGGGGTTCGGCACCATCGGCCCAAACCGCTCTTCGGCCGCCTCGCTGTCGCCGTAGGCCGGGGTGAGGAAGACTCCGGGAACGATGACCATGGTTCGAATGCCCAGAGGGGCCAGATCCCGGGCCACGGTCAGGTTCATGCCGATGACCCCGCCCTTGGCTGCGGAGTAGTCGGACTGACCTGGCTGCCCTTCGAAGCCTGCGATGCTGGCGGTCGAGATGATCACACCACGTTGATTGGAGTCTGCCGGCTCGTTGGCTGCCATGGCTTCTGCCGCCTGGCTGAGCACGTTGAAGGTGCCACTGAGGAAGATGTCTACCGTTCGACGGAACGTCGACAACGGGTACCTTCTCCCCTCCCGGTTGAGGACCCGAGCAGACGCCACCGGTCCACCATGGACAATTACTGCGGCACGCAGCGGAGCGAGTTCGGTGGCGACAGCGACCGCCCTGGCGACCGACTCCTCGCTGAGAACGTCCGTCTCGACGAAGCGGACGCTGTCCCCCAGCTCTTCCGCCAGCTTCTTACCCTTCTCTCCGGCGAGGTCGGCGACGACTACTTTGGCCCCGACTGCAGCGAGGCGGCGTACCGTCGCTTCGCCGAAACCTCCGGCCCCTCCCGTCACCAGGGTGGATGCGCTGGACAAGTCCATCAGGCGTGCTCCTCGGCGTCGTAGTCCGCCACACGTCCAGTCGGGGAGACGTGGCGCAACTCCTTCGATGCTTACCGTAAGGTGTTCTACACTGGGCTGTGGACCGGTGGAAGCCCTAGCGATGAGTGGTACGTCAAGTCCCGCCCGATGTACGGAGCGGCCTGCCATGTGTGACTGCCCATGTATCCGTCAGTGAGGTGCCATGCCCGACGCTGTGATTATTAGTGCTGCCCGTACCGCAATCGGGACAGCCCGGAAGGGAACCCTCGCGGACACCCCTCCCGAGGAGATGGCCAAGATCGTACTAGCCGAGACGCTGCAGCGCTCCGGCATCGATCGCCAGCTTCTTGACGATGTGATATTCGCCGAGTCCTCCTACGGCGGGGGGGCGGTCGCACGCCACGCCGCGGTCGAGGTCGGCCTCCTGCACGTCGCGGGCCAGGCGGTGAATCGGCATTGCGCCGGCAGCGTGACCGCTGTCGGGATCGCCGCCGGTCAGATTGCGGCTGGAATGGACCGAGCCGTCGTCGCCGGTGGCGTGCAGTCCACGTCGCTCAAGCCTCGCCTACAGCGCCGTGTGCCTGGCACCGACGACGAGTTCGTGAGTTGGTACCCGCCCACCCATCCCGACAGCGTCGAGGCGCCTAACCTCGACATGTCGATAAGCGTTGGTTGGAACACCGCCCGGGAAGCGGGCATCAGTCGGGAGGAGCAGGACGCCTGGGCCCTGCGGTCGCACGAGCGGGCGGTCGCCGCGATCGACGCCGGGATCTTCCGCGAGGAGATCGTTCCAGTGAAGGCGCTGCAGAAGGATGGCAGCTATGTCGACTTCTCCATTGATGAGCATCCTCGCCGCGGGCTCACCGCGGAAAAGATGGCGTCACTGAAGGTTCTTCATCCCGAGGTCGAGGGATTCTCGATCACTGCGGGCAACTCCAGCGGCCTCAACGACGCGGCGGCAGCCCTCACCCTGGTCAGCGGCGAGCTTGCTCGTGATGAGGGTCTCGAGCCCATGGCCACAGTGCGTTCCTGGGCCTCGGCAGGCATCGACCCGCGACTCATGGGTATGGCGCCGCTGCAGGCGATCCCGAAGGTCCTCGAGCGCGCAGGCGTCAAGCTGTCGGACATCGCAGTCTGGGAGATCAACGAGGCCTTCGCTTCCGTGCCCATCGCAGCGTGCAAGATCTTGGGGATCGATGAGGACACCGTCAATATCCACGGTAGCGGTTGCAGTCTCGGCCATCCGGTTGCCGCCACAGGGGCTCGAATGATCGCCACTCTCGCCAACGACCTCCGGCGTCGTGGCGGCGGCCTAGGCATCGCAACGATGTGCGCTGGCGGTGGGCAGGGCGGTGCCATCTTGATCGAAGTGTAGTTCCCGGGGTTCCCACGGCGGCTCGCGCGGCAGGACGAGCCACTGAGCCCTTTCCACTTGGCTTCAGGCGGCGAGGCTGACGACCAGGACTGTCTTGACCAGATCGCTCGCTCGTCCTGGGCAGCAGCAGATCTTGTCTAAGACGCGCCAGGCCTTGAGCACGGCGTTGGCGCGCTCGCCCGGCCGGCGCTGACGGGCGTGCGCGGAGTTCGCGTCGCGCTGGTTGCGGGAGAGCTTGCGTCGCTTGCCCGTCTCGGGGTCCTTGGGGCGTCGCCGTTGTGGGACCTCGAACCTGGACTCGCGGTGGCCGTTGTCGGCGATCACCTTCATCTGCCCTGCCGGAGGGCGTCGAGGATGCCGTGCTCACGGGCGGCTCCCATGTCGTGGGGTGCGCCGGGTAGCACGGCCGACGCTCACACCAACCTGCCGGCCGGGTCGGAGATGACCTGCACGCTCGCCCCGTGGCACTTGTGTCTGCCCGAGTAGTACGGGCGGTCGCGTCCCGAGCCCATCCCGACCCCGGTCGATGCGCAGCAGAGTGCCGTCGAGAATCACGAACGCCTTGGCCTTGATGACTGCCATCGGTGTGGCCAGGGTGGGGGGCGAGCGCGGCGAGGACCTCGATCGCCTCGGTGATGTAACGGAAGACGGTGGTCGTGCCAGTGCCGTACCGGCGGCGAGCTCGGCGTAGGTGTCGCCCTCGCACAGGTGCGCCGGCACGAGCACGGCCTGGTCACCGGCGGAGAGCCGCCGCCAGCGGGTGCCGACCTTCGCCCGGCGGCTGCGGAGCGCGTCGGACAGCGTGATGAAGAATGGATAGGGCTCACTGTCGACACCGTGGGTCGTCGTTGCCCCTCCCACCCCGCAGGCCGAGGGACATAAGTGGTAGCCCAAGCCGGCTCGGGGAGACGATTAGCGTCTCGTTCGACAACGTCCGGTCCAGCTTTCGCTTGACCTACGTTGCTGAGCATGTGCTCCTCGCGAGGAGCACATGCTCAGGGGGTCCATGATCTCGCGCACATGATCAAAAACCTTTGCCCGGCCACTACCCCGAGCTCGGGTGCCGCTCCCTCATCGCGAAATCGCGGACCCTGGGTCCTCGCCGTTGGGTGGGCCCGCCGGCTCACGAGTATCCTCGACGCCTGCACGCCCTTGCAGCTCGCTGCCATCGCACTCAGTACGGCCGTCGCAGTCCTCGCGGCCGCATTCCATCGTGAGAGTCGCGGATCGAGTTGAGGCAGGTCGCTTCCAGGAGGCGTGTTGTCCGTGATCCTGGCGGCGCGGTCTCGAGTGCGCTGTCATGGCGCTCCAGTACGCAGCTCGACGACAGGCCATGCGCCTCCGCCGTCACCTCGTCGCCGTCATGCAGTGCCCCCGTACAGGCAACGCTTTCTGATCTCCACTCGCTGCAAAACGTGCTTCGACACGCAGAGGTCGACCCACCGGGGTCACGCGCCGATGGTCGACACTCAGGTTGAGCAGTATGCGCGATCGGGCGACGGGTGTTGGCGACCCGCTCGATAACGTCGTCGAAGAGCAGGGGAATCACACCTCCGTGCACCGCGCCGTTACCGCCGATGCAAACGTAGTGAAGGTGACCGACGGCATTCATCGTGTCGCCGTTCGAGTTCACATCGGCTATCTGAGGACCAAGAGCGCGTGTGGACGTGGTGCGTCGCAGGTCTTCCCAGGTCGGCGGATCATCGTTGCGCATGCGGTGCCCCTCGAGCAGGGTCGCGGCTCGGTCGAGGAGCGCGTTCACCTCGTCAATGGTCTCCGGCGGAGTCTAGGTGCCGACCAGGCTGCCGTGGATGCGGCGGACCTCTGCAAACCAACCGGACGCGACGAGGATCGACAGTAACGGATCCGGTCTGGAAGGCAGACACGACCGCCGTTATCAAGGCTCCCATACCCT
This sequence comes from Pseudonocardia oroxyli, assembly GCF_900102195.1. GTDB lineage: Bacteria > Actinomycetota > Actinomycetes > Mycobacteriales > Pseudonocardiaceae > Pseudonocardia > Pseudonocardia oroxyli. The sequence continues at coordinate 9,671 of NZ_FNBE01000037.1, forward strand.
CGGGGATCACATACGGTTACCTCCTGGAAGGAGGGCATCCGCCTGTTACTCGGGTCCACTGCACGAGGCGCCGACGGGGGCCGGCCTGCGTTCAGTCCGAGGATGGAAGCTGCTTGGCCGACTTCACGGACAACTCCCGCCCCGCAAACATCAGCGGCCCGGCACCCGGGGCGGTGCAGAGCACCTCGACGCCGCTCTCGGCGTCGGCGTAGCGCTTGCCCAGCTGCAACTGCACATGCTCGCCCGACTGCAACTCCGGTGTCACGGGCTCGGTGGTCATGACCCCGCCAGCGCAGACGAACTCGCCACTGCCGGAGCCGAGCCTGACCACGATGACCTCGGCAGTGGAGGTGTGGGTGCGAAGACGATTACCGACCTTGTAGGTCAACGCTGTTCTCCTTGCCATCATGCATACGATCGAGCGCCATCGCTCCCGTCTGCACGGAGCGTGACGACAGGCTGCACATGCCGAGCGAGTGCCCCGACAGGCTTACCGTATAGCACTGGCGGACCTGGTCAAGCCCTCACGAATCGACGAGTGGACGCCGGGCGGCCGCCTCTGACAGAGGACGATGTCGCCGACGACCGTGTCCCCCTCTCGGCGGCCGGGACCGGACCCGCCAGCTTGCATCCCTAGCTAATCGAAACCTATACGGTAACCTGCCTCAGAGAGCCGCTGAGCCGCGAACAGCTGTCTGTCGAGCGTGCGGCAGCTCCACCTCAGTCCGCTGATCCACCCGCCAATCCCTACTCCTTCGGAGGACATCGTGACCGACGGCGCGACCCTGTACATCGACGGCAAATGGACCGGCGCAGCGGACGGTGCAGTGTTTGAAGTCCAGGACCCGAGCAGTGACGTTGCTTTCGGCGTCGCCTCCGCCGGTGGCGCGGCGGACGCCCGGGCAGCACTGAACGCGGCAACGGCAGCTCTCCCGGCCTGGTCACGGACGACCGCGTATGAGCGCTCTGAGATCCTGGTCCGCGCTCACAGACTACTCAATGAACGCGCGGAGGCACTCGCCCAGTTGATGACTCGTGAGCAGGGCAAACCCCTTCGTATGGCTCGTGCCGAGGTTCGCTACGCAGGTGATTTCCTGCTTTGGTTCGCCGAGGAGGCCAAGCGGGTCTACGGCATGACCATCCCCTCTGCCCGCGCCGACCAGCGTTTCACCGTGTTGCGACAGCCGGTCGGGGTGGTAGCGGCGATCACTCCGTGGAACTACCCGATCTCGATGATCACCCGAAAGGTCGCGCCTGCCATCGCTGCAGGCTGCACGACTGTGCTCAAGCCGGCTGAGCAGACTCCTCTGTGCGCCGTCGCCGTCTTCGAAATTCTCCATGAGGCGGGCCTCCCCGCTGGCGTCGCCAATCTCGTCACCGCGGCGGATCCCGCGCCCGTGTCCGACGTATGGCTTGATGCCCCCGCGGTCCGCAAGCTGACCTTCACCGGTTCGACCGAGGTGGGCAAACACCTGGCTGCACGCGCCGCTGGAAGCATGAAGCGGGTATCGATGGAGCTCGGGGGTCACGCCCCGTTCCTCGTCTTCGACGACGCGGACGTCGAGCACGCCGCTAAGGGTGCAGCTCTAGTGAAGTACCTCAACACCGGCCAAGCTTGCATTTGTCCGAACAGGATCTATGTGCAGCGACCGAACGTGGAGGCGTTCACCGAACTCTTCACGACGCGCGTCGCGAAGCTCAAGGTCGGGGCCGGGACCACCGACGGGGTCACCGTTGGCCCATTGATCGACGGGGCCGCGATGCAGAAGATGCAGCGTCAGGTCGAGGACGCCGTCGCGAAGGGTGCCCGTCTGCTGACTGGTGGCTCTCCGGTGCGGCCCGAGGGATTGACGGGCCAGAACTTCTTCGCTCCCACGGTGATTGCAGACGTGACCCCGGAGATGCTCATCTACCGCGAGGAGACCTTCGGCCCGATCGCGGCGATCATTGGCTTTGACGACGAGAGCCAAGCAGTGACGATGGCCAACGACACCCATTACGGCCTTGCCTCCTACGTGTACACGGATGATCTCCGTCGGGCCACTCGGGTGACTGAGGCGCTGCGCTTCGGGATGGTCGGACTCAATGACATCAATCCGACTTCTGCCGCCGCACCCTTCGGCGGTGTCGGCGAGAGCGGCACTGGCCGGGAGGGCGGCCCCACCGGCATCGATGAGTACCTCGACGTGAAGGTGATCGGAGCCGCGGTCTGACGTTGCACGGCGCCGTCCGGGCAGGGGCCCTGGCCTCACACATCGAAGCACGCTCCCCTGCCGGATCGCCTCGACGGGAGGTCCACCCTCATCACCCGGGTGGCGGCACGCGCGCGACCGCCATCCTGTGACAGGGTCGGTACCGGATCGTGTCCCGGAACTGTGCATGATGGGGCGGACCCGCACGACGATCAACGAGGACGACCGATGGCGTTAGACCTCACCATGGCTGAGTCCGTCAGCGGGCGGACCACGGTCTCTTGGGATCCCGGCAGGGCGATCCTGTATGCACTCGCGGTGGGAGCGGGAGGAGAGGACCCCGAGACCGAGTTGGAGTTCACGACGGACAATACCGTCGGCTTGGAGCAGGCCGTCCTCCCGACCTTCCCGCTGGCTCTCGAAACAGAGACGAATGTCCCCTGGAGCGGGATGAAGGCAGGCAGCCTCTTGCACGCGGGGCGCTCGCTCACCGTCCACTCGGAGATACCTCCGAAGGGCGAAGCCGTTGTGAAGTCTGGCGTCGGCAAGATTTACGACAAGGGCAACAGTGCCCTCGTCGAGATGTGGCACACAATGAGCGATACTTCGGGGCGTCTACTCGCCGTCATTGAGGCTCAGGTGCTCCTTCGCGACCAGGGCGGCTTCGGTGGCGGCCGAGGGGTGACCGACCGCTGGCAGCTGCCGGACCGAAAGCCAGATGCGGTGGTAGAGCAAGCAACCATGCCCTGGCAAGCTCTGCTGTACCGGCTGTCCAACGGCCACCAAGGGCACCTCAGCCCACTGCATACGGACCCAGAGTATGCGAGCCAGATTGGGTTCAAACGACCACCTGTGCAGGGAGACTGCACTTTTGGGTTCGCAGGCCGCGCGCTTCTCCAGACAGTTCTTGGGGGAGATCCTTCCATGTTCGGCTCAATGGCCGCCCGATTCGTCGAGCCCGTGATACCCGGGGATGTTCTCCGAACATCCATCTGGGACGAGGGAGAGCAGATCCTCTTCGTCACACGGACAGGAAAGGACGTCCTCGTCCTTGACCGCGGAGTCGCGGCGCGGCGTTCTCAAAGCTAGGTCCAGGAAGGTTGGGGACCTCGTGTCCTGCGTCTGAAGTTCGCTGAATATCGATAGGCTGTCGGTCGTGCCGAACAAGCAGGGGCGGCCGGTGGCCGAGCTGAACCTGTCCGACGAGGAGCGGGAGACGTTGAACCGTTGGGCTCGGCGGGCGAAGTCATCGCAGGCCCTGGCGCTGCGCAGCCGGATCGTGCTGGCCGCGGCCGAGGGCGAGTCGAACAAGGCGATCGCGGCCAGGCTGGGCTGTCACGCGGTGACGGTCGGGAAATGGCGGGCCCGGTTCGCGAAGGTCGGCCTGGACGGCCTGCTCGACGAGCCGCGCCCGGGCGCGCCGCGGAAGATCACTGACGATCAGGTCGAAGCCGTCGTGGTGT
>NZ_FNBE01000007.1:0-16369 GCF_900102195.1 Pseudonocardia oroxyli
ATGGCAGACCTGACCGATCTCGAGAAGCAGTCGCTCGAGGAGATCGCCCACCCGTCCCTGCCCGAGGGCTCGTCGATCTACGGCGGCACGAAGGTGTTCCCGGACTACCAGGCCGAGAACGGCGAGGTGTACTTCACCCTGGTCCACGGCATCGCCCACGAGTCCTCGGTGAGCTTCGTGGCCATCCTGCAGGCCACCCGCGCCCTGCGGAAGGGCTTCGAGTCCGCCGTCTACTTCTACGGCCCCGGCTCGCTCAACGCCCTGGCCACCCGCGGGTTCCCCACCACCGGCAACTCCGCGTTCCCCGGCGAGCACAACATCAACAACAGCCTCAAGACCTTCATCCAGGAGGGCGGCAAGGTCTACTGCTGCCGCTTCGGTCTGTCGCTGCACGGCGCCCGCGAGGAGGACCTCATCGAGGGCGTCATCCCGACCCACCCGCTCGACGTCCAGGACGCGCTGATCCACTACGCCCGCAAGGGCGCGATCATCAACAGCACGTACCAGATCTGAGCGGCTCCGCCGCCCGTGCGTGGTAAGTGGTGCCAGAGCACCACTTACCACGCACGACGTGTGTCCGGGGCCGGAGCGCTCAGTCGCGCCAGCGCTCCTCGTAGCGCTGCCGGGCCTCCGCCCGGCCCGCGGCGTTCCGCTCGGCGCGCAGGCCCGCGGCCGTGCCCCGCGGGTACCCGGCCTTGACGGCCCGGTGCTCGGCCGACTCCGCCACGTAGGCGAACGAGTAGAAGTAGCCGATGAGCAGGCCGCCGAGGACCGCCATCGCCCGCACCCAGGACTCGCCCGGGATGAAGACGTAGAGCAGCACGGCGAACGGGGCCAGCTGCACCGTCGCGCGGGCGAAGTGCCGCAGCACCCAGGTCCGCGTGGTCACGTCGAACAGCACCCACTCGCGGTGCCGGGCGGGCAGCCCGGCGCCCCAGGCGTAGAGCACCCAGCGGATCGGGTTTGGCCTACGAACAGTTTGCACACCAAGTATGCTACCCGACATGGACGCCGATCTCCTCCGTCTCGACCGGCAGGTGTGCTTCGCCCTCGCGGTGGCCGCGCGGGAGGTCATCGCGCTCTACCGCCCGCTGCTCGAGCCGATGGGCCTCACCCACCCCCAGTACCTGGTCATGCTCGCCCTCTGGGAACGCTCGCCGCAGTCGGTCACCGAGCTCAGCCGCGCACTGGCGCTGGATCCCGGCACGCTGTCCCCGCTGCTCAAGCGCCTGGAGTCGGCCGGGCTCGTGCGCCGCGACCGGGTCCCGACGAACGAGCGCATGCTCGCGATCACCCTGACCGACGCCGGGCGGGCGCTCCGGGCCGAGGCCGAGCGGATCCCCCCGGCGATCGTCGAGCGCCTCGGGATGCCACTGGCGGAGCTCGAACGGCTGCGCGAGGTCCTCACCGGGGTGATCGCCGCCACGCAGTCGGACACCCTGGGTGAGCACGCTCGTCCGATGGGCTGATCGGGCTAACGTCTCCGTCGGCCGGGCCGATGTCCAGAGGTGAGGCCTGGAGGTACCACGATGACGACCCACCCGGTGGCGACCCCGTCGGACGCCGGCGCGCCGACCGAGCGCCTCCCCCGCGTCCGGCCCGGGGTCGAGACCGTCGCCGCCGCCGCGCGCCGCAGGATCACCGTGGACCCGACGCTCGCGGGGCTCCCCGCCGACGCGCACGTGCACAGCGAGCACGACACCGGCGTCGTCTTCGTGCACGGCAGGCGGTTCACGCTCGTCGAGGTGGTGCCGGACGTCGGTGCCGACACCATGGAGTCCCTGATCGCGCGGCGGGACGGGCTCGGCAAGCGGTCCGCCGCCGTCGTCGTCGCGGAGCGGATGACGGTCGCCGCCGCCCGCCGCGCCCAGCACGCCGCCGTGCGGTTCGTGGCCCTGGGAGAGCTCAGCGGCTAGAAAGAGCCGCATGGAGTTCCGCTATCTGGGCCGCTCCGGGATGCAGATCTCGGCGATCACCTACGGCAACTGGCTCACCCACGGCTCGCAGGTCGAGAACGACGTCGCCACGCAGTGCGTGCGCGCCGCCCTCGACCACGGGATCACGACCTTCGACACCGCGGACGTCTACGCGAACGGCAAGGCCGAGGAGGTCCTCGGCGCGGCACTCAAGGGCGAGCGGCGCGAGTCGCTCGAGATCTTCACGAAGGTCTACTGGCCCGTCGGGCCGCGCGGCAAGAACGACCAGGGCCTGTCCCGCAAGCACATCCTCGAGGGGATCGACGCCAGCCTGCGCCGGCTCGGGACCGACTACGTGGACCTCTACCAGGCCCACCGCTACGACGTGTACACCCCGCTCGAGGAGACGATGCAGGCGTTCGCCGACGTCGTGCGGGCGGGCAAGGCGCTCTACATCGGGGTGAGCGAGTGGAGCGCCGAGCAGATCCGCGCGGCGCACGGGCTCGCGGTGTCCCTGAGCGTCTCGCTGGTGTCCAGCCAGCCGCAGTACTCGATGCTGCACCGGATCATCGAGCCCGAGGTCGTGCCGACCTGCGAGGAGCTGGGGCTCGGCCAGATCGTGTGGTCGCCGATCGCGCAGGGCGTGCTCACGGGCAAGTACAAGCCCGGCGAGGCGCCGCCGCCGGGCTCCCGCGCCACGGACGAGTCCGGTGGGGCGCAGGCGATCGCCCGCTTCCTGAACGACGAGACCCTCACCCGGGTCCAGGCCCTCGCCCCGATCGCGGGCGACCTGGGCCTGACCATGGCCCAGCTCGCCGTGGCGTGGGTGCTGCAGAACGCCGACGTCGCCGCGGCGCTGGTCGGCGCCTCGCGGCCCGAGCAGGTGGCCGAGAACGTGAAGGCGGCGGGCGTGCGCATCCCCGAGGACGCGATGAAGGCGATCGACGCCGCGCTCGGGGACTCCGTCGAGCGGGACGCGGGTCTCGTCGCCCGCTCCACCCCGCGCCGCAGGCCGGTCTGATGGACCTCGGGATCGCGGGCCGCACGGCGGTCGTCTGCGCCTCCACCCGCGGGCTCGGTCGGGGCTGCGCCGAGGCGCTGGCCGCGGCCGGGTGCACCGTCGTCGTCAACGGGCGGACCCAGGAGGCGGCCGAGCGCGCGGCCGCCGAGATCGACGGCCGGACCGTGCCGGTGGGCGCGGACGTCGGGACGCCCGAGGGGCGCGCCGCCCTGCTCGCGGCGGTGCCTGCCGTGGACATCCTGGTCAACAACAACGGCGGGCCGCCCTTCCGGGACTTCCGCGAGGTCGACCACGAGGCCCTGATCGAGGGCGTCGAGGCGAACATGGCCGCGCCGATCGCCCTGGTCCAGGCGGTCGTGGACGGCATGATGGAGCGCGGCTTCGGGCGGATCGTCAACATCACGTCGGGCTCGGTGAAGGCGCCGATCGCCGGGCTGGACCTGTCCAGCGGGGCGCGGGCCGGGCTCACCGGGTTCCTCGCCGGCGTCGCGCGATCCGTCGCGCACAGCGGCGTGACGATCAACTTCCTGCTGCCCGGCCCCTTCGACACCGACCGGCTCCGCGCCGCGCAGGCGAACGCGGCGCGCGCCCAGGGCATCACCCCCGAGGAGGCGGCGCGGCGAGCCGCGGCGGGCATCCCGGCCCGCCGCTTCGGCACCGCGGCCGAGTTCGGCGCCACCTGCGCGTTCCTGTGCTCGGTGCACGCCGGGTTCATCACCGGGCAGAGCCTGCTCCTGGACGGGGGCGCCTACCCCGGCGTGATGTGACGCACGTCATGCTCGGAATCCGCCGTCGCACCGCGGGGTTGGCGCCCACATGAGGATCGGCATCATCGGCGCAGGCAACATCGGTGGCACGCTCGCCCGGCGGCTCGCGGAGCTCGGGCACGAGGTGCGGGTCGCCAACTCCCGGGCCCCCGAGACGGTGGCGGCCCACGTCACCGAGACCGGGGCGCAGGCGGTGTGGGCGAAGGACGCCGCCGCGGACGCGGAGCTCGTGATCGTCTCGATCCCGCAGAAGAACACCCCGAACCTGGCGTCCGGCACGGTCCCGACCGGGGTGCCGGTCATCGAGACCAACAACTACTACCCGCAGCAGCGGGACGGGCTGATCCAGGAGATCGAGGACGGCACGCCGGAGAGCGTGTGGGTCGCGGGTCTGCTCGGCACCGACTCGGTCTACAAGGTCTTCAACGGCATCTACTGGAAGCACCTGCTGGAGAAGGGCGTGCCGAAGGGCACGCCGGGCCGGATCGCCCTGCCGATCGCCGGTGACCCGGGCCCGTTCCAGGAGACCGTGTTCGCGCTGGTGGACGAGCTGGGCTTCGACCCGGTCGACGGCGGCACGTTGGCCGAGTCGTGGCGTCAGCAGCCCGGCACCCCGGTGTACGGCAAGGACTACGACGTCGAGAAGACCGTGCGGGCCCTGCAGGAGGCCCCGAAGGAGCGCCCGGCGGAGTTCCGCGCCGCCTGAGGCACCACCCCGCACCGCATTATGGAACCATGATGTCGTTTTCGAGGCCCGAAACGGACATTACGGTTCCATAATGCGTGGTCAGGTGACGGCCTCTGCCAGGTCCGCGCGGCCCTTCACGCCCAGCTTCGCGTAGACGCTGTGCAGCACGTTGTCCACCGTGCGGACGGAGACGACGAGCCGCGCGGCGATCGCCTTGCTGGACATGCCGGTGGCCGCCAGCCGCGCGATCTCCAGCTCCCGGCGGGTCAGCTCGGTCGGGGCCTTGAGCGCGAGCAGCGCGGGGGTGCGGACCTCCTCGCACTCCCGCGCCCACGCCGTGGCCCGCTTCGCGGCGGCCTGCCGGCTCCCAGTGCGCCCCGCGGTCTCGTAGTCCCGCACCGCCTGCGCCGCGGCCTCGGCCGCCAGCAACGGGAGACCGAGGGTGGCGAACCGCTCGGCCACCGCGTCGAGCGCGGCGCCGTCCGCGGCCGCGAGGTGGGCGAGCTGCACGGCGGCGAGCTCGCCCTGCAGGTCGGCGGGCCGCCCGGCCGGGGCGCTCACCCCGAGCCGGACGCCCGCGTGCAGCGCGGTCAGCTCCGCGTAGCGCGCGCCGCCGCCGCGGGCCAGCCCGACCGCCTCGCCCACGAGCCGCTCGGCCAGTGAGGTCTCCCCGCGGATCGCGGCCAACCAGGCCTGCGCGACGAGCGGCCACGGCGTGGGGGCGTCGAGGGTGTCGACGCCGGTGAGCAGCGCCTCGGCGGCCTCCCCGTCGCCGGTCAGCCCCATCGCGATCGCGAGCTCCTCGCGCAGGCCCGACACCGGCGGGAAGGGCGCCGTCGGCACGGCCGCGGCCTCGCGCAGCCACCGCCGCGCGGTGCGGACCCGGCCGCGCAGGAGCGCGATCCGCCCGAGCCAGCCCGCATGCACCGCGGATGCGACGGGCCAGTGCCGGGCCAGCGCCTCGGCGTAGCCCGCGACGGCGAGTGCCTCGGCCTCGTCGAGCCTGCCGGTGAGGGTGTGCGCGCCGAGCTCGGCGGACTGCAGCGCGGGGGTCCACCAGCCCGGCTCCCCGGCCAGGCCCTGTTCGGCGGTGGCCAGGGCGTCGGTGTAGCGGGCGGCCGCGCACTCGGCCAGGGCCCGCACGGCCAGCACCTCCACGGTCGGGGCGAGGGGGGCCAGCTCGGCGAGCGCGTCGGTGCAGCGGCCCGCGGCCAGCAGCAGGGCCGCCCGGACGGGACCCACCTCGTCCGGCGGCAGGCCCAACCAGCTCCGCGCGGTGGCCCGGGCCAGCGCGAGCCGCTCCGCCGCCGCGTCCGCCACCGGGACCAGCACGGCCTCGGCCTCCGCGGCGCGACCCGTGGCGAGCAGCAGGTCGGCGAGCAGCACCCGGGCCCGCGGGCCGTCGCTCGCGGCGACCGCGGCCCGCGCCAGCCGTTCGGCGGCGCGCAGGTCGAGGCTGCCCTCGGCGGCGGCGAGCACCGCGTCCGCGTCCACCGGGGTGCCGCTCGCGAGCCGCCAGCCCACCAGCCGTGGGCCGTCCGCGGCGCGCTTCGCCCCGGTCTTCTCGATCGCCTGGACGAGGATCCGGTGGGTGCGCCGGGCGCGCAGCGGGGTGGTGCGCCGCCGGATCACCTCGGCGAGCAGCGGGTGGACGAGGTCGACGTCGAGCCGCCTGCCCGACAGCGCCGAGACGACCAGCCCGCGGCGCTCGGTGCGGGCCAGCACCCGCTCGGCCCCCATCTCCAGGAGGATCTCGCTGCCCAGCGGGGCGCCGTGTGCGAGCAGCTCGAGGAGGGTGCTCTCGTCCTCGGTGACCGCGCCGATCCGCGACTCGACGAGCTCGAGCAGCCGCGGCCCCGGGGCCAGCGGGCCCGCGCTCCGCCACACCCCGTCCTCGCAGGTCAGCGTGCCCGCCGTGGTCCCGGCGGCGGCCAGCTCCCGGAGGAACAGCGGGGTGCCCTGGGCCAGCTCCCAGAGCTCCTGCAGCACCGCGCCCTCGACCGGTCCGCCGAGCAGCGCGGCCACCAGCTCGTCCGAGCGGGCGCGGTCCAGCTCGGAGAGGTCCAGCCGCTCGGCGAGACCGTCCTTCCAGAGCCCGAACACGGCGTCCGGCACCGGGACGCCGACCTGCACGGTCAGCACCGCGAAGGCCTGCCGCGTGTGGCAGAGGTGGGCGACGAGGGTGGCGCTGGCGGGGTCGAGCCCGGTCGCGTCGTCGATACCCAGGACCAGGCGCGTGCCACCCGCGTGGGCACGCAGCGCGGCGGCGCAGGCGCGCAGGGTGGCCGCGTCGTCCGGACCGCGCTCGAGGTCCGGGAGCAGGTGGGCGAGGGCGCCGAACGGGATGCCGGGCGCGGTGGCGCGGACCTCGACGGCGGTGGCGTCCCCGGCGGCCGTGGCGGCGCCGAGGATCTCGCGCAGCAGCCGGGTCCGCCCGACGCCCGCGCGACCGGCCAGCACCAGACCGGACAACGACGGCGTGGCCAGCGTCCGCCGGGCGAAGTCCAGCTCCGCGGACCGGCCGACCAGAGGCCATTCCTGCCGCATCCGCCACCCCCTCCGGTCCCGGCGGGTACTCGTACGGTTCGCCGCAGCTGTTAACGCCGCGGCTCCGTGGGGAGAGAGCACCTTGAGGACGGGCGTCGCTCGCTGGGAGGATGCGTGCGGACCTCGGGGTCGGTTCGTACGTCCGTGAGCTCTGCGGCCCCTTCCCGACAAGGAGCGCGGCGAGCATGACGTACGGCCTCGGTGTCGACCTCGGTACGACCTTCACGGCTGCGGCCGTCCGCCGGGGTGACCGGGTCGAGCGCTTTCGACTCGGGGACCGCTCGGACGTCGCGCCGTCGGTCGTCATGATCCGCCAGGACGGGGCGGTGCTGACCGGGTCCGCGGCCGAGCGGCGGGCGTCGGTGGAACCCGAGCGGGTGGCGCGGGAGTTCAAACGCAAGCTGGGCGACCCGGTGCCGATGATCGTCGGCGGGTCCCCGATGCCGGTGCCCGCGCTGCTGGCCCACCTGCTGCGGGCCGTGGTCGGCCGGGTCGGGGCGGCCGAGGGGGCGCCGCCGGAGCAGGTCACGCTGACCCACCCGGCGAGCTGGAACACCTACCAGAAGGAGATCTTCTCCCAGGTCCCGCAGCTGGCCGAGGTGGGTCCGGTCCGGATGGTCACCGAACCCGAGGCGGCGGCCGCGACCTACGCGGCGAACGAGCGGCTCGCGGCCGGTGCCACCGTCGCGGTCTACGACCTCGGCGGCGGCACCTTCGACGCGACCGTCCTGCGCCGGACCGCGTCGGGCTTCGAGATCCTCGGCACGCCGCAGGGCATTCAGGGACTGGGCGGGATCGACTTCGACCAGGCCGTGTTCGCCCACGTCCGGGAGTCCCTCGGCGAGGACGCACTGCTCGGGGCGGACCGCGCCACGCTGTACCGGCTGCGGCAGGAGTGCGTGCACGCCAAGGAGGCCCTGTCGGTCGACACCGACGTCACGGTGCCGGTCCTGCTCCCGAGCGCGCACACCCACATCCGGGTCACCCGCGGCGAGTTCGAGGACATGGTCCGGCCCGTCCTCGCCGACACCATGACGGCGCTGCGCAGCGCGCTGCGGTCCGCCTCGGTCGAGGCGGAGGACCTGACCGCGGTGCTGCTGGTCGGCGGTTCTTCGAAGATCCCGCTGGTCGCGCGCATGGTGTCGGCGGAGTTCAAGGCGCCGATCGCGGTGGACACCGACCCCGAGTTCGCGGTGGCACTGGGGGCGGCGGCATTGTCGGCGCCCGTGTCCGCGGGGCCCGGTCCGCGGGCGCAGGTCCCCACCGCTCCGACGAGTGGGGCCACACCCGTCGGCGCCGCGGCGGCACTGGGCACGGGGACCGGCGCGACCGCACGGATCGTCACCCCCGCCGTGCCCGCCCCCACCGCCGCCCCGACCGCGCGGCCCGGCCACGACCGGCCCGCCCCCGCCGGTCCGATGCGGCCCGGGCCGGGTGGCCGCCCGGACCCGGCCCGCTCCGACCCCTCGTACCGGCCCGCGCTGCAGCCCGCCGGGCGGGCGAACACCCCGTACCCGCCCGCGTCCGGACAGAACGGCCACGGCCGCGCGCCGGACCACGAACCGAACACCCGGATGTTCGCGCCGACGCCGCCGACCGGCGGCGCCCCGGACCGCCGGTTCGGCGCCGGTGACCGCCCGCCCGAGCTCAAGCGCACCGAGCAGCGGCGCTGGGTCAAGCCCGTGGTGATCGCGGTGGTGGTCGCCGCGGTCGTCGGCGGCGGTGCCTACGCCGGGGTCCGCTTCCTGGGCGGCGGTGGCGGCGGCACCGCGGCCGCCCCGACCACCTCCGAGACCGCGTCGCCGCCCACCGAGGCGCCGCTCGCCTTCGGCGCCCCCGTCGCGAGCGTGCCGATCGGCAAGAACCCCGGCCGGGTCGCCGTCACCCACGACGGCGGCCACGCCTACACCACCAACAACGGCTCGAACGACGTCTCGGTCGTCGACCTGGGCTCGAACTCGGTCACCGCGACGATCCCGGTCGGGGCAGGCCCGGTGCTGGTCGCCGTCGCCCCGGACGACCGGCACGCCTACGTCACCAGCATCACCACCGGGCAGCTCGCGGTGATCGACATCGCGAGCAACACCGTCGCGGCGACCGTGCCGGTGGGCAAGAGCCCGGTCGGGATCGCGGTGTCCGCGGACGGCCGCACGGTCTACGTGGCGAACCGGGACTCGAACTCGCTGTCCGTGGTGGACGCGGCCACGAACACGGTCACCGGCACCATCCGGGTGCCGGGCGGGCCGTTCGCCGTCGCCGTGTCCGGAGACGGCGCGCACGCCTACGTCACGGGTGCGGGCAACGGTTCGCTGGCCGTGGTGGACCTGCAGCGCAAGGCCGTCGTCGGGACCGTCGAGGTCGGGCCGAACCCCGGCTGCGTGAAGATCGGCGCGGACGGCACCCGTGCCTACGTGACCAGCTACGACAGCGCCTCCCTCAAGGTCGTCGACGTGCACGACGCCGCGAACCCGACCGTCGCGCAGTCCGTCACCGTCGGGGCCCGGCCCTCCTACGTCGCGCTGTCCCCGGACGGCGCCCGCGCGTACGTGGTCAACCAGGGAGACGGCACGGTCTCCGTGGTCGACACCGGGACGAACGCCGTGAGCCGCACCTTCTCCGTGGACGCCCCGGCGCCCAACGGCATGGCCGTCGATCCGGACGGCGCCCGCGGTTACGTGGTGAGCAGCGACGGGAACTCCCTGGCCGTCTTCAGCCTCGAGGGTGAGTAGTGCCTACTCATGACCCTGGCCCCTCGTCGGGGGACCGTGAGGGCATGAGGGAGTCCGAGCAGATCGACCTGGCCGTGCGGGCCGTGCGCGCCGTGCGGGCGGTCAAGGAGGCCGCCTCCGGGGGCCGGGCGGTGCCCGTGCTGACCTGGTCGGCGCTGGCCAGCGGGTTCGCCGCGGGCACGGCGTTCGGCGGGGCGGCGGCCGCCGGGGGCGCGCAGGCGGCACCCGATCCCGTCACCGTCGCGACGACGTCGGCGTCGGGCGCCGCGGGCCCGTCCGGACCGTCCTCGCCGGACACCTCGGCAGCAGGCCCGCACGCCGATCACGGCGCCGCCGCCGGGCCCGACTCGGTCACGGTGCACCAGGTCAGCGGGTCGGAGGGGATCACCCCGGACAGCGTGTCGAGCTCGGTGGAGGCGGGGCCGGACGGCTCTGTCACCGCGACGCAGAGCTCGAGCTACTCCTCCCACGAGTCCGGCGGGGGGTCCGGTGGGGACGCGGGCCGGGACACGGTCGACATCGTCGTGCAGCAGTTCCAGCAGTCGGTGATCCGCGCGGACGAGAACGGGAACCTCGTCGTCGAGACGTTCACCCGGATCGTCGTGCAGTACGAGGGGCACACCTTCGTGGCGACGGACCACGGCGTCGCGATGATCGACCCGGACTCGGGGCAGGACGTCGTGGTCCACCACGTGGCCACGGTCGTCGTCTCGGAGAACCCGGACGGCTCCTACGCCGTGCACACCGACGCCCACACGACCGTCGACCTGGTGCCGGACACGGACGGGCACTTCGACGCGACCCTCGTCCAGGACGAGCACGTCGCGGTGATCGACGACCCGCACGTCGGCGCGGACGCCCAGCTCGACGCCACCCAGGACCAGTCCGCGGTGGCGGACGGGGTCAGCGGCGTCGGCGTCCTCCAGATCCAGACCGCGGAGGGCATGTCCGACCAGAGCCAGGCGGCGGACAGCGCGGACGCGGTGATCACCCAGGCGCAGGGCGCCGGGGCGGGGTCCACGCAGACCCAGGCGGGCACCTCGGATCACGGCGGGATCATCACCCAGGCACAGGGCGCCGGTGGCGGGTCGATGCAGACCCAGACCGGCACGTCCGAGGGTGGGATCGTCACGCAGGGCCAGGGCGCGGGCGCGGGCTCCACCCAGACCCAGGCCTCCAGCGCCGAGGGCGGCATCACCACCCAGGGCCAGGGCGCCGGGGCGGGCTCGACCCAGACCCAGACCTCCGCCACCGAGGGCGGGATCACCACGCAGGGCCAGGGCGCGGGCGCCGGCTCCACCCAGACCCAGGCCTCCTCGACCGGGGGCGGGATCACCACCCAGGGTCAGAACGCCGGGGCGGGGTCCACGCAGACGCAGGTGTCCGACACCGCGGGCGGGGTCACGACGCAAGGACAGCGGGGCGGCGCCGACTCCCACCAGACCCAGGTCTCGGCGACGGCGGGCGGCACGAGCACCCAGGCCCAGCAGGGCGGGGCCCACTCCACCCAGGTCCAGGCCTCGAACTCCCCGGGCGGGACCACGGTCCAGGGCCAGGCCGGCGGACCGGGCTCCACGTCCGTGCAGGTCCCGGGGCCGAGTGCGGCTCCGTCCCCGGGCGCGGCTCCGTCCCCGGGCGCGGCTCCGTCCCCGGGCGCGGCTCCGTCCCCGGGCGCGGCTCCGTCCCCGGGCGCGGCTCCGTCCCCGGGCGCGGCGGCCCCGGCCGGGGCGGCGGGGGCGGGCGCGGCCGGGGCGGGCGCCGCGGCACCGGTGGCCGCGGCCTCGACCTCCGGGGTCATGGACCACACCCTGCTCGCGACGACGGGGATCGCCGCGGGCTCGATGGTCCCGATCGTGCTGAACGAGCCCGGCCCCGCCCACCCCGGTCCCACGGGCGAGGCCACCACCCCGACCGCCTTCAGCCAGACCACCCCGCCGACCACGGGTGAGCCCCCGGCAGGCACCGCGCACGGAGCGGACACCGGCGGTCACGGCGACCCCGCGGGAGGCGCGGAGGGCCACGGCTCGGACACCACCGCCCCGGTCGCAGGCACGCACGGTGCCGCAGCGCCGGACGACCCCACCCTCACCGAAGGGCCGCCGATCCCTCCGGCGACCGCGCCCGCACCGCAGGCGGCGTCCACCGGCCAGGCCCCGACCCCGGACCCGGCTCCGGCGTCGGGGTCGGCGGCGGAGCCGGCCGCGGCTCCGGCGTCGGCTCCCGGTTCGGCGTCGGGGTCGGCGTCGGATCCGGCGGACCACTTCGGCGGGTCCGAGGCGCCCGTCGAACACTTCGCCCCCGTCGAACCGGTGCACGCGCAGGCTGCCCCGGCGTCCGCGCAGGAACCGGCCGCGCCGGTCGAGACGCACACCCCCGCGCACACCGTCCCGGAACCGACCGCCGCGGAGTCCCACGAGCAGGACCTCCACGACCAGTCCTTCGAGGCCCCGGAGTCCCACGACCACGACCACCACGACGCAGGCGCCTTCGACCACGCGTGAAGGCCGCGCGTACGCCTGCTCGCGGTCGCACGTTTCGTGCGCTCAGTGCTCCTCCGACAGCACTGAGCGCACGCAAACCGTGACCATGCAGCGCTCAGAGCACGACACGTGCAGTCTCCAGCGGCGGCCCCGCACCGGCACACCCTCAGACGAGCATGCCCTCGCAGGTGCGCACCAGGATCCGGGCGGCCGTGGCGGTGGCGCGGGTGGCGAGCGGGTCCTCGGCCTCGCGTTGCCAGCGCGCGAGCGTGGTCAGGGCGCTCTGACGGACCTGGCCGAGGTCCGCGAGCTCCCCCAGCCCCAACCGGGTGCGGGGGTCGGCGCCGTAGGAGCCGAGCAGGCGTTCGGCGGAGCCGTCGTCCCCCGGCAGGAGGGTGGGGTCCTCGCGCAGTGCGTCGATCAGGCGCAGCTCGGTGAGCTCGTGGGCGCCCGCGACCAGGGCGTCGAAGCGGCGCTGCAGGTCCGGTGGCGGGGGTGAGCCCGCGAAGAGCGCCTCCAGCGCGAGGATCGCGGTCCGCGCCTTCAGCACGTCCGCCCGCGCGGCGAACCGCGTGGTCAGCAGCTCGTGCAGGCCGGTGATCCCGGACAGGCGCTGCAGATGCGCGGCCAGTGCGGAGGCGTCCGCGGCCTCGCCCGACGCGATGAGCTCCAGGGAGCTGCGGATCCCGAACAGCCCCAGCCTGCGGGCCAGCTCCAGCCGCGTGGCCGGGTCGACCCCCACCTCGGCCGAGATGAACCGGTCCGTGGTGAGCAGCAGCCCCTCGCGCGTCTCCGCGGGCAGCGCCGCGAGCGCGACGAGGGCGGCGTACTCGGCCTGCCGCAGCGTCGCGCCGCAGGCGGCCAGCAGCCCGGCCACCGGCACGACGGTGTGGCAGAGCCGCCGCACCCGCGGGTCGGCGGCGTACCGCGCGGCGATCCGCGCGGCGCTGTCCAGGGCGTCCGTCCGGGCGTGCCCCACCTCGTCCGCCCGGGCGAGCACCCCGACCGTGTTGACCGGCCTGCCCTGGCCCTCGGTCTCGTGGAAGGCCTCCAGGAACGAGACGTCGTCCGCGTGCATGTGCCGCATCAGGTACACGACGGCGTCGGCGCCGGAGCCCGTCGGCCCCTCCGGCGTGAGCAGCACGCGCGAGCGCGCGGAGATCTCGTCGTTGATCGAGCCCATGCCGGGGGTGTCGATCAGCGTCATGGCCTGCAGCCTGCGCGACGGCCAGTCCACCACCATCCGCGACACCAGGTCCGGGGTGTGCCCCGCGAGGTCGATCGAGGCCAGCGACCCGGACTGCGGGAAGGGGAGCTGGGCGGGCGGGCCCTGGGTGGGGAACAGCATCACCCGGTAGGAGGGCCCGTGCCGGAACCAGGTGACGATCCGGGTGCACTCCCCCGCGTCCGTCGCGGCGAGGTCCTGCCCGACGAGCGCGTTGAGCAGCGTCGACTTGCCCGCCTTCACCCGCCCCGCGATGGCGACGCGCAGCGGCTCGTCGATCCGCGCCGCCACGGCGGTGATCATCGGCTCGATCCGGGTGCCCGCCGCGAGCGCGGCCGCCTCCCCGACGAGCTCGCGGGTCCGCCGGAGCAGGGTGCTCATGCGGCGGCCGCCCGCGGACCGCTCATCAGCCCGTCGGCCTGCCCGCGCAGCATGGCGAGGGACTTCAGGTCCGACTCGATCCGCTCCAGCTGCTGCTTCTCGGTCTGTTCGCTCTGCACGGCCCGCTCGGCCTCCTTGAGGGCCTCGGCGAGCGAGCGCAGCAGCTCGTCGAGCCGCTCGGTGTAGCCGTCGCGCAACTCGCGCTGGATCCGCCGGATCACGTCCCGCGAGTCCTTCCCCACGTGGATGTTGAACTCGTCGACGTAGCGCCGCACCGCGAGCTTCGCCTTCTGGCGGCGCTGCTCGAGCTGGCGCTTGCGGTCGTCCTTCATGCCGCTGCGGCCCATCAGCGCGGCCGCGGCGATCCCGATGGGCAGCGGGATGGCGAGCATCGCGATGTGGGTGAGCATGGTGAACATCATCAGGCCGCCGTAGGACTTCTGGAGCCCCGCCATGGCCGTGGCCGACTTCTTCGAGGCCACCGCGAAGCCGGTGTCGAACTCCAGCGAGTCCACCTTGGCCACCGGCGCCTCCACCCGCAGCGGCACCACGATCGCCGACTCCTCCAGCTCGAAGTGCTCGGCCACCCGCTCCGCGACGTCCTTGGTCGCCCGGATCAGCTCGGCGTAGTTCTCCATCGTCTCGCCCGCGAGCCGCTGGCGCAGCCAGGACGCGAACTCCTCGAAGTTCTTCGCCGGGTCGCCCTCGTCGATGGCGTTCTCGGCGTCCATCAGCACCCCGCGGGCCCGGATGCGCAGGTCGTGGTCGATGTCGGAGCTGACGTCCGCCAGCCCGTCGTAGAGCAGGGTCTGCCAGCGCGCGCTGCGGGCCTTGAGCCGCTCGAGGCGCTCGCGGGTGTCGGTGAGGTCGCGGGTGAGCTGCGCCGTGCGCTCGGGGTGCACCAGGGCGCTCTGCCGCGCCCGCACGGTCTGCTCGAGCTGGTCCACCACGGAGTAGACGTGGTTCCCCACGGCCCGCAGCGTGACCTGCTCCGAGTCCGCCACCACCTCCGTCAGCCGCGCGACGAGCGCCGGGAACCCGGACTCGGCGTTCATCGCCTGGTCCACCCGCTTGGCGGCCTGCAGCCGCAGCTCCGACGACAGCGCGATCGGCTCCACCGCCACCCCCGCCCGCTCGAGGTGGGCGAGGTCCAGCTGCAGGATCCGCCGCCACTCCAGGTGCAGGTCCGTCTTGGTCAGCGCGAAGATGATCGTGGGGCAGAGCTCCTGGGCCGTCTTGAGGAACTTGATCTCCGCGGCGGTGAGCTCCTGCGAGGCGTCGGAGCAGAAGACGACGGCGTGGGCCTGCGGCAGCGCCCCCACCGTCACCGTGCTGTGCACCGACCCCAGCCCCCCGACGCCCGGGGTGTCGACGAGCACGAGCCCGTCCTGCAGGAGCCTGCGCTGGATCCCGATCTGCACGGCGTGCAGGCCCCGCGCGCGGGCCTCGGCGCCGCGCGGGTCGCCCTCCGCCGCGTACCCGGCCGCGGCCTCGTACGGGATCTGCTCGACCCGGGTGTCCTGGTCCCGCACGTAGGTCGCGGTGGCCGTGGGCTCCGCCGCGTACTTGACGACGGTCGGGACGGCCGTCGCGATGTCGTCGTCCACCGGACAGACCTGGGCGGTGAGCAGGGCGTTGATCAGGGAGCTCTTGCCCTGCTTGAACTCCCCCACCACGTACACCATCACCGAGGGCGTCGACAGCATGTCCTTCGCCGCCGTCAGCCGCCGGGTGAGGTCCTCGCGTTGGTAGACCGTCGCGCCCTTGATCGCGAGGTCGAGGGTCGACGCGGCCTGCGCCCGCCTGCCCTCCAGCTGCCCTGCCATCGTGTCCCCGCCCGTCGTGTGTGGTCCTGACGACCGGAGGCCCGGCGACGGGTGTCGCCGGGCTCCGGGTCCTGCAGCGCGGTACCTCAGCCGCTCTGGGGCGGCTGAGGTACCGCGCCGTGCCGCGCCGTGCCGTGCCGTGCCGTGCCGTGTCTTGCTCTGCCGTACCGGTCAGCCGTCGTGCGAGTCGTGCCCGGCGTCGTGGTGGCCCGCGTCGTGGGACTCGGACTCGGCCGCCGCCTCGTGGTGGCTCGCCTCGTAGGAGGAGCTGTCGCTCTCGTGCGAGGTGGGCGCCGCGAAGGACTCGTGCTGCGGCTCGGGTGCGCTCTCGTGCTGGACCGTGTGGACCGGCTCGGGGGCGGGCTCGTCGTGCGTCACGGGGGCCGGGGCGGCGAAGTGCTCCGTCGCGTGCTCCTCGTGGGCCGGGGCGGCGAAGTGCGCCGCCGGGGCCGGGACGTCCTGGGCGAAGGCGTCCCCGTGGTCCGCCGGGGCGGCCGCGGCCGGGACGTCGTTGGCGAAGGCGTCCCCGTGGTCGACCTGCGTGGGGCCGGTGACCTGGGTGGCCCCGCCGCCCGCGGGCTCGACCTGGACGGGACCGGTGACCTGGGTCGGGCCGCCGTCGGCCGCCTCGACCTGGACCGGGCCGGTAACCTGCGTGGCCCCGCCGTCGTGGTCCCCGACCTGCACCGGGCCGGTGACCTGCGTGCCGCCGTCGTGGCCCGCACCGACCTGCACCGGACCGGTGACCTGAGTGGCCCCGCCGTCCGCCGCACCCACCTGCACCGGGCC
>NZ_FNBE01000007.1:17270-267803 GCF_900102195.1 Pseudonocardia oroxyli
TCCGCACCCACCTGCACCGGCCCCGTGACCTGCACCGGGCCGCCCTCGTGCCCGCCGACCTGCACGGGGCCGGTGACCTGCACCGGGCCGCCGTCGGAGGCACCGACCTGGCCCGGGCCCGTGACCTGCGTGCCGCCCCCGTGGCCGCCGCCGACCTGGACCGGACCGGTGACCTGCAGGGACTCCTGCGCCCCGGTGACCATGACCGGGCCGGTGACCTGCGCGGCCGCCTCGCTCGCCGACGCCGCCGCGTTGGCGGGGGCGACCTGGGTGGGGCCGGTGACCTGGGTGGCACCGGTGCCGCCGTCCCGCCCGACCTGCACCGGGCCGGTGACCTGGACCGGCTGACCGTCCGCGCCGATCTGCACGGGGCCGGTGACCTGCACCGGGTCCCCGGCCCGACCGACCTGCACGGGCCCGGTGACCTGCACGGCCTCGCCGGACTCGCCGACCTGCACCGGCCCCGTGACCTGCACCGAACCCCCGTCCGCCGCACCCACCTGCACCGGGCCGGTGACCTGCGTGCCGCCGTCGTGCCCGCCGCCGACCTGGACCGGACCGGTCACCTGCACCGGACCCCCGTCCGCCGCACCCACCTGCACCGGGCCGGTCACCTGCGTGCCACCCTCGTGCCCGCCGCCGACCTGGACCGGACTGGTCACCTGGGTGGCCCCGCCGTCCGCGGCACCCACCTGCACCGGACCGGTGACCTGCGTGCCACCGTCGTGCCCGCCGCCGACCTGGACCGGACCGGTCACCTGCGTGGCCCCGCCCTCGTGGTCCCCGACCTGGACCGGGCCCGTGACCTGGGTGGGCCCGCCGTCGGCCGCCTCGACCTGTACCGGGCCGGTGACCTGGATGCCGTTGTCGTGGGTGCTCATGTCGTTCACATCTCCCTCGTGGCCCGTTCCGTGGGCCGTGTGCTCGCTGTGGTCGTCCTGGTGTCCGTGCTCGACGTCGTCCGCCCAACCGGGCCCGTCCGCCTCGAAACCCGCCGCCCCGCCGGGGAGTACCGCTCCGGGCTCCCGCGCCGTGTCGGCGTACCGGTGGTCGAAGAGGAAGACGGGGCCCACCGGGGCGGGCTCGTCGGCGCCGTCTCGACCGAAGATCGTGAACGGCTCTCCCTGACTGTCGCCGGTCCAATCGACCAGGTCCCCGTCGTCGAAGAAGGGCGAGCCGTGCCCCTGTTCCTGCGCCATGTCGCTCGCCCGTCCGTACTCGGTTCCCGTGGTCTCGGCGGGCCGTCCGGAGTGCCCGTCCTGCCGATGACCAGAAGTCAACAGCGACGGCCACCCGGGTAGGAGAGCAATCGCTACTCAAAACTCCCCCGAGGATCTCCCGGTGTTACTCCCCGGAGCCCGGAAAGGGGCTTTCACCAGCGGAGATGTGACGCCGCCGCCGTGGGTTCCGCGTGTTCTCAGCGCTGCACACGACAGCGGCCGCCCCCTTTCGGGAGCGGCCGCCGTCGTCGGGTCCGGGGAGGCTCAGCCCTCCACGGTCAACCCGCTCGCGCGGGCCTCGTCGATCTCCTCGGCGCGCTGTTCCTCCGCCAGGCGGGTGAGCTCCGCGCCGGCGTCCGAGTCCCGGGTGAGGTTCTCCCCGGTGGCCGGGTCGAAGACGTGGACCTTGCGGGCGTCGAGCCAGAACTCCGCCTCGCGGCCCGCGCGGATCCGGCTGGTGGAGTCGATCGACACCACGGCCTGGGTCCGCAGCGCCTCGGAGTCCAGCTCCCGGGACAGTTCCTTGAGCTGCTCGACGACCTCCTCGGGCGCCTCGTACGGGATGTAGGCGAACTGGCTGTCCCCCAGCCACTCCGTCACGTCGACGCGGGCGCGGAAGGTGGAGCCGTAGGGCTTCTTCGCCTCGTCCACGAGCGACGCGTCGTCGAAGGCCTCGGGCCGGATGCCCACCAGGACCAGGTCCCGGTCCCCGATGTCCGCGCCCCGCTTCGGGTCGAGCGTGATGTCCCCGAACGGGGTGGCCAGGGTCCCGTTGCGCAGCTTGGCCGGCAGGAAGTTCATCGGCGGGGAGCCGATGAACCCGGCGACGAACAGGTTGACGGGCTGCTCGTACAGCTCCCGCGGCGACGCCACCTGCTGAATCACGCCCCTGCGCAGCACGCAGACCCGGTCACCGAGGGTCATGGCCTCGGTCTGGTCGTGCGTGACGTAGATGGTGGTGATGCCCAGCCGCCGCTGCAACCGCGCGATCTCCGTCCGCATCTGGCCGCGCAGCTTGGCGTCCAGGTTGGACAGCGGCTCGTCGAACAGGAACGCGTCCGCGTCCCGCACGATCGCCCGGCCCATCGCGACCCGCTGGCGCTGGCCGCCGGAGAGGTTGGCGGGCTTGCGGTCCAGGTGCTCGTGCAGCTCGAGGACGTCCGCGGCGGCCCGGACCTTCTCCTGCACCTCCGCCTCGGGCGTCTTCGCCAGCCGGAGCGGGAACGCGATGTTCTCGAACACCGACAGGTGCGGGTAGAGCGCGTAGTTCTGGAACACCATGGACAGGTTGCGCTCGCGCGGGGCCTTGTCGTTGACCCGCGTCCCGCCGATGATCATGTCCCCGGAGGTGATGTCCTCCAGGCCGACGACCATGCGCAGCAGCGTCGACTTCCCGCAGCCGGACGGGCCGACCAGGATCATGAACTCGCCGTCGGCGATGTCCAGGCTGACGTCGTTGACCGCCGGGAAGCCGTCACCGTACTTCTTGACGATGTTCTTCATCTCCACGGATGCCATAGCTCAGCCCTTCACAGCGCCGTTGGTGAGGCCGGAGACGATCCGGCGTTGGAAGATCAGGACCAGGATGATCACCGGGATGGTGACGACGACCGCGGCCGCCGCCGTCGCCCCCGTCGGGTCCTCGAACTGCGAGGCCCCGGAGAACAGCCCCAGCGCCGCGGGCACCGGTCTGGCCGCGCTGGTCGAGGTGAGCGAGATGCCGTAGACGAAGTCGTTCCAGGCCAGGAAGAACGCCAGGATCGCCGTGGTGAACACGCCGGGCGCCGCCAGCGGCACGATGACCTTGCGGAAGGCCTGCCACGAGGTGGCCCCGTCGACCTGGGCCGCCTGTTCCATCTCCCACGGGATCTCGCGGAAGAAGGCCGACATCGTCCAGATGGACAGCGGCAGGGTCAGCGACAGGTACGGGATGATCAGGCCGGGCCAGGTGTCGTAGAGCCCGATCAGCCGCCACAGGTTGAACAGCGGCGTGACGATCGAGATGACCGGGAAGATCGCCACCGCCAGCGCCGTGGACAGGATCAGCTTCTTGCCCTTGAAGTCCAGCCGCGCGATGGCGTACGCGGCGAACATGGACAGGATGCACGCCAGGAACGTGGCGATGAGGCAGATGCCGAACGAGTTGCGCAGCGCGGGCAGGAAGAGCGCGGCCGCGTCACCGGTGAGGATCTGGGAGTAGTTCGCCCAGGTGAACACGGTGGGCAGGAACTGCCCGTTGGCGATGTCGGCGGGCGCCTTGAACGACAGCGACACGATCCAGGCGATCGGGAACAGCGCGTACAGCACGATGACGACGCCGGCGACGATCCACCAGTTGCGTTCCTTCGCAGACATCTACTTCTCCCCCCGTGCCTGGCTCAGGTCCACCTTGAAGCCCTTGATGAACCCGAACGCGATGAGCACCACGGCGATGAACAACAGCACCGACACCGCCGAGCCCAGCCCGACTTCCAACCGGGCGATCGTCTGGCGGTAGGCGAGGAAGGACACCGACTCGGTGCCGTTCGCCCCCGCCGTCATGACGAAGATGGAGTCGAAGACGCGGAAGGCGTCCAGCGTGCGGAACAGCAGCGCGACCATGATGGCCGCCTTCATGTTCGGGATGGTGACCTTCCACATCCGCTGCCACCAGGAGGCGCCGTCGACCTTGGCGGCCTCCTGCAGCACGTCCGGCACCTGGGCCAGGCCCGCCAGGATCAGCAGCGAGATGAAGGGGGTGGTCTTCCAGATCTCGGCCAGGCAGATCACCAGGATGGAGCTGCCGAAGGAGCCGAACCAGTCCGTGTCCGCGGAGATCCCGGGGATCCAGGAGAACCACGAGTTCACGAAGCCGGAGTTCAGGTCGAAGGCGAACTGCCAGGCGAAGGCCGAGACGACCGTGATGATGGCGTAGGGCAGCAGGATCGCCGCCCGCACCACCGGCCGGATGGACTTCAGCGCGTTCGCCATGACGAGCGCGAGCAGGAACCCGAGGATCAGCTCCACGACGACCGTGATCACCGTGATCAGCACGGTGACCCCGATGGACTGCCACCAGATGGCGTCACTGAGCACCACGCCGTAGTTGTTCAGCCCCACGAACCGGCGGTTCTCCGGGTCGGTGAGCCGGTAGGCGAACAGCGACTGGTAGACGGCCTGGCCGATGGGATACGCCGTGACCAGCAGCATCACCGCGAAGGCGGGCCCGGCGAGCATCCACCCCAGCCGCTGCTCGCCCCGGGCGCGGTCGGACGCACCCGTCGACGGGGCGGTGGCGGGGGGCGCCGTGGTGGTCGGCGGAACGGTGGTGGTCACAGCAGCTGCCTCCCCGAGAGGACCGCCTGGATGAGCGCGGTCGCGTCGGCGCCGGTCGCAGGCGAGACGGATGCGGGCGGGTGGTACTCGCGCTGGATGCTGCCGGAGACCTCGCTGTAGTACGGGGTCTGCGGCCGCGGGGCGGCGAGCTGGAGGGACTCCTCGATGGTCGGTGCCATGGGGAAGTCCGCGAGGACCTCGGGGTCACTGAACACCGACGAGCGCGAGGCCGGGTTGCCGTTGGTGAGGAAGTACTCCTTCTGGTTCTGCGTCGAGGTGATGCACTCGGTGGCCTCGTAGGCCAGGTCCGGGTGCCTGCTGAACGCGCCGACGCCCAGGTTGATCCCGCCGTACGGCGGGGCGGCGGGCTTGTCCGCGTCGACCCGCGGGTAGATCGCCCATCCGTAGTCGTCCACGACGGACTGCTGGAGCGTGCCGCCCTCGACGCCGCTCTTCGCCTTGCTCCACACGAACGGCCAGTTGACCATCCAGCCCGCGGTGCCCGCCTCGAACGCGGCGACGCTCTCGTCCTCACCGGCGGTGGAGAAGGCCGCACCCTCGCGGCCGCTCTTGGCGAAATCGCTCATGACCTGGGCCGCGCGCTGCCCCGCGGGGCTGTCGAGCCCGAGCTGGATCTGCGTCGGGTCCGTGGAGTTCTGCGCGATGACCGCACCGCCCGCGGAGGAGATCAGGGCGTTGAACCACACCGTCAGCGACTCGGCGCGCCTGCCCTGGGCCGCGATGTTCGTGTTCGCCTTCTCGGCGGCCTGGATCAGCTGGTCCCAGGTGACCGGCTGCGACATGTCGATGCCCGCGGCGGCCGCGGCGGACTTCTTGTACCAGAGCAGCTGGGTGTTGGCCCAGAACGGCACCGTCACCAGCTTGCCGTCCCAGGTCGCGCCGTCGATCGCACTCTGGACGGTGCCCTCGGTGACCCGCGCCGCGACGTCCGGCGGGATCGGGGCCAGGAACCCGGCCTGCGCGTACTCCGGGATGTAGGGCGGGTCGAGGCTCATGATGTCGATCGAGGTGTCGTTCGCCGCCAGCCTGCGGACCAGCTGCTGGCGCTGCTCGGACGACTCGCGCGGGAGCACCGAGACCGCGATCGAGTAGCGGCCGTTCGCCGCGGCCGTGCACTTCTGCGCGATGGTGGCCTGGCCACCGTCGTCCGGGTTCGTGTACCAGGTCAGGACGGGGGGTCCCGACTCGCCGGAACCGCACGCCGCGAGACCGCCCACCGCCACCACGGCGAGTGCGGCCGCGGCGAGGCGGCTCCTCCAGGGGCGTCGCATGAATCGACCTCCGTTGGTCGGTGGGCAGGCTGGAAGCGCTTCCAGAGGTCACTGTGGGCACAGACGTCGACAGTGTCAAGGGTCACACGAACGCTAGAGCAGACGAGGACATTCGGCGCGTCGATCCCACAATCGGCGACCTCATCGTTATGCAAGCGCTTCCGATCGGGGCCTATGCTGCGCCCGTGTCCGCACCGACGGAGCGCGCGGTCAACCTCGCCGACGTGGCCCGGCTCGCCGGGGTCTCCCCGGCTACGGCGTCGCGCGCGCTGGGCGGGCATCCGCACGTCGCGGCGGCCACCCGCGAGCGCGTCCGGCGGGTCGCCGACGAGCTGTCCTATGTGGTCTCACCCGATGCGTCGCGGCTCGCGGGCGGCCGGACCGGGCGCGTCGCGGCGCTGGTCCCGCACCTCGACCGGTGGTACTTCGCGGCTCTGCTCGACGGGCTCGCGGGCGCCCTGCGCAGCGCGGGCCTGGACCTGCTCGTCCGCTGTGTCGGCGGTGCCGCGGACCGCGCCGAGCAGCTGCAGCGGATGCCCGGACGCCGGGTCGTCGACGCCGTCGTCGCGCTGGCCTTCGAGGTCGACGGGTGGGACGGGGCGGACGTCCCCCTGGTCACCGTGGGCGGCCCGCCCAGCACCGTCCCGTTCGTGACCATCGACGACCTGGCCGCGGGGCGCCAGGCCATGGACCACCTGATCCACCTGGGGCACCGGCGCATCGCGATGATCGAGGCACTCGACCCGGACCAGCGCAGCGAGGAGCCCGTGGGCAGGCGGGTCGCGTACGAGCAGGCCCTCGCGCAGGCGGGTCTGCCGCAGGACCAGGACCTCGTGGCCACGGTGGACTGGGGCGGTGTGGAGGGAGCGGACGCCATGGCCCGCCTGCTCGGGCTCCGCCATCCGCCGACGGCGGTCTACGCGCACAGCGACGAGGTGGCGTTGGGCGCGATCCGGACCCTGCGCCGGGCCGGGCTGCGGATCCCCGACGACGTCTCCGTGATCGGGGTCGACGACCACCCCCTCGCCGAGCTCACCGACCTGACCACGGTGCGCCAACCGGTCCGCGAGCAGGGCGCGCTGGCCGGGCACATGGTGGCGACCGCGCTGTCCGGCGGGGACCCCGGCCCGGGCATCGTGCTCCCGACCCAGCTCGTGGTCCGCGGCAGCACCGCACCCCCACGGGAGGAGCGCCGATGAGTGCCCCGGAGATCATCCTGCGCGACCTGACGCCGGGGCTGCTCGCGCTGCCCTGGGACCGGCCGCTGGGCGAGTGGAGCCCGGCGGAGGTCCCGCTCGTCGACGTCTCGGTGGGGCCGAGCCGCCACCTCGTCCGGTTCGTCGAGACCGACGGGCGGCGTTGGGCGCTCAAGGAGCTGCCGCACCGGATCGCGCGCCGCGAGTTCACCGTGCTGCGCCGGATGGAGGACGAGGAGCTGCCCGCCGTGCGGCCCGCGGGCGTCGTCTACCAGCCCGCCGACACGGCCATCCTGGTCACCCGTTTCCTCGAGGGCTCCTGGCAGTACCGGCGGCTGTTCATGCGCCTGCCCCCGAACCGGCCCGCCCACCGCGCCCGGCTGTTCGACGCGATGGCGGGGCTGCTGGTGGAGCTGCACCGGCACGGGATCTTCTGGGGCGACTGCTCGCTGGCCAACACCCTGTTCATGCGGGACGGCCAGCTCCTGCAGGCGTTCATGGTGGACGCCGAGACCAGCGAGATCCATCCGTCGCTGTCCGACGGCCAGCGCCGGTTCGACCTGGACATCCTGGTGGAGAACGTGGCGGGCGGCATGATCGACCTGGCCGAGCGGCTCGACCGGCCGCCGGAGATCCATCCCCAGCTGATGGCCGAGGCGTTCGCGATCCCGGAGCGGTACGAGGCGCTGTGGTCGGCGCTGAACGCGGCGCCGACGTTCTCCTTCGGCGACCGCTACCGCGTCGAGGGCAAGATCCGCGAGCTGAACGAGCTGGGTTTCGCCGTCGAGGAGGTCAAGCTGCAACCCGCGGGGGACGCCCCGGACAAGGTCACGATGCAGGTCGGCGTGGGCGACCGCCGGTTCCACGCGCGCAGGCTGCAGGAGCTGACCGGCCTGGACGTCGGCGAGGGGCAGGCCTCGGTGCTGCTCGGCGACCTGGAGGCGCACCGGGCCTGGCTATGCAGGCGGGACGGCCGCGACCCCTCCGACGCCGAGACCGCGGCGAGCTGGCTGGAGACCTGCTTCCGCCCCGGCTGCCGACGCGCCCACCAGGCGGTCGGCGGCGTGGGCTCGCCGGTCCAGGCCTACTGCGACCTCCTCGAGGTCCGCTGGATCCTCTCCGAGCGCGAGGGTGCGGACGTCGGGGACGCCCGGTCGCTGGCCGCACTCGCGGGCCGCGCCCCCCGCGACTCCGCCGCCCGCGCCGCGGTGGTCGAGCCGAGCACGGGCTGGTTCTCGGTGCCCGAGTAGGCCCAGCCGCGCAGGAACCGGACCGCGGCGCGGTAGGCGGGCTCGACCCAGTAGTCGGAGTGCCCCTCCTGGCGCGGCCGCCGGATCGCCGTCGCGTGCGGCGTGCCGGGGATCGGGCCGCCGATGGGGTCCGTGGCGCGCCACAGGTTGACCCACCGGCCCGCGACCCGGCGGCAGACGGCCGCGGTCGCACCCTCGTCCACCTGCGACGGGAAGAACTCCGCGTAGAGCCGCTGCCAGGGCGACCCGTAGCTGAGCAGGGCCACGTGCGCACGGTCGCCGGGCGTCTCCGCGTCGAGCAGCAGCGCCGCGTTCGCGATCACCGCGCCCTGGCTGTGCGGCGCGAGCAGCACGGTGCCCTCCGCGCGGATCCGCGCCACGAGCCGGGGCACCGCCCGGTCGGAGTAGGTGGGCGGGGCGAGCGGGTGGAACCAGCGCGGCCAGAAGGTGCCGACGTCCCACAGCACCCCGACCCCGCGCCGCACCCCCTGGTGGCGCAGGCCCAGGTAGATGCGGCCCAGGATCGCCGCGGTGGGCAGCACCACGGCGATGGCGAGGCAGAACTCCGCGAACGTCGGCGGCGGCACGTCGATGCCGGCGAACCGCAGGCTGCGCCCGGTCCGCACCGCCCACCCGACGACGGCGGCCACCACGGCCCCACCCACCGACGCGGCGACGAACCACGCGGTGCCGCGCTCCGCCACCAGCACGCTCGCGACCGCGACCAGGGGCACCACCAGCGCGAGCACGACGGCCAGGCCGAACCCCCACGGCAGGTCCGCGACGTCCGCACCGCGGAACACCTGCACGATGACCAGGGCCGTCAGGACCAGCCCGATCCCGCCGAGCGCGGCGGTCAGCCACGAGGCCCGCGCGGTCAGCGCGGGCACGGCGGGGACGCCGCGGGCCCGCAGGACGAGCCACCGCGCCGCCGCGACCAGCACGAGGGCGGCGAGGCTCGTCGTCACGGCGACGGCGAGCCAGTCCACGAACCGGTCCACCACCGGCGGGAAGTCCCCGATCCCGCCGACCAGCCCGGCCGCCCGGCTGATCACCCCGGCCCCGAACTCCGCTCCGATGCTCGCGGCGAGCAGGAGGACGGCGCCCGGGGTGGCGAGGCGGCGCCCGCCCCGGTCGACCGCGGTGAGCGCCACCACCAGCGCGACGACCGCGAGGGTCACCCACACCGCCGACCCGCGCAGCGCGGGCAGGGTCGCCCACTGCCGCACCAGCGGCTCGGACCAGCCGAGCGGCACGGCCGCGGCGAGCAGCACCGCGACGACCGCGGGCCAGACGACGACCGTGCGGACGAGCCGGAAGGCCAGGGCCGCACCCGGGTCGCCTTCGTCGTCGAGCTCACGGGTGGCCGGCGCGTCGCGGCCCCGGCGCAGGCCGATCCACCCGAGCAGGACGAGCACGCCGACCAGGGTGAGCAGTGCGAGGGCCAGGGTGAGCGAGCGCAGCCACGGCAGCGAGGTCCCGCCGACGGGCCAGGCCGTGAGGAGCGCGATCACGGCGAGCCCGGTGGCGAGGTGCAGCCTGCGGAGCGCGACGTTGATCGCACCGCTGTTCCACAGCAGCCACTGGGCCCGGGTGAGGAACCCGATGCCCACCGGGTCCCGCGGCCGCCTCCACTGCTCGCCGAGCGCGGCCCACCGCGCGCGCAGGCTCGGTCGTGGGCCCGGCGCGAGCTCCTCGGGTTTGGGCCGGATCCGGGTCAGGGCGACGAGCACACCGAACACCGCCGCCGTGCCGAGCGGCCCCAGCGCGACGACCCACAGTGGACTGCCGTCGGCCCGGTACCACCACTGCCACGCGACCAGGTCGGCCACGACCAGCTGCACCGACACCACGAAGACGACGGTGACGAGCAACCCCGCCAGCCGCACGAGCAGGGTGGTCCAGCGCAGGCGCCCGGTCCGCAGCGCGGCCGGTGCCCCGGCCTCGGGCGACCCGCCGGGCGTGCGGCCCGCCACCATCCACCCCGCGAGGTTCGCGATCATGAACGGGAGGAGCAGCAGGTAGAAGGCCTGGTACCAGCGCCCCGAGGTCAACGAGCTCCACGACCAGGCCCGCACCCGCCCGTCCCGGCGCGGGGCCCGCCAGAGCGTGATCTGGTCCACCGTGGATGGCCGCGGAGACACTCCGACGTCCCACGTCCGCCCGGCGCCGGGGTCCCCGCCCGGCCCGTCGACCCACACCGCGCCGAGCTGCAGCATCGCCTCCGGCGGCGTTCCCGCCACCCCGTGCACGCGCAGCTCGTGCGCGTCCTCACCCGTGGTCACCGGCATCACCGTAGGAGGCAACGAGCCGTCCGGGGGATACCACAGCGCCAAACGAACATGTTCGTCACGAACATGTTCGTGTAGAGTCGGGGCCATGCCCACCAGCCGCCGCGACCGCCCCGCCAAACCGCCGCTCACCCGCGCGGGCATCGTCGCGGCCGCGACCGCGATCCTGCGGTCCGAGGGTCTGGCCAAGGTCACGATGCGGCGCCTGGCCCAGGAGCTGGACACGGGCGCGGCCTCGCTCTACGTCTACGTCGCCGACACCGACGAGCTGCACGCCGCGGTGCTCGACGAGCTGCTCGGCGACGCGCTCCGGCAGCCGCGGCCCGCCCCGACCGGCTCGTGGGAGGACGGGGTCGAGCAGCTGCTGGCCGCCTACGCGGACGTCCTGCTCGCCCATCCCTCGCTGGCCCGCTCGGCCCTCACCGCCTGGCCGCACGGACCGCACTACCTGGCGCTGATCGACTCCCTGCTCGGGCTGATGCGGGGCGGCGGCGTCCCGCCCGAGCGGGCCGCGTGGGGGGTCGACCTGCTCCTGCTGCACGTCGCCGCCTCGGCGGCCGAGCACGCCGCACGGCGGAGCGACGAGGCCGTCGAGCGGGACCGGCACGCCCTGTCCCGGGAGGTTCGGGAGAGCGAACTGCCCCACGTCCGAGCCCTGGCCGGGCCGCTGCTGTCCGGCAGCCCGGCCGCCCGCCGCTCCTGGGCCGTGCGCGCCCTGCTGCGCGGCATCACATCCACGGAGGTCCCCGAATGAAGATCCTGATCGTCGGCGCCGGACTCGGCGGCCTCACGCTCGCCGCCGTCCTGTGCCGCCACGGCGTCCATCCCACGGTCGTCGAGCTCGAGGCGGGCCGGGACGCCCGCACCCAGGGCGGCATGCTCGACCTGCACGAGGAGTCCGGGCAGGCCGCGCTGCGCGCGGCCGGGCTCCATGCCGCTTTCCTGACCAAGGTCCTGAGCGGCGGCGACGCGACCCGGGTACTGGACCGGCACGGCGTCGTCCGCCACGCCGACGACGGCGACGGGCAGCGCCCGGAGATCGACCGCGGCGACCTGCGGGACCTCCTCCTCGACGCGCTGCCGGACGGGACCGTCCGCTGGGGACGCAAGGTCGTGCACGTCGAGCCCGGGCTCGTCCGGTTCGCCGACGGCACCGCGGAGACCGCCGACCTGATCGTCGGCGCGGACGGCGCCTGGTCCCGGGTCCGCCCCGTGCTCTCCGCGGCGACGCCCGCCTACACCGGGGTCAGCTTCGTCGAGGCCGACCTGCGCGAACCCCGGGACGTGGTCGGGGCCGGCAGCCTGATGGCCCTGGGCCAGCGCAAGGCCTTCCTCGCCCACCGGGAGAGTGACGGCGGGAACCACGTCTACGTCGCCGTCACCGCCCCGATGGACTGGCTGGACACGATCGACTTCACCGACCCCACCGCGGCGAAGGCGGCCGTGCTCAGCCGGTTCGAGGGCTGGGCGGACGAGCTGCGGGCCCTGGTCGCCGAGGCGGACGGGCCGTTGGTCCCCCGCCGCGTCCACGCCCTGCCGGTGGGCCATCGCTGGGACCCGGTGCCCGGGGTGACCCTGCTCGGGGACGCCGCGCACGTGATGAGCCCGTTCGCGGGCGAGGGCGCCAACCTCGCCATGCTCGACGGTGCGGAGCTCGGGCGCGCCCTGGTCGAGGGCATCCCGCTCCGCACCTACGAGGAGGAGCTGTTCGCCCGCGCCGCGCAGGCCGCCGCGGAGTCCGCGGCGGGCCTGGAGCTGGTGCTGGCGGACGACGCCCCCGAGGGGCTGGTCCGATTCTTCAGCACCGGGCCGCAGCCGACTGCCTGATCGCCACCCGGTCGGGTTTGCCCTGCTCGGTGAGCGGGATCGCGACCATCGGCACCACCTGCAGGGAGGCCGCGACGGCCTCGCCGTACCGCGCGGCCACGGCGGCGCGGCAGTCCGCCACGTCGACCGCCCCGCCCGGCCACGCCTGCGCCGCGGCGATCCGCACGCCCGTCTCGGGATCGGCGACCAGCACGGCGTACCGGACGCTCGGCAGGCGACAGAGCGTGTCCTGCAGCTGGACCGGGGTCACGGCGCCGAGCTCGCCGATGTCGGACCGCCTGCCGAGGATGCGCAGCATGTCCTCCTCGTCGAGGCAGCCGTAGTCGCCGGTGCGGTACCAGCCGTCGACGAAGTGCTCCGCCTCCTCGACCGGCCGGTTCGTGTACCCCTGCGCCACGGCGGGCGAGCGGACCTCGATCGCGCCCGCCCGCCGGTCGAGCGTGCCGTCGGCGGCGCGGAACCGGACGCCCACCCCCGGCACGATCCGCCCGGCGCACCGGAACCGGGAGGGCCGGTCGTGCTCGGCGGGCGGGAGCGCGGACACGATGCCGATCTCGCTGGCCCCGTAGGTGTGCATCACGACCGGGCCCAGCATCCGCCGCGCCCGCTGCCGCAGCACGGGCGCCGCCATCGCGCCGATGTGGGTCACGGCCTGCAGGGACGACAGGTCGGCCGCGGCGACGCCGGGGTGGTCCATCAGCCCGAACAGCTGCGGTTCCACGAGGAACAGGTGCGTGATCCGCTCCCGGGCGACCGCGGCGAGGGTGGCCTCGGGCTCGTAGTGGTCCTGCAGGACGACCAGTCCGCCCCCGAGCAGGGTCTGGTCGACCAGGACCTGCGTGAGGTAGGCGAGCTTGCCGTTCGCCAGCTGCCTGCGCGCCGGGTCCGGCGGCGTCGCGGTCATCGCCGAGTAGCGCGCGAAGTCCCGACGGCTGCCCTTGGGCACCCCGGTCGTCCCGCCGGAGGAGATCAGCACCGCGAGGTCCGCGGGCCGGGCGCGGCACTCCAGCGGGGCGTCGGACTCGGGCGCGGCGAGCTCGTCGAGCCGCAGTCCGGCACCGGGCCCGACGGACGCGACGACCGCGTCCACCGGCGGCAGCAGGTCCGCCGTCTCCGGGAAGACCACCACCAGCCGCGGCGCGAACTGCGCGATCATCGCCGCGCGCCGCTGCGGGTCCGGCGGCACCGAGAGGTAGCAGGCCGCGGCGCCGATCAGGTGCGCCGCGTAGCGGACGGCGAGCGCCTCGGGCGTGTTCGGGGCGAGCAGGGCGACGAGGTCCCCCCGCCCGATCCCCAGCCCGTCGAGCGCGCGGGCGGTGCGCCGGATCTCGGCGAGCAGGGCGGCACCGGTCGTGTCGGTGCCCTCGTGGCGCAGGACGGGCCGGTCGCCCGCCTGCGCCAGGACCTCCACCAGGTCCTCGATGTAGGTGGTCATGGGGACACCGTGCACCGGGCCGCTCCAACCCTCGTCCAACCGGGCTTCCCCAACGGACCAGTCCGATTCCGCTGGGTCATCACGTCCTGACCGCTGTGGGTGAACATCCCCGCGGCGTCCGGTTCGTTGATCCGTGCAGAGGTCGCGCTCGCGCGGCCTCCTCGAGGGTAGGACGACCTCGGGTCGGGCATCGCCCGCTCCTCGCCCAGCCAGTGCGGCTCGATCAGGCAGGACGCGTTCCCGACCCGAGGGTCTCCCCGGGCGGCGACTCAGTGCGCGACGGTCTTCGCGAGGATGACCAGCGCGCCGATCCCGACGAGGATCGCCACGAGCAGGGTCCGCTTCCAGAACGGCAGGCCGGTGCGTCGGACCGCGAGGGACGCGAAGATCCCGAGCGCGACCACCGACACCCAGATCCCGGCCCGCAGCGCCGCCTCGGTCCGGAGCACCCCCAGCCCGGCGAGCAGCAGCAGGAGCGCCGGGACGACGGCGGCCTCGAGGATCTGTCCCGAGGCCCGCAGCGTCCCCGTCAGCTCGGCACCCCGCGGGGCCGAGCCGTGCGCGGCGAGGTGCGCCACGACGTCCGCGAACAGGCTCGCCGCCCACAGGGCCCCGGTCGCCACCGCCACGTCGAGCAACGCGAGCCACGGCTCGTGCTCGTCCGCCCGCGCCAACACCAGCAGCGTGCTCAGGCAGGCGATGCCGCCGTAGATGCGCTCGCGGAGTACGGCGGCGATGCGGCTCGGCTCGGTCTCGCCCCTGATCGACATGGGCACATTCTGCTCATCGTCTCGTTGCGGTGAATCGGGCCGCGCCCGGCGCCGACTCGGGCGAGGATGGCGGCCATGCTGCTCCCCCTGGTGGCGCTCGCGATCGCGGTGCTGTGCTGCTGGGCCGCGGCGCGCCGGGTGCGCCGCGAGCCCCGCAGGCTGAGCAACGCCTACTGGCTGCTCGCCGCGCTCGTCGTCACGGTCGGTGTGCTCGGCGTCTTCAGCGCGGACACCGGCAACCCGCTGTTCGCGCTCCTGTTCGTGGCCGCGCTGTTCTCGCCGCTGTTCGCCCTGGTCCTGGGCGTGTTCCTGGTCCTCAACGGGGTGACGATGCTGCGCCGCGAGCGGGTCAGCGCGGGCAACTCGCTGTCGCTGCTCGCCGGGCTGGGCGTGCTCTCCCTCGTCGCCGCGGCGCTCCCGGTGATCCTGTCCGGGCCGACCTGGCTGAAGGCGCTCTGGCTGCTGGGCAGCCTGGTCGCGGTGTATCTCGCCTTCCAGTTCACCGCCTTCCTGGGCTACGCCTGGGTCTACGGCCTGCTGACCCGACGCCGGTCGGCCGACTGGGTGGTCGTGCTCGGGTCCGGGCTGATCGGCGA
This sequence comes from Pseudonocardia oroxyli, assembly GCF_900102195.1. Lineage (GTDB taxonomy): Bacteria > Actinomycetota > Actinomycetes > Mycobacteriales > Pseudonocardiaceae > Pseudonocardia > Pseudonocardia oroxyli. The sequence goes on from NZ_FNBE01000007.1 coordinate 32,463, forward strand.
CCGGGTGACCCCGCTGCTGGCGTCCCGGGTCGGGACGGGGATCGCGGAGTTCTTCCGCCGCGGCGCGCGGCTGCTCGTGCTCTCCGGCGGCCAGGGTGCCGACGAGCAGGTCGCCGAGGGGGAGGCGATGGCGCGGTGGGCGGTCGAGCACGGCGCACCGCCCACCGCGGTGCGCGCGGAGACCGCCTCCCGCACCACCCGGGAGAACCTGCTGTTCAGCCGGGAGCTGGTGCAGGGGCCCGGCCTGATCGTGACCAGCAACTACCACGTGTTGCGGGCGGCGATGCTGGCGCGCAGGCTCGGCGTCGACGCCCAGGCCGTCGGCGCCCCGACCGCGGGCTACTTCTGGCCGAGCGCGGTGCTGCGGGAGTTCGTCGCGATCCTGCGGGAGCACCGCGCGGTCCACCTCGTCCTGCTCGCACTGACCGCGCTTCCGCTCCCCGCGGTCCTGGTCGCCGTCGTCGGGTAGGGGGCGGCCGGTATTGTTATACCGGGAGGTCGTCGTGATCGAGCTGAAGACGCCTGCGGAGATCGAACGCATGCAGGTGACCGGGCGTTTCGTCGCCGAGATCCTCACCGAGGTGGGCCGGATCGCGGACGTCGGGGTGAACCTGCTGGACCTGGAGCACCACGTCCGCGACATGATCGCGCGGCGCGGAGCGGAGTCCTGCTACTGGGACTACGCCCCCTCCTTCGGCCGCGGCCCGTTCCGCAACGTGCTGTGCCTGGCCGTCAACGACGCCGTCCTGCACGGCAAGCCGCACGACTACGTGCTGCGGGACGGGGACGTGGTCACCGCGGACATCGCCGTGAGCATCGACGGGTGGGCGGCGGACTCGGCGCGCACGGTCGTCGTGGGCACGCCCGCCGAGGAGGACCTGCGGATCGTCCGCGCCACCGAGGAGGCTCTCGAGGCCGCGATCGACGCCGCCCGGCCCGGCAACCGGATCGGCGACATCTCCGCCGCGATCTCCGCCGTCGCCGCGGACCACGGCTACCCGGTCAACGACGAGTTCGGCGGCCACGGCATCGGCCGCACCATGCACGAGGACCCGCACGTCTCCAACATCGGCCGCGCCGGCCGGGGCCTGACGCTGCGCCCGGGCCTGACCCTCGCCCTCGAACCGTGGTTCGCCAGGACCACCGACAAGATCGTCTTCGACGAGGACGGCTGGACCCTGCGCTCCGCCGACGGCTCCCGCACCGCCCACTCCGAGCACACGGTCGCGATCACCGAGGGGGACGCCCTGGTCCTGACCCGCCGGGAGGACGAGCTCGCGACTCAGGGCGCGTAGGCGGCCCAGTCCGGCATCGCCGCTCCGCCGAGGGTCGCGCCGAGCCGGTCGAGATACCAGGCCCAGCCCGCCTCGAGATCGGCGGGCGCCACGTTCGGGACCGCGCGCTGGCTCAGCTCGACCTCGGTCCCGGTGCCCGCGCGGCTCAGGCTCAGCTCGACCCGCCAGCTCTGCGGACCCACCGGGAACTCGACGACCAGCCGGTGCGGCGGCGCGCACTCGTGGATCAGCGCGGTGACCGGCTCGCCCACCTCGCCGCCCGCGTCGACCTCGGCGGTGACGGTGACCTCCACCGTGCCACCCGGGCGTCCCCGGCCCGCATAGGTGCCGTACCAGCGGGCCAGCCGCGCGGGGTCGGTGAAGGCCGACCAGACCTCCTCGACCGGATCCGGGTAGGTCCGGCGGACGACGACGTCACGCGGTGCCACGGCGCTCTCCTTCGGTGTCGCGCGCGCGGCGACCGCGGCGCAGCTCGGTGTCCAGGGCGTCCAGCCGGTCGGCGGGCAGCACGGGGGCGCGGAACCGCTCGAGCCACTCCTCCAGCGGCGCGAGCCCGGCCCGGCGCAGCGTGTACACCCGCTGCTGCCCGCGCACCTGCGCCTCCACCAGCCCGGCCTCGCGCAGCACCCGCAGGTGCCTGCTCACCGCGGGCCGGGTCACCGGGAAGCGCTCCGCGATGACCCCCGCCGTGACCGGGCCGTCCGCGAGCAGCTCCACGACCTCCCGGCGCACGGGGTCCGCGAGCGCGGCGAACAGGTCCACCCGCACTATGTAACCAGAGGCTTAATTAAAGGCCAAGTTACATAATGACGTGACGCTCGTCACAGAATGCTCACGGACTCCCGTCCCCCGTCGAGTCCTCGGCGACGGCCGGGTTCGGCCCCGACCTCCCGACCGAGGAGCGCACGATGGCGGACGACCCGGACCGGCACTTCGACGGCCCACCCCGCGTGCCCTCGGACCGGCAGCCCCTCGACCAGGCGGGACAACCGGCCCCGCAGGGTCCACCCCCGGGCTCGGCCGGAGCGCAGCAGGGACCCCGGCCGGGGTACGGCCCGCCCCCGAGCTCAGGCCCACAGACCTCCGGCCCCCAGAACTACGGCCCGCCTCAGGGCTACGGCCCACCTCAGGGCTACGGCCCACCTCAGGGCTACGGCCCACCTCAGGGCTCTGCGCCGCCCCCCGGCTACGGGCCACCCCCGCAGGGTCCGGGCGGTCACCCCGGCCAGGGCTACGGACCGGCCCAGGGCTACGGGCCGCCCCCGGGAGCCCCGGGATACCCGCCCCCGGGCTACGGACCGACCCAGGGGCAGGTGCCGCCCCAGGGCTACGGACCGCCTCCACATTTCGGCCCGCCACCGGGCACCGGCCCGCAGGACCGGATGTACGACACGGGTGCCCCGGCGGGCAGGCTCGCCCCGCCCCGCCTCGGCGACCCGGAGCCGCCGCGGCGCAGACCCACCACGCTGATCGCCGTGCTGGTCGCCGCCGTGCTGGTGATCGGCGGCGGCGTCGGCTACGTGCTGCTCGGCGGTCCGCTCGGCCCGCTCCAGCCCGTGCTCGGCGGCCTCGCCGGCGGCTCCGCCTCCGGGGCGGACGACGGCGGGGTCGCCGCGGACGACCCCCTGACCGACGACTCGAACGACACCGGGTTCCCCGCCGCCGTCACTCCCCCGGACTGTCCCTTCACCGCGGCCCAGGTGTCCGACCTCGTCGGACAGCCCATGGTGGACTCCGGGAACTGCCTGTTCGGGGACGGCAAGGGCGTCGCCCAGTTCTCGGTCACGGGCAGCTCGGCGACGGCCGCCGAGGTCACCTACGACTACAGCCGCGACACGGCCACCCGGTCCTACGACCAGGTCGTCGACCTCGACACCGGCACGAAGTCCTACCTCGCCTACCGCGAGCTGCAGGCCGAGGCGAACGTCGTCGGCACGAAGTACGGCTTCACCGTGACGATGAGCAGCTTCGAACGCCTCGGCGGCGCCGCCTACGAGCCCGTGCTGCGGAAGGTGATCGCCGCGCTGCCGCAGTAGCGCGGCGGTTCACTCCAGGAGGTCCTCCAGCACGATCGGGATCCGACGCACCCGGATGCCGGTGGCGTCGTACACCGCGTTGGCGATGGCCGCCGCCACGCCGACGACGGAGATCTCGCCCAGCCCCCGCGCCCCCACCGGGTTGTGCAGCGTGTCGGGGTAGCGCACGAACTCGACGTCCACGGTCGGGATGTCGGCGTTGACCGGGATCAGGTAGCTCGCGAAGTCGCCGTTGGCCGGGCGCCCGCTCTCCTCGATCTCCAGACCCTCGTGCAGCGCCGCCGAGACGCCCCAGATCATGCCGCCCATGATCTGGCTGCGGGCCGCCTGCTCGTGGACGATCCGCCCGGCGTCGAACACCCCGAGCATGCGGGACATGCGCACCTCGCGCGTCCAGCGGTGCACGCGGACCTCGCAGAACTGGGCACCGAACGAGCTGAAGGAGTGCTTGGTCATCTCCTCGCCCGGCGCGGAGGTCCCGATCGCGGTGACCTCGTCCCGTCCGGCGGCCCGCAGGACCTCGCCGAACGTGGCGCTGTCCCCCTCGGCGAACACCCGCCCGTCGGCGTAGGCGACCTCCCGGCCCTCGAACAGCCCGCCCGGCCCGGTGGCCACCGCGACCAGCGCGTCGATCACCGCCGGCGCGCCCACCGCGATCGCCGAGCCCACCGACGCGGTCGCCGTCGAGCCGCCGGACATGCCGCCCGGGGGCAGGGTCGAGTCACCCAGCGCGGCCTCGACCCGCTCCGGCGGGATCGCCAGCGCCTCCGCACCGAACAGCGACAGCACGGTGCGCAGCCCCGTGCCGGGGTCGGCGCCGCTCGTCGCGACCTCGGCCGTGTCGTCCGGGCGCAGCGTGATCCGCACCGCGCAGGGGAACCGCAGTGCCGGGAACATCGCCGTGGCCGTGCCGTACCCGACCAGCCAGTCGCGGTCGACCCGGCGGCGGTGGCGCTGCGCCCACCCGAACCGCTGCGCGCCCAGCGTGAAGCACTCGTCGAGATGCTTGCTGGACCACTGCAGGTCCCTGCCGGGCGGCGCGATCGAGCTGTTGCGCAGCCGGAGCTCGACGGGGTCCATGCCCAGCGCCACCGCGAGCTCGTCCATCGCGCTCTCCAACGCGAACGACCCGGGGGCCTCGCCCGGCGCCCGCATGAAGGTGGTCGGCGGGACGTGCAGCGGCACCATCTTCTGGGTGATCGCCAGGTTCGGCGTGGTGTACCACTCGCGCGACGTGCCGTGCGAGGTCGGCTCCACGAAGGACGGCGTCGCGGTGGTCGAGGACCAGGAGTCGTGCGCCAACGCGGTCAGGCGACCGTCGGCGTCCGCGCCGATCCGCAGGCGCTGCACGGTGGCGGGCCGGGTGGCGGTCGCGGTGAACACCTGCTCGCGGGTGAGCGCCGCCTTCACCGGCCGGCCGAGGTCGCGGGCCGCGGCCGCGCCGAGGAACGCGGACACCCCCGCGTGCCCCTTGCCCCCGAACGCCCCGCCGACGAACGGGTTCAGCGCCCGCACCCGTGCCGGCTCGACGTCCAGGGCCTGGGCCAGCTGCGCCGCCTGCAGGTCCGAGCCCTGTGTCCCGCTGTAGAGGGTCAGCCGCCCGTCCTCCCACACCGCGACCGCGGAGTGCGGCTCCATCGCGGCGTGGTTCTGGGTGGCGGTCTCGTACGTCGCGTCGACCCGGACGGCGCTCGCGGCCAGGGCGTCCTCGATGGACTCCACGCCGTCGGCGAGGACCTGGAGCGTCGGCGGCTCCCCGTGCAGCGAGGGCGGGGCGTCCAGGGCGTCGGCGAGACCGGCGTGCAGGGAGGTCCGCGCCGGTCGCCGGTCATAGGTGACCTCGACGAGCAGCGCGGCGTCGCGGGCCTGCTCGAAGGTCTCCGCGACGACGAACCCGACGGGCTGGCCGTAGTAGGTGACCTCGGTGTCCTGCAACGGGACCCACGTCTCGCCGAGGAGGGGCGACATCGGCGTCCGCAGCGGGAGCGGGTCGAACGGGGTGTAGACCGCGAGCACGCCCGGCGCCGCCCGGACCGCCGCCACGTCCATCGCGGTGATCTCGCCGTGCGCGATCGTGCTGGTCACGACGTAGCCGTAGACCGTGCCGGGCGGGGTGACGTCGAGGCCGTAGCGCGCGGCCCCGGAGGTCTTGAGCGGAGCATCGGTTCGCATGGTCATCCTCGGCTCACCTCGAGCAGTGCCCGGACGACGGTCCGCGGCAGCAGCGCCGTCTTGTACCCGTTGTGCGACAGGGGCCGTGCCCCGTCGGCGGCCACCTGCGCGGCGGCCTCGAAGGCCGCCTCGTCCGCGGGGCCGCCGCGCAGGGCCGCCTCCACCGCGGTGAGCCGCCACGGCACGGTGCCCACACCGCCCGCGGCGATCCGGACGTCGGCGACCCGGCCGTCCCGGACGTCGAGCGCCACCGCCACCGAGCACAGCGCGAACTCGTAGGACTGCCGGTCCCGCACCTTCACATACGTCGAGCGCGCGGCCCAGTCCAGGCGCGGGACCACGATCTCGCCGATCAGCTCGCCCGGTCGGAGGTCGTGCTCGCGCTCGGGGGTGTCGCCCGGCAGGCGGTAGAAGTCGGCGAGGGCGACGGAGCGCCCGCCCTGCGTCGAGACCAGCTCGATCCGCGCGTCGAGCGCCACGAGCGCGACGGCGAGGTCGCTGGCGTGCGTGGCCACGCAGGCGTCGCTGGTGCCCAGCACCGCGTGCATCCGGTTGGCGCCCTCGATCGCGGGGCAGCCGCTGCCCGGATCGCGGCGGTTGCACGGCATCGCGACGTCCCGGAAGTAGCCGCACCGGGTGCGCTGCATCAGGTTCCCGCCGATGCTCGCCATGTTGCGCAGCTGCTGGGAGGCGCTGAGCAGCAACGCCCGGCTGATCACCGGGTACACCTGCGGGTGCGCGGCGACCGCGCTCATCCGTTCCAGGGCGCCGATGCGCAGATCGCCCGCGGGATCGACCTCGATCCCGCGCAACGGCAGCGCGTTGATGTCGACGACCCGCGGCGGGGTCAGGACGTCCAGCTTCATGAGGTCGACGAGCGTGGTCCCGCCTGCCAGGGCGGTCGCCCCGGAGGTCAGCGCCTCGTCGAGCGTGGTGGGTGCGGTGAGCTCAAACGCGCGCATCGGCGCTCTCCTTGGTCGACCGGGCCTGCTCGACCGCCGCGACGATGTTGGGGTAGGCCGCGCAGCGGCAGAGGTTCCCGGACATGAACTCCCGGACGTCCGCCACCTCCTGCTCCACGGCGGCGACGGCCGACATGACCTGCCCCGACGTGCAGAAACCGCACTGCAGGGCGTCCTGCTCGGCGAAGGCCTGCTGGACCGGGTGCGGTCGCCCGTCCGCGGCGAGGCCCTCCACGGTCCGGACCGGCTCCCGCACGGTGGCGGCGAGGGTGAGGCACGCGAGGACCGGTCGACCGTCGACGTGCACGGTGCACGCACCGCACTGACCGCGGTCGCACCCCTTCTTGGGTCCGGTGATCCCGAGCCGTTCGCGCAACGCGTCGAGCAGGGTGACCCGGGGGTCGATGCTGAGGTGTCGGGTTTCGCCATTGACTTCGAGGGTGATGTCCACGATTCGCTTCCGATGTGGTGGAAGGGGGGTCGGCGCCGCACCCGACGCTAGCGGATACTTATCCGCTCCGCAATGCGGACCCGCGCTGAGCTACCGTGACCGGATGTCCTCGAGTTCGGTCAGCCTGCGTCGGGCGGACACCCGACGCAACCGGGACCGGATCCTGGGCGTGGCCGCCGCCGCGGTCGCCACCGGCGAACTCTCGTTCAACGCCGTGGCGAAGGCCGCGGGGGTCGGCGTCGGCACCGTGTACCGGCACTTCCCCACCCAGGACGCCCTGGTGCTGGCGGTGTACGAGCGCGAGGTCGGCCACCTGATCGCGGCCGTGCCGGGGCTGCTGGCCGACCACACCCCCGAGCAGGCCTTCCGGCTCTGGGTGACCGAGTACCTCGCGCACTACATGACGACCAAGCGCGGCCTGGCCGAAGCGCTCCAGACCGCCAGCCTCGCCGCCGGGGGGGCCTACCGGTCGATGGTGGAGGCCGGGGCGGAGCTGCTGCGCGCCAACATCGCCGCGGGCACCGTCCGACCCGACACCGATCCCGAGACGGTGCTGCGCGCCCTCGGCGGCCTGTTCTTCCTCGGCCCGGACGAGGCCGGGCGGCGCGCCGCCGAAGACCTCACCGAGCTGGTGTGGCGCGGGATCGCGACCTGATCTCGCGGGAGCGCGCCACGACGGTCACGCGAGGCTCTGCGCCCCGATGACGGACAACAGCTGGAGCTTCTCCGCGCTCTCGCTCCCCGGGGAGGCGGTGTAGACCAGCAGCGCGTGGGACTGGACCGGGTCGAGGAGGGTCTGACAGGTCAGCTCCAGGACCCCGACCTCGGGATGGACGAAGCGCTTGTGCTCGCGGGGCTGGAGCCCGACCTCGTGTTCGGCCCACAGCGCACCGAACTCGGCGTCGTCGGAGAGCAGCTCGACCATCGTCGCCGCGCGTGAGCCGGGGCCGCGGAGCGTGGCGACCTGCCGCAGCCCGGAGACCCACAGGCGGGAGAGGAACGGGTGGTCCTCCTCGGCGTAGAGCGCGCGGCTGGAGCGATCGGCGAACCAGCGGTATCCGATGCTGCGGTGCAGGCCGGTGAAGCGGCTGGTGTCGCCGGTGAGGGCCACCCCGAACGCGTTCTGCCGCACCGTCTCCCCGAGCTCGGTCACGATCTCGACGGGAGTGTCGACGAGCCGGTCGAACACCCGCAGCATGCCCGGGCTGACGTGGTCGCCGCCCGCCCCGCGCAGGGGCGGCTGGTGCCCGGCGAGGAGGAACAGGTGGTCGCGCTCGTCGAGCGAGAGGTGCAGGCCCTGCGCCATGGCGGCGATCATCTGCGCCGAGGGCTGCGGGCCGCGCTGCCGCTCGATGCGCGAGTAGAAGTCCGTCGACATGTGACAGAGCGCCGCGACCTCCTCGCGACGCAGGCCCGCGGTGCGCCTGCGCTGCCCCCGCGGGAGGCCGACGTCCTCGGGTTGCAAGGCCTCGCGACGCAGTCGCAGGAACTCCGCCAGGCCGGGTCGGTCGATCTGCACCGTTCCTTCCTACCGTTCGGGTGGACTCCGCAACCACGGATCGTCAGGCCGTGGTTGCGGATCGCGCGCCTGCGCAGACTGGAGCCATGGCACCCGACATCACCCTCCCGGACCTGACCGGGACCCGCGCTCTGCTCACCGGCGGGAGCGACGGCATCGGCCTCGGCATCGCGACCCGGCTCGCCGCCGCGGGCGCCGAGCTGATCCTGCCGGTCCGCAACCCGCGCAAGGGCGAGGCCGCCCTGGCCCGCATCCGGTCCGCGGCACCCGCCGCGACCGTCGAGCTGCGCGCCCTCGATCTGTCCTCGCTGGACTCCGTGGCCGCCCTGGGGGCGGAGCTGGTCGCCGAGGACCGGCCGCTGCACCTCCTGATCGCGAACGCGGGCGTCATGACCCCACCGGACCACCAGACCACGGCGGACGGGTTCGAGCTGCAGTTCGGCACCAACCACCTCGGCCACTTCGCCCTGGTCGGGCACCTGCTGCCGCTGCTGCGCGCCGGGCGCGCCCGGGTGGTCACGCAGGTCAGCATCGCCGCCCGCCGCGGCGCGATGCACTGGGAGGACCTCAACTGGGAGCGTTCCTACGACGGCAGCCGCGCCTACGGTCAGTCCAAGGTCGCGTGTGGACTGTTCGGGCTCGAGCTCGATCGCCGCAGCCGGGCGGAGGGCTGGGGGATCACCAGCGTGCTCTCCCACCCGGGCGTGGCCCCGACGAACCTGCTGGCGGCCCGCCCCGAGGTGGGCCGGACGGAGGACACGACCGAGGTCAAGGTCATCCGCGCGCTGTCCCGGCGGGGGATCCTGCTCGGCACCCCCGAGTCCGCGGGGCTGCCCGCCCTGCTCGCCGCGACGACGACGGCGAAGGGCGGCGAGTTCTACGGGCCGAAGGGGCTCGCCGGGCTCGGCGGCGGACCCGCGCCCGCGACGCTGTACCGCCCCCTGCGCAGCGCCGAGGACGCCACCCGGCTGTGGACGGTGTCCGAGGAGCTCACGAAGGTGGCCGTCCCGAGCCGCTGAGGCACTCGGCGATGAGTTCCGGGGGCCGGCGCGGTCCCCCTCACATGAGCACCGCCGACCGCAGCCAGGCACTCTCCGCCCTCGACGTCCTCGAGGGCACGTGGACGATCCGACCGACACCGCCGCCCGCGTGGGGCATCGCCGACCCGGGCTCCCTGGAGGGTCGGGTGCGCTTCGAGTGGGCGCTGCGCGGCGCCTACCTGGTGGGGCGTTCCGACGCGCCGGACCCGATCCCGGACAGCATGCTCGTGATCGCCCCCCACGAGGACGCGTACCTGCAGCACTACTACGACTCCCGCGGGGTCACCCGGCTGCACCGCATGACCCTGACCGGCGGCGTCTGGACGCTGGTGCGCACCGAGGCCGACTTCAGCCCGCTCGACTTCGCCCAACGCTTCGTCGGCGAGTTCTCCCCGGACGCCTCGACCATCGACGGCCGCTGGGAGCAGTCCCACGACGGCGGACGGACGTGGGAGCTGGACTTCCGGCTCACCTACCGGCGCTGACGCGTCGACCACGCGCACTCATGCACCCGCCGGGACACCGCGCGCGGCGCTCGCCGCCCGCCCCAGCAGGGCGAGGTGCAGGGCGAGGCGCACCATCGGCTGCCGGACGTCTCGCCCCAGGGCCGCGGACAGCCGGTCGGCGCGGGCGTAGGCCGCGGCGCGGCTCACCCCGATCCGCTCGGCGAAGGCCGCCACGACCCCGTCCGCCTCGGTGAAGGCCCTTGCGTCCGCGAGGAGCTCGGCGCGCCGCCGGTCGCCCAGGGCGAGGACCGGCGCGAGCTCGGACTCGACGAACCGCAGCAGCGCGGGATCGGTGCGCAGGTCCCACACCAGGCCTCGCACCCCCAGGTCCGCGGGCCGCCACGGGGCCTCGGTCGGCGGGGCACCGGTGGCGGCGGCCGCCAGGGCCGCGCGGCAGGCGGCGACGACGGCGTCGGACAGGTCGGCGAAGGTCGCGGCGGAGGCGGCGCCTGCCGGCGCGGTCCCCAGGGTGTTCGGCGGGAGGCTCGCGGCGCCCGCCAGGACCGCGAGCACGCACCCGCCCGCGACGCCGGTCAACGCGCTCGGCGCCGCCGCGGCCAGCGCCTGCCTCGTCCCGGCCCCGCCGCCCGCCACCGCGAGCACCTCGTACGGCCCGTCCGCCGGGAGACCGAGCGCACGGGCACGGGCCTGCAGCGCACCCTCCCCGGCGGGGGCGGTGGCGAGCAGGTCCTCGAGCCACCGGTCCACGGCCGCACGCACGGCACCACCCGCATCACCCCGCAGCAGCGCCGCGACGGTCAGCGTGTCGGCGGCGTGGTCGAGGACCAGCCGCGCCCGCTCGTCGTCCTCGAGGCGGACCGGGACCACGAGCCGCCCCCAGCGGGCCCGCCGCCGCCCGACCGGCACGCTCGACCATCCCTGCGGGCCGCCGCCGGGCACGCCCGTCGGGGCGTGCCGCGAGCGGGCGCCCCAGTCCCGCAGCACCTCCTCCGCCGGTCCGCCCGCCACCGCGAGCGCCCGGTGCCCGACGTCCTCGAGCACCACCGGCGCGACCAGCAGCTCCGCGGCCTCGGCGACCACGACGTCGGCCGCCACCGCGTCCGCGGCCAGCCCGCGGAACACCGTCGCCACCCGCTCCGCGAAGGCCAGGCGCTCGTACTGCCGTCCGACGATGCGGACGTGCACGGCCTCGGTGATCTCGACGAACCGGACCGTCCGCCGCAGCTCGACCAGCGGGAACCCGAGCGCCCGGGCGGCCTGCACCCACGGTGCCGGGACCGCGCGCAGGTGCTGCCCCAGCTCGACGACGAGCGCCACCGCGCCGCCCTCCCGCAGCGCGGCCAGGTACCGGGTCGGGCTGACGGAGGGGTCGCTGACGACCACCCCGATCGACAGCACCAGCACGCCGGTCGCCAAGGTTCCCGCGGGATCGCGCTGCTCGCTGACGTGCACCCAGCGGACCGGCGCGCCCAGGGCCTCGCGCCCGGCGCGCACCACCGGCGCCCCCGCCTGCAGGACGGGGAGTTCGAGAACCTCCGCGACGGTGGTGAACACGCCGCCAGCATGACAGATCGTCGGATTCGGCCCGGGATCCTGACAGATCGCCACCTGAGTCGATCCCGGAGCGCGCCCAGACTCGGACCATGGCACCCGCTGCAGTCCCCGTGCTCTCCCACTGGGCCGACGGCCAGAAGGTCGACGGCAAGTCCGGCCGGTTCTCCGACGTCACCAACCCCGCGACCGGCGAGGTGACCGCGTCCCTGCCGCTGGCGTCGGAGCAGGAGGCGGCCGAGGTGATCGCCGCCGCGAAGGCCGCCTTCCCGGGATGGCGGGACACCTCCCTGGCCCGACGGACCCGGATCCTGTTCACCTTCCGGCAGCTGCTCGACGAACGCGCCGGGGAGCTGGCGGCGATCATCACCGCCGAGCACGGCAAGGTCCTCTCCGATGCCGCGGGCGAGGTCGCCCGCGGGCAGGAGGTCGTGGAGTTCGCCTGCGGGGCACCGCACCTGCTGAAGGGGTCGGCCACGCAGAACGCCTCCACCGGGGTGGACGTCGCCTCGATCCGGCAGCCGCTGGGCGTGGTGGGCATCGTCTCGCCGTTCAACTTCCCGGCCATGGTGCCGATGTGGTTCTTCCCCATCGCGATCGCCGCGGGCAACACCGTGGTGCTCAAGCCCTCGGAGAAGGTGCCGAGCGCGGCGCTGTGGATCGCCGAGCTGTGGAAGGAGGCGGGGCTGCCCGACGGCGTGTTCAACGTCCTCAACGGCGACAAGACCGCCGTCGACGCACTCCTGACCTCACCGGACGTCAGGAGCATCAGCTTCGTCGGCTCCACCCCGATCGCGCGCTACGTCTACGAGACCGGCACCGCGCACGGCAAGCGGGTGCAGGCCCTGGGCGGGGCGAAGAACCACATGGTCGTCCTGCCCGACGCCGACCTCGACCTGGCCGCCGACCAGGCGGTCAACGCGGGCTTCGGCTCGGCGGGCGAGCGCTGCATGGCGATCTCCGCGCTGGTCGCGGTGGGCGACGTCGCCGACGAGCTGGTCGCGCGGATCGCGGACCGCACGGTCGCCCTGCGGACCGGTGACGGGACCCGGGGCTGCGACATGGGACCGCTGGTGACCAGGGCGGCGCAGGAGCGGGTGTGGGGCTACATCGACGCCGGTCAGGCCGCGGGCGCCACGGTGGTGGTCGACGGGCGGGCGGGTTCCTACGACGCCGACGGTGCGGGGTTCTTCGTCGGGCCCACCCTGTTCGACCACGTCACACCCGACATGACGATCTACACCGACGAGATCTTCGGCCCCGTGCTGTCGGTGGTCCGGGTGGACACCTTCGACGAGGGCGTCGAGCTGGTCAACGCCAACCCGTACGGCAACGGCACGGCGATCTTCACCAACGACGGCGGCGCGGCCCGGCGGTTCCAGACCGAGATCGAGGTCGGCATGGTCGGGGTGAACGTGCCGGTGCCGGTCCCGATGGCCTACTACTCCTTCGGCGGCTGGAAGAGCTCGCTGTTCGGGGACACCCACGCCCACGGCACCGACGGCTTCCACTTCTTCACCCGCGGCAAGGTCGTCACCACCCGCTGGCTCGACCCGAGCCACGGCGGGATCAACCTCGGTTTCCCCCAGAACGCCTGACAGGAGCAGCCATGACCGCCGTCGAGAACCCGACCACCCCGGCGCACCCGGCTGCCGAGGCCGCCGCCCGCCACCTCTGGATGCACTTCGCCCGCTCCGGCGCCTACGGCCCCGACAACCCCGTCCCGGTGATCACCAAGGGCGAGGGCGTGCGGCTCACCGACTCCCGCGGGCGCACGATCCTCGACGGGCTCGCCGGCCTGTTCGTCGTGCAGGCCGGGCACGGGCGCCGCGAGCTCGCCGAGGTCGCGGCGAAGCAGGCCGCGGAGCTCGCCTACTTCCCCGTCTGGGGCTACACGACCCCGCCCGCCGCCGCGCTCGCCGAGCGGCTGGCCCACCTCGCGCCCGGCGACCTCAACCGGGTCTTCTTCACCTCGGGCGGCGGCGAGGCCGTCGAGTCGGCGTGGAAGGTGGCCAAGCAGTACTTCAAGCTCGTCGGGAAGCCGTTGAAGCACAAGGTGATCAGCCGGTCGGTGGCCTACCACGGCACCCCGCACGGCGCCATGGCCATCACCGGCCTGCCGATGATGAAGAAGGACTTCGAGCCCCTCGCCCCCGGCGGCTTCCGGGTGCCCAACACCAACCGCTACCGCCACCCCGAGTTCGCCGACGACGCCGAGGGGCAGGCGGCCTTCGGCCGCTGGGCCGCCGACCGCATCGAGGAGGCGATCCTGTTCGAGGGCGCCGACACCGTGGCGGCCGTGGTGCTCGAGCCCGTGCAGAACTCCGGCGGCTGCCTCACCCCGCCGCCCGGCTACTTCGCGCGCGTCCGCGAGATCTGCGACCGACACGACGTGCTGCTCGTGTCCGACGAGGTGATCTGCGCCTTCGGCAGGCACGGCCACACCTTCGCCTGCGCGAAGCTCGGCTACGTCCCCGACCTGATCACCTGCGCCAAGGGCATGACCTCCGGCTACGGCCCGCTCGGCGCGCTGATCGCCTCCGACCGCGTGATGGAACCCTTCCTGCGCCCCGGCGTGACCTTCCCGCACGGCTACACCTGGGGCGGGCACCCGGTGTCCGCCGCGGTGGCGCTCGCCAACCTCGACCTGATGAAGCGCGAGGGGCTCCACCAGCGGGTGCTCGACCACGAGCAGGCCTTCGGGGACACCCTGCGCAGGCTGCTGGACCTGCCGATCGTGGGCGACGTGCGCGGTGACGGCTACTTCTGGGCCGTCGAGCTGGTGAAGGACAAGGACAGCCGGGAGACGTTCGGTGCCGACGAGCGCGAGCGCCTGGTCCGCGGCTTCCTGCCGCGGGCCCTGCTCGACGCCGGCCTGTACTGCCGCCCGGACGACCGCGGAGACGTCGTCATCCAGCTGGCCCCGCCGCTCATCGCGGGCCAGGCCGAGTTCGACGAGATCGAGATGATCCTGCGCCACGTCCTCGTCCAGGCGGAGCAGGTCGTCTGATCGTCGGGCACTGGACGGGACCGGCCGCCGACCGGTACGAGTGGCGGGTCCCCCCAGCCGCACCGCCGAGGAGCACTGAGCGCACCGTGTCGCGTCGTGGCCACCCGACCGGGCCCACCGGCCCGGTCGTGTCGCGTGCGCTCACGCTGCTGGACACCTTCTCCACCACGAGACGGGCGCTGACGCTCAGCCAGCTCGCCGCCGCGGCGGGCGTCCCGCTCTCGACCGCCCACCGCCTCGTCGCCGAGCTGGTGGCGTGGGGCGCGCTCGAACGGGCGGAGGACGGGAGCTACCACATCGGCCTGCGGCTGTGGGAGCTCGGCGCGCTGGCCCCCCGCGGCCCGGGCCTGCGCGAGCGGGCACTGCCCTTCCTGGAGGACCTGTCCCAGATCAGCCGGGAGAACGTGCAGCTCGCCGTGCGCGAGGGCACCGAGGTGGTGTTCGTCGAGCGGATCGCGGGCTCGGGAGCCGTGCCCGTGCTCACCCGCGTCGGCGGGCGCTTCGCCCTCACGGCGACCGGGGTCGGTCTGGTCCTGCTCGCGCACGCCCCCGCCGACGTCCAGGACGACGTGCTCGGCGGGCCCATCGCGAGCTTCACCGAGAAGACCGTCACCGATCCCGCGCGGCTGCGCGGGATGCTCGCCGACGTCCGCACGAACGGGTTCTCGATCAGCGACCGGCAGGTCACGCTGGACTCCCTCTCCGTCGGCGCCCCGGTCCACGACCAACGCGGACAGGTCGTCGCCGCGGTCTCGCTCGTCGTCCGGTACGGCTCGGTGTCCCCGCACGCCGTCGTGCCGCTCGTCCGGACCAGCGCACGGGCCATCAGCCGGGCGCTCGCCGAACCCTACTGAGCAACTCTTCCATTTTCCGGAAGCCCGGTTCAGCCTTGTGACGCGCGGACCGCATCCTCCCTAGGCCCGACCACCACCTCGTCCGGGCCCGAGCAGTCGACAACGGAGTGCTGCCATGCGTGATTCCCGCCTTCCCGTCCGCCCCGGTGGCCCGCGATGAGCGCCACCGTCCGCGACCTGATCGACGAGCGACCCATGTCCCGCTTCCAGTGGAGCGCGGTCGTCGTCTGCGTGCTGCTCAACATGATCGACGGCTTCGACGTGCTGGTGATGGCCTTCACCGGGAAGTCCGTCTCGGCCGAGTGGGGCCTGACCGGTGCCCAGCTCGGTCTGCTGCTGTCCGCCGGACTGATCGGCATGGCGCTGGGCTCGATGTTCGTTGCGCCGTGGGCCGACCGGATCGGCCGCAGGCCGATGGTGCTCGGCTGTCTGACGGTCGCCGCGGCCGCCATGCTGCTCTCCTCGGTCAGCCAGGCCGCCTGGCAGCTCGGCGGGCTGCGGGCGCTGACCGGGATCGGCATCGGCGGCGTGCTGGCCACCAGCAACGTCATCGCCGCCGAGTACGCCTCCGCCAGGTGGCGGGGACTCGCCGTCAGCCTCAACTCGACCGGCTACGCCCTCGGCGCGACCCTCGGTGGCCTGCTCGCCGTGCTCCTGATCGGCCAGTTCGGCTGGCGGTCGGTGTTCCTGGTCGGCGGCCTCGCGACCGCGCTCGCCATCCCGCTGGTGTGGTGGCGGCTGCCCGAGTCACTGGACTTCCTCGTGGCCCGCCGCCCGGCCGCGGCCCTGGAGCGGATCAACGGCCTGCTCGCCAGGATGGGGCACGCGGCGCTCGCCGTCCTCCCCGAGCGCCCCGCGGCCCCGCGCGGTGTCGCCGCGGGCTACCGCGAGCTCCTCACCCCGAGGCTCCGCCGCACCACGCTGGTGCTGTGGGTCGTCTTCTTCTGCATCATGGCGGGCTTCTACTTCGTCACCAGCTGGACGCCCACCCTGCTCACCGAGGCCGGGCTCTCCCCGACCGCCGGCATCGCGGGCGGCACGCTGCTGAACGTCGGCGGCATCTTCGGCGCCGCGCTGCTCGGCCTGCTGGCCGCCCGCTTCCCCCTGCGGAACGTCCTCGCCGCCTACCTCGTCGCGACCGGGGCCCTGCTCGCCTTCTTCATCGCGACCACGTCGTCGCTGGCGTTCGCCCTGGTCGTCGCCGTGGTGATCGGGCTGTTCGTGAACGGCTGCGTCGCGGGCCTCTACGCCCTGACCCCCACGGTGTACGAGTCCGCGGTGCGGACGACCGGGGTCGGCACCGGGCTGGCGATCGGCCGCGCGGGCGCGATCCTCGCCCCCACCCTGGCCGGCACCCTGCTCGACGGCGGCTGGACCCCGCAGTCGCTGTACCTGCTGTTCGGCGTCGTGTTCGTCGTCGCCGCGGCCACCCTGTTCCTCCTGCGGCTGCGCACCGCGGCCGATGTCCCCACCACCCGAGCCGAGGGAGTCCCGTCGTGAGCGCCATCCCGCGCAACCAGTGGTACGTCGCCGCGTACTCCGCCGAGATCGAGCACGCGCTGTTCGCCCGCACGATCTGCGACGCGCCGATCCTGTTCTGGCGCACCGAGGCCGGCGAGGTCGTCGCCCACTCCGACCGGTGCGTGCACCGCCGGTTCCCGCTGTCCCAGGCCCCGTCCCGGCTGGTCGACGGCGCCGTGGTCTGCGGGTACCACGGCTTCACCTACGGCGCGGACGGCAAGTGCGTGGCCGTGCCGGGGCAGACGCGCGTGCCGCGCACCGCCCGGCTCACCTCGTACCCGGTCGCGGAGCTGGACTCGCTGGTGTGGATCTGGATCGGGGATCCGGGACTGGCCGACGAGTCGCGCATCCCGCGCGCCACGTACCTGGACGCCGAGGGCTACACGACCGTCCGCGGCCTGGAGCCGCTGGCCGCGCGGTTCTCGCTGCTGGTGGACAACCTGCTCGACCTGTCCCACGAGACCTACCTGCACGGCGGCTACATCGGCACCCCCGAGGTGGCCTCGACGCCGATCACGACCGAGGTGGACGACGACGCCGGGATCGTCTACGTGTCGCGCCACATGGCGGACGCCGAGTGCCCGCCGTTCTATGCGAAGTCGACCGGGCTGCAGGGGCGCATCGCCCGCTGGCAGGACATCGAGTACACGCCGCCGTGCCTGTACAAGCTGCACAGCCGGATCGCGCCGGTCGGGTCGGTCCCGAACCCGGACGGCACGGACCCGGACGCCTTCCACGTCGAGGTCGTGTACGCCATCACGCCGGAGACCGAGCACTCCACCCACGACTTCTGGATGGTCGCCCGCGACTTCGCCCTCGACGACGAGGAGGTCTCGGCCTTCCTCGCCGAGAACAACCGGACCGTCGTCCTGCAGGACGTGGTCGCCCTCGACGTGCTGGAGCAGGTCGTCGCGCGCGAGCCCGCGGGCTACCAGGAGCTGTCGATCAACATCGACACCGGCGGCCTGGCGGCGCGGCGGATGCTGGCCCGGATGGTCGGCGAGGCGCCGCAGAACGCCCCGGCCGCCCGATGACCGGGGGAGGCGAGATCCCGGAGGCGCCCCCGGTCCTGGACGGCGAGCGGGTCTACCGCATCCACTGGGTGCTGGGCACCGACCGGCTCCGCGCGGTCTGCCACTGCGGCGCCGAACGGGACTTCGAGGATCCCGTCGAGCTGTGGGAGTGGCTGCTCGGCCACCCCACCGGCCACCACGCCGATCCCCGCGACTCCGCCCCGCCGCCGGACGACCGCGCGCGGATCCTCGCCCACACCTGAGGAGGCTTTCGATGCAGACCGCACCCCACCACGAGTACGAGCTCGACCTGGTGCTGGACAAGAAGGAGACCCTGGCCGACGGCGTCGTGCAGCTGACGCTGCGCAGCGCCGACGGTGCCGACCTGCCCGAGTGGGAGCCCGGCGCGCACATCGATCTCGTCCTCACCGACGACCTCGTCCGGCAGTACTCGCTGTGCGGGGACCCGGCCGAGCGCTCGGTCCTGCAGGTCGCGGTGCTGCGCGAGCCCGCCGGGCGCGGCGGCTCCGCCCACGTCCACGACACCCTCGCCGAGGGCGACACCGTGCACGTGCGCGGCCCGCGCAACCACTTCGCGCTGGTCGCGGCCGTCCGCTACGTGTTCGTCGCGGGCGGCATCGGCATCACCCCGATCCTGCCGATGCTCGCGCAGGCCGAGGCGGCGGGGGCGGACTGGCGGCTCGTCTACGGCGGCCGCACCCGCTCGTCGATGGCCTTCCGGGACCGGCTGGAGCAGGCCTACCCGGGCAAGGTCACCGTGCGCCCGATGGACGAGGTCGGGTTGCTCGACCTGCCCACGATCCTGGCCGAGCCGGGCGCGGACGTCGCGGTCTACTGCTGCGGCCCCGAGCCCCTGCTCGCCGCCGTCGAGGAGCAGTGCACCCGCTGGCCGCAGGGCGCCCTGCACCTGGAGCGGTTCGCCCCCAAGGCGGGCGCGACCGACGGCCCGATGGAGTCCTTCGAGATCGAGCTCTCCCGGTCCGGCACCACGCTCGCGGTGCCCGCCGACCGGTCGATCCTCGACGTCGTCGAGGCGTCCGGCGTCCAGGTGCTGTCCTCGTGCCAGGAGGGCACCTGCGGGACCTGCGAGACCGCCGTCCTCGACGGGGTCCCGGACCACCGCGACTCCCTGCTCACCGACGAGGAGCAGGCCGCGAACGACACGATGATGATCTGTGTGTCCCGGTCCTGCTCGGCCCGTCTCGTGCTGGACCTGTGACCCCGTGATCACCACGATCCCCGTCCTCGACGACGACCCGTTCGGCGACGAGATCCTCACCGACCCCTACCCCTTCCACCAGCGCCTGCGCGACAGCGGCCCGGTGGTCCACCTGCGGCGCTACGGCATCTGGGCCATGGGCCGCTACGCGGAGGTCCACGCCGCGCTCACCGACCCGGCGACCTTCTGCTCCAGCCGCGGCGCGGGGCTCTCGGACTTCCACAGGGAGAAGCCCTGGCGCCCGCCCAGCCTGCTGCTCGAGGCCGACCCCCCGACCCACACCGCCACCCGCAAGGCGATGAGCGCCGTCATCGCCCCGCGGACCGTGCGCCGCTTCCGGGAGGGCTTCACGGCGAGCGCGGAGTCCATCGCTGACGAGCTCGTCGCCCGCGGCGAGTTCGACGCCGTCACCGACCTGGCCGAGCGCTACCCGCTGCAGGTGTTCCCGGACATCGTCGGGCTGCCGGCGGACGGCCGGGAGAACCTGCTGCCCTACGGCGGGCTCGCCTTCAACGCCTTCGGACCGCGCAACGCCCTGCTCGAGGAGGCGCTGGCCGCCGCGGCACCGGTCCAGGAGTGGATCTGGAAAAGCTGCCAACGGGACGCGCTGAGCCCCGACGGGCTCGGCGCCTCCATCTGGGCCGCCGCCGACGCGGGCGACATCACCCACGAGCAGGCCCCCATGCTCGTCCGATCGCTGCTCTCCGCGGGGGTCGACACGACCGTGCACGGCATCGCGAACACCGTGGCGGCGCTCGCCGCCCACCCCGAGCAGTGGGCGGCCCTGCACGCCGACCCCACCCTCGCGAAGTTCGCCTTCGACGAGGCCCTGCGCTACGCCGGGCCGGTGCAGACCTTCTTCCGCACCACCACCCGCGAGGTCGAGGTGGCGGGCACCGTGATCGGCGAGGGGGAGAAGGTGCTGCTGTTCCTCGCCGCCGCCAACCGCGACCCCCGCAAGTGGGGCCCGGACGCCGACCGGCTGGACATCACGCGCCGGGCCTCGGGCCACGTCGCCTTCGGCATGGGCATCCACCAGTGCGTCGGTCAACCCATCGCCCGGCTCGAGATCGAGCTCGTCCTGACCGCGCTCGCCCGCCGGATCGCCCGCCTCGAACCGCTCGGGGATCCCGTGCCGAAGCTGAACAACACCCTCAAGGGCTGGCAGAGCGTGCCCCTGCGCGCCCACGCCGGTGGTTGAGGCGCGCCGCTCGGGGAAGCCGTCGGGGCATGGATCCCGAACTGACCCTGACGGTCGACGGCGCCACCCACACCACCACCTGCGACACCCGGACCTCGCTGCTGGACCTACTCCGCCGGCGCCTCGGGATCACGAGCCCGAAGAAGGGCTGTGACCACGGGCAGTGCGGCGCGTGCACCGTCCTGGTCGACGGCAGGCGGGTGCTGAGCTGTCTGACCCTCGCCGTCACCCGGGACGGGGCGGAGGTGGTGACCGCGGCGGGGATCGACGGGCCACTCCCGCAGGCCTTCCAGGAGGCCGACGGCTTCCAGTGCGGCTACTGCACGCCGGGTCAGGTGTGCTCGGCCGCGGGCGTGCTCGACGAGCACGCCCGCGGGTGGCCGAGCGTCGTCACCGCCGACCTCACCGACACCCCCGCGCTCGACGACGCCGAGATCGCCGAGCGGATGAGCGGGAACCTGTGCCGCTGCGGTGCCTACAAGGGCATCCGGGAGGCCGTGCGGACCGCGGCCGGGGCGGCGACCCGATGAGGCCCTTCGCCTACGACCGCCCGGACACCGCCGCGGCCGCGGTCGCCGCGGTCGCCGACCGCCCGGACGCCGCCTTCCTCGGCGGCGGCACCAACCTCGTCGACCACCTCCGGCTCGGGATCGCCGATCCCGGCCTCCTGGTGGACGTCACGTCGCTGACCTCCACCGAGATCGTCGACATCGACGGCGGCCTGCGGATCGGGGCGGGCGTGACCAACGCCGACCTCGCCGCCGACCCGCGGGTGCGCGCCCGGCTGCCGGTGCTCGCCGCGGCGCTGTTGTCCGGGGCGTCCGGCCAGCTGCGCAACATGGCCACGACCGGCGGGAACCCGCTGCAGCGCACCCGCTGCCCGTACTTCCAGGACCCGGCGAGCGCGTGCAACAAGCGCGTGCCGGGCTCCGGCTGCGCCGCGATCGGCGGGGCCACCCGCAACCACGCGATCCTCGGGGCGTCCGAGCACTGCATCGCCACGCACCCGTCGGACATGGCGGTGGCGCTGGCCGCCCTCGACACGCAGGTGCGGATCCTCGGGCCCGACGGCGGCCGGACGCTCGCGTTCACCGACCTGCACCGGCTGCCCGGCGACACCCCCGAGCAGGACACCGAGCTGGCGCACGGCGAGCTGATCACCGCCATCGACGTCTCCTACCCGCGGGGCCGCCACGCCTATCGCAAGGTGCGGGACCGGGCGTCGTACGCGTTCGCGCTGGTCTCGGTCGCCGCGGTGCTCGACGTCGTCGACGGGACGGTCCTGGACGCCCGGATCGCGCTCGGCGGCGTGGCCCACACGCCGTGGCGGGCGGTCCGCGCCGAGGACACCCTGCGCGGCGGCCCCGCCACCGAGGAGGCCTTCGCGGCCGCGGCGGAGGCCGAGCTGGCCGACGCCCGCCCCCAACCCGGGTTCGACGGCGGCAACGCCTTCAAGATCCCGCTCGCCCGGCGCACCCTGACCGCGACTCTGCGGCAGACCACACCGAGGGAGACGGCATGACCGACGTGCTCGAGCCCCGCGCGATCGGCCGGGACCTGCTGCGCCGCGACGGTGGGCTCAAGGTCCGCGGCACCGCCGTCTACGCGGACGAGACCCCCGTGCCGGAGGGCGCGGGCCCGCCCGCCTACTGCCGCGTGGTCACCTCGACGGTCGCCCGCGGCCGGATCGTCGACCTGGACACGACCGCGGCCGAGGCCCTCGACGGCGTGCAGCGGGTCCTCACCCACGCCACCGCCGAGCACCTGGCGTCCACCGAGGACCGCGAACTGGCCGTGCTGCAGGACGCCGAGGTGGGCTTCCGCGGGCAGATCGTGGCCGCGGTGCTCGCCGACAGCGACGAGATCGCCCGGGAGGCCGCCGGACTCGTCGAGGTCCGCTACGCCGCCGAGGCCACGAACGCCGAGCTGCGCGCCGAGCTGCGCGCCGACCGCACGGACCTCTACACCCCGGAGAAGGTCAACGCGGGCCACGAGACGGACACCGCGACCGGGAACATGGACGACGCGCTGGCGCTGGCACCCGTCACGCTCGAGCGGACCTACCGCACGCCGATGCAGCACAACAACCCGATGGAGCCGCACGCCACCTCGGCGCTCTGGACCGGCACGCACCTGACGTTGTGGGACTCCACCCAGTCGGTGCACCGCGTGCGGGACACCGTGGTGCAGGTCTTCGGCCTCGCGCCGGAGCAGGTCCGGGTGGTGTGCCCGTACGTCGGCGGCGGGTTCGGGTCGAAGGGCACCCCGCACGCGAACGTCGTCACGGCGGCGCTGGCGGCCCGTGCGCTGCCGGGGCGGCTCGTCCGGTTCGCGCTGACCCGCCAGGAGATGTTCGCCCTGGCAGGCCACCGGACGCCGACCATCCAGCGGCTCCAGCTCGCCGCCGAGCGCGACGGGACGCTGCGCGGCATCGCGATCGACGTCGTCGAGCAGACGTCGAAGGTCAAGGAGTTCGCGGAGCAGACCGGCGTGCCCACCCGCACGATGTACGCCGCGCCCAACCGCCGCACCACCCACCGCCTCGCCGCGCTCGACGTCCCCGTCCCCTCCTGGATGCGGGCGCCGGGCGAGTGCCCTGGCATGTTCGGCCCCGAGGTCGCGCTCGACGAGCTGGCCGTCGAACTGGGCATCGACCCCGTCGAGCTGCGGATCCGCAACGAGCCGGAGGTCGACCCGGAGACCGGCAGGCCGTTCTCCTCCCGCAACCTCGTCGCCTGCCTGCGCGCGGGGGCCGAGCGGTTCGGCTGGGCCGACCGCGACCCCGAGCCGGGGACGCGGCGGGTCGACGGCTGGTGGGTCGGCACGGGCGTGGCCGCGTCGGTCTACCCGACCATCCGGATGACGAAGTCCACGGCGACGGTGCGCCGCGAGGGCGACCGCTACGTCGGCCGGATCGGCGCCGCGGACCTCGGGACCGGCGCGTACACGGTGCTGCCGCAGATCCTCGCCGACGCCCTCGGCGTGGACGAGGCCCGGGTCGACGTGCTGCTCGGCGACACCGACCTGCCCGAGGCGTCGGTGGCGGGCGGCTCGTCCGGCACCACGACCTGGGGGTCCGCGCTGGTGGAGGCCGCGCGGGAGTTCCGGGACGAGTTCGGCGACGACCCGCGCGAGGGCGACGAGGCCGCCGCCGACGTGCCGCCCAACCCGGCCGAGCAGGAGTACGTCATGTCGGCCTTCGGCGCGCAGTTCGCCGAGGTCCGGGTGCACGCCGACACCGGCGAGGTGCGGGTGCCGCGGCTGTACGGGGTGTTCGCGTGCGGCCGGATCGTGAACCCGCGCACCGCCCGCTCGCAGCTGCTCGGCGGCATGACGATGGGCCTCGGCATGGCTTTGCACGAGCAGAGCCTGCTCGACCCGCGCACCGGCGCGGTCGTCAACCACGACCTGGCCGAGTACCACGTGCCCGCGAACGCGGACGTCGCCGACCTGCAGGCGCACTGGCTCGACGAGGACGACCCCTACGTGAACCCGATGGGCTCCAAGGGGGTCGGCGAGATCGGCATCGTCGGCACCGCGGCCGCGGTGGCCAACGCGGCCTGGCACGCCACCGGCGTCCGGGTCCGCGACCTCCCGATCACCCTGGACAAGGTCCTGGGCTGACCGCCGCCCGGACCCCACCGAGGTCGTGAGCGGCGATGGTCGCCAGAGCGACCATCGCCGCTCACGGGGTCTCGGGTTCCCAGCGGTGGGCGTACTGACCGAGGGGCTGGAGGGCGCGCAGGAGCTCACGGCCCCGCTGCGTGGTGCGGTAGCGGACGCTCACCGGGATGGTCGGGGTCACGATCCGCTCGATGAGGCCCGCCTCCTCGAGCTCGCGGAGCCGGACGGTCAGCATCCGGCTCGACAGCCCGTCGACGCGGTGTTGTCGAGGATGATCTCCGGCGGCACGCTGGAGCCATGCCCGACTACGGCCATCCGCTCCGCTTCGGCAGCTTCGTCACCCCCGCCCACGCCACACTCCGGCGTCCGGTGGACCTGGCGGTGCTGAGCGAGGATCTGGGGCGGATCTGGTGACCTTCCAGGACCACCCCTACCAGGCGTCGTTCCACGACACCTGGACCCTGCTCACCTGGGTCGCGGCGCGGACCTCCCGCATCCACGTGGCGGGCAACGTGCTCAACCTGCCGCTGCGACCGCCCGCGGTGCTCGCCCGCGCACTCGCGAGCCTGGACCTGCTCAGCGACGGCCGCGACATCCCGATCTGGGTGGGCGCGCGGCAGCGGCGATGCAGCAGCTCGTCGGGCGCAAGGGAGACGGGTGGCTGCCGAGCCTGCCCTGGCTGAAGCCCGGCGACCTGGCCGCGGGGAACCGGGTGATCGACGAGGCCGCCCGCGCCGCGGGTCGCGATCCGCGCACGATCCACCGGCTGCTCGACGTCACTCCCCAGTACTCGGCGGCCGCGCTCGCCGAGCGGGCGATCGAGGACGGCGTCGGCGTCTTCATCCTGGCGAGCGACGACCCGGCGGAGATCCGGCGGTTCGCCGAGGTCACCGCGCCGGAGATCCGCGAGCGGGTCGGTGAGGCGCGCCGCCGCGGCGGGTCCGCCCGACGGCGCGCACCGTCGCGTCCTTCGCGGGCGACCCGGTGCCCGCCGCGCTCGCGGAGCGGGCGATCCTGCCGGGTGACCACGGCTACGCCCGCTACACCTCGGGGTACTTCCGCGGCGCCCGGCCGGGGATGGTGCTGCGCCCGCAGACCGTCGCCGAGGTCCGGGAGGCCGTGCGGTTCGCGGCCCGCCACCGGGACGTCCCGCTCGGGCTGTTCAGCGGTGGGCACGGGCTGTCCGGCCGCTCGCTCAACGACGGCGGGCTCGTCCTGGCGCTCGACGCCCTGAACGAGATCTCCGTGTCCGGCGACCGGGTGCGGGTCGGGCCGGGCGCCCACTGGGCCGAGGTCGCGCAGGCGCTCGCCCCGCACGGGCTCGCGATCACCGCGGGCGACGCGGGCGGGGCCGGCGTCGGCGGGCTGGCGACCACCGCGGGGATCGGCTGGTTCGCGCGCGAGCACGGCCTGACGATCGACCTGCTCCGGTCCGTGGACGTGGTGACCGCGGCGGGCGACCTGGTGCACGCGAGCGCCACCGAGCATCCCGACCTGTTCTGGGCGATGCGGGGCGCGGGCGCCAACTTCGGGGTCGCGGTGCTTCGAGACCGACACCGGCCCCGAGGTCGTCGCCCGCGCGTTCCCGCCCGAGCACCTCAAGCGTCTGCAGGCGCTCAAGCGCGAGTGGGACCCGGACCTGCTCTTCCGCGACGACTTCCCGATCGACCCGGACGCGGACTGACCCGGACCGGGTCGGGGCCGCCGCCGTCAGCGCCGGAACCGTGTGATCAGCGCCCGGCACTCGCGGGCAGCCCATCCCCCGCAGGGACATCGTCACCGCCACCCGCTGTCCCACCGGGACAACCCCCACCGGCTGGAGGTGGGGGAGGTCGGTCACGCCGGCACCGGGGCCGGCACCGACCGACAGATCCCCTCCGCCTGCTCCGGGGTGAGCCAACGGGGAACTCGGCGATCGCCGCCACCGCGTCGTCGAGGGCCTCGCGCACCCGGGTGACGTCGGCGGGATCGGGTCGAATCCGAGGTCGACGGCGAGCCGGCGGGCCATGGCGTCGGCGCTCAGGCTGTCCCACACCCAGCGGACGTCCGCGCCGACGGTGTCGGCGTGCAGGCAGCCGGAGACGGGCGGGAACGAGCGTTGGCCGTCGCGGTGGCAGCCGAGGGCGTCCCCGGGGGTGCTCGTCAGATAGGCGTACTCGCCGGTCACGGCCTTGAACCTCGGCCGGGGCACCCCCATCTCGCGCATCACCACGTCCGCCAGCTCCTGCAGACCCTCGGTGCGGATCC
This sequence comes from Pseudonocardia oroxyli, assembly GCF_900102195.1. Classification (GTDB taxonomy): domain Bacteria; phylum Actinomycetota; class Actinomycetes; order Mycobacteriales; family Pseudonocardiaceae; genus Pseudonocardia; species Pseudonocardia oroxyli. The sequence goes on from NZ_FNBE01000007.1 coordinate 58,666, forward strand.
CGGTGTCCACGCCGTAGAGCACGTCGAACGCGGTCACGACCTCCTCCAGCGCGGCGAACCCGCAGCGGTAGGAGACGCCGTTGACCGAGACGTCCGGATGGGCGCCCGCGGTGGCCGCGGCCAGTGCGTCGGCGGTGGCGAGACCGAAGTCGTCGTGGGCGTGGATGGTGAGCGGGACGTCGCGGGGAGCCCGGCCCGGATCCGCCTGACGAAGAGCTTCATCGGGCTGGTCCTCTCCGTGATCGCAGGCCCCGACCCGCGGGACCGGCATTCGATCCCCTGCGACGACGTGGACTGGCGCGACCTCACCCTCCCCGCCGGGCTGCGCGTCGGCTACAGCCCCGACCTCGGATACGCCCGCGTCGACCCCGACGTGCGCGCGGTGGTGGAGCGGGCGATCGCGGCCCTCGACGTGCCGGTCCGGCGGCTCGGCCTCGACTGGCCCGACCTGCGCGAGACGTTCGACGCGCTCGTCGCCGCCGAGACCGACCTGGTCGGTCTGCGCGAGCTCGCCGCGCGCGTCCCGTTGTCGGCTCCGGTCCGGGCCGTCCTCGAGCGATCCTGGACCGCCGAGCAGTTCACCGACGCGGTCCGCGAACGCAAGGCGGCGGCGAACCGGATGGCGCGGCTGACGGACGAGATCGACATCCTTCTCACCCCGACGGTGTGCACCACCGCGTACGACCGCGCCCTCCCCGGACCCGCCACCCTCGCCGGCCTCCCCGCCGCGCCGGACGAGTGGACCCCCTTCTCCGCGATCGCCAACCTCACCGGCCGCCCCGCGGCATCGGCACCCGTCGGCCTCACCCCGTCCGGGCTCCCCGTCGGCCTCCAGATCATCGGCCCCCACCTGGGCGACCACCAGGTCCTCGCCGTGTCGCGGCTGATCGAGCAGACGACGTGGATCACGTCGGGGCCACGCCGGGTGGCCTGAACCACGCTCAGCGCGGAGAAGGGCGAGCCGAGGAACCGACCGGAGTGATGTCACGAACTGCGCAGCTCAGAGGGAGCCGGAGGTCGGGATCGAACCGACGACCTACCGCTTACAAGTCAGTGCGACAGCGCGATCCGAGCCTTCTACCAGTATCAGCCGCGTACCGAAGTCTCCATGGTCGTCGCTCCAGCGTCAGGAGTATGCCCCAGTTCGCGTCACGACTGATGTCACGAGCGCCCGGACACAGCAGACCGGGCGGCCGGCCATCGCTCAGCTCAACCAGAGGATCTTGAGCAGGTCGACCTGGCGCCGATCCTCGAGGATCAAGTAGACGACCATGCCCTCGCCGTGTGCCCCGAAGAGCAGCGTTCGGACCGGCGCGTCCGGGTAGCCGGTGTTGATGGGCTCACCGTTCCACGGAGCGACCTCCAGCACCGCGCGGGCCTCGGCGAGGTAGCCCAGGGCTTCCGCGGGCAGGGCATCAAGTTGAGCGTGCGCCTGCTGGTCGGTGGTGACGTCGTACACGAGGCGAGGGTCTACATACCCACTCGGCGACGGGTGACCGCCAACGGCTCGTCCTTCGGCAGCGGCGTACCGCTCAACCGCTCTGAAGCCCGCCGCACAAGGGCCTCGAAGTCCTGCGGGTCGCGTTGGAGCAACGCCCGCCGACGCCAATGCTCCAGACAGCGCAGCAACTCCGTGAGATCGAGCTGCTCCCTCGCCGAGACGAGTGCATCGGCGTACGCGGAGTCGAACGCCGCCTGATCCTGGACCAGCAGCCCCTCACGGATCGCGGCCGGCGAGGCACCAGGCAGGAGGGGATCCCCCCTGCGCGGCTGCTCGTCGAACGACCAGAGTGCTGTCACAAGCCGAGCATAGCGCGACGACAGGTACCTGGAACCTCAACCGATATGGGCAACCGAGGCAGCAGGGCACGCCCAGAGTCCCTGCGAGTGGCACTGGAGCTCCGCGCGGCGAGGCTCAATCAAGGACGGCCCGCAGGGCCGTCGGCGCAGCCGATGCGCAGCACCCTCGAACGTGAGACCGCGCGGAGTAAGCGGTTCAACCACCCCGACAACACGGCCCGGCCCCGGCCGGACGACGACCGCGCAGCGGCCCCCAACGCAGTTGCGGGTGTCGCGTTCAGTCGCTCCGGCAGCTCACTCGAACGAGTGGCCCCGTAACGCACCGCTCCGATCCGCTGATTAGCCTTCCGAAAGACCGGTGGGGCACGTGGGGGTTTCGGGTGACTGATGGAGTTTCGGATACGCGGGTCGAGAAGGCCTACAAGCTCTTCCTGAAGTACGCCGACGTCAGCTCGCCCAAGGAAGCCGCCGACGACCTCGAGGCCGCCGGGATGGACCCCCAGGTCGTAGAGGCCGTCCGCCAGAAGCACGAGGCGGAGACGATCCGGATCCGCAACCTCGACCAGCCCCCGTCGGTATGGCGGAACGGGCGCGTCACCTGGTACACGGGCCCGAAGGACAATGACAAGAACTGGCCGGCCATCGAGAAGTCCATGCGGCAGAAGGACTTCGGCGACGCCAACATCGCCTCGGTGGACGAGGCGTCGACGAAGATCGTCTCCCTGCTGGACCATCCGAAGCAGAACGAGTTCCGTACGCGCGGGCTCGTCGTCGGCTTCGTCCAGTCCGGCAAAACCACGAACTTCACTGCGGTCATGGCCAAGGCGGCCGACCGCGGGTACAAACTCTTCATCGTCCTGTCGGGCATCCACAACACCCTCCGCCGCCAAACCCAGCTCCGGCTCGGCGGCGATCTCGTGGTGCCGAACCAGGCCCAGTGGTACGAGATCACCACACCGCAAAAGGACTTCACCCCGCCCGGCGGAAACGCGAAGGCGTACTTCGCCGCCAAGGACCAGACGATGCTGCTGGTCGTCAAGAAAAACGCCCCCGTGCTGCGCAAGCTCCGCGACTGGCTCGACTCCGCGGACGAATACCTGACGAAGATCCCGACCCTGATCATCGACGACGAGGCCGACCAGTCCACCGTCGCGACAGCGAAGATCAACCCGCTGCTCTACGAGGTGATGAGCAAGTTCCCGAAGGTCGGTTACATCGGCTACACCGCCACGCCCTTCGCGAACCTGCTGATCAACCCGGGCGACGACGAGGACTTCTACCCGCGCGACTTCGTTGTCAACCTGCCCCAGCCCACGGGGTACCACGGCACCGAGGTCCTCTTCGGCCGCGACCTCTTGCCGGGGGACGACCCGGAGGACCTCGAGGGCGGGTTCGACATGATCCGCACGGTGCCCGACGACGAGGTCGACGAGCTCAAACCGCGGACGAAGAAGGAGGCCGCCGACTTCTACCCGGGCATGAGCCACTCGCTGCGGCGCGCCGTCGAGTGGTTCTGGCTCGCGACCGCGGCACGCAGGGTGCGGGGTGGGGGCAACCCGCACTCGACGATGCTCATCCACACCACGACCGACACGACTGTCCACGGACGCTTCAAGGACCCGCTCCTGGACCTGCGCGCACGCATGCTGCGCGGTCTGGACGCCAGGGACCCGGACCTGCTCGACCGGCTCCGTGACACCTGGGCACGGGAGACGGCTCTCGTCCCGGCCGTGGATCTGGACGAGAGCCCGGTGTCGTTCGCGGCGCTGAGGGAGAAGCTGCCCGAGGTCGTGCAGGCCACGAAGGTCGTGATCGACAACTACCGGAGCACAGACCGGCTCGACTACGAGTCCGGCCCAGTGACTGCGATCGCCGTCGGCGGTAACACCCTCTCCCGCGGCCTGACGCTCGAGGGGCTGGTGTCCAGCCTCTTCGTCCGCGCCGTCTCCGCGTACGACACGCTGCTGCAGATGGGCCGCTGGTTCGGCTACCGGAACCACTACCCGGACCTGCCCCGCATCTGGATGACCGACGAGCTCAAGGACTGGTTCAGCCACCTGGCGACGGTCGAGGCCGAGATGCGCCAGGACATCGACCGCTACATGAACCCGGGTGTCGACCCGCTGAACTTCGCCGTGCGGCTGCGCACGCACCCGAAGATGAGCATCACCGCGAAGGCAAAGATGACCAGCGCTGTCCGGGCCACCGCTGCCTACGGAGGCCTGCTCGTCGAGTCCCGGTTCTTCGACGTCTCGGACGAGGGCAAGCCCTGGCTCGCGGGCAACGCCGAGGCCGCGCGCGAGCTGATCGCCCGGGCCGGCGAGGACGGGATCCGAGCACAGTCCCGCGACGAGACCGTGCTCTTCACCGACGTCCCCCATGACGACGTCCTCCAGTTCCTGAGCGCCTACTCCTTCCACGAGCGTTCCACCGACGCCGATCCCGGGCGCATCGCCGAGTACATCCGCAAGCGGGTCCGGGCAGGCGCGCTTGGTCGCTGGAGCATCGGGGTGATCGGCAACTCGCAGCCCGGTGCCGACACCAAGACCTGCCGGCTCGGCGACGGTGTCGAGGTGCGCATGGTCCGCCGGTCCCGGATGCCGCACGAGGGGGACGGCAAGTTCGACGGCGTGGCCGACATCAAGACCCTCTCCAGCCGCCGGGACGAGGCCCTCGACCTTGACGTGCCCAGCGCGAGCGGCATGAGCCGCAAGGAACTGCTGGAGCTCCGGAAGGCGAAGCGCCCGACCGAAGGTCTGCTTCTGCTCTACCCGATCGAGCCCCGGTCGGAGCCGCGGGCCAAGCGCCGAGTCCCGCTCGACGCCCCCACCGACGACGTCGTGATGGGAGTGGCCCTGGTGTTCCCGGAGCCGAAGGACAAGGACTCCGACGTCGAGTACATGAGCGCGGACCTGTCCCAGGTCGTCGTCGAGGAGGAGGACCTCTCAATCCTCGACCAGGACGACGAGTGACCCCCGACGGCGCCCGGTTCGAGAAGCTCTGGTCCGCAGCCGCGGTGCAGCCCGTGGCGAGCATGTTCCGCACCGCGAGCACGGACATCGACACTACCCACGGCCCGGTGCTGGTCGGAGTCCGCGACACCGGGGCCCGCCATCTGCTGGTCCCCATCGGCGCCAAGCACACGCTCCAGGAGGACGTCGACGGGCGCGCGGTCACGCTGCGCCGCCAGGAGCTGGAGGACGAGACCAGCATCCGTGTCTACGCCTCCCTCGCTCTCGCCGACGACCGGCTCCGCGACATGTTCACCGCGCTGTGCGTCGAGGTCCTCACCCGCGTCGCCGCGGCCCCGGACCGCGCGGTCACCGCGCTGCGCAGGACGCTCGCGGACTGGCGGTCCCTGCTCTCAGGATCCCGGCGCACCCTGACGCCCTCGGAGCTCGCCGGCCTGTACGGCGAGCTAACGGTCCTGCTCGCGATGCTGGCCCGCGACCCGGGCGCCGTGGCGTTCTGGACCGGGCCGTTCCGCAGCCGTCAGGACTTCCATCGCGCGAACGTCGCGCTGGAGGTCAAGTCGACGACTTCGGTCGAATCCCGCAGCGTCCGTATCCACGGGCTGCGCCAGCTCGAGGGTGGCGACGGGCGGCTCTTGCTGGTCTGGCTGAAGCTGCGCACGGACCGCGGCCGCACGGTGCCGGACCTGGTCGACGAAGTCCTGCACGTCGCAGACGACGAGGCCGCGTTCCTCTCGGCCCTGAACGCGTTCGGATACCAGGAGTCCGAGAAGGAGGTGTATGCGCGACGGATCTTCGAGGTCGAGGAGCAGCACACCTACGAGGTCGGCCCGGGCTTCCCGCGCCTGACACCGGCAGGCCTGGTCGGCGACGCGACGCTCGCCGGCCTCGCCAACATCGACTACGACGTCGACCTCGACGGCGCCCCCGCAGCAGCCGCCCGGACGGCGGAGGATCCCGTCGAGACCTTCCTGGAGCAGGCGTGACAACGCCGCGCTGGTGGTCCCAGCCCTTCCCACCGACGGGCGCGATCGCGTCCGAGGGCATCCGCAACCAGCTCGGCCGCCCGCCGGTCGACCCGCTGACGGTGTTCGTCCGCGAGACGGCGCAGAACTCGTGGGACGCACGGCTGGGTGACCGGCCCACGTCGTTCCGGCTCGAGCTGACGACGGTCGCCCCGACGCACCGTCCGAACTGGGAGCGGCTGCTGACCCCGGCGGCACCCCGGGAGCCCCATCTCGGGATCGGAAAGCTGGTCAAGACCCCGACCCTGCGGCTGCTGTCCGTGGTCGACCGCGGGACGAAGGGGCTCGGCGGACCGACGAGGGCCGACGAGCTCGCTGTGGACCGCCGCGACTGGGTCTCGTTCGTCCTGAACGTCGGGGAGAAGCGCGACACCCACCAGGGCGGCGGGACCTACGGCTATGGCAAGGCCGTGCTGTACCGGCTGTCGAAGGTCGGCACGATTCTCGTCTACACCCGGACCCTCGAGCCCGGCGTGGGGCTCGAGTCCCGGCTGATCGGCATCGCCCTGCGCGAGTCGTTCGACGGCCGCGAGACGCCAACGGACGACCCGCGGCCGTTCACCGGCCGCCACTGGTGGGGCGACGTGCGCCAGGATCCCGACCACGTCGAGCCCCTCCGTGGGGTCGAGGCCGATGCCGTCGCGCGCAGCCTCGGGCTGCAGCCCTTCGCCGAGGACGAGTCCGGAACCACCCTGACCGTGCTCGACCCCGACCTCGACGATTTCGAGACCGTCGGGGAGGCGGCCCGGCACCTCGCCGACACCATTGCCTGGCAGCTCTGGCCGATCATGCTGCCCGAGCGCGGCGACAACCGGCTCGTCCCGGAGGTGCGCGCGTCCGGCACGATCTTCCCTGTCCCGGGCCCGGCGGAAACCTACCCGCTCGAACTGTTCGTCCATGCCTACCGCGTCCAGCGCGACGGCACCAGCGAGACACTGGAGTGCCTGCGCCCCAAGCAGAAGCTCGGGGCCTTTGCCGTCGAGCAGGACTTCGTCGTCCCGATGGCCAAGGACTCGGCCAGCCTCGCCGCGGTATGCGCCGGCGTTCCCGGCGATCCCCACCATGTGTGTCTGATGCGCGCGCCGGAGCTGGTCGTGTGTTACCTGGAGGGGCCGGAGACCGGGTCGGTCAACCGGGCCTATGCCGGGGTGTTCCGTGCCGTCGACGAGCTCGATGACGTGTTCGCCGCCAGCGAGCCGCCGACGCACGACCAGTGGGTGAGCCAGCAGCTCAGCGGGCACGACAGGACCTTCGTCAACGTCACTCTGAAGCGGATCAAGGAGCGGCTGTCGCGGTTCAGGGGCTCGGCGGCCACCACCGTGCGACCCGAGAGCGGGGTGGCGCTCGGCGCAGCCAGCAACTTCCTCGGCGGGATCGTCGCCGCCGCCTTCGCCCGCCCCGACTCCGCGTCACCCGCGGGTGGAGGCAGGCGCGGGGCCGGTGGTGGGGGCGTCCCTCCCCGACCCCTCGGCAGAAGGTGAGTGTCGCCGAGCTGACCGAACCGACCGTCGATGAGCGCGACGGCAGGGTCGTCCTCGCTCAGCGGTTCGCGGTGAGCGGGCCCGGCCCGGTCCTCCTGCGCGCCAGGCTCTCCGTCGGACTCGGCGAACGCGGGCGCGAGGACGACGCCCCGGTCGGCGCGGCCCGTCCCGAGATCCTCTATTGGGACAACGGCGTGGGTCTGCGCAGGACCGAGGACTGCGTGGTCGACAGCCCCTCCGAGATCGAGCTCGTCGTCCTCCCCGTGCCGGACACCATCACCGACATCGTCGTCTCCGGTGCCCGCGCGGAGGAGGTGGCCGCCTCGTGAGCCGCGCCTACCCCTACCGACGCCCACCGGCCGACGTCGTGGCCACCGGCCCATGGCTGCGCGTCACCGGGGACTCCCTCGAGGAGCTCCCCCTCGACCTGCCCGACTGGGACTACGAAACGATCCTGCACCTGCGGCGTCCCCTGCGCGTCGACGGGTTCCGCGCCCGCCAGGCCTGCGGCCTTTCCCCCGACTCCGCCGTCACCCTCACCGTGGTGTGGGCCGCCGCGAACTCCTCACTGCGGGGCCAGGCCTGGCAGGGCTCCCTCCCTGCCCTCGACGGCGCCGAGCTGCAGATCGACTTCGACCTACCCGGCGACGAGCTTGGCGGCAGACTCGACCTGGAGACCAGCCTCATCCTCCGGGCAGCCGGCACCGGCTCCTCGGCGACGGCACCGAGCCGGCCCGGCAGCGTCCTCTGGCGGGAGGTGCACTCGGTGATGCTCCAAGGGGACGCCGTCCTGTTCCCGCTCGCGATCGTCGACTTCGAACAGGTGCGCTACCCGTCCGGCGCCGCATGGCACCTCGAGCTCAGCGAGGACCTCGACTCCCAGGCCCTCGGGTCGATCCTGCTGCTCGCCAACAAGCGCCGCCCCGTCGTCGTCGGCGCCCTTGAGAACGCCGCCGACCCCAGCGACGCCGACCGCCTCGTTCTGTCCACCGTGCAGAGCGAGGTGATTCGGTCACTCGTCGAACGCGCCGTTGTCGACAAGGACTTCGATCCGACCCACGACTACGCCACCGGCACCGTCGGCGCGCTGCTCGCCTCGGTCCTGCGCGCGACCTTCCCCGACCGGGATCTCGACGCGCTGCGCCGCGAACGGCAGCACGAGCCGATCCTGTTCACCACCAGGTTGCAGAACGCCACCGGTCTCCTGGCGGGCGCATGAGCATCCTGTACCCGCGGCTGCTCGACTCCGCCGCCACCGAGCTCTACCAGCGCTACCAGCACGTCGAGCCTGGCGAACTGACGAACGAGCACGCCTTCGCACACCCGTCAGCCGTCTTCGCTGCCACCGGCGGACACCGAGTCCCCCGCGAACACCTCCAGGACCTCCGCGAACGGGTGGTCAAGATCGCGGAGGAAGCCGGCTTCCCCGGCGGCGGACGACGCCGCGCCCACACTGACTTCGACCTCGACATCGCCAAGCTGCTCCACGAGCGGATGGGCCTCGTCGCCGCCGAGGCGTCGGTCCGGCCGATCTGGGCATTCCTCGCCCTGGTCGTCCTGCCCGACGTGTCGTTCTGGCGCTACCGCGAACCGACCGGTGATCGGTTCCTCGCCACTGACATCACCCGCCACGTCTGGGGACGGCTCTGGTGGCGCGCCCACCTCACCGCCGTGCCGACGGAGACCGACCCCTACCGGCTGATCGGCACCTTCAACGAGTCCGACTTCGACCAGATCTTCGCCCGCCGCGCTGGCCTTGGCGGCAGCCGCGCCCTCATCCGAGCCCTCTCCGACGTCTGGCCGAGCGTCGCCAAGAGCGGCTTCGCCGATCGTCGGGTGCTGCGCGACGTCCTGAAACGGCTACTACGTACCGCACCGATCATCGAGTTCGACGCGCTCGACTACGCCGACCTCTGCGACGAGATTCGCCGGGAGGCCGCAGCCTCCGTCACCGCCATCCGCGCGGAGGACCAACGGGCTCAGTGAACCCGCAGGCGCCGACGACCCGACCAGGACAATGCGGGGTGAGCACATACGCGATCCCGGACACGTCGAGGGCCCATCCTCGTTGGCCCCAGGCAACACGATCGCCGGTACCGAGTCAACCAGGAGCCGGTACTCCTGACAGCAATCAGCAGCTGCAGTTCATCGAGCGCCCGGCACCGTACGCGACGCCAGTCCAGTCCAGTCCATCGCTGATGGCGGGTCCAGCCTATCTCCTCCGGTAGAACACGTCGCATGCGCGAGACGACCCGAGTCCACGACGAGGAACCGACCGAGGTGATGTCACGAATGATGTCACGCAACTTCCACAGTGGAGATGGATCTCCATCTGCGCAGGTCAGAGGGAGCCGGAGGTCGGGATCGAACCGACGACCTACCGCTTACAAGGCGGTTGCTCTACCACTGAGCTACACCGGCGTGCCCCGCCGCTCGACCGGGCGGCCCCGAGTGTAGAGCCCGCGGGTCGGATGGCAGCCTGGCGGCGTGGTCGACGAGCTCAATCCCGCGGAGCGGCTGGCGAACCGGCTGCGTGCGACCCTGCGGCGGGACGCGAAGCGGCTGCTCTCCCCCGGGCCCCCGACGCTGCCCATGCTCATGGTGGGCCCGCAGGTGCCGGACGACGCACGGGTCCAGGAGGTTCTCGACCTCTGCATGCGCGTGGGCGAGGTGCAGCTGTCGAGCGGGGAGAGCGTCGCGGTCGTCACCGACCTCATGCTGCGGCTCGCGGAGGCGTGCGGCCTGCCCGCCGTGGACGTGGACATCACGTTCACCTCGATCACGATCTGCTGCCACCGCGGCAACGCCGCCAGCCCGGTCACGTCCATGCGGCTGGTCCGGTACCGGACGCTGGACCTCACCCGGCTGGCCAAGGTCGACGGGGTCGTGGAGGACCTGGAGTCGGGCACGCTCGACGTGCGGGCGGCGGCCGTGGCCGTCGACGAGGCGATCGAGACCCCGCACCCCTACCCGCGCTGGGCGGCGACGGCGGGGTGGGGGCTGCTCGCGGGCGCGATCGCCTTCCTGCTCGGCGGCGGGCCGGTCACCGCGCTGACCGCCTTCCTCGTCACCGGCGCGATCGACCGGGTCGGCCGGGTGCTGAGCCGGTGGGGGCTGCCCGCCTTCTTCCAGCAGCTCATGGGCGGGCTGCTCGCCACCACGGCGACCGTCGGGCTGTTCGCCGCGGGGCTGTTCCCGCCGGGCACCCGACCGTCGTTGGTCGTCGCGGCGAGCATCACCGTGCTGCTGTCCGGGCTGTCCGTGGTCGGCACCGTGCAGGACGCGATCTCCGGCTACTACGTCACGGCGGCCGGCCGGGTCGCCGAGGTCGCGCTGCTGTCCGCGGGGCTGCTCACCGGCGTCGTGCTGGGGCTGAAGTTCGGGTTCGCGGTCGGGGTGGCGCTGGACGTCGCGGGGTCGGTGTCGGTGTCCGTCGGGCGGTTCAGCCTCGCGATCGTGCTCGGCGCCGTGGCCGCGGCCGGGTACGCGCTCGCCGGGTACGCGCCGCTGCGCAGCCTGGCCGTCGCGGCCGGGTCCGGCGCGATCAGCTGGGGTGTCTTCAGCTCCCTGACCCAGCTCGGGAACGTCGGGGCGGTCACGGCCACGGGTGTCGCGGCGGTCTGTGTGGGTGCGCTGGCGGGGCTGCTGCGCCGCACGGCGCAGGTGCCCAGCCTGGTCGTCACGCTCGCCGGCATCACCCCGCTGCTGCCCGGCTACTCGGCCTACCGCGGCTTCTACCAACTGGCCGTCGAGGGGCTGTCCGAGGGCCTGGTCACCGTCACGATCGCGCTGGCGACGGGGCTCGCGCTCGCGGCGGGGGTCACGTTCGGGGAGTTCCTGTTCCGGCCGCGCCGCCGAGCGGTCGACGTCACTGCGGACGATTCAGATCCCGCGAACCCCGCCGGCGGTCAGTAGGGTCCCAGTGCAGAACGGCAGCGTGACCGGCAGGGAGGACCCGATGGCCCGTACGAAGTTTCCCCCGCCCGATTTCGTCGTCGTCGCGAACCGGCTGCCGGTGGACCTGGAGAAGCTCCCCGACGGGGGTCGGCGCTGGAAGCGCAGCCCCGGTGGCCTGGTCACCGCCCTCGAGCCGATGCTGCGCGCCCGGGAGGGCGCGTGGGTGGGCTGGCCCGGCGTGCCGGACGTCGAGGTGGAGCCGCTGGTCGAGGACGGCCTGCAGCTGCACCCGGTGAACCTGACCGCGCAGGAGGTCGAGGACTACTACGAGGGCTTCTCCAACGGCACCCTCTGGCCGCTCTACCACGACGTGGTGGCCCCGCCCGCCTTCCACCGGCACTGGTGGCAGGCCTACGTCACGGTCAACGAGCGCTTCGCCGAGTACACCGCGAAGGTGGCGGCCAAGGGCGCCACGGTGTGGATCCAGGACTACCAGCTGCAGCTGATGCCCGGCATGCTGCGCGAGCTCCGCCCGGACCTCAAGATCGGCTTCTTCCTGCACATCCCGATGCCGCCGGTCGAGCTGTTCATGCAGCTCCCGTGGCGCACCCGGATCGTGGAGGGGCTGCTCGGCGCGGACGTCATCGGGTTCCACACCGCGGGCGGGGTCCGCAACTTCCGCTGGCTGGCGACCCGGCTGGCGGGCGCCGGGACGGTCCGCAACAAGACCAACGAGGTGACCGTGGGCCGCCGCACGATCACGCTCGGGGCCTTCCCCATCTCGATCGACTCGAAGCACCTCGACGAGCTCTCCCGGACCGACGCCGTGCAGAAGCGCGCCGCGCAGATCCGCGAGGACCTCGGGAACCCGTCGAAGGTCATCCTCGGCGTGGACCGGCTGGACTACACCAAGGGCATCGACGTGCGGCTGCGCGCCTTCCACGAGCTGCTGGAGGAGAACCGGGTCCAGGTCGAGGACACGGTGATGATCCAGCTCGCCACCCCCAGCCGGGAGCGGGTGGAGCACTACCAGAAGATGCGGGACGAGATCGAGCTCGCCGTCGGCCGGATGAACGGCGAGTACGCCAACATCGGCCATCCCGCGGTGCACTACCTGCACCAGTCGCTGCCGCGGGAGGAGCTGGCCGCCTTCTTCGTCGCCGCGGACGTCATGCTCGTGACGCCGCTGCGGGACGGCATGAACCTCGTCGCGAAGGAGTACGTCGCCTGCCGCCACGACCTGGGCGGGGTGCTCGTGCTCAGCGAGTTCGCGGGCGCCGCGGTGGAGCTGACCAGCGCGCTGCTGGTCAACCCGCACGACACCGACGGGGTCAAGGAGACGCTCTACCAGGCGTTGACCATGGAACCCCAGGAGGGCCGCAAGCGGATGCGCACGCTGCGCAAACAGGTCATGAGCCACGACGTCGACCGGTGGGCCCGGTCGTTCCTGTCCGCGCTGGGGCTGGACACGTGATCGATCTCGACGGCCTGGACGGTCCGCTCCTCGTCGCCCTGGACTTCGACGGGGTGCTCTCCCCCATCGTGCCCGTCCCGTCCGACGCGCGGCCGCTGCCCGAGTCCGCCGCGGCCGTCCGCGCGCTGGCCGAGGCCCCGGACACGCACGTCGTGCTGGTGTCCGGGCGCGGGCTCGCCGACCTGGCGGCGGTCTCGGGTTTCGGGCCGCCGGTCCTCATGGTCGGCAGCCACGGCGGCGAGTTCGGCCCCGGCCTGCTCGACGGCGACACCCCGCTGCTGACCGAGGAGCAGCAGGCGCTCAAGGAGAAGCTCACCCTGGCGCTCACCGACCTCGTCGAGGGCGCGGCCGGGGTCACCCTCGAACACAAGCCCGCGGGCCTCGCCGTCCACGTCCGCAACGCCGCACCCGAGGTGGGCGAGCAGGTGCTGGACGCGGTCCGCCGCGGGCCGGCGACCTGGGACGGCGTCGACGCGATCGAGGGCAAGTCGGTGATCGACCTCGCCGTGCTGCAGGTCAGCAAGGGCACGGCGGTGGACGCGCTGCGCGAGCGGTTCGGCGCGCGGGTGTTCTTCGCAGGGGACGACACCACCGACGAGACGGTCTTCACCCGGCTGCGGCCCGGGGACGTCGGCGTCAAGGTGGGTGAGGGCGACACCGCGGCCGCCCACCGGGTCACCGACCCCGCCGAGCTGTCGACCGTGCTGGCCGAGCTCACCAGCCGGAGAAAAACTCCTCGCGCTTCTTAGCGGGCCCGCTCGTGGCGCCCACGACCAGCTCGGTCGGCAGCACGACGTACTTGGGGGTGTTCCGGTCGCCGCGTTCGAGCAGCAGCTCGCCCGCGACCTGCCCCTTGCGCCGCACCGGCTGCCGCACGGTGGTGAGCCCGAGGCGGTCCGCCTCCGGCACGCCGTCGAACCCCGTCACCGTGAGCCTGCCCGGCACGTCGATCCCCTGCTCGGCGGCCCACTGCAGGGCCCCGATGGCGATGACGTCCGACGTGCAGACCAGGGCGGTGACGTCCGGGTGCCCCGCGAGCAGCTCGGCCGCGGCGGAGGCGCCCGCCTCCGGACTGTGCTCGAACCGCTCGACGACGGGGACGCTCGCCCAGTCCACGCCCACCTCGACCAGGGCGTCCCGGATCCCGCTGATCCGCTCCCGCTGCACGGGGTAGGACGTCTCCTGCTGCCGCGCGAGCGAGGCGGGGCCGTCCTGGCGCTGCGGGCCGAGCCGCATGCAGAGCACCCCGATCCGGCGGTGCCCGAGGCCGGTCAGGTGACGGCCGAGGGCCCGCATGCCGTCCCGGTCGTCGACGCTCACCCGGTCGACGCCCTCCACACCGATCGGCTGGTCGCAGATCACCGTGGGGACCGGCCGCTCCAGCACGGCCCGGAAGTGCGGGTCGTCCTCGCTGACCGAGTACACGACGAACCCGTCCACGCCCGCCTGGTGGACCGCGGCCACGTCCGCGTGCTCGGGGCTCACCGGGACCAGCAGCAGCCCCTGTCCGGCCTGCTCACAGGCCAGCGCGAGGCCCTCCAGGAAGCCGGTGGCCACCGGGTCCCGGAACGCGTAGGACAGCGCCTCGGTGAGCAGCAGCCCGACGGCGCCGGCGCGGCGGGTGCGCAGCGAGCGCGCGACCGGGTCGGGGCCGGGGTAGCCGAGCCTGCGTGCCGCCTCGAGGACCTTCTCCCGCAGGGGCGCGGAGAGCTGGTCCGGGCGGTTGTAGGCGTTCGACACCGTGGTGCGGGACACGCCCAGCTCCGCGGCGAGCGACGCCAGCGTCGCGGGCCGTCTGACGTGGGGGGGACCGCTCACACCCCGAAAGGTAGCCGTCCGTGGTGGGCAGTCGGTACCCCACCCGCTAGAGTGAACTGACAACGGTTTTCAATAAAACCATGCGCACAGGTTGATACGGAGCACGATGAGAACGCGAGTCCCCACCACCCTGCTGGCCGTCACGGCCCTGTTCGGCCTCGCGGCCTGCGGCTCGTCCACCGACACCGCGGCCCCCGCCGAGGCGGCCAAGCCGGTCGTCGTGGCGTCCACCGACGTCTACGGCAGCATCGCGACGGCGGTCGGCGGCGACCTCGTCGAGGTGCGGTCGATCATCGACTCGCCCTCGGCCGACCCGCACGAGTACGAGGCCACCCCGGCGGACGCGGCGGCCGTGGCGCGCGCCGCGATCGTCGTCAAGAACGGCGGGGGGTACGACTCCTTCGCCGACCGGCTCGTCGCGTCCGCGGGCACGAACCCGACGGTGATCGACGCCGTCACGCTGTCCGGGCTGGAGGGCGCCGAGGAGGAGACGCACGCCGGGGAGTCCCCCGAGGAGCACGCGGAACACGCGCACGGCGAGTTCAACGAGCACGTCTGGTACGACCTGGGCACCGTCCGCACGGTGGCGAACCAGCTGGCCACCGACCTGGGGGCGAAGGACGCGGCCCACGCCGCGACCTACACCGCCAACGCCCAGGCCTTCGGCGCGGACCTCGACGCCCTCCAGCAGAAGGTCGACGCCATCAAGGCGACCCACGACGGCCAGGCGATCGCCGTGACCGAGCCGGTGCCGCTCTACCTGACCGACGCCGCAGGCCTGCGGAACATCACCCCGGAGGCCTTCTCCGAGGCCGTCGAGGAGGGCAACGACCCCGCGGCCGCGGTGCTCGCCGAGACCCTGCAGGTCGTGCCGACGGCGAAGGTCGTGGTGTCGAACAGCCAGACGGAGAGCGCGTCGACCCAGGAGGTCGAGCGGGCGGCGACCGCGGCGAACGTTCCGGTCGTGCCCTTCAGCGAGACCTTGCCGGACGGCGTCGACTCCTACGTCGCCTGGCAGACCGGCCAGCTGGACGCGCTGACCGGAGCCCTGAACCGCGCGGCGTGAACGGCGGCGTGAACAATGCGGCCATGACTCCTGCCGTGTCCCTGCGCGGCGCCTCGGTCCGCTTCGGGGCCCGGCAGCTCTGGGACGGGCTGGACCTCGACGTCCGACCCGGTGAGTTCCTGGCGGTACTGGGTCCGAACGGATCGGGCAAGACCACCCTGCTGCGCGTGCTGCTCGGCCTCCAGCCCCTCGTCGCGGGCGAGGTGCTGGTGGGCGGGGCGCCCGCGCGGCGGGGCGGCGGGGGCATCGGGTACGTGCCGCAGCAGAAGGCGCTCCCGGAGGACCTGCCGCTGCGCGCGGCGGACCTCGTGGGCCTCGGACTCGACGGCCACCGCTGGGGCCTGGGCCTGGGCGGGCGCCGGGCCCGCCGGGAGCGGGTCGCCGCGGCGCTGGAGTCGGTCGGCGCCACCCGGTACGCGAACGAGCCCGTCGGGCGGCTCTCGGGCGGCGAGCAGCAGCGGCTGCGGGTCGCCCAGGCGCTGGTCGGCGACCCGTCCGTGCTGCTCTGCGACGAGCCGCTGCTCTCCCTGGACCTCGCCAACCAGCGCGTCGTCAGCGCGCTGATCGACGCGCGACGGCGCACCGCGGACACGGCCGTGGTGTTCGTGACGCACGAGATCAACCCGGTCCTCCCGCTCGTCGACCGGATCCTCTACCTCGTGGGCGGCCGGTTCCGGATCGGCACGCCGGACGAGGTGATGACCTCGGCGACGCTCTCCGAGCTCTACGGCACCGACGTGGAGGTGCTGCGGGTGCGGAACCGGCTCGTCGTCGTGGGGGCCGAGGACCAGCACGCGCACCACGCGGAGGCGCAGCTCGCGGAGCCGACCATCGGCGGGGAGGCGGCGTGGACCGCCTGATCTCGTTCGACGGTGTGGGGGAGCTGCTCGGGCTGCCCTTCGTCCAGAACGCGTTCCTCGCCGCGGCCGTGCTCGGGCTGGTCGCGGGCGCGCTCGCACCGCTGATCGTCGCCCGCGGGATGGGCTTCGCCGTGCACGGCACGGCCGAGCTCGCCTTCACCGGTGGTGCCGCCGCGCTGCTGGCCGGGATCTCGGTCAGTGTCGGGGCCGTGGTCGGCGCGGCGATCGCCGGGCTGGTGTTCGGCCTGCTGGGGCTGCGCCAGCGCGAGCGGGACTCCGTGATCGGCGTCGTGCTCGCGTTCGGGCTGGGGCTCGGCGTCCTGCTGCTCGCCCTCTACGACGGCCGGGCGGCGAACAAGTTCGGCCTGCTCACGGGCTCGATCGTGTCCGTGGACAGCGGCAACATCGCCGTTCTCGTCGGGGTGACGGTCGTGGTGCTCGCCGTGTTGGCGGTGATCTACCGGCCGCTGCTGTTCGCCAGCGCGGACCCGGACGTCGCGGTGGCCCGCGGCGTCCCGGTCCGGATGCTGTCCCCGCTGTTCGCCGTCCTCGTCGCCCTGACGACCGCCCTGGCCGTCCCGATCGTCGGCGCGATCCTGGTGCTGTCCGTGACGATCATCCCGGGCGCCGCGGCGGCCAGGGTCACCGCGAGCCCGGTCAGGGCCACGATCCTGGCGGTCGCGATCGCCGAGCTCTCGCTGCTCGGCGGCACCCTGCTGTCCCTGGCCCCGGGCCTCCCGATCAGCGGGTACGTGGCCACCCTGGCGTTCCTGAGCTACCTGGTCTGTCGGGTGGTCGGGCGGCGGCGGGGCGCGGTGCGCGCGACCTAGCCGTGAGCGGCGATAGTCGCCATGGCGACTATCGCCGCTCACGACATGGTGAAGACCCCGGGATCCTGCAGGGCCTTCTTGCCCGTGGCGCTCCACTCGTCGGCCACGACCTCGATCTCGTCGCGCTCGACGGCATCGAGCGCGAGTCGGGCGAGCTCGGCCGGGGCGATCTTCCGGGGAACGAGAACCAGGACAGCGCGGACAGGACGTTGACCAGCCCCTTCAGCCCCGGCGCGAAGGCGCGGGTGACGTTCAGCGTGCCGAAGTGGTGGACCTCCATCTCGCGGCGGATCTCCGCGAGGTCCCCGGTGAGCAGCCCCTGCCCGGTCGAGATCCCGGCGTTGTTCACCAGGAGGGTCACGTCCGGGGCCGCTTCGGCCGCCGCGGCGGCCGACGCCGGGTCGGTCACGTCGAGCGGGAGGACCTCGACCCCGGCGAGATCGACGGTCTCCGGACGACGGGCGGTCGCGTCGACCTTCGCGCCGCGCTCGACGAGGGCCTCGGCGAAGGCACGGCCGAGGCCGCGATTGCTCACCGCCGAGCGCACCGCGAGCGGGCAGCGGCGCTACCCCGACCACGCGGTCGACCGGGTTCGGCTGGTGCAGCAGCTCTACCAGGCCGGACTGTCGTCGAAGACCATCGCGGACCTCATGCCGTGCATCGACGCGAACGAGAGCACGCCGGAGTCCCGCGCCCGGCTCGCCGCGGAGCGGGATCGCCTGAACCGGCAGATCGCGGAGCTCACCGCGACCAGGGACCGTCTGGACGCGGTCATCCTCGCGTCCACCGACCCGGCCCGCGGCTGCGTCGTCAGGTCGTGAGTGGCGATGGTCGCTCCGGCGACTCCGTTCACCCGCCCCGTCGCTCCGCTCCAGCCGGCCCCCGGCCGCCGCTCACGGGGGTCAGCGGGCGAGGCGACGGCGGCGGGCGACCTCGGCGAGGACCACGCCGGTGGCCACCGACGCGTTCAGCGACTCCACGGGCCCGGCCATCGGGATCGAGACCGTCACGTCGCAGGACTGGCGGACCAGCCGCGACAGGCCCTTGCCCTCCGACCCGGTCACGATCACCAGGGGGTCGGTGGCGAGGTCGAACTCGTCCAGCGTGACGTCGCCCTCCGCGTCGAGGCCCGCCACCATCAGCCCGGTCTGGGCGTACTCGCGCAGCGTCCGGGTGAGGTTCGTGGCGCGGGCGACCGGCAGCCGGGCGGCGGTACCCGCCGAGGTCCGCCAGGCCACCGCGGTCATGCCCGCCGACCGCCGCTGCGGCACCACGACCCCGTGTCCGCCGAACGCGCTGACCGAACGCACCACGGCGCCGAGGTTCCGCGGGTCCGTCACCCCGTCGAGCGCGACGATCAGCGCCGGGTTCCCCGAGTCCGTCGCCGCCTCCAGCAGCTCGTCCGGGTGGGCGTAGGAGTAGGGCGGGATCTGCAGCGCGATGCCCTGGTGCAGGGCACCCCCGGAGATCCGGTCCAGCTCGTTGCGCTCGACCTCGAGGATCGCCAGGCCCAGGTCCGCCGCGAGGTGCACCGACTCGGCCACCCGCTCGTCACCGGTGGAGCCGACGGCGACCCGCAGCGCCGTCGCGGGCACGCCCGCCCGCAGGCACTCGAGCACGGGGTTGCGCCCGAGCACGGTCTCCGGGACGTCCCCGTCCTGGGGTCGCCGACCGCCGCCGCGGCGGCCCGCGACCCGGTCCTTCGCGGCGGCCCGGCGCGCGGCGGGATGCCCCTTGCGCTCCGAGGCGCGCGGGGTGGGTCCCTTGCCCTCCAGCTGCTTGCGCCGCTGTCCGCCCGAGCCGACGACGGCGCCCTTCTTCGTGCCTTCCTTGCGCACCGCACCGCGGCGCTTGGAGTTGCCGGCCATGATCCCTTGCTCTTCGGTTGCTCAGTCGTCTTTGAGTGACCACGTGGGACCGTCGGCGCCGTCCTCGACGCTGATCCCCGCGGCCAGCAGGCGGTCGCGCACGGCGTCCGCCTCGGTGAAGTCCTTGGCCTTGCGCGCCGCCTGGCGGCGCTCCAACATCTCCTCGACCAGCGAGGACAGTGCACCCACGGCCGCGGTGTCCGTGCCGCCGGAGCGCCAGCGCGGATCCAGCGGATCCACACCGAGCACCGCGGTCATCGCGCGGACCGCCTCGGCCGCGGCCAGGGCGGTCTTCCGGTCGCCCTTGTCCAGGGCGGCGTTGCCGTCTCGCACCGTCGTGTGGACGACCGCGAGCCCGCCCGGCGTGCCCAGGTCGTCGTCGAGCACCGCGGCGAACTCCGCGGGCACCTCGTCCGCTATCTCCGGCGCGCCGATGCGCTCGGTCACCCGGTTCACGAACGACTCGATCCGGCGGTAGGCCGCCACGGCCTCCGACAGCGCCGCGTCCGAGTACTCGATCGCGGACCGGTAGTGCGGCCCCACCAGGTAGTACCGCAGCTCGACGCCGCGGACCCGCTGCAGCAGCGCGTCGATCGACAGGGTGTTGCCGAGCGACTTGGACATCTTCTCGCCGCCCATGGTGACCCAGGCGTTGTGCAGCCAGTAGTTCGCGAACGGGTCGCCCGCGGCCTGGGACTGGGCGCGCTCGTTCTCGTGGTGCGGGAACACCAGGTCCAGCCCGCCGCCGTGCAGGTCGAACTGCGGGCCGAGGTAGGTGGTGGCCATGGCGGAGCACTCCAGGTGCCAGCCGGGCCTGCCCTCGCCCCACGGGGTGGGCCACGCGGGCTCACCGGGCTTGGCGCCCTTCCAGAGCGTGAAGTCCAGCGGGTCCCGCTTGGTGGCGGACTCGCCCTCGCCCTGGGCCACGTCGTCCACCTTCTGGCCGGACAGCTGCCCGTAGCCGGGGAAGGTGCGCACGGCGAAGTAGACGTCTCCCCCCGCGGCGTAGGCGTGCCCGCCCTCGATCAGCCGCTCGATGTAGGTGACCATCTGGGTGACGTGCCCGGTCGCCCGCGGCTCCAGGCTCGCGGGCAGGCAGCCCAGCGCGTCGTACGCCGCGGAGAAGGCGCGCTCGTGCGTGGCCGCCCACTCCCACCAGGGCCGACCCGCCTCGCTCGCCTTGCGGAGGATCTTGTCGTCGATGTCGGTGACGTTGCGGACCAGCGTGACGTCGTAGCCCCGCCGGGTCATCCACCGGCGCAGCACGTCGTAGTTCAGCGAGCTGCGCACGTGCCCGATGTGGGGCAGGCCCTGCACCGTGGCGCCACAGACGTACATCGACACGGCTCCGGCCCGCAGCGGCACGAAGTCGCGCTGCTTCCTGGTCAGGGTGTCGAAGAGTCGGACGCTCACCTTTACCAGAGTACGGACGCCCTGGTACCGGCACCGCGGCAGGTCTGCATCACATTCCTCCACGACGCCGGACGGTCCGCCCGGCACGCTGGGCGGCATGACGACCTACGAGCAGCTCCACCCCCGCCTCGTCGTCCGCGGCGCGGACAAGGCCATCGCGTTCTACCGGCGCGCCTTCGGTGCCGAGCTCGTCGAGCACTACACCGCGCCGGACGGCACGGTGGTCCACGCCCTGCTGCGGGCGGGCGCCGCCGTCTGGGCGGTCAAGGACGCCGACGAGTACGACCCGCCGACGCCGACGATCCAGGCCCTCTACGTCTCCGACGCCGACGCCGTGGGCGCGGCCATGGAGGCGGCGGGCGCCACCGTGCGGTTCCCGATCGCCGACCACCCCTACGGCGAACGCGGCGGCCGGTTCACCGACCCGTTCGGCCACCAGTGGATGGTGTCCCAGCGCACGGAGGACCTGACCCCGGAGGAGGTCCGGGAACGCACGCGGACGATGTTCGAGTCCTGAGCCGGCGCCCCTAGTGTCCCGGGTCCGGGAGGAGCAGGGCGGTCGCGATCGCCGCGATGCCCTCGCCGCGGCCGGTCAGCCCCAGGCCGTCCGTCGTGGTGCCGCTCACGCTGACCGGCGCGTCCAGGACCTCGCCCAGGACCTTCTGGGCCTCGGCGCGCCGGGCGCCGATCTTGGGGTGGTTGCCGATGACCTGGACCGCGGCGTTGCCGACCCGCCAGCCGTCCGCGACGAGCAGGCGGTGCACCTCGCCGAGCAGGGCGAGGCCGCTGGCGCCGGACCACTCCGGTCTGCCGGTGCCGAACACCGCGCCCAGGTCACCCAGGCCCGCGGCCGACAGCAGGGCGTCGCACAGGGCGTGGCAGGCGACGTCCCCGTCCGAGTGGCCCGCGCACCCGTCGACGCCCTCCCACCAGAGCCCGGCGATCCAGCACGGCCGCCCGGCCTCGACGGGATGGACGTCCGTCCCGATGCCCGTTCTCACGACCCCTCCAGCAGGAGCTCGGCGATGCGCAGGTCCCAGGCCGTGGTGACCTTGAAGGCCGCCGGATCGCCGGGAACGGTGTGCACGGTGCCGCCGACGCGTTCGACGAGACCGGCGTCGTCCGTGGCGACGGCGTCCACACCGGACTGGGCGTAGGCGGCCCGCAGCGTGTCGACGGTGAAGCCCTGCGGGGTCTGCACCGCGCGCAGCCGGGACCGGTCGACCGTGGACTCGACGTGCGAGCCGACGACCTGTTTCACCGTGTCCGCCAGGGGGAGCACGGGCACCACGGCCGGATGGCCCGCGCGAACCGCCTCGACCACCGACGCGATCAACGCGGGCGGGGTGAGCGGCCGCGCCGCATCGTGCACGAGGACGATGTCGGCGTGACCTTCCGGGGTCACCGCTCGTTCACCGCCGTGGGCAGCGCGGGCTTCGAGCGACTCCAGGGCACGGCGTACCGTCGCCGTGCGCTCGGCGCCGCCCACCAGCACCCGCACGGGGCGACCGGCGAGCAGCTCCTCGGCCTGGTTTACCAGGGAGGCGGGCACGGCGACGAGCACCTCGTCGACCACGCCGGACGCCAGCAGCCCGTCGACCGCACGCACCACGATGGGCACGCCGGCCAACGGGACGAACGCCTTCGGCGCACCCGCGCCGAGGCGGGTCCCCGAACCGGCGGCCGGGACGACCGCCGCGACGCTCACGCGTTGGTGGTGGCCAGCACCTCGTCGAGCAGGGCCTCGGCCCGCTCCTCGTCGGTGCCCTCGGCCAGCGCCAACTCGCTGACCAGGATCTGCCGCGCCTTGGCGAGCATCCGCTTCTCGCCTGCGGACAGCCCGCGGTCCTTCTCGCGGCGCCAGAGGTCACGCACGACCTCGGCCACCTTGTTGACGTCCCCCGACGCCAGCTTCTCCAGGTTCGCCTTGTACCGGCGGGACCAGTTCGTGGGCTCCTCGGTGTGCGGGGTGCGCAGCACCTCGAACACCTTGTCCAGCCCCTCCTGGCCCACGACGTCACGAACGCCGACGACCTCCGCGTTCTCCGCGGGGACGCGAACCGTCAGGTCACCCTGGGCGACCTTCAGGACGAGGTACTTGCGCTCCTCGCCCTTGATGGTCCTCGTCTCGATCGCCTCGATGAGCGCGGCACCGTGGTGCGGGTAGACGACGGTCTCTCCGACCTTGAAAACCATGTGTCCTCTGGCCCCTTTCGCTGTACCCAGGCTAACACGGCCGACCCACCCCTCGTCGGCCGGGACACCCCATCGTCGCAGGTCACGGGGTTGACATCTCGTCCAAAACGTGCACGCGGGGGGTGTGACACACCCCCGCGTGTGACGGATGCGCACCGAGTGCACGAACTGTCGGAGCCTCCCACTAGGCTGCACCCGCAAGTGCAGGCTTCCAGGAAGGACACCGCACCGTGAGCCGCGCGTCGTTGGTCGACAGAGCCACCACCCAGCGCACCCCCGCGCGACTCGTCCGCGTCCTCGCCGCCGTCGCCGTGGCCGGGGTCGCCCTGGCGGGCTGCGGTGCCGGCATGCAGGCCCAGACCTCGCAGCAGGTGGCGGCCGTCGCCGGCGCCAGCGCGAACGGCGGCGGCATCGCCGTGCGGAACGCCGAGATCGCCTACCCGGGCGGGCTGTCCCCCGAGGCCGCGATCTACCCGGTCGGCGGCGTCGCCCCGGTCGAGATGGTCATCGTGAACCAGGGAGCGCAGACCGACCGCCTGGTCTCCGCCACGAGCCCGGCGGGCACCGTGACGATCACCGGCGAGCAGACCGTCGCCCCGGACATCTCGCTCGTCGCGGGCCAGGTCGCGGGCGTGCCCGGCGGCAAGCAGGTCACCATCGAGATCACGGGCCTGCGCGAGGACATCCTCTCGGGCCGCACGTACCCGCTCGTGCTCACGTTCGAGAAGGCGGGCCGCGTCGAGGTCGGTCTCCCGGTGGCGAGCCCCACCGTCGCGCGCGTGGACCAGGCCCCCGAGGGCGGCGGCGGGCACTGAGTCCCACCCAGCGCCCCCGAGCCCGCACCGCCTACACCTGCACGGAGTGCGGGCACCGCGCCGCCCAGTGGGTGGGCCGGTGCCCGAAGTGCCAGGCCTGGGGTTCGCTGACCGAGCAGGCGGCGCCCGTCACCCCGGCCAGGAAGGTCGCCGCGGGCGCGCCGAGCACGCCCGCCCGGCCGATCGCCGAGGTCGCGCTCGACACCGCCCGCGCCCGGCCGTCCGGCGTGGACGAGCTCGACCGGGTGCTGGGCGGCGGGCTCGTGCCCGGCGCGGTGGTGCTGCTGGCCGGTGAGCCCGGCGTCGGCAAGTCCACCCTGCTGCTCGAGGTGGCCGCCAAGGCGGCGGTCGCCCGCACCGTCCTCTACGTGACGGGTGAGGAGTCCGCGGGCCAGGTGCGGCTGCGCGCCGAGCGCACCGGCGCCCTGCACGACCGGCTCTACCTGGCCGCGGAGTCGGACCTGTCGGCGATCCTGGGCCACGTCGACCAGCTGCGGCCCGAGCTGCTGATCGTCGACTCGGTGCAGACCATGACCTCGCCGGAGGTCGACGGCACGCCGGGCGGGGTCACCCAGACCCGCGCCGTGACCGTCGCGCTCACCGCCCTGGCCAAGGAGCGCGGCCTGCCCGTGCTGCTGGTCGGGCACGTGACCAAGGACGGCACCATCGCAGGCCCCCGGGTGCTCGAGCATCTGGTCGACGTGGTGCTCGCGTTCGAGGGCGACAAGCACTCCACGCTGCGCATGGTCCGCGGCGTGAAGAACCGGTTCGGCCCCGCGGACGAGGTCGGCTGCTTCGAGCTGCGAGACGAGGGCATCGTCGGGCTGCCGGACCCCTCGGGGCTGTTCCTGGCCCGGTTCGGGGCCACTCAGGCCAGCGTGGTGCCCGGCACCGCCGTCACGGTCGTCATGGACGGGCGCAGGCCGCTGCTGGCCGAGGTGCAGGCGCTGGTCGCGAGCTCGCACATGCCCACCCCGCGCCGGGCGGTGAGCGGGCTCGACTCGAGCCGGGTGGCGATGCTCCTCGCGATCCTGGAGCGCCGCGGCGGGATCCGCCTGCAGGACTCCGAGGTCTACACCGCGACCGTCGGCGGGATGAAGGTCACCGAACCCGCCGCGGACCTGGCGCTGGCCATGGCCGTGGCGAGCGCGAAGAACGACGTCGCGCTGCCACCGGATCTCATCGTGCTCGGCGAGCTGGGGCTGGCGGGCGAGGTGCGCCGCGTCTCGGGGCTGCGCCGCAGGCTGGCCGAGGCCGCCCGGCTCGGCTTCACGCACGCCCTGATCCCCCCGGACAGCGACGCGGGCACCCCCGGCATGCGGATCACCGAGGTCGCGGACGTCACCCAGGTCCTGACCCGCATCACGCGCTGAACCGGGCGTCGGCCCAGGCGGTGAGCGCGGCCGCGATCTCCGCCGGGCGGTCCTCCGGCGCGTGGTGCCCCGCCCGACCACCGTGGACGACGGACAGGCGCGCCACGTGGTCGAGGCACCACCGCCGCAGCTCGGGTCCGACCATCAGCGTCGGGGACCCCTCGAACGTCACCAGCAGCTTGGGCACGTCGCTCGTGGTCAGCCAGGGCTGGAACGCCGCGATCCGGTCGTGGACGTCCGCGGGCTCGCCGTCGAGCGGCAGCGACCGCGCCCACTCCAGGATCGGCCGTCTGCTCGGCGGGTCCGGGAACGGCGCACGGTAGGGCTCCAGGTCCGCCACCGGCGTGCACACGCCACCGGTGAAGGCGGCGTCGACGAAGGCGGTCGACCCCAGCACGAACTCCTCGCCCCCGGGCCCGCGCACCAGCTCCGCCCGGGCGCGCGGAGCCGGACCGAGGTCCGCCCACGTCATCGGTCGGATCACCGCCTCGAGGAACGCGACGCCGCGGACCCGCCCCGGGTGCCGGGCCGCGTGGTCGAAGGCGAGCGCTCCACCCCAGTCGTGACCGACGAGCACCACGTCGTCGAGCCCGAGGGCGTCGAACCACGCGTCGAGGTACCGGGCGTGGTCGGCGAACCGGTAGCCGATGTCCGGCTTGCCGGAGGCCCCCATGCCGATCAGGTCGGGCGCGAGCAGCCGCCCGGGCCCCATCCGCTCCAGCACTCCCCGCCACAGGTGCGAGGAGGCGGGATTGCCGTGCAGGAACACCCACGCCGGGCCCGTGCCGCGCTCCTCGTGGTGGATCACCGAGTCGAGAAACCTCGTGTCGGGCATCGTCACTCCATTCGTTAGTCCGACTAACGTTTGTCACACTAACGCTAGACTGCGGGACATGGAAGGAGCCGAACGGCTGCACGCGCTGCCCAGCCGCCTGCTGGGGCTCGCCGCCCTGCAGGCGGACCGGATCGTCGGCGAGGCCCTGGCGGGCACGGGGGCGCGGAAGTGGCACTACGCCGTGCTCGCCACGCTGGTCGACGACGGGCCCGCCGGCCAGGCCCGACTCGCCGAGCGCAGCGGCATCTACCGCAGCGACCTCGTGGGCGTCCTGGCCGAGCTGGGCGCCGCGGGCCACGTCGACCGCGTCCCGGACCCGACCGACCGGCGGCGCAACGTCGTGTCGGCCACGGCGGCGGGCGTCCGCAGGCTCGCCGAGCTGGACGGGCTCGTCCAGGCCGCCCAGGAACGCCTGCTGGCCCCCCTCGACCGTGCGCAGCGGGCTCAGCTCGTGAACCTGCTCCGCGCCCTCACCGGGGCGAGCACTAGCCCCGGGGAGCGAGGGTGAAGAACGTCGGCCCGCTGATCTTGTCGGCCACCCGCGTCAGCAGTGTGTAGTCACCCGCCGGGAGGCGCGTGCGGGGCGCGGTGCAGCCGGGGTTCGAGGACAGGCCCGACCAGGTCACCGCGAAGGCGACGGGCTGCCCGGGCACCAGCGTCCGGAGGTCCTGTGTGGACGGGTTGACGCAGTCGTTGCTGGACCACAGCCGGTTCTGGATCGGCCGGTCCCACACGACGATCTCCTGCAGCGCGCCGTCGAGATCGCGCACGCACGCCTGCCCCGAGATGTTGACGACCACCAGGCGGAGCACCGGACGGTCGCCCACGGTGTGCTGCGGCGAGTCGATCTCGGCGCCGACGGCGATCATGTCGTTCGTGCAGGCGGGCGGGCCGGTGGCGGGCGCGGGCTCGGTCTCCAGGACGGGGACGGACTCGCGCGGGGTGTCGTCGGGCCGCTTGGACTCGTCCGTCGTGGGCTCGGGGGTCCCCTCGGCGAGGGGTGTGCCGGTCCCGTCCGGCGCCGTGGTGCCCGACGGCGGCGTGGTGCCCGCGGGGACGCCGGTCACCGACAGCGTGGGGTCCGGCTGCGCGGGATCGGACAGGGTCGTGACGGGCAGGCTGGTCGCGGTGGGATCGGCCAGCTCGGAACGGTGGGCGGCGGGGGTGGTGGCCTCGTCCTGCGGGCCGGGATCGGACGGCAGCGCGGCGAGAGCCGCGGCGGTGAAGCCGGACGCGACGAAGAACCCGATCACACCCAGCAACGCGAGCCAGCGCCGCTTCCAGTAGACGTGCGCGGGCAGCGGTCCCACCGGCTCCCACATGTCACGCAGCGTAGATCGATGATTACTACACGTGGAGGGATGTCGCGCGGCGCGGCGCGGCCGTTCCACCGGTGTGGGGGACCGTACCGCGGGTGGAACCGCCCTGACGGAGGACGCTCCGGAGAGCGATGGCACGATCACCGCGTGACCTGCGTGACGCCCCCGCTCGCGGGACGCGCCGCGGACTGGTTCCGGGCCCAGGCCCGCGACCTGCCGTGGCGGCGCCCGGGGACCACCCCATGGGGTGTGCTGGTCAGCGAGTTCATGCTGCAGCAGACGCCGGTGGCCCGGGTCGCACCGGTCTGGGAGCGGTGGATGACCGAGTGGCCGACCCCGTCGGCGCTGGCCGCCGCCTCCCGCGCGGATGTCCTGCGCGCCTGGGGCAAGCTCGGCTACCCCCGCCGCGCGATGCGGCTGCACGCCGCCGCCGAGGCGATCGCGAGCGAGCACGGCGACCGGGTCCCGTCCGATGTGGACGTCCTGGAGTCGTTGCCGGGCATCGGCTCCTACACCGCGCGGGCCGTGGCGGCGTTCGGCTACGGACGGCGCGCCCCGGTCGTCGACACCAACGTCCGACGGGTGGTGGCGCGCGCCGTGCACGGCGCCGGGGACGCCGGTCCCGCGCGCACCAAGGCGGACCTCGCGGACGTCGACGCGCTCCTCCCCGAGTCCGACGCCGAGGCCGCCGTCGTGTCCGCGGCGCTGATGGAGCTCGGCGCCGTGGTCTGCACCGCGCGCACGCCCCGGTGCACGCTCTGCCCGGTGCACGCCGACTGCGCCTGGGTGGCGGCGGGCCGCCCGGAGTACACGGGGCCGCGGCGTCCGGTGCAGGGCTTCGCGGGCACCGACCGTCAGGTCCGGGGCAGGCTGCTGGACGTGTTGCGGGCCGCCGAGGAACCCGTCGAGAAGCCCGCGCTCGACGCCGTGTGGTCCGACGGGCCGCAGCGAGACCGCTGTCTGGACTCACTGCTGGTCGACGGGCTGGCCGAACAGACCACGGACGGCAGGTTCGTACTGGGCGGCACCACGCCGGGTGCGAGAGACTGAGCCGGTACAGGACCAGGGGAGCTCGATGGCGCAGATCGTCCGGTTCCGGCTCGACATGGCCGCGGAGGACCGCGTGCTCGCCATGCGCAGGGTGCTGCAGGACCACGGCCTGCGCATCCCGCACGAGCTGCCGACGGTGACCTTCGCCGCGGCCGCCCAGATCCCCGCCGTCGCGCGGGTCCAGCTGACCGAGGCGCTGCGCGGACTGTCGCTGCCCGCCCTCTGGCTGGCCACCCTCGGCTCGGTCGCGGGCCACGACGACGACCTCGTGCTCTCCGCGATCGTCGACACCGAGCTGCTGGCCGTGCACAGCGCGGTGCACGACGCACTGGCAGGGAAGGTCAAGTCCCCCTTCGGTTCCTACCTCCCGGGCGCCTGGCTCCCGCACGTGGTCCTCGCCCACGACAAACCGGCCGAGGCCTTCACCCTGCTGCACCCGATCCGCCCCGTCCGCGCGGCGATCGAGGGCGTGGAGATCGCCGACACCCGAGACGGCACCGCGGAACCACTCTTCGCCGACTGACCGGCTCCGACGAACGGCGCGGTGGTTCAGGGCGCGGCGACCACCTGCTCCAGGAAGGGCACCAGGGCGTCGAGGAAGGCCCTCTCGTGCGCGTGCGCCAGGTGGCCCGTGCCCGGCAGGACCGTGCGCTCCGCACCCGGGATCCGGGCCGCCGTCTCGGCGCCCTGCCCGTCCGGGACGATCGACTCCTCGGCCTCCAGCAGCAGCGTCGGGCAGCGGACCGCCTCGGCGGCCGACCAGAAGTCCCGGCGCACCCACTCCCCCGCGATCTCCGCGGCGCTCGCGACGCGGGTCAGCAGGTGGAAGCCGTCCGCCCGCTCCTCGCAGCACTCGGCCATGTAGTCGCCGAACTCCGGCCGCGGATGCCCGAAGGCCTCGCGCACCGCGGCCAGCGACGGGAAGGGCTGCGGGATCGCGCCGAACCACGCGGTCATGTCCCCCATCCACCGCGGCGACACGCCGGTCAGGTCGCAGGACATGTCCTCCACCACCAGACCCCGCACCAGCTCCGGCCGGGTCGCGGCGAGGACCAGCGCATGCAGCCCGCCCATCGAGTGCCCGACGACCACGCCGGGGCCGAGGGGCTCGAGGATCTCGGCCGCGTCCTGCGCCATCCGGTCCACCGTCCACGGGCCCGCGGCCTGCGACCGGCCGTGCCCGCGGGCGTCGAGGGCGACGACGCGTCCGTAGGCGGTCAGCCTGCGCGCGAGCGACCACCAGGTCGTGGCCCGGCCCATGAGCCCGTGCAGCAGCAGGATCGGGGTGCCCGCGCCGCCGAACTCGACGACTGCGAGGTACGTCCCGTCGGACGTGCGCACAGACCTCCGCATCGGCTGGAACAATAGCGCCATGGCCGTCGTGAAGATCAACGCAATCCATGTGCCCGAGAACGCGGGCCCCGAGCTGGAGAAGCGGTTCGCCGCCCGCAAGCACGCGGTGGACAGCCAGCCCGGTTTCCTCGGCTTCCAGCTCCTGCGCCCGGTCAAGGGCGACACCCGCTACTTCGTCGTCACCACCTGGGAGTCGGACGAGGCGTTCGAGGCCTGGCGCAGCGGACCCGCCGTCGAGGCGCACGCGGGCTCCCGCGCGCCCGACGCGGGCGGCAAGCCGGTCGCGTCCGGCGCGGACCTGCTCGAGTTCGAGGTCGTGGATCTCTGAGTCTCGACACCGCCGCCGCGCACCTGCGTGCGGCCGGCGCCCTGCTGATCTGCGCGGGCGCCGGCATGGGCGTCGACTCGGGGCTGCCGGACTTCCGCGGCACCGAGGGGTTCTGGCGCGCCTACCCGCCGTACGAGCGCCTCGGGCTGCGGTTCGAGGAGCTCGCCGATCCCGTCCACTTCGCGGACGACCCGGCGCTGGCCTGGGGCTTCTACGGGCACCGGCTCGCGCTGTACCGGAAGACGGTGCCGCACGCGGGGTTCGAGATCCTGCGCCGGTGGGCCGAGCGCTACCCGACGTGGGTGTTCACCAGCAACGTCGACGGGCAGTTCCAGGTCGCCGGCTTCGACCGCGTCGCGGAGGTGCACGGCTCCATCCACCACCTGCAGTGCCTGCGGGGTTGCGGGCAGGAGATCTGGCCCGCGGGCGAGGTGCCCGAGATCGACCCGGAGACGATGCGGGCGGTCGACCCGCTCCCCGCCTGTCCGAGCTGCGGGGCGTTGGCCAGGCCGAACATCCTGATGTTCGGGGACTGGGAGTGGGATCCGGCGCGTTCGGGCCCCGATCTGCAGCGGCTCCACGAATGGATCCGCGGGCACCGGCGCGAGCTCGCCGTCGTCGAGATCGGGGCGGGCACCGCCGTGCCCACCGTGCGCCGCGAGGCCGAGCTGGCCAGCGCGGCGTCCGGCAGGCTGGTGCGGATCAACGTCCGCGAGCCCCAGGTCCGGGACCCGCGCGGCGTCGGGATCGCGCAGGGGGCCGAGTCCACCCTCCGAGAACTCGACACCCTCCTGTGAGTGGCGATGGTCGCCATGGCGACCATCGCCACTCACGGGTCACCCGAGCTGCGCGTACTCCTCGTCGGTGAAGATGCGGCTGCGGATCAGGAACCGGACGCCCTCCGGCGCCTCGACCGAGAACCCGCTCCCGCGACCCTTCACCACGTCGACGGTGAGGTGGGTGTGCTTCCAGTACTGGTACTGCGAGGCGGACATGTAGAAGCCGATCGGCTTCGCCAGGCCCTCGACGGTCAGGTCGCCCAGGTGGACGTCCTGACCGCCGATCGTGAAGTCCCCGTCCGGGTAGCACATGGGCGCGCTGCCGTCGCAGCACCCGCCGGACTGGTGGAACATCAGCGGGCCGTGGATGTCCGTGAGCTTCCGGAGGAGCTCCTCCGCGGCCTCGGTCAGTGCGACCCGCTCGACCATCAGAAGAAGCCCTGGGCATTCTGCGAGTAGCTGACCAGCAGGTTCTTCGTCTGCTGGTAGTGGTCCAGCATCATCTTGTGGTTCTCGCGCCCGATGCCGGACTGCTTGTAGCCGCCGAAGGCCGCGTGGGCCGGGTAGGCGTGGTAGTTGTTCACCCACACCCGGCCCGCCTGGATGTCCCGCCCGGCGCGGTAGGCCACGCTCCCGTCGCGGGACCAGACGCCGGCGCCGAGGCCGTAGAGGGTGTCGTTGGCGATCTTCAGGGCGTCGTCGTAGTCCTCGAACCGCGCCACCGAGACGACCGGTCCGAAGATCTCCTCCTGGAAGACCCGCATCGCGTTGTTGCCCTCGAGGACCGTCGGGTTGATGTAGTACCCGCCGGACAGCTCGCCGCCGAGGTCGGCCCGGTCGCCACCGGTGAGGACCTTCGCGCCCTCCTGGCGGCCGATGTCGATGTAGCTCAGGATCTTCTCGAACTGGTCGTTCGACGCCTGGGCACCGATCATCGTGTCGGTGTCGAGCGGGTGCCCCTGCTTGATCTGCTCGGTCCGCTTGACCGCCTGCTGCAGGAACTCCTCGTAGATGCCGCCCTGGATCAGCGCGCGGCTCGGGCAGGTGCAGACCTCGCCCTGGTTGAGCGCGAACATCGCGAAGCCCTCGAGCGCCTTGTCGTAGAAGGCGTCGTTGGCCTGGGCGACGTCGTTGAAGAAGATGTTCGGGCTCTTGCCGCCGAGCTCCAGGGTGACCGGGATCAGGTTCTCCGAGGCGTACTGGGAGATCAGGCGACCGGTCGTGGTCTCACCGGTGAAGGCGATCTTGCGGATGCGATTGCTGGAGGCCAGCGGCTTGCCCGCCTCGACGCCGAACCCGTTGACGATGTTGAGGACACCCGGGGGCAGCAGGTCGGCGACCGTCTCGAGCAGCACGTGGATCGACGCCGGGGTCTGCTCCGCGGGCTTGAGGACGACCGCGTTGCCCGCCGCGAGGGCGGGTGCGAGCTTCCAGATCGCCATCAGGATCGGGAAGTTCCACGGGATGATCTGACCGACCACGCCCAGCGGCTCGTGGAAGTGGTAGGCGACGGTGTCCTCGTCGATCTGCGAGATGCTGCCCTCCTGGGCGCGCACCGCGCCCGCGAAGTACCGCAGGTGGTCGATCGCGAGGGGGATGTCCGCGGCGAGGGTCTCGCGGACCGCCTTGCCGTTCTCCCAGGACTCGGCGACGGCGATCTTCTCGAGGTTGGCCTCGATGCGGTCGGCCATCTTGTTGAGGATGTTGGCGCGCTCGGTGACGGAGGTCTTGCCCCAGGCGGGCGCGGCGGCGTGGGCCGCGTCGAGCGCCTTCTCGACGTCCTCGGCGGTGCCGCGCGCGACCTCGGTGAACGCCTGGCCCGTGATGGGCGTGGGGTTCTCGAAGTACTGCCCCTTCACCGGTGCCACGTACTCGCCACCGATGTAGTGGTCGTAGCGCGGCTTGAACGTGACGACGCTGTCCGGCTGTCCGGGGTTGGCGTACTTGGCCATGTCCGTCCTTCCACATCTTTGGGTCCAGCTCGTGACGATGCACAGTAGGAAGGGAGGGGTTGCAGCCGCGTTGCACGCAGATGCGGACCCCTCCATTCGGATAGTCCGAACAGGCGGAGCAGAGTCAGGGTTGCCTGGCCTAGTAGATCGGAGGACGATCACGAGGTGACCGACGGCGTCCGGGACCTGGTCTCCGCATCGTGGCGGCGGTCGGTGGCGGCCGACGTCGATCCCGAGCGCGGGCTCCCACCGCTCGTGTACGCCCGGCGGGAGGTCGCCGAGCTGCGCGCCGGGCACCCGCTCGCCGAGGCGTTCCCGCTGCTCCAGGAGACCCTCGTCCGGATCGCCGACGAGGCCGAGCACATGATGGTCGTGACGGATGCGCAGGGGCTGGTCCTGTGGCGCGAGGGACACCGGACGGTGCTGCACCGCGCGGAGGACGCCGGGCTCGTCGAGGGCACCCGCTGGAGCGAGGAGACCATCGGCACCAACGCCGTGGGCACCGCGCTGGCCGAGGACCGGGCCCTGCAGATCCACGCCGGTGAGCACCACGTGCGGGCCTACCACTACTGGACCTGCGCGGCGGCGCCCATCCACTCCCCCGACACCGGCGAGGTGATCGGGATCGTGGACGTGACCGGCCCCGCCACCGGCTTCCACCCGACGACGTTGGCGCTGGTCAACGCCGCCGCGAAGCTCGCCGAGAAGCACCTGGAGGCGCGTGCCGCGCTGCGCGACGAACGGCTGCTCAGCCGCAACCTCCCCCACCTGCTCGGACTGGGGGACCAGGCCGGGGCGTTGTTGAGCCCCCACGGCCGCGTCCTCGCCGCACAGCCGGACGGCTGGCTGCGTGAGCCGGTGGACCTCGGCCCGGCCCCGACGGACGGGATGCGGGTGGCGCTCGGGCCGCTCGGGGAGGGCGTCGTCGAGCAGCTGGCCGAGGGGTACCTGCTGCGGCTGCGCCGCGCCGCACCCCGGCGCGCCTCGCTCGCCCTGCGCTTCCTCGGCGGCGACCGGCCGCACGGCCGGCTCGACGGCCGCCGCATCCGGCTGTCGCTGCGCCACGCCGAGCTGCTCACGCTGCTCGTCCTGCATCCGGACGGGCTCACCGCCGACGGGCTCGCCACCCTGCTCTACGGGGACACCGGGAAGGCGGTCACGATCCGCGCCGAGATGCACCGCCTGCGCCTGCAGCTCACGCCCGGCCTGGTCCGCACCCAGCCCTACCGGCTCGACGCCGCCGTGGAGGCGGACTTCCAGACGGTGCGCGAGGCGCTGCGGGCGGGTCGGGTGCGCGACGCCGCCGCCCTGCACCGCGGCGAGCTCCTGCCCGCCTCGGAGGCCCCCGCGGTGCGCGAGGAGCGAGACTCCCTCGCCGTCGCGGTGCGCTCGGCGGTCCTGCGCAGCGCGGACGTCGAGGCGCTCGGCAGCTACCGGCGCTCCGAGCCGGGTCGGCTCGACACCGAGGCCCGGGAGCGGCTGGACGCCCTGCTCCCGCCCGATGACGCGCGGCGACCACCCCCGGGCTGACCCGCGGCCGGTCAGCGGCCTGCCGGGCCGGGGTCCTCGTCGAGGTGGTCGGGGATGCCGTCGTCGTCGGTGTCCGGGAGGCGCGGGTCGCCCTGGCCCGCACGGACCGCCTCCAGCTGCGCCGCGAGGGCCACGCCCGCGAGCAGCGCGATGCCCGTGACGTTCGCCCAGAGCAGCAACGCCATCACCGCGGTGAGCGGGCCGTAGGTCTCGTCGAAGTTCGCGCCGAGCACCACGTAGGCGGCCAGCAGGCCGGAGCCCGCCAACCAGGCGAGGACCGTGACCGCCGCACCCACCGCGAGCCAGCTCAGGCCCGGCTGGCGGCGGCGCGGGGCGAACCGGAGCAGGGCCGTGACCGCGACGACGAGCGCGAGCAGACCGACCGGCCACCGCAGGACGTCCCAGAACTCCTCGGCGACGTCCCCCCAGCGGTAGACCTGCTCCATCGCCTCCCCGAACGGCTCCCCCGCGACGATCAGCAGCAGCCCCACCGCCATCGCGACGCCCGCCGTGGCGGTGAGCAGCGCCGCGCGGCCGTACTTCTGCAGCGCCGGGCGGTCCCGCTCGGTGCCGTAGATGCGGTTCGCCCCGCGCTCGAGCTGGGCGAACGCGCTCGTCGCCGCGGCGAAGGCGGTCCCCAACGCCGCGATCACGACGATCAGGCCACGCCGCCGGTCCCCCTCGACCGCCCGCCCGACGAGCTCGTCGCTCGTCCCGGGCGAGACGGCCACGACGGTCCGGGCGACCACCTCGGCGAAGGACTCGACGCCGAGGGCGGTGGCCAGCCCGGCGCCCGCGATGACGAGCGGCACCGCGGCGAGCGCGAGCTGCAGGGCGAAGGCGCGGGCGTGGGAGAAGCCGTCGCCGTACCGGAACCGGACGAACCCCGTGCCCAGCAGGTGCCGCAGGCCGTAGCGGCGGACGGTGTGCCAGGCGTCGTCCGCCGAGAGGGCCTCGCCGGACATCAGCTCGGTCTCGGGGACCGCCCGGACCGAGCTCATGACACCTGGACGGCGTCCACGACGAAGACGAGGGTCTCGTTGGGCGCGATACCGCGGCCGCCCGGCCCGTACGCCTTGTCCGGCGGGATGACCAGCAGCCTGCGGCCGCCCTCGCGCATGCCGACCACACCCTCGTTCCAGCCGTCGATGACCGGGGCGTCCCCCACGTTCTCCAGGGGGAAGGTCTCGCCGCGGAACCAGGAGGCGTCGAGCTCTCGCTTGTCCGACCAGGTGACGAGGTCGTACTGGGTCTGCACGGTGGAGCCGAGGACGACCTCGGGACCGCTGCCGACCACGAGGTCCTTGCTCAGGAGCTGCGCGGGCGGGGTGCAGGTGTCCGGCACGGTGATCGTCGGCTTGGTGCCGGGATCCCCCGCCACCCCGATGTCGTCCACCGTGCAGACGGGGCGAGGTGCGGGTGCCGCGGCGGGCTGGGGCGCCGGGGAGGAACAGGCCGCCAGAACGACGAGCAGGCCGAGGACGGCGAGGGAGCGCATGGAGCCGACCTTAGAGACGCCTCCACCCCGCGTCGTGCCGGGCTCGACCTCAGACCGTCGCGAGGAGCGCGTCCACCCGGGCCTCGAGGGCGTCGATCGGGTGCACGTGCCCGGCGCGCACCACGACGGAGACCGTGTCGAGGTTCTCGACCGACTGCAGCGGGTCGGCGGTGAGCAGGAGGAGGTCCGCGTCGGCTCCCGGGACGATGCGGCCCATCGTGTCCCCGCGGCCGAGGTACTCGGCCGGCGCCGTGGTGGTGCTGCGGAGCACCTCGAGTGGGCTCAGGCCCGCCCGACCGAGCTCCCGGAACTCCTCGTGGATCGAGCGCGCGACACCGCGGCCGCTGGTGTCGGTACCGCTCATGATCCGCGTGCCGGCCGCGGCGATCCGACCGACCGTCTGCACGCAGCGCTCGTAGTACTCGTGCAGCACGTCCCGGTCGGCCTGCGGGGCCGCCCCGAACGCCTCGACGTCCGCCTGCTGACGTTCGCGCTGGTCGGCGGGCATGCGCCGCAGCCAGGGATCGTCCTGGAACTCCGGACCGTCGGTGCGGTACTTGCCGCGCAGCCCGACGAGGGTCGGGCGGTGCCAGACACCGTTGTCCGCGAAGGAGCGGCCCAGCGCGTCGGTGCGCTCCTCGGAGTAGGTCTCGAACGCCCGTCGGAGCAGGGCGATCTGCGCCTCGTCCGTGGTGCCCGTGGCGGGGCCGAGGAAGTTCTCCTTCAGGAACGCGTCGAAGAAGTCGACCGCGAACGGCAGGCGGGCCACCCACGCCGGGAACGGCAGGCCGGTCGGCTCCTGCGCCCACAGCGCCCGCGACTCCGACGACAGGGTCGGGAACACGCTCTGGCCCGTGCCGAGGTGCTCGATCGAGTCGAGGCCCGCCGCGGCCGCCTCCTCGATGGGGACGCCCGGTGGCAGGTGACCCGCGATCCGCAGCCCGCGCCGGTGGGCCTCGTCCACCGCGGCGAAGAAGACCCCCGGCTCCGTGAGGATCATCTTGATGAAGTCCGCGCCCTGGTCCCACTGCCGGGCGATCTCCTCGCGGACGCCCTCGACCGAGGACGCGGTAAAGGGCAGCAGCAGGTCGCCGGGCATCGCGAGCAGCCGCGGGGTGTACTCGTCGCGGCCGAGGCGCTGCTGCGCGCGGTCGGCGAGCAGCTCGGGCGACCCCTCCATCCCAGGTGGGGGCGGCCGAGTTCGAGACACTCCTGGTGGCGGCGCTGGGGGCCATCCGGGCGGTCGTCGAGCGCGCGGCCGACTGGACGCCGACGGAGACCGCCGCGAACGCCGAGATCCTCGCCCCCGCCGTCACCCGGCTGTTGGGCCTGCCCGAGAACGCCGGACGGCCCGGACCCCGAGCGGGGTCCGGGCCGTCCGGATGAGCGGTCAGCCGATCAGGCGGACTCCTCCGAGGAGGTGCTGCCACCGGCCGCGATGTCGACCGGCGGGGCGTCCGGCACCGAGACCGACGGGCGCGGCTCACCCCGGAAGGTGAAGGTCGCCTTGTCGTCGTGCGCCGGGGAGCCCTCGGGCACCGACTCGTCGATGCCCTCGACGTCCACGATCACGATCTGCCCGGCCTCGATCTCGCCGAACAGGATCTTCTCCGACAGCTGGTCCTCGATCTCGCGCTGGATGGTCCGGCGCAGCGGCCGGGCGCCCAGCACGGGGTCGAACCCGCGGCGGGCCAGCAGACCCTTCGCGGCCTCCGTGAGCTCGATGGCCATGTCCTTGTTAGCCAGGGCCTTCTCCACCCGCGTGATCATCAGGTCGACCATGGAGATGATCTGCGGCTGGGTGAGCTGGTGGAAGACGATGATGTCGTCGATGCGGTTCAGGAACTCCGGGCGGAAGTGCTTCTTCAGCTCGTCGTTGACCTTGACCTTCATGCGCTCGTAGTTCGACTGCTCGTCGTTGCTCTGCGCGAAGCCGAGCCCGACGGCCTTCGAGATGTCCTGGGTGCCCAGGTTCGAGGTGAAGATCAGCACCGTGTTCTTGAAGTCCACCGTGCGGCCCTGGCCGTCCGTCAGGCGGCCGTCCTCCAGGACCTGCAGGAGCGTGTTGTAGATCTCCTGGTGGGCCTTCTCGATCTCGTCGAACAGCACGACCGAGAACGGCTTGCGGCGCACCTTCTCGGTGAGCTGGCCGCCCTCCTCGTAGCCCACGTACCCGGGAGGGGCACCGAAGAGCCGCGAGGCGGTGTAGCGGTCGTGGAACTCGCCCATGTCGATCTGGATGAGCGCGTCGTCCTCGCCGAACAGGAAGTTCGCGAGCGCCTTGGACAGCTCGGTCTTACCGACACCGGACGGGCCGGCGAAGATGAACGAGCCGGACGGGCGCTTCGGGTCCTTGAGGCCTGCCCGCGTGCGCCGGATCGCCTGCGCGACCGACTTGACGGCCTCCTCCTGCCCGATGATCCGCTTGTGGAGCTCGTCCTCCATCTTGAGCAGCCGAGTCGTCTCCTCCTCGGTCAGCTTGAAGACGGGGATGCCGGTCCAGTTCGCCAGGACCTCGGCGATCTGCTCGTCGTCGACCTCGGCCACGACGTCCAGGTCACCGGACTTCCACTGCTTCTCGCGCTCCGACTTCTGCCCGAGCAGCTGCTTCTCGGAGTCCCGCAGGTGCGCGGCGCGCTCGAAGTCCTGCGCGTCGATCGCGGACTCCTTGTCCCGGCGGACGTTCGCGATCTTCTCGTCGAACTCCCGCAGGTCCGGCGGCGCGGTCATGCGCTTGATGCGCATGCGGGCGCCCGCCTCGTCGATCAGGTCGATCGCCTTGTCCGGCAGGTAGCGGTCGGAGATGTAGCGGTCCGCCAGCGTGGCCGCGGCGACGAGCGCCGGGTCGGTGATGGTGACCCGGTGGTGCGCCTCGTAGCGGTCGCGGAGGCCCTTGAGGATCTCGATGGTGTGCGTGACGCTCGGCTCGCCCACCTGGATCGGCTGGAAGCGGCGCTCCAGCGCGGGGTCCTTCTCGACGTACTTGCGGTACTCGTCCAGCGTGGTGGCGCCGATGGTCTGCAGCTCACCGCGCGCGAGCATGGGCTTGAGGATCGAGGCGGCGTCGATCGCGCCCTCGGCGGCACCCGCACCCACCAGGGTGTGGATCTCGTCGATGAACAGGATGATGTCCCCGCGGGTGCGGATCTCCTTGAGCACCTTCTTGAGGCGCTCCTCGAAGTCACCGCGGTAGCGGGAGCCCGCGACCAGGGAGCCCAGGTCGAGCGTGTAGAGCTGCTTGTCCTTCAGCGTCTCCGGGACCTCGCCCTTGACGATGCCCTGGGCCAGGCCCTCGACCACGGCGGTCTTGCCGACGCCGGGCTCGCCGATGAGGACGGGGTTGTTCTTCGTCCTCCGGGAGAGGACCTGCATGACCCGCTCGATCTCCTTCTCCCGGCCGATGACCGGGTCCAGCTTGCCCTCGCGGGCCTGCTGGGTGAGGTTGCGACCGAACTGGTCGAGCACGAGAGACGAGGACGGGGTGCCCTCACCGCGGCCGGAGCTGGCCTCGGCGGGCTCCTTGCCCTGGTAGCCGCTCAGCAGCTGCAGCACCTGCTGACGGACGCGGTTGAGATCGGCGCCCAGCTTCACGAGGACCTGGGCTGCGACGCCCTCGCCCTCGCGGATCAGGCCGAGCAGGATGTGCTCGGTGCCGATGTAGTTGTGGCCGAGCTGCAGCGCTTCGCGCAGCGACAGCTCCAGCACCTTCTTCGCGCGAGGCGTGAACGGGATGTGTCCCGACGGTGCCTGCTGGCCCTGGCCGATGATCTCCTCGACCTGCTGCCGCACGCCCTCCAGGGCGATCCCGAGCGACTCGAGCGCCTTGGCGGCCACACCCTCGCCCTCGTGGATCAGGCCAAGGAGGATGTGCTCGGTGCCGATGTAGTTGTGGTTGAGCATCCTGGCCTCTTCCTGGGCCAGAACGACAACACGCCTTGCTCGGTCGGTGAACCTCTCGAACATTCGCACTCCTTGCCTGCTGCGCCCACACATGCGGCGCGTCCAGCATCCTTGTGACACTGCGCCGCGGGCGCCCCTTACCACTGTATCGGTCCTCGGGGTCCGGCCGCCTCCGCCGCGGTGCCACGTAACGGGCACGGTACGCACCCGCACCGACAAAACGGTGTGAGCTGCGCTTCTCTTCCCGGCCGCCTCGCGTTCAGCCCTGGGCGAACGCGCGCACCCTCACCGACCTGCGGCGATCTTCTCCTGCTCGGCCTCCTCGCGCTTGTACACGCGGAAGCCCTCCTCGTCCCGCCCGCGGCGCCAGTAGCCGCTCACCGACAGGTCGTCGCGGGGCACCCCCCGTTCGGTCAGCAGGTGCCTGCGGAGCTCCTTGACCTCCGCGGCCTCGCCGTGGACGAAGGCGTGCACCCGGCCCTCGGGGAAGGCCAGCGCCGCCACCGCTGCGAGGAGCTGCCCGGTGCCGCCCCCGTCCCGGTGCAACCACTGCAACCGCAGGTCACCGGGGGTGTCCAGGGGCTGCTCGTCGGCCTCGCCCGCCACCTGGACGATCGCGTGGACGGGCACGCCCGCCGGGATCCGCTCCAGCGCGGCGGCGATCGCCGGGATGGCGGCCTCGTCCCCCACCAGCAGGTGCCAGTCCGCGGCCGGGTCCGGGGCGTAGGCGCCGCCGGGACCGAGCAGCCGCAGGGTGTCCCCCGGCTGGGCCGCGGCCGCCCAGGGACCCGCCAGTCCGGCGTCCCCGTGGTGGACGAAGTCGATCGTCAGCTCGGCCCGGGCGGGATCGAACGCGCGCACGGTGTACGTGCGCACCCGCGGCTGCTGCTCGCGCGGGAGCTGCTCGCGGACGACGTCCAGATCGAACGGATCCGGGTACTGCACGCCGGGAAGCGGAAACAGAATCTTCACGTAGCGGTCGGT
Source organism: Pseudonocardia oroxyli (assembly GCF_900102195.1). Taxonomy (GTDB): domain Bacteria; phylum Actinomycetota; class Actinomycetes; order Mycobacteriales; family Pseudonocardiaceae; genus Pseudonocardia; species Pseudonocardia oroxyli. The sequence goes on from NZ_FNBE01000007.1 coordinate 99,082, forward strand.
GAACCCGGTCTCGGGGAACGACGCGAGCTCCGGACCGGTCGCGACCACGCGGACCATGTGCGGCGTGAGCCGCTCGGTGCGGGCGACCGTCAATGTGGTGACGCGAGGCATGCCGCCACGGTACGCCGGTAAGGTGATCCTTGGTTGAGCGCTCACCGAAAAGGGCCGACCCGCTCGGGGCCGGCCCTCTCCGGAACGCGCTCAGTTCTCCTGGTGGTAGGCCTCGAGGACCTCGGCCGGGATCCGGCCGCGGTCGGAGACCTTCATCCCGCGCTTGCGGGCCCAGTCCCGGATCGCCTGGTTCTGCTCACGGTCGATGGACGGCTTGCGCGCCGCCGCACCGTTCGTGGACACCGTCGACGCTCGCCGACGGTTCGCCGCCACCTTGCGCGCCGCGCCCACGTAGGACGCCAACGCGTCCCGCAACCTGTCGGCGTTGCCCGCCGACAGGTCGATCTCGTAGCTCTTGCCGTCCAAGCCGAACTCGACGGTCTCGTCGGCCTTCTCGCCGTCCAGATCGTCGATCAGCCGGATCTCTCGGATCTGCGCCACCGCCGCAGCCTCCATAATCTCGGATAATCGTTGACATTCACCTACGGCAGGGCCGCGGTGAAAGACTAACGCGATTACCGAGAGTCTGTCGAGTTGCCTATGACTCCTGCCGCACCAACGGGAAGAGGATCGTCTCCCGGATGCCGGTGCCGGTGAGCGTCATCAACAAGCGGTCCAGGCCCATTCCCATGCCGCCGGTCGGGGGCATTCCGTACTCCATCGCCCGCAGAAAGTCCTCGTCGAGCTGCATGGCCTCGGGATCGCCCTGGGCCGCGAGCAGGGACTGCTCGTACAGGCGCTTGCGCTGCTCGACCGGGTCGACCAGCTCGGAGTAGGCCGTGGCCAGCTCGTGCCCGAACACGATGAGGTCCCAGGCCTCCGCCAGGCGGGGCTCGTCCCGGTGCTGTCGGGTCAGCGGCCGCACCTCGACCGGATAGTCCCGGACGAACGTCGGTTCCTGGAGCGTGTGCTCGACGAGCTTCTCGAACAACTCCAACACGATCTCGCCCGCGCCCCAGGAATCCTTCAGCGCCACGTCGTGGGCGGCCGCGATCTTCCGGAGGTCCTCCGCGGAGGTGTCCACCGTCACCGATTCCCCGACGGCCGCGGCCACCGATTCGTGCAACGTGACCGAGCGCCACTCCCCGCCGAGATCGTGCTCGGACCCGTCGGCGTGACGCACGATGGTGGAGCCGAACACGGCGCGTACACATTCCTGGATCAGTTCACGCGTGAGAATGGCCATGTCGTCGTAGGTCGCATAGGCCTGGTAGGCCTCGATCATGGCGAACTCGGGCGAATGGGTCGAGTCGATGCCCTCGTTGCGGAACACCCGGTTGATCTCGAAAACGCGCTCGATCCCGCCGACCACGGCGCGCTTGAGGAACAGCTCCGGAGCGATCCGCAGGTAGAGGTCGGCGTCGAGCGCGTTCGTGTGGGTGACGAAGGGCCTGGCCGTGGCGCCGCCGTGCAGCAGCTGCAGCATCGGGGTCTCGACCTCGATGTAGTCCCGCGCCTCGAACTCGCGGCGCAGCGTGCGCACGACGGTGGAGCGGGTGCGCACCATCTCCCGGGCCTGCGGCCGCAGGATGAGGTCGACGTAGCGCTGCCGGACCCGGGTCTCCTCGGACAGGTCGCTGTGCGCGTTCGGCAGCGGGCGGACGGCCTTCGACGCCATCTGCCACGAGTCGGCCATGACCGACAGCTCGCCGCGCTTGCTCGCGATCACCTCGCCGCTGACGATCACGTGGTCGCCCCGGTCGACCTGCGCCTTCCAGCGGGCCAGCTCGGCCTCGCCCACCTTCGCCAGGCTGAGCATGGCCTGCAGCTCGGTGCCGTCGCCCTCGACCAGCTTCGCGAAGCAGAGCTTGCCGGTGTTGCGCAGGAACAGCACCCGCCCGACGACGGTCACGACGTCGCCCGTCTCGGCCCCGGGCTCGAGGTCCGGGTACGCCGCGCGCACCTCGGCCAGGCTGTGGGTGCGGGGCACCGAGACGGGATAGGGGTCGAGCCCGGCCTCGAGCATGTCCGCGCGCTTCTTCGAGCGCACCTGCATCTGCTCGGGCAGGTCGTCGACAGGGGTACGCGGCTCGTCACTCACGCCGAACGAGCGTAGTCGGACACGTCCGGCGGTTTCCCCCCGGTACGGGCTCGTGAGTGGTAATCGTCGCCATAGCCGCTATCGCCACTCACGGGGGTCTGCTGTGACCGAACGTCGTCTCGTCTTCGGGTCCGCCGCACAGGACTACGCCGCCCACCGACCCGACTATCCCGCGGCCGCGGTGGAGTGGGCATTGGCCGGGGCGCCCGGGCGCCGCGTGCTCGACCTCGCGGCGGGGACGGGCAAGCTCACGGCGCGACTGCTCGAGCAGGACGTCGTCGCCGTGGAGCCGGACGCCGAGATGCTCGGGATGCTGCGCGCCGCGTTCCCGCAGGTGGAGGCGCTGCGGGGCATCGCGGAGGAGATCCCGCTGCCGGACGCCTCGGTGGACGCCGTGCTCGTCGGGCAGGCGGTGCACTGGTTCGACCCGGAGCGGGCCTGGCCGGAGATCGCCCGGGTGCTGCGGCCGGGCGGCGTCTTCGCGGGCCTCTGGAACTGCGACGACGCCGCCGTCGACTGGGTCCGCGGGCTGCACGAGGCGCTGGCGCACGGCAAGTCCGTCCCCCAGGGCGGGGACGCGGCGGAGCTCGAACCCCGCGGCCCGTTCGGGGCGGTGGAGCGGCGGACGTTCCCCTTCGCGCGGCAGACCACCACCGAGGGCCTGATCGCGACGCTGCGGACACACTCGTGGTCGCTGATCAGCACGGACGCCGAGCGGGAGGCCGCCTTCGCCCGGCTGCGGGCCTACCTCGCGACGCGCCCCGAGACGGCGTCCGGCGGCTTCGCGTTCCCGCTGTTCACGCTGGTGCTGCGGACGTTGCGCTCGTAGGTGAGCTTGAGGCCCTCGAGCGTGATCTCCGGCACGTACTCGGTGATCGTGTCCGAGATGCCCTGCATCAGCGGGGCGAGGCCACCGGTGCCGAGCACGGTGACCGGCCCCGCGCCGGGGCCGAGCTCGGCGATGATCCGCCGGACGAGCCCGTCGACCTGGCCCGCGAAGCCGTAGAGCACGCCGGACTGCAACGCCTCCACGGTGTTCTTGCCGATCACCGACCGGGGCGCCACCAGCTCGACCGGCCGCAGCGCCGCCGCCCGCAGAGCGAGGGCCTCCATCGAGATGTCGATGCCGGGGGCGAGCGCACCGCCAAGGAACTCGCCCTTCGCGGACACCACGTCGATGTTGGTGGAGGTGCCGAAGTCGACGACCACGCAGGCCGTCGCGTGGCGGTGGTGGGCGGCGAGGGTGTTGACGACCCGGTCCGCGCCGACCTCGCGGGGATTGTCGACGAGCAGCGGCACGCCCGTCCGCACCCCGGGCCCGACGATGATCGACGGCGTGGCGCTGCGGTCCAGCATCAGCCGCAGCTCCCGCAGCAGCGACGGCACGGTGGACAGCGCCGAGACCCCGGTGACCCGCGGTGCGTAGTCGCGCAGGAGGGCCCTGATCGCGACCTCCAGCTCGTCCGCGGTGATCTGCGGGTCGGTCCGCATGCGCCAGTCGCGCACGAGCACGTCCCCGTCGTAGACGCCGAGCGCGATCTGGGTGTTGCCGACGTCGATGCAGAGGAGCACGGCTACCGCGAACCGGACAACAGTCCGGAGCCCTCCGGGGCGTGCGCGGGGTCGCTGCCGAGCTCGACGACCTTGTTGTCGCCGTCGACGAACACGACCTTGGGCTCGTAGGTGAGCAGCTCGGCCTCGTCGAGCATCCCGTACGCGATGAGGATGACGAGGTCACCGGGGTGCACGAGGTGCGCGGCGGCCCCGTTGATGCCGATCACGCCGCTGCCGCGGGCGCCGGGGATCACGTAGGTCTCGAGCCGGGCGCCGTTGGTGATGTCGACGATCGCGACCTTCTCACCCTCCAGCAGCCCCGAGGCGTCCATCAGGTCGCGGTCGACCGTCACCGACCCGACGTAGTGCAGGTCGGCCTGGGTCACCGTGGCACGGTGGATCTTGGCGGTCATCATGGTGCGCAGCATCTTCGCTACCTCTCTACAGCTGGACGGCGACGTTGTCGATCAAGCGGGTGGTGCCGAACCGGCCGGCGACGAGCAGGCGGGCCTGCTGCCCGGGCCGAGGGGCGCCGAGGGTCTCGGCGTCTCGCAGTTCCAGGTAGTCGACGGCGAGGTCCGGGTCCTCGGCGAGGACCTTCTCGGCCCGCTCGAGCACGGCGGCGGCGCCGTGGGCGGACACCGCCGCCCCCTCGCGCAGGGCGAGGGACAGGATCACGGCGCGCTCGCGGTCGGCCGCCGAGAGGTAGACGTTGCGGCTGGAGCGGGCCAGCCCGTCCTCCTCCCGCACGGTCGGCACGCCGACGACGTCGAGCGGGAAGTCCAGATCGCGGACCATCTTCGTGACCAGCGCGAGCTGCTGGAAGTCCTTCTGGCCGAAGATCGCGACGTCCGGCCCGACGATGTGGAACAGCTTCGCGACGACCGTGAGCACCCCGTCGAAGTGTCCCGGCCGGGAGCCGCCCTCCAGCTCGGCGCCGAGCGGGCCCGCCGTGATCCGGGTGTCCGAGCCGGGCGGGTACATCGTGTCGACGTCCGGGGTGAAGACGAGCTCGACCCCCTCCTCCCGGCAGGCGTCCAGGTCCGCCTCGAGCGGACGCGGGTAGCGGGAGAGGTCCTCGTTCGCGCCGAACTGCAGCGGGTTCACGAAGATGCTCACCACCGGCACGACGGCACCGGGGACCTGGCGGGCGTGTCGGATCAGCTCGCGGTGGCCCGCGTGCAGGGCGCCCATCGTGGGCACCAGCACGACCTTGCGGCCCGCGCCGCGCAGCGCCCGGGTGACGGCGCGCAGCCGCTCGGGATCACTGTGGACGGTCAAGGTGCCCGTCGCGTAGCCGTTCCTGGTCGTCACCGGGAGTCCTCCAGCGTGGCGCGGACCTCGGCGGCCGCGTGGTCGGGCAGCAGGCCGCCCGCGACGGCGCGGTGCGCGGTGCGGCGGGCGAGCGTGCGGTAGGTGTCGGCGAGCTCCGGGTCCACCCGGTCCAGCTCCGCGAGGTGGGTGCGGACCGTCGCCACGTCCCCGCGGGCGACCGGGCCGGTCAGCGCGCGGTCGCCGTGGCGCAGGGCGTTGTCCAGCGCCGCGGAGAGCAGCGGGGCGATCATCCGGTTCGCCGGCCGGATCCCCGCCTTGTCGAGCAGCTCGGCGCAGTCGTTGACCAGTGTGACCAGGTGGTTCGCGCCGTGGGCCAGCGCGGCGTGGTAGAGCGGGCGAGCCTGCTCCGGCACCCGGACGGGCTCGGCTCCCAGCTCCAGGACCAGCGCCTCGCCGACGCTCCAGGCGGCCTCGTCGTCGGGATGGGCGGTGACGGAGATCGTCGCCCCGGTCAGCCGCTGGACGTCCTCGGGCCGGCCGGTGAACGTCAGGACCGGGTGCAGGGCCAGCGCCAGCACCCCGTGCTCCACGGCCGGGTCGAGCACCGAGACGCCGTGGGAGCCCGCGGTGTGCACGAGGATCTGGCCGGGCCGGAAGGCGCCGGCGGCGGCCAGGCCGCGGACCATGCCGGGGAGCACGTCGTCCGGGACGGCGAGCACGACCAGGTCGGCACGCTGCACGACCTCGTCCGGGGGCAGCAGGGGGACGCCCGGCAGGAGCGACTCGGCCCGATGGACCGACGCCCGGGAGACCCCCGACGTGGCGACGACGCGATGCCCGATCCCGGACAACGCCGCGCCCAGAACGGCACCCACACGGCCGGCGGAGACCACTCCGACGGCCAACCGGGCAGGCCGGCCAGCACTCATCACGCACTCCCGCTCTCGTTCCAGTCCACCAGGGGTACCGGACGATCGTCATCGGCGACGGGCACGAGGGTAGGCCGCGCGACGGCGGGCCGGGAGTCCGCGTGACCCGCTTCACCGAGACGCGGCGATCACACCGCGGTCATCTGAGTGTCACGCGAGATTGGGCGAGAGCCACGGGAGCGCTGCCGTGGGAGCACTCCCGTCACGCTCGGAACGATCTTGCGCGCAGGCGCCCCAGACGGGCGAGCGTCACCGCAGCGCTGCGACGGGAACGCTCCGGTCACGCTCGGAACGATCACCCCACGCGAGTGTCACGGGAGCGCTGCGACGACAGCGCTCCTGTCACCCTCGGAACGATCGCCCTGTGAGCGTCACAGGAGTGTTGCCGCGACGACACTCCTGTCACACCCGGAACGATCACGAGCGCAGCAACCCCACACACGACGGCGTCACACGAGCGCGGCCGCAGATGCGCTCCCGTCACCCTCGGAACGATCACCTCAGGCGAGTGTCACAGGAGCGCTGTGACAGGAACGCTCCTGTCACGCTCGAAACGATCACGCGCCGCCGAACCCACACACGCCGAGCATGACGGGCACGCAGCTGACAAAACGCTCCCCCTCACCCCCGGAACGATCACCTCACGCGAGTGTCACAGGAGCGCTGCGACGGGAACGCACCTGTCACGTTCGGACGAATCTTGCGCGCAGGCACCCCACACGGGCGAGCGTCACCGGAGCGCTGCCGCGGAGCGCTCCCGTCGCCCTCGGAACGATCACTCCACGCGAGTGTCACAGGAGCGCTGCGACGGGAACGCACCTGTCACGCTCGGAACGATCTTGCGCGCAGGTGCCCCACACGGCGAGCGTCACCGGAGCGCTGCCGCGGGAACGCTCCTGTCACGCTCGGAACGATCACCCCACGCGAGTGTCACGGGAGCGCTGCGACGGGAGCGCTCCTGTCACGCTCGGAAGGATCTTCAGGACGCCGGGCCCTGGCGGCGGTCGGGGAGGCCGGGGGCGCCGAAGGTCGGGCCCTGCTGTCCCGGGTACTGCTGCGGCGGGTACTGCTGGCCGGGGTAGGGCTGACCGGGGTAGGGCTGGCCTGGGTGCTGCGGGTACGGCTGGCCTGGGTGCTGCAGGTAGGGCGGTGGGGCGTAGGCCGGGGGTGCGTAGCCGGGGGGTGGGGCCTGCGGCATCGGCGCCGAGATGGTGTGCGGCGCGGGCGGGGCCCAGCCCGGCGGGTGGTCGCCGCCCCAGGCGGCGGTGAGGGCGTCGGGCATGCCGAGGGCGCGGGCGCGCGCCTTCGCCAGCTCGCGCAGCCGCCCGGACAGCAGCTCCTCGGCGCTGTCGCGGACCGCGCCGCGGGCGATCCGCGCGCGCAGGAACGCCAGCTCGGTCACGGCGGACTGGTAGTCGGCGACGGCGCGGGCCGCGTGCGGGCCGGACCGGCGCCTGACCTCGCGGCGCCAGCCCTTGCGCCGGGCCAGGTTCCCCAGCAGCGGCACCTCGCTCCACGCGATCCAGCCCGCCTGCGCGAACGACGGCAGCTGGTCGGCCACCGTCTTGGCCTCGCGGCGCCGCTGCCAGATCACGATGCCCGCCATGGCGAGGAACAGCGGCAGCATCACGAGGATGTAGACCTGGAAGAAGCCGCCCTCGAGGACCGTGGCGGCGCCGTTCCAGACGGCGTGCAGCAGCACGGCCAGCAGGTAGCCGGCGAGCACGGCGAGGATCCGCACCACGACACTGCGCTTGCTCGCCGCGATCCCGGCACCGATGCCGATCATGGAGGTGAAGAGCGGGTGCGCGAAGGGCGAGAGCACCCCGCGCAGGATGAACGTGGCCGCCACCGCGCCCGCGGGGCCCGCCGCGTCGGACTCGGCGAAGGCCCGGCCGAAGTAGAGGATGTTCTCGGTGAAGGCGAACCCGGCGGCGACGATCCCGGCGTAGACGACGCCGTCGACGATCCCGTCGAACTCGCGGCGGCGCCAGACCAGCAGCCCGACCAGGAACAGGCCCTTGACCGCCTCCTCGACGAACGGGGCGATCAGCACCGAGCCCAGGACGTCTCCGGAGCCGCGGCCGAGCAGCGCATCCGCGGCCAGTGCGGCACTGGAGTTGATGAGCAGCGCGGACAGCGCCGCGAAGCAGGCCCCCCAGAGGAAGGCGAACAGCAGCATCCGCGGCGGCTCGGGTTCCCACCGGTCCAGCCACAGGAACGTCGCGACGACGACGCTGACCGGCAGCAGGGCGCACAGCGCCCCGACCAGCACGCCCCCGACCCCGACCGAGCTGCCCACCAGCCCGATCACCACCAGTCCGCAGATGCCGAGCGCCACCAGCCCGACGACGGGCAGCAGCACCCCGCGTCTGCGGGCGGCGTGGGTGTGCCGGGTCTGCTGCGGCGGCGCTCCGGTGGGAACGGGGTAGGCCATGGACGAAGCCTAAGCCGTCCCCCGACCGCGGTGGGTGTCGTCGTGGTCCGACGGCGCCCGGCAGCAGTGCTCCAGCCAGAGCGCACCGCCCACCAGCAGCAGCGCGGACACCAGCCCGACCGCCCCGGCGAGGGTGTCCGCGGCGGCCGCGGTGACCTCGCTCGCCCGGGGCACCGTGTACAGGAGCAGGCCGGTCCACAGACCGCCGACCAGCGCGCCGCCCAGTGCGGACGCCTTGGCCACGAGCACCGCCCGCGCCGCGACCAGCGGCTCGACCGGCTTGCTCCCGGGTCGCCGGTCCACCCGCCCCTTGAGCACCCACCCCGCGACCGCCTCGGCGATCCCCAGCACGGCGAGGGTGGCGCCCGCGGGGGCGGGGAAGCCGGGCAGCGACCCGTAGGACAGCCGGACGAGCAGGTTGCCGACCACCACCGCGGCGACGAACGCCACGACGAGATCACGCGGACGGGTGGCGGTCACGGGTGCAGCACCAGATCGGTGCGGCGCAGGCCCTCGATCTCCGACGGCGGCAGCGCGGCCAGCAGGTCGGCGACCCGGCCGTGCCCGGGCAGCACGGCCTCGGGGTCGAGATCCAGCCAGGGCACCAGGACGCTCGCCCGCTCGGGGGTGCCGGGGTGGGGCAGCAGCAGCTCCGGGTCGTCGCTGGTCACGGGGGTTCCGTCCGCGGAGACGGTGACCACGTCGACGTCGAGCGTCCGGGGACCCCAGCGCACCTCGCGGACCCGTTCGGCGGCCTTCTCCAGCTCCTGCCCGCGGCGCAGCCACCCCCAGTGGTCGACGGCGGGGTCGTCGACCAGGAGGAGCGCGTTGAGGAAGTCCGGCTGCTCGACACCACCCCAGGCGGGGGTCTCGTAGACCGGGGACGCGGCGACGACCGCCGCCCCGAAGCCCTCGACGGCGAGCCGGAGGTACCCGAACCGGTCCCCGAGGTTCGAGCCGAGCGAGAGCACCGCGCGCGTCACTCCGACCCTCCACCCCGGCGAACGGCGCGCTCGCTCACCAGGCCTGGGCACGCGCGCCGGTCGTCGGTGGGGGCGGTCATGCGGGGAGGATCCTGCCCCGCTCGCCGCGGCGGGAGCGCCGGGCCACCACCGCGACATCCGCGAAGTCCAGCGGGATCGGGGCGTGCGGCTTGTGCAGCGTGACCTCGACGGCCTGCACCCGCTCGTCCTTCATCACGGTGTCCGCGATCTCGGCGGACACCGTCTCGATCAGGTCCCGCGGCGGCCCCGCGACGATCGCGGCCACCATCTCGGCGAGCTCCCCGTAGTGCACGGTCTTGGTCAGGTCGTCCGTGGCCGCGGCCTCCGCCAGGTCGATCCACAGCCGGATGTCGACGACGAAGTCCTGGCCGTCCCGCTTCTCGTGCGCGAACACGCCGTGGTGGCCGCGCACCCGCAGCCCGGTCAGCTCGATCCGGTCCGTCATTGCTCTCCCGTCCGCGCGCGCGAGGAGCCCAGCCGGTACGCGGCGGCGACCGCGATGGCGTCCATCGTGGACTCGACGTCGTGCACCCGGACGCCCCAGGCGCCGTGCTCGGCGGCGATCGCGCTGATCGCCGCGGTGGCGCCGTCTCGCCCCGAGGGTGGACGCAGCGTGCCGTCCGATGCGGCGAGCAACTGCCCGAGGAACCGCTTGCGCGAGGCCCCGACCAGCACGGGGAACCCCAGCGCCAGCAACACGTCCAGCCTGCGCAGCAGCGCCCAGTTGTGCGCCGCGGTCTTGGCGAAGCCGATGCCCGGGTCGAGGATGATCCGACCGGGATCCACGCCCGCCATCACCGCGGCGTCCACCCGCTCGACGAGCTCGTGGCGGACCTCCCCGATGACGTCCTCATAGGAGGCCAGCTCCTGCATGCGGTCGCTGTGTCCGCGCCAGTGCATGAGGATCCACGGCACGCGCAGTGCCGCGACCGCGGCCGCCATGCGGGGGTCGGCGAGCCCGCCGGACACGTCGTTGACCACGGTCGCGCCGGCCTCCACGGCGGCCTCGGCGACCGAGGCGCGGGTGGTGTCGACGCTGACCCGGACGCCCTCGGCGACGAGGTCCCGGACCACCGGCAGGATGCGCTCCTGCTCGGTGGCCGCGTCGATCCGGGCCGCGCCGGGCCGCGTCGACTCGCCGCCGACGTCCACCAGGTCGGCCCCGGCGTCCCGCATGGCGACCCCGTGCGCGACGGCGTGCTCGCGGTCGACGTACCGGCCGCCGTCGGAGAACGAGTCGGGAGTGACGTTGAGGATGCCCAGCACCACGCACCGGCCCGGCTGCGGGACCGGGGCAGCCATCACGACCCCCGGATCAGCGCGAGCGCCTCCGCGCGAGACGACGGGGAGGTCTCGAACATGCCCCGCACGGCGGAGGTGGTAGTGCGCGAGCCCGGCTTGCGGATCCCGCGCATGGCCATGCAGAGATGCTCGGCGTCGATCACCACGATCACCCCGCGCGGGTTCAGCTTCGCCACCAGCGCGTCCGCCACCTGCCCGGTGAGCCGCTCCTGGACCTGCGGGCGCTTGGCGTAGAGGTCGACGACGCGGGCCAGCTTGGACAGCCCGGTGACCTTCCCGTCCAACGACGGGATGTACCCGATGTGCGCCACCCCGTGGAACGGCACGAGGTGGTGCTCGCAGGTGGAATAGATCGGGATGTCCTTGACCATGACGAGCTCGCCGTGGCCCTCGTCGAACGTCTTCTCCAGGACCGCGGCCGGGTCCGTGTAGAGCCCGGCGAACAGCTCCTCGTAGGCCCGGGCGACCCGGCCCGGGGTGTCCCGGAGCCCCTCGCGGTCGGGGTCCTCCCCGATCGCGAGCAGCAGCTCGCGGACGGCCGCCTCGGCGCGTGCGTGATCGACGCCCGTGGCGGTCACTCGACCGTTCACCGGTGTGCTGGTGGTCAGCGCGTGCTCCCCAAGTCGGGCCCCTGCTCCGGGTTCTCCGGCGTGGGTCGTGGTGCGGGCGTGTCGTAGGGCCGGGGGCCCGGCTCCGACGGGTCGGTGCCCTGCTGCGGCGGGGCCCAGTTCGGCGGCGGCCAGGTCTGCCCGGCGGGCGTGGTCGCGGGCCGCCAGTCCGGCGGGGCGCCGTAGTTCGGCGCGACCGCGTTCGGGGGCAGCCGGTTGCCGTTGCCGTTCCCGTTCGCCGGGGCGGCGTGCGCGCCGTTGCCGTTCCCGTTCGCCGGGGCGTGCTGCTCGGCGGGGAACCCGCCGGGGTAGCCGCCGTTCGGGCCGGGCGACGGCAGGGGACCGGGGCCGCCGTTCGGACCCGGCGCCGGGACGTCTCCGCCCCCGCCGCCCGGGTACGAGCTGACCGGGACCGGCTCGCGCTCGGTCTCCGGCGGCCACGCCTCGCCGCGCTCGCGGGCGAGCTCGCCCTTCGTCTTGATCGGCGGCTTGTCGCTCGGGGTGCGCTCACCGAAGTCGTTGAACGCGGTGATCCGGGGCCGCTTCTCCACCGAGCCGAAGATCCGCTCCAGGTCCTTGCGGGTGAGCGTCTCCTTGTCCAGCAGCTCCACCACCAGGTCGTCCAGCACGTCCCGGTAGGTGTTGAGGATCTCCCACGCCTCGGTGTGGGCCGCCTCGATGAGCTTGCGGACCTCCTCGTCGATCTCGTGGGCGACCTCGAGCGAGTAGTCCGCCTGGTTGCCCATCGAGCGACCCAGGAAGGGGTCGCCCTGCTCGCGGCCGTAGCGGACCGCGCCGAGCTTGGCGCTCATGCCGTACTCGGTGACCATCGCGCGAGCGATCTTGGTGGCCTGGTCGATGTCGGAGGACGCGCCCGTGGTGGGCTCGTGGAACACCAGCTCCTCGGCGCTGCGCCCGCCCATGGCGAACACCAGCCTGCCGATCATCTCCGAGCGCGTCATCAGGCCCTTGTCGTCCTCCGGGACGACGAGGGCGTGCCCGCCGGTGCGGCCGCGCGGCAGGATCGTGAGCTTGTAGACCGGCTCCAGGTCCGGCATCGCCCACGCGGCCAGCGCGTGTCCGCCCTCGTGGTAGGCGGTGATCTTCTTCTCCTGCTCGGAGATGATCTTGCCCTTGCGCCGCGGGCCCCCGACCACGCGGTCGACGGACTCCTCGAGCGCGGCGCCGTTGATCAGCGAGCCGTTCTCCCGCGCGGTGAGCAGCGCGGCCTCGTTGATCACGTTCGCCAGGTCCGCACCCGACATCCCGACGGTGCGCTTGGCGAGGGCGTCGAAGTCGACGTCGTTCGCGAAGGGCTTGCCCTTGCTGTGCACCTGCAGGATCTGGCGGCGGCCCGCGAGGTCCGGGGCGCCGACGGGGATCTGCCGGTCGAAGCGGCCGGGACGCAGCAGCGCCGGGTCCAGGATGTCCGGACGGTTGGTGGCCGCGATCAGGATGATTCCGCCACGCGCGTCGAACCCGTCCATCTCGACGAGCAGCTGGTTGAGCGTCTGCTCCCGCTCGTCGTGCCCGCCGCCGAGGCCCGCCCCGCGCTGGCGGCCGACCGCGTCGATCTCGTCCACGAAGATGATGCAGGGGGAGTTCTGCTTGGCCTGCTCGAACAGGTCCCGCACGCGCGAGGCGCCGACACCGACGAACATCTCGACGAAGTCCGAGCCGGAGATCGTGTAGAACGGCACGCCCGCCTCGCCCGCGACCGCGCGCGCGAGCAGCGTCTTCCCGGTGCCGGGCGGGCCGTAGAGCAGCACGCCCTTGGGGATCTTGGCCCCGAGCGCCTGGTAGCGGCCCGGGTTCTGCAGGAAGTCCTTGATCTCGTACAGCTCTTCGACGGCCTCGTCCGCACCCGCCACGTCGGCGAACGTGGTCTTCGGCATGTCCTTGTTGAGCTGCTTGGCCTTCGACTTGCCGAAGGACATGACCCGGTTCCCGCCGCCCTGGGCGTTGTTCATCATCCAGAACAGGACGAGGAGCACCAGGCCGAGCGGGATCAGGTAGATCAACATCGTGGTCAGGAACGAGTCCTGGCGCACCACGGTGTTGTAGGTGGGGACGCCCGCCTCCTGCAGATCCGTGAGGATCGCGTTCGAGGACGACGCGGGGTACTGGGTCAGGATCTTGGTGCTGCCGTCGACCGGGTTGGTCAGCTCGAGCCGCAGGCGCTGCTCGCGGTCCTCGATCGTGGCGCTCGCCACGTTCCGGGCGTCGATCTGGGCGATGGCCGTCGACGTGGGGACCTGGGCGTAGCCGCGGGTGTCGTCGAAGAGCACGGAGAACCCGAAGTAGACCAGGACCACGACGAGGATCCAGATCAAGGGGTTACGGAGCAGGCGCTTGCGGTCCATGCAGCTTCGGCCTGGTGGCCTTCACCTTCCCGAGATGTGCTTCGCCGGTACCCGCGCGGGCGGCGACGCGCCGACCGGCCTGATCCGCCAGGATAGCCGCCGCGGGCCGGTGCTGCGCCACCGTGCCCTGCGGAGGGGTACGCCCAGCTCAACGTGCGCCTCGCGCGCCCGGTTCCCGGGCCGCCTCACGATCCGGTCTCGGGCCCGCACCGAACCGGTGACCCGGCTCGAACCCCGGGGGGCGGGGATGGTGAGGTAACCCCGGGCAGGGGTGCGTCGTTGGTCACGCGGCGACTTGCCGGCGATTTCTCGGGGGTGGGGTCCGGATGCGTATCCGGTCGAGGCGCGGCGCGCTCGCCGCGGCGGCGACGGTGGCGGCCCTGGCCGCGGTGGTGGTCGTCGTGCCCTCGACCGCGAGCGCCCGACCGGCGCCCGCCGCGGTTCCGGCCGCCGCGCCGGCCCCCGTCTGGGCACCCCGCGAGACGGCCGGGGTGACGCCCGGGGTGCAGACGATCACCCAGGGCGGCGGCTCCTGCACCGGGAACTTCGTGTTCCGCGGCGACGGGGGGACCCTCTACCTCGGGCAGGCCGCGCACTGCGCGGGCACCGGTGCGGAGACCGAGACGGACGGCTGCAACTCCTCGACGATGCCGCTCGGCACGCCGGTCACGGTCCGCGGCGCGCACGGCTACACGACGACCGGGCGGATGGTCTACAGCTCCTGGGTGACCATGCAGCAGCGCGCCGAGACCGACCCGGTGGTCTGCGGCTACAACGACTTCGCCCTCGTCGAGCTGCCCGCGGACACCGCCGCCACCACGAACCCCACGGTCCCGTTCTTCGGCGGACCGACCGGGGTGAACACCACCGGGCTGCCGCTGGGCGCGCAGGCCTTCAGCTACGGCAACTCGCCGACCCGGGCCGGGATCGCCGCGCTGACCCCGAAGGCGGGCGTGAGCGCCGGGGACGTCGCCGACGGGTGGCAGCACCAGGTCTACACGGTCAACCCGGGCATCCCGGGGGACTCGGGCAGCGCGTTCCTCGACGCCTCGGGGCGGGCGCTGGGTCTGCTCTCCACCCTGAACCTGGCACCGCTGCCGGTCAGCAACGGGGTGACGGACCTGGCCCGGTCGCTGGCCTACGCCAACGCGCACAGTGGCCTGGGGCCGGTCGGGCTGGTCGACGGCACCGCGCCGTTCACCCCCACGCCGCCGGGCGTGGACCCGCAGGAGATCGCGCCGCCCGCGGGGCCACCCGTCTGACGCTCGGGCTCTGACGCTCGGGCTCTGACGCTCGGGCTCTGACGCTCGGGCTCTGACGCTCGGGCTCTGACGCTCGGGCTCTGACGCTCGGGCTCTGACGCTCGGGCTCTGACGCTCGGGCTCTGACGCTCGGGCTCTGACGCTCGGGCTCTGACGCTCTGACCGTGACGCTTGGGCGTCCCAAGCGTCGCTCCGCGGTGCTTGGGCGTCCCAAGCGTCACGGCGTCTCCAGCGTCAGGGCCCCTCAGGCGTAGACCTTCGGGTCCAGCGTGCCGATGTAGGGCAGGTCGCGGTAGCGCTCGGCGTAGTCCAGCCCGTAGCCGACCACGAACTCGTTCGGGATGTCGAAGCCCACGTACTTCACCGGGACGTCGACCTTCACCGCGTCGGGCTTGCGGAGCAGCGTCACGACCTCCAGCGACGCCGGGCCACGCGACTCCAGGTTCTTCAGCAGCCAGGACAGCGTCAGACCGGAGTCGATGATGTCCTCGACGATCAGGACGTGCCGCCCGGCGATGTCCCGGTCGAGGTCCTTGAGGATCCGCACGACGCCGCTCGAGGACGTGGCCGACCCGTACGAGCTGACCGCCATGAACTCCAGCTGGACCGGGACCGGCATGGCGCGCGCGAAGTCCGTCATGAACATGACCGCGCCCTTGAGCACCCCGACCAGCAGGACGTCACCGTCGACGGCGGCGTAGTCCTTCGCGACCTGCTCGGCGAGCTCCGTGGTCTTGTCGTCGATCTGTTGTTCGGTGATCAAGACGGACGCGATGTCCCCGTCGTACACGGATGACCCTCTCGCTAGCCGAACCGTTGCACCGAGAGCCTGCCATCTCGCCGCACGAGGTCCAACCCGCCGGGCAGCCTCGGCCCGCCCTGCCCGCGCCACTCGCCGACCAGCGCGTCGGCCGACCGCAGGTGGGCGTCGGTCAGGGCCGTGACGCCGACGTCACAGAGCCAGTCGCGCAGCACCCGTCGCCGGACCGCGGCGGGAGCGTCGCGCAGCACGGCGACGTCGAGGCCCGCCGGGGACTCCGCCTCGTCCCGCAGGCGCGCGGCCCAGGCCGAGAGCGCCTCGTCGTCCTCCCGCAGCTGGGCCGCGGTGCGGGCGAGCGCCTCCGTCGCCCCCGGGAGGACGTCCTCCACGAGCGGCAGGACCTCGGCCCGCAGCCGGACGCGGGTGAACCGGGGATCGACGTTGTGCGGGTCGGACCAGGGCTCGAGATCGCCGCAGGCCGCGTGCACCACGGCTCGGCGCAGGCCGAGCAGCGGCCGCAGCCACGGCTCGTCCCACTCGCGCATGCCCGCGATCGACCGGGCCCCCGAGCCGCGGCCGAGCCCGAGGAGCACGGTCTCCGCCTGGTCGTCGAGGGTGTGGCCGAGCAGCACGGGCGAACCGGGCCGGACCGCCCGCAGCGCCGCGTACCGCGCCCGCCGCGCCGCGGCCTCCAGGCCCCCGCTCCCGGTGACGACGACGGGGTGCACCTCGGCGGCGACGCCCCGCTCCCGCAGCCGGGTGGCGAGCGCCTGCGAGCGCTCGGCCGAGCCGGGTTGCAACCCGTGGTCGACGATCGCCGCCACCGTGTCCGCCCGCACGGCGTGCGCGGCGAGCAGCAGCGCCAGCGAGTCCGGCCCGCCGGAACACCCGACGACGGGCGCGCCCCGCAGCGGGACCCGCGCGAGCGCGTCCGCCACCACCCGCCGCACTGTGGCTCCACACTGCGCGGAACCGGCCCGCCCAGCGGTCATCGTGGCTCCACGATGCGCGACAACAGCCTGCTCAGCGGCCAGTGTGGCTCCATGGTGCGGGCGTCGGTCAGGGGACTCGGGCCAGCCAGGTCTCGGGGGCCGCCAGCTCCGCGCGCGTGGGGAGGGTGTCGGGGCTCTGCCAGACGGCGTTGAAACCCGCCATGCCCACCTCGTCGACGACCCGCTTCGTGAACGCCGAGCCGACCGCGTACTGCTTGACCTTGGCCTCCACCCCGAGCAGCGCGCGCAACACCCGGTCGATCAACCCGCCGCCGCGACGACGCGCGGTGAACCGCGTGCGGATCGTCGCGACGCTGGGCACCACCTCGGGGCCCGCCGCGTCCATGACGTGGTCCGCGTGGCCCTCCAGCAGCGTGGTCAGCGCGAGCAGCCGGTCCAGCGCGGCCTTCTGCTCCGGGCCCTGCAGCAGCTCCACCAGCGCCAGCGAGTCGCCGCGGGACTCCTTGAGCGCCTTCACCGCCTCCGGGAGCCGCTCGAGCATCGCCCCGCCGTCCCGGGTGCTGATCGACAGGAAGTGCGAGACCTCGGCCGCGAAGTGCTCGCGCAGCCAGGGCACGGCGGTGAACTGCAGCCGGTGGGTGGCCTCGTGCAGGCAGACCCAGAGGCCGAAGTCCTCGCTGGGGACGTCGAGCGCCTGCTGGGCGGCGTAGATGTTCGGGGCGACGAGCAGCAGCCTGCCCTCGCGGTCCGGCCCGCCGAACGGGTCGTACTGGCCGAGCACGCGGGCCCCCACGAAGGCGAGGACCCCGCCGATCTGCAGAGCGGCGGTGGTCGAGGTGACCGCCCGCGCGGCCTTCGCCGTGCTCGGCAGCTGCGCGCCCGCCGTCAGCTCCGCCATGCCGTCGATCGCGGCCGCCGCCCAGGCGGGGCGGTCCACGACGTCCGCGGGCAGCAGCGGCAGCCCCTCGCCGAGGCCCGTGACGGCGCGGACGTGCCCTTCGGCGACCGCGGCGTCCGCACGCAGCCGCTCCACCAGCTCCGTCGCCACCGCGGCGGTGACCGGCGGCCCCGCAGGCACGAGCCGGGCCGCCGTGCGGCGGGCCAGCCCCCAGTTGACCGGGAGTCCGGACGAGGTGTCGGTCGCGAGCGTCACCTCCGCCACGCTACCGACATCCGCACCGACTCAGCGTGGCCGCGATCGTGTCCAGCCGCGGGCGGACGTCCGCCGGGGACTTTCCGTTGGACATCAGCGCGAAGACCAGCAGCCTGCCGTCGACGTCCGTGACGACGCCCGCGAGGCTGCTCACCCCGGTGAGCGTCCCCGTCTTGGCCCGGACGACGCCGCGGCCCACGGAGGCGTTGCCGGTGCCGAACCGGTCGTCGAGCGTGCCGTCGCCGCCCGCGACCGGCAGCCCGGTGATGATCGGGCGGAGGAACTCGGGTCCGTCGTCCGGGCCGGTGGGGGCCGCGGCGGCCTGCAGCAGCGCCGCCAGCAGCGGGGCGGGCACCCGGTCTTCGGTGGACAGCCCGCTGCCGTCGACCATGTGGGCCCCGGTGACGTCGAAGCCGGACTGGGTCAGCGCGCCGAGCACCGCGTCCGCCGACCCGGTGAAGGACGGGTCCGCCTGCCGCGACAGGGCGACGGTGCGGGCGAGGCTCTCGGCCAGGACGTTGTCCGAGGTGGTCATCAGGTGCTCGACCAGCGAGGAGACCGGCGCGGAGACGACCCGACCCAGCTCCTTGGCGTTCGGCGGCGCGGTGCCCTCGGTGACCCGGGTGACGCCGAGCTTCTGGGCGAAGGCGCGCCCGGCCTCGGTCGCGGGGTCGGCCACGCGCGGGGTGTCCTGCTCGGTGACGACGCGCCTGCCGCCGTCGAGCATCAGCGGGACCATCGGGGCGACGAACCCGCCCGCGACGTCCGCGGGGTCCCAGCCCTCGGCCAGCTCCGGGCCGGTCCACAGGCTGGTGTCGATCACGACGGAGGTGATCGGCTGGCTGCCGACCGCCTTCTCGACCAGGGCCACCAGGTCGTCGAGCCGGGCTGGGTCGGGATAGGTGCCGGTGCGGCCCGCGGGCAGCGCGGTGAGGGTGGGATCGCCGCCGCCGATCAGCACGACCTGGCCCGGCTCGGCGCCCGCGACCACCCGGGTGGCCAGCCGGTCGGTCGGGTCCAGGGTGAGCAGGGCGGCACTGGCCGTGAGGAGCTTGCCCGTACTGCCCGGAACGAGAGTCTTCTCCGGTGATTGCTGCCACAGTGGCGGCGCGCCGCGCGGCGCGGCCGGGTCGACAACGATCCCGGAGAAGTCGCCCAGGGCGGTCGAACCGGCCAGCGGGCCGAGCACGGAACCGAGGCCCGAGCTGCTCGGCGTGGGCGCCGCGGCGGACAGGGCCGCCAGCTCCGGGACGGGCGTGTCGAGCTGCTTCTCCGGCACCGCCTGGTCGCGAATGCCCAGGTCAGCGAGCAGGTTCGGCGCGTGCAGGGCCGCCGTGCCGCCCGCCGCCGCGGCCAGCGCCAACACCACGAGCACGATGAGGACGGTCCGCCCCCTGCGCGTGGGCAGCCTGAGCGTGTCGCCGATCCGGCGGCCGAATCCCACCCTCCACCGATCCTTCCCGCGTCCCCCGAGACGGACCGGCCGGTCACGACCGTCCGGACGCGGTCCCCCACACTAGAGGTAGATGCCGCACCCATCGGAGCGGCCTGCAGACGGACCGACTGAAGGAGCACCCGTGGACTTCGACGTTCTCATCGAGATCCCGAAGGGCGGCCGCAACAAGTACGAGGTGGACCACAAGACGGGCAGGCTCCGCCTCGACCGCACGCTGTTCACCGCCACGCAGTACCCCGCGGACTACGGCTTCATCGAGGACACCCTCGGTGAGGACGGCGACCCGCTGGACGCGCTCGTGCTCGTCCAGGAGCCGACGTTCCCGGGCTGCCTGATCCGCTCGCGCGCCATCGGCATGTTCCGGATGAAGGACGAGAAGGGCGGGGACGACAAGGTCCTCTGCGTCCCGGCGGACGACCCGCGCCAGGAGCACCTGCGCGACATCCACCACCTGCCCGAGTTCGACCGGGCGGAGATCCAGCACTTCTTCGAGATCTACAAGACCCTCGAGCCGGGCAAGAGCGTCGAGGGTGCCTCGTGGGTCGGCCGGGCCGACGCCGAGCGCGAGATCCTCGCCTCCCGCAAGCGCGAGGAGGACGCGAAGGCCGCCGAGGCCGCCGCGCTCGAGGCGGGCGAGACCCCCCAGCACTGAGCGGTCGTGCGTGGCGAGTGGTGCTCTGGCACCACTCGCCGCGCACGGGCGGCGTCAGCCGCCCTTGGTCCAGGCCTCCTCCAGCGCCGTGCTGAAGCGGCCGAGCAGCCGGGTCAGCATGGCCTGGTCCTCGGGGGTCCAGTCGGCGAGCAGGGCCGCGATGCGGGTGTTGCGTTGTTCGCGGTTCTCCTCGAAGACCCGCCTGCCCTCCTCGGTCGCCGCGATGAGCGAGGCCCGCCCGTCCTCGGGGTCCGGGGTGCGGGCCACGTAGCCGAGCCTGCCGAGCTGGGCGATCTGCCTGCTGACGGTCGACGGGTCCGACCGGACCGCCTCCGCCAGCGCGCCGGGCCGCTGCGGTCCGTCCTTCACCAGGTGCACGAGCAGCAGGTAGGCCGACCGCTCGACGGCGTTCGGGTTCTCCGCCTGGTACTGCGCCTGCATCCGGTCGAACAGGCGGATCAGGCGGGCGAGCTGGGTGCCCAGCTCGTCCGCCCGCTCCACGGACTGCGCGGCCTCCTCGTTCACACGCGCTCGAACAGCGCGGCGAGGCCCTGCCCGCCACCGATGCACATCGTCTCGACGCCGTAGCGGGCGTCCCGGCGCACCATCTCCCTGGCCAGGGTGGCCAGGATCCGGCCGCCGGTCGCGCCGACCGGGTGGCCCAGCGAGATCCCCGAGCCGTGGACGTTCATCCGCTCGAAGTCGCTCGGGGTGAACCCCCACTCGCGGGTGCAGGCCAGCACCTGCGCGGCGAAGGCCTCGTTCAGCTCGATCAGGTCGACGTCCTTGAGCGCGACCTCGGCCTGGTCGAGCGCCCTGGCCACGGCCGGGACCGGGCCGATGCCCATCGTCCGGGGCGCCACGCCGCCCACCCCCCAGGACACGAGCCGGACCAGCGGGCGCAGCCCCAGCTCCGCGGCCTTCTCCGGGGTGGTGACGATGCAGATCGCCGCCCCGTCGTTCTGCCCGGAGGCGTTCCCCGCGGTGACCGTGGCCTCGGCATCCTGCTTGCCCATGATCGGGCGCAGCCTCGCGAGGGTCTCCACCGACGAGTCCGGCCGGATGTGCTCGTCCCGGTCCACCACGGTGTCGCCCTTGCGGCCCTTCACCGTGACCGGGACGATCTCCTCGGCGAAGATCCCCGACGCCTGCGCCGCGGCCGCCTTCTGGTGCGACCGCACGGCGAACTCGTCCTGCTCCTCGCGGGGGATCGAGTACTCCTTGCGGAGGTTCTCCGCGGTCTCGATCATGCCGCCGGGCACGGGGTGGTGGTCCCCGCCCGCCGTGACCCGCCCGCGGGCGAGCGAGTCGTGCAGCATCACCCCGGGGCCGCCCTTGGCGCCCCAGCGCATGCTCGTCGAGTAGAAGGCGGCGTTGGACATGGACTCCGCGCCGCCGGCGAGGACGACCTCCGACGCGCCGGTCTGGACCTGCATCGCGGCGTAGAGCACGGCCTGCAGACCCGAGCCGCACCGACGGTCGATCTGCAGCCCGCCCGCGGTGATCGGGATGCCGGCGTCGAGCGCGGCCACCCGCCCGAGCGCCGGCGCGTCCATCGTGGGGTAGCAGTTGCCCAGCAGCACGTCGTCGACCGCGGAGGTGTCCAGCCCGGTCCGCGCGACGAGCGCGGTGATCACCGTGGACGCCAGGGTCTTCACCGGCACGTCGCGCAGCGAGCCGCCGAACCCGCCGACCGGGGTCCGCAGCGGCTCGCAGATCACCGCATCACGCATGTCTGCCCCATCCTTCGGATGTCAGGAGTTCAGCTGTACTGGCGGACGAGCCACTCGGCGACGAGCGCGGGCCGCTCCGAACCCTCGAGCTCGACGGTCACGGTGAGGGCGAGCTGAGCGGCGCCGTCCTTGGTCTGCTCCACCCCCGCGAGCACGATGTTCCCGCGCACCTTGCCGCCCACCGGCACCGGCGAGGTGAACCGCACCTTGTTGAGCCCGTAGTTGATGCCCATGCGCACGCCGTCGATGCGGTAGGTCTTCGCCACGAGCACCGGGAGCAGCGACAGGGTCAGGAAGCCGTGCGCGATCGTCGTGCCGAAGGGGCCCTCGGCGGCGCGCTCCGCGTCCACGTGGATCCACTGGTGATCGCCGGTCGCCTCGGCGAACTGGTCGATGTGGGCCTGTTCCACGGTCACCCATTCCGAGGTGCCGAGGTGCTCTCCCACCAGGCCGCTGATCTCGTCCACACCATTGAAGACGCGCATGTCCACCCTTTCCGCGCAGGAGCCGGTCACCGTCACCCTGCCACACGGGAGGGACCCCGTCGGGCGGCTCGTGGGGCAGCTAACTCAGCGGGCGAACGCGCCGCGGAACTCCAGCTGGACGGGTGTGCCCGCGGGCTCGCCCGCCTCTCCCGCGCCGGGCGCCACCACGGTCACCTGCAGCGAGATCTCGATCCGACGCCCGGGCAGCGGCCGGACCCGGAAGACCCCCTGCACGCGGTGGGCGGCGCCCTCGATGGGCTCCGGCTCGGGGGCCTCGGCGAGTGCCAGGGCGGGCCCGGCGCGCAGCAACCCCCGGACGGCGACGACGTCGTGCCGGACGCGGCGCAGGTCCGCGCAGGCGAGCCACCGCGGACCGGTGGGTGCCCGGTCCGCACCCGCCGACTCGGTGAACTCCACGGACAGCTCGGGGTCGGCGCCGAACACCGGCAGCACCAGGACCCCCCAGCCGACGGGGGCGGCGAGGTCCGGCGAGCCCGGCCTGCGGACGACGGCACGCGCACCCGGCGCGTCGAGCAGGTGCACCGCCGCGGCGCCGGGATCGGGCGAACGCGGGTCGGTCAGCTCCGCCGTCATCCGCCACCTCCCCTGCTCGCCGGTCGTCGGGCCCTGGAGCGGTCAACGACCGCCCGGTGGCCTGGTTCTTCGACGGGTCACCGGAAAGGCCCAGCTCGGGGACGCAGCGTGAGCGGAATCGGACACCGGCCATCCGTTCGTGGCACGCGCGCCGCGGTCGGCGACCCGGCCGTCACACGGGGGTCCGTCTGCTGGGTCACACTCGTCACCCCACCGTGCCATGATCCACCCGCTTCGGGTTGAACCTCGCCCGTTCGGTCCACTGCCCGCACCCGGTTGCTCCGTTCGGCGAGCCGGCGCTCCGGGCACTATCGTGCCGCTGCGCGGTGGGAGCGGGGGTGGAGCAGGGAATGGACCAGGAGGCGGCCCAGGCGGCGGCCCCGCACCCACCCTGCGGCACGGTCCACGAGGGTGTGCCGTACGCGACCCCGGAGCAGCTCGCGGGCGAGCTCGCCGAGCCGCTCGGCGCAGCGCTGGAGGCGGGCGGGCCCGTCGTCGTGGCGATGGAACCGGACAACCGGGCGGCGCTCTCCGCGGTGCTGGGCCCCGCGGCGTCGGCGGTGGACTGGCGAGAGCTCGACGAGGTGCACCGGGTGCCCCCGTTCACCGTGGCGACGCGGTGGGCGCGGCTGAGCCGCCGCACCCCCAGACCGGAGCAGCGGACGACGGTGGTCGCCCAGCACAGCGCACGCCTGGGGCTGGACCTCGGCCACTGGGCCCGGCTCGACGCCGCGCTCACCGTCGCGCTCGCCGGGCTCCCCGTCACCATGCTGTGCGCCTACCCCGAGGACGGCGACCTCGACCTCCTGCGCGCCACCCATCCCGCCCTGCGCGTCGGCGGGGCGAGCGTGCCCACCGAGACCGTGCGCGATCCCCTCGGGGTGCTCTCCGAGTTCCCGCCGCCACCGCCGTCCGACCTCGGACCGCCCGTCGCCGAGCTGGCGTTCACCCAGGCCACGCTGTCCGCCGCCCGCAGGTTGGTCACCCAGGTCTCGCCCGCGGCGGGTCTGGACCCCGAGCGCGTCGCCGATCTGGTGCTGGCGGTCAACGAGATCGCGACGAACAGCGCCGAGCACGGGCCCGGGGCGGGCAGGCTGCGGCTGTGGGGCGGCGCGGGCCGGGTCGTCGCCGAGGTCTACGACGTCGGGCGGATGGACGTGGCCTTCCCGGGCCTGGTGGCGCCGCCGCCGTCCGGTGAGCGGGGCCGCGGGCTCTGGCTCGCCTCCGAGCTCAGCGACGTCCTGCAGGTGTGGAGCGACGTCGCCGGGACCACGGTCCGGCTGGTGGTGGAGACGGAGGCGGCGGACAGGTCGGCCGGCGCCCCGTGAGCGAGGCGGTCGCCCGGTTCGTCGACCTGGTCCGCGGTCCGGAGCCCCCACTGGACGAGGCGGCGCTCGCGCTCGCCGCGGGTGCCGATCCCGATCTGGAGGCCGAGCGTTGGCTCGGCGAGCTGGACCGGCTGGCCGCGGGCGTGGACTCGCTGCCCGCCCTCGTCCGACGACTGTTCGTGGAGGAGGGCTTCGCGGGCGACACGGGCGACTACGGCGACCCGCGCAACTCGCTGCTCCCGGAGGTCCTGACCCGCAAGCTCGGCATCCCGATCACCCTCGCGGTGGTGTGCATCGAGGTGGGGCGGCGGGCCGGGATCGCGCTGGAGGGCGTCGGCATGCCGGGGCACTTCCTGGTGCGGGTGCCGCACAGCGGCCACCTGCTGGACGTCTTCGACGGCGGCCGCCGCCTCGACCGCGCGGACTGCGCGGAGCTGTACCGCCGCGCGACGGGCTCGACGGCACCCTTCGGCCCGCACCTGCTGCCGCGCGTCTCGACCCGGGAGATCCTGCTGCGCATGCTGGAGAACCTGCGCGCCGCCCAGCGGCGCCGGGGTGGGCCCGCCGACCGCGAGTGGGTGCTGCGGATGCGCCTGGCCCTGCGCTCCGACGCCGACGCCCTGGTGGAGCTGGGCGAGGTCCTGGCCGCCCAGGCTCGCTGGGACGAGGGCGCCCGGCTCATCGCCGCCTACCTCTCGAGCGGTGACCAGCCCCCGGAGGTCGCCGAACGCCTCCGCCGCACCGCCGCCGGACTCCTGGCGCACCTCAACTGATCCCGTGAGCGGCGATGGTCGCCATGGCGACCATCGCCGCTCACGATCCCGGGGCGGCTACCTTCTGCTGCATGGCGACCCCAGGGGCCTCGCGCGGGCCGGAGATCCAGTCCGTGGCGCGCGCGTCGACGGTGCTGGGGTTGGTGGTGGACAGCGAGGCCGGGCTGACCACGACGGAGATCGCCCGGGCCACCGGGCTGACCGTGAGCACCGTGCACCGGCTCGCCCACACCCTGGTGGCGGGCAACCTGCTGGGTCGGGACGCCGAGCGCTTCCTCCCCGGTCCGCTGCTGCTCCGGTTGGCGCGCAAGGCGCTCGGCAGCTCCGGGGTGCCCGAGGCCGCGGACGTGCTCAAGGAGCTCGCCGACCGCACCGGTGAGACCGCGAGCATCGGCATGCGCCGCGGCGACGAGGTGCTGATCGTGCTGTCCGTCCCGTCCACCCGCCCGCTGCGCTACATCGGACGACCCGGCGCGCGGGTGCCGCTGCTGGAGTCCGCGATCGGCTGCGCCATCGTCGCGTTCGGGCGGGATCCCGTGCACGAGGCCGCGGAGGTGCTCACCCGCACCGGCGGTCCCGAATCGTGGACGACCGAGGTGGACCTGCTGGCCACGCAGTTCCGCGGCTACGCCGTGCTCGACGACCCCCACGACCCCTCCCTGCGCGCCCTCGCCGCGCCGGTGGTCGGAGCCGGCGAGCACGTCCGGATGGGTGTGGAGATCCAGGGCCCCGCCAGCAGGCTCACCGACGACACGCTCGACGGGCTGGGGTCGGTCGTGCGGTCCGCCGCCGACGCCCTGGAGGGGCTTCCGGTGTCCATGGCCTTCGGCGACTTCTGACCGGACATTTGGACGCCTCCGCAGCTCATGACCGGACATTCCACGATGCGCAACTGTGTCCCGCATCCCGCAAACGACCGTTGACCGACCCCCGCCGGCCTGCCTAACCTCGGGTCAGCCGATCGAGGGTAAGGAGGCGTCGTGGGTACGGACGAGATCGTCGTGTCGCCGAACCACGTCGTCTTCGACCTGCCCGAGATCGTGGCGGTCGAGGAGGGCCTGTTCTCCGCCGTCGGACTGTCGGTGCGGTTCGCCGACGGGTCCGACCGCTCGGCGGACGCG
The DNA here is from genome assembly GCF_900102195.1 of Pseudonocardia oroxyli. Taxonomy (GTDB): domain Bacteria; phylum Actinomycetota; class Actinomycetes; order Mycobacteriales; family Pseudonocardiaceae; genus Pseudonocardia; species Pseudonocardia oroxyli. Next base: position 124,976 of record NZ_FNBE01000007.1, read on the forward strand.
CGCCGCGATCCCGCGGTGCGCCACAAGGAGTCCCTGTTCAGCACCGCCCGGGCGGACGTCTACAACGTCTGCGAGTGGGGCGGGATCGACCGACTGGAGCGCGACACCCGCGGCGGCCGGATCGGCCACCTGCGGGCGGCCGTCGTCGCCCAGGCCCTGGTCAGCATGGACGACGACCTCAACGAGCCGCACGACCTGGCGGACGTCCCGGTCTCGGTCAACGACTACACCGGCTCGCACTACACGGCGCTGCACCTGCTGGAGGGCACCGTCCCCCGCGAGCGGATCGTGCTCGAGCACATCGGCCCGCCCGCGCGCCGGCTCGAGCGGCTGCTCGCCGGCGAGTCCCGCGCCACGATGCTGATGGAACCGTTCCTGTCCAAGGCACTCGCCCACGGCGCGCACGTGCTCGGCACCTACACCTACCGCGGCTCGCAGGTCATCGCCCCGCACCTCACGGCGGAGCAGCAGGAGGCCTACCGGACCGCCGTCGACAAGGCCGTGGACCTGATCAACGCCGACCGGGCCCGGTGGGCGCCGACGATCGCGGCCGAGGCGGACCTCGACCCGACCCTGCTGCGCCCGGACTATCACCGCTACACCCACATCGTGCCGTTCACCGAGCGCCGGTTCACCGAGACCTACGCCTGGATGCGCTCCTGGCGTCTCACCGACGGCCGCTCGGGCTACGAGACCCTGCGGGGGCTGCGGTGAACCTCACCCGGCGTCGGCACGTGGACCACTGCGCCATCAACGGCGGGACGTGTCCGGGGCGCTGAGCGCCCCCGTCTCCCCCACCCGTCTCCCCCACGTCCCGGCCCGCGCCGGTCCTTTCTGGAGCACCCTCATGCGTCCCCCGCTGCTCGATCGCGGCCTCGATCGCCGCACCCTCCTCCGCGCCGCCCTGTTCGGCGGTGCCGGGTTCGCCGCCGCACCGCTGCTCGCCGCCTGCGGCGGCGCGGCCCCCGCGGGCACCACCCTCGCCGCACGCGTCGAGGACACCCAGGCGGGGACCGCGGGGGCGGTGATCCGCCCGATCAGCGAGCAGCGGGGTCTGGTCGGGAACCTCGACCTGACCTACGTCGCGGGCTCGGGTCCCGGAGACGTCCAGAACAAGCTGCTCTCGGGCGCTCTCGACGTGGCCAGCATGGGTCCGCTCGGCGCGGTCGTCGCCGCCGAGGCGGGCGCGGACGTCGTGCTGTTCTCGACCAGCCTGAACAACCACGTGCGCGTCCTGGTCCCGGAGAACAGCCCCTACCGGACGGTCGCCGACCTGCGCGGGAAGAAGATCGCGACCCCGCCGAACAACAGCGACGCCTTCCGCTCCACGCAGCTCGCCCTCGCCGTCAACGGCACCGACTTCACCGCGGAGCACCAGCTCTTCCCCGGCGCGGTCCTGGCGGGCCTCGCACTGTTCGACCGGGGTGACGTCGACGCGATCGTCACGATCGAGCCCAACGCCACCCGGCTCGTCGGCAAGGGTGCCCGGCAGCTCGCGACGATCGGTGAGCTGTGGTCACAGGGCACCGGGGAGGACCCGAACGCGTTGTTCCTCAACGGTCAGGGCGCGACCCGCGCCTGGGTCGACGGCAACCGCGAGACCGCGACCGCGCTGGCCACCCTGCGACTGAAGGCCCACGAGGCGATCCAGGAGAACCCGCAGCTGCTCGCCGACCTGGCGGGCTCCTACGGCATCCCCGCCGAGGAGCGGGCGGCGATCGCCCTGCTCCCGGAGCGGATGAAGTCCGTCTACCCGGTGGTATGGGGCGAGTCGGTGTTCGGCAACCTGCGCCGCCAGACCGAGGTCGCGCAGCAGGTCGGCCTGATCAAGGCCGCACCCGCCCAGGCGCCCTGGCTGGATCTCGGAGGATCCGCATGACCGCGACCGACGTCCGTCCCGGCCCGGTCGCGGCCGCCGTGGCCAAGGCGCCGCACCCCCGCAGGCGGCTGCGGTTCCTGCCCGCGGTGCTGTTCCTGGTGCTGCTGGCGGCTGCCTGGCAGCTCATGGCGACGCTGCTGGACTTCGTCCTCGTCCCCGGCGTACCCGCGATCGTGACCGAGATGGTGGACATCGTCTCGGACGGATCGTTCCTCGACCAGCTCGGCATCACCGTGCTGCGCGTGGGGCTCGGGTTCGCCCTGGCGTTCGTGGTGGCCGTGGTCGTCGGGATCGCGATGGGGCGCAACGAGTTCGCGCGCCGGTTCTTCGAGCCCGCTGTGCTGCTCGGGCTCACCATCCCCGGTCTGGTCTGGGCCCTGCTGTGCGTCATCTGGTTCGGGATCGACCTGGTCAACCCGGTCGCCGCGGTCGCGCTGTCCTCGGCGCCCGCGCTGATGCTGCAGATCTATCAGGGCACCCGGTCGGTGGACCCGGACCTGCTGGAGATGGCACACGTCTACCGCTTCTCGCGGCGGGTCACCCTCCGCAAGCTCTGGCTGCCCGCGCTCGCCCCGTCGCTGTTCGCGGGCGCCCGGCTCGGGCTCTCGCTGGGCTGGAAGGTGATCGTGCTGGTCGAGGTGTTCGGCATGTCCTCCGGGGTCGGCTACCAGCTCAACAACGCCTTCGCCGCGCAGAACGTCGCCGCCGTGCTCGCCTGGACCCTGCTCTTCGCGATCGTCATGGCGATCCTCGAGTACGGGATCCTGCAGGGCCTCGAGAAGCGGGTCTCCCGCTGGCGCAAGGCGGTGAGCGTGTGAGGCTCGAGGGGATCGGCAAGACCTTCGTCGACGCCCGCAGCGGCACCCCGCAGCAGGTCCTCGCGGACTTCTCGCTGACGGTCGAGCCCGGCGAGCTGGTCGCGGTGGTCGGGGCGTCCGGCACCGGCAAGACCACGTTGCTGCACGTCGTGGCCGGGCTGGTGCAGCCGGACACCGGCACGGTGGAGACCGGCGACCCGCGGCTCGGGATCGTGTTCCAGCAGCCCCGGCTGCTGGACTGGCTCTCGGTGCGGGAGAACATCACCCTCGCCTGCCACGACGGCGCCAAGGCGGACGAGGTGCTCGCCGCCGTCGGGCTGACCGAGTACGCGGGCTCCTACCCGACGGTGCTCTCCGGCGGCCAGCGCCAACGCGTCGCCGTGGCCCGCGCGTTCGCCGTGGAACCGGACCTGCTGCTGCTCGACGAGCCGTTCTCCGCGCTCGACGAGCTCACCGCCCGCAAGCTGCGCCTGCTCCTGCAGGACCTCTGGATGCAGCGGCCGCGCACCGGCCTGCTGGTCACCCACAACCCGCTCGAGGCCGCGTTGCTGGCCGACCGCGTGATCGTGCTCGCGGGCAGACCCGCCCGGATCGCCGCGGAGTACCGCGTGGACCGGGAGCGGCCGCGGTCGGCCGAGGACCCGCACCTGTTCGAACTCCACTCCCAGATCGTCGCCGCACTCTAGGAAGGAACCACCATGACCCGCCCCAAGGTGACCATGGAGCTGCTCTCCCTGGTCTTCTCGCTGCCCCAGCTCGTCGCGAAGGACGAGGGCTACTTCGACGACGAGGGCGTCGACGTCGAGTTCGTGACCAAGGACTACGCCCGGGCAGGCATCTCCCCGGTCGAGGACCACCAGCTGCTGAGCTCGTTCGGCTCGACCAAGTCCCACTTCGAGTCCGGCGAGGCGTCCCTCTACCGCGCCTGCGAATGGGGCCAGGTCCGCCGCACCCAGGACACCACCGTCGGCGGCCGGATCGTCTCCAAGCGCGCCGCGGTCAACGGCCAGGCGATCATGGTCCGCGGCGACCACCCGGCCACGCACCCGCAGGACCTCGCGGGCAAGACCGTCGCGGTGAACTTCCACCACGGCTCGCACTACGTCGCGCTGCAGACCCTCGAGGGCTTCCTGCCCCGCGAGGAGATCAAGATCGCGCACTACGGCGGCCCGCAGGTCCGGTTCGAGGCGCTGCGCGACGGCACCGTCGAGGCCGCCGCGCTGATGGAGCCGTGGATCACCCTGGCCGAGAAGCAGGGCTACAAGGTGCTGGCCGAGGCGTTCTACGTCGGCGCCGAGATCGCCAGCCCCGAGGTCGACGCGGACACCTACGAGCGCATCAACCGCGCCGTCGTCCGGGCCGTGGCGAAGATCAACGAGGACCCGCGCCCGTACCTGCACCACCTCACCGCGGAGATCCCCGCCGAGCTCGGCACCGTGGAGCCGCACGAGATCCCGCTCGGTCGGCTGCGCTACGTCGACCCGGCCCCGTACCCGCAGGACCAGTTCCAGCGCACCTACGACTGGATGGTCTCGTGGGGTCTGATCGAGGACACGAACAGCTACGACGGGCTCGTGAAGAACCTCGTCGAGGTCTGACCCGCGTCTGGCCGCTCTACGTCGGCGGGTTCCTCGGGCCCTACGCCAGCACCATGGTCACGCCGATGGTGCACGAGGTCGCGGCCGGTCTGGACTCCACCCCGGAGCTCGCGGCGGGCGCGGTCACGGCCTACATGCTGCCGTTCGCGGCGTTGATGCTGGTCAGCGGCACCCTCGCCGAGCGGTGGGGGCGCGCGCGGACCATGCGGGTCTCGCTGCTGCTGTTCGTGGTGGCGTGCGCGGCGTGTGTGCTGGCACCGACGATGGAGTGGTTCCTCGCCGCCCGGGCGGCGCAGGGCGCGACGAACGCCTTCACCACCCCGCTGTTGGTCGCGGCGATCACCGACCTGGTCCCGCGGGACCGGCTCGGGCGAGCGCTGGCGCTCTTCGCGGGGCTGCAGGCGGCCGGGCAGGCGGCGAGCCCGCTGGTCTCGGGGCCGTCCGCCGCGGTGGACTGGCGGCTGGCGTTCGTCTTCCCCGCCGTGGTGGCCCTGGTCCTGGCCGTCTGCTCGCCGACGATGACGACGGGGGCGCCCCGCGGGCGGCCGTCCGTGCGGGCGTTGGCCAACCGGGACCTGGCGCTGGCCTGTGCGTTGTCGTTCCTGTGCTACCTCGGCGCGGTCGGGTTGACGGTGCTGTCGATCCTGCGGGCGGAGGAGGAGTTCGGGCTCGGGCCGTGGCAGCGGGGGCTGCTCGCCGCCGCGTTCGGCGTGGCGGGTCTGCTCGCGGCCCCGCTGCTGGGTCGGCGGCTCGACGCGCTCGGCCCGCGGCGCACGGGCGTCGCGATGAACGTGCTGCTCGCCGCGGGTCTGCTGGTCGCGGCGCTCGGCCCGACGGTTCTCGTGCTGGGGGTCGGGATCGCGGCCGTCGGCGTCGCGGTGACCGGCCTGCGCACCACGGTCAACTCGGTGGCCGCCACCAGCGCGCCGGACAACCGGGCGGGCGCGGCCTCGCTGGCCCTGTCCTTCCAGTTCTTCGGCGGCGCACTGGCCCCGCTGCTCTGGGTGCCCCTGCACAGCGCCTACGGGGCCTGGGGGTTCGCCGCCACCGCGCTGGCCCCGCTCATCGCCCTGCTGCTCCTCGTCCGGGTCCCCGTTCGCCGGGGTGGGTAGCGTGATCGGCGTGCGTGCACTGATCACCAACGACGACGGCATCGACTCCCCCGGGCTCGTGGCACTCGCGCGCGGAGCGCTCGCGGCCGGGTTCGAGGTGATAGTCGCGGCCCCGCACGTGGACTCCACCGGCGTGGGCGCGTCGGTGTTCGCCGTGGTCGAGGACCGGCGGGTGCGGGTGCACGAGGCCGCGCTGCCGGGGGTCGACGCACCCGCCTGGTCCGTCGAGGGGCATCCGGCGTTCATCGTGCACTCGGCGTTCGAGGGCTGGTTGGAGCAGGCCCCGGACATCGTGTTGTCCGGCATCAACATCGGCGCGAACGTCGGCCTGTCGGTGATCCACTCCGGCACCGTCGGCGCCGCGCTGACCGCGTCGATGCACGGCTGCTCCGCGCTCGCCACCTCGCTGGACTGCGGGCTCGACGGCGCCGCCGACGCACACTGGGAGGCGGTCGTCGACCTCCTCCCGCGCGCGCTGGAGCTGCTGACGGCCCGGCCCGCGGGCACCGTGCTGTCGCTCAACGCCCCGGACCTCCCGAGCGCCGAGCTCGGCCCGCTGCGGGAGGCCACGCTCGCCTCGGTCGGCGCGGTGCAGGTCCGGATCGCCCACACCGCGGGTGTCGACGGCGCCCCCGCCACCTGGCAGGCCACCGTGACGAGCCCGGACGAGCCGCACGAGCCGGGCACCGACGTCGCCCTCCTGGCGGCCGGGCACCCGACGATCAGCGAGCTCCGCACGGTGTCGGCCGTCCCCGGCCTCCTGTGACACTGAGTCACCGAGAGGTCGCCCCCCGGTGACCGTCAGTACACGGGATGTTCACCTGAGCGGCCGCCGCGGCGCCCTCGAGGAGACGGTGCGCCACGACGCACTCCCGGATCGGGCGTGACCAGTGGCATAGCCCACACTGTGACGATGGGTGACGGGCAGGCACGACACGAGTGGTCCACCCGCTTCGCGCGTTCGGTGGCCGAAGAGATCCGCGGTGGCGTGGCCACCGGCGTCCTGAGCTGGGCGGAGGCCGATCTCCTGCTCGCCCGGCTGCGGATCGTGGTGGAACAGGCCCTGGAGCCGAGCCCGGTCTGACGACCGCGCGCGGCCTAGTGCTCGTCGCCGCCGGTGAGCAGCTCCTCCAACTCGTCCGCGACGTGCACGACGTGCTGGAAGGGGCCGTCGAAGGCCGCCAGCTCCCCCTCGTGCAGCGGGATGGCGTGCCGGAAGACGACCACCCCGTCCTGCGCCACGACCCCGCCGACGGCCTGCTCGCCCGCCGCGGCGAGCAGGTGCGGCAGGTCGAGGTCGGTCAGCTTGCCCACCGGCGAGGCGATCTGCGCACCCGGCTCACCGTCCGCACCGGTGATGCTGCGGACGACGACGAGCTGCGTGCGCTCCCCCGTCGTCGGCAGGTTGAACCACAGCTCGGTGTCGGTCGAGCGCATGATCTCGTACCGCACCCGGACGTAGGACACCAGATCGTCCCAGCTCGCCACGTCTGACCTCCCCGTCGGGCCGGACAGTCCGGCCCTGGCTGAAAACCCGAGGGCGACCCTACCGGTGAGCGACCGACCCGCGTCGAGACCTACCGCAGACCGAGCTCGCGCGCGATCAACATCTTCTGCACCTCGCTGGTGCCCTCGCCGATCTCGAGGATCTTGGCGTCCCGGTAGAACCGCCCGACCGGGTACTCGTTCATGAAGCCGTAGCCGCCGAAGACCTGGGTGGCGTCCCGGGCGTTGTCCATCGCGGCGTTCGAGGAGACCAGCTTGGCGATCGCGGCCTCCTTCTTGAACGGCTCGCCGCGCAGCATCTTCGCCGCCGCGGCGTAGTACGCCAGCCGCGCGGTGTGCGCCCGCGCCTCCATCTCGGCGATCTTGAACTGGATGGCCTGGTACTTGCCGATCGGGTGGCCGAAGGCCTCGCGCTCGTGGGCGTAGCGCACCGACTCGTCGACACAACCCTGCGCCAGACCGACCGAGAGGGCCGCGATGGCGACCCGTCCCTCGTCGAGGATGGACAGGAACTGGGCGTAGCCGCGGCCCTGCTCGCCGAGCAGGTTCTCCCGCGGCACCCGGACGTCGTCGAAGAACAGCTCGCGGGTGTCGCTGGCCGACCAGCCGACCTTGGAGTACTTCTCACTCACCGTGAAACCCGGGGTCCCGGCGGGCACGATGATCGCGGAGATCTCGGTCGGCGAGGTCCGGGCGGTGACCGTGACCAGCGACGTGATGTCGGTGCCGGAGTTCGTGATGAAGCACTTGGACCCGTTGATCACCCACTCGTCGCCGTCGAGCCGGGCGGTGGTGCGGGTGGCGCCCGCATCGGACCCGCCGCCGGCCTCCGTGAGCCCGAACGCGCCCAGCCGCTCGCCCGCCGCGAGCGCGGGCAGCCAGCGGGCCTTCTGCTCGTCCGTGCCGAAGCGGTGGATCGGCATCGCCCCCAGCCCGACGCCCGCCTCCACCGTGATCGCGACCGACGAGTCGACCCGGGCGAGCTCCTCGAGGGCCAGGCAGAGCGCGAAGTAGTCCCCGCCCATACCGCCGTGCTCCTCGGGGAACGGGAGGCCGAACAGGCCCATCGCGCCCATCTTGGCCACGATCTCGTAGGGGAACTCGCCGCGCTCGTAGAACTCCCCGATGACCGGGGCGACCTCCTTCTGCGCGAAGTGCTCCACGGTCGCCCGCAGTGCCGCGTGTTCCTCGCTCAGCTCCAGGTCCATGGGGGCGATGTTAATGAACGTTAACGTCGATCGCCACTCAGGTGCGTCACAGGGGGCTGCCCTACGGTGTCCGGGTGCGCCTGCTGCTGGTCGAGGACGAACGCCCGCTGGCCGAGATGGTCCGGCGCGGCCTCGTGCGCGAGGGCCACAGCGTGGACGTCCGACACGACGGGCCGTCGGGGTTCGACACCGCCCTCCGGGGCGGCTACGACGTGCTGATCCTCGACATCATGCTGCCGGGGCTGTCCGGGTACCGGATCCTCGAGCGGCTGCGCGCGGCCGGCGTCTGGACCCCGGTCCTCATGCTCACCGCGAAGGACGGCGAGTACGACGAGGCGGACGCCTTCGACCTCGGCGCCGACGACTACCTCACCAAGCCCTTCTCCTTCGTCGTCCTGCTGGCCCGGCTGCGGGCGCTGCAGCGCCGCGCGGGAGACGCGCGGCCCGCGGTGCTCACCGTCGGCGACCTGTCCCTGGACCCGGCGCGCCACCGCGTGCACCGCGGCGACACCGAGATCACGCTGACCCCGCGGGAGTTCGGGGTGCTCGAGCACCTGATGCGCCGCGCCGGCGAGGTGGTGACCAAGACCGACATCCTGCGCGCGGTCTGGGACGCCCACTACGACGGCGAGGTCAACGTCGTCGAGGTCTACGTGGGCTACCTGCGCAAGAAGATCGACGCCCCCTTCGACACCCACACCATCGAGACCCTCAGGGGCGTCGGCTACCGCATGGCCGAGTGAGTCCCGGGGTCCGTCACCGCTGGAGGGGCGGGACGACCGGGAGCGGGCCCGTCGGGTTGACGTCCGCCGGGCTGGTCGCGTCGCCGAGGCGGATCGGGGTGGGGCGGGTGGGTCCCGCGTCCGCCGGGTGCGGTCTCGGGCGGCGGGTGGGGCGCGGCACCGGGCGGGTGGGCTGGTCGGGTCCGCCGCCGGTGGGCGTCGGCCGGGTGGGCTGCTCCTCCCCGGTCCACGCGCCGTAGCCGGGTTCCGGCGCCGGGCGCGGGACGGGCGGGCGGTCGTCGTACAGCACGGGCGACGGCTCCGGGTCCGGGTCGGGCACGCCGGCGTCGACCAGCGGGAGCCGGATCCGGAACAGGGCGCCGCCGAGGGGCGAGTCGAGGACCTCGACGGTGCCGTCGTGCGCCGTGACGATCTCCGTGACGATCGCCAGGCCGAGCCCGGCGCCGCCGTCGGCGCGGGCCCGGGCGTCGTCGAGGCGGACGAACCGCTCGAACACCCGCCCGCGGTCCGCGGGGGGCACGCCCGCACCGTCGTCCGCCACGTCCACCACCGCGGACGCGCCGTCCGCGACGAGCGTGACGACCACCCGGGACCGGGCGTGCCTGCGCGCGTTGTCCACCAGGTTCCGCACCGCCCGCACCAGCTGGGCGCGGTCGCCGGAGACCCGCACGGGATCGGCGCGGACCTCCGGATCCACCCCGCCGACGTCCGACGGGCGCCCGCGCTCGGCCTCGACGATCTCGTCGAGGTCGACGTCCTCGCGGTGGGGCTGCAGGCCGCGCTCGTCCGAGCGGGCGAGCAGCAGCAGCCCGTCGACCAGGCGGTCCAGGCGGGCGGCCTCGCCGCGCAGGGTGTGGACGGTGGAGCGGTCCGCCTCGTCGACCGTGCCGTCGAGCAGCTCGAGCCCCGACGCGATGGTCGTCAGCGGGCTGCGCAGCTCGTGGCTGGCGTCCGCGACGAAGCGGCGCTGGATGACCTGGCTGCCCTCCAGCCTGCCGAGCATCTGGTTCATCGTCTCGGCGAGCATGCCCACCTCGTCCCGCGCGGCGGGCACCGGGACGCGTTGGCCCAGGTCGCGGTCGGTCAGCCCGGCCACCCGGGCGCGGATCGCCTCGACCGGACGCAGCGCGCGGCCCGCGAACACGTAGGTGAACCCGCCGACCAGCACCACCAGCACCGGGATGCCGACCAGCACCATCGCCATCACCGTGTCGACCGCCCGGTGCAGGAAGTCCACCGGCTGCGCGGCGAGCACCGTGAAGTGCTGGCCGGTCGGCGGGAACTCGAAGCCCTTCGCGAGCACGAGGACCTCGACGTCCTTGCCCTCGTTCAGCGTGACCCAGGTGTCGACCGTGTCCGTCTCGCCCGGCTGCAGGAGCAGGTCGGACATCAGCGGGTACTCGGGCAGCGGGTCCGAGGAGCCGATGTTCTGGACGTCCGGCTCGTGGTTCGGGTCGGCGTTGTAGTCGGTGACGACCTCGACGTAGTCCGAGCGCTTGCCGGTGGCCAGGATGGCGTTGCGCTTGATGTCGTCCGAGCCCGCGAAGTTCGCCGCCACCCGCTCGCCGAGCTGGGTGGCCTGCTGGTCCGCCGCCGCCATGATCTGCATGCGGAGGAGCGCGTTCAGCCCGAGGACGAGCGCGGCACCGGCCACCACCAGCACCACGGCGACGGTGACGGCCGCGGCGAGCGCGGTCGTCGTCCGCACACCCAGACGCGCGCGCAGCCGGTCCCGCACGCCTGATCCCGGTGCGCGAGCCATGCCGACCAGGGTAAACGCCGACCGCTGTGTATAGGCTGAACGGCCATGGCCGCGCCCCGCAGTGATCATCCCGCGGTCTCCCGCCGGGACCAGATCCTCCGCACGGCCGCGGTCCTGTTCGCCCGGCACGGCTACCACGGGGTCAGCATCGCGGAGCTCGGCGCGGCCGTCGGGATCAGCGGCCCGGGGCTCTACCGGCACTTCCCGGGCAAGGAGGCGCTGCTCGCGGAGCTGCTCGTGGACATCAGCGAGCGGCTGCTCGCCGGGGCCCGGGCGCTCACCGACGGCTCACCCCGCGAGGTGGTGGCCGCCCTCGTCGACTTCCAGCTGGCCTTCGCGTTGCGCGAGCCCGAGCTGATCGTGGTGCAGGACCGCGACCTGGACAACCTGTCCGAGGACGACCGGCGCCGGGTCCGCCGGGTCCAGCGCACCTACGTGGAGATCTGGGTCGACGCGCTGCGCGGGCTGCATCCCACGTGGGGCGCCGAGGAGGCCCGGGTCGCCGCGCACGGGGCGTTCGGGCTGCTCAACTCCACCCCGCACTCACGCCCGGCTCCCCACGACGTCGCGGACGTCCTGCGTCGCATGGCGCTCGCCGCGCTCCTGCCCGGCTGACCATCCCGGCCGGACGAGGATCCGGAGGCCGTTGAGACACACCAGCACGGTCGAGAGCTCGTGCCCCGCGACGCCGAGCGCCAGCGGCAGGGTCCCCACCAGGTCCCAGGTGACCAGCGCGACGATCACCGCCGCGGCGAACGCCAGGTTCGCCCGGGCGATCCGGCGGGCCCGCCGGGCCAGGACGACGAGCGGCGCGAGCGCACCGAGCGGGTCCCGGACCAGCACCCCGTCCGCCGCCTCGACGCTGAGCGTGGCCGCCCCGTCGCCCACGGCCAGCCCGACGTGGGCGCCCGCCAGCAACGGCGCGTCGTTCAGCCCGTCCCCGACGGCGAGGGCCCGCGGGGGCAGGTGCGCGCTCTTCTCCGCGGGGGTCAGCCCGGCACGCACGGCGGTGATCCCGGTCCGCGCCGCGACCGCCCGCGCCGGCCCCTCGGCGTCGCCCGTGAGCAGGGTGGGGGCGCCGACGGTGGTGCGCAGCGCCGCGATCGCCTCCCGCGCCCCGGCCCGGGGCTCGTCGGCGAGCACGAGCACCCCGACCGGCTCCTGGTCCGCCCACACCACGACCGCGGTGTGCCCGTCCCGCTCGGCCCGCTCGACCGCACGTTTCGTGCTCTCGCTGCTGCGCGATCGCGAGTCCTGTGCGCTCAGCGCGGTGCCCGCAACAGCGGGAGCACGACACGTGCCGTCCTGGTCGCCGCTCCTCGGACGACCGACCGTGACCTGCACCCGCGACCCCTCGTACGAGACGAGCGCGGTCACCCCCTCGCCGGGCAGGGCCACCGTGTCGCGCGCGGTCGGGAGGCGCAGCGCCCGGCGTTCGGCCTCCCCCACGACCGCGCGGGCGAGCACGTGTTCCGACCCCTGTTCCGCCGCGGCGGCGAGGGCGAGGACCTCCGACTCGGACCAGCCGTCTCCCGGGACGACCGAGCGCACCTGCGGGCGGCCCGAGGTGACCGTGCCGGTCTTGTCGAGCACCACCGCGTCGACCTCGGCGAGCGCCTCGACGACCCCCGCCTCCTTGAGCAGCACGCCGCGCCGACCCGCGACGGCGATCGCGGCGAGCAGCGGCGGCATGGTCGCGAGCACGATCGCGCACGGCGACGCCACGATCATGAAGGTCATCGCCCGGAGCAGCGCCGCCCGCAGGTCCTCGCCGAGCAGCAGCGGCACCACGAACACGGCGATCGCGGCCGCGACCACGACGACCGAGTACCGCTGCTCCACCCGCTCGACCCACAGCTGGCGATTCGACTTGGTCTCGGCCGCCCGCTCGACCTGCGCGGCGATGCCGGCCACGACCGTCTCGCCCGGGTCGGTGCGCACCCGCACGGTCAGCGCCCCGGTGCCGTTGACCGTGCCCGCGAACACCGGGTCCCCCAGCTCGCGGCGGACCGGCAGCGGCTCGCCCGTGAGGCTCGACGCGTCCACCTCGCTCGTCCCGGACAGCACGACGCCGTCCGCGGGGACCTTCTCCCCCGGCCGCACCAGGACCTCGTCCCCGATCCGGAGGTCGGCGGCCCGCACCCGGGTCTCGACGGTGCCGTCGATCCGGTGGGCGGTCTCGGGGGCGAGGTCGAGCAGACCGGTGATGCTCGCCCGGGTGCGCGCGGTCATGACCGCCTCCAGCGCGCCGGAGCTCGCGAAGATCACGATGAGCAGCGCGCCGTCCAGCCACTGGCCGATCGCCGCGGCCCCGAGCGCGGCGACGATCATGAGGATGTCGACGTCGAGGGTCCGCTCCCGCAGCGCCTGCAGCCCCGACCACGCCGGCTCCCAGCCGCCCGCGACGTAGCAGGCGGCGTAGAGCAGGGCGACCAGCGGCCACGGCGCGCCCAGCAGGTCGGCGGGGACGGCCGCGGCGAACGCGACGAGCGCGAGCACCGCGTGCCGCACCTCGGGGATCGAGAACATGCGTGCCAACATACCTTCGCATTCACGCATACAGGAACCTGCGTGTAGAGACACCTGTGAGACCGCTCAGATGTTCGGTAGACTCCGCACCGTGCACGAGGGCATCCCGGACTTCGCGATGCCGCCCGAGCAGGACGTACGCCGGGCGGCCGACTCCATGCGTCTGCTCGCCGACCCCACCCGGATCAAGATCCTGTGGGCGCTGCTGCAGGGTGAGACGTCCGTGGCCTGCCTCGCCGACCTCGTCGGCGCGGCACCCACCGCGGTGAGCCAGCACCTGGCCAAGCTCCGGCTCGCCGGGCTGGTCGAGGGGCGCCGCGAGGGCACCTACGTCTACTACACCGCGGAGAGCGCGCACGTGCGCGCGCTGCTGAGCGAGGCGCTGGGCCAGGCGGCGAACCGCACCCGCTGAGCGGTCAGGTGCCGCAGAAGGTCACGAAGGGCGTGCCGTCCCCCGGGACGGCATAGCGCTCGAAGCCGGGGCGGACCTCGAAGGGCCGAGTCAGGACCTCGAGCAGCCACTGGAGGGGTTCGAGGTCGCCCGCCACCGCGGCGGTCAGCGCCTCGTCCACGAGGTGGTTGCGGGGGACGTAGACCGGGTTGGCCCGGTCCATCGCCGCCGGGTCGGGGTGCTCGGCCCGCCACCGCGCGAGCCACGGGCCCTCGACGGGGGCGGGGCCGCCACGCAGGTGCTCCGCCAGCCCGCGCATCGTCGCGGTCAGGTCGAGGCGCTGCTCCGTGAGCACGGCGAACAGGTCGTCGAGCAGGGCACCGGGGGCCTCGGCCAGGCCGAGCTTGGCCTGCCAGCCCGCCCGCAGTGCGGTGTCGTAGGCGGCGGTGAAGCCGCGCACGACCTCCGTGGCCCGCTCGACGGCCGCGTCCTGGCTCTCGTCGATCAGCGGGAGCAGCGCTTCGCCCAGCCGGGCCAGGTTCCACTGCAGCACGGCGGGCTGGTTGCCGAAGGCGTAGCGGCCGCCGCGGTCGATGGAGCTGAACACGGTCGCCGGGTCGTAGACGTCCAGGAAGGCGCAGGGGCCGTAGTCGATCGTCTCGCCCGAGATCGTGGTGTTGTCGGTGTTCATCACGCCGTGGACGAACCCGACCTGCATCCAGCGCGCGACGAGCGCGGCCTGCGCCTCGACCACGCGCCGGTAGAAGTCCAGGTAGTCGGTCGACCCGGGGTGGTGGCGGGCGATCGCGTGGTCGGCGAGCCTGCGCAGCAGCGCGACGTCCCCGGTCGCCGCCGCGTACTGGAACGTGCCGACCCGCAGATGGCTCGCGGCGACCCGGGCGAGCACCGCGCCCGGCTCGGGGCCGCGCTCGCGGAGCACCGGCTCCCCCGTCGCGAGGACGGCCAGCGACCGGGTCGTCGGGATGCCGAGGGCGTGCATGGCCTCGCTGACCACGTACTCGCGCAGCATCGGCCCCAGCGGCGCCTTGCCGTCCCCGCCGCGGGCGAACGGGGTCCGCCCGGATCCCTTGAGGTGCAGGTCACGACCGTCCGGCAGCTCGCCGAGCAGCAGGGCGCGGCCGTCACCGAGGCGCGGGCTGTAGTTGCCGAACTGGTGCCCGGCGTAGGCCATCGCGACGCCCTCGCCCAGCAGGTTCTCCGGGGTGACGGCGGCGGGGTCGATCCCGAGCCCGGTGTTGACCAGCACCAGCTGCGCGTCCGGCGCGGGATCGGCCGTCCACGGCACCCCCAGCTCGGGCAGCGCGCGGGCGTAGCCGTTCTCCAGGGCGATGCCGACCGCGGTGCTCATGACCCCGAGGGTACGTGTCGGATCAGCCCCGGGCAGCGGCTCGGGCGGCGGCGGGATCGGGGGCGGCGCAGGCGGCCGCGGCACAGTCCCGACACTGCTCGAGGGTGACCCCGGCCAGGGCCGCGCCGACCGCCGCGAGCGACCCCGAGCCCATCGACAGGCTCGCCACACCCAGGCCGACCAGCACCGTGGCCAGCAGCGGGTCGGCCGCGGCCTCCCCGCACACGCCCACCGGGACCCCGGTCTCCGCCGACGCCTCACCCAGCAGCCGCACCAGCCGCAGCAGGGCGGGCTGCCAGGGGTCGTTGAGCGCGGCGACCGGCCCGGACTGGCGGTCGGCCGCGAACAGGTACTGGGCCAGGTCGTTCGTGCCGACGGACACGAAGTCCACCTCGGCCATGATCTCCCGGGCGGTGAGCACCGCGGCCGGGATCTCGATCATCACGCCCGCGGAGGTGATCCCGTGCGCGCGGCAGCGCTGCACGAAGAACCGGGCCTCCTCGGCCGTCGCGACCATGGGCGCCATGACCTTCAGCTCCGCGCCGGTCTCCTTGGCGGCCGCGGCGAGCCCGGCGAGCTGGCGCTCCAGGACGTCCGCGCCGTTGCCCGGGACGCGCGCGATCCGCAGGCCGCGGACGCCGAGCGCGGGGTTCGGCTCGCCCTCGAGGGTGAGGAACGGCAGGGGCTTGTCCGCGCCCGCGTCGAGGGTCCGGGCGGTCACCGGCCTGCCGGCGAAGGCGCTCAGCACGCCGTCGTAGACCTCGCGCTGGCGCTGTTCGGAGGGTTCCTCGGCGGCGGAGAGGAAGGCCAGCTCGGTGCGGAACAGCCCGACGCCCTCGGCCGCCCGGTCCGCCGCCTGGGCCGCCCCGGCCGCATCCCCGACGTTGGCCAGCAGGGGGACCCGGTGCCCGTCGGCGGTGCGGCCCGTCCCGTCCCACGTCGCCTGCTGGGCGGCGGCGCCCTCGACCCGGGCCTCAGCGGCCGAGGCCACCTCCTCGACGGTCCCGGCCGACCCGTCGACGATCACGTAGTCGCCCAGCGACCGTGCCCCCGCGCAGCCCACCACCGCGGGGATCCCCAGCGAACGCGCCAGGATCGCGGTGTGGCTGGTCGGCCCACCCTGCTCGGTCACCAGGGCGAGGGCGATGCCCGGCTGGAGCCCGGCCGTGTCCGCGGGCGCGAGGTCGGCGGCCACCAGCACGCACGGCTCGGACAGGTCCGCGACGCCCGGCGCGGGCAGGCCCAGCAGTTCGGCGACGATGCGGTCCCGCACGTCCCGCACGTCCGTCGCACGCTCGCCCATGTACCCGCCCATCCCGGCGAGCATGTCCGCGAACCGCGACCCGGCCTCCCACACCGCGCGTGGGGCGGGGAGGCCCTGGGCGACCAGGCCGCGGGCGTTGTCCAGCAGGGCCGGGTCGCCGACCATCGTGATGGTCGCCTCCAGGACCTCCCGCGCGTCCCCGGACGCCGCGTCGGCCCGGGCCTGCAGTCGCGCGGCGACGAGCGACATGGCGGGTCCGATTCGGTCCGCTTCGGTGTCCGGATCGGTGGGAACGGGCCCGAGCGGCGGCTCACCCGGGGCGTCGGCCACCCGAACGACGCGGCCCCCGGCCCGGCCGGGGCTGGCGGGAATGCCCTGTAGCTGCATGAGATCTCCTCGGATGACTTCGCCGTGACCCGTTGACGAACACCAGTAGAACCCACATACTCGGACTCAAGCAAGCGCAATCGGGCAACAATCCGGGAGCATACGAAGATGTACGCAGCGGAGCGGCAGCACTGGCTCCTGACCCGTACCCGTGAGGACGGGCGGGTCGACGTGGCGTCGGTGGCCCAGGAGCTGGACGTCACACCGGAGACGATCCGGCGCGATCTCGGCACCCTGGAGCGACAGGGCCTCGTCCGCCGGGTCCACGGCGGCGCGATCCCCGCCGACCGGCTGGACTTCGAGCCCGCCCTGGGCCAGCGGGACACCCTGGCCAGCCAGGAGAAGGAGCGCATCGCGAAGGCGGCGCTCGCCGAGCTGGAGGGCTGCCTCACCGTGCTGCTCGACGCGGGCACCACCACCGCCCGGCTCGCCCAGACGCTGCCGACGGACCGCGAGATCACCGTGGTCACCAACTCACTGTCCATCGCGTCGATCCTCGCGACCCGGCCGAACGTCATCGTCCGGCTGCTCGGCGGGCGCGTGCGCGGCACCACGATGGCGACCGTCGACGACTGGATGACCGACACCCTGGCCACCCTCACCGTGGACGTCGCGTTCGTCGGGACCAACGGGTTCTCCCCGGAGCGCGGGCTGACCACGCCGGACCCGGCCGAGGCCGCCGCCAAGCGGGCGATGATCGCCGCCGCCCGCCGGACCGTGGTGCTGGCCGACGCCGCGAAGTACGGCACCGACCAGTTCACCCGGTTCGCCCGCCTCGACCAGGTGGACGCGCTGGTCACCGACACCGACCTGGACGACGACGCCGCCGCGGCCATCGAGGCCGCCGGACCGAGAGTGGTACGCGCATGATCGTCACCGTCACACCGAACCCGAGCCTGGACCGCACGGTCGAGGTCCTCCAGCTCCGCCGGGGCGAGGTGCACCGCGCGCAGTCCGGGCGGCTCGACCCGGGCGGCAAGGGCGTCAACGTCTCCCGCGCGCTCACCCGCGCGGGCGTGCCCACCCTCGCCGTGCTGCCCTCGGGCCGGGCGCCGGGCGGGCGCCTGCAGGGCCTGCTCGACGTGCTCGGCGTCCCCGCGGTCACCGTCCCCATCCACGGGGCGACCCGCTCCAACATCACCATCGTCGAGCCGGACGGGACCACGACCAAGCTCAACGAGGCCGGTCCGGTCCTCACCGAGGACGAGATCGCCGAGATCGCCGAACAGGCCGTCGCCCGGTCGCGGGAGGCGTCCTGGCTGGTCAGCTGCGGTTCGTTGCCCGAGGGCATGCCGGTGGACTTCCACGCGACGCTCGTCGCGCGGTCCGCCACCCGGACCGCGGTCGACACCAGCGGCGAGCCGCTCGCCGCCGCCGTCAAGGCGGGCCCCAGGCTGATCAAACCCAACCACGAGGAGCTGGCCGAGCTCGTCGGCCGTTCCCTCGACAGCCTCGGCGACGTGCTCGCCGCGGCCCGTGAGCTCCGCGCCGGAGGCGTCGGCGCGGTCCTCGTCAGCCTGGGTGCCGGTGGCGCCCTGCTGGTCGAGGAGACCGGGGAGTGGCACGCCGCCACCCCACCCGTCGCCGTCCGCAGCACGGTCGGCGCAGGCGACGCGACCCTGGCGGGCTTCCTCGCCGCCGGGGGCACCGGACCGGACGCCCTGGCCCGCGCCGTCGCCTACGGCGCTGCCGCCTGCCGCCTGCCGGGCAGTGAGATGCCCGCACCGCACGAGATCCCCCTCGCCGACGTCCGCGTCGGCACCCCCCAGACCGAGCTCGCACTCACCGGAGACGCCGCATGACCGACCAGCTGATCACCGCCGATCTCGTCGACCTCGACCTGCCGTCGACCAGCCGTCAGGCCGCGGTCACCGCGCTGGCCGAGCGCCTGGCGAAGGCGGGCCGGGTCACCGACCTCGCGCAGTTCCTCGCCGACATCGAGGCCCGCGAGCAGCAGATGGCGACCGGGCTCGAGGGCGGGATCGGGATCCCGCACTGCCGCTCCGCGGCCGTCACCGTGCCGAGCCTGGCGTTCGGCCGCAGCGCCACCGGCGTCGACTTCGGCGCCGAGGACGGGCCGGCCACGCTCGTCTTCATGATCGCCGCCCCCGAGGGCGGGAACACCGACCACATGACGGTCCTGGCCGCCCTGGCCCGCCGCCTGGTCCGCAAGGCCTTCAAGCAGGAACTGCACGACGCGACCGACGCCGCAGCCGTCGCCGACTACATCCAGAAGGAGGTCGGAGCATGAAGCTTCTGGCCGTCACCGCGTGCCCGACGGGGATCGCGCACACCTACATGGCCGCCGAGGCCCTCGAGGTCGCCGCCGAGGAGGCGGGCCACGAGATCGTCGTCGAGACCCAGGGGTCCGCGGGCTCCACGCCGTTCACCCCGGAGCAGCTCGCCGAGGCGGACGCCATCATCCTGGCGGCAGACGTCGAGGTCCGCGACAAGGACCGCTTCGCCCACCTCCCGACCGTCACGAGCGGGGTCAAGAAGGCGATCTCCGGGGCCGACCAGCTGGTCGAGCAGGCCGTCGCCGCCGCGACGGCCGCGCCCGCCGACCGGTCCGCCGAGCCGGTGCTCGCGGTCAAGCAGTCCGGCCCCGGCGCGGCGTCGAAGGTCCGCGGCTGGCTGATGACGGGCGTCTCGTACGTCATCCCGTTCGTCGCCGCGGGCGGCCTGCTGATCGCCCTCGGGTTCGCCCTCGGCGGCTACCAGATCACCGAGGCCCCGAAGGTCACCGAGGGCTTCGACTGGACCTCGCACCTGTCCTGGGCGGCGCTGCTGTTCCAGCTCGGCGCGCTGGCGTTCGGCCTGCTGGTCCCGGTGCTCTCCGGGTTCATCGCCTACGCGATCGCCGACCGGCCCGCCCTCGTCCCCGGCTTCGTCGGCGGACTGGTCGCGGTCCAGACGAGCGCCGGGTTCCTCGGCGGTCTGGTCTCGGGCCTGTTGGCCGGTGGGCTGATCTTCTGGATGAAGAAGTGGAAGGCGCCCAGGGCGATCGCCGGGATCATGCCGGTGCTGGTGCTGCCGCTGATCGGCACCGCGATCGTCGGCGGGATCATGTTCGTGGTCGTCGGGCAGCCGCTGGCCGCCGCCACCGCGGGCCTGACCAACTGGCTCAACGGTCTCTCCGGCTCCAACGCGATCCTGCTCGGCGCCCTGCTGGGCCTGATGATGGCCTTCGACATGGGCGGCCCGGTCAACAAGGCCGCGTACGCCTTCGCCGTCGCCGGGCTGTCCACGCAGTCGCAGACCGCGCTCCTCATCATGGCCGCGGTCATGGCGGCCGGCATGACGCCGCCGCTGGCCCTGGCGCTGGCCACCACGGTCCGCAAGAAGCTGTTCAGCGAGGTCGAGCGGGAGAACGGCCGCGCCGCCTGGCTGCTGGGCGCCTCGTTCATCACCGAGGGCGCGATCCCGTTCGCCGCGGGCGACCCGCTGCGCGTCATCCCGTCGATCATGGCCGGGTCCGCGGTCACCGGCGCGCTGTCCATGGCCTTCGGGTCCACCCTGCGGGCTCCGCACGGCGGTATCTTCGTGATCCCGCTGATCGGGAACCCGTTCGGCTACCTCGTCGCCATCGTCGCCGGGACGCTCGTCTCCGCCGCGCTGGTGATCGCCCTGAAGTCCGTCGGCCAGAAGCAGAAGGCCGCCGCCGAGACCGTCCCCGCGCCGCGCAGTGCGGCCACCGTCTGAGAGGCAGAGACGCCATGGCCGAGCGCCACGTGAAGGTCGGATCGTCCGTGGGGCTGCACGCCCGCCCCGCCAACCTGTTCTGCAAGGCCGCCGGGCAGCAGCCCGCCAAGGTCACCATCGCCGCGGGCGACCGCGGCCCGGTCGACGCCCGCAGCATCCTCTCGGTGCTGGGGCTGGGCGTGGCCTCCGGTGAGGAGGTCGTGCTCGAGGCCGAGGACGGCCCCGGCGCCGAGGAGTCGCTCGACGCCCTGGCCGACCTGCTCGCCCAGGACCTGGACGCCTCCTGAGCGACCCGATCGACCTGCCCGGAGGGCACCCCGCGTGGGGTGCCCTCCGGGCCGCCTTGTTTCGTGCCCGTAACGGGGCGGACCCAGCAATGGCCCCGCCCGTGCGGACGGGGGAGGATCCGCTCCGGAAGTGCCGAAGCCGTTCCCAGCGACGCGAGCGGACCCGACCGACGGACGGAGCCCCACGGTGACCGCGAGCGCCCACCGCCCCGAACTCCTCGCCCCGGACTCGCTGGCCGCCCACTCCGGCGTCGTCTCCGAGTCCGAGCACAGCGCCCTGCGGGCAGACATCCGGCGGCTGTCGACCATGCTCGGCCAGTCGCTCGCGCACCAGGCGGGAGACGAGCTGCTGCAGCTGGTCGAGGAGGTGCGCAAGCTCGCCCGCGAGAACCCCGACGCGGTCACCGAGCGGCTCGCCGGGCTGGACACCGGCACCGCGGTCACCCTGGCCCGGGCCTTCTCGCAGTACTTCCAGCTCGCGAACGTCGCCGAGCAGCTGCACCGCTCCCGCGAGCTGCGGGAGCTGCGCCCGGCCGACCGCCGCCCGCTGCACACCGTCATGGAGCGCCTGGCGGGAGACGCCGACCACGAGGCCGTGCAGGAGGTCCTCGCCCGCGCCCAGCTGCGCCCGGTGTTCACCGCGCACCCGACCGAGGCCTCCCGGCAGTCGGTGCTGGCGATCCTGCGACGGGTGGCCGACGGGCTGGACCAGCAGGCGTCGGACGCCGAGCTGGGCGCGCTCGTCGACCTGCTCTGGCAGACCGACGAGATCCGCCCCGGCCGCCCGACCGTGCTCGACGAGGCCCGCAACGTCGCCTGGTTCATGGAGCGCCTCGGCACGATGACGGTCCCGGACCTGGTGGGGGAGTTCGAGGCGGAGGCGATCGCGCACGGCTTCGAGGTGCCCGCGGACTCGCGGCCGCTGACCCTCGGCGTCTGGGTGGGCGGGGACCGGGACGGGAACCCGAACGTCACCCCGGACGTCACGCGCGAGGTGCTGGAGCTCTACTCCGACCGGGCGCTGCGGATCCACGGCGGGCTGGTCGACCAGCTCATCGGCGAGCTGTCGATCTCCACCAAGGTCATGGGGGTCTCCGAGGAGCTGCGCGGCGCGCTCGCGCGGGACCGCCGGGCGCTGCCCGCGGTGCACGACCGGTTCATCCGGCTCAACCAGTTCGAGCCCTACCGGCTCAAGCTCTCCTACATCGCGGCCAAGCTGGAGAACACCCGCACCCGGATCGCCGAGAAGGGCAGGCACGTCCCCGGCGTCGACTATCTGGGCGTGGCGGACTACCTGGCCGACCTGGGCGTCGTGGACCGCTCGCTGCGGGGGCACCTCGGCGCGCGCATCGCGGGCGGCACGCTGGCCCGCGCGCTGCGGTCGGCGCGGGCGCTGGGCCTGCACCTCGCCGAGCTGGACATCCGCGAGCACGGCCAGAAACACCACGATGCCCTCGGCGCGATCTACGACGCGCTCGGCGAGCTCGACCGGCCGTACGCCGAGCTGAGCCGGGACGAGCGCCGCGAGCTGCTGTCGAAGGAGCTGCAGGGCAACCGCCCGCTCATCCGGCGGCACTACGGGGTGCCCGAGGCCGCCCGGACCGTGATCGCCACGTTCGACATGCTCCACGAGGTCCAGCACGAGTTCGGGCCCGAGGTGGCCCGGACCTACATCGTGTCGATGTGCCAGGACGTCGACGACATCCTCGCCGTGGCCGTGCTGGCCCGCGAGTCCTACATGGTCGAGCTGAAGTCCGACCCCCGGTCCTCGGTGGACCTGGTGCCGCTGTTCGAGACCGTGGAGGAGCTCTCGCAGGCGGGCCACCTGCTCGAGGGGCTGCTCAGCGACCCCGGCTACCGGCAGCACGTCCGCAACCGCGGCGACCTGCAGGAGATCATGCTGGGCTACTCGGACTCCAACAAGGGCGCCGGGATCACCAGCTCGCAGTGGGAGATCCACCGCGCCCAACGCCAGCTGCGGGACACCGCGGCCCGGTTCGGCGTGCGGCTGCGGCTGTTCCACGGCCGCGGCGGCTCGGTCGGGCGCGGCGGCGGGCCCGCGGGCGAGGCCATCGCCTCGGCGCCGTTCGGGTCCGTGGACGCCACGATGAAGCTCACCGAGCAGGGCGAGGTCATCTCCGACAAGTACTCGCTGCCCACCCTGGCGCACGACAACCTGGAGATCCTGCTCGCCGCCATGCTCGACGCGAGCGTGCTGCACACCGAGTCCCGCTGGCCCGACGACACCCTCGCCCGCTGGGACGAGGCCATGACGTGTGTGTCCGAGGCAGGCAAGAAGGCCTACCGGGAGCTCGTCGGGGACCCGCGGCTGCCCGAGTTCTTCACCGCAGCCACCCCGGTCGACGAGCTGGGCAGGCTGAACGTCGGGTCGCGGCCGTCGAAGCGGCCCGGGGCGGACCCGTCGCTGGACGACCTGCGCGCCATCCCCTGGGTCTTCGGCTGGACGCAGACCCGCATGGTCGTCCCGGGGTGGTTCGGCCTGGGCAGCGGCCTGCGGGCCGCCCGCGAGGCGGGCTACGGGGACGTGCTCGACGAGATGCGCGCGTGGGCCTTCTTCGCCAACCTGCTCGGCAACGTCGAGATGACCCTGGCCAAGACGGACCTGCGGATCGCCCAGTACTACGTGTCCACCCTCGTCGAGCCTGGGCAGCAGGAGCTCTTCGAGCGGATCCGCACCGAGCACGCCCGGACCCTGCGGGAGGTCCTGTCCCTCACCGGGGACTCGGTCCTCCTGGAGCGCCACCCGGTGCTGCGCAACACCCTGTCGGTCCGCAACGGCTACCTCGAGCCGCTGCACCACCTCCAGGTCGAGCTCCTGGCCCAGCGCCGCAAGTCGGGCGCGGGGGACGAGGACCTCGAACGCGCCCTCCTCCTGACCATCAACGGCATCGCGGCCGGCATGAAGAACACCGGCTGACGCCCTGTGCGTGGTAAGTGGTGCCAGAGCACCACTTACCACTCACGACCGCAGGGCGGCTACGCTCCGTCGAGTGATGCCTACCAGCGGTGACGACGGGATCTACGGCAAGCGCCTGCTCGTCGACGTCTCGCACGCCATGGAGCGCTTCGCCCTCGCCGCGCCGCCACCGTCGGTCGTGATCGCGATGTTCCAGAAGTACTCGTACTTCGAGCGCGAGGTCGAGATGTACCGCGCGATCGCGGCGACCGGCGCGGTCGTCGTGGTCGGGCTCGCCGAGGACCTCCCGCCCCGGCTCCCGCCCGGGGTCCGGCACGCCCTCGTCGGCGCCGACGACCCGCTCGCCCGCGAGTGGAGCATCACCGTGCTGGGCCCCCACGGCGGCGCGACGCTGGTGGCCACCGACCTCGAGCAGGTCGCGGCCGGGTCGGTGTCGTTGGAGTCCGGCCGCCAGTTCCGCGGTCGCTGGTCCTACCGCCGCGACGACGCCTACCGCGAGATCCTGCGGCTGCGCTCGGCGCTGCCGATGAGCGCCGACACGGTCGCGGCGATCGACGACGTGCTCGCTGAGGTCGTCGCCGTCCCGGAGCCCCAGGCGCAGGGCCGCTGGGACGCGCCGCTGCGGTTCCTCACCGACCGCGCCGACCGTGCCGACCGCCGCCGCATCGCCGCCGAGGCACAGCTCACCGCCCTCCGGGAGAGCGACCGCGACCCGCGGACGGGCCTGCACACCGTCCGGTTCCTCGAGCGCTGGACCCGCGGGCTGGGCGAGGGCACGCTGCCGATCGGCCTGGTGCTGCTGCGCGTCCTCGGTGTGTCCCAGGTCCGCGCCCAGCACGGGCTGCGCGCCGAGCTGGCCGCGCTGCAGGGGGTGGCGAGCTCGGTCGGGAGCATGCTCGGGGACGTCGACACCGTGGTGCGGATGGGCCGGGACGACTTCCTCGCCGTCCTGCCCTCCTGGACCCGGGACGACGTCGCGCGCTTCGGCGAGGAGGCCTGCGCCCGGATGGGCGAGCTCGCCCACCACTACCCGTTCGTCGAGCTGCCCGGCGTGGCGGCGGCGACCGTCACCCGCCGCCGTCCCCTCCCGATCCCGCAGCTCGCCCACCAGGTCGCCGGCGCCTCCCGCACCCGCCAACCCCTCCGCGTCCTGGCGGGCTGACGGCCGAGTTGAACCTCAGGGCTGTTCGATCATGCCCGGGACGTGCCTGAGGTTCAGCTCGGCGCGGGGGGTGGCGATCTCGGTGGGTGCGTTGCGGCCGCGGAGCACGACCGGCTCGCCGCGGACCCAGCGCTGCGACTCGGCCTCGTCGGCGAGATCCAGTGCCGCGCCGGAGGCGACCACGCCGCCGCGCGACTTGGCCAGGTCGGTGAGCCGCGCCGCCTCGTTCACCGGGTCGCCGATCACCGTGTACTCGTAGCGCCGCGGGTCGCCGACGTTTCCCGCGACGGCGTCCCCCGCGGACACGCCGATCCCCGCGGCCGTCTCCGGCATCCGGGCCGCGAGCTGGTCGGCCAGCTCACGGGCCGCGGCCAGGGCGCACCCCGCGGGGTCCCGGACGGGCGTGGGCGCGCCGAACACCGCCAACGCGGCGTCCCCCTCGAACTTGTTGATCCAGCCGCCGTGCCGCTCCACGGACTCGACGACGATCGCGAAGAACCGGTTGAGGACGTCCACCACCTCGGCGGGCGGGCGCTCGGCGGCCATCGCCGTGGACCCGACGAGGTCGACGAAGAGCACCGCGACCCGGCGCACCTCGCCACCCAGCTCGCTCCCGTCCGCGGCCGCGGCCGCCCGCGCGACGTCCTCCCCGACGTGGCGGCCGAACAGGTCGCGGATCCGCTCCCGCTCGCGCAGCCCCTCGACCATCGTGTTGAACCCGGCCTGCAGCCGCCCCAGCTCCGTGTGGTCGTAGACCGGGACCGAGACCTCCAGGTCACCCTGCTCCACGCGCTGCATCGCCCGCCGCACCGCGATCACGGGGTCGGCGGCGGCGCGGGCGGCGCCGATCGTCGTCAGGATGCCGGCGAAGAGCGCGGCGGTGCCGATCGCGAGGATCATCACCGCCAGCCGGTCGACGGTGACGTCCTGGAACACGAGGGCGGACACCCCGCCGAGCAGCAGCCCGATCACGGGGACCGCGGTGCCGAGCGCCCAGAACAGGACCGGCCGCAGCAGCACGCCGGGCAGCGCGCGGCTGCGCGGCGGCTGCCCGGCGAGGATCACCGACGCGGGGCCGCGCAGGATCCGCTCACTGAGCAAGTAGGACAACGCGACCGTGGCGATCCCACCGACGGTGATCGTCTCCGCGACCGAGAGCGCGAGCCGCCAGGAGAACCGCAGGTTGACCAGTCCGAACAGGACGACCGCTCCGCCCCACAGGACGGCGAGCATCACGACGAGCCGCAGCGGGCCGTAGAGGACGATGCGCCGCGCCCGCCGCCCGGGGTCCCGGCGTGCGGCCCGCCCCCGGAGCCGGAAGATCCGGCGCCCCAGCAGGATCCCGACCGGGGTGGCGAGCAGCAGGTACCCGATGACCAGCGCGGTGTTCAGCAGTCGGACGGCGGTGACGTCCGCGACCTGCCCCTGCGGGACGACCCACGCCGACAGCGCGAACACGATCGCCGCCCCGCCGAAGTTCGCCACGACGACGGACACGGCGAGCAGCAGCCGCACCGACAGCCCCAGCACGTACCCGCCGGGCCGCAACGCTGGGTCCGTCATGCGCGGAGTGTAGGCCGAACGGGCGACAGGCCCGCGCCGACGGTCGGCGCGGGCCCGGGTGGATCAGGAGGAGGGGGTGCAGGCGTTCATCTTGTCCAGGTCGGAGCCCGCGCGCTGGAGGCACTCGCTGTAGGAGGTCAGCTGGTCCGAGGTCTGCTGGAGGTGGTCCGACAGCTCGCTCACCGCCGTGAAGAACACGATCGCGCCCCAGACCGCCAGCGCCAGCGCCAGGACGCCCGCCGCCAGCCCGGACCAGGTCAGCCCCTTGGACGCCGCACCCCGCTTCGCCCGGCCCAGCGAGGCCAGCGCGAGCGGGACGGCCACCACGGCGAGCACCCCCGCGACCCAGAACGTGAGCGGGATGAACCCGAACAGGATCCCGACGATCCCGCAGATCAGGGCCGCGAGCGCGAGCCCGTTGCGCACGACGGGCGCCGGAGCCTGCGGCGCGTACCGTGGCTGGGCGAACTGCGGCGGCGCGTACTGCGGCGGGATCTGCTGGTATCCCTGCGGCGCCTGGTTCCACCCGGGCTGGGGCGGCGGAGCCCACTGCGGCTGCTGCGGGGTCTGCTGCGGGGTCTGCTGACCCTGCGGCCCACCCTGGAAGCCGAACGGCGCCGAGGACTGCGGGGAGCCGTGCTGCGGCCGCGGGCCGTTCTGCATCGTCATGCTGCGTACGTCGAGCCGATCTCGAACGCCATTACGCCGCGGCCGCGGTCCGCGAGAGGGAGAGCGGCTGGCGCACCGCCCTCGACCCGCGCGCCTTCGGCGTCGGCGACCCGGAGGTGTCCGCCCTGCTCGCCGCGGCGCGGGGCCCGGTCCGCCTCGCCCGGGGCGAGCACGACCCGATGGTCACCACCGCGCACCCGACGGTCCTGGACGGCCTGGGCCACAACGCCCACGTCGAGCAGCCCGCAGCCGTGGCGGCCCTGCTCGGCTGACCGGTCAGCGCCCACGACCCGTGAGTGGCGATAGTCGCTATGGCGACTATCGCCACTCACGGGTTCGGTGGGGTGGCGGTCAGCGCACCGAACCCGCCAGGTGCACGCCGGCGCGGCTGCGGACGGCGAGGTCCCAGCCCCCGTCCACCCGCTCGGTCACCAGCTCCGGGCGCGAGGGCAGGAGCAGCGGCTTGCGGAACAGGACCGTGTAGGTGAGGGCCTCCGGCAGCCTGCCCTGCAGCGCGGCCAGGGCGTGGGCGGCGGTCCACATGCCGTGGGCGATGGTGCGCGGGAACCCGAAAGCCTTGGCGGTCAACGGGTTCAGGTGGATGGGATTGACGTCCCCGCTGACCGCCGCGTACCGCCTGCCGAGGTCCGCGCCGAGCGCCCAGGACGCCGCGGCGGGGCCCTCCGGGGTCGCCACCTCCGGCAGCTCGCCGGCCACACCGGTCGGTGCGTGGGCGCCGCGGGCGAGGTAGGTCGAGCGGCCCTCCCACACCACGGTGTCGCCCGCGGAGACCGCCGAGACGAGATCGACCTGCGCGCCCCGCGCGTGGGCGGCGAACCGCTCGGCGTGCACCCGCACGTCGAGCTCCTCGCCGAGACCGATCGCGCGGTGCAGGGTGATCGCGTTCGCGACGTGCACCAGGCCGGGCAGGGCGAGCGGGAAGGACCGCGCCGCCATCAGCTCCATCTGCAACCCGAACGCCAGGACGTGCGGGAACGTGGCGGGCAGGACGTCGGACAGCGGGAACCCGCAGACCGCCGCGTAGTCCGCGACCCGCCCCACCGTGGGCCGCACCGTCCGCGTGCGCACGGTGTCCGGCAGCGACGAGGGCCGGGGCAGGACCGCCCCGGCGGCCGCCTTGGCGTACAAGCCGATCATCAGGCCCCGATCATCGACTGGCCGCACACGCGGACGACCTGACCGTTCACCCCGCCGGACGCGGCCTGGCCGAGCCAGCCGATCGTCTCCGCGACGTCGACCGGCAGGCCGCCCTGGCGCAGCGAGTTGATCCGGCGGCCGCCCTCGCGCGTGGCGACGGGCATCGTCGCGGTCATCGCGGTCTCGATGAACCCGGGCGCCACGGCGTTCACCGTGATCCCCCGCGGGGCCACGACCGGCGCCAACGCGCGCACCATGCCGATGATCCCGGCCTTGGACGCGACGTAGTTGGCCTGGCCGCGGTTGCCCGCGATCCCGCTCTGCGAGGACACGCTCACGATGCGCGCGCCGTCGCCGAGCAGGGCGGAGTCCAGCAGCGCCTCGGTGATCCGCAGCTGGGCGCGCAGGTTCACGTTCAGCACGGAGTCCCAGCGCTCGGCGTCCATGTTGGCCAGCAGCTTGTCGCGGGTGATGCCGGCGTTGTGCACCAGCAGGTCCAGCCTGCCGAACCGTTCGGTGAGGAAGGCGACCAGCCGGGCGGGCGCGTCCTCGGCGGTGATGTCCAGCTGCAGCGCCGTGCCCCCGGTGCGGTTCGCGACCGCCACCAGGCTCTCCCCGGCCGCCGGGATGTCGACGGCGACCACGCGCGCCCCGTCGCGGGCGAGGGTGTCCGCGATGGCCGCGCCGATGCCCCGCGCGGCGCCGGTGACCACGGCGACGCGGCCGTCGAGCCGCTTCTCGGTGGGCGAGTCCAGCGCGGGCGGGTCCTGCGGCGATCCGACCGGGACGCCGACATGGACGACCTGGCCGTCCACATAGGCCGACCGCGCGGAGAGGAAGAACCGCACGGAGCTGTCGACGGCGGCGGGGGTGGCCTCGGCGTCGACGACCAGCAGGTTCGCGGTCGCCCCGGCCCGGGCCTCCTTGGCGATCGTGCGGACCAGCCCGTCGAGGGCCTGCGCGACCGCCGCCGCCTCGACGCCCGACGCCTCGGACGGCGACGGGCCGAGCAGCAGCACCCGCCCCGACGGGGCGAGCGCCCGGACCGCGGGCTGCAGGACCGCACGGGCGGCGGCGAGGTCGTCCAGCGTGGTCGCGTCGGTCAGGTCGACGACGACGGCGGCGACCCGGCCCTCCCCCACCTCGTCGACGACCGTGCCCCCCTCCTCGGTGACGAGCGCGGCGACGGACTTCGCGAACCGTCCCGAGCCCGCGACGAGCGCGGGCCCGTCGAGCAGCGGCTGCCCCGGCGCGTACCGGCGCAGCACCGGGATCCGCGGCACCCCGAGGCGCTTGGCGATCCCGCCGTTGGAGAAGTCCCGGAACCTGTCGTTGCTCATGCGGCCGCCTCCAGGATCGCCACGACACCCTGCCCGCCCGCGGCGCAGATCGAGATCAGGCCGCGCCCGGAACCCTTCTCGTGCAACAGCTTCGCCAGCGTGGACACGATCCGACCGCCGGTGGCGGCGAACGGGTGGCCCGCCGCCAGCGAGGACCCCGCGACGTTGAGCCGGGAGCGGTCGATCGAGCCCAGCGGCGCGTCGAGGCCCAGCCGCTCCTTGGCGAAGCCCGGGTCCTCCCACGCGGCGAGGGTGGCGAGCACCGTGGAGGCGAAGGCCTCGTGGATCTCGTAGAAGTCGAAGTCCTGCAAGGTGAGCCCGTTGCGCTCCAGCAGCCGCGGCACGGCGTAGACCGGCGCGGTGAGCAGCCCGTCGCGGCCGTGCACGTAGTCGACGGCCGCGGTCTCGGCGTCGACGAACCGCGCGAGCACCGGGAGGTTGTGCGCGGCCGCCCACTCGTCGGAGCCCAGCAGCGTCAGGGCCGCGCCGTCCGTCAGCGGCGTCGAGTTGCCCGCCGTCATCGTCGCGCCGTCGCCCTTGCCGAACACCGGCGTCAACCGCGCCAGCTTCTCGACGGTGGAGTCGGGCCGCAGGTTGTCGTCCCGGGTCAGACCCAGGTACGGGGTGACGAGATCGTCGAAGAAGCCGCGGTCGTAGGCGGCGGCGAGGTGCTGGTGGGACAGGGCGGCGAGCTCGTCCTGCGCCTCGCGGGACACCCCCCACTCGCGGGCCGTGATCGCCGCGTGCTCCCCCATGGACAGGCCGGTGCGGGGCTCGGAGTTCTGCGGGATCTCCGGCACGATCTGGCCGGGGCGCAGCTTGCCCAGCAGCTTCAGCCGCTGCTGGAGCGTGCGTGCGCCGTTGAGTGCCACGAGGACCTTGCGCAGGTCCTCGTTGACGGCGATGGGCGCGTCGGACGCCGTGTCCACGCCGCCCGCGACGCCGCTCTCGATCTGCCCGAGCGCGATCTTGTTGGCCACCGCGATGGTCGCCTCGAGGCCGGTGCCGCACGCCTGCTGGATGTCATAGGCGGGCGTCGACGGGGCGAGCCGCGACCCCAGCACCGCCTCGCGGGTGAGGTTGAAGTCCCGGGAGTGCTTGAGCACCGCCCCGGCGACCACCTCGCCCAGCCGCTCGTCCGCCAGCCCGAAGCGGGCCACCAGACCGTCCAGCGTGGTCGTCAGCATGTCCAGGTTGGACGCCCGCGCGTACTTGCCGTTCGCGCGTGCGAAGGGGATCCGGTTGCCCCCGATCACCGCAGCCTTGCGCATGGAGTCCTCCTCGATGGGGTTACCTGCAGGTAGCCAGTACCCACGGTACACGGTACCGTCGGTGCCGTGAGTGTGACGCGGGATCGTCGTGACTCGCGGTGGGACGCCCATCGCGAGCAACGCCGCACGGAGCTGGTGGCCACCACCGTGGAGGCCATCCGCACGCACGGCGCGGGCGTCGGCATGGAGGAGGTCGCGGTCGCGGCGGGCACCAGCAAGACCGCGGTCTACCGGCACTTCCGCGACCGGACCGGCCTCTACGTCGCCGTCTGCGAGTCCGTCGCACGGGTACTGACCGACCAGATCCGCCGCGCGACGGACCGGGCCCTGGCCGACGGCGCCGGACCGCGCGCCGCCGTCATCGCAGGTATAGACGCATATCTGCGGCTGATCGAGTCGGACGTCGAGGTGTACCGGTTCGTGGTACACCGCCCGCTGCTCGACGGCGCGGACCCCGTCGCGGACCTCGTCACCGTGATCGGCGACCACGTCGCGTCCGTGATCACCGCCTACCTGCCCGCCGCCGCGGCCCCGCGGATCTGGGGGCACGCCGTCGTCGGGATGGTCCGCGGCGCCGCGGACGACTGGCTGGCCCGCCCCGACGGCACCACCCGGGCGGAGCTCGCCGCCCGCCTGACCGACCTCGCGTGGACCGGACTCTCCGGACTAGGGAGCGCCTGATGAATGTCGACCTGTTGCAGAAGAGCCTCGACGGCCGCTGGGCGGACGTCCGGACGAACGTCCGGGAGCAGATGTCCCGGTTCAGCCCGGCGGACCCGGACCTGAGCCGCGAGGACTACCGCGCCCGCGTCCTCGAGCTGACCCACGAGCTCGCGCGGACCGGGCAGCCGCACACCGGCTTCTCGCCGGACCACGGCGGCAAGGGAGACGTCGGCGGGGTCGTCACCGCCTTCCAGGTGCTCGGGTACGGCGACCTGTCCCTGCTGGTCAAGGCGGGTGTGCAGTGGGGTCTGTTCGGCGGGGCGGTGCAGGTCCTCGGCACTTCTCGTCACCATGACAAGTACCTGCGCAGGATCATGGACGGGGAGCTGCTCGGCTGCTTCGCGATGACCGAGACGGGCCACGGGTCAGACGTCCAGCACCTGCGGACGACCGCGACCTACGATCCGGCCACGCAGGAGTTCGTGATCGACACCCCGGAGCCCGGGGCACGGAAGGACTACATCGGCAACGCCGCCCGGGACGGGGAGATGGCCGTCGTCTTCGCCCAGCTCGTGACGGGCGGGCAGACGCACGGCGTGCACGCCTTCCTCGTCCCGATCCGGGTGGACGGGCAGCCCGCCCCCGGCGTCGAGATCTCCGACTGCGGGCACAAGGCCGGGCTCAACGGCGTCGACAACGGCAGGCTGGTCTTCTCCGGAGTGCGCGTGCCGCGGGAGGCGCTGCTGAACCGGTTCGCGGACGTGGCCGAGGACGGCACCTACTCCAGCTCGATCGAGAACGAGGGCCGCCGCTTCTTCACCATGCTCGGCACGCTGGTGCGGGGCCGGATCTCGGTGGCGGGCGGCGCGGGGAGCGCGGCGCAGAAGGCACTGACCCTGGCCGTCCGCTACGGCGAGCGCCGCCGCCAGTTCGCCGACCCGGGCACCGGCCGGGAGACGGCGATCCTCGACTACCGCGCCCACCAGCGGAAGCTGCTCCCGCTGCTGGCGACCTCCTACGCGCTGGCCTACGCCCAGGACGACCTCGTCGCCGAGATGCACCGGCTGCAGAAGCCCGGCGCCGACCACGACGAGAAGGCGCAGCGCGAGCTGGAGAGCCGCGCCGCCGGACTCAAGGCCATCGGGACCTGGCACGCCACGCACACCATCCAGACCTGCCGCGAGGCCTGCGGCGGGGCCGGGTACCTGTCGGAGAACCATCTGCCGACCCTGAAGGCGGACACGGACGTCTTCACCACGTTCGAGGGCGACAACACCGTCCTGCTGCAGCTGCTGGCCAAGAACCTGCTGGGCGACTACGGCAAGTCCGTCGCGGGGCTGTCGACGGTGGGCCTCGCGCGGTTCGTCGGGGAGCAGGCGCTGGGAGACGTCACCGAGCGCACGGGCCTCAACCGCCTCCGGGTCCGCAGGCTCGACCCCCGCTCCCGCGCGGCGCAGCGCGCACTGATCGCCGAGCGTTCCGAACACCTGCTGGGTGGCGTCGCGCGGCGGCTGCGGCCTGCGTTGAAGAAGGGCGCCGACCAGTTCGGGATCTTCAACGCGGCGCAGGACCACCTGCTCGAGGCGGCCCGCGCCCACGTCGACACCCTGGTGTTCGACGCCTTCGCCGCCGGGATCAAGCGCTCGGCGCCCGAGGTCCGGCCGCTGCTGGAGAAGGTCCTCGACCTGCACGCGTTGTCCGTGATCGAGCGCAGCCGCGCCTGGTACCTCGAGCACGGCAGGCTGAACGCGGGCGAGAGCCGGGCGGTCACCGCGGCGGTCAACGACCTCTGCGCCGAGCTGCGCCCCCACGCCCGCCTGCTGGTCGACGCCTTCGGCATCCCGGAGCCCTGGCTCGCCTGCCCGCTGCTCGAGGACCCGGCCGCGGAGACCACGGTCGCGAACCCCGCCCCCGCCATGGTCGGCTGACGTCCGACTCGCGTGTCCGAGGTGGGGGACTCGCGAGTCGGACGGGAACGGTCAGGCGATGCGGGCCGCGCAGCTGTCGCGGTCGCCCGCGTACTCCGGGTTCTGAGCGGCGGCCAGCTTCAGGTGCGGCAGGGCCTCGGCGTGCCTGCTCTGCCGCTGCAGCGTGCGACCCAGCAGGTAGCGGGCGTAGGAGTCCGTCGGCCCGAGCTCGACGGCCCGGCGCAGCACCTCCTCGGCCTTGCCCAGCTGGGCGGTCTTGAAGTAGGCCCGGCCCAGCAGCATCGCGCCCGCCGCGCTCTCCAGGAGCTCGGTGCGGCGGTGCTCCAGCATCGACAGGGCCTCCAAGGGACGCCCGCCGTCGAGCCAACCCTCGGCCATGCGGTAGGTCATGTCGTCCATGCCTCGCCCAACCTGATACCCCCCGCCCGTATTCCGGGTCCTACGGTGACCCCATGGACCTCGACGACCTCCGCGCCGTGCTGTTCGACATGGACGGCACGCTCGTCGACTCGGACGCCGCGGTCGAGCGGGCGTGGCACACCTGGGCGCGGGAGTACGGCGTGGACGCCGCCGCGGTGCTCGCGACCGCCCACGGGCGCCCGTCGGACCCCACGGTGCGCGAGGCCCGCCCCGATCTCGACGAGCGCCAGGTCGCCGTCGCGGCCGCCCGCCAGCTCGAGCTCCAGTACACCGACCTCGACGACGTCCGCGAGGTCCCCGGCGCCCGCGACCTGCTCCGCCTCCTCGACGTCCTGGGTCTGCCCTGGGCGATCGTGACCAGCGCCGACCGTCGCCTGACGACGGTCCGCCTGGCGGCGGCCGGACTCCCCACCCCCGACACGCTGGTGACCAGCGAGGACATCACGGAGGGCAAGCCGAGCCCCGAGGGCTGTCTCAAGGCCGCCGCGGCGCTGGGCGTCGACCCGGCCACCTGCCTGGTCGTGGAGGACAGCGCGCCCGGGCTCGCGGCGGGCTACGGAGCGGGCATGCAGACCGCGGCGCTCAAGGGCCTGCGCGGCGACCTGACCCTCTCCGGCCTGCGCGATCTCGCCGACCTGCTCAGCGAGTGGACGCCACCACCTCCGGCACCCGGGCGTTGATCCAGCCGATCAGCCCGGACAGGTGCACGGTGAGGTCGAGCCCCAGCTCGGTGAGGGAGTAGGAGACCTGCGGGGGCGTGGTCGGCAGCACGGTGCGGACCACGAACCCGTCCGCCTCCAGGGTCCGCAGCGTCTGGGCCAGCATCTTCTCGCTGACCCCGCCCACCCGGCGCCGCAACGCGCTGAACCGGGTCTCCCCGTCCTCGCGGAGCGCGACGAGGACGAGTACCGCCCACTTCGAGGTGATGTGGTCGAGAACGACCCGGGCGGGGCAGTCACTGTCGAACGCGTCACCCGGACCGGGCCACGACAACTCCGAGACCTGCGTGCTCACACGTCACTCCTGTCCTTACCCCGGGGTACGTACTTACGGAGAGAAAGTACATCACCGTAGGTTGGCAGCACCACCGAACGAAGGAGCACGACCATGATCGCAGTGACCGGAGTGACCGGGAAGTTGGGCCGCGTGGTCCTCGACGACCTGCTCGCCCGCGGTGCGGACGTCGTCGGGGTCGCCCGCACGCCCGAGAAGCTGAGCGGGGTCGACGTCGACGTCCGCCAGGGCGACTACGAGGACCCGGCGAGCCTGGAGAAGGCGTTCGCGGGCGCGGACACGGTGCTGATCGTGTCGAGCCCGGACGTGACGCCCGGCGTGCGGCCGCGCCAGCACGGCAACGCGATCTCCGCCGCGAAGGCCGCGGGCGTCGGCCGCATCGTCTACACCAGCGCGATCTCCGCGGACACCGGGCCCGGCTTCCTCGCCGACCATGCCACCACCGAGGGGCTGCTGCGCGAGTCCGGCGTGCCGTTCACCGTGCTGCGCAACAGCTTCTACACCGACATCTTCGTCAACCCCGCGGTGATCGAGGCCGCCACCTCCACCGGCCGGATCGCCGCGGCGACCGGCGGCAAGCCGCTCAACACCGCGACGATCGCGGACTTCGGCGCCGCCGCGGCGCAGGCCCTGGTCGGCGACGGCCACGCGAACCGGGTCTACGAGCTGCGCGGTCCGCTGTGGACCTACGACGAGCTGGCCGCGGCCATCACCGAGGCGACCGGCACCACCGTCGTCCACGAGGAGATCCCTCTCACCGACGAGGACTTCATCGGCGCCCTCGTCAGCAGCGGCTTCTTCGCCGAGCCCGGCGACGACCTGGCGACCCTGCTCGGCCGCCCCGCCACCGGGATCCGCGAGGTCATCGATACCGCTCGAGGATCCGCCTCTTGACCAGCTTCCCGGTGGGCGTGCGCGGCAGCTCGGCGACGAAGTCGACCGTGCGCGGGCACTTGTAGTGCGCGATCCGGCCCCGGACGAACTCGAGGATCTCCTGCTCGAGCTCCGGCCCGGGCGTCGCCCCCTCGGCGGTCTCGACGACGGCCTTGACCTGTTCCCCCATCTCCTCGTCCGGGACACCGATCACCCCGACGTCCTGCACGGCGGGGTGCAGGGCCAACGCGTCCTCGATCTCCTGCGGGTAGATGTTCACCCCGCCAGAGATGATCATGAAGGCCTGGCGGTCGGTGAGATGGAGCCAGCCGTCCTCGTCGACGTAGCCGAGGTCGCCCGTGGTGGCCCAGTCCGGATGGCCCGGATGGCGCGAGTCGGCCGTCTTGGCCACGTCGTTGTGGTAGATGAACAACGGGTTCGGGCTCTCGAAGTACACCGTGCCGACCTCGTTCGGGCCGAGCTCCGTGCCGTCCTCGCCGCAGACGTGCAGGATCCCGACGGTCGCCCGCCCCACCGAACCGGGGTGGGCGAGCCACTCCTCGGAGGTGATCCGGGTCTGCCCCGGGGACTCGGTGGAGCTGTAGTACTCCTGCAGCACCGGACCCCACCAGTCGATCATCCGACGCTTGACCTCGACGGGGCACGGCGCGGCGGCGTGCACGGCGACCTTCAGCGAGGAGAGGTCGTACCGCGACCGCACCTCCGGATCCAGCTTCAGCAGCCGGACGAACATCGTCGGCACCCACTGGCTGTGCGTGACCCGGTGGCGCTCGATATCCGCCAGCGCCTGCTCCGGTCGGAACCGCTCCGCGACGACCAGCGTGCCGCCCGTGGCGTGGGTCATCGCCCCGAACCGCAGCGGAGCCGAGTGGTACTGCGGGGCGGGCGAGTAGTAGACCGTGTCGGAGTCCCAGCCGTAGACGGGCGCGAAGACCTCCAGCATCGCGTCGCCGGGCTCGTGGACCTTCCGCTGGGGCAGGTCGCGGGTGATCCCCTTCGGACGCCCGGTGGTGCCGGACGAGTAGAGCATGTCCATGCCGGCGGGCTCGTCCGGCAGCGGATCGGCCGACACCGCGGCCAGCGCCGCCTCGTAGTCCTCGTGTCCGGGGATCTCCCCGCCCACGGCGAGCCTGCGCCGCACCCCGGGGGTGTCCGCGACGATGCCCTCGCCGATCCCGGGCAGGTTCGCCGAGACCACGAGCACCCGCGCCGCGCAGTCGTCGACGATGTAGGCGACCTCGGCCGGGGTGAGGTGGCTGTTCACCGCCGTGACGACCAGTCCCGACCGCACCGCCGCCCAGTAGGCCTCGAAGACCTCCGGACGGTTCTCCAGCACGACGGCCACGTGGTCGCCCGGCCCCAACCCGGTCTCCGCGAAGACCCGGGCGAGCCGGATGGACCGCTCGTCCAGCTCGCCGTAGGTCTGGACCCGGCCGTCCAACGGACCGCCGCTCATGATCGTCGCCGGATGGTCCGGCCGCGTCCTCGCCCAGGTTCCCGGATACACGTCAGATTCCCGCCGCGCTGCGCATGCCTCTGTTCTAGCGCGCTGAACGATCGTTCGCTAGCTCCGCGTGTTGCACCCGCAGGTCCTTCTTCAGGATCTTGCCGCTGGGGTTCTTCGGCAGGGAGTCGGCCAGCACCACGTACTTGGGCCGCTTGTAGCCGGCGAGCCGCTCCCGCGCGTGGGCGTCGATCTGCTCGCGGGTCAGCTCCACGCCCTGCTTGGGCACGACGACCGCGGTCACGGCCTCGATCCAGTGCGGGTGGCTGATCCCGAACACGGCGACCTCGGCCACCCCGTCGAGCAGGTAGAGGGCCTCCTCGACCTCCCGGGAGGCGACGTTCTCCCCGCCGGTCTTGATCATGTCCTTCTTGCGGTCGACGACGGCCAGGTAGCCGTTCTCGTCGATGACCCCCAGGTCCCCGGAGTGGAACCAGCCGTTCCGGAACGAGGCGGCGGTCTTCTCCTCGTCGTTGTAGTAGCCCAGCGCGGCGTGCGGGGAGCGGTGCACGATCTCCCCCACCTCGCCCGTGGGGACCGGGTTGTCGTCGTCGTCGACCACGCGGGTCTCGACGTTGAGCGAGGCGCGGCCCGCGCTGCCCGCCATGGGCAGCTGCTCGTCGGGGCTCAGGATCGTGGCCAGCGGGGACATCTCGGTCTGGCCGTAGAAGTTCCACAGCCGCACGTCCGGCAACCGGCGCTGGATCTCGCGGAGCACCTCGACCGGCATCGCCGCGGCGCCGTAGTAGCCCTTGCGCAGACTGGACAGGTCCCGGCTGTCGAAGTCCGGGTGCCGCAGCAGCGAGATCCACACCGTGGGCGGGCAGAACAGCTTCGTGGCCCGCTCCCGCTCGATCGTGGCGAGGATGGTGCCCGCGTCCGCGCCCGGGAGGATCACACTCGTCGCGCCGAGGTAGACGTCGACGGAGAAGAAGCAGTCCAGCTGCGCGCAGTGGTACATCGGCAGCGAGTGGACCTCGACGTCCTCGCTCGTCATGCCGCCGTCGACGATGCAGGACACGTACTGGCTGATCAACGACTTGGACGAGAGCATCACGCCCTTGGGGCGGGACTCGGTGCCGGAGGTGTACATCAGGCGCAGCGGGTCGTCGTCGCCGACCGGGACGTCGACGGGTTCGGGTGAGCCCTCGGCGATCCAGGAGCCCACGTCCTCCCAGTCCCCGGTGGGTGCCGCGCCGGAGAGGGCGACCCAGCCGCGCACCCCGCCGGTCAGCCCGGCCGTGGCGATCGCCTTCTCCGCGGTCGGGGCGAGGGCGTCCTCGGCGACCAGGCCCGAGGCGCCGGAGTGGGACAGGATGTAGGCGATCTCGTCCGCGTTGAGCATGAAGTTCACCGGCACGAGCACCACGCCGAGCCGCGCGGTGGCGAAGGCCAGCACCGCGAACTCCCACGAGTTGTGGCTCAGCAGGGCGAGCCGGTCCCCCTTGGCGAGGCCCCGCGCGGCCAGGGAGTTCGCGCAGCGGTTCACCGCGTCGTCGAACTCGGCGAAGGTGGCCCGGCGCTCGCCCGCCACCACGGCGAGCTTGGTCGGGTACCGCTTCGCCGTGCGGTGCAGCAGGTCACCGAGCGCGTGCCGGCGGGCCCGCGCGATGGCGGCGGTGGTCTCGGGCGTGAAGGCTGCGACGTCGGACACGCCTGGATCCTGCCCGAGCGGCCGGCCGTTCGACAGTCCTCGACCTCAGGGAACGGTGAGGATCCGCGGGCCCTGCTCGGTGATCGCGATGGTGTGCTCGGCGTGGGCGGCGCGGCTGCCGTCCGCGGTGCGCAGGGTCCAGCCGTCCTTGTCGTGGCGGTAGGCGTCCGTGCCGCCCGCGATCAGCATCGGCTCGATGGCGATGACCAGGCCGGGCCGCAGGCGCAGGCCGCGGCGGGGCTTGGCCTCGTTCGGGACGTGCGGCTCCTCGTGCATCGACCGCCCGACGCCGTGGCCCCCGTGGTCGGCCAGCATGCCGTAGCCCGCGGCGCGGGCGACCTGTGCGATCGCGTGCCCGACGTCCCCCATCTGCGCGCCCGGCTGCGCGGCGGCGATGCCCGCGGCCAGGGACGCCTCCGTGGTGGCGATCAGCTCCTTGTCCGCGACACCGCCCTCGCCGACCACCGTGCTGAACGCCGCGTCGGCGCACCAGCCGTCCAAATGCACGGCGAAGTCCACCGAGAGGAGGTCCCCCGGGCGGAGCTTCGTGCGGGCCGGGATGCCGTGGACGACGGCGTCGTTCACGCTGACGCAGAGCACGCCCGGGTACGGGCCCGGCGCCCAGCGCGGGTGGTAGCCCTTGAAGCTCGAGACCGCGCCCGCCTCGGCGATCAGCTCGGCGGCGAGCGCGTCCAGCTCGGTCGGCCGGACACCGGGGGCGGCCCGTTCGCGCACGGCGGCGAGGATGCGGGCCACCACGGACCCGGCGGCGGCGATCGCGTCGACCTCGCCGGGCGTCTTCAACTCGATCACGGGGATAAGAATACCGGTATTAGTATGACGACCATGGTGCGCGTCCCCTTGACCCCCGAGGACCGCGAGCGCGGCGAGCGGCTGGGTGCGCTGCTGCGTGCGGCCCGCGGTGACCGGAGCATCGGGGCCGTCGCGGCGGCCGCCCAGATCTCCCCCGAGACGCTGCGGAAGATCGAGACCGGCCGGATCCCGACCCCCGCGTTCTTCACCGTGGCCGCGCTGGCGGCGGAGCTGGGCATCGAGCTGGAGGCCCTGGCCGGGTGCGGGCGCACGGCCGGGACGGAACCCGCGGGCGCGGCGTGAGCGCCGCCGATCCCGCCGCCTTCGCCGCCTCGGTGCGCAGGGCGGCGAAGGCGGGCCCGTACGTCGTCGAACGGACCGAGGGCGGGTTCACGATGACCGCCGAGGTCACCGGCCCGCCACAGGCCCGCGGGCGGCGGGACCGCGAGCGCCTCACCCACGTCGTCGTGCTCGATCCGGCCGCCGGGACCTACGCGGTCACCGACCGCCGCGAGCGGCTCGGCGAGGCCGAGTCCGCGGGCTCGCTCCTGCGCCTGGACAGGAAGGTCCCGGTCGACCCCGGCGTCGAGGCGCACCGGATGCTGGCGAGCGCCGCCGCCGAGCTGGGCTGGACGCCCGCCCGGAAGCCGATCAGCCCCGCCCTGGTGGCCGGGATCACCGCCGCGGTCCTCGCCGCCGTCCTCGTCGTGGCGCTGCTGCTCATCCTCTGACGCCGCATTGTGGATCCACGATGCGGGCGCGCGGGCGGCGCCTAGACTTGATCCGTGACCACCACGCCCGACCGCACCCCGCCGCCCGTGGACACCGAGGAGGCCCGGCTCGCCGTCGGCAGGCCCGCGACGCACGCCGCCGGGCTGAAGGCGGTGCAGGTGTCGTTGACCCGGGCGGTCAAGCAGATGGGCGTGGTCAAGTCGGCCCGGAACCTGCTCACGCTCAACCAGGTCGACGGGTTCGACTGCATGTCCTGCGCCTGGCCGGACCCGCAGGACCACCGGCACACCGCCGAGTTCTGCGAGAACGGCGCCAAGGCCGTCTCGTGGGAGGGGCAGCGCGAGACCGTCGGGGCGGAGTTCTTCGCCACGCACCCGATCTCCGTCCTGGAGCGGCAGACCGAGTACTGGCTGGAGCGCCAGGGCAGGCTGACCGAGCCGATGGTGCGCCGGGGCGGCTCCGACCGCTACGAGCCGATCTCGTGGGAGGACGCGTTCGCGCTGGTCGCCTCCCACCTGCAGCGGTTGGACAGCCCGGAGGAGGCGCTGTTCTACACCTCCGGCCGCGCCTCGAACGAGGCCGCGTTCGTCTACCAGCTCTTCGCCCGCGCCTTCGGGACCAACAACCTGCCGGACTGCTCGAACATGTGCCACGAGTCGACGTCCGTCGGGCTGGCCCGCACGATCGGGATCGGCAAGGGCTCGGTGTCGCTGCAGGACCTGCACGAGGCCGACCTGATCGTCATCTCCGGGCAGAACCCGGGCACCAACCACCCGCGCATGCTCTCCGCACTGGAGATCGCGAAGCAGAACGGCGCGCGGATCATCGCGATCAACCCGCTGCGCGAGGCCGGGCTGCTGGCCTTCGACAACCCGCAGAAGCCCAAGGGGCTGGCCGGCCTGGGCACCAGCCTGGCGGACCGCTACCTGCAGATCCGCTCGAACGGCGACCTCGCGCTGTGGCAGGCGATCGGGCACCTGCTGCTGGCGCGCGGCGTCGCGGACACGTCCTTCATCGAGCGGCACACCGTCGGGTTCGAGGACTGGGCCGCGCACGTCGCGGACCTGGACTGGGACGCGGTGCTCGCCGCGACCGGCCTGGCGCGCGCGGAGATCGAGGCGGTCGCGGACATGTTCGCGAGCTCGCAGCGGATCGTGCACTGCTGGGCCATGGGGATCACCCAGCACCGCAACGCCGTCGCGACCATCTCGGAGTTCGTGAACGTCGCACTGCTGCAGGGCATGATCGGCAAGCCCGGCGCGGGCCTCTGCCCGGTCCGCGGCCACTCCAACGTCCAGGGCGACCGCACCATGGGCATCTGGGAGAAGTCCCCGGACTCCTTCCTCGACGCCCTCGGCGCCGAGTTCGGCTTCGAGCCCCCGCGCGAGCACGGCCACGACGCCGCCGCCGCGGTCCGGGCCCTGCGCGACGGGCGGGCGAAGGTCTTCGTCGGCCTCGGCGGCAACTTCGCCTCCGCGATGAGCGACACCCACGTCACCGAGGCCGCCCTGCGCTCGGCCGCGCTGACCGTGCAGATCTCCACCAAGCTCAACCGCAGCCACCTCGCCGCGGGC
Organism: Pseudonocardia oroxyli; assembly: GCF_900102195.1. GTDB lineage: Bacteria > Actinomycetota > Actinomycetes > Mycobacteriales > Pseudonocardiaceae > Pseudonocardia > Pseudonocardia oroxyli. The sequence goes on from NZ_FNBE01000007.1 coordinate 166,828, forward strand.
CGGGACGCGCTGATCCTGCCCACGCTGGGCCGCACCGAGAAGGACCTCACCGGCGGGCTCGTCCAGCGGGTCACCGTCGAGGACTCGATGTCCGCCGTGCACGCCTCCCGGGGGCGCTCCGAGCCCGCGGGTCCGCTGCTGCGCTCCGAAGTGGACATCCTCTGCGGGATCGCGCACGCCACCCTCGGCGACCGCCACGAGATCCCGTGGACCGACTTCGCCGCCGACTACTCCCGGATCCGGGAGTCCATCGGGCGGGTCGTGCCCGGCTGCGAGGCCTACGACGAGAAGATCAGCCGCCGCGGCGGCTTCACCCTGCCGCACCCGCCCCGCGACACCCGCACCTTCCCCACCGCGGCGGGCAAGGCGGTCTTCACCGTGAGCCCGCTCGAGGTGCTGACCGTGCCCGAGGGCAGGCTCGTGCTGCAGACCCTGCGCAGCCACGACCAGTTCAACACCACGATCTACGGGCTCGACGACCGCTACCGCGGCATCCGCTCCGGCCGCCGGGTCGCGTTCGTCTCCGCGGCCGACCTCGCCGAGCTCGGCCTCGCCGACGGCGACCGCGTCGACCTGGTCTCCGAGTGGGAGGACGGGGTCGAGCGTCGCGCGGACGACTTCCGCCTCGTCTCCTACGACACCCCCAAGGGCTGCATCGCGGCCTACTACCCGGAGACCAACCCGCTGATCCCGCTGGACTCCCAAGCCCTGGAGTCGGGCACGCCGACGTCGAAGTGGGTCGTGGTGCGGCTCGTGCCGCGCGGGTGATCGAGCGGCGTAGGCGTTGGTCGGGCGACCCCGCCTCCCCCGCGTGACCCGGTGCGGGGCGCCGCCTAGGGTGGCGATATGTCCGTTTCAAACGTTGCGCGCGGCATGGCCATCGGCGCGGTCGAGGTCGTCCCCGGCGTCAGCGGGGGCACGATCGCGCTGGTCGTCGGGGTGTACGAGAAGCTGATCGCGGCGGCCGGGCACCTGGTCTCGGCCCTGCGCGGCCTGCCAGAGGGACTGCGGCGGCAGGGTTTCGCCCGCACCCGCGCCGCCCTGGCGGAGGTGGACTGGAGGCTGGTCCTGGCCGTCGGCGTCGGGATGGTGGCGGCGGTCCTCGTGGCCGCCCAGCTGCTCCCGCCGATCATCGACGGGCACCCGGTCGGCACCCGCGCCCTGTTCTTCGGCATGGTCGCGGCCACCCTGACCGTGCCGTTCCTCGCCCTCGGCGGGCGGCTCCGTCCGGTCGAGTGGGCGCTGTTCGGGGGCATCACCGTGCTGACCGCGGTGCTCACCGGGCTCCCGCCCGCCGACCTGTCCGATCCACCGCTGTGGATCGTCGTGCCGGCGGCGGCCGCGGCGGTGTGCGCGCTCGTGCTGCCGGGACTGTCCGGCTCGTTCCTGCTGCTCGCCCTGGGCCTCTACGAGCCGACCCTGCGGGCGGTGGCGGACCGGGACGCCGCGTACCTCGGCGCGTTCCTGCTGGGCGCACTGCTGGGGCTGGGTGCTTTCGTGAAGCTGCTCCAGCACCTGCTGGAGCACCACCGCAGGCTGGTCATGGCCGCGATGGCGGGGTTCCTGCTCGGCGCGCTGCGCGCGCTGTGGCCGTGGCAGACCGAGGACCGCGGGCTGCTGGTCCCCGACGCGGCGTGGGGGGCCATGGTCCCGGTCGCCCTGGCGGGCGCGGTCGTGGTGGCGGCCCTCTCCGTCTACCAACACCGCCGAGACCACACCTGACCAGGCGGCATCGTGGCTCCACACTGCGTGGTCAGAGGCGGGAGAGTGCCTGTTCCAGGACCTCGGTGCGTTTGCAGAAGGCGAAGCGGAGCAGGGTCGGGGCGAGATCCGGGTCGTCGCAGAAGACGCTGACCGGGACGGCCGCGACGCCGACCTTCTCCGGCATGGCCCGGGCGTACTCGGCCGCGTCCGTCACACCCAGCGGCGCCAGGTCGGCGACGACGAAGTAGGTGCCGCGCGGCTCGAAGACCCGCATCCCCGCCGCGCGCAGCCCGCTCACCATCAGGTCGCGCTTGGGGCGCAGGCCCGCGGAGATCGCGGCGTAGTCGGCGGTGGCCAGCGCCGCGGCGACGGCGGGCTGGAACGGGGCGCCGCTGGCGAACGTCAGGAACTGCTTGACCGCCCGGACCGCCGCGACCAGCCCGGCCGGGCCGTGCACCCAGCCGATCTTCCAGCCGGTGACCGAGAAGGTCTTGCCCGCGCTGGAGATCGTCAGCGTGCGCTCCGCCATGCCGGGCAGCGTGGCCATCGGGACGTGCTCGGCGTCGAAGGTCATGTGTTCGTAGACCTCGTCGGTGAGGACGACGGCGTCGTGGGCGATCGCGAGGTCGGCGACGGCCCGCAGGGTGTCCGGGCCGAAGACCGCGCCGGTCGGGTTGTGCGGGGTGTTGACCAGGACGGCCTTCGTGCGCGGCCCGAACGCGGCCCGCAGCTCGGCGGGATCGGGCTGGAAGTCCGGCGCGCGCAGCGGCACCGTCCGCCGGGTCGCGCCCGCCATCGCGATCACGGCCGGGTAGGAGTCGTAGTACGGCTCGAAGACGACGACCTCGTCCCCCGGCCCGCACAGCGCGAGCACCGCGGCGGCGATCGCCTCGGTGGCCCCGGTCGTGACGAGCACGTCCTGCGCGTCCAGGTCGTAGAAGCGTCGCTGGTGCGCGGCCACGGCCTCGCGCAGGGCGGGCAGCCCGGGCGCGGGCGGGTACTGGTTGGCGCCCGTCGCGATCGCCTGCTGCGCATCCGCCAGCAGAGCAGCGGGGCCGTCCTCGTCCGGGAAGCCCTGGCCGAGGTTGATCGCGCCGGTGCGGACCGCGAGCTGGGTGATCTCGGCGAAGATCGTGGAGGTGAAGGGGCGCAGCCGCGGGACCAGCGGGGTCATCACCACCCCCGCATGTCGACGGCCCACCGCTCGGCCACCTGCTCGCCGTCGACCAGCCACATCGCCTCGTGGTAGGCGACGGTCGGGTCGACGTGTGCGGGCACGACCCGGATCCGGTCCCCCACCCGCAGCTTGAGCGCGCCGGGGGCGAAGGTCGTGTGCTCGTCGGAGCAGAACCAGACCTGGGCACCGGGGATCGTCGGGTTGCCGTGGTCCATGCCCAGCGCCTTCAGCCCGACGTCGACGACGGCGTGGTCCGCCGAGACCGAGATGACCGTGCCGAGCACGAACAGGGCCTGCTCGAAGGGGTGCCCGAGCTCGGCGTAGGCGGAGTCCATCAGCGCGTACGAACCCGCCTGAATCTCCGTTGCCCACTCGTTGAGCCGGTAGGTGCCGGTGCCGCCCGCGGAGACGAGCTCGCCGCCGACCTCCCGCGCCGCGGCGACCAGCTTCTCCATCGACTCCCGGACCATCCGGCGCTGGTCCTCCTCGGGGCGCACCATCATGAGGTGGCCCTCGTAGCCCATCACGCCGCGGACCTCGAGCCCGTTGCGGCGGGCGAGCTCGGCCAGCTCGCCCGCCTTCTCCGGTGGGCAGCCGCACCGCGGGAGCCCGACGTTGACGTCGATCACCACCTCGAGGACGTTGCCGCGCAGGGCCGCCGCGATCGTCTCCCGGGAGTCGACGGCGAGGGTGATCCGCGCGCCGTTGCGGACCAGTGCGCCCAGCCTGCTCGCGTCGACGACCTCGTTGGCCAGCAGCAGATCGCCGCCGAGGCCGTGCTCGACCATGACCTCGCACTCGCGGATCGTGGCGCAGGTGAAGCCGGGATGGCCGTTGTCGCGCTGCCAGCGGGCGAGCGAGGTGCACTTGTGCGCCTTGACGTGGGGGCGCAGCCGGGTGCCCGGCAGTGCGGCGCTCATGGTGTCCAGGTTGCGGCGCAGCGCCCCGCGCTCGACGAGCAGCGCGGGCGTCACCAGGTCGTCGACGTGCACGTCCGGACGCTACAGGTTCGGCACCGGCAGCCGGGCCACGCGGCGGAGCACCGCGGGCGGCAGCACGCGGGCGATGCGGGACTCCACGGTCAGCAGCTGCACCGGCCGGTTCCTCTCGACGGCGGTGATCACCGCGTCGGCGACCTTCTCCAGCCGGTAGGGCCTGCGCTTGAGCAGCCGGTCGACGCGGCGCTGCTCGGCGGCCGCGTCGTCCACACCGACGAACCGGGCGGACGCGCCGATGTTCGTGGGGAGGAAGCCGGGGCACAGCGCGGTGACCCCGATGTCGTGTGCCGCCAGCTCGGCGCGCAGGCACTCCGACAGCATCAGCACCGCGGACTTCGTGGTGCAGTAGGCCGGGAGGAAGGACGTCGGGGTGAACGCGGCCGCCGAGGCGACGTTCACGAGGTGCCCACCCTCGCCCCGTTCGACCATGCGCGCGGCGAACAGCCGGCAGCCGTGCACCACGCCCATCAGGTTGACGTCCACGATGTCCTGCCAGTCCTGCGCCGAGTGCGCCAGGAACGGGCCGGAGACGGCGATGCCCGCGTTGTTGACGACCACGTCCGGCACGCCGACCCGGGCGCAGACGTCGTCGGCGAGCTTCTCCATGGCCGCGGCGTCGGACACGTCGACCTGGAAGTCGCACCCGGGGGCCCGGTCCACCCCGACCACCGTGGCCCCGCGCGCCGTGAAGCCCTCCGCCACCGCCTTGCCGATCCCGCTCGCCGCGCCGGTGACCAGGACGATCTTCCCGGACCACCGCGACGTCCGACTCGCGTGTCCGGAACGGGGGACTCGCGTGTCCGCGGTGGGGGACTCGCGTGTCGGGAGTGGGGGACTCGCGGGGGTGGGATCCGCGAGCCCCGCGAGTCCCTGGTTCCGGACACGCGGGTCCCCCACCTCGGCGATCAGTTCGCGGACGCAGCGCGCCACCACGTCGGGGCGTTCGCGCGGCAGCCAGTGGCCGCCCGCGACCTCCCGCAACCGCACGCCCGGGGCGCTGGCCAGCAGTTCCGTCGTGAGGTAGCGGTCCCGCGTCGGGGCCAGGACCTGCGTCGGGACCGTGGTGCGGCCGTCCCCGTGGCTGCCGCCGATGTTGGCGCGGTAGAGCTCCAGCCCGTTGATGCCGTCCCGTGTCGAGGGCACGGGGACGCCCTCCCGGCGGGCGATCGCGCCGCCCGCGACCCCGGAACGCCAGGCCAGCTCCGGCAGCCGCGGGAGCTGGAAGAAGCCGATGTACCAGGACTTCGCGAGCTGCCGCAGCCTGCCCTTGCCGCGGAACCGGGCGAGGTGGGCCAGGTGCGGGCCGGAGATCGAGGTGAACGACGCGAACCGGTCGGGGTGCTCGGAGACGGCCTGCCAGGCCTGCACCGACCCCCAGTCGTGGGCGAGCAGGTGCACCGGGCCGCCGCCCGAGTCCGCGGTCACCGCGTCCGCGACCGCGAGGAGGTCCGCCACCAGCCGGTCGATCCGGTAGCCCCCGGGGTCGGTGGGCTCGCCCGAGCGGCCTGCGCCGCGGACGTCGTAGGTGACGACCCGGTAGTCGTCCGCGAGCAGCGGGACGACCTGCGACCACACCGTGTGATCGTCCGGGTAGCCGTGCACCGCGAGGACGACGGGGGCGTCCTGCGGTCCGTCGGTGTACAGGGCCAGGTCCACGCCGTCGGGGCTGCGCATGTCGCCGATCGTAGCTACCGACGAGTAAGTGATGCAGACCACATCCGTTCGGGAACCGGAACACCCTCCGGTCCGTCTCGACTTGAACCGTCCGGAACACACCGACGGGGACGAACCGCGACTGGGCGACGATGCCGGGCGATCCGGACCCGAACGCTGCAAGGGGAAGGTCCCGTCGTTGAGCACCACCGCAGTCCCCAGCCGCACGCGGCTCGCCCTCCTGCTGGGCGGCCTGATCGCGCTGGGCCCGCTCACCATCGACATGTATCTGCCCGCGCTCCCGGGGATCGCGGGTGAGTTCGCCGCCTCGGCCTCCACGATCCAGCTGACGCTGACCGGCACGCTGGTCGGCCTGGCCGCGGGCCAGCTGTTCATCGGCCCGCTGGCGGACGCCGTCGGCCGTCGCACGCCCCTGCTGATCGGCACGACCCTGCACATCGTGTCGTCGTTGCTGATCATGGTCGCGCCGAACATCGCCGTCTTCGGCGCCCTGCGCGTGCTGCAGGGCGTGGGCGGCGCCGCGGGCGCCGTGGTCGCGATGGCCGTGGTCCGCGACCTGTTCACCGGCCGTCCCGCCGCCACCCTGCTCTCCCGCCTGATGCTGGTCATGGGGGCCGCGCCGGTGCTCGCGCCCACGCTGGGCGGCGAGCTGCTGCGCTTCGCCGACTGGCGCGGCGTCTTCGCCTTCCTCGCCCTCTACGGCGCGGCGATCCTCGCCCTGCTCGCCTTCGCCCTGCCGGAGACGCTGCCGGCCGAGCGGCGCCGCCCGGCCCGGATCGGCGCCACCCTGGTCAGCTACGGCACCCTGTTCAAGGACCGCACGTTCGTCGGGCTGATCCTGATGGCGGGCTTCGCCATGGCCGGCATGTTCGGCTACGTCTCCGGCTCCAGCTTCGTCTTCCAGGAGCAGTTCGGCCTGGACGCCCAGCAGTTCGGCCTGCTGTTCGGGGCGGGCGCGATCTTCCTGATCGGCGCCACCCAGGGCAACGCGGCGCTGCTGCGCTACTTCGAGCCCAAGCAGATCCTGCTGGTCGCGAGCATCGCGGGCACCGTGTCGGGCGCCGTCCTGGCCGCGCTCGCCGCGACCGGGGTCGGTGGGCTGGTCGGAGTGGTCGCGCCGCTCTGGGCGGTGCTCGCCGCCGTCGGGTTCATGCTGCCGAACGCCCCCGCGCTCGCGCTGTCGCGCCACGGCGAGCGGGCCGGCACGGCGGCCGCCCTGCTGGGTGCGGTGCAGTTCGGCGTCGGCGCGCTGACCTCGCCGGTCGTCGGCCTGCTGGGCAACGACGCGCTGGCCATGGGCCTGACGATCGCCGGGGCGCAGGTGCTCGCCCTCGCCGTCCTGGTCGTCGTCGTCCGGCCGTGGACGCTGGCCGATCTCGAGGAGCCGACGCCCGTTCCCGGGAAGGCCGCCGCGGAGGCGGTCGTCGAGGCCGCCTGACACACCCGCACCGAACGGCGCCGTGGGACTCCCACGGCGCCGTTCGCGCGTTCAGCTCGGGCGTGCGGAGGTCTCGCGCTCGAGCCGCTCGATGGCCCAGCGCGCCCAGTCCCGCACCGCCTCGTACTGGCGGAGCCCGTACTCCGCGGCGAGCTGCCCGAAGCCCTCGGCGCCGGTCATCGGCCCCTCCGGGTCGACCTCCCTGACCTTGCGCAGCTCGGTCGCGGAGGCGTCGGTGTTCTCGGCGATGGTCCGCAGCACGACGAGCGCGTCGGCGGGTTCGAGTGCGGAGAGCAGGAACATCCGCAGGACCGGCTCGTTGCGCACCCTGGTCTGCCGCGGCGGGGAGAGCAGCCAGTTCCGCAGCTCGCTGCGGCCCGCCTCGGTGACCGCGTAGGTCCGGGAGCCGCGGGCACCCTCGTGCGAGACCTCCACCAGGCCGGACTCGGCGAGCCGGTTCAGCTCGGGGTAGATGCTGGTGTGGCCCGCCTGCCAGGCGTAGCGGCCGAGGTCCTGCTCGAAGACCTTGGTCAGCTCGTACCCGCTGCGCGGTTGGACGGCGAGCAGCCCGAGCAGGGCGTGGGGCAACGACATGTGCCCACCTTACATGTAACTGTTGACATGTCAGTATTGACAGGTGCAGGCTCTCCCGCATGACGACGACGGAGAAGCCGCTCTACCTGCAGGGCCACCTGGCGCCGGTGCCGGACGAGATCGAGGCGTTCGACCTGCCCGTCGAAGGCCTCCTGCCGCCCGAGCTGACCGGTCGCTACCTGCGCAACGGCCCGAACCCGCTGCCCGGCCAGGACCCGGGGCACTGGTTCGCCGGGCACGGGATGCTGCACGGCGTGCGCCTCCGCGAGGGCCGCGCCGAGTGGTACCGCAACCGGTGGGTGCGCACCGCGGCGCTGGAGGGCAAGCCCTTCCTGACCCCGGACGGCCGGTTCGACCGCACGGCCGTCCACGCCAACACCCACATCGTCGAGCACGCCGGGCGGCTGCTCGCACTCGTCGAGAACGGGTTCCCGTACGAGGTCGACCGCGAGCTCGGCACGCTCGGGCCGCGGGACTTCGACGGGCGGCTCACCACCGCGATGACCGCGCACCCCAAGACCGACCCGGTCACCGGCGACCTGCACTGCTTCGGCTACGGCGCACTGCCGCCGTTCCTGACCTACCACCGGGTCTCGGCCGCGGGCGAGCTCGTGACCAGCGCCGAGATCGCCGTCCCGGGCCCCACGATGATGCACGACTTCGCCGTCACCGACCGGCACGCGATCTTCCTCGACCTGCCGATGACCTTCTCCCCGCGGCCCGGGCTGCCCTACGGCTGGGACGACTCCTACGGGGCCCGGCTCGGGATCATGCCGCTGGACCGGCCCGGCGAGGTGCGGTGGGTCGAGGTGGACCCCTGCTACGTCTTCCACGTCGGGAACGCCTGGTCGGTGGACGGCGACACGGTCACCCTGGACGTCGCCCGCTACTCCCCGGCGGACATCCGGAGCATCTGGGACTCGATCGGCCCGCACCCGGCCGCCGAGGCCTCCGCCGCCGGGGTCGCCCGCCTGCACCGCTGGACCGTCACCGGCGCCGGCACCGTCGTCGAGACCCCGCTGTCCGACTTCGACCTGGAGTTCCCCACCCTCGACGACCGGCTGGTCGGCCGCCCGAACCGGGTGCTCTACGCCGTGTCCGACGACCGCGGGATCCTCAAGTACACCGACGGGAGCGAGCGGGTCCACGACCTCGGCCCGGACGTCGTCGCGGGCGAGGCCGTGTTCGTCCCGGCCGCGGACGCCACCGGGGAGGACGAGGGGTGGCTGCTCTCGATCACCACCACCCGGGACGGGCGGGCCTCCGAGCTGCTGGTACTCGACGCCACCGATCTGAGCACCACCGCCCGGGTCACCCTGCCGCGCGGCGTGCCCGCCGGATTCCACGGTTCCTGGAACGCGGACGCGGCCGGCGACGAGTCCACCGGGGAAGGCCGACCGTGACCGTCAGGGAGCACACCGTGTCCGAGAGCACCGCCGCGAGCGTGCCCAGCCCGTCCCTGATGCTGCGCGGCCTGGTCCTGGACGTCGGGCTGCCGGTGCTCGCCTACTACGGGCTGCACCTGCTCGGCGCCTCCGACTTCACCGCCCTGCTGGTCGCCTCCGCCGTGGCGGCGCTGCGGGTCGCCTGGACCGCCGTGCGCCGGCGCACGCTGAACGCCTTCGCCACCGTGATGCTGCTGGTCTACGGCGTCGGGCTGGTGCTGGCCCTGGTCACCGAGGATGCACGGACCCTGCTGCTGCGAGACTCCTTCGTCACCGCGTCGGTCGGGCTCGTCTTCCTGGTCACCGCGTGGATCGGCCGCCGCCCGCTGACCCTGGCCGCGTCGGAGAGCTTCGCGCCCGGCAAGGCGGCGGAGATCGCGCAGGAGTACGCGACGAACCCGCACGTGCGACGGGGGCACCGACTCTCCTCGACCGTCTGGGGCGCGGGCCTGGTCGCCGAGGCGCTGATCCGGGTGCCGGTGGTCTACCTGCTGCCGGTCTCGGTGGCGGTCGGCCTGTCCGAGGCGCTGCTGGTGGTCACGCTCGTCGGCCTGGCGGTGTGGAACGGGTGGTACGTGCGGCGGGCCCAGGCACGCGGCCGGGGGACGGCAGGAGACGGAGCCGACGGGGCGGGTAGGCGACGACAGGAAGGAACAGCTGAGTGAGCGGGCCGATCGCCACGGCGTAGAGCACCGTGCCGATCCCGACGGTCCCGCCCAGCAGCCAGCCCGTCCCCAGCACGACGACCTCGATGGCGGTCCGCACCAGCCGGATCGACCGCCCGGTGCGCGCCGCGAGGCCCGTCATCAACCCGTCGCGCGGCCCCGGCCCGAGGCGCGCGCCGACGTAGAGGGCGGCGGCCAGCCCGTTCAGCACGACGCCGCCCAGCAGCAGGGCCACCCGCGCGGGCAGGCCGGACGCGGCGGGGATCAGCGCCAACGCGACGTCGACCGACACGGCGATCACGACGACGTTCGCCACCGTGCCGATCCCCGGACGCTGGCGCAGGGGGATCCACAGCAGCAGCACCACGGCCCCGGTGATCGCGGTGATCAGCCCGAAGCTCAGGGGCAGCCGGGTCGCCAGGCCCTGGTGCAGGACGTCCCACGGGTTGAGGCCGAGGCCGCCGCGGATCTGCATCGCCATCGACGTGCCGTACAGCCACAGACCCCCGACGAGCTGGGGGAACCGGCGGAGGGGGGCGTGTCGGACGGGCAACGGGCTCAGATCCACCTCTGCACTGTGCGCCGAGGTGGCCCGCTGCGAAAGGGCCACTTTGGCGAGAGTGGCAGACTGACCGGGTGACCGCACGAATGCTGCCCGGCAAGCCCGTCGCCGAGCGAGTCCTGGCCGACGTCACCGCACGGGCGGACGCGCTGCGCGCCCGGGGGATCACCCCGAGCCTGGCCACCGTCCTGGTCGGGGACGACGACGCCTCGGCGGGCTACATCCGGATCAAGCAGAAGCAGGCCGCGGAGCTGGGGATCGAGTCCCCGCACTCGCACCTGCCCGCCACGACGACGCAGGAGCAGCTGGTCGAGGTGATCCGCGGGTACAACGCGGACCCGGCGGTGCACGGCCTGCTGATCCAGTACCCCATCCCCGGCCACCTGGACTACGACGCCGCGCTGGCCGAGCTGGACCCGGACATGGACGTCGACGGCATGCACCCGATGAACATGGGCCGCCTCGCCGTCGGGCTGCCGGGGCCGCTGCCCTGCACCCCCGCGGGCATCGAGGAGCTGCTGGCCTTCTACGAGATCCCCGTCGCGGGGCGCGAGGTCGTGATCCTCGGCCGCGGCGCCACGCTCGGCCGCCCGCTGGCGATGCTGCTGGCCCAGAAGCGGCCCACCGCCAACGCCGCCGTCACCGTGGTGCACACCGGGGTGCCGGACTGGGACCGCTACACCCGGCGCGCGGAGATCCTGATCGCCGCCGCGGGCGTGCCGGGGATCATCCAGCCCGAGCACGTCAAGCCCGGCGCCACGGTGATCGGCGGCGGCGTCCGCTACGAGGGTCGGCGCCTGCTCCCGGACGTCGACGAGTCCTGCGAGGAGGTCGCGGGCGCGATCACCCCGCGGGTCGGCGGCGTCGGCCCCACCACCGTCGCCATGCTCTTCCGCAACGTGATCACGGCGGCCGAGAAGGCCCGCGGCTGACGCCGCCCGTGCGTGGTAAGTGGTGCCAGAGCACCACTTACCACGCACGAGCGCCGGAGGCGCGGGCTTGACCTCGAGTCGGGTTCAGCTCCTAGCGTCGCCGCCATGGACGTGAGCACCTGGTCGGCCCTGCAGACGGCGTCACGCGAGCGATCGGCCGCGCACGCACCGGTGCGGGAGACGCTGCGGCGCATCATCGGGTTCGCCCGGCCCCACCGCCGGCGGATCGCGGTGTTCGTGCTGCTCAGCACGGTGGGTTCGGTGCTGACCGTGCTCACCCCGCTGCTCGCAGGCCGAGTGGTGGACGCGATCGACGCCCGCGCGGGTCTGTCGGTCGTCGCCTGGCTCGCCGGGGCGATCGCCGTCGTCGCGGTGGCGGAGGCCGCGCTCGGCCTGCTGACCCGGTGGTTCTCGGCCACGATCGGCGAGGGCCTGATCCTGCGGCTGCGGACGGCCGTGTTCGACCACGTGCAGCGGATGCCGGTCGCGTTCTTCACCCGGACCCGGACGGGTGCGCTGGTCAGCCGCCTGAACAACGACGTCCTGGGCGCCCAGCGGGCCTTCTCCGACACCCTCTCCGGGGTGGTCGGGAACCTGGTCACGCTGGCGCTCACCCTCGTCGTGATGCTGACGATCTCCTGGCGGGTCACGTTGCTCGCGCTGGTCCTGCTGCCGCTGTTCGTGGTCCCCGCGCGCCGGATGGGGAGCAGGCTGGCCCGGCTGCAACGCGAGGGCGCCGCGCACAACGCCGCGATGAGCAGCCAGATGACCGAGCGGTTCTCCGCACCCGGCGCCACGCTGGTCAAGCTGTTCGGGCGGCCCGCCGAGGAGTCCGCGGAGTTCGCGGCGCGGGCCGCGCGCGTGCGGGACATCGGGGTGCGGTCGGCGATGGTCCAGTGGGTCTTCGTGACGGCGTTGACGCTGGTCTCGGCCCTGGCGCTCGCCCTGGTGTACGGCGTGGGCGGTGCTCTCGCGCTGGGCGGGGCGCTCGCGCCGGGCGCCGTCGTGTCGCTGGCCATGCTGCTGACCAGGCTCTACGCACCTCTGACCGCCTTGGCCGGGGCGCGGGTGGAGGCGATGACGGCGGTCGTCAGCTTCGAGCGGGTGTTCGAGGTGCTCGACCTGGAGCCGATGATCGACGAGCCGACCGCGCCGCGCACGCTTCCCGCAGGCCCGCTGGACGTCCGGTTCGAGGCGGTCGACTTCGGCTACCCCGCCGCCTCCGCGGTGTCCCTCGCCTCGCTGGAGGAGGTCGCCACCCTGGACACCCGCGGCGGCGACACCGTGCTCCACGACGTGAGCTTCACGGTGCCCGCCGGGACGATGACCGCGCTCGTCGGGAGCTCCGGCGCGGGCAAGTCGACGATCGCCCAGCTGCTCGCCCGGCTCTACGACGTGTCCTCCGGGTCGGTGCGCCTCGGCGGCGTCGACGTCCGCGATCTGCGGGCGGCGGACCTCCACGGTGACGTCGGCTTCGTGACGCAGGACGGGCACCTGTTCCACGACACGATCCGCGCGAACCTCCGGTTGGCCGCGCCCGCGGCCACGGACGCCGAGCTCTGGGACGCGCTGCGCCGGGCCCGGCTGGCGGGCCTCGTCGCGAGCCTGGCGGACGGGCTGGACACGGTCGTCGGCGAGCGCGGGTACCGGCTCAGCGGCGGCGAGCGCCAGCGCCTGACCATCGCCCGGCTGCTGCTGGCCAAGCCCCGGGTCGTCGTGCTGGACGAGGCGACGGCGAGTCTCGACTCGACGTCGGAGGCCGCGGTCCAGGCCGCGCTGGCGGAGGCCCTGGCGGGTCGCACCGCCCTGGTCATCGCCCACCGCCTGTCCACGATCCGGGACGCCGACCAGATCCTGGTGCTGGAGCAGGGCCGGATCGTCGAGCGGGGCACCCACGGCGCCCTCCTCGGCCGCGACGGGCGCTACGCCGACCTCCACCGCACCCAGTTCGCCGCCGCCTGATCCCGCGGGACTCAGCCGGAGGTGATCCGGGCCCGGACCCCGTCGAGCACGGCCGCCAGGCCGGTCTCGAAGATCTCGTCGAGGTCGAAGGCCACGTCCGCGTGCAGGAACACCCGGACGCTGTGCGGGAAGCGGCCGGACTCGAGGACCGAGCGGGTCTGGGACTCCCGCGCCTCCACCCACTGCCAGAAGGTGACGCCGGTGTCCGCCTCGGCGCGCGACTCGCTCTCCAGGCTCGCGGCCGATCCGTGCACGTAGCCGAACAACGCCAGGTGCAGGCGGAGGACCGTCGGCTCGTCGAGGCCGAGCCCGGTCAGCGCGCGGAGGTTCCACTCCGAGTACTCCAGCTGGTTCGGCCCGGCGTACGGCCTGGTCAGCGACGTCGTGCGGGCCAGCCAGGGATGGCGGCGGTACAGCGCCCAGAGGGTCCGCATGGACACCTCCAGCTGCCGCCGCCAGCCCGCGGGCGGCACGGCGGGCAGCGGGAACTCGCCGAACACCGCGTCCCGCATCAGCAGCAGGAGATCGTCCTTGCCGGGGACGTGGCGGTACAGCGACATCGCCGCGGTGCCGAGCTCGGAGGCGACCCGGCGCATCGTCACCGCGTCGACGCCCTCCGCGTCGGCGACGCGGATCGCCGCGCGCAGGATCCGGCCGCGGCCGAGCTCGGGCTCCGGCTCCCGTCCGACGACGATCGTCCCCACCCCGGGCTGCACCCGCACGAGGCCCTCGCGCCGCAGCTCGGCGATCACCTTCGACGCCGTGGCCATCGCGACGCCGAACTCCGCGACGATCCGGCGGGTCGACGGGATCCGGTCCCCCGGCGCGAGCTCGCCCGCCGCGATCCGTCCGCGGAGCACCGCGACGACGTCCGTGTACCCCATGCCACCTCCCGTACTAGTGCACCGGCGGCGCACCTCCGAGCCGCACTAGAGCGCGTTGCACCGTGAGACTGAATGAACTGGCGAACACCTGCGTACACCGTACTCGACGTGCCATCCTCCGGTCATGAAGCGCACCGCACTCGTCTCCGGGGCCGGCATCGCGGGCCCCGCGCTCGCCTACTGGCTGCACCGACAGGGGTTCGCCGTCACGGTCGTCGAGGCCGCGCCCGGGCCCCGGCCGGGCGGACAGACCGTCGACCTGCGCGGCGCCGGACGGACCGTGATCGAGCGGATGGGCCTGCTGCCCGCGGTCCGCGCGGCGTGCCTGGACCAGGAGGGCATCGCCTACGTCGACGCCGCAGGCAGGCACCGCGCCGAGATGCGCGTCGAGGACCTCGGCGGGGACGGGATCGTCTCGGAGTTCGAGATCCTGCGCGGCGACCTCGCGCGGATCCTGCTCGAGGCGACGCCGGAGGCCGAGTACCTCTACGGCCGCACCGTCACCGCGCTCGACGACCGCCTGGTCACCCTCTCCGACGGGCAGCAGCGGGAGGTCGACGTGATCGTCGGCGCGGACGGCCCGCACTCCGGGGTCCGGCGTCTGGCGTTCGGGCCGGAGGAGCGGTTCGTCCATCCCCTCGGCGGGTACACGGCCTGGTTCACCGCCCCCGATCCCGTGGGTCTCGCGGGCTGGTACGCGATGTACAACGAGCCCGGGCGCGTCGCGTCGATCCGCCCGGACTCGACGCCCGGGCAGGCGAAGGCGGGCCTGTCGTTCCTCTCCGACCCGTTGCCGCGCATGACCCAGGAGGCCGCGCGCGAGCTCGTCGCACAGAAGATGGCGGGCATGGGCTGGGTCGTGCCGCGGCTGGTGGAGTCGATGCGGACCGCGCCGGACTTCCTGCTCGACCTCGTGGGGCAGGTCCGGATGGACGGCTGGACGTCCGGGCGGGTCGCCCTGGTCGGGGACGCCGGCTACGGCCCCAGCCCGCTGACCGGCCTGGGGACGAGCCTCGCGCTGGTCGGGGCGTACGTGCTGGCGGGCGAGCTGGGCGCGCACGGCGACGTGGCGGACGCCTTCGCCGCCTACGAGCGCCGAATGCGGCCGTACGTCACGCTCGGGCAGACGCTGCCGCCCGGCGGGATCACCGGCTACCTGCCGCGCACGGACGCCGCGATCCGCAACCGCATGTGGACGATGCGGCTGATGGTCTCGCGCCCCCTGCGCGGTCTCTCCCGGCGGCTGTTCTTCAGCCGCGCCGAGACGATCGACCTCCCGGCGTACCCGGAGCTGGTCAGCGGAAGTCGTCCGGGCTGACCTCGTCGAGGAACTCGCGGAAGTCCTTGAGCTGCTCGGCGGGGGGCGCGTCGGCGCCGTCGGGGAACAGGTCGCTGACGGGTTGCCCGACCTCGTCGAGGATCGCGTCCGCGACGCTGATGCCCAAGCCCTCGCGCACCGCGACGGCCAACGCGTCGCTCGGGCGGACACCCACCCGGACCTCGGCGTCCTCGACGTCGCGCAGGACCAGCTCGGCCTCGTAGACGCCGTCGACCAGCGCGGTCAGCTCGGCCGCCACGATCCGCGCCCCGAGCGCCCCGACCACCGGGACCAGGACGTCCTGGACCTGGCCCTGGTCGTCGGCCGCCGCACGGGGCCCGACCGCGATCACCTCGGCCTGCTGGGGG
Source organism: Pseudonocardia oroxyli (assembly GCF_900102195.1). GTDB lineage: Bacteria > Actinomycetota > Actinomycetes > Mycobacteriales > Pseudonocardiaceae > Pseudonocardia > Pseudonocardia oroxyli. The sequence goes on from NZ_FNBE01000007.1 coordinate 182,549, forward strand.
CGGAGGAAGACGGGCAGGCAGCGGTCGCCGTCGACCTCGCCGAGGACCAACACCGGCTGTCTGCTGCGGGCGTGGACGATGAGCCGGAGCATTCGCATCGCAGCCATCGGCACAGTGTGCTGGCTCACATGCACGGCCGGTGTCTCAGATCGAGACCGCTAACGGCGCCCGGCCCGGCCCCGAGTCCGTCGGCATGAGCACCGTGGCGGATGAGGCCCGCGCGATCGCGGACGCCTGGTCGGCACCGGGGTCCCCACCGAGCTGGTGGCTCACGGCGGCACTGCTCTCCGCGGTCGCCGAGGACGAGGTGCTGCAGGACATCGGCGCCGCGATCCCGCCCGACCGCAGGCCCGCGCTGCTGCTGTCCGCCGCGCTCACCGCCGTGTCGACGGCGGGGGCGGACCCGGTCCGCCGCTACTTCCCCGTCCCCGGCGGCACCCAGCCGCCCGACGACGGCGGGTTCCGGCCCGCCCTGGCGGCCCTGGTCCGCGACCGGCGGGAGCGGATCGCGGAGCTCTGCGCCCGGCACCGCTACCAGATGAACGAGGTCACCCGCAGCATCGACGTGCTGCCCGTGCTCGGCGCGGTCGCCGCGGAGACCGGCCGCCCGCTCGCGCTCGTCGACCTCGGGACCGGGGCGGGTTTCGGCCTGCGGCCCGACCGCTACGGCTACGAGTACACGCTGCCGGACGGCACCGTCCGCGCCGTGGGCTCGGGCCCGCTGACGGTCCGCTGCACCGTCCGCGGCACCGCCGTCCCTCCCCTTCCGGACGGGCTGTCGGTCACCGCCCGGGTCGGCGTGGACGTCGAGCCCTCCGACCTGACCGATCCGGCCACCGCGGCCTGGCTCGCGGCCTGCGTGCCGCCCGAGGTGGGGGCGGTCACCCGGTTCGCCGCCGCGGTGGACCTGGCCCGCGCCGAGCCCGCGGAGATCGTGCGCGGGGACCTGCTGGAGGTCCTGCCCGCCGTCGTCTCGCGGCTCCCCGCGGACACCGCGATCTGCCTGGTCGACACGTATGTGCACGTCTTCCTGGGTCCCGAACGGCTGGCCCGGTTCCGCGAGCTGGTCACCGGGCTGGGCCGCGACCTGGACTGGATCTCCGTCGACCCGCTCGTCCCGCTCGGCCCGGAGGCGACCACCACGGTCCAGGGCCTCGACGTGCCCCCGCACTGGCTCGCCGAGAACCGCGACGGCGGGGTCTTCGGGGTGATCGGCCGGGTCTCGGTCCGGGGCGGCGTGGCCTCGGCGCAGCTGCTCGGCCGCGCGCATCCGGGCGGTTCCTGGCTCGAATGGGGTTAGTGCCCCGTCTACTCTCGCAGGCGTGCGACACGGTGGTCGGGCGCTCTGGTTCGTGATCTTCGCGGTCGCGTTCGGCACCAACGTGCCCACACCGTTGCTGTTGCTCTACCGCGCCGAGCTGGGCCTCTCCCCCACCGCGCTGACCGGTGCCTTCGGTGTCTACGCCGCCGGGCTCGTCCCCGCACTGCTGCTCGCGGGCCCGCTCTCGGACCGGGTCGGCCGGGCGAGGGTGGTAGCGCCGTTCGTGGTCCTCGCGGCGGTGACCTCGCTGCTGTTCCTCGCCGTGCCGTCCGCGGTGTGGGTGCTCTTCGCGGCCCGCTTCCTGCAGGGCGCGGTGTCCGGCGTGGTCTTCAGCGTGGGCACGGCGTGGCTCGCCGAGTCCCGCCCGGACGCCGCGCAGGCCACCGCCGTCGCGCTCGGGGGCGGGTGGGCGTTCGGCCCGCTGGTCGCCGGGCTGCTCGGGCAGTGGGGACCGGCGCCCGCGATCCTGCCGTACCTCGTGCACGTCGCCCTGCTCGCGCCCGCGGTGGTGCTCGTCTGGCGCATCCCCGAGACCCTGGCGCACCCGCGCCACGGCCCCCTGGTCGACCTCGGTGTGCCGCCCGGTGCGGGGCGGGCGTTCGTGCTGGTCGTGGCGCCGATCGCGATCGGGGTGTTCGCCTACGCCGCGACCGCCGTGAACGTCCTGCCGCTGGAGCTGGAGCCGGTCATGCCGGGCGTCGGGGTGGCCGTGACCGGGGTGGTCGCGGGGATCACGATGGGCGCGGGCGTGGCCGTCCAACCCCTCGTCCGACGGCTGGGGGTCGGGTACGCGGGCGCGGTCGCCCTCGGCCTGGGCGCGGCGGGCACGGCGATCGGCCTGCTCGCGGACACCAGCGGCCGCTGGCAGCTCGTCCTGCCGGTGTCCGCGCTGCTCGGCCTGGCCTACGGGATCTGCCTCGCCACCGGGCTCACCCTCGTCGCCAGGCTGGCCGACCCGACCGCCCGCGGCGCCCTGACCGGGACCTTCTACGCCTGCTCCTACCTGGGCTTCTTCGTCCCGCTGCTGCTCGCGACGGTCGGCGGCGGCGAGTTCGCACCCGGGCTCGCCGGGCTCGCCGTGGTCTCGGCGGTGGCCGCGCTCTGGTTGGCGTCGCCCGCCGCCCGGGCGCTCGTCAGGCCGCCCGCCGCCGTGCCGCCGACGGTGGCTCCCCCACCACCCGGGTGAACGCCCGACTGAAGGCCGCCTCCGACCGGTAGCCGAGCTCGGCGGCGATCCGGGCGACCGTCGCGCCCTCGCCGAGCCGGTCCAGGGCGAGGTTCATCCGCCAGCGCGTCACGTACGCCATCGCGGACTCGCCGACGATCTCGGTGAAGCGGGCCGCGAAGGCCGAGCGGGACATCGCCGCCTCCGCGGCCAGGGAGGCGACCGTCCAGTCCTTCGCCGGGTCCCGGTGCAGCTGGGCGAGGGCCCGGCCGATCTGCGGATCGGCGAGCGCGCCGATCCACCCCGTGCGCGGCGCCGTCTCCAGCCAGGCGCGGATGGCCTGGATGACCAGCACGTCCGCCAGCCGGGTCAGCACCGCCTCGCCGCCGGGCCGCATCTCCTCCGCCTCCGCCGCGATCAGCCGCACGGTGTCCTGCAGCCGACCGGACAGCGGGGAGACCGGGATGTGGATCAGCTCCGGCAGCAGCCCGACGAGCGTGCGGGCGGCCGGGTGTGCGAACTTGACGGCGCCGCAGACCAGCACCGTCTGCGCGCCGCCGCCGCCGTACCGGAGCAGCGCGTAGTTGTCGCCGGACAGCTCGTGCGCGATCGCGAGCACCGACGGGGCCGAGACGTCGGGCTCGCTGCGCATCACGTGCCCGCCGCCCGGCGGGATGAGCACGATGTCCCCCGGGCCCAGCTCCAGCAGGTCGTCACCCACCTCGAGCAGGCAGCGCCCCTCGGTGACGACGTGGAACCAGAGGCAGCCCGGCATCGCGGGCATGGTGGCGCCCCACGGCGCGGTGAGCTCGGAGCGGCAGTAGAACGCCCCGCTCATCCGCAGGACGTGCAGGGCTTCACCGACCGCGTCCGACGGCGTCCAGGGCGGCTGCGACGGAGGAGGCATGCCCGAGACGCTAGCGCTCTGGACGAACGAGCATCAAGAGCGGACTGATGGTCATTCACCGTCCAGCGTCGAGCCGAGATGCTGGACGCACGCCGACGAAGGGGAACGACATGATCACCGTTCTGGGAGCCACGGGGAACACCGGCGGACGGGTCGCGCAGCGGCTCGCCGAGGCGGGTGTCGAGGTCCGCGGGGTCTCGCGGCGGGGGCCCGTGCAGGCCGACGCCACCGACCGCGAGGCCATGGCCCGCGCGTTCGACGGCGCCGAGGCCGCGTACGTCCTGCTGCCGCTCAGCTTGTTCGAGGTCGGCTACCACGCCCACCAGGACCGGATGGGCGAGGCGATCACCGAGGGCCTGCGCGCCGCGGGCGTGCCGTACGTCGTCGCGCTGAGCTCGCTGGGCGCCGAGCTGCCCTCCGGCACCGGGTTCCTGACGAGCCTGCACCGCCAGGAGCAGCGGCTCGCCACGCTCGACGCGGACCTGCTGTTCCTGCGGCCGGGCCTGTTCTTCGAGTCCTTCCTGCCCGGTCTCGAGGGCATCCGGGCGACCGGCGTCCACCACGACACCATCGATCCCGAGGTCCGGCTGCCGATGGTCGCCACCCGGGACATCGGGGACGTCGCGGCGGCCGCGCTGCGGGGTGGACGGGACACCGGCGTCCGCGAGGTGATCGGCCAGGAGATCACGATCCCGCAGGCGGTGGCGGCCCTCGGCGCCACCTACCAGCGGATTCCCGACGCGGCCCTGCAGGCCGCATTCCTGCAGGCCGGGCTGCCCGCAGACGTCACCGAACTGCATCTGGAGATGAACGCGTTCTTCAACTCGGACCGGATCGCGTGGCGCGGGACGGACCCCCGGACCCCGACGACCGTGGAGCAGTGGGCGCAGGCGCTCGGTGCGCCGGTGTGAACGCGCTGGTCATCGGGACCGCGATCGGCGCGGGCCTGCTCGCGGGGATCTACCTCGCCTTCTCCGTGGCGGTCATGCCGGGCCTGCACCGCAGGCCCGACGGCGAGGCGGCCGCCGCCATGCGGGCGATCAACCGAGCGATCGTGAACCCCCTGTTCGGCGTGCTGTTCACGGGCACCGGCCTCGCGGGCGCGGTCCTCGCCGTCTGGGCGGCCCTGGACGGGTCCTGGCGGCTCGCGGCCGGTGCGGCACTCGTCGTGACCGGCGGACACCTGATCACGATCGGCGTGAACATCCCGCTCAACACGGCGCTGGACCGGGGTGGGAGCTGGGACGGCTTCGCGCGGCCGTGGAACCGGGCGCACACCCTGCGCACGCTGCTCCTCGTGGTCGGGTTCGCACTCCTCGTGGTGTGACCGGACAGGGGCTTGGTTCGGGGCGGGCGGACGGGCATCGTGGTGGGCCGGTCCGCTTCCCCCGGATCCCCGTCGTCCACGACCCTCGGGGGAGAAGTGCACCCGTACGAACGCCGCCGCCAGACCGCCCTGCGCGCGGACCAGCAGCTGATCACCCGCGCGGCGGCCTGGCTGCGCCACGACGCCGTCCAGGCCCACTACGCCGGCGCGCTGCCCAACCCGGAGTACGCGTTCGGCCTCGCGTCCATCCTCGATCTCCTGGCCCGCCGCGCCGAGGAGGACGACGCCCTGCGGGACCACGCCGTGCGCGTCTGCCGCACGATGCTCGGCGACCGCATGGACATGCCCGCCACCCGCCGCACCCGCCGCCGATGAGCCGTGAGCGGCGATGGTCGCCAGAGCGACCATCGCCGCTCACGAGGGGTTGTCCACAGGGTCATCCACAGCTGTGGATCGAACTAGTGTTCGAGATCGGCCGGGCCCTCCTGGACCTGCAGGCCCAGCTGGTCGGCCACCGCGGCCATGATGTCCTGCACGGCCACCGTGTCGGCGAGGGGCATGACCCGGGACTCCACCCGCCCGGCCAGGATGCACGAGGTGACCTCGGCGAGCTCGTGCGAGTAGCCCGCGCCGACCGGCGGCAGCGACAGCTCCTCGGTGCCGGCACCGTGGCGCGTCACGACCAGGCGGGACGGGTGGTGGAAGCGCGGCGGCACCTCGATCCAGCCGTCGGTGCCCACCACCCGGGCCATGCCCGGGGACTGGCAGCGCAGGCTCGTGAACAGCGTCGCCGATCGGCCGCCGGGGTAGCCGAGCAGCACCGACTCCTCCACGTCGACGCCCTCGACCAGCCCGTGGGCGTGCACCGACGCCGGCGTGCCGAGGATCATCTGCGCGAACGAGATCGGGTACACGGTGAGGTCGAACAACGCGCCGCCGCCGAGCGCCGGGTTGAAGAACCGGTCCTCGGGGGCGGCGTTCTGCTTGGCGCCGAGATCGGCCTGCACCGCGCTGACCTCGCCGATGGCGCCGTCGGCCACGAGCTCGCGCAGCCGCACGATCGCGGGCTGGAAGCGCGTCCACATCGCCTCCATCACGAACACGCCGTGCTCGGCGGCCGCGGCGGCGATCTCGCGCGTGGCCTCGGGCGTGACCGTGAAGGCCTTCTCGACCAGCAGGTGCTTGCCCGCGCGGATCGCGGCCAGCGCCATGGCCCGGTGCTGGGGGTGCGGCGTCGCCAGGTAGAGGACGTCGACGTCCGGGTCCTCCAGGATCGTGCGGTAGTCGTGCACGGAGGTGATCCCGAACTCGGCGGCGAAGGCCTGCGCCCGCTCCTTCGAGCGGGAGGCCACCGCCGTCAACTCCGCGTCCGGGACGTGCACGAAGTCCGCGGCCACGTTCCGGGCGATCCGCCCCGGCCCCACGACACCCCAACGGACCGTCACTTGACCCCCTCCATCAGCCGCCTGAGCAGCGGCGTCGACACCATGACCAGCAGCCCGACCACGATGGCGACCGCTCCGAGGACCCCGAAGTACGCGCTCTCGGAGTCCTCGCTTAGAAGCCTGCCAGGGTCCCGGAGAGCACGCTGCCGAGGGCCACGGACAGGAAGAACAGCCCGACCATCTGGGCCCGGTAGGCCTGCGGTGCGAGCTTCGTGGACACCGACAGGCCCACCGGGGAGATCATCAGCTCGGCCACGGTGAACACCAGCAGGATCCCGACGAAGGGCAGCAGCGCCACGCTGTTCGGCCCGCCGCCGGACAGCGGCAGGAACAGCAGGAACGCCACGCCCATGATCGCCGCGCCGAGCCCGAACTTCACCGGCGTGGCGGGCTGGCGGTCGCCGAGCCTCGTCCACAGCGCCGCGAACACCCCGGACAGCACGACGATGAACACCGGGTTGATCGACTGCACCCAGCCGACGGGGAACTCCCAGCCGAACAGGTTCCGGTCCAGCCGCTGGTCCGAGTAGAGGGTGATCACGGTGAACTGCTGCTGGTAGAGCGACCAGAAGGCCGCGCTGGCGATCCACAGCGGGATGAACGCGAGCACCCGGCGCCGCTCGACGCGGCTGACCTTGGGGCTGGTCAGCAGGAGGGCGAAGTAGCCGATGGTCGCCGCGACCGTCACGACGATGACGGCGAGGTCGAGCGTCCCCGCGCTCAGCACGCCGGTCAGCGCCAGCACCACGATCACCACCACGGCCGCGGCGACCAGCACGATCATGCGGGTGCGCTCGCTCGCGGTGAGCGGCGACGGCACCTCGTGCGACGCGTCCGGCAGGCCCTTCCGGAAGATCGAGTACTGGATCAGCCCGAGGGCCATCCCGACCGCCGCGACCCCGAAGCCGACGTGGAACCCGCCGACGTCCGCCAGCCAGGCCGTGAGCAGCGGGCCGACCAGGCCGCCGAGGTTGATGCCCAGGTAGAACAGGGAGAACCCGGCGTCCCGCCGCTCGTCGCCGGGGGCGTAGAGGGTGCCGACGAGCGCCGTCGCGTTGCCCTTGACCCCGCCGGAGCCGAGCGCGATCAGCACCAGCCCCACGCCGACGCCGAGCAGACCCGGCAGCACGGACAGCGCGATGTGGCCGAGCATCACCACGAACGCGGCGTAGAAGAGCGTGCGCTCGGCCCCGAGCACGCGGTCCGCCAGCCAGGTGCCGACGATCGTCGAGAGGTAGACGAGCCCGCCGTAGGCCCCGACGATCCCGGTCGCGGTGGCCTCGGAGATCCCGAGCCCGCCCTGCGCCGTGGAGTAGTAGAGGTAGATCAGCAGGATGCCCTGCATCCCGTAGAAGGAGAACCGCTCCCACAGCTCCACCCCGAACAGGGTCGAGAGCAGGAGCGGCTGCCCGAAGAACCTGCGGTCCCGGCGGGCCCCGGACTGCTCGGCGGTCGTCATGCGGGACAGCCTGGCAGCCCGACCGATGAGTTCCGAGCACGACCGCCGTCTACCCGAGGACGACACCGACACATCGGACAGAACGGACCCGCATCATGGCCACCACGAACATCTTCGTGAACCTGCAGATCTCCGACATCGCCGCGACCCGCGCCTTCTGGACGGCGCTGGGCTACACCTTCAACGAGGACTTCTGCTCCGACCAGTCCGTCGCCCTGGAGCTCGGCCCGGGCATCTCCGCGATGCTGCTCACCCCGGACCACTTCGGCGGCTTCGCCGTCCGGCCGGTGACCACGGACTCGACCGAGGTGATCGTCGCGCTCGGCGTCGAGAGCCGCGAGGAGGTCGACCGGATCGCGGACGCCGCGCTGGCCCACGGCGGGGCGAAGGCGAAGGACCCGATGGACGAGGGCTGGATGTACGGCCGCTCGTTCCTCGACAACGACGGACACCACTGGGAGGTCGCCTACATGGACGTCTCGGCCCTGTCCTGAACCCCGTGAGCGGCGATGGTCGCCATGGCGACCATCGCCGCTCACGACCCTCAGAGGCGCCGGTAGCCGGGATGTACCCCCGGCGTCAGCCCCTGCTGCTCCGCGATGCGTTCCAGCAGGTCGCGCAGGACCTTCCGTTCGCCCGGGTCGAGCGCCGCGGTGATCGCCTCGTCGTGCTCCCTCCCGACGGCGGCGATCCGGGCGAGCAGCTCCCCTCCCGCCTCCGTGAGGTGCAGGGCGTGCAGCCTGCGGTCCTCCGGATTGCGCCTGCGCTCGACGATCCCACGCTCGTCCAGCCCGTCGACCAGCGCGACGAGCCTGCTCGCCGGCATGCCCAGCCGGGCCGCGATCGCCTGCTGCGGCAACCCGGGCTCGGCGGCGACCAGCCTGATCAGCCCCGTCTGCGGCGGCGTCAGGTCCAGCGCGGCGATCCGCTCGCCGAACGCCGCGGCCGCGTGGACACCCAACTGGGACAGGAGGAACGCTGCCGTCACCGCGGAACCGTATCCCTTGACAAATCGTATCCGCAAGGGAATCGTTCTGGTTTGTAACGACTTCAAGGGGGAACGATGAGCGCAGCCTTCCGCTTCGGTGTGGTCGCGGCGCCGCAGGGGCCCGGTCCGGCCTGGCTCGACCGGGCCCGGCGGATCACCGACCTCGGCTACTCGACCCTGTTGACCCCGGACAACCTGCACCTGCACGAGCCGATGCTCAGCCTCGCGGCGGCCGCCGTCGCCGCGCCGACGCTGCGGATCTGCCCGTTCGTGCTGGCCGGGCCCCTGCGTCCGGCCGGCGTCACCGCCCGCGAGGCGCACACCCTGTCGGCGCTGACCGGCGGCCGCTTCGAGCTGGGCATCGGCACCGGCCGTCCGGACGCGCGCGGGGAGGCCGAGGCACTCGGTCTGCCGTGGGGCACCGCGGCCGAGCGGCTGGACGGGGTCCGCGCGGCGATCCACGCGCTCCGCGAGCTCGACGGCGAGGTGCGGACCCCCGTCCTGATGGCGGCGGCGGGCCCGAAGGCGCTGGCGCTGGCCGCCGAGGAGGCCGACATCGTGATGCTCGCGGCCCAGCCGGCCACACCCCGCGAGGAGGTGGCCCGGATGGCCCGCGGCATCGAGCACCTCGAGCTGGGGATGAACGTGTTCGTGGTCGGCGACGAGATCCCGGACTGGGCGGTCCGCTGGGCGGGCCCGGGTGCCGCGGAGGCCATGCGGTCGGCGGACACCCTGGCCGTCCTGCGCGGCTCGACGGACGAGATGGTCGCCGAGCTGGAGCGCCGCCGCGAGACCCTGGGCGTGAGCTACTTCGCCGTGAGCGAAGGATTCGCCGAGGCCCTGGCCCCGGTGGTGGAGCGCCTCACGGGCCGCTGAGCGCCCAGGACCCGAGCGGGGAGTACACCCCGCGCTCGCTTCGGAACAGGACGATCTCGCGGACCGTCCACGGCGGGGTGCGCAGCTCCCGCAGGGCCGTGACCAGCGGCGACAGGCCGGAGCCGAAGCCCAGCGTGAGGTGCGGCCGGTAGTCGGCCGCGCCCAGGGCCGCGGCGAGCGCGTGCAGGCGGTCGGTCTCCCCGGCGAGCGCCGCCCAGAGGACCCGGTCGTCGAACCGGCCCGCCCCGCGCACCGCCAGGGTGAAGGGCGCGGTCCCCTGGGCGATCGCGGCGAGGTCGGGCGGGTCGGCCTGCCCGAGGAAGCGCAGGGTCACGTGCCACTGCGCGGGCGCGGTCCACCGCACCTGCGGGGCCGACGGCAGGAGGGCCCGGATCGCCGCGCGGACCTCCGGCGGGGGGACCAGGGCGACGAACCGACTCACGAGGGGCATCCTGCTCTCCTACGATGGCGCGGTGTCCCTCGTCGTGAGCTCACTGGCCCGCTACCCGGTGAAGTCCTGCCGGGGGGAGCAGCTGCGCGAGGCCGTCGTGGAGCCGTGGGGGCCTGCGGGCGACCGCCGCTGGATGATCACCGACCCGGAGGGCGTGTTCGCCACCGCGCGCACGCTGCCCCGGCTGGTGCTGATCCACCCCGTGCTCGACGAGGGCGGGGTCACGCTGCACGCCCCGGGCGCCGAGCCGCTCCGGGTGCCGTTCCCCGAGGGGGAGGGGCTCGAGGGCGTCGTGGTCTGGCGGAGCAGCCTCAAGGCCACGTCCGCCGGGGAGGCCGCCGCGGCCTGGCTCACCGAGGTCATGGGCACCGAGCTGCGGCTGGTGCACCTGGACGACCCCACCCGGCGCCCGGTCGATCCCGAGTTCGGCGAGCCCGGCGACCGTGTCTCGTTCGCGGACGGGTACCCGCTGCTGCTCACCACCGACGCGAGCCTGGACGCCCTGAACGACTGGATCGCCGAGGGCGTCGACGCCGCCGAGGGCCCGGTCCCGATGACCCGCTTCCGGCCGAACGTCGTGGTCTCCGGCTCGGCCGCCTGGGCGGAGGACGACTGGTCGGTCCTGCGGATCGGCGGCGCCCGGTTCCGCGCGGTGAAGCCCTGCGGGCGCTGCGTGCTCACGACCGTCGACCCGGACACCGGGGAGAAGGGCCGGGAGCCGCTCGCCACGCTCGCCCGGCACCGGCGGATGGGCAAGGCCATCGTGTTCGGCACGAACCTCATCCCGGACGAACCGGGCGCCGTGCTCCGGGTCGGGGACGCGGTCGAGCCGCTCGCCTGACGGCGGCGGCCGTTCGCCGCGCCGGGTGAACCCCGCGCGGCCCCCCGCCGTGTCCCCCGACGACGGCGACACGAGGAGGCCGGGTGCAGGACACCGGAGGCGGCGCGGACGACCCGACGCCCGCAGCGGACGTGCGGACGACGGCACGGCTCGCGGACCCGACTCGCGTGGCCGATGCCGGAGAGTCGCGCGGCCGGGGTGGAGGACTCGCGGAGAACACCCCGCGAGCCCCCCGGTTCGGCCACGCGAGTCGGACGGTCTGGTCGGGCCTGCTCACCGCCCTCGCGGCGCTGCTGGTGCTCGGGGCGCTCGTCGTGCCCGGGGAGGTCTCCCAGCTCACGCCCGAGGCGTTCGTCCGGATCCCGGTCGAGGCCCTCGCGGGCGCGGCGGTGCTGCTGGTCCTGCGCGGCCGGGCCCGCACCGCCGCCGCGCTCGCGGGCGGGGCGCTGATCGGCGTCCTGCTCGTCCTGCGGATCGCCGACCTGGGTTTCCGCTCCGCGCTCGCCCGGCCGTTCGACCCGGTGCTCGACCTGCCGCTGCTGGGCAACGCCGCGGACTACGTCGCCGAGTCCGCGGGCCGGGTCGCCGCCGTGGGCGCGATGGTCGGGGCGGGGCTGCTCACCCTCGCGATCCCGGTCCTCACGGCGCTCGCGGTCCGGCGCCTGGCGGGCAGGCTGCCCGGGACCCGGGTGCTCGGCGGGGTGGCCGTGGTCTGGCTGGTCTGCGCGGTCACCGGCGCCACCCTGGCGCCGCCCGTGCCCCTGGCGAGCCGGAGCGCCGCCTCACTGGCGTGGAGCGTGGGCAGCCAGATCCCGGTCAGCCTGCACGACGAGCAGGAGTTCGCGAAGGTCGCCGCGAACGACGCCTTCCGCGACACCCCGCCCGACCGGCTCCTCACCGCGCTGCGCGGCAAGGACGTGGTGATCGCGTACGTGGAGAGCTACGGGCGCAGCGCCGTCGAGGACCCGCAGTACGCCACCCGGGTCGACGCCACGCTCGACGCCGGGACCAGCACGCTGGCCGCCGACGGGTTCGGCGCCCGCAGCGGGTGGCTGACCTCGCCGATCGCGGGCGGCGGCAGCTGGCTCGCGCACGCGACGCTGTCGTCCGGGCTGTGGATCGACAACCAGCAGCGCTACCGCAGCCTCACCACCAGCGACCGGCTGACGCTCAGCAAGGCGCTGCAGCGGACCGGCCGCCAGACCGTCGGGATCATGCCCGGCACCACCGAGCCGTGGCCGGAGAGCCGCTTCTACGGCGTCGACAGCTACTACGACGCCCACGGCCTCGGCTACCGGGGGCCCGGTTTCGGCTGGTCACCGATGCCGGACCAGTACGCGCTCGCCCAGTACGACGCGAAGACGAAGGACCTCCCCGGCCCGCTGGGGGCGGAGATCACCCTGACCTCCAGCCACACCCCGTGGATCGCGGTGCCGGCTCTGCGGCCGTGGGACGAGATCGGGGACGGCTCGACCTACGCGACGGACGTCGCGGGGCTCGACCCGCCGGACGTCATCTGGCAGGACGAGGACCGGGTCCGCACCAACTACCGCGAGTCCATCGAGTACTCACTGAACTCGCTGGTCAGCTGGGTGCAGCACAGCGGGGACGACGATCTGGTGCTGATCGTGCTGGGCGACCACCAGCCGGTGCCGATGATCACCCACGACAGCCCGAGCCGGGACGTCCCGATCTCGGTGGTCACGAGGGACCAGCAGGTCCTCGACACCGTCTCGCAGGCCTGGCAGTGGCAGCCGGGCCTGCGTCCCGGCCCCGACGCCCCGGTGTGGCGCATGGACGCCTTCCGCGACCGTTTCCTGTCCACCTTCCGGTGAGCGGCTCCGCCGCCCGTGCGTGGTGAGTGGTGCCAGAGCACCACTTACCACGCACGAGCGCCGGGGGCGCAGAGGTCCAGGTGCGGGACGGTCGCACGCAGGTCGGGATCGGCGAGGCGCCGGCGCAGGTAGGGACCGGCCTCGGCGGCCAGCGCCGGGTCCTGCGCGACGGCCGCGGAGATCCACCCCCGCAACCACTCCTCCAGCAGCGGCCCCTGGGTGAGCCGCCACGGGGACTCGCGGGTCTGCACCCGGGCGCCCCGGGCGCGGAGGGCGGCGGCCGCGTACGCGCCCGCGTCCGGGCCGAGGAGGCCCGATCGGCGCTGGTGGGCGTCGAAGGCGGCGGCGAACCGCGCGTCGAGCGGCTCGGCGGGGTACAGGGTCGCGCCGCCGGTCACCGACAGGGTGAACAGGACCGCGGCACCCGCCTCGACGCACAGGTCCACCAGCCGGTCCACCTCGGGCGCGGTCAGCAGGTCCAGCAGCGCGGAGCAGGTGACGAGATCGGCGTCGAGCGCGGTCGCGGACGTCAGGTCGCCGACGACGGGGATGCCGCCGTCTCGCGCCGCGATCTCCAGCAGCACCGGGTCCCGGTCGTGGAGGTACCAGGTGCCGGTGCGCAGCAGCGGCCGCAGCCAGCGGCCCATCGAGCCCGACCCGCACCCGAGGTCGCGCACCACCGCGGGCTCGGGGAGCAGCCCCACCAGCTCGGTCGAGCGGGCGGCGGCGTCCGCGGGCTCCCGGAGCGCGAGCCAGTCCGGCACGCACACCGGGTCGCCGGGGGTGCTGAGGCGAGCGTCGGTCTCCATGTCGTCGACCGTAGGCCTGCGACCGCGAAGCGGACTGAACCGGGAGCCGTCGGGATCCGTGTGGGGAGTGTGTACCTCTCGTCCCCGGCCCCGACCCGAATCGGCACGCTCGCCGACCGCCAGCAGGCGGGCGCCGCGCTGCTGCAGCTCACCGTGCTGGTCGCGATCGACCCCGGCCCCGCGGGCTGGCTCGCCGGTCTGGTCTACGCGTTCGGGCTGCAGGTCCTGCTGGCGGGCGCCGTCCGCCGGGCGGACGCGACGACGTTGGGGCCCGCGGACCTCGTCACCCTCGGCCGGGCGCTGCTCGTCGGCGGCGTGACCGCGGTGGTCGCCGACGGGTGGTGGTCGGGTGATCCGCGCGTCGAGGTGCTCGTGCCGCTCGCCGCCGTGGCCCTGGCGCTGGACTTCGTCGACGGCAAGGTCGCGCGGCACACCGGCACGGTCAGCGAGCTGGGCGCCCGCTTCGACATGGAGACGGACGCGTTCCTGATCCTGGTGCTGAGCGTCGCCGCGGCGGCGGTGCTCGGGCCGTGGGTGCTGGTGATCGGCGGCCTGCGCTACGCCTTCGTGGCGGTGGGCTGGCTGCTGCCGTGGCTGACCGGGACGCTCCCGCCGTCGTTCTCGGCGAAGGCGATCGCCGCCGCGCAGGGCGTCGTGCTGGTGACCGCCGTCAGCGGCCTCCTGTCCCTGCTGCTCACCACGCTCCTGGTCGCCGCGGCCCTGACCGCGCTGGTCTGGTCGTTCGCCCGCAGCGTCCTCACCCTGTATCGCACTGTGGAGCCACCACTGCCGTTGACAGGCCTCGAAACGACAGTCGTGGCTCCACAATGCGGGTCAGGTGACGGTGCGCACGCCTGCGGCGGCCAGGGCGGGGACCGCTGAACCCACGGTCTCGAAGCCCTCGCCGACCGTCTGGCCCGCGACGAACCGCGCGTGGATGCCCTCCGCGATCACCGCGATCTTGAAGTAGGCCAGCGCGAGGTAGAACTCCCAGTTCACGATCTCGCGGCCCGCGGCCTTCGTGTACCGGGCCACGAGGTCGTCCGCCCCCGGCAGCCGCGGCGAGGTGGCGGCCGCGCCGCCCGCCAGCACCGGGTCGAACGCCGGGTCCGAGTAGACGACGTGCAGCGCCAGGTCGGACAGCGGGTCGCCCAGGGTGGACATCTCCCAGTCCACCAGCGCCCGGACGTCCGAGGCGTCCGTCTCGCCGACGATCGCGTTGTCGATCCGGAAGTCCCCGTGCACGATCGACGCCCCGGACTCCTCCGGCGTGTGCTCGGCCAGCCACCCGTGCAGCGCCTCGACGTCCGGCAGCGGGCGGGTCGAGACCCGGGTCCACTGGTCGTACCAGCGGCGGACCTGGCGGCCCAGGTACCCGGCAGGCTTGCCGAACGCCCCCAGTCCGACGGCCGCGGGGTCGACGCCGTGCAGCGCGGCCAGCGCGTCGACCAGGGCGTACGCGCAGTCGTGCACCTCGGTGTCGGACAGGGCGGCGAGCTGGTCGCGGGTGGCGATGGTGCGCCCGGGCACGAACTCGACGACCGCGAACGGCGCCCCGATGATCTCGGGGTCCTCGCTCTGCAGGACGGGCTTCGCGACCGGCACCCCGTGCCCGTGCAGCGCCGCGACCACGGTGTACTCGCGCTTCATGTCGTGGGCCGACGGCGTGAGCCCGCCCAGCGGCGGGCGCCGCAGCACCCACGTCGAGGTGCCGTCGGTGAGCCGGTAGGTGAGGTTGGAGCGGCCGCCGTGCAGCAGCTCCGCGGTGAGTGTGCCGGTGCCCGGCACGTGCTCGTCGACGTACGCCTGGAGCTTGGGCAGGTCGAGTCCCTGGACGGCCACGGCGCCTCCTCGTTCGGCTAATGCTCGCTAGCCATCCGACCACATCACCGGTGCCCGTGGTGGCTAATTGTTGTTAGCCTCACCCCATGGCAACGCGCGAGGCGATCGGGGAGGCCGCGCTGCGCCTGTTCGCCGAACACGGGTACCAGGGCACGACGATGGCGGACATCGGGACCGCGGTCGGCATCCGGGGTCCCAGCCTCTACAAGCACGTCTCCTCCAAGCAAGAGCTGCTCGTGGCGCTGCTGACGTCCACGATGGATGCCCTGATCGAGGCGCACACGGCGGCGTTGGCCGGCACGAGCGACCCCGTCGAACGGCTGCGGCGCGCGGTCGACGCCCACGTCCGCTTCCACGCCCGACACCGCCTGGAGGCGTTCGTCGGCGCGAGCGAGATGCGGAGCCTCGAGGAGCCGCACCGCGGCACCGTGCTGGCGAAGCGCGCGGAGTACGAGCGCGGCTTCCGCACCCTGATCGAGCAGGGCCCCTTCGACGTCGCCTCGGTCCGGCTCGCCTCCTACGCCGTCCTCGACCTGGGCATGGGCCTCGCCACCTGGTACCGCGAGGAGGGCGCCCTCTCCGAGGACGAGGTGGTCGCCCAGCAGGTCGAGTTCGCGCTGCGCCTCGTCGGCGCCGTGCTATAACGCTTGTTATAGGCCCGACGAAGGGAAGCCCGTTGAGCGACACCCTCCCGCCCGTGTTCGACCGGCTCCGGCTGCCGGTGATCGGTGCGCCCCTGTTCATCATCAGCAACCCGCGCCTGGTCATCGAGCAGTGCAAGGCCGGCGTCGTCGGGTCGTTCCCGGCGCTGAACGCGCGGCCGGCGAGCCTGCTGCGGGACTGGCTCGCGGAGATCACCGAGGAGCTCGCGGCGTACGACGCGAAGCACCCCGAGCGCCCGTCCGCGCCCTTCGCGGTCAACCAGATCGTCCACCGGTCCAACACCCGGCTGGAGGAGGACCTCGCCACCTGCGTCGAGTTCCGGGTGCCGATCATGATCACCTCGCTCGGCGCCCGCCAGGACGTCAACGAGGCGGCCCACAGCGTGGGTTCCGTCGTCCTGCACGACGTGATCGACGACCGGTTCGCGCGCAAGGCCGTCTCCAAGGGCGCCGACGGGCTGATCGCCGTGGCCGCGGGCGCGGGCGGGCACGCCGGCGTGCGCAGCCCCTTCGCGCTGGTCCAGGAGATCCGCCAGTGGTTCGACGGACCGCTCGCACTGTCCGGATCCATCGCGACCGGCGCCGGAGTGCTCGCGGCCCGGGCCATGGGCGCGGACTTCGCCTACCTCGGCTCGGCGTTCATCGCCACCGACGAGGCCGCCGCCAAGGACGAGTACAAGCAGGCCATCGTGGACGGCTCCTCGGCCGACATCGTCTACAGCGACCTGTTCACCGGCGTGCACGGCAACTACCTCGCCCCCTCCATCCGCGCGGCGGGCCTCGACCCGGCGAACCTCCCGGCCGGGGACGTCACCACGATGGACTTCGGGTCCGGCGGCACGAGCGACGCCAAGGCCTGGAAGGACATCTGGGGCAGCGGCCAGGGCATCGGCGCGGTCGACGCCGTCGTGCCCGTGCGGGATCTCGTCGCGCGGCTGTCGGACGAGTACGCCGCCGCCCGCGACCGCCTGGCGCTCTCGGCGTGAGCGCCCCGGGGGACGTCCGGACCGCCACCTTGGACGCCGCCGCCCACCTCCTCGCCACCGAGGGACCCCGCGGATTCACCGTCCGCGGGGTCGCCGCGGCGGCGGGCGGCTCCACGATCGCCGTCTACCACTACTTCAGCGACAAACAGGGCCTGATCGACGCCGTGTACGTCGAGGGCCACCGGCGCCTGCGGTCCGCGCAGGAGGCCCAGCGGTTCTCCGACGACCCGGAGCGCGACGTCCGCGCCGCCTGCCTCGCCTACCGCGAGATCGCCCTGGCCTACCCGGACTACTTCCTGGTGATGTTCGGCCACGGCCTGGACCGCTTCACCACCGACGTGCGGGCCACCGGCCGGGACAACTACGGCGGGTTCATCGAGGTGATGCGCCGGTGGAACGCCCGCGCCCCCCTGCGCGTCGACCCCGAGTCCGCGGCCTACACGCTGTGGTCCGCGGGCCACGGCATGGTGATGCTGGAGCTCACCGACAACGGCCCGCACGAGGACCGCTCCGCCCAGTACGACACGCTGATCGACACCCTGATGCGCGGCCTGACCGCGTGAACGGAGATCGCGGGCCCGCGCATACTGGGTCATGGCCCGCGCGCAGATCATCGTCCACGAGACCGACCCCGTCCGGCAGCGGCGGGTGCCCGGCACGCTCCTGCCCGCGCTGGAGGAGCTCGGGTTCTCCGTGGGGATCGGGACCTTCCTCGACGGGGGCGACGTGGCTCCCGGGGCCGACGTCGTCGTCGTGATGGGGTCGCGGCACGCCGCCTACGACGACACCCTGCCGTGGCTCGCGCCGGAGCTGGAGTTCCTGCACCACACCGACTCCCCGGTCTTCGGGGTGTGCTTCGGCGGGCAGGCGCTGTCCCGGGCGCTCGGCGGGACCGTGACCCTGGCGCCGCAGCCGGAGCGGGGGTTCGTCGACCTCGACGGCGACCTCCCGGCGCGTCGGTGGATGGAGTTCCACTACGACGCGTTCACCCTGCCGCCCGGCGCGGAGCTGGTGTCCCGCAACGAGACCGGCGTGCAGGCCTTCCGCAGCGGCCGCAGCATGGGTCTGCAGTTCCACCCGGAGATCACGCCGGACGTCTTCGAGACCTGGGCCGAGTCCTGGTCCCCGGAGTTCCTGGCGTCGGTGGAGGCGGAGGTGGACCTCGAGGCCGTCCGCAAGGAGATCGCCGGACGCCAGGACGAGCTCGCGGCCCAGTGCCGGGCCCTGCTCGGCCGCTTCCTGGACGCGGCGAAGCCTGCTACCTGACGTGCACCGGGAGCCGGTCGACGCCGTAGACGATGCTGGCGTCCCGGTACTCCAGCTCGTCCGCCGGGACCGCGAGGTGCATCCGCGGGAAGCGGTTGAGCAGGGCGGGGTAGGCCGCGCGCAGCTCCATGCGGGCCAGCTCGGCGCCGATGCACCGGTGGATGCCGTGGCCGAAGGCGTAGTGCGGGCCGGGGACGCGGTGCGGGTCGAACGTCTCCCCGCCTTCGCGGTCCGCGGCGAGCAGCGAGCAGATCACGCCGTCGCCCGCCTTGATCAGGGTGTCGCCGACAGCCACGTCCCGTGTCGCGAACCGGGGGAAGGCCACCTGCACCACCGTCAGGTAGCGCAGCAGCTCCTCGACGACCGGGCCCGCGTCCTCCTCCCGGACGATCCGGGCCGCCTCGGGGTCCTCCATCAGCGCGATCGCCCCGAGCGCCAGCATCGACGCGGTGGTCTCGAACCCGCCGGTCAGGACGCCGTCGGCGAGGCCGGCGAGCTCCTCGTCGTCCACCCGGTCGCCGTGGTCACGGATGATCATGCCGAGCAGGCCGTCGGTGGGGTGGTCGCGCTGCCTGCGGACCTGCTCGCGCAGGAAGACCAGCGAGTCCGAGATCGCCCCGAGTGAGGCGCTGGCGCCGCCGAGCAGGTCGAACCGCGCGGTCGCGACCTCCTGGAAGGCCTCGCGCTCCGAGTACGGCACCCCCAGCAGCTCGCAGATGACCAGCGAGGGGATCGGCAGCGCGAAGTGCTCGACGAGGTCGACGGGTCCGTCCGCGGCGTCCATCGTGTCGAGGCACTCCGCGACGATCTCCTCGATCCGCGGGGTGAGGCGCGCGAGGCGGCGCATCGTGAACTCGGGGGTGAGCACCTTGCGCAGCCGGCTGTGGACGGGCGGATCGGAGAAGCCCAGGCCACCGGGGTTTTCGGTCTCCGCCATGCCGAGGGTGCGGGCGAGGTGGTTGAAGTCCGACGAGTAGTCCTCCACCGAGGACAGGACCGACCGGACCTCGTCGCGGCCGGTGACCAGCCAGACGTCCAGCTTCAGGGGGAGGTCGAGCTTCGAGACCGGGGCGGCCGCGGCGAGCTCCGGCACCGGGTCGAGGCCCTCACGGCGCAGCGGCATGAGGGCGGAGTCGGGGAGCAGGGAGCCGAGGTCCAGGCCCTTGGCGTTCATGCGGGCCAGTTGGCGGCGGACGAACCAGGACGCGATGCGCGCGCGCAACGTGGGCACGGCCCGAGCCTACCGACGCCCACCGACTCGGTTCCGGGAGCGGCCCCGGCACGGGTGCCGGGGCCGCACGACCGTGCGATGGCGTCGTACCGACCCCCCGGCGGATACGCCCACCGGTACGGCGCCTCACCAGCACGGCTGGTGCCCAACCTACCCGCCCTTGTTTGTGGGTCAAACCCATACATCAGGGGATCAAGCGCACGCTCTGCCCGGGCCGGATCTGGGCGGCGCGATCGACGTCGGCGTCGGCCACGACGGCGACCACCGGGTAGCCGCCGGTCACGGGATGGTCGGCCAGGAAGATCACCGGCTCGCCGCCCGGCGGCAGCTGCACCGCGCCGCGGGTCAGGCCCTGGCTCGGCAGCGAGCCGACGCCGTCCGCCATCTCCAGCGTGCCGCCGGCCAGCCGCATCCCCACCCGGTCGGTCTCCCCCGACGCCTCCCACCACGTGTCCGCCAGGTCGCCGCGGGCCAGGTCGGCGTGCGGACCGGGCCGGATCCGCAGGGTGACCGGACCGGCGGGCGGGACCGGGACCGGGGCGACGTCGACCAGCGGGAAGGCCCGCGGCTCGGGTCCGACGGACAGCGATGCGCCCGGCTCCAGCGGCGCCGGGCCGATGCCCGACAGGGTGTCGGTCGACCGCGAGCCCAGCACCGGCTCGGCTTCGATCCCGCCGCGGACGCACACGTAGGTCCGCAGGCCCGACGGCGGCGGACCCAGCCGGAGCTCCTGCCCCGCTCGGACGCCGACCAGCGCGTGGTGGCCCACCGGACGTCCGTCGACGGTCGCGGGGGCCGGGGCGCCGGTGAGCGCGACCGTCAGGTCCCGGCGGGCGAGGACCGCGAGCCCGCCGAGCAGCACCTCGATCGCCGCGGCGCCCTCGTCGTCGTTGGCCACGAGGCGGTTGCCGAGCCGCAGCGCGGCGCGGTCCGCGGCCCCCGACCGCCCGACGCCCAGGGCGGCGTACCCGGGGCGACCGAGGTCCTGGGCCAGCGCCAGGGGGCCGGTCTCGCGGATGTCCAGGGCCGGGTCCCGGGTGTCCGGGCGCGCCCGGGGGCGCGGCTCGCCGACGCGGTCGGCCCGGCCGGCCACGAACCGCACCTCCGCTCCGGGCCGCAGCAGGGCGGGCGGGTCCCGGTCGAGGTCCCACAGCACGGCGTCCGTGCGGCCGATCAGCTGCCAGCCGCCGGGGGAGGACCGCGGGTACACCCCGCTGTACCCCCCCGCCAGCCCCACCGACCCGGCGGGCACCGTGGTCCGGGACTTCTCGCGGCGCGGCACGGTCAGCCGCGCGTCCCCGCCGGTCAGGTACGCGAAGCCGGGGGCGAACCCGCCGAACGCGACCCGCCACGGCGTGCCGGTGTGCGCCGCGACCACCTCGTCGGCGGTCAGCCCGGTGGCCTCGGCGACGTCGGCGAGGTCCGGCCCGTCGTAGACGACGGGGATCTCCACGGCGTCGACGTCGAGCGCGTCGACCGGCTGCGGGTCCAGCGCGGAGACGGCCGCCCGCAGGCCGCCGAGGTCGGTTCCGGGTTCGGCGACGAGCAGGACCGTCCGGGCGGCGGGCACGACGTCCCGCACGCCGGGCAGGTCGGCCGCCCGGCACGCCTGCGCCAGGGCGATCACCCGGTCCCCGTCCTCGTCCGCGTCGACCTCGACCAGGAGCGCCGCGTCGCCGTACGGCGTCGCCCTCACACGAACCCCCGCAGGTCGACGCCCGCCCGCTCCAGCCCGGCGCGCACGGCGGTCGCCATCGCCACCGCGCCCGGGGAGTCCCCGTGCACGCAGGCCGACTCGGCCTGCACGGCCACGTCGGAGCCGTCGACCGCCCGGACCACCCCGTCGGCGAGCATCCGCAGGAGCCGCTCGGTCGCCTCGTCGGGGTCGTGGAGCAGGGCCCCGGCCTCGGCGCGCGGGACGAGCGCGCCCTCGGGGGTGTACCCGCGGTCGACGAAGAACTCCGGCACCGCCCGCAGCCCCCGCGCCTCGGCGACGCGCAGCAGCGCGGAGCCCGGGAGCCCGAGGACGGGGAGCGCGGCGTCGTACTCGGCGACCGCGTCGACCACGGCCGCGGCCTGCTCCTCGTGGTGCACGGTCGCGTTGTAGAGCGCGCCGTGCGGCTTGACGTACCGCACCGCGGTGCCGGACACCCGACACATCGCCTCGAGCCCGCCGAGCTGGAACAGCACGTCCGCGGTGAGGTCCGCGCGCGGCACGTCGATGAACCGGCGCCCGAACCCGGCGAGGTCGCGGTAGGCGACCTGCGCCCCGACGACGACGCCGTTCCCGGCGGCCGCCGCCACGGTGCGGCGCAGGGTCGACGGGTCCCCGGCGTGGAACCCGCACGCGACGTTCGCGCTGGTCACCAGGCCGAGCATCGCGTCGTCGTCGCCGAGGGTCCAGCGGCCGAAGGACTCCCCGAGATCGGAGTTCAGGTCGAGCCTCATGCGCACAGGGTCCCCACCGCGGAGACCGGCGACCACTCGGGGCACCCGCCGCGACGGATCTCACGCCTGCCTCGCGGCCGGCGTGCGCGAGGCTGGAGGCATGCCTCGTGCACTCCTCCCGGGCCCGGGCCGGCCGTCCGATCCCCCGCTCCCGTGACCGGCTGGCAGCTGGCGTTCCTGTTCGTCGCCGGGATCGGCGGCGGCCTGACGGGCTCGATCGCGGGGCTCGCGTCCCTCGTGTCCTATCCGGCGCTGCTCGCCGTCGGGCTGCCGCCCGTCGTGGCGAACGTGACGAACACCGTCGCGATGATCGGGACCACGGCCGGGTCGGTGGCCGGCTCGCGCCCCGAGCTGCGCGGTCAGGGCCCGGTGCTGCTGCGGCTGTGCGCCCTGACGGCCGTCGGCGGGGCGGCGGGCGGGGCGTTGCTGCTGGTCACCCCGTCGGACGCGTTCGAGGCGATCGTCCCGTGGCTCATCGCGCTGGCCTCGGTGCTGCTCGTGGTCGCGCCGCGGCTGCGGGCGTGGGCCACCCGGCACGCGGCCGAGACCGCACCAGCGACGAGGCTCGGCCCGCTCACCCTGGTGGCGGCGTTCGGCGTCGCCCTCTACGGCGGCTACTTCGGCGCGGCGGCGGGGGTGATGATGCTGGCGCTGCTGTCGGTGTCCTGGTCGCAGAGCCTGGCCCGGTCGAACGCGGCGAAGAACGTGGCGTCCGGCGCGGCGAACATCGTCGCCGCCGTCGTGTTCGCGATCGTGGCGCCGGTGCACTGGGCGGCCGTGGGCGCGCTGGCCGCAGGCCTGCTGATCGGCTCCCGGGTCGGCCCCGCCCTCGTCCGCCGGGTCCCCGCGACGCCGCTGCGCCTCGCGATCGGGCTGGCCGGGCTGGGCCTGGCTGCGAGCCTGTGGTTCGGCCGCTGAGGGCTCGCCCCTCGGAAACCGAGCGATCGTTTGGTCAGTAGACGGGTATGACCCGTCTCACGAAGCTCAGCCGCCGCGGAGGTCTTCGCCCGCCGCCGCACCGCCCTGCGCCGCTACGCCGAGCCGGAGGAGGTCGCCCAGATCACCGTCTCGCTCCTGCTGCCCGCGGCCTCCTACATCACCGGCGCCGTGATCCCGGTCGACGGCGGTCTCACCATCCGCAACGCCTGACCCGGTCGGTCCGGTCAGTCGGGGTCGGCCTCGCGGCGCAAGATCTGCGCGACCACGCGCAGGAGCATCACCGCCGAGACGACCAGGCCGATGTAGCCGACCGCGGTCAGGGTGTTCGCGGGGGCGCCCGCCGGGGCCAGGGCCGCGCCCACCAGCATCACCGCCGAGGCGACGAGGCCGACCGCGCCGACGAGGGCGAACGTGGCGCGGTCGAGCCAGCGGCTCACGACCCGGCTGCCGGGGTTGGAGAAGGCGTCCACCTGCAGCCGCGCGCTGCCGGCCCGCAGCTGCAGCACGACGTCCTCGACCAGGCCCGGCAGCGCCCGCAAGGTCGGCAGGTTGCGCACCAACTCCCGCTGCACCACGTCCTGGGTGCCCTCCGGGGACAGGTCGACGGTCGAGCCGAGCCGCCCGGCGGCGGCCGCGGCCAGGTCGACGTGCGGGTCGATCGCCCGCAACGTGCCCTCCAGGGTGACCAGTGCGCGGCCGAGTAGGGTGAGCGTGGGCGGGACCGGGATCCGGTGGTGCTGCATGATCGCGATGACGTCCTGCATGCTGCGCGGGTCGAACCCGCCTGCGTGCAGCTGCGCGCTCAGCACCCGGCTGATCTCGGCCTCGAGCGCCTGGGTGGGCGGGGCGTCCGGCGCGAACGCCCGCATCGCCCGGCTGATCAGCGCGGGCTGCCGGGTCGCGAGGCCTGCGGCCATCAGCTGCAGCGCGTCCATGCTGACCGGGTCGATGATCCCGACGGCACCGAAGTCGATCAGCCAGAGGACGCCCTCGGGGTCGATCAGGACGTTGCCGGGGTGCGGGTCGGCGTGGAACACCCCGGCCGTCATGACCTGGGCGAGGAAGGCGCCGAGCAGCCGCTCCGCCAGCGCGGCGCGGGGGACGCCGGTGGCCTCGACGGCGTCGGCGTCGGAGACCGGACACCCGTCGACCCGTTCCAGGACCAGCACGCCGTCGGTGCTGAGCTCGGTGTGCACGGCCGGGATCCGGATGCCCGGCTCGGTGGTCGCCTCCGCCAGCGCGCGGGCGCTCGCCGCCTCGGCGAGGTAGCTGAGCTCGCCGTCGATGGAGCGGATGAGCTCGTCGGCGAGCGGGACGAGCCCGAGCCGGCGTGCCGCGGCGGACCGCCGGGCCGCGGCGCGGGCGGCCCAGCGCAGGACCGCGGAGTCGCGGGCGACCGACACCTCGATGCCCGGGCGCCGGATCTTGACCACGACGGGCTCGCCGGAGGGCAGCACGGCCAGGTGGGTCTGGCCGATGGACGCGGCGGCGAGGGGCTCCGCGGAGAACTCGGCGAACACCTCGTCCGGCCCGAGCTCCTCGACGAGCCGCTCCCGGATCTGCGCGGGCGGCACCCGGCGGACGTCCGCCTGCAGGTCCCCGAGCGCGGCGATGACCGGCGCGGGCACCAGGTCGGAGCGGGTGGACGCGATCTGGCCGAACTTCACGAACATGCCGCCGCAGTCCTCGAGGAAGCGGCGGATCCGCTGCGCCCCCTCCGGACTGGACAGCGCGGCCCGGGAGGCCAGCCGCGGCCCGGCGAGCCCGTGTCGACGGGCGGTCCGGGCGACCTCCCACAGCCGCCCGCCGACCGTCAGGAAGGTCCGCACCCGGGTCCGCAGCGAGCCCCGCCGCGGGCCGCGCGGGCGCAGGACCGCCTCCAGCGAGACGCTGAGGATCATGGCGGCCAGCAGGGCGAACCCGAACGCGGTGGGCAGCACCTCCGACGCCGTCGGCGCAGGCGGGAGCAGCGCCGCGGCCACGGCGAGCCCCACCAGGGTGCCGAGCAGACCGGTGACGGCCGCCCGCAGGAACCCGCGGCGCACCCCGAGGATCCGCCCCGCCCCGAGACTGACCACGATCACGAAGACCCGCCAGCAGCAGCGTGTCCCAGAACGACAGGTCGAGGACCAGCGTCATCGCGTCAGCACCCACTCGGACGGATCACGGGCCGCACGGCCGCCGGGTGGGCCCGCCTCCCCGCCCGGTCTCCCATGGAGTCGTCCCGGGCCCGGCCGGTGTCACGCCCGCAGGCCGGCGACCAGCGTCGAGACCAGCGTCCGGGCGTCGTAGTCCGGTACGCCCGCACCGGCGCACAGGTTGCCCACCCCGAACATCAGGGCGAAGGGGCCGATCTCGGTGCGGATCTCGCCGGACTCCCGCGCGGCCGCCAGGAGCCGCGTGCACACCGGGAGCAGGCGTTCGAGGAACAGGCTGTGCAGGCTCTCGAACTGCGGGTCGTCCCCCCGCAGGGCGGCCGCCAGCCCGTGCTTGGTGACGAGGAAGTCGACGAACAGGTCGATCCAGCGGGCGAGCGCCGCGAACGGCGTCGGCCCCTCGGTGAGCAGCCGCTCCCCCGCCTCCGCGCACGCCTCGATCTGGTGCAGGTACACGGCGACGACGAGGTCGGCCCGGGTCGGGAAGTGCCGGTAGACCGTCCCCACCCCGACGCCCGCCCGTGCCGCGATGTCGCGGACCGGGGCCTCGACCCCGGCGGCGACGAACGCGGCCGCGGCCGCCTCGAGCACCGCGTCGGAGTTCCGACGCGCGTCGGCTCGCTTGGCCATGCCCCTCCCTCGACAAATGGAACCATGTTCCGTATCGTAAGCGGAACAACGTTCCATCATCTTACGGGAGACACCGTGCACGACCGCCCACCCGACCCCGACCGACCCGACACCGCGGAGGCGCCGGTATGACGAGCTTCGGGATCGCGACCGCACCCCAGCAGGTCGAGTACGCGGACGTCCTGCGGGTCTGGCGCGAGGCGGACGAGGTGCCGGAGATCGAGCACGCCTGGCTCTTCGACCACCTGCTGCCGATCGCCGGCGACCCGGACGGGCCGATCTTCGAGGGCTGGACGCTGCTCTCCGCCCTCGCCGCACGGACCCGGCGGCTGCGGCTCGGTCTCCTCGTGACCAGCAACCGGTTCCGCCCGCCCGCGATGCTCGCCAAGATCGCCACCACCGTGGACGCCGTGTCCGGCGGACGGCTGGACTTCGGGATCGGCGTCGGGTCGCGGCCGAGCCACCCGCTCGCCCGGCGCGAGTACGCCGCCCACGGCCTGCCGTTCCACGACACCGGTCGCGCCACCGACAGCCTCGACGAGGCGCTGACCGTCATCGAGCGGCTCTGGACCGAGGACGCACCGTTCGACTTCCACGGCGAGTACGTGCACCTCGACGGGGCCTACGGCAACCCCAAGCCCGCGCGCAGGCCGCCGATCATGATCGGTGGCCGGGCCCGGGCGACCCTGCGGGTGGTCGCGAAGCACGCGGACCTGTGGAACATCCCCGGCGGGGACCTCGCGGACTGCGTCGCGCGCAGCCGGATGCTCGACGACTACTGCGCCGAGATCGGCCGCGACCCCGCCGCGATCACCCGTTCCCTCCACCTGGGCGTCTCCTACGACGCCCCGGAGGCCACGCGGGAGGCGATCGACGCGGCCGTGGCGGCCGGCTTCTCCCACATCGTCCTCGGGCTGCCCGCGCCGTGGCCCGGCGGCGTGGCCCGGTGGGTCGCGGACGAGCTGGTGAACCGCTCGCCCGCCCACCGCGGAACCTGAGAACCGATCTGAGAGCGAGCGGCGGCCCGGGCTGCTCCGACCGGAGCAACCGGGGGCCACTCGCCTCCCGTCCGGCGCGGATCGGCGGCACCCGGGCAACCTCCCCTCAGACTCGGACGTCTCGATCTCGCGGGGGTTCTAGCGTCGTGCCCCGTGAGCCGACTGAAGATGCTGGTCCTCGCCGGCCTGGCCGCCCTCGCCCTGTCCGCCTGCGGGTCCGGCGTGCCGGCGCAGCCGCAGGCCGCCCCGGCCGCCGACCAGGGCATGCAGGGGATGGGCCACTCGTCGATGGGCGGCATGCACCACGGCTCGGACGGCGTACAGCTGTGGGCGGTGCAGAGCGGCCCGCTCGGTGTCGTCGTCACCAACGCGGACGGGCACGTCCTGCACCGTTTCGACGGCGACTCGGCCACCCCGTCCGCCACCGCCTGCACCGACGCGTGCGCCACGCAGTGGCCGCCGCTGCTGGTCGAGGCGGGTGAGCAGCCCGAGCTCCTCGGCGTCGACGCGGACAAGGTCGGCGTGCTGCAGCGCCCGGACGGCACCCGCCAGATCACCCTGGCGGGCTGGCCGCTCTACATGTACGCCCAGGACGACGGCAGCCTGACGACCACGGCCGGCCAGGGCACCGACGGCAAGTGGTTCGCCGTGGCCCCGGACGGCTCGAAGGCCGTCACCCCCGCGTGATCTCCGTGATCTCCAGGCCCGCCTTGATGTCCTCCGCCACCTGACACGCGTTGCCCTCCGCCGGGACGGCGGTGGCGAGCCGGGCCAGCAGCTCGCGCAGCTGGTCCTGCTCCGCGGGCGCCAGTGGGGCGAGCAGGTGCTCCTCGACCTCGGCCAGCCGCCGCGCGTACTCGCAGAGCTGCCCCCAGCCCGCCGGGGTGAGGTGGATCTGGCGGGCCCGGCGGTCGGCCGGGTCCGGCCTGCGCTCGACCAGCCCGGCCGCGACCAGCTCGTCGAGCAGGTAGGTCATCACGGTCCGGTCGACCCCGAGCTTGCGCGCGAGCGCGAGCTGGGTCGGTGTGCCCTCGCGCGCGGCCGTCAGCACCAGATAGCCGCGCGGGCCGCCCGGGAGCCCGGCGAGGACGTGCTCGGAGTGCTTGATGTGCGTGCGGGTGACCTGGCCCAGCGCCCAGCCCAGGTCGGACTCGACGCGCTCCGGAGTGGTCACCGTCTCAGCGTACGCGGTTGTGACAACCGTCTGTAGTGGAGATAGTCTGTCTCACAGAACATATTCTCCGCAGCACAAGGAGCCCCTCATGAGCCTGTTCCGCCTCGACACCAGCATCCGCACCGAGGGCTCGGTGAGCCGCGAGGTCACCGACACCCTCGAGAAGGCCTACCTCGAGCAGCATCCGGGCGGCACCGTCATCCGCCGCGACCTGGGCACCCAGCCGCTGCCCGCCGACCTGTGGGCGACCGCCGCCTTCGCCGGCTACACCCCGGAGGACCAGCGTTCGGAGGCGCAGAAGACCGCCGTCGCCACGGCGAAGGAGCTCGTCGACGAGCTGCTCCGCGCCGACTCGATCGTGGTCGGCGCCCCGCTCTACAACTTCGGCGTCTCCCAGCACCTCAAGACCTGGATCGACGTCGTGATCACCGACCCGCGCTTCGCCGCGGGCGTGGAGAACCCGCTGGCCGGTCGCCCGGTCGCGATCGTCGTCGCACGTGGCGGCGGCTACGGCGCGGGCACCCCGCGCGAGGGCTGGGACCACGGCATCGGGTGGCTCTCCCGCATCTTCGCGGACGTCTGGGGCGGCGCCGTCACGGTCGTCGAGGCGGAGCTGACCCTGGCCGACACCGTCGAGGCCATGGCGGCGCTGCGCCCGCTCGCCGCCGAGGTGCGCGAGAAGGCCCACCAGCAGGCCGCGGCCACCGGCAAGGAGTTCGCCCAGAGCGCGGCCTGAACTCCACCCGACCCCTGCATCAGGGAGCCACGACTGTCGAGATCAGGGCTCCAGACGACGGTCGTGGCTCCATGATGCGTGGTCAGGGCAGGGAGAGGACCCAGTCGCCCAGGTCCTCGGAGAACTCCATCTGCACCAGGCCGCGGGCGCTCGCGGCGCGGACGAAGGCGGAGAAGCTGCCGAACCCGTAGCGCTTCTCGCTGAAGTCCGGGCTCCGCTTGCGCAACCGGTCCTTCAGCCCGGACAGCTGGGGCCGCCCCATCTCCCGCACGACGTCGGTGAGCAGCGCGAACGCCTCGGCGTCCGGCCCGTGCTCGGGGAAGTCGACGGCGGGATCGCCGGCCGCCGAACCCTGGGTCAGCACCACCACGCCCTGCTGTTCGAGGGTGCGCAGCAGCTCGCCGAACCCGCGTGAGCCGTAGTCGCCCTCGTCGAACGTCGGGTCCTTGCGCAGGATCGCCCGCTTGAGCCGGGAGCCCAGGATCGGCCCGTCGGCGTGGCGCTGCAGCCCGGCGAGCGTGCTGGCCACGAGCTTGGCGACGTCGACCTCCCGGGTCTCCTCCGCCTCCTCGGGCTCCTGCGCGGGCTCGGGCTCCGGTTCGGGCTGCGGGGCGGGCTTGGTCTGCGGCTTCGCGCGGCTCCGGCGCGGTCTGGGCTCGGCGTCGACCCCCGGCAGGCGGTCGTAGAACAGGAACTCGTCGCAGGCGGGCGGGAGCAGCGCGGACGTCGAGGACTGCACCCCGATCCCGATCACCCGCTTGTCCATCTCGCGCAGCTTGTGCACCAGCGGGGTGAAGTCCGAGTCCCCGGTGCCGATCGCGAACGTGGTGATGAAGCCCCGCTCGTAGGCCAGCTCGATCGCGTCGACGGCCATCTTGATGTCCGCGGCGTTCTTGCGGCCCACGCCCATCCGCTGCGGCAGCTCGATGAGCTCCACCTGCTGGCGGACGAGCAGCCTGCGGTCCTCGTCGAAGAACGACCAGTCCGCGTAGGCGCGCCGGGTGACGACCCGCCCGCGCTCGGCCAGCGCGTCCGCCACCGGGCCGAGGTCGAAGGGCGAGACCCCGAGTCCGTCCCGCGCCCCGATCGCCAGGTTCTCGTAGTCGAGGAACAGGGCGATGCGTTCGTCGTCACTCACCGGGCGGAGCGTAGTGGTCCCGGCGCGGGGGCCTGCGCCACCTCGCCCGCCGACCGCGTCACCCTTGCTCGTTAAATCTCCGTTCCGCTGATGGACCACCCCACGACACCGGTGATTCACTGGGATCTCTCCCCTCGGAGGATCTTCGGTGGACGGACGGTTCGTCGGCTTCGTGTCCGCGCAGGACCCGCTGCACGGGTTCCTGGACCGGGTCCTGCGAGAGCGGCTGGGTGTGCGCACGCCGTACCCGGTCTTCCGCGTGCACCGGCTCAGCGGCTCCAACGAGGTCTACGCGTACGAGGAGACCGGCACCGGCACCCGGCTGGTCTGCAAGTTCTTCGGTCCGCGCTTCGGCTGGGACCGGGACAAGGCGGCGTGGACGGCCGGGTGCGAGTACGAGGGCTACCGCACGCTGCGCGGGTACTCGCTGGTCGGCTCGCCGCACCACGTCGTCCGGCCGCTCGCCTGGGAGCGGGACATCAACTGCGTCCTGGCGTTGGAGTACTACCGGGGCGACCTGCTGATCCGGGCGATCGACCGGGCGGTGGGCGGAGACGGCAGGCTGCTGCGACGGCGGCTGACCGCGCTGGCCTGGTACCTCGCCACCCAGCACAACCGCACGGCGGGCGGGCCCGTGGACTTCGCCGCGGACGTGTCCTATCTGGACGACCAGCTGCGGGTGCTCACCGAGCGCGGCCGGATCGGCGGCTGGGAGACCGACGAGCTGCGCTGGCTCGGCGGGCTGTGGGCCGAGCGCGGGCACATGTGGGCGGACCAGGCGGTCTGGCTGCACGGCGACGCGACCCCGGCCAACTTCCTGTTCGGCGGCGGGCAGAACGTCGGCGTGATCGACCTGGAGCGGATGAAGCGCGGGGACCGGATGTTCGACGTCGGCCGGTTGGCGGGCGAGCTGCAGCACGCCTTCCTGCGCGGCACCGGCGACCCGTACCGCGCCGAGCCGTTCATCGGGCACTTCCTCTGGGAGTACAGCTGCCACTTCCCGGACCGCCACGCGGCGTTCGCGTCGATCACCCGACGGCTGCCCTTCTACATGGCGCAGAACATGCTTCGGATCGCGCGCAACGACTACCTCCCGCACTCCTACGCGGGGAGACTGGTGGGGCGGGCCCGCGAACTCCTCCAGGCGGTGTCGTGCTGAGGGGCGACCCCGTAGGCTCCGTCTCCGTGAACGTCCAGGCGGTCGCCTTCGACGTCAACGGCACCCTCGTCGACATCCTCACCGACGAGCACGACGAGCAGATCTACCGCGCGCTCGGCCACACCCTGACCTACGCCGGGGTGGACCTGCGCCGCGGCGAGGTCCGCGACCTGTACTTCCGCTACCTGGACGAGCAGCGCTCGGCCAGCGCCGAGGAGTACCCGGAGTTCGACGTCGTCGCGATCTTCGAGCGCATGCTCGTCGAGCACGGCACCGCCTTCACCGCCGCCCTGCCCGCGACCCGGCGGGCGGAGCTGCCGCTCTTCCTCGCCGAGCAGTACCGCGGGATCTCGCGGCGCCGCCTGCAGCTCTACCCGTGCGTCGACGAGGTGCTCGAGGCGCTCTCGGCCCGGTTCCCGCTCGCCATCGTCACGGACGGACAGCACGCGTGGGCCCGCGCCGAGCTGCACCAGGTGGGTCTGCTGGAGCGGTTCTCACCCGTCGTCGTCTCGGGGGACCACGGGTACCGCAAGCCCGATCCGCGGCTGTTCACGCTGGTGTGCGCCGAGCTGGGGCTGGCCCCCGAGCACGTCCTCTACGTGGGCAACGACATGCACCGAGACGTCTTCGGCGCCCGTCGGGCGGGCATGCCGACGGTGATGTTCGTGTCCGGCCAGGGCGAGCAGACCTACCACGACACGGTGCCGGACCACATGATCTCCGACCACCGCGAGCTGCTCAGGATTCTGACCTAGCGACGAGCCAGACCGCGGCGACCACACCGACGCCCACCGCCGCCACCCCGCCCGCGACCTTCGCGGCGTGCGCGGCCTTCGCGACCAGCCTGGCCCGCAGGGCCTGCAGGCCCCGGTCCAGGTTCGCCAGGCTCTCGGCCAGCTCGGAGCGGGCCTCGTCGACCTGCTCCTCCCGCCCGTCCTGCAGGGCTTTGACCTGGGCTCGGAGCTCGTCGGAGGAGAGCACGGTGCCGTCCACGACCGGACGCTGTGCCACGACACGCAACGGATGGACCTCGCCCACGGTGACCTCCCGACTCGGCTCCTCCCACCATTCTGCGTGCGGGATCGCGCTTCGGCCACGGTCGAACGGCCAGGTCCGTTAGCGCACCGCGGCCCGGACCCGCTCGGCGGCCACCACGGGGTCCTCGTGCTCCCAGACCCGCACGCTGCGCCAGCCCGCCTCGGCCAGCTTCGCGTCGGTGTCGCGGTCCCGGCGCCGGTTCTCGGAGACCTTCCGCGCCCAGAACTCACCGTTCGTCTTCGCGACGGTGTGGTGCTCGGGGCAGCCGTGCCAGAAGCACCCGTCCAGGAACACCGCGACCCGAGCGCGGGAGAACACCAGGTCGGCGGTGCGGCGGACCCCCTTCAACGGCCGTGCGTTGACCCGGTACCGCAGGCCGAGCGCGTGCACCGCGGAGCGCAGGGCGAGCTCGGGCCCGGTATCGCGCCCCTTGTTCGACCGCATGCTCCGCCGCACCCCCGGCGAGCTGGCCCACGACTGCGCCACCCACCGAACCCTAGTGCGGCGCTAAGCCCTTCCAGGCCGCAGCACCGTCGCGGTGGTGACCAGCAGGATCACCACGCCGACGGACTCCACGACCAGGGTCTCCAGGGCGAGGTCGTACCCCAGCGACGACCGGATCCCGAACAGGCCCACGGTGAGCGCCAGGACCAGCGCCAACAGGGTGCCGGCGAGGAACAGCAGGCCGAGCACGCTGGCGACCTGCAGCAGCCTGCCCCGGGTCAGGAGCACCGCGAGGGCGAGGACCAGCCCGCCGATCGCGTTGAGCACGAACAGGATCCCGAGGATGCCGCCGGTGCCGTGGAACACCAGCCACAGGTGCAGTCCGCCCATCGCGAGCAGCGCCACCGCGCTCAGCACCTGCCAGACCATCGTGGACCGCCGTGTGTGGATCATGGCTCCACCCTCCCGATGACGCGCCGCCTGGTAACGACACGGACGGGGCGCCCGAGCGGTTCAGCGTGCTCGCCCTCGTCGTCATCATGGTGATCCTGCTGGCCTGGGCGCTCGTGGCGGGCAGGCTCGCCCGGTTCAGCGTCACCATGCCGCTGGCCATGCTGGTGGCGGGGGTCCTGCTCACCGCGGGCCCGGCCCCGGTGTTCGTCTTCGATCTCGGGTTCGGCGCGCCGGACGGCGTGGTCGGCCAGGCCGAGCACATCGTCGAGGTCGTCCTGGCGATCCTGCTCTTCCTCGACGCCACCGAGGTCCCGGGCGGGGTGTTGGGCCGCGAGCCGCGGCTCACCCTGCGGCTGCTGCTGATCGCGCTGCCGCTGTCCCTCGCGCTCGCCTGGGTCGCGGGGGTGCTGCTGTTCGACGGCACCGGGCTCTGGCTCCTGCTCGTCCTCGCGACGGTCGTGATGCCCGTCGACCTCGCCCCCGCGGCGGCGTTCGTCCGGGACCGGCGGGTGCCGGAACGGCTGCGCGCGCTGGTCAACACCGAGAGCGGGCTCAACGACGGCCTGGTCGCCCCCGTCTTCCTCATCGCCCTCGCCGTGGCCACGTCCGCCGAGGCGGAGGACGTGACCCACGCGGTGCTGGACGCGGTCCCGTCCCTGGTCATCGCCGTCGCCGTCGGCGTGGTGATCGGGTGGGTGGCGGCGCGCCTGTTGCGCCGGGTGCTGGACGCGGGCTGGACGTCGCCGTCCGCGCTGCGGATCGGGGTGCTCGCCCTGCCGCTGCTCGCCTACGGCACCGCGGTGGTGCTGGGCGGCAACGGCTTCGTGGCCGCGTTCGTCGCCGGGGTGCTGTTCGAGCCCGCGGCACGCACCCTGCCCGCGGGGACCCTGCACCTGACCGAGGACGTCGGGGAGCTGCTGTCGCTGGCCCTGTGGTTCGTGTTCGGCGCCATCGTGAACCGGACCCTCGCGATCGGCTCGATCACCTGGCAGGTCGTGGTGTTCGCGCTGGTGGCGCTCACGGTCGCCCGGATCGCCCCGGTGGCGCTCTCGCTGGCGGGCACCACGATCGCGCCCCGGGACCGGCTGGTCCTGGGCTGGCTGGGCCCGCGCGGCATCGCGACGCTGGTCTTCGGACTGCTCGCCGTCGTGGACTTGCAGGGCCCCGAGACCGAGCTGGTCCTCGCCGTGACCGTGGTGACGGTCGTGGCGAGCATCGTCCTGCACGGCCTGTCGACCGGGCTGGTCATCCGCTCGTACGCGCGGCGCGCACCATCCTGATGTGCGGGATGCCGTCCTCGTCGAACTCCGCGCCGATCGCCGCGAAGCCGAACCGCTCGTAGAAGCCGCGGGCGTAGGTCTGGGCGTCGAGGACGGAGGGGGCGTCTCCGATCTCGACCAGCGCGGCGCGCATGAGCGCGGCGGCCAGGCCGCTCCCGCGGGCCTTCTCGGCCGTGCACACCCGGCCGATCCGCCGGGTGCCGTCCGGTTCGGTGAGCACGCGCAGGCAGGCGTCGACGTCCCCGGTCCACACGTGCCAGGTCGTCGGCAGGGTGTCCCGCCCGTCGACCTCCTGGTACGGACAGTCCTGCTCGACGACGAACACCGCCACCCGCAACGCCAGGATCGCCTCCAGCTGCCGGGCCGTCAGCGCGTCACCGCGCGCGCTACGCACCGATGCTCCCGAAGAACTCGCGCAGCTCCTGGGCGTAGCGCTCGGGCTGCTCGACGGGGGCGAAGTGGCCCCCGCGCGGCGGATGGGTCAGGCGGACCAGGTTCGTGGTGCGTTCCAGCCAGGAGCGGGGCGGCGGCAGGACGTCCCCGCCGAACAGCGAGAACCCGGACGGCACCTCGACGCGCCGGGCGAGCTGCGCGGGCGGGATCGCGCCGTTGGCCGCGTACATCCGCATCGAGGAGCCGATCGTGCCCGTCTCCCAGTAGATCGTGAGATCGGCGAGCATGTCGTCCCGGCTCATGGCCCCGTCGCCCCAGGACACCAGCTTCTCGACGATCCACGCCGCCAGCCCGGCGGGTGAGTCGGTGAGCCCGACGGCGGCCGTCTGGGGCTTGGTCCGGTGCATCAGCCCGTACCCGCCCTCGACGGCGCTCCAGGCCGCGACCTCCCGCTGCCACGCCTGCTCCGCCTCCGTCAGGGGGGCCGGGTCGGCGGTCGCGGGCGAGAGCCCCGCGTCCATCCGGTGCACCGCGACCACCCGGTCCGGGAAGTCGAGCGCGAGGAAGCGGGCCACGGCGCTGCCGACGTCACCGCCCGCCACGGCGAAGCGCTCGTAGCCGAGCGTGGTCATCAGCTCCGCCCACAGCGCGGCGACGTCGACCGAGCTCAGCGGGGTCGCGGGGATGTCCGAGTAGCCGAACCCGGGCATGTCGGGCACGACGACGTCGAACTCCTCGGCGAGCAGCGGCACGACCTTCGCGTACCGCCAGAACGAGTCCGGCCAGCCGTGCGCGAGCAGCAGCGGGAAGCGGCCGCTGCGCGCGTGCACGAGGTGGATGCCCAGGCCCCCGACCTCGACGCGGGTGCGCGGCAGCTCCTCGAGCGCGGGCACCGGCCACACGAACCCGTCCGCCCAGTAGTCGCACAGCTCGCGCAGCAGCCCGACGTCCACGCCGGGCCCGTCGCCCTCCGGCCAGCGCGTGGCCCGCAGCCGCGCCCGCAGATCCTCGAACACCCACCCACCCTAGGACCCGTGAGCGGCGATCGTCGCTATGGCGACTATTGCCGCTCACGGGGTGGGTGGGAGAGTGCGCCATGGCCAAGAAGACGCCCAAGCGGTTCCCCAAGGAGATCTACGAGGCGGAGCTGCTGCGCCTGCAGGGCGAGCTGGTGCAGCTGCAGGAATGGGTGAAGGCCACCGGGACCCGGGTCGTCGTGATCTTCGAGGGCCGGGACGCCGCGGGCAAGGGCGGGGCGATCAAGCGGGTCACGGAGAACCTCAACCCCCGCGTCGCGCGCGTCGTGGCGCTGCCCGCGCCGACGGAGCGACAGAAGACCCAGTGGTACTTCCAGCGCTACGTGGAGCACCTGCCGGCTGCCGGGGAGATCGTGCTGATGGACCGGTCCTGGTACAACCGCGCGGGTGTCGAGCGGGTCATGGGGTTCTGCACCCCCGAGGAGTACAAGCGGTTCCTGCGCCAGTGCCCGGCGTTCGAGGAGATGCTGGTCGAGGACGGGATCCTGCTGCGCAAGTACTGGTTCTCGGTGAGCCCGCAGGAGCAGGAGAAGCGCTTCCGCGAGCGGCTGACCAACCCGCTCAAGCAGTGGAAGCTCTCCCCGATGGACCTGGAGTCGATCTCCCGCTGGGACGACTACTCCCAGGCGAAGGACGACATGCTGGTGCACACGGACACCGAGGTCGCCCCCTGGACGATCGTGGAGTCCGAGGACAAGCGCCGCTCCCGGCTGAACATGATCGCCCACCTGCTGGACACCATCCCGTGGCAGCCGGTGCCCCAGCAGGTGCTCACCATCCCCGAGCGGCCGAAGGGCCGCGGCTACGTCCGGCCGCCGCGCGAGCTCGCCCGTGAGGTTCCCGACCACGCGTCGACGCTCCTGGCGTGATCTGCTGAGGGCATGACTCTCGCTGTCAGTGCCTGGTTGGGGACCACCTGGTCGGCGTCGGACGTCGTGGCTGTCGGCCGCGAGGCCGAGGCCCTCGG
Organism: Pseudonocardia oroxyli; assembly: GCF_900102195.1. Taxonomy (GTDB): domain Bacteria; phylum Actinomycetota; class Actinomycetes; order Mycobacteriales; family Pseudonocardiaceae; genus Pseudonocardia; species Pseudonocardia oroxyli. The sequence goes on from NZ_FNBE01000007.1 coordinate 218,950, forward strand.
TTACGACGGGCTGTGGGTGGCCGACCACTTCATGGCGAACACGGGGACCGAGGAGCGGTCGGACCGTGCGATGCGGGAGTGCTTCTCGCTGCTCGCCGGGCTGGCCACGGCCGTCCCCCGGGTGCGGCTGGGCAGCATGGTCGCCGGGATCACCTACCGGCACCCGGCCGTGCTCGCCGGCATCGCGGCGACGACGTCGGACCTGTCCGGCGGGCGCCTCGTCCTCGGCGTCGGTGCGGGCTGGCAGCTCAACGAACACGCCGCCTACGGCATCGAGCTCGGCCCGATCCGCACCCGGATCGACCGCTTCGAGGAGAGCCTCGCCGTGCTCGACGGCCTCCTCCGCACCGACCGCACCACACTGGACGGCACCCACTACACGATCTCCGACGCCCCGCGCGTGCCCGTGGAGCACCGGGTCCCCGTGATGATCGGCGCCTCCGGCGAGCAGCGCATGCTCGGCGTGGTGGCCCGTTGGGCGGACGAGTGGAACTGCTGGTCCACCCCCGAGGTCTTCGCCCACAAGTCCGCCGTGCTCGACGAGCACTGCGCCCGGATCGGCCGGGACCCGAAGGAGATCCGCCGCTCCACCCAGGCCGTCTTCATGATCGACGGCAAGGCCGAGGACGTCCAGGGACCCGTCGTGGTGGCCGGGTCCGTCGCGGAGATCGTCGACACCATCGGACGGTGGCAGGAGGCCGGGATGGACGAGCTGCTCGTCCCGGGCATCCGCGGTAGCGCGGCGGAGGCCCGGGAGCTGTTCGGCCGGTTCCAGACCGAGATCAGGCCGCAGCTGGGGTAGGCGCGCGGGTGAGCGCCGCGACCCCGCAGGCCACCCACAACACCTCCCACACGAGCAGCCCGACGACGGCGGCGGGCGCAGGCGGCCCACCGGACACGATGATCAGCGGGGTCAGCACCACGAACACCGCGATCCCCAGCGCCAGCGGCACGACACGGGCCCACCCCGTCCACCGCCGTTCGAGCACGACCGCGATGCCGAGCAGGATCATCCCCAGCCCGACGAGGTTCGGGGAGATCATGAACAACAGGTCCGCGGTCGCGGGCGCGGCCAGGGTGGTCGCCTCGCCGACCGCCAGCCCCACCAGCCCGAGGCCCGCGAGCGCGGCCCCGGCGCGACCGAGCCCCCTCCGCCCGGCCGCGCCGGAGCCGACGACCGCGAGCAGCACGGCCAGCTCCCCGAGGTGGACCAGCACACGGGCCAGGTAGGCCCAGTCCGGGTCGGGCATGCCCACCAGCAACGCGACCGTGTAGAGCGTCGCCAGCCCGGTGACCGCGACGCCGATCCGCGCGGTCACCGCGCCACCGCCTCGAACGCGGTGACGTCCGTGGCCGCCTGCGGCAGGACCCCGGCCCGTTCGAAGGCGGGGAAGAGTCGCTCGGCCGCGAACCGGTCCGCGTGGGCGCGCGACTCCCACTCGTCGACGATCACCAGGACGCCGTCGACGACGCCGACCCGGTGGCTCAGGTTCCCCGCCCCGTTCTCGGGACCGAGTTCGCGCCGGACCCGTTCGTAGCCGTCCAGGCCCATCCCGGGCGTCCGCGCGATGTGGATGTAGGTCATGGTGTCCCCCTCGTTCGACCAGGGAGGACGCTAGGGAGGGGCGGGCCGCCGGGCGTCGGGCGAACTACTCATCCCACTACTCATCCAGGCCGCGATCCGACCCCGGTTCGACACCCCGAGCTTGGTCAGGATGTGCTGGACGTGGTTGCCGACGGTCCGCTCGGAGAGCACCAGCGCAGCGGCGATCTCCCGGTTCGACCAGCCCTGCGCGACCAGCTCGGCGACCTCGCGCTCGCGCGCGGTGAGCGGGCCGCCGTCCCGGCTGAGCAGCTCGTCGATCCGCGCCGTCCACGGCGCCATCCCCAGCTCGACGGCGGTGGGGCGCGCCCGGGTGAGCAGCAGGCGACCCGCCGGGTCCCCACGCCGCAGGTGGACGGCGCCGAGCTCGCAGGCCGCCTCGACGGCGAACCCGGGCGCGCCGATGCGCTCGCTCGTGGCCAGCGCGGCCGTCAGGTGCTGGACCGCGCCGTCGAGATCGCCCAGGGCGGCGGCGCAGCTGCCCAGGATCAAGGCGACCGGACCGAGGTAGTTCGCGGCCCCCGCCCCGCCGACCACGTGCCCGTCCGCATACGGCGCCAGCGCCTCGACGAACCAGGCGACGTCCGCCGGGAGGCCCAGGCCCACCGCGATCTGTGCCCCCACGGCGAGGGCCTGCACGCGGAAGTACGGCGGGATCTCCCACTCCCGCGGCGGGCCGGTCAGCCGGTACAGCCGCGCCGCCTCCGCGGTCCGTCCACTCTCGACGAGTGCGACCGCGGGCCCCAGCCGCGCGAACAGCTGGGCCCGCACCTCGCCGACGTCGTCGATCACCGGCGCAGCGACGTCCGGGGAGTGCCCGGCGTGGCGGCCCAGCCCGCCCAGCAGGCTGAGGAACGCACCGGTCGCGGCCGGGTGCCCCAACGCATCGAGCAGGGCGAACGCCTCCTCGCCGAGCTCGCGCGCGGTCGCGAGGTCACCCCGGGCCTGGGCGAGGGCCGCGGTCGCGACGAGCAGGTGCCAGCGCGGGAGCGGACCGGGGCGCCGCTCCACACAGGAGCGCAGCCGAGTCAGCTCGACCTCGATGCCGCCGAGGTCGCCGCGCTCGAACAGCACGTCGACCGTCCACAGCCTGCCCCACAGCTCGACGTCCGGGCGCCCGCAGTCCTCGCCCAACGCGGTCATCTGTGCGGCGAGCCCGGCCCGTTCGCCCGAGAACTCGGGCCCGCTGCAGGTGAGCTGCCGAGCCCGCAGGGCCGCGACGCGCGCCTCCACCGACTGCCGCGAGTCCTCCGCGGCCGCGGCCACTGCCTCGGCGGCGGGGGCACGGGCGCCCTCGACGTCGCCGCCGTAGTACCGCGCCTCCGCGAGGCGGGCGAGGAGGCGGACCCGCACCGCGCCCGTGGCGGTCGCGAGCGCCCGCACGCACCACGTCTCCACCGTGCGGTCGCGGTCCCGCTCGCCGATGGCCTCGAGGAGCAGGGCGGCGCGGGCGACGAGCTCCGGCGCGAGGTCGACGGCCTCCCGGCAGGCCGCGAGCGTCTCCGGATGCCGCCCGGCCGCGGCCTCGGCGGCGGCCAGCCCGAGGAGCGACTCCGCCCGCTCGGCCGGGGGGAGTGCGGCTCCACCGCAGTCCAGGGCGGAGCGGTAGAGGCGCGCCGCCTCCTCGTGGGCCAGCGCCCGGGTGGCGTCCTCGGCGGCGCGGCGGGCCCACGCGACGGCAGGCGCCCGGTCCCCCACGACGGCGACGGCGGCCCGGTGCCGCGCGATGTCCGCGGACACCGCGGACAGCCCGTGCCGGTGCAGGTCCTCGAGGGCCTCGGCCGCGCGCAGGTGCAGGACCACGGCCTCCTGCAGCGGGGTCTGCGCGGCGAGCACCGTGCGGACCAGTCCGTGGGCGAAGCGGAACCGGCCGCCGCCGGAGTCGACCAGCAGCCCGGCCGCCAACGCCGCGCTCACCGCGGGCAGGCAGGCCACGGTGGGCTCGTCGAGCAGCCGCGCCACCACCGTGAGCTCGACGTCCTCGGCCAGCAACGACGCCGCCCGCAGCAGCCGCTGCACCGGCGCGTCGAGCCTGCGGACCCGCGCGGTGATCACGTCCCCGACCCCGCCCATGCTGCGCCCGACCGCCGCGGGGGACGACCGCGCCAGCTCACGCAGGAACAACGGGTTGCCCCCGCCGACCCGCACGGCCCACGCCACGTCGGTCGTGTCCGCGGCCGGTTCCGCGGCCGGTTCCGCCACCGGCCCCGCGCCCGCGTCGCCCGTCGCCGCGACCGCGCGGACCAGGTCGGCCGCGGCCTCGTCCGGGAGCCCACCCACCGCGAGCCGTGCGACGTCGGGACCGCTGAGCAGGTCGGGGCCCACCCGATCCCACCCGGCCCCCGACTCGCCGGTCCGCCGGGTGGCGCACACGACGACCGGGGCGCCAGCCCGCAGCAGCCGGTGCAGCACGAGGAGCGAGGGCTCGTCGGCCCACTGGACGTCGTCCACGACCAGGAGGCCCCCACCGGCCAACGCCGCCCGCAGCTCGCCGACCAGGGCGAACCGGTCACCCGCCGCGTCCGGCCGGACATCGGGCACGAGCTGGCGCCACAGCCACAGCGGGGGCGCGCCCTCGTCCACGCCGTAGGCCCACCGAGCGGCGCCGAGCTCGCGGACCAGGCTGGTCTTGCCGATCCCCGCCTCGCCCTCGACCAGGACCAGCCGCGGCCCGGGCGCCGCGGCCATCCGGCGCAGCGCGGCCAGCTCGGACGCGCGGCCGACCAGCTGCATGGAGCGCACCGTAGCCGCTCGGCCCACCCGCGGGAACGCGTCGCCGATCGGGTCAGCGGCTCACCCGGCGCGGCGACCCGAAGTCGGCGAGCTTGTCCGGGTTGCGGACGGCGTAGACGTGCGTGATCAGGCCGTCGGCGACCTCGAAGAGGAAGACCCCCTCCAGCCGCGCGGCGGAGTGCACCACGACCGCGGGCGCACCGTTGCTCAGCACCGACTCGAACCGCAGGCCCGCCACGGTCTCGCTCATCCGGAGCATGCCGCCCAGCAGCGCCAGCACCCGCTGCGCGCCGACGACCGGGCGGCGCGCGGCGCTGAGCTTGCCGCCGCCGTCCGCCGTCCAGACGACGTCGGGCGCCAGCAACGCCATCAGCGACTCGACGTCCCCGCCGGCCGCCGCCGCCAGGAAGCGCTCGGTGACCCGCGCGGCCTCCACCGGCTCGTACCGCTTGCGCCGCGCGTGCACGTGCTCCCGGGCACGGTGGGCGATCTGGCGGACGGTCGCCACCGGCCTGCCCACGGCCTCCGCGATCTCGGCATGGTCGAACCCGAACACCTCGCGCAGCACGAACACCGCGCGTTCGTCCGGGCCGAGGGTCTCCAAGACCACGAGCATGGCCATGGAGACCGACTCGGCCAGCACGACGTCGGTGTCCGCGCCGTCGACCCCGACCGTCTGGACGGGCTCCGGCAGCCACGGCCCCACGTACTCCTCGCGCCGCCGCGCCGAGGTCCGCAGCGCGTTCAACGCCTGCCGGGTGACGACCCGCGCGAGGTAGGACTTGTCGTCCCGGACCACCTCCAGGTCGACGTCCGCCCAGCGCAGGTAGCTCTCCTGCAGGACGTCGTCCGCCTCGGCGGCCGAGCCGAGGATCTCGTAGGCGATGGTGAACAGCAGGGGCCGCAGTGCGGTGAAGCGCTCCGCGTGGGTCACGGGACGAGCGTCTTCCGGTACCCGCCCTTCAGCGTCGGGCTCGCCCCTCTGCGCACCGCCCACACCGTGCTGCGACACACCGCCTCCTTGATCCACGCGGCGGGCCGCCCGCCGATCACGGTGTCGGTCGGGGTGTCGTCCCGGCGTGCCACCTGGATCGCGCCCGCGTGCCTGCCGAGGCTGACACACTGCCCCACGAACGCCGGGTCGATCACGCCGGGTTCGGTGCCGGCGATCCGGGCCAGCACGGTGTCGGCGGCGTGCTGGGCCAGGGGCAGCGCGGCCTGGCAGCTCATCCGCAGCGGCCGTCCCGACGGCGCGGCCGAGTCCCCGGCGGCGACGATCCGGTCGTCGTCGAGGCTGGTCAGGGTCTCGTCGGTGAGCAGCCGACCCGGTTCGTCGGTCCGCAGGCCGCTGCGCGCGGCGAGCTGGGGTACCCCGAACCCGGCCGTCCAGATCGTGACCGCGCTCGGCCGCGGCACCCCGTCCACGACGACCTCCCCGGGCCGCACGTCGTCCACGTGTCCCACGAGCAGCGTCACGCCGAGGCCCCGCAGCCTGGCCGCGACCCGCCCCCTGCCGTTCTCCGACAGGCTGGGGGCGAGCGCGCCGACCAGGGTGACCGGGTGCCCCTGTTCGGCCAGCTCGGCGGCCGTCTCGACGCCGGTCAGCCCACCCCCGACGATCGTCACCGGCCCGGCCCCGAGCGCGACGCGCAGCTTCTGCGCGTCCTCCAGCTCGGCGACCGAGTAGGCGTGCTCGGGCACCGTGACCCCGCTGCCCACCGCGTAGACGAGGTGGTCGTAGTCGAGCGTCTGCCCGACGAGCTCGACCCGGCGGGCGGCGGCGTCGATCCGCACCGCCTCGTCGACCACGAGCCGGACGCCGTCGGCCAGCATCCGCCCCAGGTCGACCGTCGCGTCGTGGGTGCCGGCGACCAGCTGGTGCAGTCGGATCCGCTGCACGAACTCGGGCCGCGGGTTCACGACCGTGACGGCGGCGTGGGGGGCCAGGCGGTTGGCGGCGAGGGTGCCCGCGTAGCCCCCGCCGAGGACGATGACCTGCTGCTGTGCGCTCATACCCCCGAGACACCGGCGCCCCCGGGACCGTGACGCGATGTGCTGCCCGTCACACCAGCGAGGGCGGCGCTCGCCGAGGTAACGAGACGGGCCCGACCGCGAGTCCTTCCCCGAACGATCACGTCCACAAGGGAGCGCGCCGGTGGCAGGACTCTCACGCCGGGGCTTCCTCGCCTCCGTCGCCGCGCTCTCCGCGGCCTGGCAGCTCGACCCCCTCGAGCTCGGGCAGGCCCTCGCCCAGCAGGCCACCCCGTCCACCGCACTGTCCACACTGCACCAGACGATCCTGCAGGGCCCGGTGGCGCAGGGGCGGTACCGCACCCTCGTCGCGGGCCCCGGCGAGCCCTACCTCCCCCGGCTCGACGTCCTGCGCCGGGCGCCGGACGCGGACCGGGCCCGGGCCCGCCGGTCGCTGCTCTACCTCGGCCACCTCTCCGACATGCACGTCATCGACGCCCAGTCGCCCGGCCGGATCGAACCGATGATCGTGCAGGACCACTCGGCCTGGGCGTCGGCCTTCCATCCCCAGGACCCGCTGACGGTGCACGTGCTCGCCGCGATGACCCAGGCCCTGACCGACCTGCGGTTCAGCCCGCTGACCGGCGCGCCGATGGGGGCCGCGATGGTCACCGGGGACAGCGCGGACATGCACTCCCACCACGAGCTGCGCTGGTACATCGACGTGCTCGACGGTCGCCCGGTCACACCGGACAGCGGCAGGCCCGGGGTGTACGAGGGCCTGCAGGCCTGGTCGGACGCGGTGTGGGCGTACCGCCCGGAGGACCCGGCCGGCGGCGGGTTCGGCGACTACGGCTTCCCGCGGATGCCCGGCCTGCTCGACCGCGCGATCGCGGGCCCGGTCCAGCCCGTCGGGCTGCCCGCGCCCTGGTACGCGGTCTACGGCAACCACGACACCCTGCTGCTGGGCACGTTCGGGATCAGTCCGCAGTTCCGGACCATGGCGACCGGGGACCGCAAGGCGCTGGCGTGGGAGGCGCTCGCGGCGGACGTCCTGGGCGGGTACGCGGCCACCGCGAGCCCGCTCCAACGCCTGGTCGGCGCCCTCGACCAGCGGTTCGGTCTCACCCCGGGCTTCCGCACGGTCACGGCCGATTCCCGACGGCGGATCTTCGAGCAGCAGGAGTTCATGGCGGCCCATTTCGACACGGCACCGAACCCCGGCCCGGTCGGGCACGGGTTCACCCGCGCCAACCTGGACTCGGGCGAGACGTGGTGGAGCGCGGACATCACCCCGCAGGTCCGGGTGTTCGGGCTGGACACCTGCAACCAGGTCGCCGGGCCGGACGGCGCGGTCCCGGACACCCAGTTCCGCTGGCTGCGCGCACAGCTGGAGCAGACGACGGACCGACTGGTGCTCGTCCTCAGCCACCACAACTCGCTGACCCTGGAGAACCGGGCGCTGCGGCCGGGCGCGACCGAGGTGCTGCACGGCGCCGAGGAGTTCGTGGACCTGCTGCTCGACTTCCCGAACGTCGTCGCCTGGCTGAACGGGCACACCCACCTCAACCAGATCCTCGCCCACACCCGCGGCGACCGGGGCTTCTGGGAGATCACCACGGCGTCCTGCATCGACTTCCCGCAGCAACAGCAGGTCGTGGAGCTGGTGGACAACCGGGACGGCACGATGTCGATCTTCACGACGGTCGTCGACCACGCCTCCCCGCTCACCGCGAGCCCCGGTGGCAGCCTCGCCGACCTCGCGGGCACCAGCCGCGAGCTCGCCGCCAACGACTGGATCGAGGACCCGTTCATGCGCCGCGGCTCCCCACTCGACCGCAACACCGAGCTCCTCCTGCCCGCCCCCTTCGACCTCGCCACCATCACCGACGCGGCGCTGGAGGCCCAGGCCAACACCGACCTCGCCCGGATGGTGGCCCGGTGAGCCCGACGAGCAGCGGCCTGCGGCCGCCCGTGCGTGGAAAGTGGTGCCAGAGCACCACTTTCCACGCACGACCCCTGGTGGTCCTGGTCGCGCTGGTCACGGCCGGGTGCTCGCAGGTGGCCGCGGTCGCGCCCGTCGGCGGGACGCGGGAGGCGCTGGTCCGGTTCGCGGGCAACGACGTGCTGGTCGTGCAGGGCGTGAGCATCCTGGCAGCGCCGGTCTGCACGTCCGACGCCGGCGCCGTGACCTGCGCCGGGACGACCACGGACGGCACCGCGATCACCGTGTCCGCTCCACCGGACGGGCCGATGACGGTGCGCGTCGGCGACCGCGTCCTCTACGACGGGCCGGTGCAGACGGTGATCGACGAGGCGGGGCGGCCGTCGTGAGGGTGCTGTTGGTGATCGTGGTGCACGCCGCGGTGCAGGCGCTGTTGGTCCTGGACGACCCCACGCCCGGCCAGACGACGGACTTCCTGCTCGCCGCCGTGGTGTCGGGGGCGGTGCTGGTCGCGGCGGTGTGGCTCGTCGCGGTGCTCGTGAGCGGGCCGGTGCCGCACCGCAACGGCGCCGCGCCCGGCCGGATCGTGCTCGCCCCCGAGCGTCCCGGCGGCGCGCCCGTGGTGGTGGAGCCGGAGCCCGGCGCGGTCCGGCCCTGGCGTCCGGTCGTCCTGCTGCGGGTGATCGTGCTCGGCGTGCTGGCGGTGGCCGCGAGCCTGCTGAGCCCGGTCCTCGTGCCCATCGTGCTGGTGCTGGGTGCGCCGCTGCTCGTCGCGCGTCCGTCGGTGTACCGGCGCCCGATCGCGCTCCTGTGGACGGCGTTCGGGCTGGTCCTGGCCGCCGTGAGCTGGGCGGGCGCGCTGCTGCTCGGCTTCTTCGTCACCGGTCCGGTCGCGGCCTTCGCGACGTGGCTGTGGTTCGGGGCGGCCGCCGCGTTCCTGTTGTGGCGATGGGCGATGAGTTCTCGCGCTCCCCTCGGTCAGTATGGGCAACACTGACCCGAGAGGATCTTCGATGACCCGCATGCTGATCTCCACCGCGTTCGTCTCGCTCGACGGTGTCGTCGAGGCCCCGGGCGGTGAGCCCGGCTACCGCAACTCCGGCTGGACCGCCGACGGCATCGAGTTCGACCCGGCCGCCTACGAGCTCAAGGGCACCGAGCAGGCCGAGGCGTCCGCGATGCTGATCGGCCGCCTCAGCTACGAGGCCTTCGCCCCGGTCTGGCCGGGGATGACCGAGGTGTTCCCGCAGTACAACGCCATGCCGAAGTACGTCGTGTCGACCACGCTCAAGGAGGAGGACCTCGTCGACAACTGGGGCGAGATCACGATCCTGCGCTCCCTCGACGAGGTGGCCGCGCTGAAGGAGACCGACGGCGGCCCGATCAGCATGCACGGCAGCGCCACCCTCAACCGCGCCCTCTCCGACGCGGGCCTGATCGACCGCTACCACCTGCTCGTCTTCCCGGTCCTGCTCGGCGCGGGCAAGCGCCTGTTCAGCCAGACCGACAAGGACAAGCAGCCGCTGCGGCTGGTGGAGAGCCAGGCCTACGGCAACGGCATCCAGAAGCAGGTGTTCGACGTCGTCCGCTAACGGGCGTCCACGACATAGGCGGCCATCGCGCCGCTGACCTCGCCCTCGCCGAGCTCGGCGGTCATCACCCCTGCGACGACGTCCACCGCCTCCTCCAGCTCCCCGCGCTCGAGGATCTGTTGGCGCAGCGGGGTCCCGAGGCAGAAGCCGCGGGCGACGGTGGCGGCGGACGGGGCGGTGCCGGTGAGCACCACCCGTTCCACCGAGACGTCCGCGAAGCCCGCCTCGGCCAGGTCCTTGCGGACCCGGTCGGGGTCGGTGTAGCCGTGCGGGACGGCGCTCACGAACCGCGGCGGGTCGCCCGGGAAGGCTGCGTCCAGACCGTGGACCAGCGCGGCGGCGAAGGCGTGGGTGTCGACGGCGTCCCAGGTGGTGAACAGGAACCGGCCGCCCGCCCGGCGCGCCGCGGCGTAGGCCGCCGGACGCCGAGGGAGGAACATCACCCCGAAACTGCAGACGACCAGGTCGAACTCCTCGTCGGGCAGCGCCGTGGCGTCCGCCTGCGCCCAGCGCGCCCGCGGCTCGCGCTGCGCCCCGAGCGCGACCATGGCGGGGTTGAGGTCGGTCGCGACCACCTCGCACCCGGCGTCGAGCAGCGCGCGGGTGACCACCCCGGTGCCCGCCGCCACCTCCAGCACGCGCCGCGCTCCACCCGTCCGGCCGGCGAGCTCCGCGGCGAACGGGGCGAAGACCGCCGCCTCCAGACCGGCGGCGTAGGCCGCGGGCATGGTGTCCACCCAGCGGCGGTCGCGCTCATCCGACATGGCGGCGGAAGATACTCGGACGAACGGCATGATCGCCATGGCTTCGACGCCTGGCCTGCAGGGTCTTGCCCCTCCGGCCCGTGTGCCGCAGGCTCACCGGGGTGACCGCTGCGGGGCCCCGCGCCCGTCGAGCCGCCCTGCCCGCCCTGGCCGTCGGGATCGTGCCGGCCGCGGCGTTGGTCGTGCTCGGGTCGACGGGGCGCGGCGGCTTCGCGACCCATCCCGTCGGCGTCCTCGCCCTCGTGGCCGCAGCGGCCCTCAGCCCGCCCGCGTTGTCGGTGTCCCTGCTCGCCTACCTGGCCTCCGCGGTGCTCGCGGTGGCGACCGAGCATCCGGCGGCGGTGGCGGTGTGGAACGCGATGTGGCTGGTCCCGCTCGCGGTGTCGCAGCTCACGGCGTCGGCGGCGGTCCGGCGCGGACGGGCCTGGGAGCACGGACTGGTCCTCGCCACCACCGGGGCGGCCGCCCTGGCGACGCTGTTCCTCGTCGCTCCGGACGACCCCTTCGCCGGTGTCCCCCAGATCGCGCCGGAGGCCTGGCTCGTCACCCTGACGCCGATCGGGGACGCCGTGTCGGTCCTCGGGCTACTCACCCTCCTGGTGCTGCCGATCCGCCTCGGCCGCGCCGCCCTGACGTCGACCGGGCCGGCCCGCGCCCAGCTCGGCCTGGCGGCCGCGGGCACGGCGTGCGCGCCGCTGACCGTGGTGTTCTGCCTGCTCCTCGCGGTGGCGCGGAACCCGGGCGCCGTCGATCCGTCGACCGGCTCGGTCGCCTTCCTCGTGGCGCTCGCGGGCGGTGCGGCGGTCGCGTCGACCTGCGCCCGCCTGGCCGCGCGGTCGGTCGCCCCCGGCTCGCTCCGGCTCGTGGTCCGCGCGCTGGCGCTCGCCGTCGCGCTGCTCGTCGTGACGGGCGTCGGCACGCTGCTCACCGCCCCCGGCGCCGGCCTGGCCCCGACGGTGGCGGCGCTGGCGGTCGCGGCGCTCGCCGTGGTCGTGGTCGGCGGGGCGTGGCTCGGCGCAGCCCGCTTCGCCGACGCCCTCGCCGCCGACAGCCCCGACGACCCCGCCCCGGTCCCCGCCCACGACTCCAGCTCCGGCTCCGGCTCCGACCCCCGCTCCGCACACGACCCTGCCCCCGACCCCGTCGGCGATCTCGGACCCCCCGCAGGCCCGGCCTCGCCCCGCGCGATTCCCGGCCTCACCCCGCGGGAGAACGCGGTCCTCGAGTTGTTGGCCGCCGGGGCGAGCAACGCGGGCATCGCCGCCCAGCTCGTGGTGTCCGAGCGGACCGTCGACGCGCACATCCGCTCCGTGTTCGGCAAGCTCGATCTGGCCCAGACCCCCGAGACCAACCGCCGCGTCCAGGCCGCTCGCACCTGGCTCGACCAGCACTGATGTCGGGTTAGGTGCTGGCACCGATGCCTCGGCGGTGCTGTCGAGCCATCGTTCGGCCGTGACCTCGACCCTGACCGCCAGCCGGGCTCGCGCACTCCCCGCGCTGTTCGCGACCGTCCTCACCGCCCTCGTCGCCCGTGTCGGGTTCCTCGCCTGGGAGCCGCGGTTCCCGCTCCGCCCCGAGGACCTGACCGCCGCGTACTGGCCCGCCAACCTCTACGTCGGCGGCCCGGCCTTCCTGCTCACCTTCCTCGGCACCGCGGTGTTCCTGGTCGTCCTCGCCCGTGGAGTCCTCGCCTGGGCCGCCGGCGTTCTCGTCGCCGCGGGGGGAATCCTGTTCAGCCTGGTGATCGTCGCCGAAGCCCTCCCCTACGCCTACGCGGTCGGCGACCCCGCCGAGGTCGAGCGCGTCAACCAGGCCACCGCCGCCCTCGTCCCCACGATCGTGGGCACCCAGGTCGCGATCGGCCTCGGCGTCGCGATCGGCCTGGTCGGGATGCTCGTGGCCCGCAGCGTTCCGCGCTGGTTCCCGATCGTCGGCCTCCTCTACCTCGTGGTCTTCTTCGCCCTGCCCGTGGACCTCGGCCTGCCCGGCGAGCTCGCCCAGACCGCACTTCTGGTCGGGATCGGCTGGTTCGCGGTCAGACGGTGACCCCGTTCGCCATGGCCCGACCGGGCTGCCGGAGCAGGGCGGGCACGGCGGCCAGGCACCCGAGCAGCACGAGGTCGACCAGGATCGCCAGCCAGCCGACGTTCGCGATCCGGGACACCGGGAAGGCCAGTGCCCCCACCACGACTCCGCCCGCCAGCGGGGCGGGCACCCGGCGGAACAGCCCGATCCCCGCGAGCAACAGGGTGAGCGGCCAGCACAGCCCCAACGGCTTGAGCACGACGGCGACCCCCGCAGCGTCGATCAGGTCCACCCCACCGAGACCCACCTCGACCGTGTTGAACCCGTAACCCACCACACCCGCGCAGCCGAGCATCCCGACCACCAGCACCGGAGCGGCGAGCCTCGACCCGGCGAGCCAGGAGGCGAGCCGCACGACGAGCAGCCCACCCACCGCCCCGCCCACGATGTGGAACAGGGCGGCGAGGGGATCGTTCCACCCGTGCAGCGTGTAGAGGATCGAGGAGACCAGGGTCAGGGCGAGGGAGGCGACGACCGAGGCGGTCAGCGTGCGGTCCACGGGCTGGGTGTCCATGCCCGTCGACGCTAGGAACCTCGGAGGCGGCGCAGAACGAGGTGGGCCGCCGACCCTCGTGGGGAAAACCGCAGACGGTCCGGAGGTCCTCCCCCTCCCCAACCGATCGTCCGGCTGCGATGCTCCTGCCATGACCCGTCTGCTCCTGACGAGCTGGGGTGTCCTCGCCGCGGTCGCGCTCGGGATCCAGCTGGTCCGGGCGGACGTGCTGGCCACCCTCGGCCCGTCCTGGTCCCTGTCGTTCGTCGTCACGGTCGGGCTCGGCATCTGGGCCTGCCACGTCGAGCCGCACAACCGTGCGGCGGTGCGGCTGCTGCTGTTCGGCTGCGTGGCCCTGACGTGGCTCGCCGTGTCGGTGGGGCTCATCGCGGACGGGATGTCCGTGGTCGGGAACCTCGTCGCCCAGACCCTGGGGCTCGCCATGGTCACGGCGCAGGCCGCGGCCCTGGTCCGCTACCCCGACGGTGTGCCGCACCTCGCCGCCGAGCGGTGGCTGGTCGGCGTCCTCGGCGGGCTCACGCTATTGCTCCCGATCGGGCTGCTGCTCACTTCGCCGACGGTCGTCCCGACCTGGATCCTGCAGTTCAGCCGGGACTCCGACGGCCTGGTGCTGCCGGTTCTCCCGAGTCCGCTCCACGTCGGGGGGCCGGACCTCGAGGTGCTCGACCGTTCGGCGCTCGCGATCGCGCCGCTGCTCGCCGTCGCGATCATGGCGCTGCGCTATCGGCGGCTCGACGCCGCCGCCCGGTTGCGGATGGGCTGGCCGGTCGTCGCCGCGCTGATCCTGGTGCTGGGGCTGGTCGTCAACGCCTTGGCCGAGGCGGGCGCGTTGCCACACCTCGTCGGCGACGGTGTGCTCATCGCCTGCCACGTCCTGCTCCCGGTGGCGTTGGGGATCGGGATCGCGCGGCCGAACCTGCTCGACGCGCTGGGCGCCGTCCGCCGCACCCTCCCGTACGCCATCCTGTCGCTGCTGATCCTCGGCACCTACGTCGCCGCGGCCGGAGCGCTGGGGATGACGGTCGGCGGCCGGAACCTGCAGGTGGCGGTGGTGGTCGCGGTCGTGGCGGCGCTCGCGCTCGAGCCGCTGCGGCGCACCCTGCTCAGCCGCGCCCGCCGGCTCACCCTCGGCGAGGACGTCCCACGGGACGAGCTGCTCCTCCGGCTCGGCGACACCCTCGAACACACCCTCGACCGCCGCGCGCTCACCGAGTCGATCGCGGAGACCGCCCGCGAGGGCCTCGGCGCGCACTGGGTCCGGGTCGGCGAGGTCCATGTCGGCCGCCCACTGCGGCCCGGCGAGCGTCCCACCGCCACGGCCCGGATCGCGGAGGTCGGCGAGATGTCGTGCGGTCCCGCACTCGGCGGGCGCCCCCGCACGCGGGCCCGGCTCGACACGCTGGCCCGCCAGGCCACGATGGCCCTCACCAACGCTCGGCTCGCCGACGAGCTCGCCGCCCGACTGGCCGAGATCGAGGCCTCCCGCCAGCGGATCGTCGCGGCCGAGGAGACCGCCCGCCGTCGCCTCGAACGTGACCTGCACGACGGTGCCCAGCAGGACCTCGCCGCCCTCCTCACCCGGATCGCGCTGGCCCGCAGGCAGCTCGCACGCACGGACGTCGAGCGGCTGGACGCCACCCTGGAGACCCTGCAGTCCGACGCCGCGGAGGCGATGCGCAACCTGCGCGACCTCGTCTCCGGCATCCACGAGACCACACTGGCCGACCAGGGGTTGGTGGCCGCCGTCGAGAGTCGGGCGGGGAAGCTGCCGATCCCGGTCGAGGTGAGCTGTGGGCCCGGTGTCCGCGACGGGAGGCTGGCGGCGGCGATCGAGAGCACCGCGTTCTTCACCGTCTGCGAGGCGCTGGCCAACACGCTCAAGCACGGTGGTGCCCAACGCGCGACGATCCGCATGGTGCTCGCGGGCGACAGGCTCCGGATCGAGGTGGTCGACGACGGCCGCGGCTTCGACCCGGCCGCCGTGCGGGGCGCGACGGGCCTGGTCGGCCTGCGCGATCGCATCGCCGCCGTGGGCGGGACCCTCGAGGTCGACTCCGCACCCGGTACCGGCACCCGCCTGACCGCCGTCGTCCCAGCGGGAGCGTGACACCGTGCGGGTGATCGTGGCGGACGACCACTACCTGCTGCGCGAGGGCCTGCGCGCCCTCCTGACGGACGGCGGGGTGGAGGTCTGCGCTGCCGTGGCCTCCGCTCCGGAGCTGGTCGCCGCGGTCGACGAGCTCGGGCCGGACGCGGTGATCACGGACATCCGCATGCCCGCGGGCACCGAGGGCATCGCGGCGGCCCACGAGATCAGGGCCCGGCACCCGTCCGTCGGGGTGGTCGTCCTGTCCCAGCACGCCGACGGGTCCTACGCCGACGCGCTGCTCGCCCACGGCACCGACGGGCTCGCCTACCTGCTGAAGGAGCGCGTGGGAGACGTCGCCGAGCTCATGCGCGCCCTCGGCGAGGTCTGCGCGGGCCGAACCGCGCTGGACACCCGGATCGTCGACACCCTGATCGCCCGCCGCCGCACCCACGCGGTCGACGCCCTCTCGGAGCGGGAACGCTCCGTCCTCCACGAGATGGCCCGCGGCCTGACGAACATCGGCATCGCCCGGGCCCTGCACCTCTCGGAGTCCGCGGTGGAGAAGCACGTGTCCGCGATCTTCGGCAAGCTCAGTCCCGACGGCGCCCCCACCACCCACCGCCGGGTCGCCGCCGTCCTCGCCTACATCGCAGGCGACACGGCTTAGTACCCCGTCGCGGGAGCCTGCCCCGGCTCGAAAACCATGATCGCGTCGTCGAAGCCCGCGTCGGCGTAGACCTCGAGATCGGCGGCATCGGACACGGCGGTCACGACGGCGCGCCCGCCGCCCGCGGCGCGGAAGCGGGCCAGGGCTTCGACGATCTGGGCCGGGGAGGTGCGGTGGGCGGAGGCGATCCAGCCGTCGTACCGCCGCGCGGCCTTCTCCACGTTCCTGCCCCACGAGCCGAGCAGCAGCGGCACGCCGAGCGGCCGCAGGTCGTCCACCTGCGCGTCGAGGGTGCGGAACCGCGCGGCGAAGTCCTTGCCCAGCAAGGCGTGGTCGGCCTCCGTCGAACCCGGGCTGACCCCCAGGGTCAGCCGCTCCCCCGCCACCGCCTGCAACGAGCGGATCTTGTGGGCGAGCTCGGCGGGATGGTGCAAGGGGACCTGGAGGGTCGCCGTGCCGACCTCGACCCCCGGCACCGCGACCGCCGCGGCGGCCAGGGCGACGAAGGGGTCGGGCACGAAGCCGGCCCGCCCGATGATCTGCGGGATCCACAGGCTCTCGAAGCC
Source organism: Pseudonocardia oroxyli (assembly GCF_900102195.1). Taxonomy (GTDB): domain Bacteria; phylum Actinomycetota; class Actinomycetes; order Mycobacteriales; family Pseudonocardiaceae; genus Pseudonocardia; species Pseudonocardia oroxyli. Next base: position 235,479 of record NZ_FNBE01000007.1, read on the forward strand.
GGCGTCGACCAGCAGACGTGCGCGGTCGACCACGGGGAAGGGCGCGCCGGGGCCCAGGTGGGCCAGGTAGGCGCCGACCCTCATCGGCGGGACGCGGCGAAGTCCGCGTACCAGCGCAACGCGTCCGGATCGTCGACCGAGGCGATGTTGGCGGCCTTCTCCAGGGCCCGCCCGGCGAGCAGCTTCTTGACCGGGACCTCCATCTTCTTGCCGCTCAACGTGTGCGGCACGGCCGGGGCCTCGACGATCTCGTCCGGGACGTGGCGCGCGGTGAGCCGGGCGCGCAGCGTCGAGACGATCGTGTCCTTCAGCGCGGAGTCCAGCGCCACCCCGGGGGCCGGGACGACGAACAGACCCAGCCAGTAGCCGTCGTCCGGCTGGTCGACACCGACCACCAGCGACTCGCTGATCTCGGGCAGCGTCTCGAGGACGTCGTAGAAGTCCGCGGTGCCCAGCCGCACGCCCTGCCGGTTCAGCGTGGAGTCCGACCGGCCGTGGATGGTCAGGCTGCCGTCCGCGTGCAGCGTGACGAAGTCACCGTGGCGCCACACCCCCGGCCAGGTGTCGAAGTACGTCTCGGTGTACCGCGCGAAGTCCGGGTCGTTCCACAGCGAGACCGGCATCGACGGCATCGGCTGGGTGACGACGAGGTCCCCCACCTCGTCCACGACGGGCTCGCCCTCCTCGGACCAGGCCGCGCAGTCCACACCGGCCAGTCGTCCGCCGATCCGGCCCACCTGCACCGGCGCGTACTCGTTCGCTCCGACGAACGAGCCGGAGACGTCCGTGCCGCCGCTGGTGGAGTCGATCCGCACGTCCGCGCCGATGTCGTCCCTGATCCAGTGGTAGCCCGCCGCGGGCAGGGCCGAGCCGCTGACCATCACGTGGCGCAACCGGCCGAAGTCCAGGCCGGGCTCGGTGGTGGAGGCCGTCACCACCGCCGCGCCCAGCAGCATCACGTCCGTGCCGGTGCGGGCGGCCGTCTCCCAGACCGCGCTGCCGCGCGGGCTGCCCTCGTACAGCACGATGCTCGCGCCGTGCAGCAGCGCGCCGAGCTGCATGTTCCACAGCGCCCAGCCGGTCGAGGTGAACGCGAACATCCGCTCACCCTCGCGGAGCCCGGCGTAGAGACCCGCCCACAGGTGACCCTGCAGCGCGATCCCGCCGTGGCCGTGCACGAGGCCCTTGGGGAGGCCGGTGGTGCCGGAGGTGAAGAGCACCCAGAGCGGGTGCGAGAACTCGACCTGGGCGAACTCCGGCGCCGCGTTCCCGGAGACGACGTCCGCCCACTCCACCGAGTCGGGCGGCGCGGGCCGTACGAACGCGTAGGGGACGTGCACGAACGCCCGCACCGTCGGCAGCCGGTCCCGCAGCGTCGCGACGACGTCCGCCCGGTCGACCACGCGGCCGTTCCAGTGGTAGCCGTCCGCCGCGATGAGCACGGTCGGCTCCAGCTGCGCGAGCCGGCCGATGGTGCCCTCGGCGCCGAAGTCCGGGGGGCAGCAGGACCACACCGCCCCGACAGCCGCGGTCGCGAGCAGGCCGATCACCGCGTGTTCGGTGTTCGGCAGGTAGGCGCAGACCCGGTCCCCCGGCCGCACCCCCACCGCGCGCAGCCAGGCCGCGAGGGCCGCGACCGACCGCCGCAGCGCGGCCCAGGTGACGTCTCGCGGCGGCGCGCCGCCCTCCCGCACGCACAGCAGCGCGACGTCGGTGTCCGCACCCCGGCGCAGGGCCTGCTCGGCCCAGTTCAGCCGCGCCCCGGTGAACCACCGGGTGCGCGGCATCGGGTCCGGGGTGCGGACCTCCGACCAGGGAGCGGAGAACCCGACGCCGTAGTAGTCCACGATGGACGTCCAGAAGCGGTCGAGGTCGGCGACCGACCAGGCCCACAGCGCGTCGTGGTCCGCGAACGGCCGCCCTTCGCGCTCCGCGAGCCAGTCCAGGTACTCGCGCAGTGCGGACCCCTCGATCCGGGCCGCCGTCGGGCGCCAGAGCGTCATCCCACTCCCGTTCGTGGTCGTGCGTGGTAAGTGGTGCCAGAGCACCACTTACCACGCACGGGCGGCGGAGCCGCAGGTCAGACGAGCGAGGCGGTGAGGCCGCCGTCGAGCACGTAAGCGCTGCCCGTGACCCAGGAGGCGCGGTCGGAGGCCAGGAACGCCGCCACCTCGGCGATGTCCTGCGGCGTGCCCAGCCGGCCCTGCTTCTGCGCGACCAGGTCGCCGAAGGGCACCTGGGTGGCCGCCTCGAAGTCCGGGACGAGCCGCTCGACCATCGCCGTGTCCGCGAAGCCGGGGCACACGGCGTTGAACCGCACGCCCGTCGGCCGCATCTCGACGGCCGCGACCCGGGTCATCTGGATCAGCGCGGCCTTCGAGGCGCAGTACGAGCCCAGCAGCGGGCTGCCGCCGATACCCGCGATCGACGCGATGTTGACGACGTTGCCCTTCGACTCGATCAGGTGACCGATCGCGGCCTTCATCGCGACGAACGGCCCGCGCACGTTGACGGCGTGGATCCGCTCGAAGCTCTCCGTGGACTGCTGCAGCAGCGGCGAGGAGATCTCGATACCCGCGTTGTTGACGAGCACGTCCAGCCCGCCGAGCAGCCCCACCGCCTCGGCCACCGCGTTCTGGACCTGCGCCTCGTCCGTCACGTCGCAGTTCGCGACGCCCACGGCGCCGATCTCGTCCGCCGTCGCCTTGGCCGTGTCCGCGTTGATGTCGCTGACCACGACGCGCGCACCGCGCTCGGTGAACAGCGTCGCGATGGCCTTGCCGATCCCCGCCCCGGAACCGGTGACGAAGACCCTCTTACCGTCGAGCTCTGCCATGTCAGGAGGCCTCCACCTTCGGCATGATGTCGTTCTTGATCCGCTTGAGGTCGTCCAGCGTCTTGGAGACGGGGACGTCGGCGAACGGCGGCCAGAACATGGGCATCGTCATGCCGGCCTCCTTGTACGCCTTGAGCTTGTCGGTGATCTGGCGCTCGCTGCCCGCCAGCAGGTTGGTGACCTTGCCCGCGGGTGAGTCGTCCAGGTCGACGTCCGTGATGACCGTCCAGATCATGCTGCTGATCTCGAGGTCGCCGATCTTGCGCCGGCTGCCGATCGCCTCGAGCTCACGCTCGATCCCGCCGCGCCAGGTGGCGATGTCCTCCGGGGAGTCCTGGATCCCGATCCAGCCCTTGAGGTCGTACTTGCTGACCCGCTTGGCGGCCCGGGCCGGGTCCTTGAGCCCCGAGAAGAAGATCGGCAGCGGGTCCTGCAGCGGCTTGATGCCGAAGCCGCAGCTCTCGAAGTCCGCGAACTCCCCGTGGTAGGAGAAGACCTCGTTGTTCCAGATGCCCTGCATCACCTCGATCGTCTCGCGCACGTGCTTGTGCCGCTTCGGGAAGATGTGCGCGGCGCTCGCGGCGGCGAACTCCTCGGGCATCCAGCCGGACCCGACGCCGACGTTCAGCCGCCCCTTCGAGAGGTGGTCGATCGTGGCGAGCTCGGTGGCCAGCACGCCCGGCGCGCGGTAGGGCGTGTCGATGATGCTCATGCCGATCCGCACCTTGCTGGTCTTCGCGGCGAGCCACGGGATCAGCGGGTAGCCCTGGAACCACTGGCCGCGCGAGGACACGGGGAGCGCCTTGGGCAGCCCCTCCATCATCCCGAAGGAGTACTCCATCTCCATGCGGTCCGACGACTCCGGGACGACGATCCGGTCGAGCGTCCAGACGGAGTCGAACTCGAGCTCCTCGGCGAGGGCGGTGAGCTCCTCGAGCTCTTGCAACGTCACCTTGTCGCGGAAGTTCGGCAGGTAGAGGGCGAGTTTCATGCGGTGGCCTCCTTGGCCAGCTCGGAGCGGATCTCTGTCTTGAGGACCTTGCCGATGGTGGAACGTGGGAGATCGGCCCAGATCTCGATCTGTTTGGGCGCCTTGACGCTTCCGATGCGGTCCTTGACGAACGCGGTCAGCTCCGCCACGTCGATGTCGGTGCCCGGCTGGGGCTGGACCACCGCGACGACCCGTTCGCCCCACTTCTCGTCGGGCAGGCCGATCACCGCGCAGTCCCGGACGCCCGGGTGCACCATCAGGGCCTGCTCGACCTCGGCGGAGTACACGTTGAACCCGCCGGTGATCACCATGTCCTTGGCCCGGTCCACGATGTAGAGGAACCCGTCGGCGTCCAGGAACCCGATGTCGCCGGTGTGGTGCCAGCCGTGTGCCGACGCCTCCGCGGTGGCCTCCGGGTTGCGGTAGTAGCCCGCCATCACCAGCGAGCCGCGCACGCAGATCTCCCCCCGCTCCCCCCGCGGCACCGGGCGGCCCTCGGGGTCGAGGATCGCGACCGTGACCAGCGGCGAGGGCCGACCGGCCGACGAGAGCCGCGCCTGTGCGATCGACCCGTCGGCCAGGCGGTGCTCGGCGGGCGACATCGTGGAGATCATCATGGGCGCCTCGGACTGCCCGAAGAGCTGCGCCATGGGCCCGATGCGGTCGAGCGCCTCGGCCAGCCGGGCCGCCGACATCGGCGCCGCGCCGTACCAGAAGCACTGCAGCGACGTCAGGTCCGTGCCGTCCAACGCGGGGTGGCCGAGGATCATGTAGATCAACGTGGGCGGCAGGAACGTGTGGGTGACCCGATGCCGCTCGATCAGCTCCAGGAACCGCCCGACGTCCGGCTTCGCCATGATCACGACCTCGCCGCCGCGCGCCATGATCGGGAAGCAGAGCACTCCGGCGGCGTGCGTCAACGGGGCCTGGGCGAGATAGACCGGGCGCCCCTCGAAGGGGTAGCTCATCAGCGTGATCGCCGACATCGCCTCGAGGTTGCGGTCGGTGAGCATGACGCCCTTCGGCCGACCGGTGGTCCCCCCGGTGCCGACCAGGGCCACGACGCCGTCCGGCTGGTCCGCCTCCGCCGCCGGGTCGTCCGCGGCCGCGGCCAGCCACGCGTCGAACTCCGCACCGAGGCGGACCCGGGTCGTGAGCTTCGGGAGCGTCGGGGCGATCTCGTCGACCAGCCCGTCGAACGCCGGTTGGTGGATCAGGGCGACACAGTCGAACAGGTCCAGCAGCTCGCCGTTCTCCGCCGCCGCGTTGCGCGGGTTGATCGGGCACCACACCGCGCCCGACCGGGCGATCCCGAACACGCACGAGAACGCCGTCGGATCGTTCGCGGACAGGATCCCGACCTTGTCCCCCGGGCGTACGCCCGACCGCCGCAGGGCCCGCGCCACGGCGTGGGACAGCGCGACGACCTCGCCGTAGGACAGCGAGTCCCCGTCGAGGGTCAGACACGGCGCGCCGGGATCCAGCGAGGCGCCCTTGTCCAGGTAGAAGGTCAGCGACATCGTCGTCTCTCGATCTTCGAAAGCGTGGTGATGACGGTCACGACCGTGGCCCGTTCCTGGACGATTGTCAAGATTCTCTTGGACGAATGGTCAGAAAGTGCCTATCGTCGGGGCATGCCCAGCTCCGCCGCCGCGCGGTTGCGGTCTCGTGCCGACAAGTTCGAGGACCGCCGCCGAGAGCTCGCCGACGCCGCGCTGCTGACCCTGGCCGACCTCGGCTACGCCCGCACCAGCCTGCGCACGATCGCGGACAACACCGCGTTCTCGCACGGCCTGCTGCACTACTACTTCGCCGACAAGAACGAGCTGATCACCTACTGCGTCCGGCAGTACAAGGCGGACTGCGTGCAGCGCTACGACGGGCTCGTCTCGGCGGCGGCGACGGTCGAGGAGTTGGCGGAGGCCTGCGGTCGCGGGCTCGCCGCAACCCTCGCCGAGGCGCCGCTGATGCACCGGCTCTGGTACGACCTGCGCACCCAGTCCATGTTCGAGGAGTCCTTCCGGGCGGACGTCGAGGACATCGACGGCGGCCTGCAGGAGATGATCTGGCGGCTGGTCGTCGCCTACGCCGAGCTCGGCGGCCGCCGCCCCACCTGCACCCCCTCAGCCGTCTACGCGCTGTTCGACGGGCTGTTCCAGCAGGCCCTGCTCCGCCACCTCGCGGGCTCGGCCACCGCGCTCGACGAGCTGCGCGTCGGCTGCCAGGAGCTGCTCCCGAAACTCGTCGACTGAGGCTCGTCGGCCGGACCGGGGGCCGGCATGCTCGGCGACCATGCAGACCTCGGCGACCATGAAGACCTCGTCGACCGGCCCGGGCCTCGCCGTGGCCGGCAGCACCGGGGTGACCGACAGCGTGGCCGTGGCAGGCAGCGTGGGCGTCGGCGGGAGCGTCGCGGTGGCGGGCAGCGTGGCCACCGCGGGCAGCGCCGCGGTCTCCGGCAGCGTCGCGACGGCAGGCAGCGCCGGGGTCGCGGGCAGCGTCGCGACGGCGGGCAGTGTCCTCGTCCTGGCGAGCGTGCTGACCGTGCTCAGCGTGGGTCTGCTGAACTGCGTCGCCTGCGTCGGCAGCGTGTTCTGCAGGCGCTGCGTGGCGTGCGTCGGGTGCGTGGGCTGCGTCGACTGTGTGGGCTGCGTCGGTTGCGTGGGCTGCGTCGGCCTGCGCGGGGCGGTCGGCGTGGTCCGGGAAGCGGCCTAACCGGCGATCAGCTCGGCCGTCGCCTCCCACAGCCTGCGCTCGCGGGCGCGGTCCTGGGCGAACGGCTGCACCGGCCGCACCTCGTCCCGCACCACGAAGGCACCGTCGCGCAGACCGGCCCACCGGTCGTCGAGAGCCACGTCGGCGAGCAGGGGGCCCGAGCGCTCCGGCGTGGAGACCCCGGGGATCCGCGCGATCGCCCGCATGACCGCGCGGAGGCCTGCGGGTGCGTCCCGACCGAGCGCGGTGCCGGGCATCCAGCCCGGTTCGAACACCGCCACCCCGATCCCGTCGGGAAGGTGTCGCTGCAGCTCGTGGGCGTAGTAGAGGATCGCCAGCTTGGCGTTCGAGTAGGCGACCCCGGAGTTGGTCAGGCCCGGGCGGGCGAGCTCGACCGGGTCCGCCCACTCGGCGGCGGGCACGTGGAGCAGCCGCCGCCAGACGTTCTCGTAGTAGGTGTTCGAGCCGAGCAGCACGATCCGGGCGGGGGTGGCGAAGACGTCGGTCAGCGCGCCGATCAGCTGCGCGTGCGCGAGGAAGTTGACGGCGAAGGTGAGCTCGTAGCCCTCGGCGGAGGCCCGACGGGTGTCGGCCGACATGACGCCCGCGTTCGCCACGAGCGCGCGCAGCGGCCCGGCCGTTCCGGACCCGATCAGGTCGCGGACGGTCGCGGCCGCCGCCCGGACGTCCGACAGGCGTGCGAGGTCGCAGCCGATCTCGTGGACGCGCGCGCCGAGCGCCCGGGCCTCGCGGGCGACGGCGGTCAGGTCGGCGCCCGCGCGGCCGACCAGCAGCAGGTCGGTTCCGCGGCGGGCCAGCGCGAGCGCGGCGTGGCGGCCGAGGTTGCGGGTGGGGCCGGTCAGCAGGACGGTCATGACCCCACCCTGCGCGGATCGTCGGAGGTCAGGCAGTCGTCCGGTCGTCGTAGGACCGGCAGGACCAGGACAGGCCGGACGGGCGGGCGCACACTGGCCCCGTGACGACGTGGGAGTTCGGGAGCGCGGTGCGCCGGTGGCGCGACCGGGTGTCGCCCGAGGCCGTCGGGCTGCCCGCCGGCGTGCGGCGGCGGGCCACCGGGCTGCGCCGCGAGGAGCTGGCCGGGCTCGCCGGGATCTCGACCGACTACCTGACCCGGCTCGAGCAGGGCCGGGCGACGGCTCCGTCGGCGCAGGTCGTGGAGGCGCTGGCCCGCGCGCTGCGCCTCGCCGACGCCGAACGCGGCCTGCTCTACCGACTGGCCGGGCACGCCGCGCCCGGCCCGGACGTCGTGCCGACGCGGCTGGCCCCCAGCGTCCACCGCCTCGTCGACCGGCTGTCCCACACCCCGGTCGTGGTGTACGACGCGAGCTGGACCCTGGTGCTCGCCAACGCCCCCTACGACGCGCTCATGGGTGACACCACGACCTGGCGGGGCCTGGAACGCAACGCCGTGTGGCGCAACGTGACCCGCCGACCGACGCGCGTGCGCCACGACCCCCGGGAACAGGCGGAGCACGAGGTGCGGCTGGTCGCCGACCTGCGCCTGACCGCCTCGCGCTACCCCGCGGACCGGGCCCTGCGCGCGCTCGTCGCCGAGCTCGTCGCGGGCAGCCCGCGCTTCGCCGAGCTCTGGGCGGCCGACACGCCACCGGCCGTACCCGAGCCCACGCGCCGCAAGACGATCGACCATCCCTCGGTGGGGCCGCTCACCCTGGACTGCGACACCCTGCTCGTCGCGGGCGACGACCTGCGGATCTCCGTCTACACCGCGGAACCCGGGACGGCGGACGCCGACCGGTTGGCCCTCGCGCTCGTCCTCGGCACCCAGTCCCTCGCGCCCTGACGGCGCGCTCAGGCGGGGCGCGGTCCGCGGTCCGGCACCCCGGCGTAGTCGGGCAGGTCGATGCCGTTGATCGCGCGGTCGGCCAGGGCCATGAGCGCCTCCATGTCGGGCTCCTCCTCCGGCGCGCCGCCCAGGATCTGCTGGACGTGCAGCCGACCGATCTCCTGGTTGGCCTCGACGAACGCGCGCATCCGGGCCTCGAAGGCCGCGAACCCCTTCTCCGGGTCCCACTCGGCCGCGGCCAGCTCCCCGGCCAGCAGGTACGCGCCGACCAGGGCCAGGCCGGTGCCCTGCCCGGACATCGGCGAGGAGCAGAACGCCGCGTCGCCCACCAGCCCCACCCGGCCGCTCGACCAGCGGTCCATCACCACCTGGGCGACCTGGTCGAGGTAGAAGTCGGGGGTCGCGTCCAGGTGGGACAGGATGCGCGGGGTCTCCCAGCCGAAGCCCGCCATGCGGTCGCGCAGCAGCCGCTTCTGGGCCTCGACGTCCCGGTGGTCCACCGTGAAGTCCGCCGCCGGGAAGGAGAGCATCGCGATGGCCCTGGCGGTGTCGCCGACGGGCCGCAGCCCCGCCGAGCGGCCCGCGTCCTGGTAGTCCATCAACCACCGGTCCAGGCCGAACTCGTTCGGCACGGTGTAGAAGGCGAGCACCATCCCGAGGTGGCGGACGAACCGCTCGCGCGGCCCGAACACCGCCGCGCGCAGCCCCGAGTGCAGGCCGTCCGCGCCGATCACGAGGTCGACGCGCCGCCGGTCCCCGCCCTCGAACAGGACGTCCACGCCGTCCGCGTCCTGGGTGAGCTCGGCGATCCGGTCCCCGAAGACGTACTCGACGGTGTCCCGGGTGTCCTCGTAGAGCACCCGCGACAGGTCCCCGCGCAGGATCTCGATCTCGGAGATGTACCCGTCGCCCCCGTCGTCGTCCGCGCGGAAGGTCTCGAGCACGGTGCCGTCCGCGTCCACCGTGTACGCACCCGCGGTGTCGGTGCAGGCCGCCCGCACCTGCGCGTCCAACCCCATCCGGCGGATGACCTCCTTGGCCACCCCGCGCGCGTCGACCGCCTGCCCGCCGGGCCGCAGCCGCGGCGCCCGCTCGACGACCGTCACCTCGGCTCCCCGCCGGGACAGCCAGTGCGCGAGCGCGGGCCCCGCGATGCTCGCCCCCGCCACCACGATCTCGATCCCGCTCATTGGCCCTCCTCATCGGCTCGACGAGAGTAGGACCCCGTTGCGCCCCGCAACTCATCGGTGGGCCGCGCAAGCGCCCGACAAGCCGGGCACAAGGGGGTCCGGACAGCCTGGTCGTCGGTGGGTGGAGGTCACCCGCGCGCGGAACGCCCGCGCTGTTGCAGCGCGCGGGCGTTCCGCGTGAGGAAAGCGGACAGGAACTGACCGCTGGGTCCGGCAGGGTCGTCTCCGTCAGCACGGCACAGCCCAGGAGGCACCCATGTACGCACCCGCCCGGCACGACGAGGTCACCGGTCTCGTGAACTACGTCGACGAGCAGCTCACGGCCCTGCGGGCCGCCGCGTTCGGTCTCACCGAGGAGCAGGCGCGCGCGACGCCCTGCCGCAGCACGCTGTCCGTCGGGGGGCTCGTCAAGCACGCGGCCTGGTGCATCCGGGGCGCGTTGACCCGGCTGGCGACCGAGGTCACCGAGCAGCCCTTCGACGCCGCGGCGTTCGCCGAGTTCAACGACAGCTTCGTCGTCCGCGACGACGAGACGGTCGCGGACACGCTCGAGGAGTTCGACCGGCTCCGGGCCGAGCTGCTGGCCGCGATCGCGAAGAGCGACCCGTCGGCGGTGACGGTCGCCCCGCCCGCCCCGTGGCACGGGATCCTCGACGCCCGCCCCATCCACACCCGCTACTACCTGGTGCACCTCGTGGAGGAGTGGGCGCGCCACGCCGGTCACGCGGACATCCTCCGCGAGCAGATCGACGGGGTCTCGGTCCCGACGCTCGCCCTCACCCTGGCCGGGATGCCCGCGAGCGACTTCTTCACCCCCTACGAGCCCACCCCCGGCACGCTGCTGGCGTGAGGACGCGCGCCGCTCAGGCGCGCCGCGCGACCGGGCGACAGATGCAGCCGCGGTCGTGCGAGTGGGCGAACGTGGCGTCGCAGAAGCGAGCGTCCAGCGCGCCGTGCTCGGCCCACGGGTGCGGGCACGCCCGACACCGTCCCTCGTCCGCCCGGCCGGTCGGCTCGGCGGACGTCGACGGCGCCGGGTCCACCGCGGCGGGGGCGGCGGAGCCGTTCACCCCGCTCATCGGATGATCTCGGGAATGTGGTCGAGCGCGGCGAGCACGCGGACGGCCAGGACGCGCGCAGCGTCCTCGGACAGGTCCGAGCCCGCCCGGATCGCACTGACGACCATGGCGAGCCTGCGGTCGTAGCCGGTGATGACGAGCGGGGCCGACGTCATGTCGGTACATCCGTCCCCCGAGCGCGGCGGCTCGGACTGGGCGATCTCCGGAGACGACGCGGGCCGAACGCCCACATGCTGCAATGCTCCCGGTGTCGCGGACCCTACTCGCCGCGCCGGGCACCCGCGCACCTCGGCGACGCGTTGCGGGTGCCGCCGCGACCCGACCTCCGTACGCTGCCGACGTGCCCGGGACCTTTCGCAGTGCAACGACCCGTGCGGTGCAGGCGGGCCTCGGGCTCTGGAACCGGATCCCGGTGCGCACCCAGGGTCGGATCACCGTCGGATTGCCCCTGGTCGCGGTCGTCGTCTCGGCGTGCCTGGCGCTCACCGGCAACCTCCAGCGCGTCGACATCGAGACCGACATCCAGCGCAAGTTCGAGATGACCGCGGCGCTCAGCGAGCTGACCACCGTGATGGTGGACGCCGAGACCGGGGTGCGCGGCTACCAGCTCACCCGCCAGGTCGAGTTCCTGCAGCCGTTCGACCAGGCGACCGCGGAGCTGCCGGGTGTGCTGACCCGGCTGACCGGGCTCGCTTCTGCGGAGCCGGGCGAGAAGCCCCGCGCGGACAAGCTCCGCAGGCTCGACGGGCTGCGGGAGCTGGCCGAGCGGCAGCTGGCCGATCTCGACCGGCAACGGTCCGTCGTCGCCGCGGGCGGGGACACCGACGCCGAGATCCGCCCGGACCTCACCTACGGCAAGGGTCTGATGGACGACATCCGGGCCGCCGTCGGCGGGATGCAGGACGACGAGCGCCGCCTGCTCGACGACCGGATCGCCGAGATCAACGCGATCCGCGTCCGCGACTACGTGTCGGTCGCCGTTGCTCTCGTCGCCGCGCTGCTGATGCGCTTCCTGGCCTGGTACCTGCACCGCAACGGGATCCTGCGGCGGGTGGACCGGCTGACCGACACCGTGCGCGTGCTGCGTGCGGGCGGCCCGGTCCCCGCGCCGCCGCCGGCGAAGCGGGACACGCTCGGCGAGCTCGAACGGGAGATCCACCTCCTCGACGTCGGCGGGCCCGCCTCGGACGAGGATCGTCGACGAAATGTGTCATGAGTCACATCGTTGTGAGGAACTTCGTCCCGCCCCGTCCCTTGAGGTGTGCGCGAAGGGCCGACGTCCTCGGGGGGTGAACCATGATCGACGAGCGGGATTCCGACGGTCGCGTCAGAGTATCGACGGCCCGGCCACCGATGTGGACGGTCGGGTGGGACAGCGCCGCGGGCGGCGCAGAAGGCGGTGACCGTGCGAACTCGTCGAGGCAGGTTCCGGGACGTGACGGAGAGACCCACACCCGACCGGGCCACGGCCCGTTGGGCACGTGCTCGTTAGGTCCGCGGCGATGCCGAACGGCGAGGCCGAGGTCGTGCCGTCGACGCCGCCCGCGGACCGGGTGGTCGAGCCCGCTGCAGGGCGGACCCCCCGACCGTCCCGGGGCGGGCTGGACGCGCAGGCGGACGCATGGCTCATCGCCAAGGTCACGAGCGGAGACGTCGACGCCTACGAGGTGCTGGTCCGCCGACACCGGGACCGGATCTACCGCATCGCCCTGCGGATGCTCGGCGATCCGCACGACGCCGAGGACGTCGCGCAGGACGTGGTCATCCAGCTGTGGACGGCGCTGGCCGGGTTCGCCGGCACCAGCGCCTTCACGACGTGGTTGTACCGGGTCGTCGTCAACCGCTGCATCACCGTGGCCCGGGCCCGCAAGCCGGTGCAGCCGGTCGTCGACGACGACCCGCCACCGAGCCACGGCGCCGACGACGTGGCGGTCGCCCGACAGCGGGCGCGGGCTGCGATGAACGCCGTCGCCGCGCTGCCGCCGGACCTGCGGACGGTGTTCGTGCTCCACCAGATCGAGGAGCTCGGCTACCAGGAGGTGGCGTCGATCCTGGAGCTCCCCGAACCCACCGTCCGCGGACGGTTGCACCGCGCCCGCCGTACGCTGCTCCGCGAGCTACGGAGCTGGGAATGACCGAGGACGACCTGGAGCCCGACGAGCGACTGCCCTGCGGGCGCAGCGTGGACGCGCTGCTGGACCAGGTCGCGGACGGCGCCGGCGCGGCGCAGGACACCCACCAGCGACGGTGTCCGCACTGTCGGGCGGCCCTGGCCGAGTACGAGCGGCTCTGGGCTCCGGTCCAGGCGCTCACCGAGGAGCGGCCCACCGCGCCCGCGACGCTGGTGGAGCAGGCCCTGCGCCGGTTGCGGCGGGCCCTCGCCCACACCGACTACGGGATGCTGATCTCGGCGGAGGGCACCACGCTGGTCTCCGCGCGGGTGGTCGTCGTCGCGGCGCGCGAGGCGGCGGAGCACGTCCCCGGAGTCCGCGTGGCGCTGTCCCGGCCGGACCCCGCCGACGCTCCGGGCGAGGCGGATCCGGCCGTGCCGCCGTGGGCCCCCGCCAAGATCGAAGCCGGCGTCGTGGGTCGGACGGCGGCCCTGACCATCACCCTGGCGGCGGACTTCGGCACCGACCTCGTCGCGCTCGGCGACCGGGTGCGCCGCGCCGTGATCGAAGACGTCCGCGAGCTGACCGGGCTGACTCCCGCCCAGGTCACGGTCGTGATCGACGACGTCCTGACCTGATTCTCCGCGCCTCGTGAACGACATCGACGTGACCGACATGAACGACACCGACATCCCCGTCCCGCCCGAGAGCGGCTCCTGCGCCGACACGACACACCAGGCCGCCGCTGCGGTCGCCGCCGCCGTGCGCGCCTGTCCGCTCGTGGCCGGGCTGCACCCCGGCGACCGCGACCACACCCGCACGGACCACCCGGACCGGGACCCGGTGCTCGGCGTTCGCCTCGACGCCGGGACCGTCGTGGTCGGCGTGGTCGGCTACCACCCCACCCGCGTCGAGGACCTCGCCCGCGCGGTCCGGCGCGCCGTCCGCGGTCTCCACCCGGACGCCGACGTGACCGTGTGCGTCGAGGACATGCTCCCGACCGGACCCGAGCCACAGTGAGCCACCTCACAGAAGCTCGGCGTGAGGACCGCCCGGATCGGCGCGTCAGACAGAGGACCGCACGATCGAGGAAGGAGCTCATCATGGGACTCGGGGACAAGATCCAGAACAAGGGCCAGGAGCTGGCGGGCAAGGCCAAGGAGAAGGTCGGCGAGGCCACCGGCAACGAGGACCTCGTGGCCGAGGGCAAGGCCGACCAGGCCAAGGCCGGCGTGAAGCAGGCGGGCGAGAAGGTCAAGGACGCGGGCGCCGAGGTCCGCGACACGGTGCGCGACACCCTTGGCAAGTAGCTCCGCCGAGCGGCGCGCGGACCACCGCACCGTCCACACCGGACGGGGCGCCGCGCGCCGCCGGTCGGGCCCACCTGCGCCCCCGATCTAGTGCCCCGTCCAGGAACGTCGGGGCCGGAATCGGGGGATCCAGCCGCTCGTGGGCAAGGCGCCGCCCCGGTCTCGTACCGGGCGTATTCGGCCGGGGTGGCAACGCCGCCCACGGGTGGCTGGGCCGCCGAGTTCGGTCCTGAACGTTCTGGACGGGGCACTAGCAGCAGACGAACCGCTCCCGGTACGCCGCTCGAACGTGTCCTCAGACCCGCACGGCGGCTACTGTCGGAAGCGCCCCGCTACCGGCTTCCCAGGCTGGTGGAGACATGACACATCTGAATCGACGATCGACCACCGCGACGCTCGACAGGGTCGGGGGTCGACGTGGCTGACACCCGAAGGCTGCCTCCCGCACTGCTCGAACAGTGGGAGTGGCAGAAACACGCCGCCTGTCGCGGCATGGACAGCGCCCTGTTCTTCCATCCCGAGGCCGAGCGCGGGCCCTCGCGCACCGCCCGCGAGCAGCGGGCGAAGCAGATCTGCGCGGCCTGTCCGGTGCTGGAGACCTGCCGCAGGCACGCCCTCTCGGCCGAGGAGCCGTACGGGGTGTGGGGAGGGCTGTCCGAACACGAGCGGCTGTCCCTGACCCGTCCCCACCGGGGGCTGGGCCGGGCCTGACCCCCACGCCGCGGGCGCGGCGGAGACCGGCATGCGTGCTCCGCCCGCGCCCGGGGTAGCCGCAGGCGTGCCCGCGCGATCCTCGGCGCGGACGTCTTCCGCACCGACGTGCTCGCGGCTCCGGGTCTCGACGCCCGGACGAGCTCGGGCCGGGTGATCGCCCGCGCCCAGGAGCTGATGGCGGACGCCGTCGGAGCGGAGCACGCCTTCTTCTCCACCTGCGGGAGCTGGTTGTCGGTCAAGAGCGCGATGCTGGCCGTCGCGGGTCGCCACGGCCGGATCCTCGTGGGCCGCGACGCCCACAAGTCGGTGGTCTCCGGGCTGGTCCTGTCCGGGTTGCAGCCGGTGTGGGTGCACCCGCGTTACGACCGCGAGCACCATCTCGCCCACCCGCCCGCACCCGAGGACGTCCGCGCCGCGCTCGACCGCGACGACGACGTCGCCCGTGTCCTGATCACCAGCCCGACCCCCTACGGCACCTGCGCGGACCTCTCCGTCGTCGCCGAGATCTGCCACGCCCGCGGCCTGCCCCTGCTGCCCTTCCACGAGCGGCTGCCGACCTGGGCCATGGACGCGGGCGCCGACGTCAGGTCTTCATCGACCTCACCGAGCTCCGGATCAGCAGCTATCAGGCCGCCGACTGGCTGCGTGCGCACCGCGCGATCGACGTGCACCTGTCCGACCACCGTCGCATCGAGGCGATGCTGACCCTGGGCGACGACGAGGACACGGTCGCGCCCCTCCTCGCGGCCCTGGAGGCGCTCACCACCGCCGAGTTCGAGCCGCCGCGTGAAGTCGACCTGCCCTCGCCGAGGGCCCTGGAGACCGACGCCGTCATGCTCCCCCGCGACGCGTTCTTCGCCCCCGCTGAGGATGTCCCGGCGGCGAAGGCCGTGGGCCGGGTCTGCGCGGAACAGGTCACCCCGTACCCGCCGGGCATCCCCGTACTGCCGCCCGGGGAGTGCGTCACCGACGAGATCGTCGACTACCTGCGCAGCGGGGTCCGGGCAGGCATGGTGATCCCCGATGCCGCTGATCCCGAGATCGGCACGATCCGGGTCGTGGGCTGAGTGCTCACCCGGACCCGGGCGGGACCGCCGCCCCGGAGAGGTCGACGGTGTCACCGCGCAGCACGGGATGGACCCCCACGAGCCCACGGTCGCGAACCTCCTGGAGGAAGTGGCTCAGCGGCGACCGGAAGACGTCGTAGTCGTCGAAGTGGACGGGCACGGTCAGCGACGGCCGGTGCAGTGCGACCAGGTCGGCCCCCTGTCTCGCGTCCAGGGTGACCAGCAGGCCCGCGATCCTGGTCCCGCCGAGGTGGATCACCATCGCGTCGAGCCGGGGGTAGCGCTCGTGGACCTCGCGCAGGAAGGAACCGGAGACGGTGTCGCCGGTCACGTAGACCCGCAGAGCGACCCGTCCGTCCCGCACCAGCTCGACGATGCTGCCCATGACCGGCGGCAGCGCACGGCGCACACCCACCGGACCGTGACGGGCCGGCACCGACGTCACCCGCAGCCGCTGAGTGCCCCTCGCGAGCTCCCACCGGTCCCAGGTGCGCAGCGCCGCGGTGTCGAAGCCCCATCGGGTCAGACGCCGGCTGGCGTGCGGGGTGGTGACGATCGGCACGTCCCGGGACAGACCCGCCCGAGCCCGTCGGTCGAAGTGGTCCCGTGCAGGTGGGACAGCAGCACCGTGTCGAGGTCGGGCAGCGCGTCGAGCGTGCGGGCGGGCGAGGTGCGCCGCCTGCTGGTCAGCCCGTACCCCAGGTGGACGCGTTCGCCACGGCGGAGGAGGTTCGGATCGGTCAGGACCGTGAACTCCCCCAGCCGCAGCAGGGTCGTCGCGGTCCCGATGAAGGTCAGCTCCGCACGGATCGGGCCGTCGACGGCGCTCATCGGCGGGGCGGCAGGTCGCGGTCGCGTCGGTGACGCGGTCGAGAGGACATGCACGCCGCCTACCCGCACGGCGCCCCGGTAACCGGGAGGGTTCGGCTGCAGCGGCTGGTGGTCCAACCGCTGCAACCTTGACCCGTGCCCCGCCCGGGTCGGGGGCCGGGCCCGTCGCCAAGTCAACCGGATGGGCCGCGAGGCCCGCGACTCGACTTCTGCGGGGTAGGCTCATCATCGGTTGTTCTGCCTCGTCGCTTCGGCATCCGTGATCTGGCCTCAGCCCGCGTCCGACAGTGCGGCGCCCATGACGCGTTCTCGCAACGCGATGACCGGTGTCGGGCGTGGAGGACGTGCGTTGGTCGAGGGCAGGTACGGTCGCGTGCCCCGTGATGTGGCGGACCAGCTGCAGCGGCTGCTGATCGGGGCGGACGGCGTCGAGGCCTTCCTCGCCCAGGTGGCGCAACACGCCGCCGGAGCGGTGGAGAACGCGCTCTCCTGTGGGCTGACGGTGGGTGCCACCCGGTCGTCGGAGCTGATCGGTGCGACCAGCGACAAGCTCGCCGCCGCCCTCGACGAGATCCAGTACGACGTCGACAACGGCCCCTGTCTGACCTGCCTGCGCACCGTGACGGTCGTCGCGGTGGACGACATCGCCCATGACCAGCGGTGGCCCGCCTTCTCCCGCCGGGGCCGACAGGCGGGCGCCGGATCCTCGCTGTCCATCCCCCTGACCATCGACGGCGGGTCGGTCGGCGCGCTGAACCTCTACAGCCGATCCCCCTACGCCCTCACCGAGGAGGATCGGCGGCGCGCCATGAAGTTCGCCGACCAGGCCACGGGCGCGATCGCCTTGGCCCGCCGGCTGGCCGAGCGCGAAGCCCGGGCCCGCCACCTCGAGATCGCCCTGAGCTCCCGTTCGACGATCGATCAGGCGATCGGGATCATCATGGGACAGACCGGCCGCGACCCCGGCGCGGCCTTCGAACTCTTGCGGACCCAGTCGCAGCACACGAATCGGAAGCTCCGGGACGTCGCCGCCGAGATCGTGGCGCACACGTCCCGTCACCGCAGGGCGTGACGCCCTTCCGGACCGACCGCGGGTTTGGGGCGTTCGCACGAGGGCAGGCCCGTGCTACCCGCCGAGGCGGTCTCACCCGGCACCCCCCCCACCCAGGAGCGTCATGTTCTTCCATCGCCAGGAACTGCAGTTCAAGGCCACACCCGACCAGCCCGACGCCGTCTACGCCCGCAAGCTCCAAGAGGTGCTGGGCGGTCAGTACGGGGAGATCACCATCGCGATGCAGTACATGTTCCAAGGCTGGAACATGCACATCCCCGGCAAGTACCGCGACCTGGTCTTCGGCATCGGCGCCGAAGAGGTCGGACACGTCGAGATGCTGGCCACGACGATCGTCCAGCTCCTCGAGAGATCCCCACTCGGCATCACCTCCGACGCCGTCCAGGACGACCCGACCGTCGCCGCGGTGGTCGGCGGGGCCGACGTGCAGCACGCGATCGTCGCCGGGGCGGGAGCGCGCCCCGTCGACAGCAACGGCAACCCCTGGCAGGGCTCCTACATCACCGCCTCGGGCAACCTGCTCGCCGACTTCTCCCAGAACGCCGCCGCGGAGATGCAGGGCCGGGTCCAGGTCGCCCGGCTCTACCACATGACCGACGACCACGGCGTGCGTGACCTGCTGGCCTTCCTCCTCGCCCGGGACACCATGCACCAGAACCAGTGGCTCGCCGCCGTGGCCGAGCTGCAGGAGGAGGGGATCGAGGAGCTGCCCGCCCCGAGCAACTTCCCCCAGGGCCAGGAGCACACCGAGGTCTCCTACCAGTACCTCAACTTCTCCGACGGCGTCCACGCGAGCGACGGCCGCTGGGCCGAGGGCCCCGCACCCGACGGCAAGGGCGAGTTCAGCTACCACGACGGGACCACCACCAGCGCCCCGATGCCGCCGCCCACCCACCCCGACAGCCGCCTCTACGGCACCACCGAGCTGCCCAACACCGTCGAGAAGATGGCGGGCAAGGCCCAGGACAAGCTGAAGAAGGAGTAGGCGCCCACTCCTGCACTAGTCTCGCCCCATGCCGTCGCCTCGGGTCCCGCCGCTGGACCTGCGGGAACTCCTCGACCTGGCGGAGGCCGCCTCACCGGTCGAGGCGGTGGACGTCGTGGCCGACGCGATGGCCGCGATGCTCTCCGCCACGGACGTCTGGTTCTGGATCACCGACCTCAGCGGGCGCGCGGTGGCCCGGTTCGGCGGCACGGGGGCCAACGCGGCCCGGGTCCAGCAGCGCGGTGTCGAGGACGTGCCCGTCGTGCCGCTGGCGGGCACCGTGTACGAGACGGTCCTGCGGTCCCAGCGGCCCGACCTGCGGTCCGACCGGGACGGCAGCACGCTCGTGGTGCCGGTGACCGACCGCGGGGACACGATGGGGGTCGTCGAGGTGCGCACGGCGAACCCACCGGACGCCACCGTCGTCGCGAGCGTCGCCGCCGCCGCGCGGGCGCTCGCCTACGTCGTGGTCGGCGCCCGCAGGCACACCGACCTGTTCGAGTGGGCCCAGCGCAGCGCCCCGTTCTCCCTGGCCGCGGAGATCCAGCGCCGGTTGTTGCCCAGCGCGTACACCTGCGAAGCGGGGCAGTTCACCGTCTCGGGGTGGTTGGAGCCCGCCAACGCGGTCGGCGGCGACACCTTCGACTACGCCCTCGACCGGGACAGCCTGCACCTGTCGATCACCGACGCCGTCGGGCACGACGTCACCGCCGCCCTGCTCGCCACGGTGCTGGTCGGGAGCCTGCGCAACGGCAGGCGCCACCAGCTCGACCTGCGCGCGCAGGCCGCCTCGGCCAACGACGCCCTCGTCGCCTCCTCGGGGCCGGGCGAGTTCGTGACCGGCCAGCTCGTCCGCGTGGACCGGGTCCACGCCCGCCTCGCCATCGTCAACGCCGGCCACCCACTGCCCTACCGGGTCCGCGGCGGCGCCGTCACCACCGTCGACCTGGCGGTCGACCTCCCCTTCGGCCTCTACCCCCACCACGAGTTCGCCGCGCAGCCCGTCGACCTGCGCCCGGGGGACCGGATCGTCCTGGTCACCGACGGGATCCTGGAACGCAACGCCGAACGCCTGGACGTCCAGGCGCTGCTGGCGCGCACGGCCGACCGGCACCCCCGCGAGGTCGTCTACACCCTCGGCGAGGAGGTGCTCGCCGCGACCGGCGGGGACCTGCGGGACGACGCCACCGTCGTCTGCCTCGACTGGCACGGCTAGGGCGTGCCCGCGCGCGACCTCACTCCGCCCCCAGGGCGGCGAGGACGCGCTCCATCGCCGCACCGTCCCGGAGCAGCTGGAACGGGTCCGCGTCGCCCCGGCCGGACGCGTCGAGCAGGTCGTCGCCCGGCAGCGCGGCGAACCGCATCGACCAGCCCGCGAAGCGGCGCTGCGCCACCGGGCCGCGGCTGAGCACGGTCAGGTCCGTGTGCAGCTCGTCGCCCGCGATCCGGGCGTAGGTCTGCTCGACGGACGCCTCCGGCCCCTCCAACACCTGCAGGAACGCGCACCGCTCGTCGTCGACCCGGATGTAGACCAGCATCCCGGTGACGCCGTTCTCCGCGTTGCGGCGACGGCTGTCGGCCAGCAGCGCCGCGACCTCACGGTCGTCCAACGCGAACGCGGCGGCGCTGGAGTACATCAAGCTGTGCGTCATACCGGGCTCCATCCGCATCACGGCCGTCCCTGTCCGGCCGGGACCACTCTGCCGCAGGCCACCGGTGCACTCTGATGCCTGGGGCCGTGCAGCCACGTCCACGCTCAGCACCGCGAACCCTCCCTAGCCTTGCGGCCACACCCAGCAGGCACGGCTCGGACCGGAGGAGACCCCGATGACCGCACCCGACACGCTCGCCGATCTCGAGGAGATCCGCGCGCTCAACGCCCGGTACAACTTCGCGGTCGACCAGGGCACCCCCGAGGAGTGGGCCGCCACCTTCTCGACCGACGGCGTCTTCCACGCCCTCATCGAGGGCCAGACCCCGAAGGGGCACGCCGAGCTCGCCGCGTTCGTCCCGCTGTGCCGGGACACCTTCGGCCCGATGCGACACCTGACCATGAACGAGATCATCACGGTCACCGGCGACACCGCCACCCAGACCTGCTACCTGCTGTTCTTCGCGAACACCGCGGGCACCGTGAGCGGCACCGTCTGCGTCTACACCGACGAGCTCGCGCGCGAGGACGGCGCCTGGAGCTTCAGCGACCGCAAGGTCGCGCCGGTCATGCCGTTCACCAGCTACGCGCCCGCCGCCTGAACCGCTCCGAGCCACCCCGGACGGCCCGGGTCCGACGCGGTCGGGCCCGGGCCGTCGTCGTTCGACGGGAAGGTCAGCGCGGCCGGAGGTCGGAGGGCCCGCAGCCGCGGTGGGCGCGGAAGGCCCGGTTCAGGTGGGAGTCGTGGGTCCGGGCCGTGACGTCGTCCGGCCTGCGGACCAGACCCATCAGCCGCTCGCGCGGGACCCGGAAGGACAGCGACGGCCAGTCCTCGGCGTGGTCGAGACGGAACGGGCGCGTGGCGTCGAACAGGGCGAACGAGCCCGCGGGCACGTAGCAGGTCCGCCCACCCTGGCTGCCCACGCACGAACCGCTCAGCTGCAGGTTGACGAAGACCGTCTCCTCAGATGTGCGGCCGACCTCCCGCGGACCGTGGATGTTCAGCTGCCCGACCGTCCCGATCTCGGCGCAGTTGACGTCGAAGACCCGCCGGGAGCGGACCCACCCCGCGACCCCCTCCCGGGACCAGTCGGCCGCGCGCGGCTGCGGCAGGGAACGAGCGGGGTGAACGCGGCGCAGATGACGTCGCGCCAGTAGCCGTGCTGCTCGCGCACGGGGAGATCCAGGGTCGTCCAGTGGAAGTGTCACGACGGCTCCAGCGTGGGCGGGACCGTCATGTCACCAGCGGCGCGTTGCCTCCGGGTTTCCGCGGCCGACCAGGCCGGTCACGCCGCCCTCACCGTCGCGCCGAGTGTGACGGTGAGGCTGCGGTCACGACGAGTCCTCCTCGCGGCCGCGTCGCCGCCGCTCCTGCTCGCGGCGGCCGTAGGTCGCGTTCCGGACGGCCTCTTCGCTCTCCAGGCTGGAGCCGAGCGCGCCCGCGACGATGCCGACCGAGCTCGCCAGCCACACCAGCTTCAGGTAAGTACCGAACGAGGCGGGCCGCTGCAGCTGTCTGGAGAAGTAGCCGGGATCGATCAACGCGAGCGCCGCGAGCAGCCCGGCGAGGTAGAGGAGCACGTACATGCAGGTCACCCCGATGACCAGGGTGATCACGGTGGCGGCGTTGTAGAGCACCGCCTTCGCCCGCCCGTCCTCGTCGGGCGGCCGGTCCCAGAGGTGGTTGTAGGTGATCAGCCAGGTCGCCATGGCCGCGATCGCCACCACGGAGATGAGGAACAGACGCAGCGGCGACAACGAGGTCGCCATCGTCCAGAAGCTGGTGGTGATGATCGCGTAGGCGCCCGTCGCGGCGGCCGCAGCGGTGGCGCTGGACAGGTGGGGGACCAACCGCCACGGACGGTTGTCCCGCACCATCCCGGCGAGCAGCCGCAGCCTGCCGCGCAGCCCGACCAGGGCCAGATGGGCGTCGCTCTCCTCGTCGGCGTCGACGTGGCGCAGCGGGCTCAACCGGGGGACGTCCGAGGGGCGCCCCCCGGCCTCATGGTGGTCGTGCCCGGTGAGGGCCCGCACGAGGTGCACGACGGCGTGTCGCCCGCGACGCCGCACGGCCAGGGCACCCAGCCCCGGCAGCGAGACCAACCCGGTGCCCGTGCGTTCGCTCAGGACGGTCGCGACGGGCCGGGTCCCGATCCGCCGGGGCAGGTCGGTGACCACGACGATGACGTCCCAGCCCCGGCGTTCGCGGTGCTGCCGGGCGAGTGTCTCCAGCGGGACCAGACCCTCCTCGTCGAGCGGCACCTCCCGGGTCTCGGTGTCCACGACCCACTCGGTCGTGTCGTCGATCTCGACGGCGAGCACCTCGGACAGCTCCGGCACCAGCGCGGCGGCGAGATCGCTGGGCGCGCCGGGATCGGCCAGGAGGCCGACCCGGACCTGGTTGTCGCGGTGTCGCCCCGGCCGGGTGGAGTCCACCCGGCCGGACGAACCGTCATACGTTCGGTCGTCCATGTGCCCCTGCTCGTCGTCGAGATGGCGAAGCGCGCGCTCAGGGCCTGAGCACGACCTTCTCGCAGTCCGCCTGCTTGTTCTTGAAGATGTCGTAGCCGCGGGGTGCCTCCTCGAGGGTCAGCCGATGGGTGATGACGCGCGTCGGGTCGAGCTCGCCGCGCTCGATCCGCTCCAGCAGCGGCGTCATGTACCGCTGCACGTGGCACTGCCCCGTGCGCAGGGTCACCGACCGGTTCATCCAGGCCCCGGCCGGGAACTTGTCCACGAACCCGCCGTAGACCCCGACCACCGACACGATCCCCCCGCTGCGACAGGACATGATCGCCTGACGCAGGGCGTGCGGGCGGTCCGTCTCCGACCGCACGGCCTGCTTGACGCGGTCGAAGGCGTGCAGGTGGGCGCTGCCGTGGGTCGCCTCCATGCCGACCGCGTCGATGCACTTGTCCGGGCCGCGGCCGCCGGAGAGCTCCAGCAACCGGGACCGGACGTCGACCTCCTCGAAGTTCACCGGGATGTGCCCGGCCTCCTCGGCCATCCGCAGCCGGTAGGGCTCCTTGTCGATCGCGATCACCGCGGCGGCGCCGAGCACCCGGGCGCTGTCCATCGCGAACTGGCCGACCGGACCCGCCCCCCACACGGCGACCACGTCCGACGGTCGGATGTCGCACATCTCCGCCCCCATGTAGCCGGTGGGCAGGATGTCGGAGAGGAAGAGCACCTGCTCGTCGGTCAGGTCGGACTCGATCCGCAACGGCCCCACGTCCGCGAACGGGACGCGGGCGTACTGCGCCTGCCCACCGGCGAACCCGCCGGTCAGGTGGGAGTAGCCGAACAGCCCGGCCACGGGATGGCCGAACATCTTCTCGGCGATCCCGGCGTTCGGGTTGCTGTTCTCGCAGCAGGAGTACAGCTGGGCGGCGCAGGCCGCGCACGCGCCGCAGGCGATCGGGAACGGCACGACCACGCGGTCCCCGACCCGCAGCCGCGTCGGGTCGACGTCCGGGCCGACCTCGAGGACCTCACCCATGAACTCATGGCCCATGACGTCGCCGTCCTGCATGGTCGGGACGTAGCCGTCGACCAGGTGCAGGTCCGAGCCACAGATCGCCGTCGAGGTGATCCCCACGATGGCGTCCCGGCCGCTCAGGATCGCCGGGTCCGGCACCTCCCGGACCTCGACCTCGTTGCGGCCCGCCCAGCAGTTCGCCCTCATGCGCCCAGCACCTCCCGACGCTCCTCGACCGTGAGCGGTTGGGCCGGGCGCTGCGGAAACTCCTTGCGTGCCCGCTTGCCCCAGGGGGCCCCGTCCGAGCGCACGACCTCACCGGTCTCCAGGACCTGCTTCAACCGGCGCAGGTCGTCGTCGAGCTGCTGGCGGGGATCCTCCCCGAAGTACTTCGCGACCGCCCTGCCCAGCTTCCCCGCCTCGATGTCGAAGACCAGGTGCACGTGCACCTCGGTGCCCGCCCCGTCCGGCGAGGGGAGGAAGGACACGGTGCCCTCGTTCGGGACGTCCGCCTGCTCGGTCGAGCGCCAGGCGATCCGCTCCTCCACCAGGTCCTCGGTGATCAGGGCCTCCCACACGACGGTGTGGTCGAACGGGGCGCTCGCCGTCCAGGTGCTGGACTTCTCGTCCGTCGTCCGCACCTCGTCGAGGTGCGCCATGAACGACGGCAGGTTCTCCAGGAGCCGCCAGAAGGCGTACACCTCCGCCACGGGTCTGCGCACCGTCGTCGTCGCCGTCAGTTCCATCGGACCTCCTTGCAGTGCGATCGGTCAGCCGCCGGGACGGAAGACGGCGCGGACGCACCCGTCCTCCTTCTCCTTGAACATCCGGTAGCCCTCGGGGCCGTCGTCGAGCGCCATCACGTGGGTGGCGAGGTGCTCGGTCCGCACCTCGTCCCGGCTCATGAGGTCGAGGATCTCGGGGATGTAGCGGTGCCCGTGCTGCTGGGCGCCGCGCAGGGTCAGCGCCTTGTTCATCACCGCGCCGAGCGGGAACCTGTCCACCACGCCCGCGAACACGCCCAGGGTGAACACCCGCCCGCCCTTGCGGCAGGCGTAGATCGCCTCCCGGACCGCGGTGGGCCGGTCGGTCTGCAGCCGCATCTGCTGCTTGACCTGGTCGTAGAGGTACTGGGGGCCGGGATGATGCGCCTCCATGCCCACGGCCTCGATACAGACGTCCGGCCCCCGGCCGCCGGTCAGCTCGCGCAGCTCCGCGGGTACGTTCACCTCCTCGTAGTCGAGGGTCTCCGCCCCGATGTGGGTGCGGACCTGCTGGAGGCGGTTGTCGAAGCGGTCGATGACGACGACGCGCTCGGCGCCCATCACCATCGCGGCCCGGGCGGCCATCTGGCCGACCCCGCCCGCCCCCCACACCGCGACGACGTCGCCGGGCCGCACCTCGGCCTGGTGGGCCCCCGTCCAGCCCGTCGGCGCCGCGTCGGAGGCGAACAGCGCCCGCTCGTCGGAGACCCCCTCCGGGATGGTGAACGCCCCGTTGTCGGCGTAGGGGACCCGGATGTAGCGTGCGTGGCTGCCCGCCCATCCGCCGAGGGCGTGCGAGTAGCCGTAGCAGCCGCCGATGCCCTGGCCCCACAGCGCCTCGGTGAGCCCCGGGTTCGGGTTGCCGTTGTCGCACAGCGACCACAGACCCTCCCGGCAGTACCAGCACTTCCCGCAGCCGACGAAGGAGACCACGACCACCCGGTCGCCGACCCGGTGCTTCGTGACGGCGGGGCCGACCTCGGCGACCCGGCCCATGAACTCGTGCCCGAGCACGTCCCCGGCGCGCATGGCCGGGATGTAGCCCCCCATCAGGTGCAGGTCAGAGCCGCAGGTCGCGCTCAGCCCCACCTCCACGATGATGTCGTGGCTGTTGAGGATCGTGGGCTCCGGGACGTCCTCGACGCCGATCTCGTTCACGCCACGCCAGGTCACTGCCTTCATCGCACTCCTGCCTTCGGGGCCACGCGGGTCCACATCTCGAGCAGCATCCCGCCGGGTGTCGGGGTCCGGTCGCCGTGCGGTGCGGGGTCGACCGCCAACACCTCGCCCACCTCGATGAGCTGCTTGGCCCGGCGGAGCGCGGAGCGCAGGTCCGCCTGCGGGTCGCTACCGGTCAGTCGGGCCAGCGTGCTGCCGGACGGTCGGTCGCGCAGGCGGGCGGCGAGCTCGGTCCCCTTGTCGCCGGGGGCGGCGCGGACCAGCACCTCGAGCTGGTCTCCGAACTCGGCCAGGGGGACGGGCAGCCGGTCGGTGTCGATCTGGGACGGCTCGCCGACCACGGTCACCACGAGCCACCCGGACGCCGAGTGGTCCGTGCCCGCCGGCCGGGCCGGCGCGGGGTCCACGACCGCCTTGACCTGCCGGACGACGCTGCCGCCCGCGCGGGCGGCCAGCGACGCCACGTTCCCGAGGGTGGTGGTCACGAGCCGCCGCCCGTCGTGGCGGCCTGTCCGGCGAACTCGGCCACGATGCGATCGCAGAAGGCGGGCAGGTCGTCGGGCGAGCGGCTCGTGGTGATGTTGCCGTCGGTCACGACCTGCTCGTCGACCACGTCCGCACCCGCGTTGCGCAGGTCCGTGCGGATGCTCGGGAAGGAGGTCAGCCGCCTGCCCCGGGCGACGTCCGCCTCGACGAGGTTCCACGGCCCGTGGCAGATCGAGGCCACGGGCTTCCCTGACTGGACGAAGTCCCGGACGAACGCGACCGCGGTCTGCTCCATCCGGAGCTTGTCCGGGTTGACGGTGCCGCCGGGAAGCAGCAGCGCGTCGTAGTCCCCGACCGAGACGTCCCCGACCAGCCGGTCGACGCCGAAGGTCCCGGCGTCGGTCAGGTCGTTGTCGCGAGCCGCGATCTCGCCGCTCTTGATCGAAACGACCTCGGTGCGGGCACCGGCGTCGTCGAGCGCCCGGCGCGGTTGCTCGAGCTCCACCCGCTCGACGCCGTCGGCGGCCAGGATGGCGACCCGTCGTCCGTCCAGTTCCCCTGCCATGTCAGCTCCCCGCCGGGTGCAGGACGACCTTCGTCCAGCCGTCGTCCCGCTTGTCGAAGTGGTCGTAGGCCTCCGGCGCCCGGTCGAGGGGCAGCTCGTGGCTCACGATGAAGGACGGCTCGGCCTTGCCTCCCGCGATCAGGTCGCGCAGCTGCCGGTTGTACCGCTTGACCGGCGCCTGGCCGCTGCCGATGTGCTGGCCCTTGAACCAGAACGTGCCGTAGTCGAAGGCGAGTTTGCCCTGCTTGGCCAGCTCGTCCGAGGCGCCGGGGTCCTGCGGCACGAAGACCCCGACGTTGCCGATCTTCCCGGTGAAGCGCACCGAGGCGACCAGGCGGTTCATCGTCAGGTTGGGGTGTTCCTCCCCGGCGGGGTCGTGCGCCTGGTAGCCCACGCACTCACACCCGTTGTCGGCGCCCAGGCCCATCGTCTGGTCGAGGACGGCCTGTACCGGGTCGACCTTCGAGTCGTCGATGGCGATCGCGCCGATGGACTCCGCGAGTCGCAGCCGGTCGGGGTGCCGGTCGACGACCATCACCTTGCCCGCCCCCCGGATGGTCGCCGAGAGCGCGGCCATCAGGCCGACGGGTCCGGCGCCGTAGATCACGGTCTGGTCGCCGGGTTTGACACCCGCCAGCTCCGTGGCGTGGTAGCCCGTCGGGAAGATGTCGGCGAGCATCACGTAGTCGGCCTGGCGCTCCTGGGCGTCCTCCCCCAGCCGCAGGCAGTTGAAGTCACCCCACGGCACGCGCAGCAGCTCGGCCTGGCCGCCCGCCCACGGGCCCATGTCCGCGAAGCCGTAGGCGGCGCCCGCCCAGCTCGGCTCCGGCTGCGCGGTCAGACAGTAGTTCGTGAGCCCCCGTTCGCAGTTCTTGCAGTGTCCGCAGGCGATGTTGAACGGCAGGACGACGTAGTCCCCCACCTGGACCTTGTCGACGCCGTCCCCGACCTCGATCACCTGGCCCATGTTCTCGTGCCCGAACCAGCGGCCGGGCTCGAAGTCGGTCCGCCCCTCGTACATGTGCAGGTCGGAGCCGCAGATGTTCGTCGTCGTGATGCGCACCAAGACGTCCGTCGGACGCTCGATCCGCGCGTCCGGCACCTCCTTGACACTGACCTGCCGCGGGCCCTCGTAGACCACTGCTCGCACGCTGTCCTCCTCGCCGTCGATGTACCCGACTCGTCCGGCCGGTGCATCTCCATTGCAACGGCGGGGGCGCGGGACCCGGTAGTGGCAAACCTGCCGATACCGCCCACAGACGGCGCGGAACGGGTCGGCCGCCTGCGGTTTCCGACTCCTTCGCCCGGGTAGTGGTGCTCGCTTCAGCGGAACGACCGAGGAGCTGACCAGTGCCCAGCCGATCCACCGAGCAGCCGTTCGGCGCGGGGCCGCGGTCATGGCGCGCGACCTGTGGAGGGAACATGCGCTCGCACCAGTCCGGGGAGCTGCTCCTGGCCGAGACCGCCGCGTCGCCGGGGACCGGCTCCGAGCGCGCACAGGCCCTCCTCGAGGTCCTCCGCGGGCTCGTCCCGTTCGACGCCGCCTGGCTGGCGCTCGCCGATCCCATGGGCTCCGGCTACCGCTCGTTGGCGAGCATCGACCTCGACCAGCCGGTCGTCGAGTTCCTCTCCGGTCCGGTGATGGCGCGGGAGATCGAGGTCACCGGCACCGACCGGGCCCGGCCCCCGCTGAGCCCGTCCGATCTGCCGTACCCGGCCGCGGAGCTCTCCACATGGGCGGACTGCCTGATGCCGTCCGGGATCCACGAGGCGATGGCCCTGGGGCTGTTCACCCCGACGGGGCGCCACGTCGGCTTCCTCGCGTTGCTCTCCGGCGACCGGCACCCACCCTCGCCGCTCGTCCGCCGCAGGCTCGGCAGGCTCGGGCCCGTGCTCGCGCACGGCATCGACCCGATGCGGTCGCTGCTGACCGCGGCCCACCTGGTGCGGGGGGCCACGGCCGCGGCGGTGCTCTGCGACGACGGGGGCTGCCGACCACTGCCGGGCCTGCCGGACAGCGCGCTGCTGGTCCCGGGCTCGCCGGTGCTGGCCGCCGCCCGCGAACGCGTCGACGAGGGGCACGTCTACTGCTCGTTCCTCTGGCCGAGGGGTGGTCCGCACGCGCCGGGAGGGCACCTGCGGGTGACCGCCATGGCGGCACCCGAGGACGCTCCGCCCGCGGTCACAGGCCTCGTCCTCCTGGCGCCGGGCACCGATCTGCGAGGCCTGACGCCGCGTGAGCTCGAGGTGCTGGGCCTCCTGGTCGAGGGGTGCTCGAACCAGGAGATCGCGCACGCGCTCGTCGTGGCCCCGCGCACCGTGGCCGCTCACCTGGAGCACATCCTCCACAAGCTCGAGGCCCCAACGCGCACTCTCGCGGCGGTGCGCGCCGAGCGCGACGGCCTGTACGTCCCGACGGTCCCGCGCGACCGGGCCCTGTGAGGACATCGACCGATTCCCACGCCGGAATCGGGGCACAGCGGAACACCACCACCAGGAGGAGCCGATGATCCAGTACGCGACGTTCGTGAAGACCGTCGGCGACCAGGCAGGGGCGACGGACACCGAGGAGGCCAGGCACGCGGTGGAGGCGGTCCTCGCCGTGGTGGCCGCGGCGCTGGACCCCACCGATCGTGAGCGGCTGGCCGCGGTCCTGCCCGGCTCGCTGCGCGGCGCCGCCGAGGTAGGGGCGGGGTCTTCTCCTCCCGGGAGCGCCACGGAGCTGGTGTCCGCGGTGGGCGCCGTGCTCGGGTGGCCGGGCGAGCGGGCCCGCTTCTTCGTCCAGGCGACCCTGTCCACGCTGGCCGACCTCGAACCGGAGCTCGCCGACCTCCTCGACCGGCGCCTGCCCGACGGCGCGGAGCTGCGCGCGCCCCTCGACCAGGGAGTCCCGCCACGGGGATCCGGGGTCCCGACCGACCTGAGCCCGCGGCTGCTCGAGCGGGACGAGATCGATCGTGCGCTCACCGCCCTGGAGGGCTGGGACGGCGACGAGCACCGGCTGCGGCGCATCGTCGGGCTCCCGCCCGACCGCGTGACGCCGCTGCGCAACGCCGTCGCCCGTGCCGAACGCGACCTGAACCACCACGCGCGGGTCGAGCAGGGGCCGGACGGGGTGACCTTCGTCGTCTGGACCCACTCGCTCGACCGCGTGACGGACATGGACATCGAGCTGGCCCGGCGGATCGACGCGGCGGTCACCGCGGTCGGGTCCTCCGGCTGATGCTCCGTACAGAAGGAGACACGTGCAGCACCAGAACACCGACACCGCTCCGGCGGGCCCGCAGGCCGCACTCGGGAACGGGGCGCGGTGATGGCCGGTTCCCTCACCCCGGAACAGGTCCTCGACTACCTCACCGAGGTCGACTATCCCGCGGACAAGGACACCCTGGTCGACGCCGCCAGGCGGGTCGGGGCGCCCGACGAGGTGGTCCGGGCCCTGCGCGCGATCCCGCCGGTGGACTACGACAACGGCGCCGAGGTGGTGCGGTCGGTGCGGCTGGACCCGGCCCCCGAGCGCTCGGCGAGCCTGGCCGCCGAGCAGGCCCGCACGGCCGCGCCGCCCCGCGTCGCGGAACACATGCGCATCCCCCCGGAGGAGCGGTGACGGACGGTCAGCCCACCCGGCCGGTGAACAGGTAGTACCCGATCGCCCCACCGCAGTGATCACCGAGACGACGGTCGGCGACACGCCGTCGAGGGCGACGTACCCGATCAGCGCGCTCAGCCCGCCGGCCACCGCGATCCCGCTCCACACGCCGAAGACGTACCGGGCGGACCGGCCCGCCCGCTTCATCCCCGCCGCGCTGGACAGCCCCTCGGGGACGTTGGAGATGAAGATCGCCGCCGGCGAGCAGGCCCCACAGGCCTGCCTGCAACCACGTCGGCACGGGTTCCCCTCCTCGCGTTCGGGTGCACCCGGCTACCCGGCGGCGAGCAGGTCAGTCGCTGACGGAGGACTCCACCGGCACGACGGCGGGCGGCACGTAGAACGACACCTTCCGGATGGTCTCGATCGTCCGCCAGGTGCAGGTGTCCCGGGCGAAGAGGCGGACGACGTCTCCCGGTCCGATCGCGATGGTCTCGCCGGTGCGGTGGAAGGTGACCTCGGCCTTGCCCTCGAGGACGACGAAGATCTCGTCGGCGGTGACGCCGTCGTACTCGCCGACCTCGGCGCCCCAGACGTCCACCGCGGTGTCCGCGGTGATCCCGTCCAGGTAGCGGGCGCCGGTGCGGAACTCGGGGGTCTTCGGGGTCCAGTCGAGCTCGGCCGCGAAGGCGTTCCCCAGAAGCTGGCTCACAACACTCCTCATCGATGGCCCGCCGCAGTGAACAGGCGGCGGGGATTGGCGGTCAACAGACCCGCGGCCACCTCGCCCGGCACGCCGAGGCGCTGCAGCCGGGGCAGGAAGAACCGGGGGACGTAGCCGTAGCCGTTGCCGCCGTTGCGGGTCCACATGGCCTTGGTGGCCATGTCGTGGCTGAGCAGCAGCTGGTCGGTGTGGCCCGCGGCGACCAGCGCGGCGACCGCGGCCGCGGTCTGGTGCGGGGCCGGGCACTGGCCCTCGCCCGCGTAGAGGAACGGCATGCCGATCATGTCGAACTCCAGCCAGACGCCGCGTGCGGCGACGGCCCGCTGGTAGTCCGGGTCCTCCCCGGAGGGGTCCATGTGACACAGCACCACCGCCTCGGGCCGGACCCCCTCCTCGTCGAGGACGATGTCGAGCACCTCGTGGGCGCGCCGCTGCCAGCCCGGCAGGTGCACGAACAGCGGCACCGCGAGCTCGCGCTGCGCCCGCGCCGCGGCGCGCAGGTGGGTCCGTTCGGCGTCGGTGAACTGCGGGGACACCCCGATCTCCCCGATGATCCCCGGCCGGATCCCGGTGTCCCCGACGCCGTCGGCGAACTCGGCGACGATCTCCGCCACCAGGTCGTCGACGGTGGTCAGGGCCCGGCGGGCGGCGTGGAACAGGTGCACGTACCAGCCCGAACCCATGATCACGTTGAGCCCGGTCCGCTCCGCGACGGCCCGCAGCGCGAGCGGGTCGCGGCCGATGTCGCCGTTCGTGCAGTCCACGACGGTCCGCCCACCCGCCGCGACGAAGTTCTCCAGCTCCGCGACCGTGGCCTCCGGGTCGTCCTGCCTGGCGTTGTCCCGACAGCAGCGCGGGTCCTCGCGGAGCACCCACTGCAGCTCCGGGCTCACCTGCGCGTGGAACAACGCGCGCTCGGCCGGGTCCTCGGGCTCGGGACGCGGCCTGGCCGACCAGTCGCAGAGCAGGTGCTCGTGGGTGAGGGTCATCCCGAGGGAGGCGACGGGAACCGGGCCGCGCACCGTCGTGACCTGCACGGTCGAGTCGTCCATCGGTAGTGCCTCTCAGGTCGTGCGGGCCGGCTGGCGCCCCGCGGGGGGACGGGGCGCCGGGCCGGGATCAGGCGGAGACGGCCATCTCCGAGGAGACGGTGCGCATCGGCC
>NZ_FNBE01000014.1 GCF_900102195.1 Pseudonocardia oroxyli
GGCCACACCACGCACACCTCACAACCCCGTCCGAAACAGGCTGCCCTCGCAGCTACCCCGCCCGGAGACCGCCCTAATTCAGCAGTCTCCTAGGGCTGGTAGAGCCTGCGCTTGGTGATGTACTGCACCACCCCGTCGGGCACGAGGTACCAGACCGGGCGGCCCGCGGCGACGCGCTCGCGGCAGTCCGTGGAGGAGATCGCCATGGCGGGGACCTCGACGAGGGTGACCGAGCCCTTGGGCAGGTGACCGTCGACGAGCTCGTACCCCGGCCGCGTGACGCCGATGAAGTGCGCCAGCTCGAACATCTCCTCGACCTTGTGCCAGGACAGGATCTGGGACAGGGCGTCCGCGCCGGTGATGAAGTAGAACTCGGCGTCCGGCAGCCGGGAGTGCAGGTCGGTGAGGGTGTCGGCGGTATAGGTGGGCCCGCTGCGGTCGATGTCCACCCGGCTCGTGGAGAACCGCGGGTTCGACGCGGTGGCCACCACCGTCATCAGGTACCGGTCCTCGGCGGGGCTGACGTCCTTGCCGGACTTCTGCCAGGGGTCCCCGGTCGGAACGAAGATCACCTCGTCGAGTGCGAAGCGGTCCGCCACCTCGCTCGCGGCCACGAGGTGGCCGTGGTGGATGGGATCGAAGGTCCCGCCCATCACGCCGATCTTGCGCTGCATCCGCGCAGAATAGTGCCCCCGCAGGTAACACCGTCGTCACGACGAGGCCGTAGCGTCCATTGAACCAACTGGTTCAGATGGAGGTCACCATGTCCTACGGTTCCGCCGCCGTCGTCCCGCGCCGCGTGACGTCGCCCGAGGAGGCCCGCGAGGTCGTCGACGCCGAAGGGGCCGCCCTGGTCTCGGGCATCGACTCCGAGGACGCCGCCATGGACTTCGGCCGCGCGATGATCGGGGACGAGCTGGTCCGGATCGGCCGCCAGATCGAGGCGACCCGCGCCCGCTCGGAGGTCGAGGGCGCGAAGGTCGAGCGCCAGCCCGCCGACGCCCGCGGTCGCAAGCGCATGCTCAGCAGCGACACCACCGTGCCGATGCCGCCGCACAACGACGGGTTCGCCTTCGGGGACGAGGCCCCGGACCGCCTGTTCCTGCTCCAGGCCCGACCCGCGGCGGACGGCGGCGACAACTTCCTGATCGACGGTCTCGCCCTGATGGACCTGCTGCCCGCACCGGTGGCCGAGTTCCTCCGCACGGTCCCGATCGACCACTCCGAACCGGGTTTCCGGCAGTCCGCGTTCTCGCCGGTGCTCCGCACGACGCCGGCGGGCCGCCCGCAGGTGCGCCACCACCCCTACCTCGCCCCCGTCCTGGGCCCGGACGAGGCCGAGCAGTGGCCGCACGTCCGCGCCTGGCTGGACGCCGTGATCGAGGCCCGGGACACCGGCACCCGGTTCCGGATGGAGTCGGGCGAGATGGCCGTGGTCGACAACTACCGGATGTTCCACGGCAGGCACGGCTACTCCGACCCGGCCCGGCTGCTCTACTCGATCTGGGGCTGGACCCGGTCGGCGGTGGCGGTGCCGCACCGGGTGCTGGACATCCTCACTCCGACCGACCCGGCGGCTCAGCTCGCGGGCTGAGCGACCCGGGCGCAGCGTTCGGCGAACGTCGCGGCGGCCGCCGAATGGGTGGCGGCGACCCCCTCGGCGTCCCCGGTGCTGAGCAGGTCGAACTGCAGGCCGCGCCACAACGCCACGATCTCGCGGCCCAGCCGCGCGGCGTCCGGGTCGGGCACCCCCTCGGCCCGGAGCTGCGCGGCGAGCAGGTTGGCCCAGTCGTGCCCGACCCGGGCCAGGAACCCGTCGAAGCGGCCCGGCTGGTGCAGGGCCACCCCGTAGACCTCGAAGAAAAGGCGATGGAAGGGGTGGTTCTCGGCTGCCGCGATGCCCGCCCAGCAGCGCTCCAGGCGCTCCTGCAGCGGACCCGGGTCGTCCAGCCCCCGCATGGCGGCCGCGAACAGCGGGAACCGCCCGGACGCCGCCATCAGGGACTGCTCGACGAGCTGCTCCTTGGAACCGAAGTAGTACAGCAGCATCCGGTTGTTGGTCCCGATGGCCGCGCCGAGCCTGCGCAGGGTCAGCTCCGCGATCCCGTGTTCGAGCACGTAGTCGGCGACCAGCCCGAGCAGCCGATCGCGCTCGACACCCGTTCCCATGGCCCACACGGTACTCACGGCCCGGGCGGTTACCCGAGGGCGCCGCGCCGGCAACACCCTCGCAACGACAACTCCCTACCGTGGAGTGAACCGACTGATTCACCACGCACACGTCAGGGAGCCCGATGTCGCAACCTGCGATCGCTCTGCAGTCCGTCGTCAAGGAGTTCCCGTTGCGTCGCGGAACCGCGGTGCGCGCGTTGGACCGGTTCGACCTGCAGATCGCCGACGGCGAGTTCGTGGCCGTGCTCGGCCCCTCCGGATGCGGCAAGTCGACGGTCCTGAGGCTGGTCGCGGGACTGGACACCCCGTCCGAGGGGACCGTGACGATCGAGGGCGCCAGGCCCGCCGACCTGGTCCGCGGGCACCGCCTCGGCGTGGCGTTCCAGGAGCACGCGCTGCTGCCGTGGGCGAGCGCGCGGGCGAACGTGGAGCTGCCGTGGAAGGTGGCGGGCCGCCCCGTCGACACCGCGCGGGTCGACGAGCTGCTCGAGCTCGTCGGGCTGACCGGGTTCGCCGACGCGCGACCGCGCCAGCTCTCCGGCGGGATGCGCCAGCGGGTCGCGATCGCCAGGGCGCTCGCGCTCACCCCGGACGTCCTGCTGCTGGACGAGCCGTTCGGCGCCCTGGACGCGGTGACCCGGCGCCGGATGAACCTCGAGCTGGCCCGGATCTGGGCCGAGGAGCGGATCACCACCCTGCTGGTCACCCACGACGTCGACGAGGCCGTGCTGCTCGCCGACCGGGTCGTCGTGATGACCGGGCGCCCGGGTCGGGTGCGGCACACCGAATCGATCGACTTCCCGCGTCCCCGCCGCACGGAGGTCACCCGGGATCCGGCCTTCCACGAGATCGTCGACCGGCTCACCCGGCTGCTCGACGAGTCGGACGAGCCGGGCCACTCGGACGCGGCCGCATGAGCGCCCTGCTCGCCCGAGTACCCCGCCGGACCGTGCTGCCCGCGGTCGCGGGGATCGTCCTGCTGGTGGTCGCCGCGGACGCGATCGGCAGGCTGGGGCTCGCCGGGGCCGCGTGGCCCACGGTGACGGACGTCGTGGACTACCTCACGAGCCCGACCGCGCAGACCCTGCTCGGCCGCGCCCTGGCGGCGACCGGCACGGCCGCGGCGATCGGTTTCGTCGCGGGCGGGCTCGGCGCCCTGGCGCTCGCGCTGCTCGGCGCCCTGCTGCCCGCCGCGGGCCCCGGCCTGGACCGGCTGGCCGCCGTCGTCCACGCGGTGCCGCTGATCGCGCTGGCCCCGCTGCTGGTCACCACGGTCGGCCGGGAGGGGACGTCCACGGTGATCGCCGCCCTGGCCGCCGGGTTCGCCGTGTTCGTCGCGGCGACCTCCGCGCTGGCCTCCACGGCGCGGGCGGGCCGGGACGTCTTCGCGGTGCTCGGCGCCTCCCGGCTGAGCACGGTCCTGCGGCTGCAGCTGCCCGCGGGCCTGCCGACGATCGTCGACGGGCTGACCCTGGCCGCGCCCGCCGCCGTGCTGGGCGCGGTGATCGGCGAGTGGTTCGGCGCCCGCCGCGGGCTCGGGGTGCTGTTGGTCAGCGCGATGCAGAACGTCCAGATCCCGCTGCTGTGGTCGGCCGCGCTCAGCGCCGCGGCCCTGTCCCTCGCCGCCTACGTCCTGCTCGTCGCGCTGCGCGGGTGGGTCACCCGGAGGTTCACGTGACCCTCGCCGAGGAGTCCGAGCGGATCGTGCGCGCCCGGGCGGCCGCGCCCGTCCGCAGGCCCGCGCCCCGGACCGGCGGTGTCGTGCGCCGCGTGGTGTCGCGGTACTGGACGATCGCCGTGCTGCTGGTCGGCTGGCAGCTGTGGGCGTCGCTCAACGGCTACAACCGGATCGTGGTGCCGCAGCCGGGCGAGGTGGTGGCGGACGTCGTCGGGAACTCGGGGGCCTACCTGCCGGATCTCCTCGCCACACTCGGCATGTCCGCGGCCGGGCTGCTCACCGGGATGGCGGCGGGGGTGGCCCTGGCGGTCGCGGTGTGGACCTCGCCGCTGGTCTCCGGGATGACGACGCCGATCGCGCTGATCATGCGGTCCGTGCCGGTCGTGGCGATGATCCCGGTGCTCGCCAGGGTGTTCGGCTACGGATGGCAGACCGTCCTGGTCATCACGACGATCGTGTCCTTCTTCCCGGCCTTCGTGTTCGTCGCCGCCCGGCTGCGGGACGCGCCCCGCTCGACGTCGGACGTCTTCGCCGTGCTCGGCGCCTCCCGCGTCACCGTGTTGCGCAGGCTGCTGCTGCCGCACGCGGTGCCCGGGCTGCTGGTCGCGTTCCGGCTGACCGCCCCGTCCGCGGTGCTGGCCGCCATGCTCGCCGAGTACCTCATGGGCGGCCGCGGGCTCGGCGTGCTGTTCGCCCAGTCGGTGAGCTTCTACCAGCCCGAGCGGGCGTGGGGCACCGCGCTCGTCGCGACGGTGGTGTCGGTGGCCTGCTTCGTCGGGGCCCGCGCCGTCGAACGCCGCGGCCTCGCCCGGATGACCTGACCTCCCCCACCAGACAGGAGCTCCCTCATGGTCGACCTCATCGACCCGTCCCCCTGGTCGCGCCGCCGACTGCTGCGCACCGCCGGACTCGCCGGTCTCGGCCTCGCCCTCGGACCCTCGGTGCTCGCCGCCTGCGGCGGGGGCGACACCGCGGGCGGTGGGGGGACGACCTCGGTCCGGGTCGCCCTCGGCTGGATCACCAACGTCGAGTTCGCCGGGTTCTGGATCGCCCAGGACCGGGGGTACTACGCCGACGAGGGGCTCGAGATCGACTTCCTGCCCGGCGGCCCGAACGCCCCGCAGCCCACCGCCACCCTGGCCGCGGGCGGGGCCGACATCGCGGTCCCGGTGGCGATGCAGGCGTTCCTGTCCGCGGTGAACGAGGGCAACGACTTCGTGACCTACGGCGCCATGTTCCAGAGCGCCCCGTCCGCGGTGCTGTCGCTGGCCGCGCGGCCGGTCAGGTCGGCGGCCGACCTGGTCGGGGCCCGGGTCCTCGGCCAGCAGGGCGTCCAGCCCTACATCGAGGCCGCGATGCGGCTGGCGGGCGTCCCGCTCGACTACACCTTCATCCCGGCGGGGTTCGAGCCGAGCCCGCTGCTGGAGGGTCAGGGGGACGTCTACACCTGTTTCGCCACCAACCAGCCGATCTACCTGGAGCAGCAGGGCCTGGTCGCGGACCGGGACTTCTTCGTCACGACCTACGAGTCGATGGGGCTGCCGCAGTACGCCGGGATGCTCTGCAGCCAACGCTCGTGGCTGGACGCCAACCGGGACACCGTGGTGCGGTTCATGCGGGCCACCGTCCGCGGCTGGCAGGACAACGCCGCCGACCCGACCGTCGCGGCGAAGCTCGCCGTGAACGACTTCGGTGCCGACCTGGGCCTGAACCTCGACCAGCAGATCCGGGAGAACCAGCTGCAGATCGACTTCACCACCAGCGAGCTCACCCGATCCTCCGGGCTGATGCGCATCGACCCGGCGCGGGTGGCCGGGCCGATCTACACGGCGTTCCAGGCCGCGGGGGTCACGCCGCTGCCGGACGCAGGCCGGATCGTCGACACGTCCGTGCTCGACGACGTCTTCGCGGGAGGATCCACGGTATGAGCGCCGACCCTGCTGATCTCGCCGCGCTGCCGAAAGCGCACCTGCACGTCCACCTGGAGGGGGCGATGCGTCCCGCCACCCTCGCGGAGCTGGCCGCGTCCGCCGGGGTCGACGTGCCGCCGATCCGCGGCTACCGCGGCTTCACCGAGTTCGGCGACCGCTACAAGGCGGCGTCCGCCCTGGTCGACACCCCGCAGCAGCTGCGACGGCTGGTGACCGAGGTGGTCGAGGACGCGGCCGCCGACGGGGCCGCCTGGATCGAACCGCACTTCTACCCGCCGCGCTACGCGGGCCTGCCCAGCTTCGGCTCCGCCGAGGAGGCGCTGGAGCTGGTGATCGACGCCGGGCGCGCCGCGGCGGACCGGCTGGGCATCGGCTGCGGCATCATGGTCTCGGCGCTGCGGGAGTTCGATCCCGCCGAGGCCGTCGAGCTGGCGAAGCTGGCCGCGCGCTACGCCGACGCGGGGGTGGTCTCGTTCGGCCTGGCGGCGGACGAGTCCCTGTTCCCGCCCGAGCCTTTCGCCGAGGCGTTCGCCCTCGCGCGGGACGCCGGGTTGACCAGCGCCCCGCACGCGGGCGAGCTCGCCGGGCCCGCCTCGGTGCACGGTGCGATCGACGCGCTCGGCGCCCGGCGGATCTGCCACGGCGTGCGCGCCGTGGAGGACCCGGCCCTGGTGGAGCGGCTGGTCACCGAGGAGATCGTGCTGGACGTGTGCCCCACCTCCAACGTGATGCTCGACGTGGTGCCCGACCTCGACGCCCACCCCCTCGCCCGGCTGCTCGACGCCGGGGTGCGCTGCACGCTCAACGGCGACGACCCGCTGCTGTTCGGCCCCGGCGTGCTGGGCGAGTACGAGCTCGCGCGCACCGCGCTGGGCCTGTCGGACGCGCAGCTGGCGGGCATGGCCCGGACCTCGATCGAGGCGTCCGGCGCCCCGGCCGAGATCCGGGAGCCCGCGCTGGCGGCCGTCGCGGCGTGGGGTCAATAGAGGTGGCGGAACTGGACGCTGATCCGGGCCGCGGCGGTGCGCACCTTCGGCACGCCGTGCTGCCAGGTGCGCTGGCAGGTCCCGCCCATGACCAGCAGGTCCCCGGGGCCGGGGAGGAACCCGACGGACGCGCCGCCGCCGTGCGGGCGCAGCCGGAAGGGCCGCACCCCACCGAGTGAGACCAGGGCGACGACCGCGGTGTCCCGCTCCCGGGCCACCCGGTCGCCGTGGTAGGCCACGCTGTCCGCGCCGTCCCGGTAGAGGTTCGCCCCGACCTGGGTGAACTCCACCCCGTACCGGGCGGACAACAGGGCCGCGGCCTCCGCGAGCACCGGCTCCGGGGCCTCGCTCCAGCGGTGGGTCAGCCGGGGCTCGGGCAGCGTGCGGTCGTACATCCGCACCTCGCGCCGCCCCCAGGGGGTGTCGCGCAGGAGCCGGTCGAACAGCTCGTCCGCGCCCTGGAGCCAGCCGGGCGCGATGTCGACCCAGGCTCCGGCGCCGAGCTCGTGGCGGACCAGGCCGCCGAACGCCCGGTCCACGGCGACGGCGGGGCCGTCGAGCAGCGAGGGCTGCCACGCCAGATCCATGGGGCCGACCCTACGCGCACCGATCGAACATCAGTTCGATATTTCATGATCTGGGATTGATTTCCCGGATCCTGGTACGGCGCAGTACCGTGCCGACATGCCTCCCTCCTCGCGCCGCTGGGCGGTGCTGGCAGTCGGCGTGCTCGCCCAGACCGGCGCGTGCGCCTTCGTGTACGGCATCCCGTTCCTGGTACCGACCCTGCGGGACACCCTCGGCCTGTCGCTCGCCGGGGTCGGCGTCTACGTCGCGGCCCCGACGACCGGCCTGCTGCTCACCCTGATCGCCTGGGGCGCGACCGCGGACCGCTTCGGGGAACGCCGCGTGATGGGGACCGGCCTGCTGCTCACCGCGGCGGCGGTCGGCGCGGTCGCGATCGGGCCGACCTCCCCCGCCGCGGTGCTCACCCTGCTGGTGCTCGGGGGTGCGGCCGCCGCCTCGGTGTTCGCGGCGAACGGGCGCATGATCATGGGGTGGTTCCCGCGCTCCGAGCGCGGGCTCGCGATGGGCATCCGGCAGACCGCGCAGCCGCTGGGCGTCGCGGTCGCCGGGCTGGTGCTGCCGGGGCTCGCCATCCGGGTGGGGCCGTTCGCGGCGCTGATCGTGCCGGCCGCGGTGTGTCTGGTGGCCGCCGTGCTCGTCGGGGTGGTGGTCCGGGACCCGGCGCGCCCGCCGCAGGACGCCGCCCACCCCGTCGGCACGCCCTACCGCTCGCCCGTGCTGTGGCGGGTCCACGCCGCGAGCGCACTGCTCGTGGTGCCGCAGTTCGCCATCGCCGCGTTCGGGACCGAGTACCTCGTGCGCCAGCAGGGCTGGGGCGTCGCCGCGGCGGGGGCGTTCATGGCGGTGGTGCAGATCGCGGGCGCGGTGGGGCGCATCGCGACCGGCGTGTGGTCGGACCGCGCGCGGTCGCGGCTGCGGCCGATGCGACAGCTCGCCGTGGGGGCCACCCTGGTGCTGCTGGTCCTCGCCCTCGGAGACGCCGTCGCACCCTGGCTCGCCGTGGTCGCGCTGGCGGTCGGCGGCGTGGTCACGGTGGCGGACAACGGGTTGGCGTTCACCGCCGTCGCGGAGATCGCCGGTTCGGCCTGGTCGGGCAAGGCGCTCGGGATCCAGAACACGGGGCAGAACGTCGTGTCGTCGCTGACCCCGGTCGTGCTCGGCGGGCTGATCGGGGTGACGGGGTACGCCGCCGGGTTCGCGCTGGCGGCGGTGGCGCCGCTGCTCGCCGTCGGGATCACGCCGGTGCGGGACGAGACTCCGCCGACCTGGTGAGCGCGCGGGCCAGGAACCGCAGCTCGGGGGCCATGTCGACGCGCTGCGGGGCGTGCCGGTCGACGGAGTGCCGGTAGCTGACGGCCGAGGCCAGGAGCAGGGCCGCGCTGTCCACCTCGCCCGCGGCGCCCGCGTCGAGCAGGACGCCGCGGATCTCGCCGACGATCCGGTCGAACCGCTCGTGCAGGGCGTCCCGGACGGACGGGTGGGTGTCGGCCTCGCGCCAGAGCAGGTGGGACAGGACGGCGGAGGAGTCCAGCAGGTCGTCGAGCGCGGCGACGAGGCGGCACAGGCTCTGCTCCACGTCGCCCGCCACCACCACGGCCGCCCGGTCGACCCGCTCCACGGGAAGCCGCTCGACCAACGCGGACAGCAGGTCCACCTTGCGGGCGAAGTAGTAGTGCACGAGCCCCTTGGGCACCTCGGCCCGGGCGGCGATGCGCGAGGTGGGCGTGGCGTCGAAACCCTTGGCGGCGAAGAGCTCCTCCGCGGCGTCGAGGATCCGGTCCCGGGCGTCGGTCATCGCGCTCCCTGGAATGACGGAGGGATCCCGCCTCCGGTGTCACCGGAGGCGGGATCCTTCACTCGGTCGCCGGCACTCAGTGGGCGATCACGCCGCGGTGCGCGGCGGTGGCCGCGGGCAGCGCGGTGGCGGCGACGATCACCGCGAGCGCACCCCCGACCCAACTCGTCCACGACGCGCCCGCCAGGTCGCTGTAGCCCATCACCCACGGGGCGATGAACAGCAGCACGCCGAGCACGCCGTGCCCGTACTCACTGGCCACCGAGCCCGGCTGCGCGAGCGACCAGAGCCCGGTCAGCGCGAGCACCACGCCGAGCACGACGAGCGTCCACGCCGCCGCCGTGCTGACGGTCACCACGATGGGCGACAGCGCCACCAGGACACCGATCACCAGAGCGGCCCAGTCCTGCCACCGCGTCCACGCCTTCATCGCGATCACTTCCCTCCAGAGGTTCTTCCCTGATGACTCCGGTCTACGCCTGACTGGCCGCCCGGTCAAGAATCGTCGCAAGTTCGTGACAAGTGAGACCCAAGCGGGGTGCCGCACGCTTGCGACACCGACCACGAAGGAGCCCACCATGTCCTGCCCCACGACGACGCCGAACCTCCTGGGGCTGCGCGTGCTGCACCGGACGATGCGCGCCGACCTGCACCGGCTGACCGCCCTGGTGGAGCGGCTCGCGGACCTGCGGGCCGCGATCGGGACCAAGCGCGCCAAGGCGCTCGACGCCTGGATCCGGGGGCTGTGTGCGGAGATCCACCACCATCACCTGGCCGAGGACGAGATCGCCTGGCCGGTCATCGAGCGGCACGCGGGTGCGGCGGCCGACCTGACCGGGCTCTCCGACGACCACGCCGCCCTGGGCCCCCTGCTCGCGGACGTCCGGAAGGCGTCGACGGCGCTGGTCCGCGGCCCGTCGGCGGAGCTGCCCGCACAGGCGGGCGCGCTGGCGGGGCGGCTCGCTCGGCTGCGCGACACCCTCGACGAACACATCGCGGACGAGGAGCGCGAGATCTTCCCGATCATCGAGCGCTACGTGCCCGCCGCCGAGTGGGACGCGGTGACCAGGGGCGTCGCGCGGATGGCGGGCGGGCCCGGGCCCGCGTTCCAGGTCCCGCGGATCCTCGACGTCGCCACCCCGGAGGAGCTCGCCGCCCTCCGCGCGGAGGCGGGCCCGCTCCTGCCGATCATGGCCGCGGCCCTGCGCCCGGGCCACCGCCGCCGCGAACGCCTGGTCTTCGGCTGACCTGCGGCGCTCGTGCGTGGTAAGTGGTGCTCTGGCACCACTTACCACGCACGGGCGCCGGAGGCGCAGGTCAGCGGCGGGAGCGGGTGGCGGCCTCGGCGAGGATCGGCAGGTAGTCGTCGAGCACCCAGGGGATGGACAGGACCGAGGGGCTCGAGCTCGCCGCCACCCGGTCCGCCCCGACGATCGGCGCGTAGCCGTCCGCCCGTACCGCGGGCATGGTCGCGACGGCGGGCTCGGCCCGGAACGCGGCGTCGAGGTCCGGGGAGCCGAAGAAGCCGACGAGCAGGTCGGACTGCACGCGCGGGAGCAGCTCGCCGCTCACCGTGTAGTAGACCGCGTCCCCCGCGGGCGCGTTCTCCTCGACGAACGGGGCCGTCCGCAGGCCCATGTCCTCCAGCAGCCGCACCCGGACGTCGGTGGGCCGGAAGACACCGAGCTGCCCGGAGTCCATCCCGCCCGTGTAGACGAACGTGGCGCCCGCGAGCTGCGGGTACTCCCGGGTCGCGGCCGCGAGCCGGGCCTGGGTGGCGACGACGAGCTGCTCGGCCTCCGCCGTCCTCCCCAGGGCGCGGCCCGCGATCCGGGTCTGGTCCTGCCAGCTCGTGGCGTACGCCGCGTCCGGGTAGGCGACCACGGGTGCGATGCGGGACAGGGTGTCGTACTGGGCCCGGTCCAGCCCCGAGTAGGTGGCGAGGATGAGGTCCGGGGCCGCGGCGGCGGTCTCCTCGAACGCGACGGGCTCCAGCGCGCGGCCCGCGATCCGGGGCATCTCCTTGCCGCGCAACGCATCCCGCACCCAGGGCAACACGCCCTCGGCGTCCCCGCCGTACTCGAAGAACGGCATCACGACGGGGACCACGCCCAGCGCGATCGCCACGTCCTGGTTCGCCGCGCTCACCGTCGCGACGCGCTGCGGCGGCGACTGAATCGTCGTGGACCCGAAGGCGTGCGGGATCGTCACCGGGTAGCCGGCGCCACCGGGCCCGCCCCCGGTCGTCGACCCGCCGGAGCAGGCCGCGAGGGCGAGCGCCGACGCGGCCAACGCGCCGGTGCCGAGGAACGAGCGGCGGGACAGGACGGACACGAGCGACTCCCCGATCGACGACGAAGCAAGGAGACCCTAACTCGGACATCTCCCCCACCGGCCCACCCGGGTCCCCGCCCCGGCCATACTGGGGAGGTGTTCGGACGCGGCCGGGAACGTGGCAGAGAGCGCAAGGCCGTGCAGGAGGCGCTGGACCTGCTGGAGCAGCGTGCGCTGTTCGCCGAGAAGGTCGACTGGAGCACCGTGCGGGACGAGGTGACCGCCGTCGCCGAGGACCCCGAGCAGCTGGAGCTGAAGCTGTTCCACCTGGTCCGGGAGGTGGGCGGACCGCACAGCGGGGTCCGCAGGCCGCGGCGCGCGCCGGGTGACCCGGAGCTCCCTGCGGTCGAGATGCAGGGCGAGGCCGCGGTCGTCACGCTGCCCGCCTGTCACGAGCGGGACGCCGGGGTCTACCTCGAGGCGGGCCGGGCGGCGCTGGCCGAGGTCGAGCCGGAGCGGTGGATCGTGGACCTGAGCGGCGTCGGCTCCGGCTCGATGTGGCCGCTCCTCGCGGCCGCCGCGCCGCTGCTGCGCGGGGACGGGGAGATCGGCGCGTTCGTCGACCGGGCGGGCGGGTCGCAGCCGTGGGCGCTGGCCGAGGGCGTGCTCGCCCGCGGTCGGACCCCGGTGCTCCCGGTGGATCCCGTCCGGCGGCAGGGCGCGGTGTCGGTGCTGACCGACGGGTACACGGCGAGCGCGGGCGAGGGCGTCGCCGTCGCGTTCCGGGGGCTGCCGG
The DNA here is from genome assembly GCF_900102195.1 of Pseudonocardia oroxyli. GTDB lineage: Bacteria > Actinomycetota > Actinomycetes > Mycobacteriales > Pseudonocardiaceae > Pseudonocardia > Pseudonocardia oroxyli. Next base: position 12,221 of record NZ_FNBE01000014.1, read on the forward strand.
ACGTCCGCTCCTACGGCGCGCCCACGCTGGGTTTCAGCACCGGGACCGAGACCGCGCTCCTGCCGGACGGCCTGGTCCTCACCGTCGCCACCAGCCGCTTCGCCGATCGCACCGGCGAGGTCTACGGCGGCCGGATCGCCCCGGACGTGCAGACCGACGACCCGCTGAGCATGGCGCTCTGGGACCTCTGACCTCGGCGCATTATGGAGCCATAATGGCTGTTTCGGGGCCTCAGAACGGCATCATGGTTCCATAATGCCCCGGGTCAGACGGGGAGGAGCGCCTCCACCACGTCCGCGAGCTGGCCCGCGGTGCGGCACTCGTGCATGGGGATGACGTCGGCGTAGCGCGTGGCGGCCGAATCCCCTGTGCCCCATTGGCGTCTCGGCTCGGGGTTGAGCCAGTGCGCGTGCCGGGCCACACCGATCATCCGGCGCAGGGCGGTGAGGTTCGGGTCGCGGTAGTTCGTCCGCGCGTCGCCCAGGATCAGCAGCGAGGTCTTGGACGTGATCGCCTCGCCCCAGTGCTCGGCGAAGCTGCCGAGGGCGTGGCCGTAGTCGCTGTGCCCGTCGAAGGCCGTGAGGTCGGCCTCGCGCAGCACCCGCTGCATGACGCCGGACAGCTCGGCCCCCGGCTCGAACAGGTGCGTGACCTCGTCCGTCTTCTCCACGAACGCGAACACGCGCACCTTGGAGAACTGCTCGCGCAGCGCCTGGACCAGCAGCAACGTGAAGTGCGAGAACCCCGCGACCGAGCCCGAGACGTCACACAGGATGACCAGCTCGGGGCGCCCCGGGCGGCGGGTCCGGTAGGCGGGCTTCATCGGCACGCCGCCGGTGGACATGCTGCGCCGCAACGTGCGCCGCATGTCGAGCTGCCCGCGCTTGGCGTGCTTGCGGCGCACCGCGAGCCGGGCGGCGAGCCTGCGCGCCAACGGGTGCACGGTCCGGCGCAGCTGGGCGAGCTGCTCGGCGTAGGCGGACAGGAACTCCACCTGTTCGGCCTGCTTCGGGACGGCGGTCTTGGCCACCTGGTCCCGCCCGCGCTGCTCGGCGGTCCGGCGGCGGACCTCGTCCTGCACGAGCTGCCGGAACCGGGCGATCCGGTCCCGGATCTCGCGGCGGCGGACCTCGTCGGTGAACGCGTCGTCCCCCGGCTGCGACAGCGCCGCCATGATCTGCGCGAGCAGCGTCTCCGGCGACATCAGCCGCAGCGCCTGGTACGCCGACCAGCTCGGCTGCGTGTTCATGCCCTGCACGCCGGTGCCGGTGGCCCCCGCCGTGCCCAACGCGTCGACGGCGGCGCGGGCGAGCTCGCGCAGCCGCTCCTCGTCCCCGTCCCGGAGCAGGTCGGCCAGCAGGTCACGGAGCCGGTCGACGTCGACCGGGCCGCCCTCGCCGTCCCGCGGGACCTCGATCGAGCCGGTCGCTGCGCCGAGCGCGGGTGGGAAGTACAGGTCGAAGAGCGTGTCGAAGACCTGACGCTGTCCGGACCGGCGCAGCAGCGCGGCGGCGAGCCCCTCGCGGAACTCGGTGCGGCGCAGCAGGTCCAGGGCGGTGATCACCTCGGCGGCGTCCACGGTCTCCCCCGGTCCCACCGCGACCCCGTGGGTCCGCAGGGCCCCGACGAACGCGACCAGGTGGCCGGGGATGCCGTGTTCGGGCGCCTCGACGGTCATCAGTTCAGCCTCAGCTCCGCGGTCGCCTTGGTCTGGTCCGAGTGGTGCTTGAGCACGACGCCGAGGGTGGCCCGCACGGCCTCGTCGTCGAGGGTGTCCATGCCCAGGGCCAGCAGTGTCCGCCCCCAGTCGATGGTCTCCGCCACCGAGGGGACCTTGCGCAGCTCCATGGCCCGCAGCACGCGCACGGTGCGCACGAGGGAGTCGACCAGGGACTCCGGCAGCTCCGGGACGCGGGTGAGCACGATCCGGCGCTCGAGGTCCGGGTCCGGGAAGTCCAGGTGCAGGAACAGGCAGCGCCGCTTGAGGGCCTCGGACAGCTCCCGCGTGGAGTTGGAGGTGAGCAGCGCGAAGGGCTTGCGGGTCGCGGTCACCGTGCCCATCTCCGGGATGGAGACCTGGTAGTCCGACAGGACCTCCAACAGCAGGCCCTCGACCTCGACGTCCGCCTTGTCCATCTCGTCGATCAGCAGGACGGTCGGGTCCTCCCGGCGGATGGCCGTGAGCAGCGGGCGCGGGAGCAGGAACTCCTCGGAGAACACGTCGTCCCGCGTGGCGTCCCAGTCCTCGTTCCCCTGGCCCGCGGTGATGCGCAGCAGCTGCTTGGCGTGGTTCCACTCGTACAGTGCGCGGGCCTCGTCGATGCCCTCGTAGCACTGCAGCCGGACCAGCCCGGACTCGGTCGACGCGGCGACCGCCTTCGCGAGCTCGGTCTTCCCGACGCCCGCGGGGCCCTCCACGAGCAACGGCTTGCCGAGCCGGTCGGCGAGGTACACGGTCGTCGCCACGGCCGTCGAGGCCAGGTAGCCGACGCTCGCCAGGCGCTCGGTGACCTCGTCGACGGACCCGAACAGCGGTGACTGGGTGGCCTTCACCGTCTCATCGTGCCTGGTGCACCCCGACTTCGCCCAGAGGATCCGATCGAGCGTTCGGTAATGGGCGTCACACCTTGACGCAACCAACCGATTGCCATACTTTGAGTCGCAACCCTACAGTTGCTACCCGGAGGAGGTCCGATGGGTTTCCCGGACCGCATCGCCCGCACCGTCGACGTCGCCCGCCCGCCCGAGCGGGTCTGGACCGCGCTGACCACGCCCGAGGGGCTCGCGGCCTGGTTCGGCCGGCAGGCCCGGATCGACCTGCGTCCCGGCGGGGCGGGCAGCCTGAGCTGGGAGGACCACACCACCGACTTCCGGGTCGAGCGGATCGAGGAGCCGCACGTGTTCGGCTTCACCTGGCGCATCCACGGGCTGCCGGACGCCGATCCCCGCCGCACGTACGTCGAGTTCACCCTCGAGCCGACCGGCACGGGCACCCGGCTGACCGTCGTCGAGACCGGGTTCGCCCAGCTCTCCCCCGCCGAGTACGAGGTCTCCTACAGCGGGAACGTCAAGGGGTGGGCGGCCGAGCTGGACGAGCTGGTGTCCTACCTCGATGGTGTCTGACGAGGAGGTCGCGGAGCAGGTCTTCACCGCGCTCGCCGACCCCACCCGGCGGCAGCTGCTCGCCGAGCTCGCCGCGGGCGGGCCCGCCACCGCCACCGACCTCGCCGGTCGGCTGCCCATCAGCAGGCAGGCGATCGCCAAGCACCTGGGCCTGCTCACCGAGGCGGGCCTGCTCACCGCCGAACCCGGCGAACGCCGCCGGGTCCGGTACCGCGTGCGGTCCGCACCGATGCGGATCGCCCAGCGCTTCCTCGCGGCCCTCTCCCGGGACTGGGACGACCGCCTCGACGCGCTGACGAGGCACCTGGAGGAGTCATGATCGTCTCGACCCGGGAGTGGGAGACCGCTCGGCAGGAGGTGCTGGTGCGGGAGAAGGAGGTCATGCGCGCGCACGACGCGCTGGCCGCCGCCCGGCGCCGCATGCCCTGGCACGCCGTGGGCGACTACACCTTCGACGGACCGGAGGGACGGGTGTCGCTGGCGGACCTGTTCGCGGGGCGCTCGCAGCTCGTGCTCTACCGCGCGTTCTACGAGGAGGGGGTCTTCGGCTGGCCCGAGCGACCCTGCCGCGGCTGCTCGATGATCGCCGACCACATCGGGCACCTCGCGCACGTGCACGCCCGGGACACCACCGTCGTCTTCGCCTCGCGCGCCCCGCAGTCCGACATCGCGGCCATGAAGGCGCGCATGGGCTGGACGGTCCCCTGGTACACGATCACGGACTCCTTCGACCGGGACCACGGGGTGGACGAGTGGCACGGCACCAACGTCTTCGTGCGCGGCCCCGAGGGGGTGTTCCGCAGCTACTTCGTCCAGAACCGCGGCGACGAGTCGCTGGGCACCACCTGGAGCATCCTCGACCTGACCCCGACCGGGCGTCGGGAGGAGTGGGAGGACTCCCCCGCCGGGACGCCGCAGGGCAAGCCGTACGAGTGGTGGGACTGGCACGACGGCTACGTCGACGCGGCGCCGCCACCGGAGTGGCTGGAGAAGGTCGAGGGCGGGATCGCGGCGTTCCGAGGCTGTTCCTGTGGACGACCCGGGGGTTCCGGGACGGGCTGAGGCGGGACCGTCGGTGCCTGCGTGCACCATGGCGGGCATGACGGACCTACGGGAACGCGCCGAGGAGCTCCTGCAGACCCTGGCGGGCGAGGGCGCGCGGCTGCGCGAGGACCAGTGGACGGCCATCCACGCCCTCGTCGCCGAGCGCCGCCGCGCCCTGGTGGTGCAGCGCACCGGATGGGGCAAGTCCGCGGTGTACTTCCTGGCCACGGCCCTGCTGCGCGAGCAGGGCGCGGGCCCCACGGTCATCGTGTCGCCGCTGCTGGCGCTGATGCGCAACCAGATCGACGCGGCGACCCGGGCCGGGATCGTGGCCGTCACCGTCAACTCCGCGAACCTCGACGAGTGGGAGCAGACCTACGCCGACATCGCGGCGGGCGAGGTGGACGTGCTGCTCGTGAGCCCGGAGCGGCTGAACAACCCGGACTTCCGGGACCGGGTGCTCCCGTCGCTCACGGCGTCCGCGGGCATGCTCGTGGTGGACGAGGCGCACTGCGTCTCGGACTGGGGGCACGACTTCCGGCCGGACTACCGGCGGCTGCGGAACCTGATCGCGGAGCTGCCCGCGGGCATCCCCGTGCTGGCGACCACGGCCACGGCGAACGACCGGGTCGTCACCGACGTGACCGAGCAGCTGGGTCTGCAGTCCGGGCAGCCCCTGGTGCTGCGCGGCTCGCTGGACCGGTCGTCGCTGCGCCTCGCCGTGGTCGACATCAAGTCCCCGGCCGAGCGGCTGGGTTGGCTGGCCTCGCGGCTCGACGCGCTGCCCGGCGCCGGGATCGTCTACACGCTGACCGTGCAGGCCGCCGAGGAGGTGGCGGAGTTCCTGCGCTCGCGCGGGTTCGCGGTGCGGGCCTACACGGGCAAGACCGAGGCGGAGGAGCGGCTCGACGCGGAGGGCGACCTGCTCGCGAACCGGGTGAAGGCCCTGGTGGCCACCTCGGCACTGGGGATGGGGTTCGACAAGCCGGACCTGGGCTTCGTGGTCCACCTCGGGGCGCCGTCCTCGCCGGTGGCCTACTACCAGCAGATCGGGCGTGCGGGGCGGGCGCTCGACCGGGCCGAGGTGATCCTGCTGCCGGGCCAGGAGGACCGGGAGATCTGGGCGTACTTCGCCTCGCTCGCGTTCCCCCCGGAGCCGCTGGTGCGCCAGACCCTCGCGGCCCTGTCCGACCACCCGATCTCCACGGCGTCCCTGGAGACGCGGGTGGACCTCTCCCGCACCCGGCTGGAGATGCTGCTCAAGGTCCTGGACTCCGACGGCGCGGCCAAGCGGGTCAAGGGCGGCTGGATCGGCACGGGCGCGGAGTGGGTCTACGACGCCGAGCGCCACCAGCGCATCGCCGCGGCCCGCAAGGCCGAGCAGCAGGCGATGCTGGACTACCAGTCGACCGCCGAGTGCAGGCTGGTCTTCCTGCGCCGCCAGCTCGACGATCAGGACTCCACCCCGTGCGGGCGGTGCGACGTCTGCTCGGGCGCCGTCTGGTCCGCGGACGTGTCGGCGGAGGTCGCGGCCGCGGCGGCGGAGCAGCTGCAGGAGCCGGGCGTGGAGATCGCGCCGCGGAAGATGTGGCCCAGCGGGATGAAGGAGCTCGGGGTGCCGCTGTCGGGGCGGCTCAAGGCGGGCGAGCTCGCGGAGCCCGGCCGGGCCGTCGGGCGGCTGTCGGACATCGGGTGGGGCACGCGGCTGCGCGAGCTGCTCGCGGGTCCCGACCAGCCCGTCCCCGCCGACCTGCTGGACGCGGTGGTGCGCGTGCTGAAGGGGTGGAACTGGGCGGAGCGGCCGGTCGGGGTCGTCGGGATCGGATCGCGCACCCGCCCCGGGCAGCTCGAGCACCTGGCCCGGCGGATCGCGGAGATCGGCAGGCTGCCGCTGCTCGGCACGATCGAGCCGGTGGGCGAGCGGCCCGCGCGGGCGGAGAACTCGGCCCAGCGCCTCGCCGCGGTGTGGCCCGCGCTCGGCCCGGCGCCGGCCGTCGAGGGCCCGATCCTGCTGGTGGACGACGTCGTGGACTCGGGCTGGACGATGACCGTCGCCGCCCGCGCCCTCCGCGAGGCGGGGGCGAGCGCCGTACTCCCCCTCGCGCTGGCCCAGGCGGGCTGAGCGTCACAGGACCGCGGTCGCGACTGCGCTCCCGTCACGCTCGCCACGATCGGCACCGGGCGAGGGGCCGTATACCGGGCGGGGGTCGCGGCGTCGGGTACGGGGGGTGAGCGAGCGAATCACATCCGTGTACTACTTTCGCGCCGTTCCCCCCGTCGGACCGCGGCCCCGACCGCGGAGAGGAGAGACCCCGTGAGCCTCGAGACGATCCTGACCGACCCGGCCCGCCGCCCCGCCGTCGTCGCCGACCTGAACGAGCTGGTCGGGCAGGAGGTGAAGGACAAGGGCGGGATGTCCGGCGCCGCGGTCAAGCTCGGCTACCAGACCGTGTCCAAGATCCGCCCGGGTGTGGTCCCCGCCGCCGTCGACCGGATGCTGCCGCAGTTCGCGGGCGCGCTGCAGCCCTTCTACGCCGACTACCGGTCCGCGCCCGGCGCGGGCTTCGGCGCCTACCTGGTCTCGCGCGAGAGCGAGGCGGCGGACGCGCTGCTGGCCGTCACGGACCGGCGGGCCGAGGGCTCGTCGTCGGAGGCGCTGAAGAAGGCGTACGCGAAGCTGCGCCCGAACGCGCAGAAGAACGTCGCCGAGGCGCTCCCCCGCCTCGGCAGCCTGATCGAGAAGCACGCGGGCTGAGCCGGATCTCCGGAGCGTCGACGACGCCGCTCCGGAGCCCTGTCAGGCGGGGTCCGCCAGGAGCTCGGCGACCAGGCGCTCGCTGAGCCCGGCCGGGGCGCCCCGCCAGCCCTGGTCGGCGTAGGCCACCAGCGTGGCGGCGAGCAGGTGGCCGACCGGGCCGGGGTGGCGGTCCACCGCGACCGCCGCGGCCCGCCGCACCCGGGCGAGATGCTCGGACACCGCCGGCTCCGAGACCACCGGCTCGGAGCAGCCGGGCCGCAGGGCGCGCACGAAACCCGAGGTCCAGCCCTGCGCGGGCGGCTCCACCAGGGTCTCGGGGACAAGGCTCATGCCCGGGGGTCGGCACGTCCCGCACGGTCGTTAACCTGGCGCTCGTGCCGAGTGACCGATTCCTCAAGGCCATGAACGCGGTGCACCGGGCCGTGGTGCGGGTGAGCGGCGGTCGCGTCGGCTACTCGGCGGGCGCGATGCCCGTCCTGGAGCTCACCACGATCGGCCGCCGGTCCGGCGAGCCCCGCTCGGTCCTGCTGACCGCGCCCGTCGCCGAGGGCGACACCTTCGTGGTGGTCGCCTCCCGCGGCGGGGACGACCGGCACCCCGCCTGGTTCCTGAACCTCCAGGCCGACCCGACGGTCCAGGTCTCGGTGCGGGGCGGGTCCCCGCGCCCGATGCGGGCCGAGGTCGTCGGGCCGGACGAGCGGCCCGCGCTCTGGTCGGAGATCGCGGGCCGCTACCGGAACTACGCGGGCTATCAGAAGCGCACGGAGCGGGAGATCCCGCTGGTCAGGCTCACTCCTGCGTGATCGCCGCGGCGGCCGGGCCGAGCGGCGGCACCCACTCGCGGATCTCGACGTTCGCGATCACACCCGCCTCGGCGTACGGGTCGGCGTCGAGGATCTTCTGCACGGCGGACTTGTCCGCGGCCCGGAAGATCAGCAGCCCGCCCGCGGGCTCGCTCGGCGACCAGGCACCGGCGACCACCAGCTCGGGGAGCGCGGCGAGGTAGTCGCGGTGCTTCGGGCGGGCCTGCATCCGCGTGTCGGTGTCGTCGGTGTAGGTGTAGATCACGGCGAAAGTGCTCACCGCCGCACACCAGGCCGCACGGTCGTGCGTGGTAAGTGGTGCCAGAGCACCACTTACCACGCACGGGTGATGATGAGACGGGTGTGCTCCTTCTCCACGACCACACCGGGCCCGGGGAGGTCGGCGCCGCTGGGGACGGCGAGGATCCGCAGGTCCGACGCGTGCGGGCGACCGGCGGCCACCCAGCCGTCGAGACAGCCGACGAGACGGCGGGCGACGGCCGCGCCGCCGGGCCCGAACCCGCGGACACCCGGCGGGTCGACGACGAGCGCGGCGCACCCACCCGGCCCGGTGAGGGCGACGGTCGAGCGGCCCGGGCCGGTCGGCACGAACCAGGATCCCGGCGGGGCGTCGGCCCGGTCGGTGAGCAGCCGCACGGTTCCCGGCGCGGTCAGCATCAGCCACAGGCCGACGCCGTCCCAGACGTCCGCGCCGGTCAGCGGCTCGCCGATGGGCAGGAGGTCGCCGGGGTCGGTGAGGTGCCGGGCGAGCAGGCCGAGGTCCGGGGTCGCGCCCTCGGCGACCTGCGCGGTCCAGCCGGGCCCGATCTCCTCGGTCGCCGCGGGGCCCGCGCCGAGGCCGCGGAGCCGGATGAACGCGCAGCCGACCACGGAGTCGCTGCCCAGCACGCCGTCGGGCCCGAGGTCGAAGGCCACGGACAGCTGGCTGCCGCGGACGGTCAGCGGGAGCAGCAGCCGGCCTCCGGGGGCGAGCTGCGCGACCCACTCGGGGCGGACGTCCCAGCTCCCCACGGTGAGCACGATCCGGTCGTAGGGGGCCGCGTCCGGCACGCCGAGGGCGCCGTCGCCGACCCGCAGGTCCACCTCCGCGATCCCGGCGAGATGGTCGGCGGCGGACGCCACGAGCTCCTCGTCGATGTCGATCGAGGTCACCCGGGCGCCGAGGTGGGCGAGCAGGGCGGCGTTGTAGCCCGTGCCGGTCCCGATCTCCAGGACCCGCTGCCCGGGCCGCACGTCCAGCTGGTCGAGCATGATCGCCACCATCGTGGGCTGGGAGGCCGAGCTGGTCGCCGCGCCGTCGACGATGCGGGTGGGCACGGCGTCGTCGGCGTAGGCGACGGCGACCGGGTGGTCCGGCAGGAAGCGGTGCCGCGGGACCGCGGCGAAGGCGGCCAGCACGGCGTCCCCGCAGCCGGTGGCGCGCAGGGCCTCGACCAGCCCCGCCCGCGCCCGCACCGGATCCGTCATCCCGGCGAGTGTGTCACCGCCTCCCCAATGCCCGCGACGCCGAGTCCGCGGCCCGCCGCAGCAGGCCGAGGTGCTCGTCGCGCTCGGACTCGGGCAGGTGGACGGTGAGTCCGCTGATGCTCAGCGCCGCCACCGTGGCCCCGGTGTGGTCCCGGATCCCGACGCCGAGGGCGCTCACCCCGAGCTCGACGTCGTCCTGGCTGGTCGCGTACCCGACCTGCCGGATCCGTTCGAGCTCGTCCCGCAGCTGCTCGGCCGGGACCCGGGTCGGCGAGGAGCGGCGCTGCAGCGGACCCGCGAGGTAGGCCTCGACCTGCTCGTAGGGCATCGCGGCGAGCAGCAGCCGCGGCCCCGCGCCGAGGTGCAGCGGCAGGGTCCCGCCGACGCGCAGGGTGTGGGTGGAGGCGTACCGCCCGTCCAGCCGCTCGATGCAGACCGCCTCGTCCCCGCGCGGCACGAGCAGGAACACGGTCTCGCCGGTCGCGCGGTAGAGCTCCTGCATCGCGGGCAGGGCGCGCTCGCGCACCCCCATCCGCCGCGCCATCGCGCTGCCGATCCGGAACGCCCCGATGCCCAGCCGGTAGGTGCCCGGCGCGGGCCGCTCGACGAACTCGCCCGCCGCCAGCGTGGTGAGGATGCGGTGGCAGGTGCTCTTGTTCAGCTCGAGCCGGGCGGCGATGTCGCCGAGGCTCAGTTCCTCGGCCTCCGCCAGGAGGTCCAGCACCGCCATCGCCTTGACCAGCACGCGGACGGGCTCGGGCCCCGCCTTCTCGGTCATGTCGCCCCTCCCGGACCCGGTCACGCTACCGAGGCGTCCGCGCCGAGCAGCCGCAGCGTCGACGGCAGGTCGACGATCCCGGCGTCGGAGCCGAGCCCCTGGGCGACCAGGGACGCCGCCGCCGTGCCGAGCCGCGCCGCGTCCGCGAGGGTCCCGCCGCGGCCGAGCCCCACCAGGTAGCCGGCGGTGAAGGCGTCCCCGCAGCCGGTGGTGTCGACGACCGGGACCGGGCGGGCGGGCAGCGCCTCGGCGCCCGCCGCCGAGACGACGAGGCAGCCGTCGCCGCCCCGGGTCACCACGACGGTGCCGACGCCGCGCTCCCGCAGCACCGCGGCGGCCTCCCCCAGGTCCGAACCCGGGTCCGTCCGCCCGGTCAGGCTGCGGAGCTGGTCGTCGTTGGGCAGGAGGTGGTCGACCAGCGGCCACAGCGCGCCGAGCCGGTCGAGCAGCGCGGGGCGGGCGGTGCTGAGCAGGTCGACCGAGACGACCGTGCCGTGCGCGCGGGCGTGGCGGAGCAGGTCGGGCAGCACGTCGACGGCGAAGTCCCCCAGCACGTCCGGTCCGCCGACGTGCAGGACGTCCGCCCCCGCGACGAGGTCCGGGTCCAGGTCCCCGGCCGCCAGCAGCGGCATCGCCCCGGGCGCGTGCAGCGCGGGCCTGCTGCCGTCCGGGCGGATGGGCAGCATCGTGGTCGGGGTGGCGGCCGGCTTCACGACCAGCCCGGAGGTGTCGACGCCGTGGTCCTCCAGCAGCGCGCGCAGCATCCGGCCGCTCGCGTCCGCGCCGACCGGTCCCACGCTGACCACGTCGGCGCCGAGCTTGGCCAGGTCGACCTTGGTCCCGCCCGCGGTGCCCGCCGCGGTGATCCGGATCTCGTCGAGCACCCGGCGGCCCTGCCCGGCGGGGATGTCGACGACCGGCCTGCCCAGCACATCGAGGATGTGGGCCCCGAGGCAGACGACCCTCACGATCCCTCCATCCGCCGCACCACCGCGGCCAGCTCGTCGGGGCCGAGCACCCGGGGCGTGCCCAGGCGGGCCGCCTCGGCCCACATCGCGCACAGCCACTCGACGAGCTCGGCGCGGTCGTAGGCCTCCTCCGGGGTGGCGCCGTAGGCGACGGCGCCGTGGTTCTGCATCAGCGCGGCGCTGCGGCCCTCCAGCGCGGCCTGGACGGACGCGGCGAGCTCGGGGGTCCCGTAGGTGGCGTACCGCGCCACCCGGGGCGCCCCGCCGAGCTTCACCACGTAGTAGTGCACGGCGGGCAGGTCGTCGCACACGGTCGACACCGCCGCGCTGTGGAGCCCGTGGTGGTGGACCACCGCACCCGCGTCCGTGGTCGCGTACACCGCCAGGTGCAGCGGGGCCTCCGACGACGGCGGGTGCGGGCTGCCCCGGTCGGTGCCGTCGAGCCCGAGGACGGCCACGTCGTCCGGCGTGATGTCGGCGTAGGGCATGCCGGACGGGGACACGGCGACCAGCTCCCCGCTGCGCACGCTGACGTTGCCCGCCGTGCCCACGACGAGCCGGTCGGCGGCGAGCCTGCGCCCGAGGTCGACGACGGCCTGCTTGGCGGCGGCGAGGCTCATGCGGGCACCGGGTCGTCCAGGGACTGCGCGGCGGCGGCCCCGGGGGTGTCGGCGACGACCACCCCGGCCTCCGCGGCCCAGCCGACCTCGACCCGGTCCCCGGCCTGCACGGGGGTGGTGCCGGTGTCGCGGACCTGGCCGGTGCCGCCGGCGTCGAAGGCGACCAGGACGCGTCGGAACGCCCCCTGGTAGACGACGTCGGTGACCGTTGCGGACAGCGTGTTCTCCCCCTCCGCGCCGAGGTGCATCCGCTCCGGGCGCACCACCAGCGCGCACGCCCCGTCCGGCCCGGCGGCGCGCAGGTGCGCGGACCCGGTGTCCAGCAGCCCGCCGCGCAGGGTCCCGCTGAAGACCGTCGAGTCGCCGAGGAAGGTGGCGACGAACCGGCTCACCGGCGTCTCGTACAGCTCGGCCGGGGTGCCGACCTGCTCGATCCGCCCGTCCCGGAACACCGCGATGCGGTCGGACAGGGCGAGCGCCTCCTCCTGGTCGTGGGTCACGAACACGAACGTGATGCCCAGCTCGGAGTGCAGCCGGGCGATCTCCAGCTGCAGGGACTCGCGCAGCTTCTTGTCCAGCGCGCCGAGCGGCTCGTCGAGCAGCATGGCCCGCGGCGCGAAGACGAACGCGCGGGCGAGCGCGACGCGCTGTTGCTGGCCGCCGGACAGCTGGCTGGGCAACCGGTCGCCGTGTGCGTCGAGGTGCACGAGCTCGAGCGCCTCCCGGACCCGCCGGGCGGCCTCGGGTTTGGCGACCTTGCGCTGCCGCAGCGGGAACGCGACGTTCTCGGCCGCGGTCATGTGCGGGAACAGCGCGTAGCTCTGGAACACCATGCCGAGGTCTCGCCGGTGGGGCGGCAGGCGGGCGATGTCGGTGTCGTCGAGCAGGATGCGCCCGGAGGTGACCGCCTCGAAGCCCGCGATCATGTTCAGCGTCGTGGTCTTGCCCGAGCCGCTGGGGCCGAGCAGCGTCATGAACTCACCGGGCCGCACGTGCAGGTCCACGGCGTCGACGGCGGGCGCCGGGGCGCCCTTGAAGACCTTGGTCAGCGCCTCGGCGCGGATGCTCGCGCCGGTGGGGGTCTCAGGCATGGCGGCGGTTCCTCCGGGTGACGCTGGCGAGCCCGAGCAGGGCGGTGGACACGACGAGCACGACGGTGGAGGCCGCCGCGATGGTGGGGTCGACCTCGTTGGTCACCGAGGTGAACATCCGCACGGGCAGCGTCTGCAGGTTCGGGGACTGGAGGAACATCGAGACCACCACCTCGTCGAACGAGGTGACGAAGGCGAACAGGGCGCCGGCGAGCACGCCCGGGCGGATGATCGGCAGCGTCACCGAGCGGAAGGTGGCCCACGCCGACGCGCCGAGGCTCGCCGCCGCCCGCTCCAGGGTCCGGTCGAACCCGCTCAGCGCGGCGGTGACGTTCACGGTGACGAAGGGCAGGGCGAGGACGGTGTGCGCCACCACGAAACCCGTCGGAGTGCCGATCAGGCCCCAGCCCAGGAAGGCCGCGTACATCGCCACGGCCACCACGATGCCCGGCACGATCAACGGCGCCAGGAACAGCCCGTCGACGGCACCCTTGGCCCGGAACCGGCTGCGGGCCAGCGCGAACGCGGCCATGGTGCCCAGGACCGTCGCCACCACGGTGACGATCACGGCGAGCTGCAGCGAGACCAGCAGCGCGGTCAGCCAGCTCTGTTCGGTGAAGAACGTGACGTAGTGCTGCACGCCCCAGCTGCGGGGCGGGAAGGCGAAGCTGTCCTCGCCGGAGAAGCTCAGCGGCACCACGATCAGCGTGGGCACCACCAGCCAGACCCCGACGAGGACGCCGAGGACCGCGAGGGTGCGGCGCAGGACGGGCGAGCCGGTCACACCAGACCCCCCGCCACGCCGGCGCCCGCGGACGACCGGGTGCCCCGGGTCCGGGTCAGCAGCGCGACCCCGCCGAGCAGGACCAGCGTGACCACCAGCAGGGCGACGGCCAGCGCGCCCGCGGCGCCGAAGTTCACCAGCTGGTTGACCTGCACCGAGATGAACTGCGCGAGCATCGACTGCTGCGGGGAGCCCACCAGCGAGGGCGTGACGTAGAAGCCGAGGGACAGCACCATGACCAGCGTGGCCCCGGCGGCGACGCCCGGGAAGGACAGCGGCAGGTAGACCTGCCGGAACGCGGCGACGGGCCGGGCGCCGAGGCTCAGCGCGGCGTCCACCAGCTTGCGGTCGATGCCGCGCATGGTGGTGTAGACGGGCAGCACCACGAACGGCAGCATCACCTGCGCCATCGCGACGGTGACCCCCGCCGTCGTGCCGAGCATCCGCAGCGGCCCGATCCCGACCGCGCCGAGCACCGTGTTGACCAGGCCGTTGTCCTGCAGCAGGACCACCCAGGCGAAGGTGCGGGCCATCAGCGACGTCCAGAACGGGATCAGCACCACGGCCAGCAGGACCGCCCGCCAGCGCCCGGAGACGATCGTCATCAGGTAGGCGTAGGGGTAGGCGACGAGCAGGCAGACGACCGTCACGATCGCCGCCATGCCCAGCGTGCGGAGCACGACGGTCAGCGAGACCTCGTCGGTGAGGATGGCGGTGTAGTTCCCGAGCCCCGGCTCGGGCGTGGTCACCGACAGCCAGAGCAGCCGCAGCGCGGGCACCACGAAGAACACCACCAGCACGACGACGGCGGGCACCGCGAGCAGCAGCGTCGCCCGGGCGAGCAGTCCGCGGCCACGACCCGGTGGCCTCGCGGACCCGGGCTCCGTGGGAGCGCGGGACGCCCTCCGCGGCGGGGTGCTGACGGCCATGACCGTCCCCTTCCGTTCTCGCTATTCGACACGCATTTCACGAAGCGAAATCACACGGTGGCGCTGACGAGCCGTCCCTGTCAACCCGCGACGAGCAGGTGTAACACCCCGGAAATCGGACACGCGGCCGGTCGGGCCAGGGCTTGACGACACGGGAAACGAGTGTTCATGCTTTCTGCGATACGAAGTGCATTTCATATTCTGAAATCCTCCTCCCCTGAAGGTGGTCCCTGTGCGATTCCCGAGAGGTCTTCTGCACGCCGTCGCCCTGGCCGGTCTGGTGGGCTTCGGCGCCACCGCGTGCTTCGGCCCCGTCGGCGAGTCCGCGGGCGGTGGCGCCCAGTCGGTCGTGTTCGCCAACACCGGCGGCGCGCTCGCCGAGATCTTCAAGGCCAACGCCTACGCCGACCTGGCCGCCGAGGGCGTCACGGTCGCCGAGGAGTCCCCGAACAACGAGGCCAAGCTGACCGCCATGGTCCAGGCGGGCAACCCGACGTGGGACGTCTTCTACTCCACGCCGTACACGGCGATGGGCAAGTGCGACGTGCTCTTCGAGAAGATCGACTACAGCCGGATCCAGACCGCGGGGCTCGAGCAGAGCCAGCTGTCCGAGTGCGGCGTCCCGATGATCAACTCGTCCTTCCTGCTCGTGTACAACAAAGACAAGTACGGCGCGAACCCGCCGACGAGCTGGGCGGACTTCTACGACACCACGCGGTTCCCCGGCAACCGCGGGATCATGAACTACGCCAAGGACGCCGGCATGGAGACCGCCCTGCTGGCCGACGGCGTGCCCGGTGACCGGCTCTACCCGCTCGACTACGACCGCGCCTTCGCCACGCTCGACGGCATCCGCTCCTCGCTGCGCTTCTTCGACACCGGCGCCCAGCAGACCCAGGCCCTGCAGTCCGGCGAGGTCGACATGATGCTCGCCTGGCCCGGCCGCGCGTACGACGCGCTCAAGAGCGGCGCCCCGCTCGCGGTGGTGTGGAACCAGCCGCTGAAGTACTACGACGTGGTCGCGATCGTGAAGGGCGCCCCGCACCAGGAGCAGGCCTACCAGCTGATCAACAGCCTGATCGCCCAGAAGAACCAGGAGGCCATCGCGAACCGGCTGCCCTACGAGCCCGCCAACACCCAGGCCGCCAAGAGCTCCGACCCGCAGATCGCCGAGTTCGTCGACGGACCCCGGTCGCAGGGCACCACCGTCGTGCGCGACAACGCCTGGTGGGCGGCGAACCTCGACGAGGCCACCCAGCGCTGGACGGGCTGGGTCAACCGGTGAGGCTGGTCGGGTACGGCGACCGGCTGTCCGTCGCGGCGGGCGGCGAGGTCGCCTTCCGGATCTCCGCGGAGCACCCGCAGGTGCGTCCGGAGATCGTCCGGCTCCGGCGGGGCGGCGGGCCGCGACACGGCTCCGCCCTGGTCGAGGAGCCCGTCGCGGCGGACCTGCCGGACACCGTGCCCGGCCGCGTCCAGCACACCACCTCGGGCTCGTTCGTCGAGACCGACCCGGTCCCCGCGCGGGCGCGGGTGGGCCTGGCCCTGTGGTTCCGCCCGACCCTGCTCGCGGACGAGCGGCCGCTGATCGCGGTCGGTCCGCTGGTGCTCGCGGTGTCCGCGGCGGGGCTGGTCCTGCGCCACGGCGACACCGTGCTCGCCGCACCCGCCGCACCCGTCGTCGAGCGGCAGTGGGCCTTCGCGGCGGCGGTGGTGTCCGGGTCCGGCACCCGGCTCACCCTGCACCGCCCCGGGGCGGCGGTGGTCGAGGCGCTCGCCGAGACCGGGGCGGTGCCGGTCGGCGGCCCGCTGCGCGTCGGCTCGTCGGGCCCCTCCGGGCCCGGCCTCGGCCGGACGTTCAACGGCGGTGTGGCCCGTCCCGTCGTCGGGGACGCCTGGTCGCCCGACGTCACCGAGGCGTTGGCGGGCGGGGCCGACGCGCTCGCCCTCCTCGACCCCGCCACCACCTGCGCCCTGGACCTGGGCGCGGAGCCCGGGGGCACGCACGTCCCGGACCGCGGCGGCCTGACGACCGGCGGCACCGTCCACCACCTGCCCACCCGCGGTGTGCCGGGGCCGTTCTGGACCGGCGCGGAGCGGGACTTCCGCGCCTCCCCCGCCGAGTTCGACGCCCTGCACCTGCACGACGACGACCTCGCCGACGCCGGCTGGGACACCGACCTGACCTGGGCGGTCCCGGCCGCGCTGCCGAGCGGGGTGTACGCCCTCAAGATCACCGCGGGGGCGGACGTCGACCGGATCCCGGTCGTGGTCACCCCCGCGGAGCAGCCGGAGCACCCGGCGCACCCCGCCCCGGTGCTGGTCGTGTTGCCGACCTGGACCTACCTCGCCTACGCGAACTGGCGCACCTACGCCGAGTACGAGACCGAGCGGCTGACCCTCTACGGCGAGGACCGCGGCATCGACGAGCGGGACCGGTGGCTCGCGGCACACCCCGAGCTCGGCCGCTCCCTCTACGACGTGCACTCGGACGGCTCCGGGGTCTGCTACTCGACCCGGCTGCGCCCGATCGTCAACATCCGGCCGGACTACTACACCCCGACCACCCGCGGGTTCCGCCACTTCGCGCAGGACCTGCTCCTGCTCGACTGGCTGGACGGGCGCGGGGAGGACTACGCCGTCGTCACGGACGACGAGGTGGAACAGCAGGGTCTCGCGCTCCTGTCCCGCCACCGGGTCGTGCTCACCGGCGGGCATCCCGAGTACTGCTCGGCCGGGATGCTGGACTCCTACCTGGCGTACACGCGGACCGGCGGGCGCCTGATGTACCTGGGCGGCAACGGGTTCTACCAGGTCACGGCCCGGCACCCGGGGGTGCCGGACGCGCTGGAGATCCGCCGCGGGCACGCCGGGGTGGCCACCTGGGTCTCCGATCCCGGCGAGGAGCACCTCTCCGCGACCGGGGAGCCCGGCGGGCTCTGGCGGATGCGCGGGCGCGCGCCGAACGTGCTGGCGGGCGTCGGGTTCACCGCGCAGGGGTTCGACAAGGGCTCGGGCTACCGGCGCAGCGAGGCGAGCGCCGACCCCGCCGTGTCCTGGGTGTTCGACGGGGTGAAGGCCGGTGTCGGCGAGGTGTTCGGCGACGAGGGCCCCGGGCTCGGCGGCGCCGCGGGCGACGAGCTGGACCGCGCCGACCTCACCCTCGGCACCCCGGCGGACGCCGTCGTCCTCGCCTCGTCGGTCGGCCACTCGGCGAAGATCGCCCTGGTCCCCGAGGAGGTCGACCACGGCTACGCCGCTCCCCCGCCCGGGCTGCACCCGAAGATCCGTTCCGACGTCGTGCTGCTGCACCGCCCCGGCGGCGGCGCGGTGTTCTCCGTCGGGTCCATCGCCTGGTCCACGGCGATGAGCCACGCCGGCGGCGACAACGACACCGCCCGGGTGACCGGGAACGTCCTCGACCGCTTCAAGGAGTCCTGAGTGCCCACCACCCGCGAGCTCGCCGAGAAGGCGCGCTTCGTCCGCACCGAGACGGTCCGGCTCACCCGGATCGCCGGGGCGGGCCACTACAGCGCGGTGTTCTCCTGCGCGGAGATCCTCGCCGCCCTCTACTACGCCGAGCTGCGGCTCGACCCGGCCCGACCGGACTGGCCGGACCGGGACCGGTTCGTGATGAGCAAGGGCCACGCGGCGATCGGCCTCTACCCGGTGCTCGCCGACCTGGGCTACTTCGACCCGGCCGAGCTGGACTCCTACACCCGGCTCGGCAGCCCGTTCGGCGACCACCCGGACATGAAGCGGATCGCCGGCGTCGACTTCTCGTCGGGGTCGCTG
The DNA here is from genome assembly GCF_900102195.1 of Pseudonocardia oroxyli. Taxonomy (GTDB): domain Bacteria; phylum Actinomycetota; class Actinomycetes; order Mycobacteriales; family Pseudonocardiaceae; genus Pseudonocardia; species Pseudonocardia oroxyli. Next base: position 30,402 of record NZ_FNBE01000014.1, read on the forward strand.
GGCCACGGCCTGTCCGTCGGCGTCGGGATGGCGCTCGCGGGCAGGCTCGCCGGGCACGACCACCGCACCTGGGTGCTGCTCGGCGACGGCGAGCTGGCCGAGGGCCAGATCTGGGAGGCGGCGACGTCCGCGAGCCACTACGGCCTCGGGGACCTCGTCGCGGTCGTCGACGCGAACCAGCTGGGCATCGACGGGTTCGTCGCGGACGTCATGGGCGCCGAGCCGATCGACGCCCGGTTCGCCGCGTTCGGCTGGGGCGTCCAGCGGGTCGACGGGCACGACCTCCCGGCGCTGCTCGCCGCGTTCGCCGCGCTGCCCGCCCGCGGCGGAACGGTCCCGCAGGTGATCGTCGCGGACACGGTGAAGGGGAAGGGCGTGGCCCGGATGGAGCTGAGCCCGGACTGGCACGTCGGCAACCTCGCGGGCGCCGACTACGACGACGTCCTCACGGAGCTGGCCCGATGACCGAGACCCAGGCCCCGGCGGAGTTCTTCGGCTTCAAGGACTCCCGCTCGGTCGACGGCACCGACACCCGCGCGATCCCGGCCTTCGTCTTCGGCGAGGAGCTGGCCGACCTCGCCGAGCAGGACGACCGGATCGTCGTGCTCACCGCCGACCTCGGCCGGTCCAACCGGGCCACCGACTTCGGGGCGCGCCATCCCGAGCGGTTCGTGAACGTCGGGATCGCCGAGAAGAACATGATCACGACGGCGGCGGGGATGGCCGCGAGCGGGTTCGTGCCGTTCGCGGCGACGTTCGGCTCCTTCGCGGCGCTGCTGTGCGCCGAACAGATCCGCACCGACTGCGCCTACCCGAACCTCCCGGTGCGGGTGCTCGGGCACCACTCGGGCATGTCGATGGGCTTCTACGGCACCAGCCACCACAGCCTCGAAGACCTCGGCATGATGCGCTGCATCGCCGACCTCACGGTCGTGTGCGCCACGGACGCGAACCACCTCCGGGCCCTGCTGCGGCTCTCGCTCGACCATCCCGGCGCGATGTACCTGCGGCTGGGCCGCGGGCGCGACCCGCAGGTCTACGACGTGGTGCCGGACCTGGCGCTCGGCCGGGCGGAGACGCTGCGGGACGGCTCGGACCTCACGATCGTCGCGACGGGTTCCGAGGTCCACCCGGCCCTGCGGGCCGCCGAGGAGCTCGCCCGCGACGGGATCACCACCCGCGTGCTCGACATGTGGACGATCTCGCCACTGGACCGCGAGGCCGTCGTCGACGCCGCCCGCACCACCGGCGCCGTGCTGACCGTCGAGGAGGCCAACGTGACCGGCGGCCTGGGGTCCGCGGTCGCGGAGTGCCTGCTCGACGCGGGCCTCGCCCCCCGCTTCCGCCGCCACGGCGTCCCCGACGAGCACGTGCCCGTCGGACCGCCGGCCGCGCTCTACGCCCACTACCGGCTCGACGGCCCCGGAATCGCCGCCGTCGCCCGCGAGCTGCTCACGAAAGGCACGACGCCATGACCATCGCTGACACGACTCTCGGCGCCCGGGAACAGGCCCTGCGCGGCCGCGCGGACAAGGTGATCCCCGGCGGGATGTACGGGCACATGGCGGTCCGGGCGTTCAGCGGCGCGCACCCGCAGTTCACCGTCTCCGGTGCGGGTGCCCGGGTCAAGGACGCCGACGGCCGCGAGTACCTCGACCTCATGTGCGGCTGGGGGCCGGTCGTGCTCGGCCACCGGCACCCCGCGGTCACCGCCGCGATCGTCGACCAGCTCCAGCGCGGGGACTGCCTGGACGGGACCGCCCCCGTCGCCGTCGAGTACGCCGAGCTGCTGGTGGACACGATCCCGGCCGCCGACTGGGCGCTGTTCTGCAAGAACGGCACGGACGCCACGACCACCTGCGTCACGACCGCGCGCGCGGCCACCGGCAAGCGGAAGGTGCTGGTCGCCCACGGCGCCTACCACGGCGCGGTGCCGGGGTTCGCGTTGCGCGGGGCCGGGGTCACCGAGGCCGACCAGGCCCACCTCGTGCGCTACGAGTACAACGACCTGGCCTCCGCCGAGGCGGCCGCCGCCGAGGCCGGGGACGATCTCGCGGCGATCCTGGTGTGCCCCATGCGCCACGACATCAAGCAGGACCAGGAGCTCGTCGACCCGGCCTTCGCCCGCGGGCTGCGGGCGCTGGCGGACCGGACCGGTGCGGTGCTGATCCTCGACGACGTCCGGTGCGGGTTCCGGCTGGACATCGGCGGCAGCTGGGAGCCGCTCGGCGTGCGCCCCGACCTGGCGGCCTGGTCGAAGGCGATCGCCAACGGGCAGCCGCTGGGCGCCGTCACCGGGACCGACGCCCTGCGCGACGCCGTCCGGTCGATCTACGTGACCGGCTCGTTCTGGACGGGCGCCGTGCCCCTCGCCGCCGGTCTCGCCACGCTGACCGAGCTGCGCAAGGGCGAGGCACTGCCGCGGATGGCGCAGTCGGGGACCCGGCTGCGCGAGGGCCTGGCCGCGCAGGCCGCCGCCCACGGGTTCGCGATCGCCCAGACCGGCCCGGTGCAGATGCCGATGCTGTCCTTCGCCGGGGACACCGACTTCCGGCAGGTCACGGCCTGGGCGGAGGCCTGCGTCGAGCGCGGGGTGTACCTGCACCCCTGGCACAACTGGTTCCTCTCCGCCGCCCACACCGACGCCGAGATCGACGCGGTCCTGGAGCGGACGGACGAGGCGTTCGCCGCGCTGCGTTAGACGATCACCAGGTCGTCGGCGTGGACGATCTCGCGGCGGTAGGCCCGCGGGAGGTCCTCCGAGCGCTTGCCGATGATGCCCGGGAGCTCGGCGGCGTCGTAGTTCACGACGCCCCGGGCGACCACGACACCGCCGGGGCCGAGGAGGTCCACGACGTCTCCGGAGACGAAGTCGCCCTGCACGCCGTGCACGCCCGGGGCGAGCAGCGACCGGTGCCGGTCGACGACGGCGGCCACCGCGCCCGCGTCGAGGTCCAGGCTCCCCCGGACGTCCGCCGCGTGCTTCATCCAGAACCGGCGCGCGGACATCCGCCTGCCCGACGGCCGGAACGCCGTGCCGACCTTGGGCCCGTTCGGGTCGAGCGCGTCCGCGACGTCTTCCGCGGCCGCCAGCAGCACCGGGATGCCGGACGCGGTCGCCATCGCCGCGGCGGTGATCTTCGTGGCCATCCCGCCGGTGCCGAGGCTGCCCTGGCCGGGCTTCGCGACCGTGACCGCGGCCAGGTCCTCCGGCGCCGCCACCTCGGGGACCAGCGTCGACCCCGGCCGGCGGGGATCGCCGTCGTACAGCCCGTCGACGTCGCTGAGCAGCACCAGCGCGTCGGCGCCCACGATGTGCGCCACCAGCGCGGCGAGCCGGTCGTTGTCACCGACCCGGATCTCGTCGGTGGCCACGGTGTCGTTCTCGTTGACCACGGGCAGGACGTCCAGGCCGAGCAGCCGCTCCAGGGTGCGCTGCGCGTTCTTGTAGTGCGAGCGGCGGATCATGTCGTCCGCGGTGAGCAGGACCTGCCCGATCCGCTGGTCGTGGCGCAGGAAGCTGGCCGAGTAGGCGTGCGCCAACAGCAGCTGCCCGACGCTCGCCGCCGCCTGCTGGGTCGCCAGGTCCCGCGGCCGCCGGGCCAGCCCCAGCGGTGCCAACCCGGCCGCGATCGCCCCCGAGGACACCAGCACCACCTGCGAGCCCGACGTCCGGCGCGCGGCCAGGGCGTCCACCAGCCGGTGCAGCCGGGCCAGGTCGAGCCCCCCGGCCAACGAGCTCAACGACGACGACCCCACCTTGACGACGACCCGCCGCGCCCCCGCGATCGCCGCCCGCGTGTCACTCACCGCGCCACACCCACTGCGCCTCACTCACTGCGTCTCACTCACTGCGACCGTCCGACTCGCGTGTCCAGGACGAGTCCCCCACCTCACACACGCGAGTCCGACCGTCATCGGGCGCGGTCCTCGTCGGCCCAGACCTCCAGCTCGTCGTCGCCGAGCTCGAAGTCCTCGTCGGTCTCGGCGTCGTTCGTCCACTGCGCCTCGTGCGCGTAGCCGGCGCCCTCGGCGAGCTCGGCGTCGGACAGGTGCTTGCGGCGGGCGAGCTTGGCGAGCTTGCGGTCCGCGGCGCTGACCCGGGCGGTCTGGTTCTCCACCCGCGCGTCCGTGCCGCGACCGGACATCACGCGGGCGATGCCCGCCGGCGTGCTGGGCTGCCAGTCGAAGGTGATGTCCCCGATCGTCACCGGGCAGCCGGGCCGGGCGCCCGCCTCGGCCAGGCCCTCCTCCACCCCGAGCCGGGCGAGCCGGTCGGCCAGATAGCCGACGGCCTCGTCGTTGTCGAAGTTCGTCTGGCGGATCCAACGCTCGGGCCGCGAACCCTTGACCAGGAACCCGCCCTCGAGCAGGGGGTCCGGCTCGATGGTGAAGCCCTGGTCGTCCACGGCGGTGGGGCGCAGCACGATCCGCGTGGGCTCGAGGATCGGCTGGGCGGCGCGGTAGGCCGCCACCTGCTCGGCCATCGCGAACGACAGCTCGCGCAGCCCCCGGCGGGACGCGGTGGAGATCGGGTAGATCGGCCAGCCGAAACGCTCGGTGAGGTCCGCGGTGACGATCTCGACGAGGTCCGCGGCGTCCGGCACGTCGATCTTGTTCAGCGCGATGAGCCGCGGCCGGTCGGCGAGCTCGCCGCCGAGCGCGGGGACGTAGCGGGCGAGCTCCTCCTCGAGGGCCTCGACGTCCGCGACGGGGTCCCGGCCGGGCTCGAACGTCGCGCAGTCCACGACGTGGACCAGCACGGAGCAGCGCTCGATGTGCCGCAGGAAGTCCAGCCCCAGGCCCTTGCCCTGCGAGGCGCCCGGGATCAGGCCGGGGACGTCCGCGACGGTGAAGATCTCGTCCCCGGCGGTGACCACGCCGAGCTGCGGGACGAGCGTGGTGAACGGGTAGTCGGCGATCTTGGGGCGGGCCTCGGAGAGGGCCGCGACCAGGCTCGACTTGCCCGCGCTCGGGAACCCGACCAGCCCGACGTCCGCCAGCGAGCGGAGCTCCAGGGTCAGGTCCCGATGCTCCCCGGGCTCGCCGAGCAGCGCGAAACCGGGCGCCTTGCGCGCGGACGAGGACAGCGCGGCGTTGCCGAGCCCGCCGCGGCCGCCCTCGGCGGCGACGAACCGGGTGCCCGGCCCCACCAGGTCGGCGATGATCTCGCCACGCTGGTCGAAGACGACGGTGCCGTCCGGCACGCGCAGCTCCAGGTCCTCGGCGTTCGCGCCGGCCCGGAACCCGCCCTGCCCCTGCTTGCCGTTCTTCGCGTCCGCGTGCGGGCGGTGGTGGAAGTCGAGCAGGGTGTGCACGCCCGGATCCACCACCAGCACGACGGAACCGCCGCGGCCGCCGTTGCCGCCGTCCGGCCCGCCGAGCGGCTTGAACTTCTCCCGGTGGACCGACGCGCAACCGTTGCCGCCCGCCCCCGCGGTGGCGTGCACGACGACCCGGTCGACGAACCGCGACATGTCCCTACTCCTTCACACACGAACGGCGGACCCCGGAACCCGGGGCCCGCCGTGTCGTGAAACCGAGTGGTCGGGCCTCAGGCCTCGACCGGAACCACGTTGACGACCTTGCGGCCGCGTCGGTGGCCGAACTCGACAGCACCCTCGACCAGGGCGAACAGCGTGTCGTCGCCACCGCGACCCACGCCCTCACCCGGGTGGAACCTGGTGCCGCGCTGGCGGATCAGGATCTCGCCCGCGTTGACGGTCTGGCCGCCGAACCGCTTGACGCCCAGCCGCTGCGCGTTCGAGTCGCGCCCGTTACGGGAGCTGGACGCACCCTTCTTGTGAGCCATGGCGCAGGTCTCCTTACGCGCTGATGCCGGTGACCTGGACCTTCGTCAGCGGCTGACGGTGGCCCTGACGCTTGTGGTACCCGGTCTTGTTCTTGAACTTGTGGATGCGGATCTTCGGGCCCTTGGTGTGCTCGACGACCGTGGCGGTCACCGAGGCCTTGGCCAGCGCATCTGCATCCGTGGTCAGCTTGTCGCCGTCCACGAGCAGCACGGCGGGGAGGCTGATCTCGGCGCCGGGCTCACCGTCGATCTTCTCGACGGTGACCACGTCGTCCACAGCCACCTTGTACTGCTTACCGCCGGTCTTGACGATCGCGTACATCGTTGACGCACGACTCCTGAAACTCTCGGGGGACTCATGGGCGCGCTCCAGAGCACGCACGCCGAGGCATGAGCCACGGCTCCTTGACTCCCAGGGTACGGAAGGGGGATTCAGCGGGTCAAACCGGGTCCCCGGTCTGGTCCCCGCCCTGATCGGAGGCCTGTTCCGGCGCTCCGACGGTCACGGTGACGGCGGCGCCGTCACCCTCGGCGGGCGGGCCCGCGGGCCGGGACGCGGCCCGCCGCGACCGGCGCGGACGGCTCACGACGACGGTGTCCACCGCCGTGTCCGACTGCTCCGGCGCCGCCGGCACCAGCGGCTCGGCGGGCTCCACCGCGGGGGCGGTGAGCACGACCGGCTCGGCCGCCGCGCTCGGCGCACCCGCCGACCGGGTCACCCGGCCGCGGCGCCTGCGCGGGGCGGGCGCCTCCTCCGGGGTCTCGGCCGGCTCCGCCGGGGTCTCGACGGGGGCCGCCGAGTCCTCTGCGGTGTCCTCTGCCGTGTCCGTGGCCTCCGCCGTGTCCGTGGCCGTGTCCTCGGCGGTGTCCGCCGCGACCCGGTCCGCGGCCAGCGGCGGGGTGCCGTTCGCGGGCAGACCCGTGGCGGGCTCGCCCGTCACGGCGGCCTGCTCGATCTGCTCGGCCTGCTCCTCGACCGCCTCGGGGGCGATCTGCGGGGCGACCGCGTCCGCGACGACCTCGGTCGCCACGTCTTCTGCCGCCGCCTCGGTCGCCACGGCCTCGACCGCCACAGCCTCGGCGGGTGCCTCGGCAGCGCTCTCGGCCGGGCTCTCGGCAGCGGTGTCGACCGTGGTGGCCTCCGGCGCGGCCGGGGCGGTCCCGCCCTGCGGCGCGACCGCCTCCGCCACGACGCTCTCGGCGGCCTCCGTCGTCACGACCACCGGCTCGGCCGACCCGGTGCCCCCGGCGGGGCGCTCGACCCGCCGCCTGCCCCGGCGCCGGGCGGGACGGCCGGTGTCCGGCTCGTCCATCCCCACGGGGGCCTCGGGCGCGTCCGTGACCGGAACGGGGTCGGCGACCGCGGTGTGGCCCGCCGCCGCGGCGACCATGGCCAGGGCCGCGGCCGCGGAGGCCCGCTCGTCCGTCTCGGTCTCGACGGCGGACTTGTCGTCCCGGCCCCGCCGGTTGCGCCGACGTCCGCCGTTGTCCGCCTGGCCGCCCGCCTGCCCGTTGCCCTGGTGCCCGTTGCCGGAACCGTTCTGGCCGTGGTCGTGCTTCGGCTCGACCCCGTCGACGTTCACGATGACGCCGCGGCCGCGGCAGTGCTCACACGTCGTGGAGAAGTGCTCGAGCAGCCCGCCGCCGACCCGCTTGCGGGTCATCTGGACCAGGCCGAGCGAGGTCACCTCGGCGACCTGGTGGCGGGTGCGGTCCCGGGCCAGGCACTCGGTGAGCCTGCGCAACACCAGGTCCCGGTTCGCCTCGAGCACCATGTCGATGAAGTCGACGACGATGATCCCGCCGATGTCCCGCAGCCGGAGCTGGCGGACGACCTCCTCGGCCGCCTCCAGGTTGTTGCGGGTGACGGTCTCCTCGAGGTTCCCGCCGGAGCCGGTGAACTTGCCGGTGTTGACGTCAATGACCGTCATGGCCTCGGTGCGGTCGATCACCAGCGTGCCGCCCGAGGGCAGCCACACCTTGCGGTCCAGCGCCTTGAGCAGCTGCTCGTCGATCCGGTACTCGGCGAAGACGTCCTTCGGGCCGACGTGGCGGTGCATCCGCTCGGCGAGCTCGGGGGCCACGTGCGAGACGTAGTCCGACACCGTCTCCCACGCGGAGTCCCCGGACACCACGAGCGAGGCGAAGTCCTCGTTGAACTGGTCCCGGACGACCTTGACCAGCAGGTCCGGCTCCTCGTAGAGCAGCGTCGGCGCCTTGGGGGCCTTCGGACCGGTCTTCGCGGCCTTCTCCTTGACGACCTCCCACTGCGCCTGCAGCCGTCGGACGTCCCGCTCCAGGGCCTCGTGCGAGACCCCCTCGGAGGCGGTGCGGATGATCACCCCGGCGTCGCTGGGGACGATCTCCTTGAGCATGTCCTTGAGCCGCTTGCGCTCGACGTCCGGCAGCTTGCGGGAGATCCCCGCCGCGCCCCCGCTCGGCACGTAGACCAGGAAGCGGCCCGCGAGGCTGATCTGGGTGGTCAGCCGGGCGCCCTTGTGCCCGACCGGGTCCTTGGTGACCTGGACGAGCACGCTGTCGCCGCTGCTCAGGGCCTGCTCGATGCGGCGCGCCTTGCCGTTGAGACCGGCGGCGTCCCAGTCCACCTCGCCGGCGTAGAGCACGGCGTTGCGGCCGCGGCCGATGTCGACGAACGCGGCCTCCATGCTCGGCAGCACGTTCTGCACGCGGCCGAGGTAGATGTTGCCGACCATCGACTCGCTCTGCCCGGAGCCGCCCGCGATGAAGTGCTCCACGAGCACGCCGTCCTCGAGGACGCCGATCTCGTTGCGTTTGCCGGTCTGGCGGATGACCATCGTCCGCTCGACGGACTCCCGGCGGGCCAGGAACTCCGACTCGCTCAGGATCGGCGGGCGGCGGCGGCCCGCGTCCCGGCCGTCCCGGCGGCGCTGGCGCTTGGCCTCCAGGCGGGTGGAGCCGCGGACGGACTGGACGCCGTCGTCGCCGGTGTCCCGCTCACGGGGGGTGCGCACCCGCGTGACGGTGTTCGGCGGGTCGTCGTCGCTCCCGTCAGCGCTGGAGTCGCCGGCGTCTCCCGAGCCCTTGCGGCGCCGCCGGCGACGACGACGGCGCGAGCCGCCCTCGTCCGCGGAGTCCTGCTCCTCGTCGGAGTCGTCCGTGTCGTCCGACTCGTCGGTGTCGCTCGAGTCGTCGGCGCCACCGGCCTCGGCGGACTCGGTGTCCTCGCCGCCCTCGGCACCGTCCTCGCCGTTCTCCCCGCGGCCGCGGCCGCGACCACGGCGGCCCCGGCGACGGCGGCGGCGACCGCCCGCCTCGTCGTCCTCGTCGTCGTCGGAGTCCGCGTCGGTGGCGTCGGTGGCGTCGGCGCTCTCCGTGGCCTCGGTGGTCTCCGCCGTGTCGTCGGGCTGCTCGGTCTCGTCCTGGGCCGCGGCGCGCCCACGACGACGGCGGCGGGGCCGGTCGGGCTCCTCCGCGGGCTCGTCGGCGGTGCCGGTCGACTCCGCGGCGGCGGTGTCCTCGGCCTGGTCGCCGGCGCGGGCCCGGCGGCGGGTCCGGGTGGGCTCGGCCGGCTTGAACAGGGGCGCGGGCGGGGCGAACAGCGGCGAGAGGCCGGTGTCGGCGGGCGCGGTGGCGGAACCGGTGGCGGAACCGGTGGCGGAACCGGTGGCGGGCTCGGCGACGGACCCGGTGGCGGGCTCCGCCGGGGCGGACTCCGTGGCGGTGCCGGTCGGGGTGCCGGTGGTGGTGCCGGTGGTGGCGAGCTCGGCCTGCTCGTCCGGGGCGCCGGCCTTGCGGGTGGCCTTGCGGCGGGTGCGCTTGGCCGGGGCGGGGGCCGGGGTGTCCGTGACGGTCGCGTCCGCGGCGGTCGGGTCCGCGGCGGTCGGGTCCGCGGCGGTCGGGGCCTCCGTGCCGTCCGCGCCGTCCGCGGTGCTCGGGGCAGCGGCCGTGATGGGCGCCGGGGCGGACTCGGCCTGCTCGGCGGGCGCGCCCGCCTTCCGCGTCGCCTTGCGGCGGGTGCGCCGGGCCGGGGCCTCGGCCTGCTCCTGCGCGGGCTCGCCTGCGTCCGACTCGGCGGCCCCGGGCTCCGGGGTCTCCGCGGTCTCGGCAGGCGCGGGGGCGGCGGCCTTGCGGCGGCGGGTGCGCGCGGGCACGGGAGCCGGCGCTGCGGCCGCCTCCGCCTGGGACGGAACCGGGGACGCCGGGTCCTCCCCCGCCTCGGCGGCCGTGCCGGGCGCCGTCTCCGCACCCGTGCCCGCAGTCGTGCCCGCAGTCGTGCCCGCGGCCGTGCCGGGGGCCCCGAGCAGGCTCGTGACGACCTGCTCCGCGGTCTTGCGGTCGACGCCGGACTGGGCGCTGCCCACCGGGCTGCCGAGCTCCGCGAGGGCCGCGAGGACCTCCTTGCTGGTCCGGCCGATCAGCTTGGCGAGCGCGTGCACGCGCAGCTTCTCGGGCAGATCCGACACGGAGAACAGCCCGCCGGTCTCACCGGCGGGCGCATCGTTGACTGACATTCAACTCCTTCGCCCCCGGGCGCCCCGGGGAGGGGCGGCCGCGCAGGGGCCTGACTACGTCTCTCCCGTTCCACGGTGCGGAGCGGGCAATCCTGGTGCGCTGTGTGGCTCGGCGACGCGCTCTGCGAGGGTCCACAGGCCCCGCTCCGCGGCGGTCAGGCCCGGGTGGTGACCCGGTCGGATCCGAGCGGATCGGTGAGGCGACCCGAGTCGTCGAGCAGGCCCTGGGCCAGCCGGGTCGATTTCGCGGGCACCGGCGGCTTCAGCCCTGCGACAACGTCGAGCGCGCCCAACACGTCGTCGGGTCGAACAGCGGGTGTCGTCTGCCGTACGACCGCCGTCAGTATCGCACAGACTGCGGCGCCACCGGTCTCCTCCGGTGTGACACCGCCCGGCGAGTCCTCCCCCGCCTCGGCCCACGCCACCGCCGCCCGGACGTCGATCTGCCGCTTCCCCGAGGGCATGATGCGGTCCACGACCAGGGAGTCCTTCGCCATGAGCCCCTCGACGGCCGCCCTCAGATCGGCGCCCGAGACGCCCGGAAGCGCGATCCGCCACAGGCTCGCGTCCACCCGGTCGGCGAGCGCGGGCGGCGTGGCGACGACCGCGTCGAGGATGTCGAGACCGTCGGGGAGCACCGCGTCCAGCGCCGTTCGGACGACGTCCGGCTCCATCTCCCGGGTGAGCCCGATCTCGAAGTACTCGGCCTCGCTCGCGGTGCCCGTGGGCGCGGCGCCGATCCACGAGATCCGCGGGTGCGGGGAGAACCCGTGCGAGTGCGAGACGGGCACCCCGGAGCGCCGCACCGCCCGCTCGACGCTGCGCGCCACGTCCCGGTGGGAGAGGAACCGCAGCCGGCCCCGCTTGGCGAACCGCACCCGGATGCGCTGCACCGTCGGTGGAGCGGGGTTCGCAGCCTCGCCGGGGCGCACACGTGCCATGCCCCCAGCGTAGAACCCGTCCCCGACACCCCGAACGAGGCGGGCTACTCCGGCTCGAGGACCAGCAGCGTCTCGCCCGCGGGTCGGAAGCCCGCGCGGCGGTAGAAGGCGGTGCTGCGGGCGGTCGGGGCGAGGACCAGCCGCCGGAAGCGGCGCTCCCTGGCGTGCGCCACGACCGCCTCCAGCAGCGCCTGCGGCACCCCGCGGTCGGCGAAGGCGGCCAGGACGAACGCGTTCCCGACCTGCCCGATGCTCGCGGCGCGCGTCCCGGGCCGGGGCATCGGGACGATCTCGACGACGTTGATCGACCCGATCGGCGTCCAGCCGGCCCGTTCGCTGCCGATCTCGGCCAGCCAGAAGGTGCGCCGCGGCTGCTCGGTGCGCGCCCACTGTGCGAAGGCGGCCTCGAAGGCCGGGTCGTCCACCGGGCGCCCCGCCCGCTCCTCGGTCCAGGCGCGGCGGAGCCTGCCGAGTGCCTCGACGTCCCGCTCGTCGGCGACCCGGACGGTGATCTCGCGCGATCCCGCCGAGGAACCGGAGTCAGGCAAGCTCCCGCCCGACCGGGTTGACGACGGTGAGCGGGATCAGCGTCGTGCCGCTGGGGCCGACCTCGATGTCCGTGCCCGTCGAGGGGCACACACCGCAGTCGAAGCAGGGGGTCCAGCGGCAGTCGTCCTGCTCCTGCTCGGCCAGGGCGTCCTGCCAGTCCTGCCACAGCCAGTCGCGCTCGAGACCGGAGTCGAGGTGGTCCCAGGGCAGGATCTCGTCCTCGCCGCGCTCCCGCGTGGTGAACCACTCCAGCGACACGCCCTGCGGCTCCAGCACCTCGGCGGCGGCGGTGACCCAGCGGTCGTAGGAGAAGTGCTCGGACCAGCCGTCGAGCCTGCCGCCGTCTCGCCAGACCCGCTCGATCACGCCGCCGACGCGCCGGTCGCCCCGGGCGAGCAGGCCTTCGATCAGCGAGGGCTGGCCGTCGTGGTAGCGCATGCCGATGTTCTTGCCGAGCTTGCGGTTGCTGTTCACGGCCTCGCGCAGCTTGCGCAGCCGGGCGTCGACGACGTCCGGGTGGGCCTGGGCGGCCCACTGGAACGGCGTGTGGGGCTTGGGGACGAACCCGCCGATGGAGATCGTGCAGCGGACGTCGTTGCGCCCGGAGGCGGCCCGGCCCGCCTGGATCACCCGGTGCGCCATGCCCGCGATCTCCAGGACGTCCTCGTCCTCCTCGGTGGGCAGCCCGCACATGAAGTAGAGCTTGACCTGCCGCCAGCCCTGCGCGAACGCCTCGGAGACGGTGCGGATCAGGTCCTCCTCCGACACCATCTTGTTGATCACCTTGCGGATCCGCTCGGACCCGCCCTCCGGGGCGAAGGTGAGCCCGGAGCGGCGGCCGTTGCGGGAGATCTCGTTGGCGAGGTCGATGTTGAAGGCGTCCACGCGGGTGGAGGGCAGCGACAGCGAGGTGTTCGTGCCCTCGTACCGGTCGGCGAGGCCCTTGGTGATGTCCGCGATCTCGGAGTGGTCCGCGCTGCTCAGCGAGAGCAGCCCCACCTCGTCGAACCCGGAGGCCCGGACGGCGGAGTCGACCATCTCGCCGATCCCCTGCAACGACCGCTCCCGCACCGGGCGGGTGATCATGCCCGCCTGGCAGAACCGGCATCCCCGCGTGCAGCCGCGGAAGATCTCCACCGAGGCCCGCTCGTGCACGGTCTCGGCCAGCGGGACCAGCGGCGCCTTGGGGTAGGGCCACTCGTCGAGGTCCGACGTCGTGCGCTTCTGCACCCGCTCCGGCGCCCCGTCGACCGGGGTGACCGACCGGATCTCCGGCCCGTACTCCACCTCGTAGCAGGAGGGGACGTAGCAGCCGTCGGTGTGCGCGAGCCGACGCAGCAGCTCGCGGCGGGTGCCGCCGGCGGACTTCCACTCCCGCACGACGTCCGTGATGTCCCCGACGACCTCCTCGCCGTCGCCCAGCACGGCGACGTCGATGAAGTCGGCGATCGGCTCCGGGTTGAAGGCCGCGTGGCCGCCCGCGACGACGACGGGGTGCGTCTCGTCGCGGTCCGCGGCGTGCAGCGGGATCCCGGCCAGGTCCAGCGTGGTCAGCAGGTTCGTGTAGCCGAGCTCGGTGGAGAAGGACACCCCGAGCAGGTCGAACGCGCCCACCGGGTGGTGGGCGTCGACGGTGAAGGCGGGCACCCGGTGCTCGCGCATCAGCTTCTCGAGGTCGGGAAAGACGGCGTAGCACCGCTCGGCGAGCGCGTCGAGGCGCTCGTTGAGCACCTCGTAGAGGATCATGACGCCCTGGTTGGGCAGCCCGACCTCGTAGGCGTCCGGGTACATCAGCGCCCAGTGGACGTCCACGGACTCCCAGGGCTTGGCCTGCGCGTTCAGCTCGCCGCCGACGTACTGCACCGGTTTCGAGACGCGGGGCAGCAGGGGTTCCAGGGCGGGGAAGACGGACGCGGGGCTCACGCGGGTCAAGGGTAGGCCCTGTGCACCGGACCCGCGGCACAGGGCCGACGCACACGCTCCGGCACACGGTCGGCGCGCAGCCTTTCGGCATGACCACCACAGACCCCCTCCGCACCATCGGACCCAAGCACCGTGCCCTGTGGGCCTCGGGCTCCTACGCGACCGTCGCCGCGGACCTCATCCCCACCCTCGGCGCCCGGCTCGTCGAGGCGGCCGAGATCCGGCCCGGCGAGCGGGTGCTCGACATCGCCGCGGGCACGGGCAACGCGTCGGTGCCCGCGGCGGCCGCGGGGGCGTCCGTCGTCGCGTCGGACCTCACGCCGGAGCTGCTCGCCGTCGGCCGCGCCGCCCATCCCGAGATCGAGTGGGTGGAGGCGGACGCGCAGGCGCTGCCGTTCGAGACCGGGGAGTTCGACGTCGCGCTGTCCTGCGTCGGGATCATGTTCGCCCCGTTCCACGAGCGCGCCGCGGGCGAGCTGCGGCGCGTCGTGCGGCCCGGTGGGCGGATCGCGCTGCTCAACTGGACGCCGCAGGGTTTCGTCGGGCAGCTGTTCGCGACCATGAAGCCCTTCGCGCCGCCGCCCCCGCCCGGCGCCTCGCCCGCTCCGCTCTGGGGCACGGCCGACCACGTCCGGACGCTGCTGGGGACCGAGGTCGTCGCGACGACCGGCACGATCACGTTCGACGTCACCCGCGACCCGGTGGCGTTCCGGGAGTGGTGGAAGGCGAACTACGGCCCGACCATCGCCGCCTACCGCGCCCAGGAGGACCCGGCCGCGCTCGACGCGGCGTTCCTGGAGTTCCTGCGGCGCACCCAGGACCCCGCCGGGACCTGGACGGCGGAGTACCTGGTGGTGACGGCGGTGCGGCCCTGAGGAGCGCGGGAGCCGGCAGGAGGCACCGGGGCCCGAACGGACGTGTCCGGGCGTATCACCGGTGCCATCCTGGGCTCTCTCCGTGAGGAGGGGTGATGGGGACCGTCGTCCGCTTGTTGGGGCCGCCGCGCGTGCTGGGAGCCGACCTGCCCGGGCCCCGGGGCCGCAAGCCCTGGGCGCTGCTCGCGCTGCTGCTCACGAGCACCGGCCCGGTCCCCCGCAGCCGCGTGCTGGAGCTCCTGTTCCCGGACGCGGAGGACCCCCAGGCCGCCCTGCGCTGGACGCTCAGCCAGGCGCGGCGGGCCGTCGGGGCGGCCCTCACCCTCGGCGGTGACCCGCTGACCTGCGAGGTCGCTGCGGACGTGCGGGTCGACGTGCGGGACGTCCTCGCCGGGCGCGCGCCCGCCGGCTGGCCGCTCGGCGAGGCGACCCTGCCGTTGTTGGAGGGCGCCGAGCCGGACGTCCCGGAGTTCGCGGCGTGGCTGCACGGGCGCAGGCAGACCCTCGCGGTCGCCGGTGCCCGCCTGCAGCGGGCGCACCGACGGGGCACCCCGGCCAGCCGGGTGGCGGTGCGGGAGCTCGTCCGGGTGGGCGAGCAGGTCATGGACGCGGGGGCCGCGCGGGACGGGACGGCGATCCTGCGCGGCGCCGTCGAGCGGGCCCGGGGCCTGGGAGACGACGTGGTCCTGGCCGAGGCCCTCGCCCACTACGGCCGGGCGTACGTCCATGCCGTGGCCAGCACCGATCCCCGCGCGATCGCGGCGCTGCGCGAGGCCGACCGGCTCGCCACCCACGAGGGCCGCGCCGAGGTGGCCGGGCTGGCCCGGCGTGAGCTGGGCTTCGTCGCGACGGCGACCGGGGACCAGGCGGGCGCGCTGCGGATGTTGGCCCGGGCCGAGGCCGCCGCGGCGGACCTGCCCGACGACCTCGCCGCCGTCGCCTACGGGCGCGGGTTCGCGCTGGTGGACACGGACGGCTCGGCGCACGCCGAGGCGCAGCTGGACACCGCCGTGGCGATGACCGGCGGGCGGGACCGCCCGCGCGCGCACGCCGCGGCCCTGGCGATGCGGGGCCGCGCCCGGCTCGCCACCGGGGACGACGAGGGCGCGGCGACGGACGTCGACGCGGCGCGCGCCCTGGCCACCGAGCTCGACTGGACCCCGATGCGGCCGTGGATCGACTCGTTGCACGGCGAGGTGCTGCTCCGCGCGGGCCGGGCGCGGGAGGCGGCGACGGTCCTGGCGGACGCCCGCACCCTCGCCGAGGTCGTCGGCGACGCGTGCTGGGTCGCGCTGACCAGCCGCGGCCTGGCCGCCGCGCAGGCCCGGCTCGGCACCCCCCGCGAGGCCGCCGCCTCCCTCGCGACGGCCACCGAGACCCTCGTCGCCGACGCGGACGTCTGCTGCTGGATCGAGCTGCACCTGCGGGACACGCTCTGCAGCATCACCGCCGAGTTCGACCCCGCCCGGGCGAGCCGCCAGGCCGAGTACCTGCACGGCCGCGCGGTGGCGACGGGTCTGACGATGTACGCCTCCCGAGCCCGCCCCCGCATCATGTCGTGAGGGCGGAATCGCATTATGGAACCATATTGTCCGTTCAGCGGCCCGAAACGCGCATTATGGTTCCATAACGCCTGTTCAGGGGCTCGAAACCGGCGCGCTCAGTTCTCGAGCAGGCCCGCCATGCGCAGGGCGGCGCGGACGTCCTCGTGGTGCCACTCGTCGAGCTCGACGAGCGGCAGGCGGATGCCGCGCTCGATCAGCCCCATCTCGGCGAGCGCCCACTTCACCGGGATCGGGTTGGCCTCCACGAACAGGGCCCGGTGCAGGCCCGCGAGGTCCGCGTCGATCGTCGCGGCCTCCTCGGCGTCACCGGCGACGGCGGCCTTGCACATCCGCGCCATCTGCTCGGGCGCCACGTTCGCCGTGACCGAGATGTCGCCGTGGAACCCGGCGAGCATCGAGGCCCGGGCCGTGGCGTCGTCCCCGGAGTAGAGGGCGAAGTCCGGCAGTCCCAGCGCGACGAGGTCCCGCACCCGGTCCAGGTCGCCCTTCGCCTCCTTGAGCCCCACGATGTTCGGCACCTCGGCGAGCCGCTCCACGGTCGAGGGGAGCATGTCGCAGGCCGTACGGCCGGGCACGTTGTAGAGGTACTGGGGCAGGTCGACGGCCTCGGCCACCTTCGTGAAGTGCTGGAACAGGCCCTCCTGCGGGGGCTTGTTGTAGTAGGGCGTGACCAGCAGGGCCCCGTCCGCGCCCGCCGCGGCGGCGGCCTTGGTGAGGTGGATGGCCTCGTCGGTGTTGTTCGCGCCGGTGCCCGCGATGACCTGCACGCGCCCGCCCGCGGCGTCGATCGTCCGCCGGATGACGTCCGTGTGCTCGGCCACGGTCAGCGTGGACGACTCGCCGCTGGTCCCGACCGAGATGATCGCCGCGGTCCCCGCGAGCACCTGGCGCTCGACCAGGCGCTCGAGGGCCTCGAAGTCGATCGCGCCGTCCGCCTTCATCGGCGTGACGAGGGCGACGAGGCTTCCGGTGATCATGTTTCCGCCTTTCGGTGAGTGCCGACCGGAGACGGTAGCAAGTGTGGTGGTCGCACCACCCCGGTTTCGGATGCTCGCACGGGTCCGCCGCGGTCCGGCGGTCCCTAGCGTCGACCACCATGACACGTCCGCTGCAGGTCGGCCTCGGAGCGGTCCTCGTCGCCGTCGCGGCGCTGGGCCTGCCGTGGTGGTCGACGCCGGTCTCCGCCGTCCCGCTCGACGAGCTCGCGAGCTGGCACGCCTCCACCCTGCTCGGCGCGGACCTGATCGGCGGCGTTCCCGCGCTCGTCCTGGTACTGCTCGCGGTGGCCGCGCTCGCCACGGGTCTGCTGGCGGGCGCGGGCAGGCTGCCCTCCGGGGTGCACGCCGCCGTCCTCGCCGCCGCCGGTGGGGCGGCCGTGGCGGCGGGGGCGTCCGCCCTGCCGGGCGCCGGGCCGTGGCTCACCGCGGCGGGCGGCGCGCTCGCGGTGCTCAGCACGCTCACGGCGGTGACGCCCGGCAGGCGCGTGGCCCTGGCGCTGGTCGCCGCGCTGCCCGTCCCCCTGGTCCTCGCGCTGCTCGGCGCCGGTCCGCAGCCGCGCACCGCGGGCCCGTTCGTCCGACTCGCCCCGCTCACCTACACGGGATCCCTGCGGTCGGGTGCGGTCGCGCTCGCCGGACCCGCCGGGACGGCGCTGGCCGTGCCCCTTGCGGGAACGGTCGGCTACGCGGGCCCGGGCGGCCTCGCGACCGTCGACCCGGACGGGCGGGTGGTCGTGCGCGCCGCGACCGACGGCCGGGACCCCGGCCGGGACCCGTACCGGATCTCCGGGCTGTGGGACGGGCACGTCGTCTACTGGACCGGGCCCGACACCGTCACCGTCCGCGCCCTGGACCGCGACACGTCCGCGCAGGTCACCGGCGTCTCCCTGGTCACCCGCCCGGGACCCGACGGCTCGGTGTGGCTGCGCCCCACCGCCGACCCCGACGCGATGCGCCGCCTCGACCTGCGGACCGCGCACGGCACCGTGGACGCGGCGACCCTGCCCCGGCCCGCCTCCTCCCCCGCGCGCTCGGAGGTCGACCCGTTCGCGATGCTGCCGGTCGAGGGCGGCCTCCTGGCCCTCGGCGGGCTCGACGGGCAGTGGCGGCTGCGGCTCTACGGCCCGGCCACCCCGGTCGACCTGCCCGCCTGCGTGACGTCCGGTGGCCGGTTGGCCGCGGACGCGGACGGCGTCTGGTTCACCCAGGGCCGCGCAGACGGCAGCCGCCTCGTGCACCTCGCCCCGGACGGCACCCGCACCACGGTCGACGCCCGCCTGCCCGGCCAGGTGGAGTCCCTCGCTCTCGGCGCGGGCGGCACCCTCGGCCTGCTCGTCGGCCCGGTCGGCGGCGGCGCGGGCCTGTGGTCGCTGCCCGCACCCGAGACCCACCTGACGCCGGCGCCGTGCGCGTAGGTCATCGGAGCAGGAGGGCGTGCAGCCTGCGGGCTGCGAACACCACCCCGACCAGGGCCATCACGACGAAGTAGGCGAGGTGACCGAGCATCCCCCAGTGCACGGCCCCGGTGGTGAGTCCGCGCATCAGCTCCACCGCGTGGTAGAGCGGCAGGCACTCCACCACCACCTGCACCACGGGCGGGTAGACGCTGAGCGGGTAGAACGTGGTGCCGAACAGGAACATCGGCAGCACCGCGAGGGTGACGAAGTCGAAGTCCTGCCAGGAGCGCATGAACGACGTCGCCGCCATGCCCACGGCGGCGAACGCGAAGGCCACCAGCAGCGCCACCGGCAGCGCGAGCAGCGCCCACGGCGAGGTGACCAGCCCGGCGACCGCCATCACGCTGAGGAACCCGGTCGCGTAGAGCCCGCCGCGCAGCAGCGCCCAGCCGATCTCCCCGAGCGCGATGTCCACCGGGCCGAGCGGGGTGGCCAGCATCGCGTCGTACAGCTTGGAGTCCCGCAGCTTGAAGAAGACGTTGAACGTCGCGTCGAACACCGCGCCGTTCATGGCGCTGGCGGCCAGCAGCCCGGGCGCGATGAAGGCGGCGTAGCTCAGCTCCCGCCCGTCCGGGCCGGGGAGGGTGCCGACCAGCGCGCCGAGCCCGGTGCCCATCGCGAGCAGGTAGAACACCGGCTCGGCGAAGCCCGAGACCACGGCGGGCCACGTCCGCCGCGACGCCGTGGCCGAGCGGAGCAGCAGCATGCGGGCGCGGCCCGCGTAGCTCCCGGCGGGCAGCAGCCACGTGAGTCCCGAGATCGGGGCCGTCATGCCGTCAGCCTCCGGGTGAAGAACCGCATGGACAGCCCGCTCCCGATCCCGACCAACACCAGCAGGTAGGCGAGGTGCAGGAGCACCAGGTCGGACGCGCCGACGCCCGCCGCCCAGCGCGCGAGCTCGGTCCCGTGCCACAGCGGCGACACCCAGGCCAGCGGCTGCACCCACCCCGGCAGGGTCGCGATGGGGAAGAACGTGCCCGAGAACAGCGTCATCGGCAGCACGACGAAGCGGAACACCGCGTTGAACGCCGTGCCCTCGTCCTGCCGGGTCGCCGCGAACGCCATGACCAGCGCCGCCACGGCGGCCCCCGTGAGCACCGCCGCGACCAGCGACCCGAGCACCCCCACCGACCGCACCCCGCCGAACAGCGCGATCACCACCAGCGACACCGCGCCGGTGAGCAGGGACTTCGCGGTGACGAACGCCAGCTGGCCGAGCGCGACCTCCCCGGGCTCGACCGGGGTCGCCGTCATCGCCTCGTAGGTGCGCCGCCACTTGAACCCGGCGAGCACGGGATAGCTCATCTCGAACGCGCCGGTCTGCACCGCGGACATCGCCAGCAGCGCGGGCGCGAGCCACACCAGGTAGTCCGCCCCACCCGTCGCCTCCTGCGCCCGGGCGCCCACCAGGCTCCCGAACCCGAGCCCGAACGCGAGCAGGAACAGCAGCGGCTGCAGCACCGACGAGATCGCGGTGGCCCGCCAGTTCCGCCGGTACCAGCGCAGGTGGGCCTCCAGCACCCGCGCGACCCCGTGCACCCGGACCATCAGTCGACCAGCGTGCGGCCGGTGAGGCGGAGGAAGACGTCCTCCAGCGACGAGCGCCGCACCAGCGCCGACAGCGGCCGGACGCCCGCGGCGTGCACCGCCGCCTGCGCGCGCTCGCCGTGCGGCACGTAGAGCAGCACGCGGTCCGGCAGCAGCTCCACCCGCTCGGCGTGCGGCTGCAGCTCGGCGACCGGCGGGGCCGCGTCCGAGGGGAACCGCAGCTCCAGCACCTCGCGGGTGGACCAGCGCTCGATCAGGCCCGCGGGCGAGCCCTCCGCGACGATCACCCCGCCGTCCATCACCACGAGCCGGTCGCAGAGCTGCTCGGCCTCGTCCATGTAGTGCGTGGTGATGATCTGGGTGACGCCCTCGCGTTTGAGCCGGTAGAGCCGCTCCCACAGCAGGTGCCGGGCCTGCGGGTCCAACCCGGTGGTCGGCTCGTCGAGCAGGAGCAGGTCGGGGTCGTTGACCAGGGCGCGGGCGATGGTGAGCCTGCGCTTCATGCCGCCGGACAGCGCGTCCACCTTCGCGTCCGCCCGGTCGGTGAGCCGCGCGAACTCCAGCAGCTCGCCGGCCTTGGCGCGCACGTGCCGCCGCGACAGCCCGAAGTACCGGCCGTAGACCTCGAGGTTCTCCCGCACCGACAGCTCGATGTCCAGGTTGTCCAGCTGCGGCACCACACCCAGCCGGGCCCGGATCCGCGGGCCCTCCCGGTCGGGGTCTCGCCCCAGCACGCTCAGCTCCCCCGCCGAGCGCGGCGACACGCACGCGATCATCCGCATGGTCGAGGACTTGCCCGCGCCGTTCGGCCCGAGGAAGCCGAACACCTCGCCCTCGGCGACCTCGACCTCGATCCCCCGCACCGCCTCGAACGCGCCGAAGCTCTTGCGCAGCCCGCGCGCGACGACCAGTCCCTCCCCCATGCCCGGCACACTAACCACCTCCTCCGACACTTCCGGTGCCGTCAGAGGTCGAGCTGGAACCAGTGCTCGTCCCGCCAGTCCGCCGGGCCCAGGCGCAGGGCGCGGGGGAACCGGCCGACCTCCGTCCAGCCCAGGTGACGGTAGAACGCGGGCAGGCCGGTACCGCCCCGGGCGGAGAGCAGGAGCTGGGTCAGCCCCAGCGCGCGGGCCCGGTCGACGGCGGCCGCGAGCAGCAGCCTGCCCAGGCCGCGGCCCTGCCGTTCGGGGTGGACCATGAGGCGCAGCACCGTCGCCCGGTGCTCGACGACCGGTCCGCCGCCCGGCTGCAGGAACACCACGCCGTCGAGGTCTTCGGGGCCGCCGAGGGCGATCATGTGCAGCCGCCCGGCCCGGACCTCGTCCAGCGAGCGGGCGGCCAGGCCGCGGATCTCCGCCTCGGGCGCGTCCGGGGCGAAGCCGACCGCCCCGCCCGCCCGGATGACGGCGACCCACAGGTCGGCGAAGGGCGTGTCCAGCCCGGCCGGGTCGAGCACCGGCCGGGCGGTCACGTCAGAGATCGGGGAACCAGAGCTTGATCTCGCGGGCGGACGACTCGGGCGAGTCCGAACCGTGCACCAGGTTCGCCTGGGTCTCCAGGCCGAAGTCGCCGCGGATGCTGCCGGGCGCCGCCTTCTCGACGGGGTCGGTTCCACCGGCGAGCTGGCGCCACGCCGCGATCGCACGCGGCCCCTCGGCGACGGCCGCGAGGACCGGGCCGGAGGTGATGAACTCGAGCAGGGACTCGAAGAAGGGCTTGCCGTCGTGCTCCGCGTAGTGCTGCGCGGCGAGCGCCCGGTCGACGGTGCGCAGCTCCACGGCGACGAGCTTCAGGCCCTTGCGCTCGATGCGCGCCAGGCACTCCCCGATCAGGTTGCGGGCGACGCCGTCCGGCTTGACGAGGACGAGGGTGCGTTCAGTCACGCCACGCAGCGTATCGGCGGGCTCAGCGGGCGAGATCGGCAGCCCCGAACGAGACGGCGAACCGCTCGCACCAGATGCTGACGCTGGTCAGGCCGGTGAGGTCGGTCCCCGGCGGGACCGGATAGTTCGCGCTGCCGAGGTTGCCCTTCAGGTCCCCGAGGTCCAGCACGCGGCCGTCGTCGAACACGTGCCAGCCGGCGCGCCCGGGCAGGACGGGGGCGTCGGTCAGCCACACCTTGAGTTTCGGGCCGTTGCTGGTGACCAGGTCCGCCAGCCGCACCACGAAGGTGTCATCCGGCAGCCGCAGGAGCGTCGCCGTCCCCCTCGTCTCGTGCTCGTGGCTGATCAGCTCGCCGCGGGCGACGACGACGGGTTCAGCCGGTGCGGCGGGCGCGGCGGGCTGGGCGGGCCGGGCCGTGGGGGCGGGCTCCGCCACGGCCTCGTCGACCACGAGCTTCCACGGCTGGAACCAGAACGCCGCGGCCGCGAGCAGCACGACGACACCCGCCACCGCCGGGAGAACCACACGACGACGGCGCCACCAGGACCGGGGCGGAGAGGAGTGCACGCCGGTCAGCCTCGCGAACCGGACGGACCGCCGCCAGGGGCACGGACCTGACGAAACGCTTACGGCTCGCCGCGCTGCGCGGGCAGCTCGCCGCGCGACATCCTCCGTGCGACGTCCTGGCGCATCCACAGCAGGGTGCCCCAGACCAGCGCGAAGAGCGCACCGACGATGAACAGCGAGAAGTGCAGGAACCCGCACAGCAGCAGCGCCACCTGCAGCCCGACGGCGACCCGCAGCCCGTACGGCCGCCGCTGCACCCCGGAGGCGAGGATCATCAGCACCCCGAGGACCGAGACCACGGTCAGCGCCAGCGGGGTCGCGGCGGCCCCGTCGAACCGGGCGACCACCAGGAGCGCGAGCACCACCACGATCGCCTCGAGGATCAGCACCCCCGCGCAGATCCCGCGGAAGCCCTTCATGGGGTCGACCGGCGCGGGCCGGGCCGCGGGCTCGGTCATGCCGGTTCCTTCCCGTACAGGGTGCGGGTCTCCCCCGCGGTCACCACGGAGCCGGTGACGATCACGCCGACGCCGGAGTCCCCGGCCTCCTCGGCCAGCTCCACGGCCTGGTCGATCGCGGCCTGCAGGTGCGGCTCCACGCTCACCCGGTCCCGCCCGAACACCTCGACGGCGAGCTCGCCCAGCTCGTCGGGGTCCATCGCCCGCGGCGACGAGTTCCGGGTGATCACGACCTCGTGCAGGGCGGGCTCGAGGGCCTCGAGCAGCCCCTTCGCGTCCTTGTCCCGCATCACGCCGATCACGCCGACCAGCCGCGCGAACCGGAACTCCGACAGCAGCGCCGCTGCGAGCGCGCGGGCGCCGTGCGGGTTGTGCGCCGCGTCGATCAGCACCGTCGGCCGCCCGACGCCGCCGTCCATCGGCTCCAGCCTGCCGGGCGAACGCACCCCCGCGAACGCGGCGCGCACCGCCTCCGGGTCGAGTGGCTGCTGCGGGCCCGCACCGACGAGGGCCTCGGCCGCGGCGAGCGCGATCGCCGCGTTCGACGCCTGGTGCTCGCCGTGCAGCGGCAGGAAGATCTCGTCGTAGGTGCCGGACAGGCCCTGCAGGGACAGCCGCTGCCCGCCCACGGCCAGCTCCCGCTCCCGCACGCCGAACTCGGCGCCCTCGCGGGCCACCTGCGCGTCCACCTCGGCGCAGCGCTCGATGAGGACCTCGGCCACGTCCTTGTCCTGCGCGGCCAGCACCGCGACCGAACCGGGCTTGATGATCCCGACCTTCTCGCGGGCGATGCCCAGCAGGTCGGTGCCGAGGAACTCCGCGTGGTCCAGCCCGATCGGCGTGATCACCGCGACCGCGGCGTCGACGACGTTCGTGGCGTCCCACCGGCCACCCAGCCCGACCTCGACGATCCCGGCCTCGACCGGCGCGTCCGCGAAGGCCGAGTACGCCATGGCGGTGAGCACCTCGAACTTGCTCAGCGGCGTGGGCTGTTTCGCGTCGATCAGCTCAAGGAAGGGCTCGACGTCCCGGTACGTCGACACGTACTTCTCCGGCGTGATCGGCCGGTTGTCCAGGTTGATCCGCTCGGTGGCCCGCTGCAGGTGCGGGCTGGTGTAGCGGCCCGTGCGCAGCCCGATCTCGGACAGCAGCGCGTCCACCATGCGGGAGACGGACGTCTTGCCGTTGGTGCCGGTGATGTGGACGACCGGGTACCCCCGCTGGGGGTCGCCGAGCACGTCGACGAGGGCCTGGATCCGATCCAGCGACGGCTCCATGACCGTCTCCGGCCAGCGCCGGTCCAGCACCGCGTCCACGGCGAGGAACTCGGCATACCCCGCGACGGTGGACTGCGCGGGCACGACGTCCGGCGACTCGCCGCCGCGGATCTGCTCCAGGACCGCGGAGATCACCGCGTCCTCCGCGCTCTCCTCGGGCGAGCGGACCCCGCCCTCGCCCTCGGGCGGCTCCTCGGGGTGGTCGGGGTACTCCTCGGGGTACTCGCCCCGCTCGTCGTCCGGTCCCGTCATGACGCGGGCAACCCCGCCAACCGGGCCTCGACCCGCTCGATCTCCGCGACCGCGGCGGCCCGGCGCTCGCGGATCCCCGCGACCACCTTCTCCGGCGCCTTCTCGGTGAACTTGGGGTTCCCGAGCTTCTTGTCGGCCTGCTCCAGCTCCTTCTGCGCAGCCGCCAGGTCACGCCCCAGCCGGGCCCGCTCGGCGGCGACGTCGATCGCGCCGGAGGTGTCCAGCTCGACGTGGACGGTGCCCGACCCGAGCGCGACCTCGACCGTGGCCGTGGGCGCGAACTCCGCGCCCGCCGGGTCCAGCCGGGTGAGGAACCGCGCCGCCCGCTCGTGCGCGGACAGCCCCGCCGCGTCCAGCCCGACCAGCCTGGCCTCGACCGACTTGCGGTCCGGCAGGCCCTGCTCGGTGCGGAACCGGCGGACCTCGGTGATCAGCTTCTGCACGGCCTCGACCCGCGCGACCGCCGCGGGGTCGACCGGGCGGCCCGCGCCCGTCGGCCAGGCCGCGGTCACGACCGTCTCACCGCCGGTCAGCGCCGTCCACAGCACCTCGGTGACGAACGGGGTGATCGGGTGCAGCAGCCGCACCAGCGCGTCGAGGACGTGCCCCAGGACCGCCCGGGTGCCCTCCGCCGTGGCCGGGTCGTCCAGCTGCGGCTTGGCCAGCTCCAGGTACCAGTCGCACAGCTCGTCCCACGTGAAGTGGTAGAGCCCCTCGGTGGCCTTGGCGAACTGGAAGTCCTCCAGCAGCGCGTCCGTCTGCTCGCGGACCTCGCGCAGTCGGCCGAGGATCCACGTGTCGGCGTCCGTCGGCTCGGCCGGGAGCGGCAGGGCCGGGTTCGCGCCGTGGGCGAGGGCGAACCGGGTGGCGTTCCACAGCTTGGTGGTGAAGTTGCGGGAGGCCGCGACCCAGTCGGTGGACAGGGACATGTCCGTACCCGGGTTGGAGCCGCGCGCGATGGTGAACCGCAGGGCGTCCGCCCCGTAGGTGTCGATCAGCTCCAGCGGGTCGATGACGTTGCCCTTGGACTTCGACATCTTCTTGCCGTGCTCGTCCCGGATCAGGCCGTGCAGGTAGACGTCCCGGAACGGCGTCTCCCCCATCGCGTACGTGCCGAACATCATCATCCGGACGACCCAGAAGAAGAGGATGTCGTAGCCCGTGACCAGCACGGAGTTCGGGTAGTACCGCTCCAGGTCCGGCGTGCGGTCCGGCCACCCGAGCGTGGAGAACGGCCACAGGCCGGAGGAGAACCAGGTGTCGAGGACGTCCTCGTCCTGGTGCCAGCCCTCGCCCGTCGGCGGCTCCTCGTCCGGCCCGACGCAGACCA
Organism: Pseudonocardia oroxyli; assembly: GCF_900102195.1. Lineage (GTDB taxonomy): Bacteria > Actinomycetota > Actinomycetes > Mycobacteriales > Pseudonocardiaceae > Pseudonocardia > Pseudonocardia oroxyli. The sequence continues at coordinate 56,331 of NZ_FNBE01000014.1, forward strand.
TCTCCCCGTCGGGGCCGTACCAGACCGGGATCCGGTGGCCCCACCACAGCTGCCGCGAGATGCACCAGTCGTGCATGTTGTCGACCCAGTCGAAGAACCGGGACTCCATCTCGGCCGGGTGGATGCGGGTGTCCCCGTTGCGCACGGCGTCCCCCGAGGCCTTGGCCAGCGACTCGACCTTGACCCACCACTGCAGCGACAGCCGCGGCTCGATGATCACGCCGTTGCGCGAGTCGTGGCCGACCGAGTGCAGGTAGGGCCGCTTCTCCGCGACGATCCGGCCCTCGGCGCGCAGCGCCTCGGTGATCGCCTTCCGCGCCTCGAAGCGGTCCAGCCCGTCGAACCGCGTGCCCGAGCCCGCGATGACGCCGGACTCGTCCATGATCGTGGGCATGGGCAGGTCGTGGCGGCGGCCCATCTCGAAGTCGTTCGGGTCGTGCGCCGGGGTGATCTTGACGGCGCCGGTGCCGAACCCGGGGTCGACGTAGGGGTCCGCGATGACCGGGATGTCCCGCCCGGTGATCGGCATCCGGACGGTGCGCCCGACGAGGTGGGTGTAGCGCTCGTCGTCCGGGTGGACGGCGATCGCGGTGTCCCCGAGCATCGTCTCGACGCGGGTGGTGGCGACGACGACGGAGTCCTCCCCGTCCCCGTACCGCATGGAGACGAGCTCGCCCTCGATCTCCTTGTGGTCCACCTCGATGTCCGAGATGGCGCTCTGGACGGCCGGGGACCAGTTGACCAGGCGCTCGGCGCGGTAGATCAGCCCGTCGTCGAACATCTTCTTGAACACCGCGCGGACGGCGCGGGACAGCCCCTCGTCCAGGGTGAAGCGCTCGCGGGACCAGTCGACCCCGTCTCCGAGGCGGGTCATCTGGCCCAGGATCGCGCCGCCGGACTCGGCCTTCCACTCCCAGACGCGCTGGACGAACGCCTCGCGCCCCAGCTCGCGGCGGGTGGGCCCGCCCTCCTCGGCGAGCTGTCGCTCGACGACGGCCTGGGTCGCGATGCCGGCGTGGTCCATGCCGGGCAGCCACAACGCGTCGAACCCCTGCATGCGGCGCCGCCGCGTGAGGATGTCGATCAGCGTGTGGTCCATGGCGTGCCCCAGGTGGAGGCTGCCGGTGACGTTGGGCGGGGGGATGACGATGCAGTACGGGTCCTTGCCGGACTCCGGGTGCGCGGTGAAGTACCCCTTGTCGACCCAGCCCTGGTAGAGGGCACCCTCTACCTCCGCCGGGCTCCACTTGGTGGGGAGTTCGGCGCGGTGTTCAGGCAGGGTCTCGGTCACGCCGTCGAGTCTACGAGGCCCTGCCGACGGGATTCCGCCCGCCCGCGGCCCCTGTGGATGGCGGACCCGGGCTGGGGATGAACGCGACGTGCAGGCGGTCGAAACCGAGGACCGGTCCGAGCGTGCCGGTACGGATGAGCCCGGGATCGAGGGCGCGGACCTGCCCGCTGGTGGGCTCGTAGACGCGCCAGGTCCCGTCGTCCGCGATCCGGAGAGCGAGGGTGTAATGGCGGGGAACCAGCGTGCCGACCAGCAGGGGCACCGGCCGCCGCGCGGCCAGCGCCGCCTCGACCTGTCGGATCACCAGGTCGGTGTCGTCGACGGACGCGTCGTCCACCCAGCGGAGCCGGTAGCGGCCCGCGTCCGGAACGTGGCGGTGCAGCCAGCGCACGAAGCCCCACGGCGAGGTCCCCAGCGCCTGCGGCCACAGGCGGTTGGTCTGGCGGTGGATCTCCTTCTGCCGGGCGTCGAACCGGGCGGCGAACCCGCGGGTCAGCCCCGCCGCGTTCACCTCCCGCACCTCGAGCTCGGCGAGCCGGTCGGGGTCCGCCCAGGTCTGCATGGCCAGCAGCACCGCGGAGCCGCAGGTGGTGCCGTCCACCTGGTCCAGCCGGGCGCCCGCGTGCCGTTGCTCGCCGAGGGCCTCGGCGATGAGCGGGCGCCGCTCGCCGGAGAGCGCCGAGACCGCGGCCACCGGCACCACGACCCGCCGCGTCGTGAGCCGTTGCCAGGCCCGTCCGAGCGCCGAGACCGTCCGCATGGGGTCACCCTAGAGCGTGACGGCCCAGAGCTCCCGGCCGCGCTGGTCGCGCAGGGAGACCCGCGGGGATGTCGATGTCGCCCTCAGTGCTGGGAGCCCTCGGCGGGCGAGGTGGTCGGGGCGGCGGGGGCGCTCACGACCACCTGCTCGGGCCCGACGGTCGCGTCCAGCGGTCACCTCCACCCGTCCGGATGAACGGACCATGACGAAAGGCCCGACCCGTCGGCACTCGTGGGCGCGCTCACGCCACGATGGCTCTCATGAGCACCCCGAGCGCAGACCTGACCCCCGAGGTCGTCGAGTTCCTCAACCACGGCACCCGCACCGGCATCCTGTGCTGGACCGCCAAGGACGGACGGCCGCTGGCCGCGCCCGTCTGGTTCCTCGCCGAGGACGGCACCCTGGTCTTCAACACCGGCAGGGACACCGCGAAGGGGCGGGCGCTGACCCGCGACCCGCGGGTCGCGCTCGTCGTGGACCTCCCCGAGCCGCCGTACGCCTTCGTGCAGGTCCAGGGCACGGTGGAGCTGTCGGAGGATCCCGACGAGCTGCTGCGGACCGCAACCGAGCTGGGCGGCCGGTACATGGGTGCGGACCGTGCGGAGGAGTTCGGCCGCCGCAACGGGGTGCCGGGCGAGCTCGTGGTGCGGATCCGTCCCACGAAGGTGGTGTCCTCGCTCGACGTCAGCGGCTGAGGTTGCGTCGAAGTGTTACCGGCGGTAACGTTACCGCCGGTTACACCAGCGAGCGCAAGGGAGCGATCTCATGGACGCCGCAGTGCGGGGCGATGTGCGGAGCGATGTGCGGAGCGAGCGGCGAGACGGTGTCGTCGACACCGAGTCCGTCGCGGCGCGCCTGCTCCGCTCCTCCGAGCAGCTGTCGTACGACCCGGTCGTCGAGGTCGACTGGGAGACCCCGCTCGATCCGTCCCACCACGGGACCAGCCCGGAGTGGTCCACCCTCTACGGCACGGCCTACTGGGACGAGCTGACCGAGGAGCAGCGCCGCGAGCTGACCCGCCAGGAGTCGGCCTCGGTCGCGAGCACCGGGATCTGGTTCGAGATGATCCTGCAGCAGATGGTGCTGCGGGACTTCTACGCGAAGGACCCCACCGACCCCGCCTTCCAGTGGGCGCTGACCGAGATCGCGGACGAGTGCCGCCACTCGATCATGTTCGCCCGCGGCGCGGCCAAGCTGGGCGCTCCCGCGTACCGCCCGAAGCGGCACGTCGTCGAGCTCGGACGGGCCTTCAAGACCCTCGCCGCCGGGGAGGCCGCCTACGCGGCGATCCTCGTCGCCGAGGAGGTCCTGGACGTCATGCAGCGGGACTGGATGCGAGACGACCGGGTGGCCCCGTTCGTCCGCACGATCAACAACATCCACGTCGTCGAGGAGTCGCGCCACATGCGCTTCGCCCGCGACGAGGTGCTGGCGCGGATGAAGGGCAGCGGTCGGCTCTCCCGCGAGTGGAACGCCTTCGTGATCGCCGTGTCCGCCTACGCCATCGTGACCAGCATGGTCAGCCCGCAGGTGTACACCCACGTCGGTCTCGACCGGGCCCGGGCGCTGCGCGAGGCGAAGGCGAACGAGCAGCACCACGCGATGCTCCGGTCGAGCTGCACCGGGCTGATGGAGTTCCTCGGCTCGGCGGGCCTGCTCACCAAGGCCGCCCGCGCGATCTACCGCCGCGCGCACCTCCTCTGAGCCGAGCATGCCCTACGCGATCACGCAGACCTGTTGCACGGACGCCTCCTGCGTGGCGGCCTGCCCGGTCAACTGCATCCACCCCACGCCGGACGAGCCGGACTACGGCAAGACGGACATGCTCTACGTCGACCCGCGGACCTGCATCGACTGCGGGGCCTGTGCCGACGCCTGCCCCGTCGACGCGGTGTTCCCGGCCGAGACCCTGGTCGGCGGGCTGGCCGAGTACCCGAGGCTCAACGCGGACTACTTCGCGGACAAGCCGGTGGCGCCGCGCTCCGGCCCGACCTTCCACCAGTGGGGCCCGCCCCGGTTCGACCGGGTGCTGCCCGCGGACTTCCCCCGGCTGGACGTCGCGGTGGTCGGGACCGGGCCCGCGGGGATGTACACGGTGCAGGACCTGCTGCTGCACACCCCCGCCCGGGTCACGGTCTACGACCGGCTGGCCGAGCCCGGCGGGCTGATCCGCTACGGGGTCGCGCCCGACCACCAGGCCACGAAGCGGATCGGCGAGACCTTCGCCCGCCACCACGTGCACGAGCGGGTCCGGATGCGGCTCGGCGTCGAGGTGGGCCGGGACGTGAGCGCGGAGCAGCTCCGCGCCCGCCACGACGCGGTGGTCTACGCGACCGGTGCCTCCGAGTCCCGCACGCTCGGCATCCCCGGCGAGGAGCTGACGGTGCCCGCCACGACCGTCGTCGGCTGGTACAACGGCCATCCCGAGGTCCCCGCCGACGCGCTGGACGTCTCCGGCGAGCGGGTCGTGGTCGTGGGCAACGGGAACGTCGCGCTGGACATCGCGCGCATCCTCACCGCCGATCCGGCCGCTCTCACCGGGGTGCCGCCCGCGGTGCGGGCCCGGCTCGGCGCCGTACGCGAGGTCGTGCTGCTCGGCAGGCGCGGCCCGGAGTCCGCCGCCTACACGCGACCGGAGCTGATGGCGATCTGCAACCGCGCGGGCGTCGAGTTGGTCGTCGACGACGCCGACGAGCGGGTCGGGCAGGCCGTCGAGAACGGGGTCGCGCCGCTGCTCGCGGGCGTGCGGCGGGAGCGCCTCGACTGGGCCGCCCCCGTTCCGCCGGGCCGCCGGATCGTGCTGCGGTTCCACTCGGCCCCGGAGAAGTTCACCGGCTCGCTGCTGCACACCGGCGGCGCGGACATCCCCACGGACCTGGTGGTCAAGGCGATCGGGCACCGCGCCCGCCCGCTGCCCGGTCTGCCGTTCGACGAGGCCACCGGCACCGTCCCGAACGAGGCGGGACGGGTGGCGCCGGGGACCTACGTCGTCGGCTGGATCAAGCGCGGCTCCACCGGCGGGATCGGCGCCAACCGCCAGGACGCCGCCGAGACCGTCGCCACCCTCCTGCAGGACGTCCGGGCGGCAACAAGATAACCGCACTATGGAACCACAACGCGCTTCAGTACCCCCAGAAAGCGCATTATGGCTCCATAATGCCGGTTTGGGGGCCTCAGAACGGACGTTGTGGCTCCATAATGCGGGGTCAGGCGCGCTGGGACTGGTCGTTCGAGGCGACACCGCGTTCGGTGTCGGCGTTCCAGCCCTGGGCCAGCGCCGCGATCTTCCGCGCGTAGTCCGTCGCGGCCACCGACGGGTCGTCCGCCCGGCCCGCCGCGATCCCGATCAGGAACGCCGTCACGGGCGCGGCCGGGCGGCTGACGCCGTGCGCGACGTCCGACGTCAGGTCCAACACCGTGTCGACGACCGCATCGCCGCCGACCTCGATCCCCAGCTCCCGGGTCACGGCCGTGACCCACTCCGACATGGCCTTCGCGTCGTCACTCACGGCCGGAGGCTACCCACCGCTCTGCCTTATCCACCGAAGAGCGCGGGAATCTTCACGATCAGCTGCATCAGGCCGTAGAGGAACGGGATCCCCACCCACAGCCAGGCGACGACGACGAGGGCGACCGGCGCCTTCCCGGTCTCGTCCCGAGTGCTCATGCCGCCACCTCCTTCTCCTCGGCGGGCTCGTGCCAGCGATCGCTCACCGGGCGGACCAGCTCGTTCGCGACGAACCCGAGCACCAGCAGCACGATCATCACGATGAACGCGGGGGTGTACCGCGCGGGCCCGGCGACGTCGGCGCGGGAGTCCGCGATGGCGTTGACGATGATCGGGCCCAGCACGCCCGCCGTGGACCACGCCGTGAGCAGCCTGCCGTGGATGGCGCCGACCTGGTAGGTGCCGAACAGGTCCCGCAGGTAGGCGGGGATCGTGGCGAAGCCCGCGCCGTAGAAGGACAGGATCAGCATCGCGCAGATCAGGAAGACGGCCTTGTTGCCCTCGCCGATGAAGGTCAGGGCGATGTAGAGCAGCGCCCCGACGCCGAGGTAGATCCGGTAGATGTTCTTGCGCCCCACCACGTCCGACAGCGACGACCAGACGAACCGGCCGAGCATGTTCGCCAGCGACAGGATCGACACGAACGCCACGGCGGCGGAGGTCAGCGTCTCGGCCGTGGTGGAGTCGCGGAAGAAGTCCTGGTAGATCGGGTTGGCCCGCTCCAGGATCCCGATGCCGGCGGTCACGTTGAAGCACAGCACGATCCAGAGCAGCCAGAACTGCGGGGTCTTGATCGCGTTGGCCGCGGAGACGCCCGCAGTGGTGACCATCGCCCGCGTCTTCTGCACCGCCGGGTCCCACCCCGCGGGCTTCCACCCGTCGGCCGGGACGCGGATCAGCAGCCAGCCCATCGTCATGAACACCGCGTAGACCACGCCGTGGATGAGGAAGGCCAGCGCGATCCCGTTCGGGTCGGGGTCGTTCCCGCTCGCGCCGAACGCCGTCAGCATCGACGCCGTCCACGGGTTCGCGATGAGCGCGCCGCCGCCGAAACCCATGATGGCGATACCGGTCGAGAGGCCCGGGCGGTCCGGGAACCACTTGATGAGGGTGGACACCGGCGAGATGTAGCCGATCCCCAGCCCGATCCCGCCGACGCCGCCGTACCCCAGGACGACCAGCCAGTACTGGCCGAGCCAGATCCCGAGCGCGGAGATGAGGAAGCCCGCGACGAAGCAGGACGAGGACACGACCATCGCCCAGCGCGGACCGTTCGCGTCCACCTTCGTGCCGAACACCGCGGCCGAGAGCCCCAGCATCACGATGCCGAGGGTGAAGGGCAGTGCGGAGGCGACGCCCCCGATGTCCATGCCCTTCTCGAGCGCGCCCTTGAACGCGCTCCACGCGTAGACCTGACCGATCGCGAGGTGGATCGACAGCGCGGCCGGTGGGACGAGCCAACGGCTCCATCCCGGCGGCGCGACGATCCGTTCTCGCGAGAGGAATCCCGCCATGTGCTTACCTCCCCGACGTTCGCGGGGAACCTAAGCCGGGCCGGTCCGGTCCGCAATCGCTGGGTCGTCCGACTCGCGTGTCCGGACTGGGCGACTCGCGGGAACGCGACGGCGCCCGCCTCCCGGTCGGGAGACGGGCGCCGTCAGGGCCTTCTCAGGCGGAGCGTTCGCCGCGCTCCCGGCGCTGCGGGCGGCGCGGGACGATCGTGGGGTTGACGTTGTTGCGGACCGTCTCGCCCGTGACCACGACCCGTGCGACGTCGTCCCGGCTCGGGATGTCGTACATGACCGGGAGGAGGACCTCCTCCATGATCGCGCGCAGCCCTCGGGCGCCGGTGCCGCGCAGGATCGCCTGGTCGGCGACGGCCTCCATGGCGTCGTCGCTGAACTCCAGCTCGACCCCGTCCATCTCGAAGAGCTTGCGGTACTGCTTGACCAGCGCGTTCCGCGGCTCGGTGAGGATCTTGACCAGGGCCTCCTTGTCCAGCGAGGTCACCGAGGCCACCACGGGCAGACGCCCGATGAACTCCGGGATCAGGCCGAACTTGATCAAGTCCTCGGGCATGGTGTCCGCGAAGGACTCCGCACCCTCGAGCTCGTTCTTCGAGCGGATCTCCGCGCCGAAGCCCAGCCCACGGCGGCCCACCCGGTCCGAGATGATCTTCTCGAGACCCGCGAAGGCACCGGCCACGATGAACAGCACGTTCGTCGTGTCGATCTGGATGAACTCCTGGTGGGGGTGCTTGCGCCCGCCCTGCGGCGGCACCGAGGCGGTGGTGCCCTCCAGGATCTTCAGCAGCGCCTGCTGCACGCCCTCGCCGGAGACGTCCCGCGTGATCGACGGGTTCTCCGACTTGCGCGCGATCTTGTCGACCTCGTCGATGTAGATGATCCCGGTCTCGGCGCGCTTCACGTCGTAGTCCGCGGCCTGGATCAGCTTGAGGAGGATGTTCTCGACGTCCTCACCCACGTAGCCGGCCTCGGTGAGCGCCGTGGCGTCCGCGATCGCGAACGGCACGTTCAGCAGCTTCGCCAGGGTCTGCGCGAGGTAGGTCTTGCCACAGCCGGTCGGGCCGAGCATGAGGATGTTCGACTTGGCCAGCTCGACGCCGTCCCCGTCGCCCCGGGACCGGTCGCCCGCCTGGATGCGCTTGTAGTGGTTGTAGACGGCCACGGACAGCGTCCGCTTCGTCTGCGCCTGCCCGACGACGTACTGGTCGAGGAACTCGTGGATCTCGGCGGGCTTGGGCAGCTCGTCGAGCTTCACGTCGCCGGTCTCGGCGAGCTCCTCCTCGATGATCTCGTTGCAGAGATCGATGCACTCGTCGCAGATGTAGACGCCGGGACCGGCGATGAGCTTCTTGACCTGCTTCTGGCTCTTCCCGCAGAAAGAGCACTTGAGCAGGTCACCGCCGTCACCGATGCGTGCCATGGCCCCAGTCCCATCCGGCGCGCCCGGGTCGGGCGAGCCCACGTCGTCACAGACGGTACCTGCCGAGACCGGGCCCCGCGACGGATCGAAGGTCCTGTCGCGAATCCCGTCGGCAGACGGTCGTTATCGGTGCGCCTTGCAAGAGCTCCGCCGGTGGTCGGGCGAGGCCCGACCACCGGAGGGTGATCAGCCGACTGCGGACAGCTTCCGGCTCTGGATGATCTCGTCCACGATCCCGTACGCCTTGGCCTCGGTGGCCGTGAGGATCCGGTCCCGCTCGATGTCCTCGTGCACCTGCTCGGGCGTGCGCCCGGAGTGCGAGGCGAGGGTGGTCTCCAGCAGCTTGCGCATGCGGGTGATCTCCGCGGCCTGGATCTCCAGGTCGGACACCTGGCCGTAGAAGCCCTCGGTGGCGGGCTGGTGGATCAGGATCCGCGCGTTCTGCACCGCGAGCCGACGCCCGGGCGTGCCCGCGGCGAGCAGCACCGCCGCGGCCGACGCCGCCTGCCCGAGGCAGACGGTCTGGATGTCGGGGCGGATGAACTGCATGGTGTCGTAGATCGCCATCAGCGACGTGAACGAGCCGCCGGGCGAGTTGATGTACATCGAGATCTCGCGGTCCGGGTCCGCCGACTCGAGGCACAGCAGCTGCGCCATCACGTCGTTCGCCGACGCGTCGTCGATCTGCACGCCGAGGAAGATGATGCGCTCCTCGAACAGCTTGTTGTACGGGTTCGACTCCTTGACCCCGTACGAGGTGCGCTCCACGAAGGACGGCAGCACGTAGCGCGACTGGGCTCCCTCGTGGGCTCGCCCACCCGGCATCTGGAAACCACTCATCACGAGCTCCCGTTCTCACTCGGGTGCGGGAGGTCGCCCGCCCGCGACACGACGTGGTCGACGAAGCCGTACTCCAGGGCCTCCTGCGCGGAGAACCACCGGTCACGGTCGAAGTCCTGGGTGATCTTCTCGACGGTCTGGCCGGTGTGCCCGGCGATCAGGGCCGCCATCTCCTCCTTGTGGCGCCGGAACAGCTCCGCCTGGATGCGGATGTCCGACTCCGAACCGCCGACGCCCGCCGACGGCTGGTGCATGAGGATCTGCGTGTGCGGCAGCGCGTACCGCTTGCCGGGCGTGCCCGCCGACAGGAGGAACTGCCCCATCGACGCGGCCAGGCCCATGGCCGTGGTCGACACGTCGCAGGGGATGAACTCCATCGTGTCGAAGATCGCCATGCCCGCGGTGACGGAGCCGCCGGGCGAGTTGATGTACAGCGAGATGTCCGACTCGGCGTCCTCCGCGGCGAGCAGCAGCATCTGCGCGGCGATCCGGTTGGCGATCTCGTCGTCCACCTGCTGGCCGAGCACCACGATGCGCTGCTGCAGCAGCCGCTCGTAGACCGAGTCGGAGAGCGTCATGCTCGAGGGGCCCGAGCGCATCTGCAGCGCCCGGCGGTCCTCCACGAGACGGTCCGCGGTGGACCGCGGGCCGGTGTCCTGCTGGGTCACTTCACCCTGCCTTCGCATTGGTTGACTCGGGGTCTGGACCCGACCCTACGCGGACGCGGGGTCGGAGGACCCGCAACGGACGGCGTGTTCGCCGACAGCGCAGCGACCACCCGTCCGTGCAGGTCAGCGGGATGTGATCAGGACTTGGCGGGGGCGGGCTCGGCGGTCTCGTCGGCCGGCTCCGCGGCGGTCTCCTCGACCGTGCCCTCCACCGTGCCCTCGACGACGGCGCCGTCCTCCGGGGTCTCCGCCGAGTCGTCCTCACCCAGGAGGTCGGACAGGTCGACGGGCTCGCCCGCCTCGTCGGTCACCGTGGCCGCGCGCACCGCGACGATCAGCGCCTTGCTGCGCCGGACGTCCTGGTAGATGGAGCCGAGCTGGCCCGCCTGCTGGATGCGCTGGACGAACTCCTCCGGCGCCATGCCGTACTGCTGGGCCTGGTAGACGATCCGCTCGGTGAGCTCCTGGTCGCCGACCGAGACCTCCTCGGCGTCCGCGAGGGCGTCGAGCACGAGCCGGGTCTTGACCGACTTCTCGGCCTCCTCCTTGGTCTCGGTGTCGAACTCCTCGCGGGTCTTGCCCTGCGACTCGAGGTACTCGTTGAACTTCTCGTCGCTGTGGTCGAAGGCGTGCACCGCGTCGTGGTGGCGGGACTCGATCTCCGCCTCGACGATCGACTCGGGCAGCGGGACCTCGACGGCCTCGACGATCTCGTCGAGCACCTTGTCGCGGGCCTGCGTGACCTGCTCCATGCGGCGGACCCGGCCGAGGCGCTCGGTGAGGTCCGCGGTCAGCTCCTCGAGGGTGTCGAACTCCGACGCGAGCTGGGCGAACTCGTCGTCCGCCTCCGGGAGCTGGCGCTCCTTGACGGCGGTGACCTTGACGGTCACCTCGGCGTCCTTGTCCGCGTACTCGCCCGCGACGAGCTTCGAGGTGAAGGTGGCCTCCTCGCCCGCGGAGAGCCCGGTGATGGCCTCGTCGATGCCCTCGATCAGGCCGCCCTGGCCCACCTGGTAGCTGAACCCGGTGGTCTGGGCCTCCTCGACCTCCTCGCCGTCCACGGTGGCCGACAGGTCGATCTGGACGAAGTCGTCCGCGGCGGCGGGGCGGTCGACGCCGGTCAGCGTGCCGAACCGGGCGCGCAGCTGGTCGAGCTGCTCGGTGACCTGCTCGTCGGTGACCTCGACGTCGTCGACGGTCACGGTGATGCCGTCGAGCTCGGGGAGGGTGATCTCGGGCCGGACGTCCACCTCGGCGGTGAACGCGACCTTGTCGCCGTCGGCGAGCTCGGTGACCTCGATGTTCGGCTGGCCGATGGGCTTGACGTCCTCGGCGGCCGACACGGCCTCGCTGTACTTGGCCGGGACCGCGGCGTTCAGCACCTCGTCCAGCACGACACCGCGGCCCAGCCGCGCGTCGAGGATCCGGGCCGGGGCCTTGCCCTTGCGGAAACCGGGGATGTTGACCTGCTGCGCGATCCGCTTGTAGGCGCGGTCGAACTCGGGCTTGAGCTCGTCGAACGGCACCTCGACTGTGAGCTTGACGCGTGTCGGGCCGATGTGCTCGACGGTGCTCTTCACGGTGGGACTCCTCGGACTGCTGCTTCGCTTCTGGTGCCCACGGCATCGACCCGCTCAGGTCGTGCGGGAACGGGTTCCGGGCACGTGTCCGGGCGAGTCTAGGCGAGAGGCGGCGAACCGGTTTCGGCCGGTCTCACCCGCGACCGGTGTCGAGCTCGGTGTCGGCGACGGTGACCTCCACCTCACGCTCCCCCACCACGGCGCGCACCACGTCGACGATCTGCGCGGCCACCTCGGTCAGCGGCGCGGCCGACGGCCAGCGCAGCACCACGGCCACCTCGACCGGCTCCGGCGCCACCCCGAGCCGGACCCCGACCACGCGGTGTCCGGGCAGGTAGGAGGCCACCGTGCCGAACGGTCCGCCGTCCAGCCGGACGACGGCGGGGTGGGCGAGGACGGCGTCCGCGACCTGCTGGGGCTCCACGCCGCGAACGTAGCGGACGGCGGCACCCGCGAGGGGTGCCGCCGTCCGCCGAAACGAGGGGTGGGGCTCAGCTCTTGAAGACGTCCTTGATCTTCTCGCCCGCCTGCTTGAGGTTCGCGCCCGCCTGGTCGGTGCGACCCTCGGCCTCGAGCTGCTCGTCGTCGGTGGCCTTGCCGGTGGCCTCCTTCGCCTTGCCCTTCAGCTCATCGGCCTTGTTCTCGAACTTGTCCGACGTGCTCATCGCTGACCTCCCGTGTCGGCGGGCGGACGGTGGTTCCGACCCACTACCGTTCGACTCGTGGGACGGGGTACCCCGGTCTCCGACCGGTACACATCGCGGCCGGACCTCGACGACACGACCCTGGTCGTCCGGGCCCGGGAGGGTGACGTGGGGGCGTTCGCCCAGCTCGCGGAGCGCCACCAGGCCGCGCTGTACCGCGTGGCGCTGCGCCTGCTGGGCAACACCGCGGACGCCGAGGACGCCCTGCAGGACGCCCTGCTCGACGCCTGGCGGCGGCTGGACCGCTTCCGCGGCGACTCCGCGTTCAGCACCTGGGCCTACCGGATCGTGACCAACCGCTGCCTGGACCTGCTGCGCGCCCGCCGGGCGACGGTGGGCCTGGACGCGGTGGAGGAGCCCGCCGCGCCGGACACCACCGAGCACGCCGCCGAGGTCGACGCCGGGCTCGCGGCGGTCGGCGCCGCGCTGCGCACCCTGCCGGACGACCAGCGCGCCTGCTTCGTGCTGCGCGAGCTGGAGGGGCTGGGCTACACCGAGATCGCGCAGATCACCGGGGCGTCGGAGACGGCGGTGCGCGGTCGGATCCATCGGGCACGGACGACGTTGGCGGGAGTGCTGCGCGCATGGCGATAGATCCGGAGCCGATCGAGCCCCTCGCCTGCGGCCGGGACGCGGCGCAGGTCTGGGACCACGCCGTCGCGGGCACCCTCGACGAGCACGAACGGACCTGCCCGCACTGTCGGGCCGCGGCGGCGGACGCCCTCGGCCTCGACGGCGTCGTGCACCGGTTCGCCGCGCAGCGGCCCACTCCCCCGCCCACGGTGCTCGACGCCGTGCTGGGCAGCGTGCGGGACCTCGTGGCCGCCGAGCTGCGCCCGCAGGACCTGATCCCCCTCGACTCCCCCGAGGGACCGGCCCGGCTCGCCCGGCCCGCCGCCGCCCGGGTGCTGCGGCACCTGGTGGACGGGATGGAGGGGGTGCGGGCGCGCAGCTGCCGGGTGGGGACGACCGGTGTGACGATGACCGTGACCGCGCGGTTCGGGGTGGACCTGGCGAGTGTGACGGCGCGGGTGCGGCAGATGGTCGTCGCGGCGGCCGAGCAGACCCTCGGCCTGCCGGTGGGCCGGGTGGACATCACCGTCGTCGACCTCTGGGAGGAGGACCCGTGGCGCGCGTGATCTTCGGGGACGCGGCGGTCGCCCGGATCGCCGCGGCCGTGGCGGCCGAGGTGCCCGGCGTCGAGTCCCTGCGCCCGGACCTGAGCCAGGCCCTCCTCGGCCTGGTCGGCGCCGAGCCCGTCCGCGGGGCGACGGCGGCGGTGCGGGAGGGCCGCGCCGAGGTCGTCCTGACGGTGGTGACGACCCTGGGCCACAACCCCCGGGACCTGTGCGTCGCGGTGCAGCGCGCGGTGGCGGAGCGGCTCCGGCGGGAGACCGGCCTGGTCGCGACGGTCACGGTCACGGTGGCCGACATCCTCCTGTGAGCGAGGGGCTCAGGTCAGGGCGCAGTCGCTGCACTTCCCGCCCGCGGGCAGGCGGTAGTAGAGGCAGCAGGAGCGGCGGCGGAAGGTCCAGTCGAGGTCGGGCCGGACCGGCGGGCGCCGCTCGCCCGCCGCCGCCAGCAGCGGGTGGGCCAGGACCCGCTCGACCACCGCCGTGGCGCGCGGGTCGGCGAGCACCCGCTTCGCGCCCGCGACCGACGAGGCGACGTTCCCCCACAACAGCCTCGCCGACACCCGTCCGGCGGCCGCCGCGACGAGGGGTTCCGCCATCTCCTCCGCGACCAGGGCGGGCAGCTCGCCCGGGTCGCGGAACCCGTCGGTGTCCGTCCAGAGCGGCCACGGACCGGTCACCGAGACCCGCCAGAACAGGGAGTCCGGGCTCAGCGCGGGCAGCGTCCCGGTCAGCGTCACGGCGGCGATCGGCGCCGAGACCAGCCGCGCGGCGAATCCCTGCACGGCGATCGACGCGGCCACCCGGTGCTCCACCGGGGACCCCGCCTGCTCGGACAGCACGCGCTCCACGTGCGCGATGCGGGCGTCGACGGCCTCCGGCAGGGAGCGCAGCGGCCGCCAGGTCGGGTCGACCTCCTCGGCGGGGTCGGTGGACACCGTGAAGAAGGGGCCGAACCGGCCGACCTCCGCGAGCACCGCCGCCACCGATCCCGTCACGCCGACCATGCCCGCATCCTCCGCCCGTCACCCGCCCGGCGGTACTCCGGGCCCCCTCCGGCACCTCAACCTCGGGTGGGGTCGCGGGTGCGCTCGATCACGTCGCGGGAGCGGCCTGCGTCCGACCGGGTGCCTCCGACCTGCCCGAACGGACGTGACGGCGATCTCGAAGGGGCGCTTTCGTCCCAGCTCACACCGCTGATCGCGGCTATCCCTGGCGAAATGCGGTCGTCGCATGTCACTCTTTGCGCGGCGAGTGGGCACCCGATGCCGCGTGCTGCGCGCCTGACGAGCACGACGAGCAAGCCGCCGGCCGGCCCCGCCCACGGGTACCGGCCGAGAACTGTGCGCCCGCACCACCACGAAGACGACAAGGCGCGACCGCGAAAGCGTTGACCCGATCGGACCAGTGACCAGGTTCCGACGGAGCATCGCTGTAGTCTGGACCCCCCTGTGGACCTGGAACTCCCACGGTTCACGTCGTCCCGATGCGAAGTCGGGGTGCGCACCGAGACGACAGGAGGAGCTGTTGGCTGCGACGAGCAACCGCCCCGGACCCACACCGCAGGCACCGGCACCCGGCGGGCTGTACGCGCCCGACCAGGAGCACGACGCGTGCGGTGTCGCCATGGTCGCCGACCTGCAGGGTCGCCGTGACCACGGGATCGTCGAGAAGGCGCTCACGGCGTTGCTGCGCCTGGAGCACCGCGGCGCCCGCGGCGCGGAGGAGAACACCGGCGACGGTGCGGGCATCCTGATCCAGATCCCGGACGCGTTCTACCGGGAGGTCGTGGACTTCGACCTGCCCGCGGCCGGGGCCTACGCCACCGGTATCGCGTTCCTCCCCCGGGACGAGGCGAAGGCGGCCGAGGCCGTCGAGCGGATCAACGTGCTCGCCGCGGAGGAGAACCTGCGCGTGCTGGGCTGGCGCGACCTGCCCACCGACCCGGTGAAGGCCGACCTCGGCCCGACGGCGCTCGCCGCCATGCCGAGCTTCCGGCAGCTGTTCGTGGCCGGCATCGAGACCGGCATCGTGAAGCCGCCGCCCACCGGCATCGAGCTGGAGCGGCGCACGTTCTGCCTGCGCAAGCGCGCCGAGCACGAGACGGGCACCTACTTCCCGAGCCTGTCCCCGCGGACGGTCGTCTACAAGGGCATGCTCGCCGAGCCCCAGGTCGAGGCGTTCTACCCCGACCTGTCGGACCAGCGCGTGACGAGCGCCCTGGCCGTCGTGCACTCGCGGTTCTCCACGAACACGTTCCCGGCGTGGCCGCTGGCGCACCCGTACCGGTACGTCGCGCACAACGGCGAGATCAACACCCTGCGCGGCAACCGCAACTGGATGAAGGCGCGCGAGGCGCTCCTGGCGTCCTCGAAGCTGCCCGGCAACCTGGACCGGCTGGTCCCGATCGTCACGCCGGACGCGAGCGACTCGGCCACCTTCGACGAGGTGCTGGAGCTGCTGCACCTGTCCGGGCGGTCGCTGCCGCACGCCGTGCTGATGATGATCCCCGAGGCGTGGGAGAACCACGCCGAGATGGACGCCAAGCGCCGCGCCTTCTACGAGTTCCACTCCAACCTGATGGAGCCGTGGGACGGGCCCGCGCTCGTCGCGTTCACCGACGGCACCCAGATCGGGGCGGTCCTCGACCGCAACGGCCTGCGCCCGGCCCGCTACTGGGTCACCGACGAGGGCCTGGTCGTGCTGGCGTCGGAGGTCGGCGTGCTGGACGTCGAGCCCGACCGCATCGTGCGCAAGGGCAGGCTCGAGCCGGGCCGCATGTTCCTGGTCGACACCGAGGCCGGGAAGCTGGTCGCGGACGAGGAGATCAAGACCGAGCTGGCCGAGGCGCTGCCCTACGAGGAGTGGCTGCACGCCGGCCGGATCACCCTCGAGGACCTCCCCGAGCGCCAGCGCGAGACGCCCTCGCACGTCGAGCTGACCCTGCGCCAGCAGACCTTCGGCTACACCGAGGAGGAGCTCAACATCCTCCTCAAGCCGATGGCGTCGACGGGCGCCGAGCCGATCGGCTCGATGGGCAACGACGCGCCGATCGCCGCGATCTCGGAGAAGCCGCGGCAGATCTACGACTACTTCATCCAGCTGTTCGCGCAGATCACGAACCCGCCGCTGGACGCCATCCGCGAGGAGCTCGTCACCTCGCTGCGGTCGCTGCTCGGCCCCGAGGAGAACCTGCTCGAGGCGGGCCCGGCGAACTGCAGGCGGATCGTGCTGCCCTTCCCGGTGCTCGCGAACGACGACCTGGCCAAGATCGTCCACGTCAACGACGACGGCGACATGCCCGGCTTCGCCAGCTACACCGTCAAGGGCGTGTTCAAGGCGGCGGACGGCGGCGAGGGCCTCATGCGCCGCCTGCAGGAGATCCGCGGCGAGGTGTCGGACGCGATCTCGGCGGGCGCGCGGCTGATCGTGCTGTCCAGCCGCGGCATCGACGCCGAGCACGCGCCGATCCCGTCGCTGCTGCTCACCGGCGCCGTGCACCACCACCTGGTGCGCGAGCGGACCCGCACCCGGGTCGGCCTGATCGTCGAGTCCGGGGACGCCCGCGAGGTGCACCACATCGCGCTGCTCATCGGCTACGGCGCCTCCGCGGTCAACCCGTACCTGGCCATGGCCACCGTCGAGGACCTCGCCGAGCGCGGGGACATCCCCGGCGTCGACGCGAAGACCGCGGCGAAGAACCTGGTCAAGGCGCTCGGCAAGGGCGTGCGGAAGACGATGTCGAAGATGGGCATCTCGACCGTCGCGTCCTACACCGGCGCCCAGATCTTCGAGGCCGTCGGCCTGTCGAAGGAGGTCGTCGAGGCCTGCTTCGCGGGCACCACGTCCCGGATCGACGGCGTCGGGTTCGACGTGCTGGCGGGCGAGGCGCTCAAGCACCACAAGCGGGCCTTCCCGGCGGACGGCACCCGCGCCTCGCACCGCGCGCTGGCGGTGGGCGGCGAGTACCAGTGGCGCCGCGAGGGCGAGCTGCACCTGTTCAACCCGCAGACCGTCTTCAAGCTGCAGCACTCGACCCGCTCCGGGCGGTACGAGATCTTCAAGGAGTACACGAACGCGGTCGACGACCAGGCCAAGCGCCTGATGACGCTGCGCGGGCTGTTCTCCTTCAAGGAGGGCGTCCGCCCGCCGGTGCCGCTCGAGGAGGTCGAGCCGGTCGAGTCGATCGTCAAGCGGTTCGGCACGGGCGCGATCTCCTACGGCTCCATCAGCCAGGAGATGCACGAGACCCTGGCCATCGCCATGAACCGGCTGGGCGGCAAGTCCAACACCGGCGAGGGCGGCGAGGACCCGGAGCGGTTCACCCCATTGCCCAACGGCGACAGCAAGCGCAGCGCGATCAAGCAGGTGGCGTCCGGCCGCTTCGGCGTGACCAGCAACTACCTGGTCAACGCGGACGACATCCAGATCAAGATCAGCCAGGGCGCCAAGCCCGGCGAGGGCGGCCAGCTGCCCGGCGGCAAGGTCTACCCGTGGATCGCGAAGACCCGCGGCAGCACGCCCGGCGTGGGGCTGATCTCCCCGCCGCCGCACCACGACATCTACTCGATCGAGGACATCAAGCAGCTCATCCACGACCTGAAGAACGCCAACCCGCGGGCCCGCATCCACGTGAAGCTGGTCAGCCAGGTCGGCGTCGGCACGGTCGCGGCGGG
The DNA here is from genome assembly GCF_900102195.1 of Pseudonocardia oroxyli. Classification (GTDB taxonomy): domain Bacteria; phylum Actinomycetota; class Actinomycetes; order Mycobacteriales; family Pseudonocardiaceae; genus Pseudonocardia; species Pseudonocardia oroxyli. Next base: position 74,437 of record NZ_FNBE01000014.1, read on the forward strand.
TGTCGCGAAGGCGTACTCGGATGTCGTGCTCATCTCCGGGCACGACGGCGGCACCGGCGCCTCGCCGTTGTCGTCGATCAAGCACGCGGGCGGCCCCTGGGAGCTCGGCCTGGCCGAGACCCAGCAGACGCTGCTGGCCAACAACCTGCGCGACCGGATCGTCGTGCAGGCGGACGGGCAGCTCAAGACGGGGCGCGACGTCGTCGTCGCGGCCCTGCTCGGCGCCGAGGAGTTCGGTTTCGCGACCGCTCCCCTGGTGGTCAGCGGCTGCATCATGATGCGCGTCTGTCACCTGGACACCTGTCCGGTCGGCGTCGCGACCCAGAACCCGGTGCTGCGCGAGAAGTTCGACGGGCGGCCCGAGTACGTCGTCAACTTCATGCGGTTCATCGCCGAGGAGGTGCGCGAGTACCTGGCGCAGCTCGGCTTCCGGACCCTGGAGGAGGCCGTCGGCCACGCCGAGATGCTCGACACGGACGCGGCCCTGCACCACTGGAAGACCCAGGGCCTGGACCTGCGCCCGATCTTCCACTCCCCGGAGCTGCCCGAGGGCGCGTCCCGCCACCGCACCCGCGGCCAGGACCACGGCCTGGACAAGGCGCTGGACAACACCATGATCCAGCTCGCGGAGGGCGCCCTGCGCAACGGCGACAAGGTCCGCCTGGACCTGCCGGTGCGCAACGTCAACCGGACCGTCGGCACCATGCTCGGCTACGAGCTCACCACCAAGTGGGGCGCCGAGGGCCTGCCGGACGACACGATCGACATCACGCTGACCGGTTCGGCCGGGCAGTCGCTGGGCGCGTTCGTGCCGAAGGGCATCACGCTGCGGATGGTCGGCGACACGAACGACTTCTTCGGCAAGGGCCTCTCCGGCGGCAGGCTCATCCTGCGCCCGGACCCGCGGGCGCCGTTCGTCGCCGAGGAGAACATCATCGCCGGCAACGTGATCCTGTACGGGGCCACGAGCGGCGAGATGTTCATCCGCGGCATCGTGGGCGAGCGGTTCTGCGTGCGGAACTCCGGCGCAGTCGCCGTCGTCGAGGGCGTGGGCGACCACGGCTGCGAGTACATGACCGGCGGCAAGGTGGTCGTGCTGGGCAAGATCGGCCGCAACTTCGCGGCGGGCATGTCCGGCGGCTCCGCCTACGTGCTCGACCTGAACGACGGCGTGCTGGACAAGCGCGTCAACCCCGAGATGGTCGACATCGACCCGCTCGACGACGCCGACCGCGAGTTCCTGCGCGAGGTCGTCGAGAAGCATCACGCGGAGACCGACTCCCCGGTCGCCCGCGCCCTGCTCGCCGACTGGGACAGTGCGGTGGAGCGCTTCGGCAAGATCATGCCGAAGGACTTCAAGCGGGTGCTCAAGGCCCGCGAGCAGGCCGAGAAGGACGGTCGGGACGTGAACGTCGCGATCATGGAGGCGGCACATGGGTGACCCCAAGGGCTTCATGACCACCGCGCGGGAGACCCCGACGCGGCGCCCGGTCGACCTGCGCCTGATGGACTGGCGCGAGGTGTACGAGGACTTCCCGCGCGACCACGTGGAGAAGCAGGCGGGCCGCTGCATGAACTGCGGCATCCCGTTCTGTCACCAGGGCTGTCCGCTCGGGAACCTGATCCCCGAGTGGAACGACCTGGTCTACCGCCACGACTGGCGCGAGGCGATCGAGCGGCTGCACGCCACGAACAACTTCCCGGAGTTCACCGGGACGCTGTGCCCCGCCCCCTGCGAGGCGGCGTGTGTGCTGGCGATCAACAACGACGCCGTGACCATCAAGCAGGTCGAGATCGAGATCATCGACCGGGCCTGGGACGAGGGCTGGGTCACGCCCGTCGTGGCGCAGACCAAGACCGGCAAGAAGGTCGCGGTCGTCGGCTCCGGGCCCGCGGGCCTGGCCGCCGCCCAGCAGCTGACCCGCGCGGGGCACGACGTCGTCGTGTTCGAGCGGGCGGACCGCATCGGCGGCCTGCTGCGCTACGGCATCCCCGAGTTCAAGATGGAGAAGTCGCGGCTGGACCGCAGGCTCGAGCAGATGGTCGCCGAGGGCACGCACTTCCGCGCCTCGGTGGACGTCGGGGTGGACGTCACCGTCGAGCAGCTGCGGTCCGACTACGACGCGGTGGTGCTCGCGGGCGGGGCCACCGCCTGGCGCGACCTGCCCGCCGAGGGCCGCGACCTCAAGGGCGTCTACCAGGCCATGGAGTTCCTGCCCTGGGCCAACCGGGTCCAGGAGGGCGACCTGGAGGAGCCCCCGATCTCGGCGAAGGACAAGCACGTCGTGATCATCGGTGGCGGTGACACCGGGGCGGACTGCCTCGGCACCTCGCACCGCCACGGCGCCGCGTCGGTCACCCAGCTCGAGATCATGCCGACGCCCCCGGAGCACCGCACCGAGGGCATGCCCTGGCCGACCTACCCGATGGTCTACCGGGTCTCCTCGGCGCACGAGGAGGGCGGCGAGCGGCTGTTCTCGGTCAACACGACCGCGTTCGTCGACGACGGCACCGGCCAGGTCAAGGCGCTGCGGCTGGTCGAGGTCAAGCGCGGCGACAACGGCTTCGAGGCCGTCGAGGGCACCGAGCAGGAGATCCCGGCGGACCTGGTCCTGCTGGCGATGGGCTTCGTCGGGCCGCAGCAGGAGGGGCTGGTCGCCGAGCTCGGCGTCGAGCTCGACCCGCGCGGGAACGTGGCGCGCGACCAGGACTACATGTCCAGCGTCGAGGGCGTCTTCGTGGCGGGCGACATGGGCCGCGGCCAGAGCCTGATCGTCTGGGCGATCAGCGAGGGCCGCTCCGCCGCCGCGGGCGTGGACAAGTTCCTGACCGGCCGGGAGGTCCTCCCGCGCCCGATCAACCCCACGGACCGCCAGATCGCCTGACCCACCCCTTCCCGCCCGAGCGGCACCGTGGGGACACGACCTGTCCCGACGGTGCCGTTCGTGCGTTCGGGGTGGGGGTTGCGTCCGATCTGTCCGCTGCGGTCTGTGGTCGCCCGGGCGCGTTCGGCGTGCATTGTTGCCTGCTCACACACTCATCGACCGGTTGTCGCGCCGTGTCCCACGTTCGGCGTGACGGGTGGGACTTGTGGTGATCGCACCGCACCTCCCGGCGGAGTCCCGCGTTGAACCGGACACCGGTACCGGTGGACTGGGGAGCCCCCACCGGTACCGGACAGCTTCCGGCCGGCAGGTCCCGGCCGACGTCTCGGCCGATGTCTCACGCGAGACGGAACACCGGGAAGCCCGGCGCGACCGCGGCCAGCTGCTCGTCGGTGGCGTCCTTGTCGAGGCCCTCGAAGAAGCGGCCGACCTCCCAGCCCCACTTCCGCAGGTAGTAGCGCAGGATGGGCGCCTTGTCCGCGTCCGCCAGCTCGACGACGTCGATCGTCTCGGCCCGGCGCCCCAGCCGCAGCTCGCCGCCGCCCGCGGCCCTGATGTTGCGCACCCACTGCGTGTGGCCGCGCGGGGCGACGAGGTAGCGGGCGCCGTCGACGGTCATCAGGTTGACCGGCGTCGTCCGCCACTCCCCCGACTTCCGCCCGCGCACCGCCAGGATGCGGCTGTCCGCGATGCTGATGCCGCGCCGCGCGAGCCAGGCGACGGTGGCGTTGAAGGCACGGTCGGCGGACTGCGGGACCAGGTATCGGGTGGCGTCGTTCACGAGGACTCCTAGTGTGAGCACTGCTCTCTGTTGAGAACAGTGAACCGCGCGCACCGCACGAAGTCAAGAGCAGTGCTCTCGTTCTAGGTGTCGAGCTCCAGCTCGAAGGAGTCGTCCCCGATCCAGACGCGCAGGCCGTCGGCGTCGTCGGTGAAGAAGCCGTCCTCCTCCTCACCCAGCTCGCGGGCGGCGCCGAGCGCGAGGGCGCTGTAGCTGATCCTGCCGTCGCCCAGGTCGACCGGGCGGTACTCCCGTGCCAACCTCGCCGTTCGGCTCTCTGTGGCCAACCAGGCCGCGTTCTCGGGTCCCACCTGACCGGTCCACGCCTCGTCGCGCATCCCCCCAGTCTCGGGCCGCACGGGCCCGGGCGAGGTCTCAGCGTGAGACGGGATCAGCGGACGACGGGGGCGACCACCGCGTCGGAGGTGGCCTCCGACACGGCGATCAGGGCGGCCGCGGCGCGGCGGGCGAGGATCCGGCGCCGCACGCGCCGGGCGATCTCGAAACCGCCCGCGGTGATCCCGGCCATCAGGATGCCCGCGGCCAGGCAGAGGATCGGGTTGCCCTTGGTGATGGGCCCGAGGATCGCCCCCACCAGCAGCATGTAGACGCTCCACACCGCGGAGCTGACCAGTGTGGCGGGCAGGAACATCCGCAGCGGCAGCCGCACCCGCCCGCAGGCGGCGGTGCTCACCAGGCGCCCGCCCGGGATCAGCCGGGCACCCACACAGGCCACGATCGGCCGGGTGTAGAGGTTCCGCCGGACCCAGGCGCCGAGCCCGTCCTCCTTCGTGCCCGCGCCCCGCAGGACCCGGTTGGAGGAGCGGCCCAGCGCGTAGACGAACAGGTCACCCAGGATCGACCCGACGACGGCGGCCACGAACAGGCCGGACACCTCGACCACGTCCCCGGTGCCGAACGCGGCGGCCGCGGCGACGGTGAGCAGGGTCTCGCTCGGCAGGACCGGGAACGGCCCGTCCAGGGCGATGAGGAAGGTCAGCACCGGCAACAGCCAGACGCTGTGCAACACGACGTCGAAGAACGTCGTGATGGCGTCCAGATGGTGCACCGGGCCTCCTTCCGCGCTCGCGCGGGGACTGGGTGTTCGCTGAGTACTCGTTCCACCCTGTCAGAACGTCACAGCGGGGTCACGGGGGACGTCCCGGAGACCGACTCGGGGGCATCCTGATGCGGTGAGCGGTCGACGCGGGTATGCGGTCCTGTTGCGCGGGGTCAACGTCGGGGGCAACCGGAAGGTGCCCATGGCCGAGCTGCGTTCGCTGCTGGAGGAACTCGGCTTCACCGAGGTCAGGACCCTGCTGCAGAGCGGCAACGCGGTGCTGCGCGGCTCCGGCGACGTGGCGGGGGACATCGAGCGGGCCCTGGCTCAGCGCTACGGCGTCGAGATCCGCTGCCTCGCCCTCACCCGCGAGGAGCTGCAGTCCGCCGCCGACGGAGACCCGCTCACCGACCGGGCCGACAACGGCTCGCGCGCCGTCGTGCTGTGGCTGTTCGACGACATCCCCGAGCCCGCGCTCGTCGAGGAGCTGGACCCCGGGCGCATCGCGGTCCGCGGGCGGCTGGTCTACCAGTGGTGCCCGGACGGCATCTCGAACTCCCCGGACGTCGCCGCGCTGATCCGCAGGAACTGGAAGGTCGCCACGACCGCCCGCAACCGGAACACCGTGGCGAAGCTGCTGGCGGCGATCCCGGACTGACCGGGGTGCTACCCACACCCCGGACCTCCGTGGTGCCTCGGGTGTCTCGGCGCCCGTTCCCCGCGACTCTTGTCCGTCATGAGCACCCTCACGGCAATCCCCACCCGGCCCACCGCCCGGACCGCCGCGATCGCCGCCCTGCCCGTGTCCTTCGCCGGGCGCGCGGTGGCCGGGTGGGGGCGCCGGCTCGCGGGCGCCGACCGCGCGGAGGTGTCGGCGGAGGCCATGGAGCGCAACGCCGAGCAGCTCTTCGCCGTGCTCGGCAGGCTCAAGGGCGGCGCCATGAAGGTCGGCCAGGCCCTCTCGGTGTACGAGCCGATGATCCCGGCGGGGTTCGCCGGGCCGTACCGCGAGGCGCTCGCCAAGCTGCAGGACTCCGCGCCGACCATGCCCGCCCGCGAGGTCCACCGGGTGCTCGCCGGGCAGCTGGGGCGGGACTGGCCGCGCCGGTTCCGGGAGTTCTCCGACACCCCGGCCGCGGCGGCGAGCGTGGGGCAGGTGCACCGCGCCGTCTGGCACGACGGGCGGGAGGTCGCCGTCAAGGTCCAGTACCCCGGCGCCGCCGACGCCCTCGACGCCGACCTGCGCACCCTGCAGCGCTTCACAGGCCTGTTCTCCCTGCTCGCCCCCGCACTCGACGCCCGCGCCGTCCTCGCCGAGCTCCGCTCCCGGATGCTCGACGAGCTCGACTACCGCGCCGAGGCCGACCGCCAGCGCATCTTCGCGGCGGGCCTGGAGGGCGACCTCGTCGCACCGCGGGTCGTCGCCTCGGCGCCCACGGTGATCGTCAGCGAATGGCTGGACGGCGTCCCGCTGCGGGACGTGCTCGGCGCGGGCGGGTGCGCGGCGACGCGCGACCGCTACGCCCACGCCATCGTCGAGACGGCGGTGTCCTCCCCCGCCCGGTTCGGGCTGCTGCACGCCGACCCGCACCCCGGCAACGTCCTGGTGCTGCGCGACGGCCGCCTCGCCCTGATCGACTTCGGCGCCGTGGCCGAGCTGCCCGACGGGTTCCCGCCCGGGCTGGCCCGCCTGCTGACCCACCTGGCCGACGGCGACGCCGCGGCGATGCTCTTCGAGCTCAAGGCGCAGGGCTTCGCCGGGCCGGGCGTGACCGCCGACGAGGTGCTCCGCTACGTCGGCGCGCTCGCGGACCCGTTGCGCCACCGACACTTCCACCTGCACCGCGAGTGGCTGCGGCGCGAGGGCGAGCGGATGGTCGACCCGCGGGGCCGGGCCTTCTGGGAGACCGGGCGCCGGTTGGCCCTCCCGCCGGAGCACCTGCTCGTGGTGCGGGTGCTGTCCGGGTGGCTGAACATCCTCGCCCAGCTGGACTGCACCGTCGGGTTGCGCGGCCTGGCGCAGCGGTGGGTGCCGGGGTTCACCCCGGTGGCGTAGGCCGTGTCCCCCGATCCGGCACCGCCGCCTGCGGCGTGGGCGCCGGGAGCGGTGGCGCCGGATCGGGAGACACGGCCTCGCGGTACGGTCCGAATCATGGACGGGGTTCCGCGCTTCGGGCGGTCCGCACGGCTCGCGTCGCTGCCGCTGAGCTTCGCCGGGCGCGCCGTCGGCGACTGGGGGCGGACCCTCGTCGGCGCGGAGGCGGACTCGGCGCAGACCCTGGCGCGCAACGCCGACCAGCTCTTCGCCGTGCTCGGCACGCTCAAGGGCGGCGCGATGAAGCTCGGGCAGGCGCTGTCGGTCTACGAGGCGATGATCCCCACGGAGATCGCCGGGCCCTACCGCGAGGCGCTGGCGAAGCTGCAGACCTCCAGCCCGCCCATGCCGACCGCGGACATGCACCGGATGCTCGCCGAGCAGCTGGGCCGCGGCTGGCGCGCCCACTTCCGCGAGTTCGCCGACGAGCCCACGGCGGCGGCGAGCGTCGGGCAGGTGCACCGGGCCACGTGGAAGGACGGCCGGGAGGTCGCCGTCAAGATCCAGTACCCCGGCGCCGACCTGGCCCTGGACGCCGACCTGCGCACCCTCGAACGCTTCTCCCGGCTCTTCGCCGCGATCTTCCCCGCCCTCGACGCCCGCGCCCTGATCCGCGAGCTGCGCGCGCGCACGATGGAGGAGGTCGACTACCGCATGGAGGCCGACCGCCAGCGCGCCTTCGCCGCGGGCTTCGCCGACTGGCCGGGGCTGCGCGTCCCGCGCGTGATCGCGTCCGCACCGAAGGTGCTGGTCAGCGAGTGGCTCGACGGGGCGCCGCTGCGCGAGTCGTTGGGTGGCAAGGGGTCCGTGGCCGACCGGGACCGCTACGGCACCACGATCGTCGAGACGATGTTCGCCTCCCCCACCCGGGTCGGGTTGCTCCACGCGGACCCGCACCCGGGCAACTTCCTGGTGCTGGCCGACGGCTCCGGGCTCGGCATGATCGACTTCGGGGCGGCCGCGACCCTGCCGGACGGCATCCCGCCCGTGCTCGTCGCGATCCTGCGGCTGACCGCGGACCGGGACGCCGAGGCGCTCGACGCCCTGCTGCGGGCCGAGGGGTTCCTGGCTCCGGGCGCCGAGGCCGCGGACGTCCTGCGCTGGGTGGGCGCCCTCGGCGACCCGCTGCGCGAGGAGTCCTTCCACTTCACCGAGGAGTGGATCGCCCGCCAGGGCGCCCGGGTGGCCAACCCGACCAACCGTGCCTACCGCGAGACCGGCCGTGCGCTGAGCTTCCCCCCGGAGTACGCCCTGGTCATGCGGGTCCTCTCCGGCTGGATGAACATCCTGGCCCAGCTGGACTGCACGGTCGCCGCGCGCGGGCTCGTCGAACGCTGGGTCCCCGGCTTCCGCTGAGCCTCATGATCCGTGCCCGGGGAGACACGCGGTCGATTCCCGACCGTTCCGCTCCCGACACGGGGATCACCGGTGACGACGGCGGTGAGCAGCACCCCGGCGACGCCGATACCCGACCATGAGCGTCGCGGAGCGCACCGCTGCTGCGGACCCGACGCCCGGCCACCGCGCCGACCCGGCGACGTGCGTCACGGGTCCCGTAACGAGCGCGCGCACGGTCCCGATGGTCCGGCGTGAGCACGCCGTCCGAGAGCACCACGTACCTGTCCATCCCACCCGCGGACGAGCCCACCCCCGCGCCCGCGGCGGCCGAGACACCCGCCGAGCCCTCCCTCGAGTCCTCGGACGCGCCCTCCGACACGCCGTCGGACGCGGGGCGGCCCGAGCCCGCCGACGCGCGGGAGGCCGGGCCCTCGACCGTCGTCCTGGAGCCGGTCCCCCCGCCGCCCACGATCCCGGCGCTCCCCCTCGCCCCGCGCGCCCCCGCCGACCGGCCCTTCGCGGCGCCGCAGCGCTCCGTGCCCGGCCGACCCGACGCCTGGTGGCGCCGCCTGTTCCGCCGCTGACCCGGCGAACGGCGCGTTCGCTCACACCTGGTGAGCCGACGCGCCGTTCGCCGTCGAGAGCAGCCGGTTGTCAGGACGCGGCGAGGCGGCCCAGCCGTCCGTGCACCTCGGCGACGACCTGCCCGGCCTCCGGGTCGGTGAGCCGGGAGCCCGCGGCGACGAGCCGCCCACCCACCCACACCTGTTCCAGGTTGCGCAGCGAGCAGGCGAGGACGTAGGTGCCGTAGGCGTCCCAGACCGGGCCGGTGTCCGGGTCCCGGGGGTCGACGACGAGGAAGTCCGCGAACCGCCCCACCCGCAGCGACCCGACGTCGTCGGAGATCCCCAGGACCTCGGCCGAGCCGAGCGTGTGCAGGGTCAGCATGTCCCGCACCGGCATCACCGCGGGGTCGCGGTGCGTGGCCCGCAGCAGGTAGATCCCGAAGCGGCAGTTGGAGAAGGGGTCCGCGACGTCCGTGCAGGACTGGTCGTCGAGCCCCACGCCGACCCGCATCCCCGCCGCCCGGATCTCCGGGATCGACGCGACCCCGGACGCCAGGCGCCCGTTGGACATCGGCTGCCAGCTCATGCCGCAGCCTGCCGCGGCCGCCTCGGCGATGATCTCCGGGGTGGTCTGGATGAAGTGGCCGAACACCAGGTCCGGGCCGAGCGCGCCCGCCTCGCGGTACCAGGCGAACTTCTCCTGCTGCGCCTCCACGCCGTAGGCCGTCTCCAGCAGGTGCGGCTGGTTGATCAGCCCGTGCTTGCGCATGGCGGCGACCTCCAGCTCGGCGGTCGCCTTCGACTCCGCCCACTGCACCGTGCCGCTCACCGCCACCCCGAGGTGCAGGTCCGACTGTACCGACGCGGCCAGCGCCACCGTCTCGTCGACGTGGTCGAGCGCCTGGTCGAGGGAGAACGCCCCCTGCGCCAGCATCACCGAGTGCACGTGGCGCAGCCCGGCGTCGACCTTCGCGCGCAGCTGGGCGTGCTGGTACTCCACCGGCGGGATCGTGCCGACGTAGGCGGACGACGTGGTCGACTGCGCCTCGAACCGCAGCCCGACGTCCGTGAAGTCGTAGGCCGTGGTGATCCCGTTGCGCAGGAAGTCCTGCGCCCCGTGCCGGGTCGTCCAGTAGACGTCCTGCGCATCGGCCTTCTCGGTGACGGCGGTCATCGCCTGGATCCAGCCGTAGAGCGCGAGGTCGGTGCCGAGCCCGCGGGACCCGGAGGTGAACAGGTGGCTGTGCGCGGAGACGAAGCCGGGCGCGATGATCCTGCCCGTCGCGTCCACCACCTCGGAGGCGTCCAGGCCTGCGGGCGGCGTGCCCTCCTCGACCGCGGTGATCCGCCCGTCCGCGCCGACGGTGAACCAGCCGACGAAGGGGTCGGGCCGCGCGGGGTCGATCGTCAGCAGGGTCGCGCCGTGCACGAGCAACGAGGTCACCGCGACAGCCTGCCCGTGCAGCGTTACCCCGACGTGAAATGGTCCCAGCCCGTCGGCCCGGCGTAGGGCTCGCCGTCGACGAGCACGTCGGCGCCCTCGGCCACGACCCCGATCTCCACGAAGCCTTCGGGGAGCGTCGCGTCCGCCGGGAAGGTGGCGGCCAGCGCGTGGTCCTCGCCGCCGGTGAGGATCCACTCGAGCGGGTCGACGCCGAGCGCGGACCCCACCTCGACGAGCCGGTCGGGCACGGCGAAGGCCTTGCGCGACAGGGAGATCCCGACATCCGAGGCGCGCGCCACGTGGGCCAGGTCGGCCAGCAGGCCGTCCGAGACGTCGATCATTGCGGTCGCCCCGGCCAGCGCGGCGGCCGGGCCCGCGGCGTACGGCGGCTCGGGCGACCGGTGAGCACCCACGACCGCCCCCGGGGACCGGAACCCCCTGGTCAGCACGGCGAGACCCGCGGCGGCCCAGCCCAGCCGCCCGCACACGGCCACCCGGTCGCCCTGCCGGGCCCCGGAGCGCAGGACGGGGGCCCGGCCCTCCAGCGAGCCGAGCGCCGTGACGGAGATCATCAGAGCGGGACCGGACGCCACGTCCCCGCCGACCAGCCCGACGTCGACGACCCCGGCCTCGGCCCACATCCCGTCGGCGATCCCGGTCAGCACCTCGACCGGCGTGTCGGCGGGCGCGGCGAGACCGCACAGCAGCCCGGTGGGGGCGGCGCCCATCGCCGCCACGTCCGCCAGGTTGGCGGCCACCGCCTTGCGCCCCACGTCCTGCGGGCGGGACCAGTCGAGCCGGAAGTGGACGCCCTCGACGAGGACGTCCACGCAGGCCACGACGCGGCCGTCCGGCTGGGCGAGGACGGCGGCGTCGTCACCCGGGCCGAGCAGCGTGGCCGCCCCGGCGGGCCGGTCGCGGGTCACCCGCTCGATCAGTCCGAACTCGCCGAGCGACCCCAGGCTCGGTGTGTCGCTCGCCTCAACGTGCGCCACGGAGGGGTCCTCCGGGACGCTCGACGATGGGGACACGGGCCCTCCTCAGGTACGTTGCCTTGCGACTTTCCTACCGGACGTCGCGTCCGGAGGACCGAGCGAGTGAGAAAGGGAGGCACGCCGTGGTGCAGGCCTACATCCTGATCCAGACAGAGGTCGGGAAGGCGGCGGCCGTCGCCGCCGAGATCGGTGCCATCGCGGGCGTGGTGAGCGCGGAGGACGTCACCGGTCCGTACGACGTGATCGTGCGCGCCGAGGCGGACGACGTCGACCAGCTGGGCAGGCTCGTCGTCGCCAAGATCCAGGGGATCATCGGGATCACCCGCACCCTGACCTGCCCGGTGGTCGACCTGGGCTGAGCGGATCCCCGGTGAGCACCTCTGATCTGCGACGGCCGGCGGTGGTCTTCGCGATCGCGTTGCCGCTGGTCCTCGCCCTGGTCGTGGCCGGGCTGGCGCTCTACGCGCGGGCGGGCGGGTTCACCCCCGCCCCGCCCGCGCCGGAGACCGGCCCGCTCGCCGTCGCCCCGGTCGTCGCGCCGGACGCCGGGTCGCAGGCGTGCACGGACCTGCTCGCCGCGCTCCCGCCCGACCTGCCCGGTGACCCCGCGCTGGTCGGGCGGCCGGTGACCGAGCCGGGGGTGGCGGCCTGGGCCGCCGCGCCGCGCCCGGTCGTGCTGCGCTGCGGTCTCCCCCGCCCGCAGGAGCTGACCCCCACCTCGACGTTGACCGAGGTCAACGGTGTCAGCTGGCTGACGATCACCGACGGCACCCCGGAGCCGAGCCTGGTGACCTACGTCGCCGTGGATCGTGGCGTCTACGTGGCCCTGACGACCCCGACCCAGGGCGGCAGCGCCCCCGTCCAGACGATCAGCAACGCGATCACGCAGACCCTCCCCGAACGCCCGGTCCAGGTCCGCTGACGCCCCGTGAGTGGCGATGGTCGCCAGAGCGACCATCGCCACTCACGACCTCAGCGCAGGCCCACCCCTCGCGCCAGGGCGGTGTCGACGAGGGTGCTCAGCAGGGTCGGGTAGTCGACGCCGGTCTCCGCCCACATCCGCGGGTACATCGAGATCGGGGTGAAGCCCGGCATGGTGTTGACCTCGTTGACGGTCAGCTCGCCGCCGTCGCCGACGAAGAAGTCCACGCGCGCGAGGCCCTGGCAGTCCAGCGCGCGGAAGGCGGCGATCGCCATCTCCTGCACGGCGTCCGAGGTCGCGTCGTCCAGCTTGGCGGGGATGTCGAACTCGCAGACGTCCTCGAGGTACTTGGCCTCGAAGTCGTAGAACTCGCTGGTCCCGCCCACCACCCGGATCTCGGCGGGCAGCGAGGCGCGCAGCGTGCCGTCCGGGAGCTCCAGGACGCCGCACTCCACCTCGCGCCCGACGACGGCGGCCTCCACCAGCACCTTCGGGTCGTGCTCCCGAGCGGCCCCGATGGCCGCGTCCAGCGCCGCCCAGTCCGTGACGCGGGTGATCCCGACCGACGAGCCCGCCCGGGCGGGCTTGACGAACACCGGCAGCCCGAGCCGCTCGCGGTCCGCCGCCGACAGCGACTCGCCGCGCCGCAGGACCGCGAGGGTGCCCGCCGGCAGCCCCTCGGCCATCAGCAGCTTCTTGGTGAACTCCTTGTCCATGCCTGCGGCGCTGGCAAGCACGCCCGCGCCCACGTAGGGCAGGCCCGCCATCTCCAGCAGGCCCTGGATGGTGCCGTCCTCGCCGAAGGGCCCGTGCAGCACCGGGAACACGACGTCGACGCCCGCGAACACCTCCGCCGTGTCCAGGCGCAGCAGGCCGCCGCGGGTGGGGTCGCCGGGCAGCGCCAGCGGGGTCGCGGTCGCGTCCACGGCGGGCAGGGCGCGCTCCCGGATCCGCAGCTCGGCGGGGTCGTCGGTGCCGAGGACCCAGGCACCGTCCGGGGTGATCCCGACCGGCACGACGTCGAACCGCGTGCGGTCCAGGTGGGTCAGCACGCTGCCCGCGGACACGCACGAGATCGCGTGCTCCGAGCTCCGTCCGCCGAAGACGACGGCCACTCTGATCCGGTCACCCATGCCCGGGGACTCTAGGGCGTGTCTCCCACTCCGCCACCACCGCTCCCGGCGCCCACGCCGCCACCGGCGGCGTTGCCGGACCGCCCGAATACGCCCCGTATGAGGGCGGCCCGGCTGCCTTGCCGGCGACGACGTGGATCACCGGGCCCGGCGGCGCCGGAGTGGGAGACGCGCCCTAGTCAGCGGTACCGCTGCTCCAGCTCCCGCACCTCCGGCAGGCCCACCAGGTCGGTGAACTCGTCGAAGGCGGGCAGGCCGGGCAGGGCGGACGCCGGGGTGCCCTCCCGGCGCAGCGTCTCGAGCAGCGCGCGGATCCCCGCGGTGGCCGCGAGCAGGGTGCCGATCGGGTACAGCACCAGCGAGAAGCCGAGCTCCCCCGCGCGCTCCAGGCTGACCGGCGGGGTCTTGCCGCCCTCCGCCCAGTTCAGGACGAGCGGCGCGACGCCGCGCAGCCCGGTCGCCACCCGCTCGAGGTCCGCCTCCGAGGTGGGGGCCTCGACGAACAGCAGGTCGGCGCCCGCGTCGGCGAAGGCCAGCGCGCGCTCGACGGCGGCGTCGACGCCCTCGACCGCGACGGCGTCGGTCCGGGCGATGATCAGCATCTCGGAGCGCGCGTCGGTCGCGGCGCGGATCTTCCCCAGCATCTCCGGCAGCGGCACGATCTCCTTGCCCGCCATGTGCCCGCACTTCTTCGGTGCCACCTGGTCCTCGAGCTGGATCGCGGCCACGCCCGCCTGCTCGTAGGTCTGGACGGTGCGGATCACGTTGAGCGCGTTGCCGTAGCCGGTGTCCGCGTCGGCGATCACCGGCACGTCGACGGCGGCGACGATGCGGCGGGCGTTGTCCGCCATCTCGGTCCCGGTCAGCAGGCCGACGTCCGGGCGCCCGGTCAGCCCGGCCGTCGTGCCGAACCCGGTCATGTAGACGACGTCGAACCCGGCCTGCTCGACGAGCCGGGCGGACAACGCGTCGTAGGCGCCCGGCGCGACCAGCGGCGCGGGCCCGGCGAGCAGGTCCCGGAGGGGGCGACGGTCACGGGAGGACAACAGATCGGCCACGGCCCGAGGGTACGAGGAGACTGCCCCCCATGAGCGTCGATCTCGAGCCCGTCCGCCGCATCGTCACCCAGGAGCACGGCCTGTGCTCGGTCACCGTGGTCCGGGCGGACGGCACCCCGCACTCCTCGCTGGTCAACGCCGGCGTCCTCGACCACCCGCGGACCGGGGCACCGGTCGTCGCGTACGTGACCTACGGCCCGGTGAAGCTGCGCAACCTGCGCGCCCGACCCGCGACCTCGGTGCTGTGGCGCTCGGGGTGGCGCTGGGCCGCCGTCGACGGCACGAGCGAGCTGATCGGCCCCGGAGACGTCGACGCCGAGGAGCTGCGGCTGCTCCTGCGCGCGGTGTTCACCGCGGCGGGCGGCACGCACGACGACTGGGACACCTACGACCGTGTGATGCGTGAGGAGGGTCGCGTCGCGGTCCTCGTCGCTCCGACCAGGGTGTACGGCAACGGGTGACGCTTCCCACGCCCGCCGCGGGAACCCTCGGCTCGACCGATGCCTCACGCAACAGTTAGCCTGAGTCAAATAGTTTCGCCGCGCAACTGGAGGCTGGGTGTCCGTCGAACAGACCACCGCGCCGGGTCCGGGCTACAAATGGATCGCGCTGTCCAACACGACGTTGGGCATGCTCATGGCCACGATCAACTCCTCGATCGTGCTCATCGCACTGCCGGACATCTTCCGCGGCATCGGCATCAACCCCCTCGAGACGTCCAACACCAGCTACCTGCTGTGGATGATCATGGGTTTCCTGGTCGTCACCGCGGTGCTGGTGGTCGGCTTCGGCCGCCTCGGCGACATGTTCGGCCGGGTCCGGATGTACAACCTCGGCTTCGCCGTCTTCACGGTCTCGTCGATCCTGCTCGCCGTCACCTGGCAACAGGGGGACGCCGCCGCGATCTGGCTGATCGGCTGGCGGATCGTGCAGGGCGTCGGCGGCGCGTTCCTGATGGCCAACTCCAGCGCGATCCTCACCGACGCCTTCCCGGTCCACCAGCGCGGCATGGCCCTGGGGATCAACGGCGTCGCGGCCATCGCGGGCTCGTTCCTCGGCCTGGTCGTCGGCGGCCTGCTCGGGCCGGTCAACTGGCACCTGGTGTTCGTGGTGTCGGTGCCGTTCGGCCTGTTCGGGACGTTCTGGGCGTACTTCAAGCTGCACGACGACGGCCGCCGCACCCGCGCCAAGATGGACTGGTGGGGCAACATCACCTTCGCGGTGGGCCTCATCGCCCTGCTGGTCGGCATCACCTACGGGATCCAGCCCTACGGCGACAGCGTGATGGGCTGGGGCAGCCCGCTGGTGCTGAGCTGCATCATCGGCGGGATCGTCGTGCTGCTGGTCTTCGCGTTCATCGAGACCCGGGTGGCGACGCCGCTGTTCGAGCTCTCGCTGTTCCGCAACCGGCCCTTCACCCTCGGCAACATCGCGAACCTGCTGGCCTCGCTCGGCCGCGGCGGCCTGCAGTTCGTGCTGATCATCTGGCTGCAGGGCATCTGGCTGCCCCAGCACGGATACAGCTTCGAGCAGACGCCGCTGTGGGCCGGCATCTACATGCTGCCCCTGACCATCGGCTTCCTGGCGTCCGCGCCGCTGTCCGGCGTGCTCTCGGACCGCTGGGGCGCCAAGTGGTTCACCACCGGCGGCATGCTGATCACGGCCGTCAGCTTCGTGCTGCTCGAGATCCTCCCGGTGAACTTCGGCTACTGGGGCTTCGCGGCGATCCTGCTGGTCAACGGCATCGGCATGGGCCTGTTCGCCTCGCCCAACCGGGCCGAGATCATGAACGCGCTGCCCGCCGGGAGCCGCGGGGCCGGCGCGGGCATGACGGCGACGTTCCAGAACTCCGCGATGGTCCTGTCCATCGGCTTCTTCTTCAGCCTGATGATCGCCGGGCTGTCCACGAACCTGCCGTCGGTCATGCAGTCCGGCCTGCTGCAGAACGGGGTGCCCGCGGCGGACGCCGCCCGGATCGCCGACCTGCCGCCCGTGGGCGTGCTGTTCGCGGCGTTCCTCGGCTACAACCCGATCCGGGAGCTGCTCGGGCCGGTGCTGAACCAGCTGCCCGCGAACCAGGCGGACTTCCTGACCGGCCGCAGCTTCTTCCCGAACCTGATCTCCGGCCCGTTCTCCGAAGGCCTGACGGCGGCGTTCTGGTTCGCCGTGGTGGTGTGCGTCGTCGCGGCGGTGGCGTCCCTGTTCACCGGACGGCGGGCCGTCGTGGCGGCCACCCCGGAGACGGTCGGGGCGGAGCTGGCCGCCGAGGGCGGGGAGCTGGTCGAGGTGTCCGCGTTCGAGAGCGCGTTCGAGGGCGCCTTCGACGGGTTCCCGGACGTCCCGGCCGCGGGCACCGTCTCCGGCGCCCTGCGCACCCCGCACGGCACGGCGATCCCCGGCGGCGTCGTCACGGTCACCGCGCCGGACGGCCGCCAGGTCGGCCGCGCCGAGGTCGACGCGGCGGGCGGGTACTCCCTCGCCGGGCTGCCGTCGGGCGACTACACGGTGATCGCGACGGCCCCCGGGTTCCACCCCGAGGTCGCCGCCGTGCACCTCAACGGCCGCGGCACGGCACAGGACTTCGACCTGCGCGGCGACGGCGGCGTCCACGGCCGCGTCCGGGTGGGCGACCGCCCGGCGGCGGACGTCGCGGTGCTGGCCCTCGACCGGACCGGACGGCTCGTCGGTCGGGCGGTCACCGGACCCGACGGCCGCTTCCGGCTCGACGGCATCCCCCTCGGCCCGACGACGGTGACCGCCACGCTCGCGGGCCACGAGCCCGCCGCCGTCACCGTGACCGACGGGCAGCCCGCCGATCTCGTCCTGGCCGCGGGCGGGGCGCTCGCGGGGACGGTTCACGGCCCCGACGGCATGCACCTGCCGAACGCCCTGGTCACGGTGGTCGACGGCGCGGGTGAGGTCGTCGCGACCACGACCAGCGGCCCCGACGGCCGCTTCGCGGTCTCGCAGGTCGCCCCCGGCTCGTACACGCTCACCACGAGCGTGCACCTGCCCGCGGTGGACCAGGTCGAGGTCGACGGCTCGGGCTGCGCCGTGGTCGAGCTGCGGCTCGGCGCCGTCGGTCCCGCCCGCTGACTGTGAGCGGCGATAGTCGCCAGAGCGACTATCGCCGCTCACGGGTCCTGAGCTGGAGGGATCACGTCGCCGCGCGCACGAGGTCCGCGACGACCGGGAGCGCCGCCGCCAGCTCGGCGCGCGTCGGGCCCGCGTAGCCGAGGACCACGCCGTGGCCCGGCCACACGTCCAGCTCGACGCCGCGCGCCGCGGCCGCCGCGCGGAGCCCGTCGGTCCGCGCCAGCGGGACGACGACGTGGGCGCCCGCCTGGTCGCCGCGCACCGGGGGCAGGGCCCCGACGACGAGGGCCCGCCGCTCGCCCAGCTCGCGGCGCAGCCTGCGCAGGTGCCGCGCGAGGTCGCCGGCCTCGGCGAAGGCCGCGAACACGCGTTGCCCGGCGACCCCGGGCCTGCTGCCGGTCCGTTCCCGGGCGGTGAGCAGCGCGGCCCGGACGGCCGGCGGGGCCACCAGCCAGCCCGCGCCCAGGGTCGGGGTGAGGATCTTGCTGACCGTGCCGAGATGCACGACGACGTCCGGGCCGAGCGCGGCGAGCAGCGGCAGCGGGGCGACGTCGTAGCGCAGCTCGCCGTCGTAGTCGTCCTCCAGCACGAGGAACCCCTCGGACCGGGCGCGCTCCACCAGCGCGATCCGTCGCTCCGCGGGCAGCCGGGCGCCGAGCGGGAACTGGTGCGCGGGCGTGCAGTAGACGGCCACGACGTCCGGCGGGATGTCGGACACCCGCAGGCCGTGCTCGTCCACCGGCACCGGCACGGTCTCCAGCCCCGCCGCCCGCAGCGCGTCGACCGCCCGCCGGTACCCCGGGTCCTCGACCGCCACCCGCCCGCGGGGCAGCACCCGGGCCACCTCGGCGAGCGCGCCGGTGCTGCCCCCGGTCGCGACCACGGCGCCCGGCTCGGCGGGGACCAGGCCCCGGTGGCGCAGCAGGTGCTCGGCCACCGCGGTCCGGAAGGCGGGCACCCCGGCGTAGACCGGCAGCAGGTCGGGCTCCGGTTCCGCCCCCGCGCGCCAGGCCCGCCGCCAGGCCGACCGGTCGATCGCCTGGGTGCACGGCACGCCCGGCCGCAGGTCGATCCCGCCGGGCTCGGCGGCCGGGCGGGCGGGCTCGGCGACCCGGGCCGGGGACAGGGCGGGCGGCACGGCCCGCACGAAGGTCCCCGCGCCCACCCGGCCCTGCACCCAGCCCTCCGCGAGCAGCTGGTCGTAGGCCGCGGCGGTGACCGTCCGGCTCACACCCAGGACCCCGGCCAGTGCCCGGGTCGACGGCAGCCGGTCCCCCACCCGCAGCGCACCGCCGACCGCCGCCGCGCGCAGCCCGTCCGCCAGCTGCCCGGCCAACGGCCGGGTGCGGTCCAGGGGCAACGGGGGCAGCTCCACGAATGGCCTTCCGAGATCTCGTCGAAATGGCCGTTCCAGGATGCCACCCGTGGGTCCGACACTCGACCCGTGACGCTCTCGACCACACCCCGCACCACGCTCGGCAGGCTCCGGGAGCGGGGCGCGACCGACCGCACCGCCCTCCACGACGTCCTCGACGCCGGCCTGGTCTGCCACGTCGGCCTGGTCCGCGACGGCGCCCCCGTGGTGCTGCCCACCGGCTACGGCCGCATCGGCGACACCCTGTACCTCCACGGCTCCACCGGGGCGCGCTGGCTGCGCGCGGGACCGGTCTGCGTGACCGTGACCCACCTCGACGGGCTCGTCTACGCCCGCTCGGTCTTCCACTTCTCGATGAACTACCGCTCCGCGGTCGTCTTCGCCGAGGCCCGCACCGTCGCCGACGAGCAGGAGCGGTGGGCGGCCCTCGAGGCGATCGTCGAGCACCTCGCCCCCGGCTCCTGGGGCTACGCCCGGGTGCCGAACAGGCGCGAGCTGGCCGCCACCGTCGTGCTCGCCGTGGATCTCACCGAGGCCAGCGTGAAGGTCCGCACCGGCCCGCCCGGAGACGACCCCGAGGACGTCACAGACGCGGTGTGGGCCGGCGTCGTCCCGCTGACCGGCGGCTACGGCACCCCACAACCCGACGCGCACGTCCCCGCCGGCACCGAACCCCCACCCCACGTCCGCACGCGCTGACGCGCCCGTGCGCGGTAAGTGGTGCCAGAGCACCACTCACCACTCACGACCCCGGGGCGGGGCCAGGCCGTGTCCCGTGGATCACCGGCGCCCACGCCGCCCTCGGCGGTGTGGCCGGACCACCCGAATACGCACGGTACGAGGGCGGCCCGGCGCCTCACCGAGAGCGGCGTGGATCACCGGGCCCGGTGGCGGTGATCCACGGGACACGGCCTAACGTCGCGCGGCGTGAGCACGTCCTCCCCACCCGCCGAGCGGCTCGACCTCGTCGAGGAGCTGCACGGCCACCCCGTCGCCGACCCGTACCGGTGGCTGGAGGACCCCGAGGACCCGCGCACGAAGGCCTGGTCGGCCGCCCAGGACGAGCTGGCGCGCACCGCCCTGGACGCCCTGCCCGGGCGCGCCGCCCTCGCCGACCGGCTGCGCGGCTACCTGTCCGCCGGGTCGGTCTCCGTGCCGCTGTGGCGCGCGGGCCGGGCCTTCTTCAGCCGCCGTGCCCCCGGCCAGGACTTCGCCGTGGTGTACGTCCGGGAGGCCGACGGCTCCGAGCGCCCGCTGCTGGACCCCATCGCCTGGGACGCAGGCGGCCGCACCACGCTGGACACCTGGGTGCCGGACCTGGAGGGCGCGAAGGTCGCCTACCAGGTCAGCCACGGCGGGGACGAGCAGTCGGTGCTCTTCGTGCTGGACGTCGCGAGCGGCGAGATCGTCGAGGGCCCCATCGACCGGTGCCGGTACTCGTCGGTCGCGTGGCTGCCCGGCGGGGAGGAGTTCTTCTACGTCCGCAAGGTCGCCCCGGGCGAGATGCCCCCGGGCGAGGAGGACTTCCACCGCCGCGTCTGGCGTCACCGGGTCGGCTCCGCCGAGGACGTGCTGGTGGAGGCCCCGGGGCTCTACACGGACCACACCTACTACGGCGTGCGCGTCTCGCGAGACGGGCGCTGGCTCGTCGTGTCGGCGAACGTCGGCACCGCGCGCCGCGACTCCGTCTGGGTCGGCGAGGTCGGCGGCCCGCTCGTCCCCGTCCTCACCCAGGCCGACGACGTCCAGGCCACCTGCTGGGTCGAACGCGACGCCAGGCTCTACGTCCACACCACCGACGGCGCCCCGCGCGGGCGGCTGGCCGTGGCGGACCCGGCGGCGCCGCAACGGGAGCACTGGCGCGAGCTCGTCCCCGAGGATCCCGGCTCGGTCCTGCAGGGCGTCCGGTACCTCGAACCCGGCACCCTCGTGCTGGCCCGTTCCCGCCACGCCGTCGCCGAGCTGACCCTGCACGCGCTCGACGGCACGCCCACCGGAGAGATCCCGTTGCCCGGCACCGGGTCCCTCACCGGGCTGACCGTCGCGGACCGGGACACCCCGCAGGAGGGCGGGAAGGTCTGGATCGGCTGGACCGACCTCGTCACGCCCCCGCAGGTGCACCGCTACGAGCGGGGACGGACCGTGCTGGAGTCCACCGCGCCCGGCCAGGTCGAGCTCCCCGCGGTGCGCTCGGAGCTGCGCGAGTTCACCTCGGCGGACGGCACGACCGTACGGATGTTCACGGTCACCCCGGACTCCGACGGGCCCTTCCCCACCCTGGTGACCGGGTACGGCGGCTTCGCGCTCGCCCGCGAGCCCGCCTACACGTCGTCCGCCCTGGCCTGGGTCGCCGCGGGCGGCGCCTACGTGCTGGTCGGGCTGCGCGGCGGCAGCGAGGAGGGCGAGGCCTGGCACCTGGCGGGCAACCGGGCGCACAAGCAGAACGTGTTCGACGACCTCCACGCCGCCTGCACGACCCTGCTCGCCGACGGCACGGCCTCGCGCATCGCCATCCAGGGCGGGTCGAACGGCGGGCTGCTGGTCGGCGCGGCGCTCACCCAGCGCCCGGAGCTCTACGCCGCCGTCGCGTGCTCGGCGCCGCTGCTGGACATGGTCCGGTACGAGCGGTTCTCGCTGGGCCGCACCTGGAACGACGAGTACGGCACGGCCGACGACCCCGTCGAGTTCGGCTGGCTGCTCGGCTACTCGCCCTACCACCACGTGCACGAGGGGACCGCCTACCCGCCGACCCTCTTCACGGTCTTCGACTCCGACACCCGGGTCGACCCGCTGCACGCGCGCAAGATGTGTGCGGCGCTGCAGCACGCCACCACGGGCGGGCCCGTCCTGCTGCGTCGGGAGTCCGACGTCGGGCACGGGGCCCGCTCGATCTCGCGCACCGTCGCGCTGTCCGTGGACACCCTGGCCTTCCTGGCCCACCACACCGGACTGGAGCTGACCATGAGCGAGCGTGCGAGCGAATCATCGGCACAGCGTCTGCGCGCTCAGCCGAATCCCCCTGGGCCGGCCGAGCGAAGCGAGGACGAGCAGTGAGTGTGATCGCCCCCGAGGCACCGGCCTGTGCCGCGGAGGCGGGGTCCTGGTGTGCCCGCCTCTGGTCCTGGACCCACGTCGACTTCCTCGCCGACTCCGCGGACGCGCTGATCGGCGGCGGCCTGCGCATCCTGCTGATCGTCGTGATCGCGCTGTTCGTGCGCTGGCTGCTGCACCGCACCATCCACCGGGTCGTGGACGGCGCGGGGACCGGCCGGGTCTCCCGGCTGCTCGGACGCGCCCCGAAACGGCTGCGGCCCAGCGCCCAGCTGTCCGCGCGCCGCGAGCAGCGGGCCAAGACGATCGGCTCGGTGCTGCGGTCGATCGTCTCGGCCGTCGTCCTGCTCGTCGCGGCGATCATGGTGCTCGCCGAGTTCGGGGTGAACCTCGCGCCGATCCTGGCCAGCGCCGGGATCGTGGGCGTCGCGGTCGGCTTCGGCGCCCAGAACCTGGTAAAGGACTTCCTGTCCGGCATGTTCATGCTGCTGGAGGACCAGTACGGCGTCGGGGACATCGTGGACACCGGTGAGGCGAGCGGCGTCGTCGAGGCCGTGGGGCTGCGGATCACCACGCTGCGCGATCACCAGGGCACGGTCTGGTACGTCCGCAACGGCGAGATCCTGCGCGTCGGCAACAAGTCGCAGGGGTACGCCGTGGCCGTCGTCGACCTGCCGCTGGCCCACCAGGCCGACATGGCCCAGGCGACCGAGCTGGCGGGCCGGATCGCCCGCGAGCGGGTCCAGGACCCCGAGATCGCGGCGGACGTCCTGGAGGACCCGGAGGTGCTCGGGATCGAGAAGGTGAGCGCGGAGGGCGTCACGCTGCGGATCACCGTGAAGGTCGCGCCGGGCAAGCAGTTCGGCGTGCAGCGCGCCCTCAACGCCGCGATCACGGACGCCTTCGACGAGGAGCACGTGCCGCGCCCCGCTCCGGTGTCGGGGAGGATGGGACCGTGAGCTCTCCGCAGAACTTCTACGCCGAGGTGGGTGGCGAGAAGGTCTTCCACCAGATCGTCCACCGCTTCTACGAGCAGGTGGCCGAGGACGAGATCCTGCGGCCGCTGTACCCGGAGGAGGATCTCGGCCCGGCCGAGGACCGGCTGCGGATGTTCCTGGAGCAGTACTGGGGCGGCCCGCGCACCTACTCCGACCAGCGCGGACACCCGCGGCTGCGGATGCGGCACGCCCCGTTCAAGGTCGGCCCGCTGGAGCAGGCGGCCTGGCTGCGCTGCATGCGCGTCGCCGTGGACGAGGCGGATCTGGACGAGCCGCACCGCGCTCAGCTCTGGCAGTACCTGGAGTATGCGGCGGCGAGCATGGTGAACTCGCCGTTCTGACCTACGATGGACAACCGTGCGTGCTGACTGGTGGGCGGAGGCCGTCGTCTACCAGGTGTACGTCCGCAGCTTCGCGGACTCGGACGGCGACGGCGTCGGTGACCTGGCGGGTGTCCGGTCCCGGCTGGGGTACCTGGAGCTGCTCGGCGTCGACGCGCTCTGGCTCTCCCCCGTCTACCCGTCGCCGGGGGTCGACCACGGCTACGACGTGAGCGACCCCCGAGACGTCGACCCCCTGTTCGGCACCCTGGACGACTTCGACGGCCTGCTCGCCGACGCCCGCGCCCACGGCCTGCGCGTGGTCATCGACCTGGTGCCCAACCACACCTCCGACCAGCACGAGTGGTTCCGGGCGGCCGTGTCCGCGGCGCCGGGGAGCCCCGAGCGCGCCCGCTATCACTTCCGCCGCGAACCGAACAACTGGCAGAGCGTGTTCGGCGGGCCCGCCTGGACCCGGGTCGCGCCGGAGGACCCCGAGTACTACCTGCACCTGTTCACCCCCGGCCAGCCGGACCTCAACTGGGCCAACCCGGAGGTCCGCGAGGACCTGGAGAAGACGCTGCGGTTCTGGTGCGACCGGGGTGTCGACGGCGTCCGCATCGACGTCGCGCACGGGCTCGCCAAGGCCGACGGCCTGCCGGACGACCCCCGCCAGCCCGGCTGGACCGTCCTGGAGCAGGACACCCCGGACCCCCGGTTCGACCAGGACGGCGTGCACGAGGTCCACCGGGCCATCCGCGGCGTCCTCGACCAGTACCCGGGGCGGATGGCGATCGGCGAGGTCACGGTGCGAGACGACGCGCGCTGGTCGGCGTACGTGCGCCCGGACGAGCTGCACCTCGCCTTCCACTTCGGCCTGCTGCACTGCCCCTTCGACGCCGAGGAGATCCGGGCCTGCATCGACCGCACCCTGCTCGCGGCGGGCAGCGCCCCCGCGGTGTGGACGATCGCGAACCACGACAACCCGCGCCCGCCCACCCGCTACGGGAGCCTGGAGCGGGCCCGGGCGATGGCCCTGATCGCCCTCGCGCTCCCCGGCACCGCCTATCTGTACAACGGCGAGGAGCTCGGCCTGCCGGACGTCGAGCTCCCCGCGGCGGTCGCCCGCGAGCCGGGCGGGCGGGAGGGCTGTCGCGTCCCGTTGCCGTGGGAGGGCAAGGGCCCGGGGTACGGCTTCACCAGCGGCGAGCCCTGGCTGCCCATGCCGGAGTCCTACGGCGCGCTGACCGCCGCCGACCAGCTGGAGGACCCCGACTCCACCCTGTCGCTCTACCGGCAGGCCCTGGAGCTGCGCCAACGGCACCCGGCCTTCCGGGGCGACCGGGTGGAGTGGTTCGGCGCTCCGGACGGCTGCCTGGCCTTCCGCCGCGTCGGCACCACCCTGGTCTGCGCCCTGAACGCGGGAACCCGCCCGGTCCCCCTCCCCCCGGGTGACGTCCTGCTCACCAGCGGTCCCCTGACCGACTGCGGCGACCTCCCCCCGGACACCGCCGCCTGGCTCGCCTGACCGCACCCCGCCGCGAGTCCCCCACCCCGACCACGCGAGTCCGCCGGTGGCCGCCGAGTCGTCAGGCCGCGGCGCGGCGGTGCAGCTCGGGGTGCGGCACGACCCGGTAGGCCTGCACGGACGCCACCGCCAACCACACCCAGCCGACGACCACCGCGATCCACAGCAGCGCGATCCCCGCGCCGCCCGGCGACAGCGCCGCCCCGCCGACGAACCCGAGCACGACGACCACCCCGGCCACCCGCGAGAACGCCGCACCGGGCAACGCTGCAGCCACGACCAGCGCGGACGCCGCGAGCGCGAGGAACCCGACCGCCCCGAACGCGAGATGCAGGATCCCGCTCGTCGACGCCTGCGGGGCCGCGCCGGGCGGGAACCCGTTCACCGGGTCGGGCGGGAAGACCGCGCTGAGCACCAGGCAGAGCGCGTACCCACCGAGCAGGACCCCGGCGGTCCGACCGACCCGCCCCCACGGTGCCCGGCCGAACCCGACCGCCGCCGCGGCGACCATGATCCCGGTGAGGATGAGGTTCACCGCCTGCAGCCACCCGCCGGGCCCGAGCAGCAGTGCGCTGAGCGGGTGCCTCGCCAGGTCGAACCCGGTCCGGGTCAGCGCGAGGACCAGGCCGAACACCAGGTAGAAGGGGCCTGCGACCACACCCCAGCCGAGCAGTGACCGCGTGACCGCGGCGCCGGCGTCGAATCCCTCGCGACCCATCAGACCCCCAGATCATGCACTCAACGGTGCAGAAGTACACGCTAGAGTGCAGCAGGTGTCAACCGTCGAGGATCCGCGCATCACCCGCTCACGCGCGCTCATCCTGACCGCGGCACACGGCCACTTCGTCGAGCACGGGTACGTCGGCGCCAACGTGGACGTGATCGCCGCCGAGGCGGGGGTGTCCAAACGGACCGTCTACAACATCTACGCCTCGAAGGAGGCCCTGTTCCGCGCCGTGGTCGACCAGGCGATCGCGATCGCAGAGCGCTTCTCCGCGCAGCTCGCGGCGGACGTCGCGACCGACGACCTCGAAGGGATCGCGGAACGGCTGGTCGCGTCGGTGCTCAGCGAGCGGGTGATCCCGCTGCGCCGCCTGCTGATCGGTGAGAGCCGCCGCTTCCCGGAGCTCGCCCGCGAGTACTACGACCGCGCGCCCGGTCTGGTGCTCCGCACCCTCGCCGAGCACCTCCCCACCCATCCCGGCCTGCGCATCGACGATCCGGTGGCCGCCGCCGAGCACTTCGCCTTCCTCGTCCTGGGCCCACCACTGGACCGGGCCCTGTTCGACGACGAGGCCCCCACCCTGCGCACCCGGGCGGCCGTCGCCGCCTTCCGCCGCGCCTACGCCCGCTGACCGACCCGTCCGACTGGCGTGTCCGGAACGAGGGACTCGCAAGATCAGGTCAGGAGGGGCAGGCTCATGACCCGGCGCCGCACCACGGCGCCGAACCTCGCGTCCAGGCGCAGCCAGCTGCCGGTCGCCGAGACCCGGACCACGCCCGTGCCGTCCGCGCCGGTGTCGGCGCCGCCGAGGAATCCCATGCCCGACAGGGCGAACAGGGCGCGCATGGGCACCGTGACCGTGCCGGGGACGTTCCCGGACACCTTGAGCACGGTCTGGTCCAGCAGGGAGGCGGGCGGGCCGAGCGGGCCGCCGTGTTCGCGGGCGAGGGTCAACCCGCGGTCGGTCAGGGCCTCGAGCTCACCGGCGGGCACGTCCTCGATGCGCACCCAGCCGTCGTCCGGCGGGAGCTCACCGAGCCACGGGGCGCCGCCCGCGCCGAGGTCGACCTCCGCGGAGCGTTCGATCTCCAGCGCCGTGAGCAGCGCCGACCCGAGCACGGTGAGCTCGGCGGCGTCCAGCACCGCGTCGACCGACCGGGTGGCCAGGGTCTCGAACGGGGTCTCCGCCCAGGCCGTGACGCGGCCGCGGGCCGCCCGGAGCCGGACGGCCGCCGTGGCGTCCAGCCGCACCAGCCGCGCGGTGAACGCGCCGAGGTCCGCCCGGGCGGACGGGTCGGCGAACCGGAGCGTCACGACACCCGCTCCGCTCCGATGGCGGGCTCCGCGGCCCAGCGCAGCAGGTACTCCCGTTCGGCGGCGGAGACCCGACGGGGCCGCCCGGCGGCCAGGTCGTAGAGCGCCATGCGGGTCTCGGCCGTGATCGCCACGGGATCGTCCGCGTCCGGTCCCTCGTGCAGCAGGTAGTCGATCGTGAAGGAGGCCGCCCGCACGTCCCGCACGGTCATGGCGACCCGCAGCGTTCCCGCCCGGTAGGGGATCTGCCGTCGGTACTCCACCGCGAGGCCCGCCACCAGCAGCCCCTCGGCGAAGCTCGGCAGGCCGGACCCGGTGAACATCAGGTCGATGCGCGCCTCCTCCAGGAGCGTGACCGCGCGCGCGTGGTTCACGTGCCGGTAGGAGTCCTGGTCGGTCCACCGCAGCGGGACCTGCGCGACGAAGCAAGGCACGCCGCACAGCCTGTCAGACCACCGCGGCCAGGGCGGCGGCCACCTCCGCCGGGTAGGACAGCGCGTTGAGGTGACCGCCCGGGACCTCGACGACGCCGAGGCCGAGCCGCTCCCGCGCGACCCGCTTCTGCAGGGCGAGCGGGAACAGCCGGTCGTCCGCCGCGGCGACCACCGTGGTGGGCACGTCCGGCCAGGCGCGCAGCGGGTACGGCGCGGCGAAGGACCGGTCGGACTGCGGCCGTCCGCCCGCGAGCAGGTCGGCGCGCAGGAAGTCCGGGATGTCGTGCAGGAAGTCCCGCTCCATGTCGAAGCCCTCGTAGCCGGCCTCGCGCCGGGCCTGCTCCTGCCCGACCGCCTCCCACCACTGTCCGGCGGTCTCCCCGGGCGCGGGGATCATCGGGTTGAGCAGCACGAGGTGCCGCACGGGGATCTCCGCGGCGATCAGGGCGCCGGTGAACGCCCCCATGGACTGCGCGACGACGACCGGAGACGGCCTGTCCCCCAACGCCTTCAGCGCCAGCGCCACGTAGTCCGGCCAGTCGAGGGACTCGTCGTCCGCAGGCAGGTCCACCGCGACCGGATCGTGCCCCCGCGCGCGCAGCTCGGGCTCGACGCGGTGGAAGAACCAGGGTTCGCCGCCGGCACCGGGGATCAGCAGGAAGGTCGCCATGTCCTCACCGACTCCCCGGAGCCGGGAAACTCATCGCGCGAGGCTGCGCAGCTGCCGCGACACCACCGACAGCGTCGCCAGGTCGAGCTCCGGGGCGGAGGCGATCTCCTGCAGCGCGGTCCGGGCCCGCAGCAGCCGCGACGCGTTCGCCTTCTCCCACTGCGCGATCGTCTCGGCCACCGGGGTCCCCGGGTCCGCGACGCGCAGCGCGTCGAGGGTGATCGCGCGCAGCGAGCCGTAGAGGTCGTCCCGCAGCGCCAGCCGGGCGAGCTGGTGCCAGCGGTCCCCGCGGGGCAGCGCGTTGACCGAGTTCTGCGCGATGTCCACGCCCAGGTGGTCGCTGAGCGCGAAGTACACCCGCGCGACCTCCTCCGGCGAGCGGGGCTCGCCGTCCCGTTCGGAGAGCTCGACGAGGTCCACGACGTCGAGCAGCGCGTAGGCCGGGATCTGCGTGGCCGCGCGCACGGCCAGCCACTCCGGCACGCCCTCGGCGACGAGGCGGGCGGCGTGCGCCCGCACGGCCTCGGCCTCGCGGCCGGCCAGCAGCTCGGTCAGCCGGTCCCGCAGCTCCCGCACCTGCGCCCCGAACCGCGCGGTCTCCGCGCCGACGGCCAGCGGCTGGGGCCGGTTGCCGAGGAACCACCGAGACGCCCGGTCCAGCAGCCGCCGCGACTCCAGGATCATCCGGTCGGACACCGCCACCTCGACCGGCGCCTCCCGCATCTCCCGCCAGCGGCCCGGCAGCCCGTACACGTCCGTCACGACGGCGTAGGCGCGCACCGCGTCGGCGGGCCCGGCCGCCGTCTCCTCGGCCAGCCGGAACGCGTAGGTGATCCCGGCGCCGTCGACCATCTCGTTGACGAGCATCGTCGCGAGGATCTCCCGGCGCAGCGGGTGCTCGCGGACCTCGGCCGGGAAGCGCTGCCGCAGCGGGTGCGGGAAGCGCTGCCGCAGCGGGTGCGGGAAGTACTCCGGCAGGCGCGCCGCGAACGCGGCGACGTCCGGCAGGTCGGTGTCCAGCAGCCGGTGGGTGAGGTCGAGCTTGACGTGCGCGATCAGCGTCGACAGCTCCGGCCCGGTCAGCCCCTGCCCGGCCTCCTCGAGCGCGGCGAACCCGGCCGCGGTCGGCAGCACCTCGAGCGCGCGGTCCAGCCCGGTGCGCTCCTCCAGGTCGGCGACCAGCCGCGCGTGCACGTTGGCCATCTCCGGGGCGTGGCTGCGCGCCACCCCGAGCACGGAGTTCTGGTCGACGTTGTCCGCCAGCACGAGGTCCGCGACCTCGTCGGTCATCTCGGCCAGCAGCGCGTTGCGGGCCGCGGGCTCCAGCGCGCCCGCCGCGACCGTGCGGTCCAGCAGGATCTTGATGTTGACCTCGTGGTCGGAGCAGTCCACGCCCGCGGAGTTGTCGATGGCGTCGGTGTTGACGCGCCCCCCGGAGCGGGCGAACTCGATGCGCCCCTTCTGGGTCAGGCCCAGGTTGCCGCCCTCTCCGACGACCCGGACCCGCAGCTCCCGCCCGTCGACGCGGATGGCGTCGTTGGCCTTGTCGCCCGCGTCCGCATGGGTCTCGGTGGAGGCCTTGACGTAGGTCCCGATGCCGCCGTTCCACAGCAGGTCGGCGGGGGCGAGCAGGATCGTGTGGATCAGCTCGGGCGGGCTCAGCGCCGTGACGTGGTCGGGGATCCCGAGCGCCGCCCGCATCTCCGGGCCCACGGGCACCGACTTCGCCGTCCGCGGCCACACCCCGCCGCCGGGCGAGATCAGCGCCCGGGAGTAGTCGTCCCAGGACGAGCGCGGCAACGCGAACATCCGCGCCCGCTCCGCGAACCCGACCGCCGCGTCCGGTGTCGGGTCCACGAACACGTGGCGGTGGTCGAACGCCGCGACGAGGCGGATGTGCTCCGAGAGGAGCATCCCGTTGCCGAAGACGTCCCCGGACATGTCCCCGACCCCGACCACGGTGAAGTCCCGGGTCTGGGTGTCCACCCCGAGCTCGAGGAAGTGCCGCTTCACCGACTCCCACGCGCCGCGGGCGGTGATGCCCATGGCCTTGTGGTCGTAGCCGACCGACCCGCCGGAGGCGAACGCGTCCCCCAGCCAGAACCCGTACGAGGCGGCGACGTCGTTCGCGACGTCGGAGAACCGGGCCGTGCCCTTGTCGGCGGCGACGACCAGGTACGAGTCGTCCCCGTCGTGGCGCACGACGTTCTCCGGCGGCACGGTGCGGCCGTCGACCAGGTTGTCGGTGACGTCCAGCAGCCCGGAGACGAACGTCCGGTAGCAGGCCTCGACCTCGGCCGGGTCCGGCGCGGCCGTCCGCACCACGAACCCGCCCTTCGCGCCGACGGGCACGATCACCGCGTTCTTCACCGCCTGCGCCTTGACCAGGCCCAGGATCTCGGTGCGGAAGTCCTGCGGGCGGTCCGACCAGCGCAGCCCGCCGCGGGCGACCGGCCCGAAGCGCAGGTGCACGCCCTCGACCCGCGGCGAGTACACGAAGATCTCGAACCGCGGCCGCGGCGCGGGCATGTCCGGCACCGCGGTCGGGTCGATCTTCAGCGAGAGGAAGGGGCGGTCGCGGAACCAGTTGGTGCGCAGCGTCGCGATGATCATGGCGAGGTAGCCGCGCAGGATGCGGTCGGCGTCGAGCCCGGTGACCTCGTCGATCAGGGCCGTGACCTCGGCCAACGCCTCGTCGGTGTCCTTCGCCCGTTCCGCGGCCGCGGGGTCGAAGCGGGCACGGAACAGCCGCACCAGCCCACGGGCGACGGCGGGCTGGCTGCACAGCGTCTCCGCCATGTAGTTCACCCCGAACGTGCTGCCGACCTGCCGGGCGTAGCGCGCGTAGGCCCGCAGGACGGCCGCCTCCCGCCAGTGCAGCCCGGCCCGCAGGACGAGCGCGGAGAAGCGGTCCGCCTCGGCCTCGCCGGACCAGGTGGCCCGGAACGCCGCGCAGAAGGCGAGCTCCAGCTGCGACTCGTCCGCGTACCCGGAGTCGCCCACGATCCGCAGGCCGAAGTCGTAGAGCCAGCAGCGGCGCCCGTCGGGCCGGGTGAACTCCGACGGGTGCTCGTCGACGACCTCGACGCCGAGGTGCTGCAGGATCGGCAGGACCCGGGTCAGGGTGACCGGCTCGTCGAGGTAGAGGGTGAGCCTGCGCTCGTCGCCCGCGGGGTAGAGCCGCACGTCGAAGCCGTGCTCGGGCAGGGCGAGGATCCGCCGCAGGTCCTCGACGGCGCGGTCCGGGGACACCCCCGCCTTGTAGGAGTCCGGGATGCCCGCGAGCAGGCCCGGGACCGTGGTCGCCTTCGGCCCCAGGCGCGCGACGAGCCGGTCGTCCCAGGTCCGGGCGGCCTCGGTCAGCGCGTCGGTGAGCTCCTCGGGATCCGGCCGGGCAGGCTCCGCGTCCGTGTGCACCGTGAAGTGCACCAACGCGTACGTGGCCTCTGTGACGCGCGCGGTGTAGTCCACGACCGACCCGTGCAGCTGCTCGCGCAGCACCGCGGCCATGGCCAGCCTGCTCGTGGTGGTGTAGCGGTCCCGGGGCAGGTAGACCAGGCAGGACACGAACCGCTGGTGCGGGTCGAAGCGCAGGAACGGCCGCACCGCGCGGCGCCCGGACAGGCCGAGCACCCCGACGGCGATGTCGTGCAGGTACTCCTCGCTCGCGCTGAACAGCTCCTCGCGCGGCAGCCCGGAGAGGATCTCCAACATCTGCTGGCCGGAGAAGGACTCCACGGGGAACCCGGCCCGCTGGATCGCCCCCAGCACCCGCCCGGCGACGACCGGGATGTCCAGCACGCTCTCGTACAGCGCGGGGACGGTGAGCATGCCGAGGAAGCGGTGCTCGCCGGTCGGGGTGCCGTCCGGGGCGAAGGTCCGCAGGCCCACGAAGTAGGGGTGCACCGCCCGCAGCACCCGGCTGCGCATGCTCGCCCGGGTGAGGATCAGCTGCTCCGAGCCCCGGTCCGAAGCGAACACGCCCGAGCCCAGCGCGTCACCGCGCAGCACCCCCAGACCGGACGCGGGCTCGGCGGTCAGCACGCCGCCCGCGGCCGTGTAGTGCCGGTAGCCGAGGAACGTGTAGTGGTCGTCCGCCAGCCAGCGCAGGAAGTCAGCGACCTCGCCCGGCGGGAGCTCGTCCGCCAGCGACAGCGCCCGCCGCTCCATCCGGTCGCCGTCCTCGACGACCTCCCGCACGTCGTGCAGCGTCTCCCGCAGCGTGTGGGCCAGGCCCTCGGGATCGGCGATCCCGTCCAGTTCGAGCCGGATCCACGACTCGGCCAGCGCCCCGGGCGGCGGCTGCGCGGGATCGGCCTCGGGGAGCACCTCGAGCAGGTCCCCCACCGCGTCCCGCCGCACGACGACGATGGGGTGCAGCAGCCGCACCACGGTGCCACCCGCCCGGTCGACCGCGGCGAGCATGGAACCGACGAGGAAGGGCATGTCGTCGGTGACCAGCTCGGCCACCCGGCCCTCGACCCGCACGAGCGGCTCCCCGGCCATCCGGCGCGCGGCCAGGGCTCGGTGGGCGCGGGCGACCTCCCGCAGCGGCACCCCCTCGGCCGTCCCGCCGTCGGCGGGCGTGTGCCGGGCGTAGACCTCGGTCAACGCGTCGAGATCGAGTTCGGGATCGGCCAGCTCGCTCATCGCTCTCCCCCGCTGCGCGGGCTCGGCGCTTCGCGCAGGCGCCGTGTCAATGATTCGCTCGCAAGCTCGCTCATCCTGGGGCCACTTTCGTACTGCGCACGGGGGTGACGGACGGTGCGCAGGCCACCCTATCGAGCCCCGCCGCGGCCCTGGGCGGGCGCACCGCGTGCCCGGTCACGCGGTGCGCCCACCCGCGGGTCAGGCCTTGCGCTGCATGCTCTCCCGGGCGGGGTTGCCCTGCTCGGCGGCCTTCGGGTCGGTCTCCGAGGCCTTGGCCCGGACCCCGGCCTCGATCTTGTCCCCGATGCTCTTGTCGATGTTCTTCCAGTACTCGAAGGCCCGCTCGAGGATCGGCTCGGAGACCGCGTTGAGCAGGTGCCCGACGACGTTATCCACCAGGCGCTCGCGGGCCGCGTCGTCCAGGACCTCCCGGACGAGGGTGCCCGCCTGGCCCCAGTCGTCGTCCTCGGCGTGGTCGACATAGGCGCTGCGCATGATGGCGCCGTCCGCCTGCCAGGTCGGGACGTGCTGGGAGGTGTCCGCGGCCGGGCCGCCGTAGGAGTTGGGCGCGTACACCGGGTCGGAGACCTTCTGCACCCGCATCGCCCCGTCCTTGGAGTAGGAGTGCACGGGACAGACGGGCGCGTTGACCGGGATCTGCTGGTAGTTGCCGCCGAGCCGGTAGCGGTGGGCGTCGGCGTAGGAGAACAGCCGCGCCAGCAGCATCCGGTCCGGCGACGGGCCGATGCCCGGCACGAAGTTGTTCGGCTGGAAGGCGAGCTGCTCGATCTCGGTGTGGTTGTCGGTGGGGTTGCGGTCGAGCGTCATCCGCCCGACCTCCTGCAGCGGGTAGTCGCCGTGCGGCCACACCTTCGTCAGGTCGAAGGGGTTGAACCGGTAGTCCTCGGCGTCCGCGTACGGCATGACCTGCACGTACAGCGTCCAGGACGGGTACTCGCCGTCCCGGATGTGCTCGAAGAGGTCGCGGGTGTGGTAGTCGGTGTCCGCTGCGGCCATCTGGTCGGCCTCGTGCTGGGTGAAGAACTCCATGCCCTGGTCGGTCTTGAAGTGGTACTTGACCCAGAACTCCTCGCCCTGGGCGTTGATCCACATGTAGGTGTGGCTGGTGTATCCGTTCATGTGGCGCCAGGTGCGCGGGATCCCGCGGTCGCCCATCAGCCAGGTGACCTGGTGCGCGGACTCCGGCGAGAGCGTCCAGAAGTCCCACTGCATGTCGTGGTCGCGCAGGTTGTTGTCGGCGCGCCGCTTCTGCGAGCGGATGAAGTGCTGGAACTTCATCGGGTCCTTGACGAAGAACACCGGGGTGTTGTTGCCGACCATGTCGTAGTTGCCCTGGTCGGTGTAGAACTTCACCGCGAAGCCGCGGGGGTCGCGCCAGGTGTCGGGGCTGCCCCGCTCCCCCGCGACGGTGGAGAACCGGACCGCCAGGTCGGTGGTCGCGCCGGGCTGGAACAGCGAGGCCTTGGTGTAGGCACTCACGTCCCCGGTCACGGTGAAGGACCCGAAGGCGCCGCTGCCCTTGGCGTGCGGCTGCCGCTCCGGGATGCGCTCCCGGTTGAACTGCGCCATCTGCTCGATGAGGTAGCTGTCCTGCAGCAGGATCGGACCGCCCGGTCCGACGGTGAGCGAGTGCTCGTCGCTCTCGACCGGGGCGCCGGAGTCGGTGGTGGTGAAGTGACGGGTCATGACGAGGGCGTACCCAGCGCGCGCGCGTCGACACACTCGACGGTTGGGTTACTCGTGTCTCGGGTACATCCGGTCAAGCATCGACCGAAGTGGAGCCACAAATGATCATCCTCGGACTCGTCCTGCTACTCATCGGGTTCCTCACCGGCTTGTCCCTGCTCTACTACCTGGGCGGGATCCTGCTGGTCGTCGGCATCGTCTTCCTGGTGCTGGGCAGCACCGGCCGGGCGGTGGGAGGCCGAAAAGTCTGGTTCTGACCCCGGTCCGCCACGAGGGCACCTCCGCACCGCGGGGGTGCCCTCGGCGCGTTCGCGGGGCCTCGGTCGGGAGACACGGCCTATGGTCACGGTCCGACGACCGAGGGGGGAACCGTGAGCCTGCCCGTCCTGGACCTGTCCCGGCTCGACGCGGGCCCCGCGGAGGCCGCCGCCTTCCGCGCCGACCTGCTCGCCGCCACCCACGAGACCGGGTTCCTGTACCTCGTCGGCCACGGCATCCCGGACGACGTCGTGGCCGCGGCCCTCGCCGAGGCCGAGCGGTTCTTCGCCCTCCCGCTGGAGGACAAGCAGAGCGTGGAGATGCTGCGCAGCCCCCAGTTCCGCGGCTACACCCGGACCGGGGGCGAGCTCACCCGCGGCCGGGTGGACTGGCGCGAGCAGATCGACCTCGGGGCCGAGCGCGAGACCGTCGCGGGCGGCCCGGCCTACCTGCGTCTGGAGGGTCCCAACCTCTGGCCCGCCGCCCAGCCCGGCCTGCGCCGGGTCTTCACCGACTGGGAGCGGCGCTGCACCGCCGTGGCCGAGCGGTTGATGCGGGCCTGGGCGATCGCCCTGGGTGGGCCTGCCGACCTGTTCGACGCCGCGTTCGGCGACCGGCCGTCCACCCTGATCAAGCTCGTGCGCTACCCGGGCCGGGCGGAGCGCGGCCAGGGCGTGGGCGCCCACTCCGACCCCGGGGTGCTCACCCTGCTCATGATCGAGCCGGGCAGGGGCGGCCTCCAGGTGGACACCCCCGCGGGCTGGGTGGACGCCCCCGCGCTCCCCGGCGCGTTCGTGGTGAACATCGGCGAGCTGCTGGAGTTCGCCACCGACGGCTACCTCAAGGCGACCGTGCACCGCGTGGTCTCCCCGCCCGAGGGCGAGACGCGGCTGTCGATCCCGTTCTTCTTCAACCCCGCGCTGGACTCGACGATCCCCCACGTCACCCTGCCGCCCGCGCTCGCCGCGCACGCCCCGGGCGTCACCCGGGACCCGGACAACCCCATCTCGGGCACCTTCGGCGACAACATGCTCAAGGCCCGGCTGCGCGCCCACCCGGACGTCGCCGCCGCCCACCACCCCGACCTGTAGGCGCCGTCCGCACCGGGTAGCCACCGGACATGCATGCCGAGCTGCTCGTCATCGGCGGCGGACCCGCCGCCCTCGCCGCCGCCACCGCCTACCGCGACCATCGGGGCGGTGGTGCCGTCCTGCTCGTCTCGAACGACGACGTGCCGCCCTACCTGCGCCCACCGCTGTCCAAGGACTTCCTCCGCGGCCCCGACGACCCCGACGACCCCGAGGACGCCGACGGCCTGCTCCTGACCCCGGCGATGACCTACCCGGAGCAGGGCATCACCCTCCGGCTCGGGCAGACGGTCACGGATCTCGACGCGCGCGGTCGCACCGCGACGCTGTCGACCGGCGACCGTGTGACCTACGGGGACTGTGTGCTCGCCACCGGCAGCAGCCCGCGCCGGCTCGACGTGCCCGGTGCCGCGGACGCCCTCGTCCTGCGCACCCTCGCGGACGCCGTGGCGCTGCGGTCCGCCGCGACCGCCGCCCGGTCCGCCGTGGTCGTCGGCACGGGGTTCATCGGCTGCGAGGCGGCGGCGTCGCTGCGGGCACGGGGCCTGGCGGTCACCCTCGTCGGTCGCGAGCGGTTCCCGCAGCAGACCCGGCTCGGCCCCGAGGTCGGTGCGCGGGTCGCCGGCTGGCTGGAGGCCGACGGCGTCGTCCTGCGCGGGGAGGCGGACGTGGCCGCCGTCGAGCACGGGGTCCGGCTGGCGGACGGCACGGCGATCGGGGCCGACCTCGTGCTGCTCGCCTCCGGGGTCGAGCCGCAGGCCACGCTCGCGGCGGTCGCCGGGGCGGAGGTGGTGGACGGCCGGGTGGCCGTCGACGCGCAGCTGCGCGCGTCGGTCCCGCACCTGTTCGCGGCCGGGGACGTCGCGTTCGCACACAACGCCGCCGCCGGTCGCAGGCTCGCGGTCGAGCACTGGGGCGAGGCGGAGACCATGGGCGCGATCGCGGGCACCGTCGCCGCGGGCGGGGACGCGGCCTGGGACGCCGTCCCCGGCTTCTGGTCCGAGATCGGCGACCGCACCCTCAAGTACGCGGCCTGGGGCGACGGGTTCGCCCACGTCCGGGTGGTGGACCACGGCGGGGGCGCCTTCACCGCCTGGTACGCCGACGACGCGGGCCGCACCGTCGGCGTCCTCACCCACGACGCGGACGAGGACTACGAGCGCGGCGCCACGCTCGTCGCCGAGGCGGCGCCACTCCCCTGACGCCGGCGGGTCAGCGTTCCCGCAGGGTCTCCCGGGGCAGCTCCCCGAAGCGCTCCTTGTACTGCTGCGCGAAGCGGCTCTGGTGGAAGAAGCCCCACCGCAGCGCGACGTCGGTGACCCGGGTCGAGGCCGCGTCGCACCGCAGCAGCTCGGCGCGGACGTGGTCGAGCCGGATCCGCCGCAGGTGCCCCATCGGCGACTCGGACAGCTCCTGCTGGAAGGTGGCGTGCAGGGTCCGGACGCTCATGCAGCCCACCCGCGCCAGCTCCTGCGGCGTGATCGGCTCGTCCGCGTGCTGCTCCATGTAGTCCAGCACCGGCCCGAGCCGACCGCGGCGCACCGGGTCCGCGGGCGCGGTCAGCTCGTCGAGGTACCGGTGGTTGCCGACGTGCAGCAGCTGCGTCATCACGAACGCCTCGAGCTGCTCGCGGGCGATCGGCATCTCCGCGAGCCCGCCGGGGCGGTCCAGCTCGCGGACGAAGAACTCGACCGAGGACAGGAGGGTCCGGCCGGCCGCCGTGGTGAGGTCGATGCCGAAGTCGAAGTCCACGACGTCGTGCACCGGCCGGTTGAGCTGCTCGCTCAGGTGGGTCTCCAGGGTCAGTCGCGGGATCTTGAGGATCAGCTGCTCGGCGTCCGGCGACCAGCGGACGGTGTTGCGCTGGTCCGGACGGAGCACGATCCCACTGGCCCGCGCGCGGGTGGTGCGGCGCTCGCCGTCCGTGCGGTCGGCGGCCGTGCTCCCCCGCACCGTGAGGTTGATGTGGTAGTTGTCCTCGGTCGGCGGCATGACGAGGGTCGCCGCGGACTGGTAGGTCAGGTAGCCGAGGGTGAACAGGCGGTCCGTGGTCGCGTTGAGGGTCATCGCGAGGCGGTCCTGCGGCGCGGTCAGCTCGTGGTCGAGGTACACGCGGGTGACCGCATCCCGCGCCTCCTCCAGGCTGCGTGTGTCGAGCACGGGGTAGCGGGAGAGGGGCTCCACGTCGACACCTCCTCGTGTCTCCGCCCTGCACACTAAAGCGGGTCACCCGGGGTGGGGAAGCGATCGTGCACTCAGCGGATCAGCGGCTGCCGTGCGCGGATAGCGAGGGCACACTCGGAGCCCCTAGCGTCCGGTGCCACACCCACGACAGGAGAGGTCGATGACGACTCCTCTGGAAGAGCTCAAGCTGTTCATCGGCGGGAAGTCCGTGGACGCCCGCTCCGGACGCACCTTCGAGTCGCAGAACCCCTACACCGGCAGGCCCTGGGCGCGGCTGGCCGACGGTGGGCCCGAGGACGTGGACGAGGCCGTCGCGTCGGCCCGCGCCGCCTTCGAGGGCGAGTGGGGCTCGATGACCGGCTTCGCGCGCGCCGCGATCATGCGGCGGTGCGGGGACGCGATCGCCGCGAACGCCGAGCGGCTGGCCCGCCTGGAGGTCAACGACTCCGGCAAGCTGCTGCGCGAGATGTTGGGCCAGCTCAACGCCCTGCCGCAGTGGTACTACTACTTCTCCGGCCTGGCCGACAAGGTCGAGGGCCGCACCGTCCCGCCGGTGAACCCGAACTACTTCGGCTACACCACCCGCGAGCCGGTCGGGGTGGTCGGGGCGATCACGCCCTGGAACTCGCCGCTGCTGCTGCTGACGTTCAAGCTGGCGCCGGCGTTGGCGGCGGGCTGCACGATGGTCGTCAAGCCGAGCGAGCACGCGCCCGCCTCCACCGTGGCCTTCGCCGAGGTCCTGCACGAGGCCGGGCTGCCCGCGGGCGTGCTCAACGTCGTCACCGGCTGGGACCGCTCGACCGGTGAGGCGCTGTCCGGCCACCCGGGCGTCGACAAGGTCGCGTTCACCGGCTCGTCGGCGACCGGCGCGAAGGTCGCACAGGCCGCCGTGGCGAACTACAACCGGGTCACCCTCGAGCTGGGCGGCAAGTCCCCGCAGATCGTGTTCCCCGACGCCGACCTCGACGCCGCCGCGAACGGCCTGGTCGCGGGCGTGTTCGCCGCCACCGGCCAGACGTGCATGGCGGGCTCGCGGCTGATCGTGCACGCGGACGTCCACGACGCCCTGATCGAGAAGGTCGTCGCCCGGGCGAACTCCATCGTGCTCGGCGATCCCACCGAGGCCGACACCGAGATGGGTCCGGTGGCCAACCGGCCGCAGTACGAGAAGGTGCTGGGCTACCTGCAGGGCGCGGCCGCGGAGGGCGCGACGTTCGCCTGCGGCGGCGAGCCCGACGCCGAGCGCGGCGGACTGTTCGTCAGGCCCACCGTCGTCACGAACGTGACCCCGGAGAACACGATCGTCCGGGAGGAGGTGTTCGGCCCGGTCCTGGCCGCCTACACCTTCACCGACGAGGACGAGGCCCTCAAGCTGGCCAACGACACCCCCTACGGCCTGGCCGGGGCGGTGTGGACCAAGGACGTGCACCGCGCCCACCGGGTGGCGAACACGCTGCGCGCGGGCACGATCTGGATCAACGCCTACCGGGTGATCGCCCCCAACATGCCCTTCGGCGGCTTCGGCGCCAGCGGCATCGGCCGCGAGAACGGCGTCGACGCGGTCAACGAGTACACCGAGAACAAGTCCGTCTTCGTGGAGCTGACCGGCGGCACGCGAGACCCCTTCCAGCTCGGCTAGTCCCCACCCCCTCTTCCCGGCGAGCGGCGCGTTCGCTCACACCTGGTGAGCGAACGCGCCGCTCGCTCCCCTGCCCAGCCCTGCCTTGCCCTGGAGGACCCATGACCGTCACGGCCAACGAGCGCCTCGGCCTCGCCCCCACCGACCCCCGCCCGGCGAGCGAGACCCGACCCGCCGCGGACCGCACCACCACCAACCCGCTGTTCGGCGACCAGAAGATGAAGCTGGGCCTGTTCGGCACCAACACCAGCTACGGGCTGATCATGAGCCACGCGCCGTCGGGTTTCGAGATCACCTGGGAGCACACCAAGGAGATCGCCCAGCGCGCCGACCGCCTCGGGTTCGACGTCCTGGTCCCCGTCGCCCGCTGGAAGGGCTTCGGCGGCTCCACGAACTTCAACGGCAACTGCTTCGAGACCTACACCTGGGCCGCCGGGGTCGCCGAGGCGACCGAGCGGATCGCGGTCGCCGCGACCAGCCACCTCCCGACCATGCACCCGATCGTCGCCGCGAAGCAGGCGACCACGGTCGACCGCATCTCCGGCGGCCGGTTCGCCCTCAACATGGTGATGGGCTGGGTGCCGCCGGAGATGGAGATGTTCGGCTCCGAGCAGCGCGAACACGACGAGCGCTACGCCTACGGCCAGGAGTGGCTGGACTTCGTGAACCGGCTCTGGACCGAGGAGGGCACCTTCGCGATCCACTCGAAGTACTTCGACGCCGAGCTGCTCGAGGCCTACCCCAAGCCCCACCAGGGCCCCCGCCCCGCGCTGATCAACGCGGGCAACTCGCCGTCGGGCATCGAGTTCTCCGCGCGCAACGTCGACTTCAACTTCGCCTCGCTGGACACCCTCGACAACATCAAGGCCTACACCACGGCGCTGAAGGACAAGGCGCGCACCGAGTACCAGCGCACGATCCACGCGATGACCTACGGCCTGGTCGTCTGCCGGGACACCGAGGCCGAGGCGAAGCGGGCCTTCCAGCAGGTCGTCGACGAGGGCGACTGGGGCGCCGCGGGCAACGTCATCAAGATCGCCGGATCCGGTGCGAGCCAGTCCTTCGACCACGCGGTCAAGGCGATGCAGGAACGCTTCATCGCGGGCTGGGGCGGCTACCCGATCGTCGGTACCCCCGAGCAGGTCACCGAGGAGCTGGGCAGGCTGAACGAGGCCGGCATGGAGGGCATGATCTTCGGGCTCATCGACTACAACGAGGAGCTCAAGTACTTCGGCGAGAAGGTCATGCCGCTGCTGAAGGAGGCCGGACTGCGGCACTAGTGCCCCGGACCGCGCCCCGCCGATCACTGAGCCTACCCTTACCGGGTGAAAACGGACGACGGTCTGCGCAGGCGGGTGCTGCGCCGCCAGCGCAGACGGGTGCTCGGGGCGTCGCTGCTGCTGATGGGGCACCAGACGTGCGAGGCGCTGGTCCCGCTCGCGATCGGGTTCTCGGTGGACCGCGCCGTGGCCACCGGCGACGTGCGGATGCTCGTGCTCTGCCTGGCGGGGTTCGTCCTGCTGTTCGGGGTGCTGAACACCTGCTACCGCTGGTTCGCCCGGCTGGGGCAGGGCGCGGTCATCGACGAGGGCCACCTGCTGCGCACGGAGCTCGCGGGCAGGCTGCTGCGCCCGGGGGCCACCACCGCGCGGCGGCACGGCGAGCTGTTGACCATCGCGTCGTCGGACGCCGACCAGACGGCGCGGTCGGTCATCTGGGTGTCGGGGCTGTGCGGCTCGGCGGCCGCGCTGCTGGTCAGCTCGGCGATCCTGATCGGGATCGACCCGCTGCTGGGGCTGGGCCTGATCGTGACGGCCGTGGTCGTCACCCTGGGGCTGAACGCGCTGTCCCCGCTGCTCTCCCGACGGGTGGCGGGCCAGCAGGAGTCCCTCGCCGAGGCGTCGGCGCTGGCCACCGACCTGGTGACCGGCCTGCGCGTGCTGCACGGGCTCGGCGCCCAGCGCACCGCCACCGCGCGCTACCGCGAGGTCAGCAGGCGGGCCGAGAGCGCGGGCGTCCGCACGGGCACCGCCAAGTCGCTGCAGCTCGGCGCCACCGTACTCGCCGCCACCCTGGTGCTCGCGGTGTCGGTCGCGTCCGCGGGCCTGCTCGCCGTCGACGGAACGATCACCATCGGCGCCTTCGTCTCCGCGGTCGGCGCGGCCCAGTTCATCGCCGAGCCGCTGACCGCGGCGGGCTTCTACCTGCAGATCGGTGCGGCCGCCAAGGCGAGCGCCGCGCGCGTCGGCGGGGTGCTGGACGAGGCGCCGGTCGTCGAGCCGGTCGAGCCGGTGCGGCTCGACCTGCCCGCCGGGCGGCTGACCGGGATCGTGGCCGAGCCGGAGGTCGCCGACCGCCTCACCGCGGCGCTGCGGGAGCGCACCGTGACCTTCGACGGCGCCGCCCCGGAGGCCGTGCACGTCGAGCCCCACCACGCCCACCTGTTCGCCGGGACCGTCGCGGAGAACATGGCGCTCAGCGGCGTGCCCGGTGACCTGCGGCCCGCCATCGTCGCGGCCGGCGCCGCGGACTTCGTCGACGCCCAGTCCGCAGGCCTCGACGAGCCGGTCCGGGACCGGGGCCTGAGCCTGTCCGGCGGCCAGCGCCAGCGGCTCGCGCTGGCCCGCGCGCTGCACGCCGATCCCCCCGTGCTCGTCCTGCGCGACCCGACGACGGCGATCGACTCGGTCACCGAGGAGTCCGTCGCGCAGGGCCTGCGGACGCTGCGCCGGGACCGGACGACCGTCGTGATCACCGACAGCCCCGTGCTGCTCGCCCACGCCGACCACGTCGTGCACCTCGCCGCCGAGGGCGTCCTCGCCGAGGGCACGCACCACGACCTGCTCGCCCACGAGGGCTACCGGAAGAAGGTCCTGGGATGAGCACGCGCCTCCCCCTCGCCACCGCGGGGCAGGTCCGCCGCGCGATCGGCGGGTACCTGCGGAGCCGGCGGGCGCTCGCCGTCTCGACGGTCCTGTTGGCCGCGCTCGCCTCGCTGTCCGGCCTGGTCGCGCCCTGGGCGATCGGCCTGATCGTCGACGCCGTGCTGCGCGGCACCACGACCGCGGAGATCGTCGAGCTGGTGGTGCTGGTGGCGGGCGCGGGCGTGCTGAGCGCCGTGCTGACCGCGATCAGCGCCGCCCTCGTCGCCCGGATCGGCCAGCGGGTCCTCGCCCGGATGCGCGAGGACACCGTCGGCACCGCGCTGCGGCTGCCCGCGAACGAGCTGGAGGAGTCCGGCCGCGGCGACCTGCTCAGCCGCGTGGGAGACGACGTGGCGGTCATCAGCGAGGTGATCACCGCCCTGCTGGCGCCGTGGGTCGGGGCCGCGCTGACGGTCGGCCTGACGATGGTCGGCCTGTTCGCCCTCGACCCGTGGCTCGCCGTGGCGGGCCTGACCGCCATCCCGGTGTACGGCTTCGCGATCCGCTGGTACCTGCCCCGGGCGGCAGAGCGCTATGCCGCCGAGCGGGCCGCGTTCGGCGACCGCGCCGAGGCGCTGGTGTCCAGCCTGGAGGGCCTGCCGACGGTGCACGCCTACGGCGCCGAGGACCAGCACGTCGCGCGCATCACCGAGTCGTCGGAGCAGGCGCGGGCGATCTCGAAGTCGGTGTTGTGGTTCGCCACGGCGTGGGGCAAGTGGATGAACATCGCCGAGCTCGTGGGGCTCACGGCGATCATCGGCGTCGGCTTCGCGCTCGTCTCCACCGAGGCCGCCACGGTCGGCGCGGTCACCGCCGCCGCGCTGTACTTCCACCGGCTGTTCAACCCGCTCGGCCTGATCATCATGAGCTTCGACGAGATCCAGTCGGCCTTCGCCAGCCTGCAGCGGATCGTCGGGGTGATCGTGACCGAGGTGCCCGCCGTCGACCCCGCGCCGCGGCCGAACGGCTCCGTGACGGCCTCGGGGATCACCCATCGCTACGGCGCGGACCCCGTGGTGCGGGACGTGTCCGTGGCGCTCGCGCCCGGCGAGACCGTCGCGCTGGTCGGGGCGAGCGGGGCGGGCAAGTCCACGCTCGCGGTGATCCTCGCGGGGCTCACCGACCCCTCCGCGGGGACGGTGCACGTCGGCGGCGAGCCGGTGTCGCGGTTCCGGGCCGACGGGTCGGTCGTGCTCGTGTCCCAGGAGGCCCACGTCTTCGCGGGGCCGCTGGCCGAGGACCTGCGGCTGGCGCGGGCGGACGCGACGGACGCCGAGATCGAGAAGGCCCTCGCGACGGTCGGTGCGGACTGGGTGTCCGCGCTGCCGTCCGGGCTGCGGACGGTGGTCGGCGAGCTCGGGCACGCGCTCTCGGCCGAGCAGGCCGCCCAGGTCGCGCTGGCCCGCGCCCTGCTCGCCGACCCCGTGGTGCTGCTGTTGGACGAGGCCACCGCCGAGGCGGGCTCGCGGGACGCGTCGCGGTTGGAGGACGGCGCCGCCGCCGTGCTCGCGGGGCGCACCGGCCTGGTGGTGGCGCACCGGCTGCGGCAGGCGTCGACCGCCGACCGGATCCTCGTGATGGACGCCGGGGAGATCGTGGAGTCCGGGACGCACGCGGAGCTGCTCGCCGCGGACGGGCACTACGCCCGGCTGTGGCGCGCCTGGCGCGGGGAGTGATCACCGCTGCGCCCGCCCGACCCGCCGCAGCAGCGGACCGGGATCGGTGAGGCACCGCTCGGGGTCGAGGTCGGCCAAGGCGGTGACC
The DNA here is from genome assembly GCF_900102195.1 of Pseudonocardia oroxyli. Taxonomy (GTDB): domain Bacteria; phylum Actinomycetota; class Actinomycetes; order Mycobacteriales; family Pseudonocardiaceae; genus Pseudonocardia; species Pseudonocardia oroxyli. Next base: position 118,438 of record NZ_FNBE01000014.1, read on the forward strand.
CGCGCGAACGGGGTCTGCGCGGGGTCGAGGTCGCAGCGGCCGCAGACCGCGACGACCGGGACGTGGGCCGCGCGGGCCGCCACGGCCACCCCGGCCGGGGCCTTGCCGTGCAGGGTCTGGGCGTCGAGGGCCCCTTCGCCGGTCACCACCAGGTCCGCGGTGCGCAGGTGCGCGGCGAACCCGAGCAGCTCCAGCACCACCTCGATCCCCGGCCGACGCCGCGCCCCGAGCACCGCGAGCGCGGCGTACCCGACCCCGCCCGCCGCACCGGCTCCGGGACGCTCCGCGCCGGGGCCGACCAGGCTCGCGAGGTGGGCGAGGGCCTCCTCGAGCAGCCGCACCTGCGCCGGGGTCGCGCCCTTCTGCGGGCCGTAGACCGCGGCGGCGCCCCGGGGGCCGAGCAGCGGGTTGTCGACGTCGCAGGCGAGGACGATCTCCGTGTCCCGCAGCCTGGGGTCGAGGCCCCGCAGGTCCACCGAGGCCGCCTCCCGGAGCCCTCCCCCGCCGTCGGGGACCGGGTCGCCCCGTGTGGAGAGGATCCGTACGCCCAGGGCGGTGAGCAGGCCCGCGCCGCCGTCGGTGCAGGCGCTGCCGCCGACGCCGAGCACGACCCGGCGCGCGCCCGCGTCGAGCGCGGCGCGCAGCAGCTCGCCGGTTCCGCGGCTGGTCGCGCCGAGCGGGTCCGGCGGCCCGAGCTGCAGGCCCGAGGCGAGCGCCAGCTCCACCACCGCCGTGTCGCCCCGCAGCCCGATCGCGGCCGGTCCCGCCGGCACCCGTCGGAACCCGGCGGCGAGCGCCGCGGCGAGGGTGCCCTCGCCGCCGTCCGCCACCGGCAGCTCGACGGCCTCGTGCCCGGCCTCCCGCAGGCCCGCGGCCAGGTGCGCGGCGACCTCCGCCGCGGTCAGCGTGCCCTTGAACTTGTCCGGCGCGACCAGGACCCTCACGCGAGCGGGAGCGGGATGGTCGCGGTGGGGGCGTGGGCCCGGGTGGTCGCCTGCTCCTCGAACTCGACCACGGCGTCCAGGTCCTGGCCCATCGCGATGTTCGTGACCCGCTCCAACACCACCTCGACGACCACCGGGACCCGGTGCAGCGCCACCAGCTCCTTCGCGCGGGCGAACGCGCCGGGCAGGTCGGCGGGGTCCGTCACGCGGATCGCCTTGCAGCCCAGGCCCTCGGCGACCTTGACGTGGTCCACGCCGTACTTGTCCAGCTCCGGCGAGTTGATGTTGTCGAACCCGAGCTGCACGCAGTAGTCCATGTCGAACCCGCGCTGCGCCTGCCGGATCAGCCCCAGGTAGGAGTTGTTCACGACGACGTGGATGTAGGGCAGCGTGAACTGCGCCCCGACCGCCAGCTCCTCGATCATGAACTGGAAGTCGTAGTCCCCGGACAGCGCGACCACCCCGGCCTCGGGATCGGCGACCCGGACCCCCAGCGCGGCCGGGACGGTCCAGCCCAGCGGCCCCGCCTGCCCGCAGTTGATCCAGTGCCGCGGCCGCTGGACGTGCAGGAACTGGGCCCCGGCGATCTGGCTGAGCCCGATCGTGCTGACGTAGCGGGTGTCCGGGCCGAAGGCCTTGTTCATCTCCTCGTACACCCGGTGCGGCTTGATCGGGACGTCGTCGAAGTGGGTCCGCCGCTGCAGCGTCCCCTTGCGCTCGACGCACTCCCGGACCCAGGCGCTGCGGTCCGGCAGGGTGCGCTCGCGCGCGGCCTCGACCGCGGTCCGCAGGAACGCGCCCGCGTCGGAGGTGATCCCGTAGTCCGGCGCGAACACCCGCCCGATCTGGGTGGGCTCGATGTCGACGTGGACGAACCGCCGCCCGCGCCGGTAGACCTCCAGCCCGCCGGTGTGCCGGTTCGCCCACCGGTTCCCGATGCCGAGCACCAGGTCGGACGCCAGCAGGGTCGCGTTGCCGTACCGGTGCGCGGTCTGGATGCCGGCCAGACCCGCCATCAGCGGATGGTCGTCGGGGATCGCGCCCCAGCCCATCAGCGTCGGGATCACCGGGAGGTCCAGCAGCTCCGCCAGCTCGACGAGCTCGGCGCACGCGTCCGCGTTGACGATCCCACCGCCCGCCACGATGACCGGGCGCTCGGCCTCGGCGAGCAGGTCGAGAACCCGCTCGACCTGCGCGCGGGTGGCGGCGGGGCGGTGCACCGGGAGCGGCGCGTACGTCTCGGGATCGAACTCGATCTCGCCCTGCTGGACGTCGATCGGCAGGTCGAGCAGCACCGGGCCCGGGCGCCCGGACCGCATGAGGTGGAAGGCCTGCGCGACCGCGCCGGGGACCTGGGCCGGCTCGCGGACGGTCAGCGCCAGCTTGGTGACGGGTGCGGCGATCGCCGCGATGTCGACCGCCTGGAAGTCCTCCTTGTGCAGCCTCGCGACCGGCGCCTGCCCGGTGATCGCGAGGATCGGGATGGAGTCCGCCATCGCGGAGTAGAGCCCGGTGATCATGTCGGTGCCCGCGGGTCCCGACGTCCCCACGCACACGCCGATGTTGCCCGCCTTCGCGCGCGTGTAGCCCTCGGCCATGTGCGAGGCGCCCTCGACGTGGCGGGCCAGGACGTGGGTGAGCGTGCCGTCGCGGCGGACGGCGTCGTAGAACGGGTTGATCGCGGCGCCCGGCAGCCCGAACAGGTGCGAGACACCCTCGGCCTTGAGGATCGCGACGGCGGCGTCGACGGCGCGCATGCGGGTCATCGTGCCCGTCCGGAGAGTGCCTCGACCTGCGTCAGCAGGGCGCTGTGGTCGAGCGAGCCGTGCCCCTGCGCACGCAGCGCGCCCACCAGCTGGGCCACGTGCGCACCCAGCGGGATGGCGACGCCCGCCTCCCGCGCCGCCGCCGTCACGATGCCCAGGTCCTTGTGGTGCAGGTCGATCCGGAAGCCGGGTGCGAAGGTGCGGGCGCGCATCGTGGCACCCTTGCGCGCGAGGACCGTGCTGCCGGCCAGGCCGCCGCCGAGGACCTCCAGCGCGGACTCGGTGTCGACGCCGTAGGCCTCGAGGAACACCAGCGCCTCGGCGACCAGCTGGATGTTCCCGGCGACGATCAGCTGGTTGGCGGCCTTGACGGTCTGGCCCGCCCCCGACGGTCCGACGTGGACGACGGTCCGGCCCACGGTCTCCAGGAGCGGACGGGCGGCCGCGACGTCGTCGTCCGCGCCGCCGACCATGATCGACAGCGTGGCTTCGACGGCGGCGGGCTCGCCGCCGCTGACCGGCGCGTCGACCGGGCGGATGCCGCGCTCGCGCTCGGCCTCGGCGATCCGGCGCGCGACGTCCGGGCGGATCGTCGAGCAGTCGATGTGCAGGGTGCCGGGCTTGGCGTGGGCGAGGATGCCGTCCTCGGAGAACACGAGCGCCTCGACGTCGGGGCTGTCGGGGACCATGGTGATCACGACGTCCGCCTCGCGGACCGCGTCCGCGGTGTCGGTGGCGGCGCGTCCGCCCCGCTCGACGAGCACGTCGACGGCGAGCCGGGAGAGGTTGTGGCCCACGACGTCGTGGCCCGCGTCGACGAGGTGGGCCGCCATCGGGCCGCCCATGATGCCGAGGCCGATGAATGCGATCGTGCTCATGCGATGACCTTTCGGGTGGGGACGTACTCCAGCGCGGTGCGGCCGGTGTAGCCGGCGGCCTGCAGCGCGGCGAGGACGTGGGGGAAGTCGATGTCGCCGGTACCGGGCTCGTGCCGTCCCGGCGCGTCGGCGAGCTGAACGTGGGCGATGCGGTGCGCGTGGGCGGCGATCGCGGCGTCGAGGTCCTCGCCGTTGACGGCGAGGTGGTAGACGTCGAACAGCAGGCCGGTGTTCGGCGCGCCGACCCGGTCCAGCACCGCGACCGCGTCGGCGCACGTGCGGATCGGGTAGCGGTCGGCGCCGCTCAGGGGCTCCAGCACCACCGTCGCGCCGATGCGCTCGGCCTCCTTCGCCGCGTGGGCGAGATTCTCCAGCGCGAGGTCGTCCTGGCCGCTCGCGCCGTCGACGCGGTTGCCGTACAGGGCGTTGAAGACCGAGATGCCGAGCCGTTCGCCGAGCCCGACCGCCACCGCGACCGAGGCCCGGAACTCCGACTCCCGGCCCGGCCAGGACACCAGGCCGCGGTCACCCGCGGGCATGTCCCCCGCGGCGAAGTTGAGCCCCACCAGGTCCACCCCGGCGTCCTCCACGGCGCGGGCGAAGCGGTCCACCTCGGCGTCCGACGGCGCGGCCGAGGAGAAGGGCCACCAGAACTCGACGGCGGCGAACCCGGCGGCCGCGGCGGCCGCAGGCCGCTCCAGCACAGGAACATCGGCCAACACGAGCGAACAGTTGAGCGCGTGCACGGTCTCTCCCAAGATCAGGGCATCATGGAGCCACAACTGTCGTTCTCGACCCGCGAAACGACAGTCGTGGCTCCATGATGCGGACGGGGTCAGCGGGCCGAGAGCCAGCGGGTTTCGAGCGTCCGATAGCCACCAGCGGTGGGGGTGCCCCACAGGCGTACTCGGGACAGGCCGCCGTCGGGGTGGATGTCCAGGCGGACGGCGGTGACGGGGGTCGGGTCGTCCGGCACGACGCGGTGCACGGTGTCCGGGCTGAGCTCGGACTCCAGCAGGGTGCGACCACCGCTGCGGAGCACCGCCCGCGCGGGCGCGTTGTGCAGGAAGTACCTCGTGTCCAGCTCGACGACGGCCAGGGACGACTCGACCGCCAGGCCGATCTCGACCCAGTCGTTCCCGGCGTCTCGGCGGCGGGCGGTCTCCCACCCCTCCCCCATCGACCGGGCGGGACCGGGGAGCAACAGGTTGTGGGGCTCGCTGTAGAACCGGTTCGACACGTCCCGGATGTGCCCGCCGTTCTCGACGGCGGCGAGGTCGACGGTGCCCAGCGCCGCCAGCAGGGCCGGGTCGGGCAGCGCCTCGCCGAACACCCGCAGGCGCGCGACTCCGCCGTCCGGGACGATGCGCAGCCGGACCTCGTCGGCGCGGCGGTGGCAGCGGACGTCGAACACGTTCTCGCTGTCCCCCTTGAGGTCCGAGAGAGTGACCAGCTCGAACCAGTCCCCGTCCGCGCGGCCGTCGACCGCGGCCCGCGGCGGGTGGTTGCCGGTGAACCAGGTCGTGTCGACCACGATTCGCCGGACGATGCCGGGCGCGCCGAGCCGGACCACGGCCTGGTCCTCGCCGGGGGTGCGCCTGCGGCGGGTCTCCCAGCCGTCGTAGACCTTGCCGCGGTGGCCGAAGGTCGTCGGGTCGAAGACCGGCGGACCGGGGACGATCAGGTTCTCCTTGGCGGCGAACGACTCGTCGCTCGCCCGGACCACGGAACCGCCGACGGTGCGCAGCGCGAGATCGGGGTACATCAGCGCTCACCTCTCTCGATCAGTCGACCACGGGGGTCGGGCCCCACCCGCTCGCCGCGCAGCCAGGTGCCGCGGACCACGCCGTGCAGCGTGCGATCGGCGTAGGGGGTGGTGGGGTGGCGGTGGGCGAGCGCACCCACCGTGAAGGTCTCGTCCGGCGCGACGATCGCGAGGTCCGCGTGCGCGCCGGGGGCGATGCGGCCCTTGTGCCGCAGCCCGACCAGGTCCGCCGGGGCCGTCGCCATCCGGTCGACGACGGCGGCGAGCGACCAGCCCCGCCGCCGGGCCTCGGTCCACACGACCGCGAGCCCGATCTGCAGCGACGCGATCCCGCCCCACGCCGACCCGAAGTCCCCGGTGCCCTTGAGCTCCGGTGTCGCGGGCGAGTGGTCGCTGACGATCATGTCGATCACGCCGTCCGCGAGGCCCTGCCAGAGCAGGTCGCGGTTGGCCTCCTCGCGCACGGGCGGGCAGCACTTGAAGCGGGTGTCGCCGTCGGGGATCTCCTCGGCCGCGAGGGCGAGGTAGTGCGGGCACGTCTCGACCGTGACCCGCACGCCCTCGGCGCGGGCCCGGGCCAGCAGCGGCAGCGCCGCGGCGGACGACAGGTGCACGACGTGCACGCGCCCGCCCGTCTCGCGCGCGGCGTCGAGCAACCCGGCGATGGCCGAGTCCTCGGCCGCGGCGGGCCGGGACGCGAGGAAGTCGCCGTAGCGCGGGCCTCGGGTGGACCCGATGAGAGCGGCGTCCTCCGCGTGCGCCAGCAGCACCGCGTCCCCCAGCACCCGCAGCGCGGTGCGCGGGTCGGGCAGCGGCGGGAACTCCGGCACGCCGCTGTCCAGCAGGAAGCACTTGGCGCCGAACGCGCCCGCGGCGACCAGGTCCGGCAGCGCGTGCTCGTTGCCGGGCACCGCCCCGCCCCAGAACCCGACGTCCACGGCGCACTGCCCGTCCGCGGCCTTGCGCTTGATCGCGAGGGACTCGACGTCGAGCGTCGGCGGGAGCGAGTTCAGGGGCATGTCGACGATCGTCGTGACCGCGCCCGCGGCGGCGGCCCGGGTGGCGGAGGCGAAGCCCTCCCACTCGGTGCGGCCGGGCTCGTTGACGTGCACGTGCGTGTCGACCAGGCCGGGGATCAGCACCTCGTCCGCCGCAGGCCGGACCTCGACGGCGTCGAGCGGGGCGTCGATCGGCAGCACGGCGGCGATCCGCTCTCCGTCGACCAGGACGGCGGCGGGCCGCTCCCCGCCGTCGACGATCGCACGGCCGCGGAAGACCGTCCTCACGAGCGGTACTCCCGCCAGTCGGCGATGTCCGAGATGTCCGTGCGCGGAGCGGTGTGCCCAGGGCGCAGGATCATCGCGAGGGAGCCGGACCCGTCGGCCAGCTCGATGACGCCGAGCTCCAGCCCGTCGGGCTCGCCGGGCAAAAGGACCTCCCGGAGCTGGGCGTAGGACAGCTCGTAGAGCTCACCCGCGACGGCGGCGGTCCCACCCTCCTCGAGGGCCGGGTAGCGGCCCTCGACCGCGTGGAAGCGGTACCGGGGCGCGGTGGTGGTGCGGGCCACCAGCGGGGCGTCGCCCACGAGGTGGTGGTCGGCGCCGCCGGACATGGCGGTGCCGTTCAGGAACATCCGAGGCATGCCGGTTCCTCTCGTGAGCGGCGATGGTCGCCCTGGCGACCATCGCCGCGCACAGGTCAGAAGGTGATGTGCTCGGGGCGGACGGGGACGCGGCGCAGCGGCTTGCCGGTGGCGGCCCGGATGGCGGCGGCCACCGCCGGACCCGACGAGATCGTCGGCGGCTCGCCGACGCCGCGGACCCCGTAGGGGGCGTGCGGGTCCGCGTACTCCAGGACCTTCACCTGCATCGGCGGCATGTCCAGGATGGTGGGGATGAGGTAGTCGGTGAACGACGGGTTCTTCACGATCCCGTCCTGCACGACGATCTCCTCCATCAGCGCCAGGCCCATGCCCTGCGCGCTGCCGCCCTGGATCTGCCCGACGACGGCGTCCGGGTTCAGCGCCCGGCCCACGTCCTGCGCGGTGTCCAGTGCCACGACCTTGACCAGCCCCAGCTCGACGTCGACGTCCACCACCGCGCGGTGCGCGGAGAAGGCGTACTGCACGTGCGCGTTCCCCTGCCCCGTCTCCGGGTCGATCGGGTACGTGGGGCGGTGGCGCCACTCGACCGTCTCCTCGACGGGGTCGGTGAGGACCTCCGCCAGGGAGGCGACGACCTCCCCGCCCGCCGCGACGATCTTCTCCCCGTCCAGCCGGAGCTCCGCGCGCCCCAGCGCCTCCGACGCCCGACGCAGGACCGACGCCCGCACCGCCTCGCACGCCGCCTTCACGGCGCCGCCGGTGACGTAGGTCTGGCGGGAGGCGGACGTCGAGCCGCCGGAACCGACGGTGGTGTCCTTCGGGTGCACCACGACCTGCTCCACACCCAGCTCGGTGCGGCAGATCTGCTGCTCGATGGTGATCAGCCCCTGGCCGACCTCGGCGGCCGCCGTGTGGACCGTCGCCACCGGCTCGCCGCCGACGACCTCCAGCCGCACGCGGGCGGTGGAGTAGTCGTCGAACCCCTCGGAGAACCCGACGTTCTTGTAGGTCACCGCGTACCCGATCCCGCGCCGCACACCCTCGCCGTGCGTGGTGTTGGACGCCCCGCCGGGGAGCTCGCGGATGTCCCGCTCGCCTGCGGGCTCCGCGGGCAGGGGCAGGTCGCGCACCGTGCGGATCAGCTCCGCCACGGGCGCGGCGGAGTCGACGACCTGGCCGGTGATGGTGAGGTCGCCCTCCACCATGCCGTTGAGCGCCCGGATCTCGACGCGGTCCATGCCGATCCGGTCGGCCAGCTCGTCCATCAGCGCCTCGTGCGCGAAGGCGGCCTGCACGCAGCCGAACCCGCGCATCGCCCCGCAGGTGGGGTTGTTCGTGTAGACCCCGCGGGCGTCCACGTGGACGTTCGGGATCCGGTACGGGCCCAGCCCCAGCGTGCCGCCGTTCCCGACGACGGCGGGCGTGGACGAGGCGTAGGCGCCGCCGTCGAACAGGATGTCCGCCTTGGCGTACACCAGCTCGCCGGTCTCGCGGGCGCCGAACTCGTAGCGCAGCCACGCGGGGTGGCGGTGCACGTGCCCGAAGAACGACTCGTCCCGGGCGTAGCTCATCTTCACCGGCTTGCCGGTGTGCAGCGCCAGCAGGCAGGCGTGGACGTGCATCGAGAGGTCCTCGCGGCCCCCGAACGCGCCCCCGACGCCGGCGAGTGTCAGCCGCACCTGCTCCGGCGGCAGCCCCAGCACCCGGCAGACCTGGCCCTGGTCGACGTGCAGCCACTGGGTGGCGACGTAGAGGTCGACACCGCCCTCGCCGTCCGGCACCGCGAGCCCCGACTCGGGCCCGAGGAAGGCCTGGTCCTGCATGCCGACCTCGAAGTCGAGGGAGACGACGACCGGCGCGGTCGGCGACGGGTCGCCGCGGCGGATCCTCAGGTCCCGCACCAGGTTGTCGTGGTCCGCGTGCACCCAGGGGGTGTCCGGGTCCAGCGCCGTGCGGGGGTCGGTGACCGCGGGCAGCACCTCGTAGTCCACGACGATCCGGGCCGCCGCGCGGCGGGCCGTCTCGGGATGGTCCGCCGCGACCAGCGCGACGGGTTCGCCCTGGTAGCGGACCACGCCGTCGGCCAGGGCCGGGGTGTCGAGGTGCTCCAGGCCCACGGCGTTCTCCCCCGGCACGTCCTTCGCCGTGAGGATCGCCGAGACACCCGGGACGCGCAGCGCGTCGGTGAGGTCGATCGCGCGGATCCGTGCGCTGGGGTGCGGGCTGCGCAGCGTGACACCCCAGACCATGTCGTCGTGCCAGAGGTCGGACGAGTACGCGAACTCGCCGGTGACCTTGAGGGTGCCGTCGGGGCGCAGCGGGGAGTCCCCCAGCCTGCCTGCCATGCGCGTTTCGGTCGAGGTCATGAGGCTTTCTCCAACAACGTCCGGTGGACGCGGACGCACTCCTGTGCCACGGCGTCGGTGTCCACGGTGGTGACCCGGTCGTGCTCGACGACGGGTCGGCCGTTCACGAGCAGCAGCTCCAGCGGCGGCGGGGAGCCGAGCACCAGGGCGGCCACGGGATCGGCGACGTCCGCGTGGCCCAGCCCGTCGAGCGCCCAGAGGGCCAGGTCGGCGAGCTTGCCCACCTCGATCGAGCCGATCTCCTGCTCGCGCCCGAGCACCCGGGCGCCGCCCATGGTGGCCAGCTCCAGGGCGTCCCGGACGGTCAGCGCGGTGGGGCCACCGACGGCGCGGGCGAACAGCACCGCGTGCCGGACCTCCTCCAGGAGCGAGCCCGCCTCGTTGCTGGCCGCGCCGTCGACGCCGAGGCCGACGCGGGCGCCCGCCTCCCGCAGGTCGCGGGTGCGGGCGATCCCGGCCCCGAGCCGGGCGTTGGACGAGGGGCAGTGCGCCACCCCGGTCCGGGTGGCGCCGATCCGCTTCACCGCGGCGTCGTCGAAGTGGATGCCGTGGGCGAACCAGACGTCCGCGCCGGTCCAGCCCAGCGACTCGACGTACTCCAGCGGCGAGGAGCCGAAGCGCTCCCGGCAGAACTCGTCCTCGTCCGTGGTCTCGGCGAGGTGGGTGTGCAGCCGCACGCCGCGGCGCCGCGCCAGCTGCGCGGACTCGCGCATGAGCTCCCCGGTCACCGAGAACGGCGAGCACGGGGCGAGCGCGACCTGGAGCATCGAGCCGGGCGAGGGGTCGTGCCAGCGGTCGATCGCCGCCTCGGAGGCGGCCATGATCGCGTCCCGGTCCTCGACGACGTGGTCCGGCGGCAGGCCGCCGTCCTTCTGTCCCAGGTCCATCGAGCCGCGGCAGGGGTGGAACCGCAGGCCCACGTCGGCCGCCGCCCGGATCTCCGCGGCGAACACGTCCCCGCCCTCCCGGGGGAAGACGTAGTGGTGGTCGCTGCTGGTGGTGCAGCCGGTGAGCGCGAGCTGGGCCAGCGCGCCGGTCGCCCCGGTGTGGACGGCGTGCTCGTCGATGCCGGCCCACACCGGGTAGAGCGTGGTCAGCCACTCGAACAGCGTGTGGTCGGCGGCGAGGCCGCGGGTGACCCACTGGTAGAGGTGGTTGTGGGTGTTGACGAACCCGGGGGTGAGCAGGCCGCCGCGCGCGTCGACGACCCGGTGGCCCTCGCGGCTGGGCGCCGGGCCGGCGCCCACCGCGGTGATCCGGTCGTCCTCGACGACCACGTGGCCGCCGGCGATCTCCGCGCCGGTCACGGTCACGACGTGGGCGTTCTCGATGATCATCGGTTCGCCGCCGCGGTCCGCACGGCGTCCAGGATCTTCTCGTAGCCCGTGCAGCGGCACAGGTTGCCCGCCAGCGCCTCCCGGATCTCCGGGTCGGACGGCGCCGGGTCGCGGTCCAGCAGGTCCTTCGTGGACATCAGGAAGCCGGGGGTGCAGAAGCCGCACTGCACCGCGCCCTTCTCCACGAAGGCCTGCTGCACCGGGTCCAGCCCGTCTCCCGCCAGACCCTCCACCGTGGTCACCTCACGACCCTGCGCCTGGCCCGCGGCCACGAGGCACGCGCAGACGGGCGCCCCGTCGAGGTACACGGTGCAGGAGCCGCACTCGCCCTGCTCACAGGCGTTCTTGGACCCGGGCAGGCCCAGCCGCTCGCGCAGGGCGTAGAGCAGGCTCTCCCCCTCCCACACGTCGTCCGCCTCGCGGGCGACGCCGTTGACGGTCAGCTCGATCCTCATGCGGCGCTCCGGTTCTCGTCGCGGTAGGCGTCCCAGGCCCAGGTCGCGGTGCGACGGGCCATCACGGACAGGGCGTGGCTGCGGTAGGCGGCGGAGCCGCGGACGTCGTCGATCGGGGCGGCGGCGTCCCGGACCCGGCGGCCGAACTCCGTGGCCAGGGTCGCGGGCAGGGCGCCGCGGGAGCTCCACAGCCCCGCGGCCTCCAGCTCCCCGGCGAGGAACGCGGCGGCCTCGGGGGCGGGGCGCGGGGTGGGCGCGGCCGACCCGATGCCGGTCCCGACGGTGCGGGTGTCCGGGTGCAGCGCGAACCCGAAGGCGGACACCGCGATCACCATGGCGTTGCGGGTGCCGATCTTGGAGAACTGCTGCGGGCCCGACGGCGGGGTGACCAGCACGGCGGAGATGAGTTCGTCCGGCTCCAGCACCGAGCGCTTGACGCCGGTGAAGAACTCCGCCACCGGGACCTCGCGGGTGCCGCGCACCGAGCCGATCTCCACGGACGCGAACGCCGCGAGCAGGGCCGGGTGCGAGTCCCCCGCGGGCGAGGCCGCGCCGAGGTTCCCGCCGACCGTGCCGCGGTTGCGGATCTGCGGCGACCCGACCGTGCGGGCGGCCATCGCCAGGCCGGGCAGCAGGTGCCCCAGCTCGGAGATCACCCGGACGTACGGGACGCCCGCGCCCAGCCGCACCCGGCCGTCGTCGAGTGCCCAGTCGGCCAGCTCGGGGACCCGGTTGAGGTCGAGCAGGGCGGGCGGGCGTCGGTGGTCGAAGTTCAGCTCCACCATGACGTCCGTGCCGCCCGCGATCGCGACCGCGTCGGGGTGCGCGGCCTTGCACTCGAGAGCCTCCGCCCAGGAGGTCGGCGCCAGGAAGTCCATGGCGAGAAGTACACCGTCGCTTCGTCACGATCAGGAGTCCCCGGTGCGACGAAGCCATGGCGGTCCCACACGCCCGAGTTGTACGTTCCTCCAATGCTGCTGCGGGACCTGGTCGGGCGCGCCGACCTCCGGCTCCGGCTGCTCCACGGCGACGAGGCGGCCCTCGACCGCCCTGTGCGCTGGGTCTACACGACCGACCTGCCCGACCCCGGGCGCTACCTGACCGGCGGCGAGCTGGTGATCAGCGGGCTGGTGTGGCGCCGGGGCACCGACGACGCCGAGCGGTTCGTCAGCGCGCTCGCCAAGGCCCCGGTGGCGGCGCTGGCCGCGGGCGCCGCCGTCTTCCACGGCACCCCGGCGGACGTGGTCGAGGCCTGCGTCCGACACGGCGTCCCGCTCCTGGAGGTCCCCGAGGAGGTCTCCTTCGCGGCGGTGACCGAGTACGTCGTCGGCTCGGTGACCGCGGCGCGCGGCGACCGCCTCGCCGAGACCCTCGGCAGACAACGCAGGTTGCTCGCGGCGGCCGCGAGCGGCGCCGGGCTGGACGAGCTGACCGCGCGGGTGGGGGCGGAGATCGGCCGGACCTGCCGGGTGCTGTCGGCGACCGGGCGGGCGCTGGCGGGCCCGCCCCTGCCCGAGGACGAGCTGGCCGCCGCCGTCCGCACCTTCCTGACCGCCGAACGCCTGCCCGCCGAGGACCCGCAGCGGTCCGTCTTCCCCGTCGGCCCGTCCTCCGAGCTGCGCGCGACCTCCTGGTTCGTCGTGGTCGACGGCGGCCCGGACCGCGAGCACACCGAGGCCGTCGGCGAGCTGGTCGCGGTGGCGGCGCTGGACCGGGCGCGGCGCGGCGAGGGCCTGCGGGTGGGCCGCGACATCGCCGACGACGCGATCGCCCTGGTCGCCGAGGGCGCCGACACGCGCCCGGAGCTGCCGGTGCGGCTGCGGCAGGCGGGGCTGGACCCGGCGGTGGAGCACGCGGTCGTCGTCGCCGCGTTCGAGGGGGCCGGGCGCGCGGAGACAGCCCGGTCGGTGCTGGTCGACGCCGCGGCGCACCTCGGACCACCGGTCGTCGGCACCCACGAGGGGCTCGCGGTCGCGTTCGTCCCGGGCGACCCGGCGGTCCTCGACACCGCGCTGCGCAGGCTCGCCCCCGGGTTCACCGCGGAACGGTTGACCGTCGGGATCAGCAGGCCCGCGGCGGTCGCCGCGCTGACCGGGGCGCTGCAGGAGGCCCGGCACGCCCGGTCGCTGGCCCTGCAGCGGCCCGGGGCGCTGCAGGTGGTGCGGGCCACCGAGGTGACCTCGCACGTCGCCCTGCTCGCCGCCGTGCCGGACGAGGTGCGCCGCAGCTTCGCGGGCCGGGTGCTCGCCCCGGTCCTGGCCTACGACGCCCGCAACGACGCGGGCCTCCTCGAGACGCTCGAGGCCTTCCTCGACTGCAACGGCAGCTGGAGCCGCGCCGCCGAACACCTCCACCTGCACGTCAACACCGTGCGCTACCGCATCGGCCGGGTCGAGGAACTGACCGCCCGCGACCTGGGCGACTTCCGAGACCGCGTCGACGTCTTCCTCGCCCTGCGCTCCCGCTGACCCGGGGTCAGGCGCGGGCGTTCAGGCGCGCGGCCTGGCGGATCAGGTGGGTGCGTTCCGCCTCCGTCGGGGCGCGGTGTGCGGCGTCGGCGTACAGCCGGGCGGCGAGCGCGAGGTCACCGGCGCGCTCGTGCAGGTAGGCCGCCGCGGCGGTGTGGCGGGGCAGGTCCGGGTCGAGCTCCGCCAGCGCCGCCAGCCCCGCCGGGGCCCCGTCCGCCTCCCCCACCGCGACGGCGCGGTTGAGCCGGACGACGGGGCTGTCGGTGAGCCGGACCAGCTCGTCGTACCACTCCACGATCTGCACCCAGTCGGTCTCCGCGGCGGTCTGCGCGTCCGCGTGCAGGGCGGCGATCGCCGCCTGCGCCTGGAACTCCCCCAACCGGTCGCGGGCGAGCGCGGCCTGCAGGATCCCGACGCCCTCGGTGATCGCCACCGTGTCCCAGCGGCCCCGGTCCTGCTCGGCGAGCGGGACCAGGCTGCCGTCCGGCGCGGTGCGGGAGGGCCGCCGGGCGTGGTGCAGCAGCATCAGCGCCAGCAGACCCGCGACCTCCGGGTGGTCGATGCCCGCCGCGAGCCCGCGGGTCAGCCGGATCGCCTCCGCGGCCAGGTCGACGTCTCCGGAGTAGCCCTCGTTGAACACCAGATAGAGCGTGCGCAGCACCGTCCCGACGTCTCCGTTGCGGTCGAACCGCACGCCGGACACCGTCTTCTTGGCCCGGCTGATCCGCTGCGCCATGGTCGCCTCGGGCACGAGGTAGGCCTGCGCGATCTGCTTCGTGGTCAGCCCGCCGACGGCCCGCAGGGTCAGCGCCACCGCCGACGCGGGCGTGAGCGACGGGTGGGCACAGCGGAAGTAGAGCTGCAGGGTGTCGTCCACCCCGGACACCGGGCCCGGCTCCGGCTCGGCGTCCACCCGGTCCTCCCGGCGGCGGCGGGCCGCCTCCGACCGGGTCGCGTCGAGGAACTTGCGCCAGGCCACCGTGACGAGCCAGGCCTTGAGGTCCGCGGGGTGCTCGGCCGCGCGGACCGCCTCGACGAGCGCCTCCTGCACGGCGTCCTCGGCCGCCGCGAAGTCGGCTCCGCGGCGGACGAGGACACCGAGGACCCCCGGCACGAGCTCCCGGAGGCGGTCCTCCATCAGTGGCAGTCCAGGTCGGACGACGGCGCGCTCAGGAAGGGCCGGACCTCGAGCCACTCGTGGATCGGCTTCCCGTCCTTGCCGGGCGCCGCGGACAGCTCCCCCGCCAGCGCGTAGGCGCGCTCCGCGCTGTCCACGTCGATGATCATCCAGCCCGCGATCAGGTCCTTGGTCTCGGCGAACGGGCCGTCGGTGACCGGCGGACGCCCCTCGCCGTCGTACCGGACCCAGCGGCCCTCCGGGGCCAGCGCCTGCCCGTCGACGAACTCCCCGGACTCCTCCAGCGTGGCCGCGAAGTCCCGCATGTACTGGACGTGGGCCGAGATCTCCTCGGGGGTCCACTGGTCCATCGGGACGTCGTTGGCCGGAGCAGGCGCGCCGCGGTAGTGCTTGAGCAGCAGGTACTTCGCCATGGGAGGTCTCCTTCGTCGTCGCGGCCCATTCTGGCCGCGTTCGCCCCTGGGACGGAGCTGCCCCCGGCTTCTCGACATCCCTCCCGAACTAGCTCCTGACGACGGTCGCCCGGATCAGCCCGTAGGGCCGGTCCGCGGCGTGGAAGACCTCGTTCGGGTTCTCCAGGCCGAAGGGCGACAGGTCGACGACGAAGTGGTGCTTGTTCGGCGCCGACAGCGCGATCTCGGTGATCTCCGGGTGCGCCTCCAGGACCGCCCGACCCATCTCCCACAGGGTCTGCTGCAGCGCGAGGGAGTGCACGGACGCGAAGCGCTCCACCAGGATCGCCCGCACGTCGGTCCAGGTCTTGTCCCAGTCGACGTCCGTGCCGGCATAGGTCCAGGTGGCGACCAGGGACGTCGACATGATCCGGTCGTGGGTCTCCTGCAGGGTCGTGTACTCGTCGCGCAGGAACCCGGCGAACTCGGAGCCGGTGGACTTGAGCAGCACGAGGTCCTTGAGCCCGGAGGTCACCTTCTCGACCTCGCCCACCTCCACGACGGTCGTCCGGACCTCGGACTGCCTCCGCACCCAGGAGTGGTCGTCGACCCGCTCCCACGAGTACTCCTCCACCTCGACGCGGGCGCCGTCGACGGGCTCGACGTCCGCCACGAAGTGCCGCGCCAGGGTCAGCGCGTAGTCCTCGATCTCCCGCAGCCCGTGCTTCTTGGCGTAGGCGTACACGGTGTTCTTCTGGGTGTCGGTCGGCAGGACGCGGGACTGGTCCCCGGCGAGGTGGGCCGCGGTGAAGTCCCCGCGCAGCGCGGTCGAGACGGTCACGTCCCGGATCTCGTGGCGGGCGGTGTCGCGGTGGATGCGCACCACCCGGTTCTCGGCCTTGCCGTAGTCGTCGGCGCCCAGCGTGATCGTCATCTGTCAGCTCCCGCGGTAGGTGGAGTAGGCGAAGGGGGACAGCAGCAGCGGCACGTGGTGGTGGCGTGCCGGGTCGGTCACCGTGAACGCCACGGTGACCTCGGGGTAGAACGGCGACCACGCCGCCGTGGCGAAGGTCAGGGTGTGGACGCCCGCGCCGGGCTCGGCGAGCCGGCCGCGGCCGTCGGCGTCGGTCACGATCCGGTCGCGCTCGCGCCCGCCGGTCCGCAGCACGACGACCATGCCCGCGGCCGGGGTGCCGGAGGTCGCGTCGAGCACGTGGGTCGACAGACTCATCGCAGCACCCGGCCCAGGCGCAGCCGGTTGATCGCGGCCAGCTCGCCGAGCGCGACGGCCCGCTCGGTGTCCGCCGGGTTGGCGAGCCGCGCCCGCAGCGTGACCAGCAGGTCCTCGGCGCTGCGTCCCTCGGCGCAGACCAGGTAGACCCGGCCGAACCGCTCCTCGTAGGCCCGGTTGCCCTCGGCGAGCGCGGTCAGCGTCTCCGGGGGCGCGGAGGCCACGCCCGCCTGCTCGCGGGCGGCCGGTCCCTCCGCAGTCGGGTCCCCGATGCGCGGATGTGCCGCCAGCGCGGCGTCGAGATCGGTGGGATCCAGTGCGGCCGAGGCGGCCGCTTGCAGCGCCTCCACCGTCCCGTACGGCCTGCCCGCCACCACCTCCCGCGCCCAGCGGGGAGCCGCGCAGACCCGCAGGAGCAGGGCCTGCGCCTCGTCGTCGGGCAGGGTGTCGAAGGCGCTCATCGGGCGCTGGTCCCGAACGACGCGGCCCGGGCGGCCGCGATGGGGTTGGCCTCCGCCACGAGGGTCTCGAACCGCCGGTTGGCGACCTTCGCGATCTCGATCAGCGCGGCCGCGTGCTCCTGCGCGGGCGAGTTGCCCAGCCGCCGCAGACCCTCGGCGAGGATCGCCGCGCGGTCGGGGTGCTCGCGCACGCACACGATGAGCGGGATGCCGAACCGCTCCCGGTAGGCGGCGGCCAGGGACGCGAACTCGTCGCGGTCGGCGTCGGCCAGCCGGGTCAGGCCCGCACACTCCTGGTCGGCGAGCGAGTCGTCGTCGAGCGGGTCCCCGCCGAGGTCCGGGTAGGCCGCCATGAGCGCCTCCTGCTCCTCGCGCGGCGCGGAGAACAGCGCCTCCTGGAACGCCGTCCGCAGGGCGCCGGTGTCCGCGAAGGGCTTGCGGTCGTACGCCCGCCCGACCACGTCCGTCGGACCCTGGAAGAGCCTGCCGAAGGCGGCGACGAACTCGTCCCGGCCCATCCGGTTGATCGCGTTCAGCCGCAGCGTGGGCTCACCGGGGGCGCCCGCGATGGCGGGCCCGCGGCCCACGTGGTGGAACACGACGTTGAGCAGGATCGCCGTGATGCTGCCGAGCGTGATGCCCGAGCCGAAGATGATCTGCGCCCAGCCGGGCAGGGCCTTGGCCACGTCGGGCTGGGCGGTGACGAACATGGCGAGCCCCAGCGAGGTCCCGACGATCACGACGTTGCGGTGGTCGTGGAAGTCCACCCGGGAGAGCGTCTGCACGCCGACGACCGCGACGGTCGCGAACATCGCCAGCGCGGCGCCGCCGAGCACCGGGTGCGGGATGCTCGCCACCACCGCGCCCGCCTTGGGGATCAACCCGATGACGATCATGAACACGCCCGCCGCGGCCACGACGTGGCGGCTCTTCACCCGGGTCAGCCGCACGAGCCCGACGTTCTCGGCGAAGCAGGTGTAGGGGAACGAGTTCAGGACGCCGCCGATCGTCGTGGCGAGCCCGTCCGCGCGTAGCGCCCGCGCGACGTCCTCCTTGCCGACCCGCTTGTCCACGATCTCGCCGGTCGCGAACACGTCGCCGGTGGTCTCGACGGCGGTGATCAGCATGACCACGATCATCGAGACGATGGCGGCGCCCGCGAACTGCGGCCAGCCGAAGTAGAACGGGGTCGTGACGCCGAACCAGGACGAGTCCCCCACGGAGGAGAAGGAGACGTCGCCCAGCAGCCAGGCCACGGCCGTGCCCAGCACCAGGCCGATCAGCACGGCGACGGTGGCGGCGAACCCGCGGAACACCCGCTGGATCACCACGATGACGGCGAGCGTGCCCAGGGCGTAGGCCAGGTACCGGCCGTGGGTGGGATCGGGGTTCGAGCCGCCGCCGACGGCGTCGAGCGCGGCGACCGGCAGCAGCGCGAGGCCGATGATCGTGATCACCGTGCCGGTGACGACCGGCGGGAAGAAGCGGATCAGCTTCGAGAACCACGGGGCGATGAGGAAGGTGAACAGGCCGGCGACGATCACCGAGCCGTAGATCACCAGCAGGCCGTCCGTCCCGCCGCCCGCGGCCAGCGCGATCGCGATCATGGGGCTGACGGCGGTGAACGTGACGCCTTGGAGCAGCGGCAACCGCACGCCCACCTTCCAGAACCCCACGGACTGGATGATCGAGGCGATGCCGCAGGTGAAGAGGTCCGCGTTGATCAGGTGGATGAGCTCGCGCTCGGACAGCCCGATGGCCCCGGCGAGCAGGATCGGCACGATCACCGCGCCCGCGTAGAAGGCGAGCACGTGTTGCACGCCGTAGATCGCGAGCTTCCCCACCGGGAGGACCTCGTCCACCGGGTGCGGGCGGCGGGCGGGGGTCGAGCGTTTCCGGGTCGGACGGTCGGGGACGCGCACGGATCACCTCGTCGTGTTCGGCGGTGCTGGTCGGGCGTGAGCCGCCTCATACGGTGGCCCCGGCGCCGGGGGGCGGGCAGGGGCGGACCGCACGAAGGCCGCGGGACGGATCGCCCACGTTTCGTGCGATCGCACAACCCTGCCCGAACGACTAGTCCGGACGGGCGGGCGCGCAGCGACTCGTGAGAGGGTCCGTCGGGTGTACCCCGAGCGTCCGGTGATCGCCTCGTCGTGGCGGCGCACCGAGCGGTACGGCCTGTCCCCGTCCAGCCGCGTCGACCCCGAGGACGTCGAGCCGGTCGACGCCGCGAGCAGGCTCCGCCGGGCCGCCGACCCCGTCCTCTCCCACCTGGCGGCGAGCCTGGACGGCGCCCCGTACACGGTGATCCTCGCCGACCACGACGCGCGGCTTGTCGACCTCCGGTTCGGCCTGCCCTCGGCGCGGGACGAGATCGAGGGGCTCGGGGTGGTGATCGGGAGCCAGTTCCTTGAGTCCTCCACCGGCACGAACTCGATCGCGACGGTGTTCGAGACCCGCACCGGGGTGGCGGTGCACGGCGACGAGCACTACCTGGAGGCCTTCCGCGGCCTCGCCTGCTACGGCCTGCCGATCCTCGACCCGTCGACCCGGCGCGCCGCGGGCGTCCTCGACATCACGTGTCCCCAGGACCATGCGAGCGCGCTCCTGCGGCCCTTCCTGCTGCGCGGTGTGCGGGAGATCGAGGCGCGCCTGCTCGGGGACGTCCGGCAGGCCCGCCGCGGTCTGCTCGAGGCGTTCGACCTCGCCTCCACCCGCCCGGACGCCGCGGTGATCGCGCTGGGCGTCGACGTCGTGCTCACCAACGACACGGCCGCCGAGCTCCTCCAGCCCGCCGACCACGCCGCGCTCCGGACCCTCGCCGACGAGATCCAGCGGGCGCGCGGGCGCGACTGGCGCTGCACGTTCACGCTGACGTCCGGCCGGGAGGTGGACCTGGAGGCGACCGTCGTCGACGGGGGGACGCTCATCCGGGCCGAGCTCGCCCATCGGCGCGCCCCGGTGCCCCGACAGGTCCGCAGCGCCACCCAGTGGGAGGCCTGGCCGCACGCCGAGTTGGCCCGCTACCGCGTCGACGGCACGTCGGTGCTCGTCCGCGGCGAGTCGGGCACGGGCAGGCGGACCGTCGCCCGCGAGCTCGCCGGAGCCGCCTCCACCGAGCTCGACGGCACCACCGCGACGGTCGCGGACGTCGACGCCGTCCCCCCGGACGTGGCCACGATCGTGGTCACGGACGTCGAGCTGCTCGCGCCCGCCGCCGCCGTCGCCCTGGAACGGCTCGCCCGCGGTCACCGGCTCGTGCTCACCGCGGCCACCGGCACCCTCGGTCCCCGCACCACCGCGCTGACCGCCCGCTGCCCCGTGCACCTGGAGCTGCCGACGCTGCGCTCGCGGCGGGACCGGATACCGGCGCTCGCCGCGGCCATGCTGGCCGAGGCGGGCCCCGACCTGCGGTTCACCCCCGGCGCGCTGGCCGTCCTCGCCGCGCAGGACTGGCCGGGGAACCTCGGCGAGCTGGCCGCCGTCGTCGGCCACGTGGCGCGGCGGCGGCAGGCGGGCGACATCACCGACGCGGACCTCCCCCGCGGCCACCGGGAGCCCCGGGCGCCCGTCGGCGGTGCGCTGCGCCAGGCCGAGCGGGACGCGGTGGTCGACGCCCTGCGGACCTGCTGCGGCAACAAGGTGCAGGCCGCCGACATGCTCGGGATCAGCCGGAACACGCTCTACCGCTACATCCGCCAGTACCGGATCGGGGTGTCCCACAACGGCACAGATGAGGTCGCCGGTCCGCGGCCAGGCTGAGGGTCCGCCACTGTCGAGGAGGACATGTGAAGACCAAGGCCGCCGTCGTGTACGAGACCGGCAAGCCGATCGAGATCGAGGAGCTGGACCTGGACGGCCCCCGCGAGGGCGAGGTCCTGATCCGCTACACCTACGCGGGTCTGTGCCACTCCGACGTCCACATCTCCCACGGCGACCTCGAGGCACGCCTGCCGATGGTCCTCGGACACGAGGGCGCGGGGATCATCGAAGAGGTCGGGCCCGGTGTCACCCGGGTCAAGGCGGGCGACCACGTCGTCTGCTCGTTCATCCCCAACTGCGGGGTCTGTCGCTGGTGTGCCACCGGCCAGCAGGCCATCTGCGACATGGGCGCCACCATCCTCGAGGGCTACCTGCCCGGCGAGCGGTTCCCGTTCACCGGCCCGCAGGGCAACTACGGCGCCATGTGCATGCTGGGCACCTTCTCCCAGTACTCCACCATCCACCAGAACTCGGTGGTCAAGGTGGACGACGACCTGCCCCTGGACAAGGCCGTGCTCGTCGGCTGCGGCGTGCCCACCGGCTGGGGCTCGGCGGTCAACGCCGCCGACGTGCGGCCCGGTGAGACCGTGATCGTCTCCGGCGTCGGCGGCATCGGCATCAACGCCGTACAGGGCGCCCGCTACGCCGGCGCCAAGAACCTCATCGCCGTCGACCCGCTGCAGAACAAGCGGGAGAAGGCCATGGAGCTCGGCGCCACCCACGCCGTCGGCTCCATCGAGGAGGCCGCCGACCTGGCCCGGTCGATGACCAACGGCAACGGCGCCGACAAGGCCGTCGTGACCGCGGGCATCGTCACCGAGGAGATCGTCACCGGCGCCTTCGACGCGATCGGCAAGGGCGGCACCGTGGTGCTGACCGGGCTGAACAAGCTGTCGACGCAGAACGTGAACCTGCCCGGCTCGATCATGACCCTGTTCAAGAAGACGGTGAAGGGCTCGCTGTTCGGCGACTGCAACCCCACCACCGACATCCCGAAGATCCTGGGGTTGTACCAGTCCGGTGACCTCAAGCTCGACGAGCTGATCACCAAGACCTACTCCCTGGAGCAGGTCAACGAGGGCTACGACGACCTGCTCAACGGCAAGAACGTCCGCGGCGTGCTCATCCACGAGCACTGATCCGACCCACCCCGCCGCCACGCGGCGTCCCCGGCCGCCGCATCGCGGGTGCGGCTCGGCCCGGGGGCCGGGCAGCGTCGTCGACCGACGCCCTCGACCCCCGGGCCCGGCTCAGCCCAGGACGACCTCGTCCCCCGCCCGGATCGTCCCGGTCCGGACCACGGTGGCGTAGCACCCGGCGCACGGCAGCACCCCGAAGCCGGGCACCTCCACCCGGTTGCGGTCGGCCGGACCCCGCAGGGCGTGGGGTGCGCGCCCGAGGTCGCCGTGCTCCAGCGTCGGCACCGAGCAGCGCGGGGTCGGCAGCGTGACCTCGAGCTCCACCTCCCCGATCCGCAGCCGCCGCCCGAGCCACGCGTTCTCGACGAACGGGGCCACGGACCCGGCGACCACGACGTTCGGTCGGTAGCGCAGCGCCTCCACGCCGAGTGACCCGAGCGTCGCGGTGGTGATCAGGTGCAGCGGGGAGTGGTCCACGAACCGCCCGCCGGGCGCACCCATCGCGATCTCCAGCTCCGGGGTCTCGAGCTCGGCGTCGAGCCCCTGGGCCAGCACCTCCTCCGGGTCCGGCCGCTCGACGAGCGCCCCGTCGGGCCTGCGGAAGGCCATCGCGACCGGGCGGCCGAGCAGCGCGGTCAGCGGCTCGTCGACCTCGTGCGCGCCGCGCACCTCGCCGCCCGGCAGGCGCACCCGCACCCCGGCGTCGGTCGACTCGGCGCGGCACTGCAGCAGGTCCCGCCACCAGCGCGGCTGTTTCGCCGTGGCCACCTTGCCCGTCGTCGGGTCGACCAGGGCGAGCGCGCGGTCGCCGACCACGCCGTGCGCGTCGATCTCGAGGCTGGGCAGGTCCTCGCCCAGCATGGACTTCACCGGATAGCGGTGGAGGGTGGACACCGTCGTCGTCACACCCCCATCGTGGCAGTGGGCTACGGTCTCTGCGCAGGTGCCGGTGCGACGACGGTGGGTGGAGTGGACGAGAGGCTGGACGGCCTGATCCGCCGGTTCATGGTTCCCGGGTCACGGGCCTCGCCCACGTTCGTCGAGGACAGCGAGTGGGAGCCGGTGATCGACGGCGAGGAGTACTTCGCCCAGGTCCTCGCCCTGCTGGAGAAGACCGGCCCCGGTGACTCCGTGTTCCTCACCGGGCTGCAGATCGACGCGGGCGTGGACCTGACCGGCCGCCCGCCCGGCGACCCGGAGTACCGCCCGCTCGCGGACCTGCTGGCCGCCAAGGCCGCCGACGGCGTGGACGTGCGGATCCTGCTCACCGCGGCGGTGTTCAGCGGGTCCGTCCCCGGCGTGGCGATCGGGCCGTTCCGGGCCAACGCGTTCGCGGCCCGGACCTTCCGCCGCCACGAGTCCCTGCGCGGCCGGGTGCTGATGGACTGGTCCGGCGCCGGGATCGGCTGCCACCACCAGAAGATGGTCGTGGTGGCGGTGGCCGGGGAGGTCACGTCGTTCGTCGGCGGGCTCGACCTGCAGCCCAACCGGTTCGACGCCGACCCGCACGACCGGCTCTCCCTCGGCGACACCCGCTGGGGCTGGCACGACGGGGCCGCGCGGCTGCGCGGTCCGGCCGCCGCGCGGGTCTGGGAGGTCTTCCGGGCGCGGTGGGCGGAGGCGGCGACGCTCCCCCGTCGCTACACCTGGTTCCCACCCGTGACGTTCGACGAGATGAACCCCCCGCCCTTCGACACCGAGCTGCCGCCGGCGCCGCCGACGGAGCCGTACCCCTCCCCCGGCACGGCCGTCCAGGTGCTCCGCTCCTTCGAGGCGTGGCGGATCGAGACCCTGTTCCTGCTCTACCGCAGGCACTGGACCACCCTGCCGCGCCACGGCGTGCACGAGGTCTACCACGGGCTCGCCCACGCCCTGCGCGCCGCGAAGCGCTACATCTACCTTGAGGACCAGTACTTCTACGAGACACCCGGCGGCCGCCGCCGCTACGAGCTCTACGGCCTGCTGCGAGACGCCGCGGCCCGCGGGGTCAAGGTCATCCTCGTCTGTTCCGGCCGCAAGGACCCGGCCGACGCCGGTGTGAACCGGTTCCGGCGCCGGGTCACCCGGGACATCCAGCGGGGCGTCATCGACCGGCTGAGGCCCGCGGACCGGGCGAACGTGATGATGCACCGCATCGAGGACCTCACCGTCCACACGAAGCTGATGCTGGTGGACGACGTGTTCGCCGCCGTGGGGTCCGCGAACTTCTACAGCCGATCGATGCGCGGCACGGACAGCGAGCTGACCACGGTGTACGTCACCACCGGCACCCAGGTCCAGGACCTGCGGGTGCGGCTGTGGGCCGAGCACCTGCGCACCCGGCTGACCGACGAGCTGCGCCCCCACCTCGAGGACCTCGACCTCGCGCTCGGGATCTGGAACCCGTGGTGGCTCCCGCCGGACGCGCCCGCGGGCACCTGGCGCACGGCGGGCTACCCCGCGGGCTTCGCCCCCGACGAGCGGGTCCTGGTCCCGGTCGGCCCGTGGCCGGAGCCCAGCCCCCGACCCCTGCAACGCGCCGCCGACGGCGTGCGCAAGGGTGCCCAGCTCGCCTCCTCCGGGATCCGCGCGGCCACGGACTCGACCCACCGGGGCTGACGGGCTGCGTTGATGGTCCCCGGGGCCCGGGGCCCGGGGCCCGGTGCCCGGTGCCCGGTGCGAGACCGTCGCCGTTGTCACCGTCACGGGCACGGCGGGACGTGACGTGTGATGTCTCAGGACATGGGTGACAGTTGTGCATCAGGACATCGGTGGCAGTTGCTGTGTCAGGACCTCGGTGACGGTTTCTGGTTCTTCGGGCGACGGCCGCGGGGTCGGCCGTTCCCGACGTAGCTGATGCCCGGGGGGCGGGTCTGGTGCGTTCGGCGAGGATCTCGCCGTCGAGGTCGGTGATGATGACCTTGTCGCCGGGTTGGTCGCCGTCGCTGACGACGAGGACCTGCATACCCTTGTGAGGGCCGCCGACCTTGTAGATCACCATGTCGACGCCGATGTCGCCGCTGGCGCTCACCGTGCGCAGGCCCGTGCCGGCGGGGAGGCCTGGGGGCGGGGTCGGCCGGGGCCGAAGGCCGAGGACCGGCGGCCTGTAGACGGGCCGGTCCGGTCTCGGCCGGGGTGGATCAGCCTTCGGGGTGGCCTGCCACGCGGCCAGCGGGGTGATCCGCCTGGGCAGTCCTTGGTGTGGGCGTTCGGTGTTGTAGATGTGGTCGAACGCGTCGATCTGGGCCTGGATCTCGCCGAGCGTGGCCGCCAGGGGCTGCTTGTCGAGGTAGCGGAACAGGGTCTGATGGAAGCGTTCGTTCTTGCCCTGGGTGGTCGGCTTGTTCGGCTTGCCGTTGATCGCCTCGGTGCCCAACGCGGCGCGTCGTCAGGCCACCGCGAGATCGCAAGGCGGGCACGGGGATCGATGGGTTCCTGGGCGGCCATCGCGGAAGCCTCGCGGCCGAAGTGTCACCACCAAGAACACCCACAGTGTCACCGATGTCCTGATGCAGACTCGTCACCTATGTCCTGAGACATGGCACGGCGGGACGTGACGACTGCTCCAGCTCTTCGAACATATGTTCGCTTTGTGTCGGTTGAGCTGCTATGATGACTGCATGACCGCGACTCTCGCAGACCCTCCGACGGTGGCGGGTGTCGTGCCGTCGCGGGAGGAGCGGGCTGCGGGTTTCGCCCGGATCGAGCGGCTGGTCGTGCTGCGGAACCGGATCGACGCCGAGATCGCCGAGGAGGTCCGAGCCGCAGCACAGCGGGAGGTCGAGGCCCGTCTGCAGGAAGCACTCGCCGATCCCGAACGGGTCGAGGCGAGCATCGTCGGGCAGCTCGGGCTCGCCCTGCGGATCTCCCCGACCCGGGCCCGCACCCAGCTGCGCCTCGCCCGGGACCTGCACGCCGGGCTGGACACGATCCGGGAAGCGTTCGCGGCCGGGGAGCTCGACGAGCGGCGAGTCGCCGCGATCGTCGCCGCCGCCAGACACCTCGACCCCACCCCACGCGCTGAGCTCGACCGTCGTCTGGCCGCGCACGACCTGCCGATGCTCGGCGTGCGCAAGGTCGCCGACCTCGCTCGCTCGGTGAGCGCGGCGGTGGCACCGGAGAAGTTCGCCGAGCGTGCTCGCGCCGCCCGCCGGGACCGGCACGTGTCGATCAGCTCGGCCGAGGACGGCATGGCGGTGCTGCGGGCGCTGTTGCCGATGGAGCAGGCCATCACCTGCTACGCGGCGCTGCGCAAGGCGGTCACCGAACACTGGGTGTCCCCGGAGCCGGTGACCCGCACCCGCGGACAGATCATGGCCGACACCCTCGTCGAACGCCTCACCGGAGAGTCTGTAGCCACACCGACGCAGGTGGAGATCCAAGTCCTCGTACCGGTCGAGTCCCTCCTCGACCGCGACTCCCCGCTGCCCGCCGAGATCCCCGGCTTCGGGCCCACCAACCTCCTGAACGAGGCCCGGCGTGTGGGGTGGCGGCGGCTGGTCACCCGGGACGGCATCGTCATCGGCGGCGACTCCCGCCGCCGCGCCTTCGGCGGGGTGCTGGCCGACTGGATCCGGGCCCGGGACCATGGCCGCTGCACCGAACCCGGCTGCGACGCCCCCATCGCCCACCTCGACCACCGCAGACGCTGGTCCGAAGGCGGCCCGACGAGCCTGGACAACGGCCGCGGCACCTGCGCATTCCACAACCAACTCCGCGAACAACCAGGCTGGCACCTCACCGACCACACCACCACGACCCCCACCGGCCGCCGCTACAGCCTGCGCTCATAACCCGGCGCCCAGAGCGCACACCTTCCGCACCCCCACGTCCTCCACGTGGCGGATTCCGCAGCTGCCCGGGCACGGCTGCGCGCTCGTTGCCACGGGCATCGCGAGCCGGCGCCCCTCTGGTGTGTACCGCGCGGGCCGGCAACGGCGCCCGCGGGCGACTGGTCCCGCGAGGCCCCCACTATGGACACGCGAGTCCCCCACCGCAGAGACGCGAGTCGGACAGACTTCGAGGCGGCGACGTCCGGACCGCGCGCCCTGGCGCCCGACTCGCGGGCCGTCAGCGTCCGACTCGCCGGCGTCCGACTCCCGGCCGCCCTGTCCGACTCGCGAGCCATGGTGTCCGACTCCCGACCGCCCCGTCCGACACGCGAGCCATGGTGTCCGACTCGCGAGCCATGGTGTTCACATCGCGTGTCCATAGTGGGGACTCGCGGGTGTGAGGTGCGGGTCTCGCGGGGTCAGACCGTGTCGGGGGTAGGCCGCGGCAGCGTCGTCGCCGGCGGTCTCGGTGACCACAGCGCGGAGGCCGGGCGATGGGCCAGGCCGGGGACGGCCGCGACCCGGCGGGCGGCGACCAGCCGGGTCTCGCCGATCAGCGGGGCCGCGGAGCTCGGCGACGAGCGCGACGAGCGCCGCGGTGCGGGTCCGGCTCGGCCCCGTCCTCCCGCGCGCGCAGCTGCGCCTCGTGCCGGCGCCCGGCACTCGGCTGGTGCGGGACAGGCCGAGCACCGTGCGCCTCCCGCGCCACACCGGGGCGTGGCGGCACGGTCAGGCAGGCGCGCTGCTGGACAGGGAGCGGGCCGCCTGGATCAGGGCGGCGACGCGGCCGTCGTCGATGGTCTCCGGCATCCGGTTCACGGTGCCGACCAGGGCCAGGGTGGCGGCGAGGGCCCCGTCGACGCCGTAGACCGGTGCGGCCACGCAGCGCAGGCCGTCCGCCTTCGCGTCGCTGAACGCGACCCCCTGCTTGCGAATCGCCGCCCGCCTGCCCAGCAGCGCCTCGCGCTCGGCCTCCGGCACCGCGCTCGTCGCCCGGGCGAGGGCGCGGTCGTCGGAGAGGTGGGCGAGGAAGAGCTGCCCCTGCGCGGTGCCGATCGGCATGGTCGACCCCACCGCGAGGGAGATCCGGATGAAGCGGCTCTGCTCGTCGTGCACTCGGGCGACGAGCGGCCCGCTGCCACCCCACACCGACAGCGTGGAGGTCTCGTGCACCGTCTCGGACAGCTCCCGCATCACCGGGTCGGCCCGCTCGATGAGCGGCAGCCGGTCCAGCGCCAGCAGGCCGACACGGGAGAGCAGCGGCCCCAGCGAGTACCCCTGCCCGGTGGTGTGCACCAGCAGCCCGTGCTTCACCATCGCGGCCAGGTAGCGGTAGGTCGTGGAGCGGTTGAGTCCGAGCTCCGCGGTGGCCGTCGGCAGGTCGATCAACGACCGCTCCCCGCTGAACATCCGCAGCACCCCGGACACCCGGGCGAGCACCTGGAGATCGCGGCCCTCGCCCGGGGCGGCGGCCCCTTCGCTCATCCTGCCCTCCGGTCCGACGTGACGATCCCCCCATCATCGCCTACGTCGCCCGCGGGAGAGCCCGGGGACCCCGCTAGACGATCAGCCCGAGCAGCAGCACGAACACCAGGCCCGCGACCGAGATCAGGGTCTCCATCACCGACCAGGTCTTCAGGTTCTGCCCGACGGTGAGCCCGAAGTACTCCTTGACCAGCCAGAACCCGGCGTCGTTGACGTGCGAGAAGAACACCGAGCCCGCGCCGATCGCGAGCACCAGCAGCGAGGTGGTGGCCGGGTCCAGCGTGCTGACGAGCGGCGCGAGGATGCCGGACGCCGTCACCGTGGCGACCGTGGCCGAACCGGTGGCCAGCCGGATCAGCACGGCGACGCCCCAGGCCAGGAGCAGGACGGACACCCCGCTCCCCGCGACCCAGCCCGCGATGAGCCCGCCGATCTGGGTGTCGACCAGGACCTGCTTGAAGCCGCCGCCCGCGGAGACGATGAGCAGGATCCCGGCGATCGGCGGCAGCGCGGTCTCCACCGAGCGGCCGACTCCGGCGAGGCCCATCCCCCGCCCCAGCGTCACCATCCCGACCAGCACCGCGAGGAGCAGCGCGATCAGCGGGGTGCCGACGAAGTCCAGCACACCGCGGATCGGGGTGTCCCCGGGCAGGAAGATGTCCGCCAGCGCCTTGCCCATCATCAGCACGACGGGCAGGAGGACCGTGGCGAGCGTCGTCGCGAACGTGGGCCTGCGGACCTCGGTGCGGGTGGTGGTGCCGCCGCCGCTGGTGGGCTCGTCGGACTCGTCGGGCTCGAACAGTGCGGGCGGCGGGACGTCGACCCAGCGGGCGGCGTAGCGGGCGAAGAGCGGGCCCGCGATCGCGACCGTGGGGACGGCGACGATCACCCCGAACAGCAGGGTGATGCCCAGGTTGGCCCCGAGTGCGTCGATCGCGACGAGCGGGCCCGGGTGCGGCGGGACGAGGCCGTGCATCGCCGAGAGGCCCGCCAGGGCCGGGATGCCGACCCGGATCAGCGACAACCCCGAGCGGCGGGCGACGAGGAAGATCACCGGCATCAGCAGCACGAGGCCGATCTCGAAGAACATCGGGAGCCCGATCAGCGCCCCGACCGCGGCCATGGCCCACGGCAGGGTGCGCGGGCTCGACCGCCCGACGAGGGTGTCGACGATCCGGTCGGCGCCGCCGGAGTCCGCCAGCAGCTTGCCGAACATCGCGCCGAGCGCGATCAGCGTGCCGACGCTCGCGGCCGTGCTGCCGAAGCCCTTGGTGAAGCTCGTGACGGAGTCGGCCAGGGGCATCCCCGCGATCCCGGCGACGACCAGTGAGCCGATCGTCAGCCCGAGGAACGGGTGGATCTTGAAGCGGGTGATGAGCACGACGAGCACGGCGATGCCGATCAGCGCCGCGGCGACCAGCCTACCGCCCGAGGCGGTGGGGGCCGCGGCGTCGGCCGCGAGGAGGAGGGTGCTCATGCCGGCACCGCCCCGGTCCGCAGCGCGGTGGCGGCGGTCTCGACGAGGACGTCGACCGGCTGGTCGAGGTCCACGGTGATGCCCCACTCCTCGGCGGTGAGGGGCTCGAGCGTGGCGAACTGCGACTCGACGAGCGAGGCGGGCATGAAGTGCCCCGGCCTGCCCGCCACCCGCCGCGCGACGACCTCGGGCGAGCCGTCGAGGTGCACGAACACGGTCCGGGCGGAACCCGAGCGCAGCACGTCCCGGTACTCGTGGCGCAGCGCCGAGCAGCTCAGCACTCCGCCGGTGGGCTCGTGGGCCGCCAGCCAGTCGGCGAGCGCGTGGAGCCACGGGACGCGGTCCGCGTCGGTCAGCGGCGTGCCCGCCGCCATCTTCGCGACGTTCGCCTGCGGATGGAAGTCGTCGCCGTCGGCGAAGGGCACGCGCAGGCGCTGGGCGAGCGCGGCGCCGACGGTGGTCTTGCCGGATCCGGAGACCCCCATGACGGTGACCAGGGGTGGGGTCTCGCTCGCGGTGGGGAGTGGCACGTCGCTGTCCTCTCGGCGTCGTTCGTTGACGGCTTCGTCGAGCGTGGACGATAAGTAGTATTTATGCAACGCTGTATCGAATCAGATCCTACTAATTGGCGTTCCGCCTGCTGCGAGTGTGATGATTCGCCGGTGTCGGAGCCGAGGGAGTCGCTGCACGGAGACGTGCTCGACCAGCTGGGCCTGCTCGTGACCGGCGGCGGGCTGACCGCCGGACAGACGGTGCTCACCGAGGAGCTGGGTACCCGGTTCGGCGTGTCCCGCACCGTCGTGCGCGAGGCCGTGCGGGTCCTGGAGTCGATGGGACTGGTGACGAGCAGGCGCCGGGTGGGCGTGACGGTCGCCCCGCGCTCGCAGTGGCAGGTCCACGATCCGCGGGTCATCCGCTGGCGCCTCGACGGGCCCGGCCGCGAGGAGCAGCTGCGGACCCTCACCGAGCTGCGCGGCGGCGTCGAGCCGGTGGCCGCCCGGCTCGCCGCGACCCATGCGACGCCGCAGCAGTGCGGCGAGCTGACCCGCGCGGTGATGGACATGGCCGTGCACGGGCGGGCGGGCGCGCTGGAGCCCTACCTGGAGGCGGACGTCCGCTTCCACTCGACGCTGCTGGCCGCCTCGGGCAACGAGATGCTGGCCGCCTTCTCCGGCATGGTCGCCGAGGTGCTGGCGGGCCGCACCCGCCACGACCTCATGCCGAGCCGACCGGAGCCTGCCGCCATCCGCCTGCACGCGGACGTCGCCGAGGCGGTCCAGGCGGGTGACGCGGCTGCCGCGGAGACCGCCATGCGCGGCATCCTCGCCGAGGTCGACGACGCGATGCAGCGCACCGACTGAGCCCCTCAGCCTCCGGGCGCGAGCCCACCGCGCGGTCCGACCAGGCGGTGTGGGCGCAGGGAGCACGGGTAGCACCCGGACATGAACTCCCCCGCACCCGCCGCTCGCGGACGCCGAGACCGACGCCGGACCGTCCTGCCGATACTCCTGGCCCTGCTGGCCCTCCTGATGGTCGGCGCGTGTGCGGGCGGCTCCCGCAGCGGCTCCGACCAGCCCGGCGTGGACAACGCCCAGACCGCGCCGGTCTCGGTCAACGACTCGTCCGAGCAGGATCTCGCCGCCGCGCTGCGCGGGCTGGACGTGCCCGATCCGGAGAACTGGGCGCAGATCCTCGCCGAGTACAAGCCCTACGCCGAGGGCGACGCGGGCCGACAGCAGATCCAGGACGTCCTGACCCGGTTCCGGGCCGACCAGGAGACGGCCGAGAAGATCAGCCGGTCGGTCGTCCCGTGACGTCGGGCCGCGGCGGCCGCCGGGTCGGAGACGGACGGTTCGAGCCCCGCCCGCGGGGGAACCTCTCCGAGGTGACAGGTGTCGATGGCGGCCCCGGGCCCGAGGCATCGATGCTCTCCGCCCACGCGCTCCGCGCCGGGCTGGCCCTCAGCGACATGAGCATCACCGACCTCTGGCTCGCCGCGGTCGCCCTCGGCGCGACCATGACCCTCGACGACCTCGCCGCCACCGTCGCGTTGCAGCGGGAACCGGCGGGCCTCGAGCACGACATGGTCGCCGCGGCGCTCAACGACTGGTTCGTCGACCACTGGGGCCGCCAGCCGGTCGCCTACTCCGACGAGCTGCGGCCACCCTGAACCGCCCGCCTCAGGTCGGGAAGCCCCGGTGCGCGGCCACCTGGTCGGCCAGGTCGGCCAGCTTGACGTTGCGGTCCTGGGAGTACCGCCGCAGCAGCGCGAACGCCTCGTCGGGCCCCAGCTCGTAGCGCGCCATCAGGATGCCCTTGGCCTGCCCGATGCGGTCGCGGTTGGTCAGGGCGTCGCGCAGCTGTTCGATCAGCCGGGTCTGGGCGAGCGCGATGCTCGCCAGGGCGGTCAGCAGCGCCACCGCGGACCCGTCGACGTCCCCGAAGGCCTCCGGAGCCTCGGCGTAGAGGCTGAGGGTGCCCAGCAGCTTGTCGTCGGCCGCGAGCGGGAGACAGAGCACGGACCGCACACCCAGCCGCTGCGCGGTCTTGGCGTAGGCGGGCCACCGGTCCTCCTCCGCGGTGTCTCGGACCTGGACCACGACCTGGTCGGACGCCGCGGTCAGGCAGGGCCCCTCGCCCGTCTCGGTCTGCAGGCGGTCCAGCTCCGCGGGGGCCGGGCCGGTCGCCGCCACCGTCGTCAACCGGTGGCGGGCGGAGACGACGATGACCCCCGCCGCCGTCGCCGGGCCGACGATGTCCACGGCCTGGTCGCAGATGGCCGCCACCAGGTCGTCGACGCTGCCGCTGCGGGCGTGCAACGTCCGGGCGAGGGTCTCGGCACCGCGGCGGGCCGTCGCGGTCAGCGTCTGCTCCAGGTGGTCGGGGCGCTCGGCCACCCCACCGGCGTCCAGTCGTTCCGCCACAGTGGACTCCTCATCACGGGGTCGCGATGGGCGGTCTCGTGGCTGAACCCGCGCCGATGACGGGTCCTGTCTACCGAAGAACACCGGGGCGCGCAGCGCGGCGCCGGGCGGCGGGTTGGACCCGCGACGCGCGGGTAGCCCGCACTCCCGCCACCTCCACCACAGCACCAGGGACGACGCTCGTGATCTTGCTCTGCCCGCCCGGCGTGTACCGGGCCCAGTCGGACACCGACCTCCTCGCCGGCCACCTCACCGGGACCGCCACCGGTCGAGACGTCCTCGACCTCGGCACGGGCACCGGGGCCCTCGCCCTGTCCGCGTGGCGGGCGGGCGCGGCGTCGGTGACCGCGGTCGACCTCGCGCGCCGCTGCGTCGCGACCACGCGGCTCAACTGCCTGCTGCACGGCACCCCGGTCCGGGTGCTCCGCGGCGACCTGTTCGCCCCGGTCGCGGGCAGGCGGTTCGGGATGATCGTCGCGAACCCGCCCTATGTGCCGTCCGAGGCCGCCGTGCTGCCGCGACACCGCGCCGCCCGCAGCTGGGACGCGGGCCCCGACGGACGCGCGGTCCTGGACCGGATCTGCGACGCCGCCCCGGACCACCTCACCGACGACGGGATCCTGATGATCGTGCACTCGCAGGTCTGCGGCCCGCAGGCCACCCTCGACCGGCTCGAGCGCCGAGGCCTGCGGGCGACGGTCGTGGACCGCTCCCGGATACCCTTCGGCCCCGTGATGCGCTCCCGGGCGGGCCTGCTCGAACGCCGCGGGCTGGTGGCGCCCGGCGACCGACTGGAGGAGCTCGTCGTCGTGGAGGCCCGCCGTGGCTGAGCCGACGCAGCCGTCGCCAGCACACCCGACGCGCATCACCCTCACCGAGGAGGGCCCCGCCCTGGTGACCGGGCCGGTCGAGCTGGCCCTGCCCGACGGCACCGTCGTGCGGTCCGACCGCGCCGTGACCGCCGTGTGCCACTGCCGCCGCAGCAGGCGCTACCCGATCTGCGACGCCTCCCACCGACGCAAGGAACGCGCATGACCACCGCCCTGGCGGGCCAGGTGCTCCCCACCGCCCGCGGACCGCTGTCCTCCGCGGTCCTCGACGCCCTGCGAGGCGGCCGACCCGCCGCCGTCGACACCGCCGCCGCGGACCCCTACGGCGACGACCTGCAGCTCGCCCTGCACTGCTGCTACGAGCTGCACTACCGCGGCTTCGCCGGGGTCGACGACGCCCTGGAGTGGGACCCCGACCTGCTGGCCCTGCGCCGCGGCCTCGAGACCCGCTTCCTGGCCGCGCTGCGCGGCGACGTCCCGCCCGGCGCGGACGTCGACGCCGAGGTCGAGGCCCTGCTCGTCGAGCCCGTGGGGCCGCACGTGCGCGGGGTCTCCCACCACCTGCACCGCGCGGGCACCGTCGAGCAGCTGCGCGAGTACGTCGTGCACCGCTCCATCTACCACCTCAAGGAGGCAGACCCGCAGGCCTGGGCGATCCCGCGGCTCACCGGGGCGGCGAAGGCGGGCCTGGTCACCGTGGAGCACGACGAGTACGGCTCCGGGCGGCCCGAACGCATGCACTCGCGTCTGTTCGCCGAGATGATGACCGAGCTCGGCCTCTCCGACCGCTACGGCGCCCACACCGACCGGGTGTCCGGCGCGACCCTCGCCGAGGTCAACCTGATGTCGCTGTGCGGGCTGCACCGCCGCCTGCGCGGCGCGTCGGTCGGCCAGTTCGCGATGGTCGAGCTGACGTCCTCACCCGGCTCGGAGCGGCTGGTGCGCGCCCTGCGACGGCTGGGGTGCGGACCGGCCGCGATCCACTTCTACGACGAGCACGTGGAGGCCGACGCCGTGCACGAGCAGGTGGTGCGCCGCCAGGTCCTCGCCCCGCTGCTCGCCGCCGAGCCGGAGCTGGCCGCGGACGTGGTGTTCGGGATCCGCGCGAGCCGGTTCCTCGGCGAGCGGATGGGCGAGCAGGTGCTCTCCTGCTGGGAGCGTGGGGAGAGTAGCCTGCGGCCCGCGTGATCGACGCGCGGCGCGGGGCGGCGGACCGCACACTGAGACGATGGAACTCGTTGCGCGACAACCGCTCGGGGCCACGATCCACGGTCTGGACGTGGCCGCCGCCGACCCGGCCCTGCTCGTCGCACTGCTGGCCGAGCACGGGGTGCTGGTCCTGCCGCGACAGTCGGTCGACGACGCCGGGTTCGCGGCGTTCCTGCGGCGGTTCGGCCCGCTCGCCTTCACCCCCGGCGAGACGCCGCTGCCGGACTTCCCGGAGCTGAACGTGGTCAGCAACGTCGGCCGGACCACGCCGCCGCGGAGCTCGTTCCACGTGGACACCAGCTACGTCTCCCGCCCGCCCGCGTTCACCGCGCTGCGGGCGGTCGCGATCCCGCGGGTGGGCGGGGCGACGCAGTTCACGAACCAGTACCGCGCCCACGACACGCTTCCCGACGGCTGGCGGGAGCGGTTGGCGGGCAGGCGGATCCGGCACGTCGTCACGGGGGTGGCGCCCGAGGCGGCGGGCCCGGAGACCGAGGCCGACCACCCCGTCCTCCGCCGCCACCCGGTGTCCGGGCGGACCGCGCTCTACCTCTCCACGCCGGCGCGGTGCGTGGCGGTCAGCGGGATGTCGGAGGCGGAGTCCCGCGAGACCGTCGAGTTCCTGTTCGCGCACTCCACCCGCGAGGACAACGTGCTGCGCCACGAGTGGTCGCCCGGTGACGTCGTGGTCTGGGACAACGCCTGCGTGCTGCACCGGGCGGACCACTCCGGGGTGGACGGTGACCGGATCATGCACCGGGGGATGGTGGCCGGACCGGTGCCGGTCCCCGCGTGACCCGGCGGGCCAGCTCGTCGAACAGCTGCCGCACGCCGATCCCCGCGGCCTGCGCCATCGTCGCGACCACGGAGGACGGGGCGAAGGAGCAGTAGAGCCCGGCCTCCAGGAACCAGGGTCGCCCCTGCGGGTCCACCCGGAAGTCGAACAGCCCGTAGTGCCGACACCCCAGCGCGCGGTGGCAGGCGCGCGCAGCCGCCCACACCGCGGCCGTGACGGGGTCGGCGGGATCGGTGGGGTTCACGATCCACGAGCGGGTCGGGTCCTTCGCGACCAGGCGCAGCTCCCCGGCGCCGTCGCGGGCCAGCTTGTCGCTCGCGAGCCGGATCGGCTTCTCGTCGGGGTCCATCGGGTACTCCTCCAGCGGCAGGCAGACCAGCTCGCCGTCCCGCTCGAGCACCCCGCACCGCACCTCCCGGCCGAGGGGGACGAACTCCTCGACCAGCGCCGCGGACGAGTGCGACCAGGCCTCCTTCAGCGCGGCGCCCAGCTCGCCGGGGTCCCGCACGTGGGTCACGCCGACGGAGTTGTCCGCGTCGACCGGCTTGACGACGGCGGGCACCCCGATCGTCGGGGACTCCCCCGGCCGCAGCACCTCCCCCGCGGGCACCGCGACACCCGCGGCGGCGACCACGGCACGCGCCTTGGCCTTGTCCGCCCCCAGGGCCATCACCTCCGGCGGGTTGCCCAGGTAGGGGACGCCGAGGACGTCGAACAGGGCGCGGTAGTGGGTCATGCCGGGCGGGCAGAACATCTGGGGGACCATCACGTCCACCCCCACCCCCTCGATCAGGGCGAGGGCGTCCGCGAGCGGCATGCTCGGCGCGGCGGCGAGCGCGGCGGGGTCGAGGGCCGACGGGAACCGCCACCGCCCGTCCGGTGACACGTAGGCGATGAGGTTCTCGTGCCCGCCCGCGACGACCCGCAGGCAGTCCTCGGCGTAGAGGCGGGACAGGTCGGCGAAGAAGTCGTCGACGGCGGAGCCGACGAGGTGCAGGACGCGCATCAGTCGCCTCCGGGCTCGACGAGCTTGCCGATGTTGACGTCGATCTTCATCCAGGCCCTGCGCCTGCGGAGTGCGTCGAGGAGCAGGGCGGTGATCTGCAGGTGCGGCAGGAGCAGGAAGGGCAGGGGGTCCCACGCCTCGAGCAGCGCCTCCTTGCCCCGCACCACGGTCCGGACCCGTTCCGCCACGGTGGACGGATGGCGCAGCAGCAGCCACAGCTCGTGGTGCAGCCAGTAGGTCGGGCGGCTCCGCCCGGTCGGCCGCACGGTGGGTCCGTCGCCGTCCAGGTAGGCCGACGCCACCCCGGGGTGGTCGTAGAACATCGTGATCGCCGAGTGCGTGCGGGGGTTGCACTCCAGCCCGTACACGCGTCCGTCGGGTGTCTGCATGAAGTCGAACGACAGCTGCCCGGTGGCGCCCGTCGCGGCCACGAAGCGCCGCACCCACTCCTCGATCTGCGGGTGCTCGACGTGCGCGTAGTTCAGCTGGAACCCCGACGACGGACAGCAGCAGTGCAGCCGCACCCGGCCGTCCCGGACCGTGCTGTGCGTGCAGAACTCGGTGCCCTCCACGAACTCCTGCAGGATCCACGGGTTCGCGGCGCTGATCGGCAGGGTGTGCGCGAACCGCGCCGTCTCCTCCGCGGTCGGCCGCGGCAACCGGGTGAGGTCCATGCGGCGGACGGGGTCGTAGGCGATCGACTTCGCCACGTACGACCGTCCGGGCGGGTAGGCGAAGTCCACGAGCTCCTGCGGGTCGGTGATGCGGTGGGTCTCCGGGACGCCGAGGCCGAGCGCGGCGGCCGTCTCGGCGAACCGGTGCTTGTCGTCCACCATCGCGACGTTCTCCGGGCCCGGGTGCACGACCTCGCAGAACGGTTCGAGCGCCCGCTTCGCCAGCGCGTCGTACCGGCTGGCCAGCGGGCTGCAGACGGGCACGTACACGTCCGCCTGCTCCAGCTCGGCGATCGCGGTGAGGCGGTCCGTGTAGTCGGGATGGTCGGGGGCGGGCACCGTGTGGAAGGCCGACACCGCCCGGGAGAAGCGGTGGGCGCCGAGCCGGTACCGCGCCTGCTCGACGAGCACCACGCGGTGCCCGGCCCGGTGGAACGCCCGGGCCAGCGCCAGCGCCTTGGTCATCTTCCCGCCGCTGACCAGCACGGTCAGCGGGCGGTCCGGGGTCGCTCGGCGCAGCGGGCGGGCCACCCCGACGAGCGCCGCCACCGCGGCGACGAGCAGGTCGACCGGTAGCGCCGCGGTGAGCAGGGTGAGCATGCCGAGCGTGCGCGCGGTGGTCCGGTCCCGCGGGCGCGCGCGTCTGCGGGTGTCCTCCAGCAGCCGGGTCACGAGACCCTCCGGATCAGCGTGACGCCGTCCCGCAACGGGACGAGCACCTGCTCGACGCGCGGATCCGCGGCCACCGCGCGGTTGAAGTCGGCGACGGCGGCGGCGTTCGGCCCGCTCCCCGTCGTCCAGGGCAGCCCCTGCATCAGGGTGTTGTCCACGCAGATCGTGCCGCCCTCGGCGAGCAGCCCGGACTCCAGCACCGCGTCCAGGTAGCCGAGGTAGCCGGCCTTGTCTGCGTCGAGGAACACCAGGTCGAACGGCTCATCGAGGGATCGCAGGGTGTCCTCCGCCGGGCCGACCCGCACGTCGATCCGCCCCCCGGCCGGGGATCCGGCGACGCAGCCGCGGGCGAACTCCGCGACGTCGGCATCGACCTCGCAGGCCACCACCACGCCGTCGGCGGGCAGGGCCTCGGCCATGGCCAGCGCGGAGTAGCCGGTGAACAGGCCGATCTCCAGCACCCGCCGGGCCCCGGTCATGCGCACGAGGAAGCGCAGGAACCGACCCTCGACGTGCCCGGAGAGCATCTCCTGCTCCAGCGCGCCCTCCCACACGTGCTCCCGGGTCCGGCGTTCCAGCTCCCGCAACGCCGCCGAGGCGGGCGAGGTGTGCTCGTCGAGATACGGGTCGAGCCCGGCGGCGAGGTCGTGCGCTCGGCGCAGTTCCGCGTCCTCGGGGTGCCGGGCGACGGCGTCGGCGAGCAGGGCGGCGAGGATCGTGGTCGGCGTGACCGGACGTGGGCCGCCCACCGTCCTCAGGCCGGCCGCGACCACATCGCCACCCCCTCCACGGCGGTCGGCAGGTCGGTCACCAGATCCTTGTGCGCCGCGAGGGTGTCGGCCAGCTCGGTGGTGGTGACGTCGTTGAGGAAGCGGCAGGCACCGATCGGGTCGGGGACGGCGGCGCGCAGCAGTCCGCCA
Organism: Pseudonocardia oroxyli; assembly: GCF_900102195.1. GTDB lineage: Bacteria > Actinomycetota > Actinomycetes > Mycobacteriales > Pseudonocardiaceae > Pseudonocardia > Pseudonocardia oroxyli. Next base: position 156,947 of record NZ_FNBE01000014.1, read on the forward strand.
CGGGTCTGCACGATCGAGTCCGTGGCCCGCGTGAGCAGCTCCGCGGTGAGCAGCGGGCTGTCGACGGCCAGGCCGAGCCCGCTGAACAGCCGGTGGATGCGGTCGCGCTCCCCCGCCGACACGTGGCCGCGCCGCTGCGCGAGGGTGGCGGAGAAGGCCATGTCGATGCTGATGGCGTGGCCGTGCAGCATCGGTGTGTCCGGTGCCAGCTCCAGCGTCGGGCTCCACGTGTGGCCGAAGGCGATGACCCGGTCGAGGTCGAGCTCGTGCAGGTTGGCGTGTTCCAGCTCGAGCATCGTGCGGATCGCCTCGTAGCCCGCGTGGTGCGCGGTCTCACGCAGCTCGGGGGTGCCGTCCCGGTGGCCGAACCCGGTGGTCAGCAGCTCCTCGCCGTACTTCTCCAGGACGCCGAACAGCTCGGCGTTGGCCACCGTGGCGATCTTGACCATCTCCGCGAGGCCGTTGCGGACCTGCGGCTGCGGCAGGGTGGCGAGGAAGCCGAAGTCCAGCAGGACCTCGCGCGAGGCGTGGAAGGCGCCGAGCCGGTTCTTGTGCTTGCCGTGGTTGACCGCGACCTTCATCGCGACACTCGCGTCGATCAGGCCGATCAGCGTCGTCGGGATCCGGACGTACGGCGTGCCGCGCTTGTAGGAGGCGCAGGCGAACCCGGTGACGTCCGTCGTCAGGCCACCTCCGACCACCAGGACGGGCTCGGTGCGCAGCAGGCCGAAGGCCGCGAACTCGTCGACGATCCGCTCCAGCGTGCGCAGGCTCTTGGCCGTCTCCGCGATCCGCAGCGCGACGATCGTCACCGGGATCCGGTGGTGGTCGAAGTAGGCGCGCATGCGGTCGCCGTAGAGGCCGTGCACCGTCTCATCGACGATCGCCAGGCACCGACCCCGGTCCCGGTAGAGGTCCGCGACCTGCGGGTTCTCGGGAGCGAACACGCCGTCGACGTAGCGCAGGGTGAAGTCGATCGGCTCCCAGCTCTGCACGCGGAAGTCGGTGGCGGTGGCGGTCAGGACGGCGCGGGGGGCGCTCGCGGTCATCACGCGACCCGTCCGACGAGAGCGTCCGCATCGAGGCGGTCGGTGCGATCGGCGGGGAAGTCGTGCCCCGCGGTGTTCGTGTTGGGGAAGGCGATGCACTCGATGCCGGCCGAGGTGGCCGACCCGACCCCGCCGAGGTTGTCCTCGATCGCGACGCACGATCCGGCGTCCTCGCCCAGCACGGACAACGCGTACCGGTAGGCGGCCGGATCCGGTTTCGGGTCGTCGACCGAGGAGCTGTCCACGACGACGTCGAACACCGCGCGGTCGAGGTGGGGCTCGAGGCCGGTGAGGAGGGCCTCGACGTTCTCCGGCGCGGTGGTGGTGACCAGCCCGACCCGGACGCCGGCCCGGCGGGCCGCCTCGACCGTCTCCAGGACACCCGGTCGGGGTGTGAGCGGGGTGGACCGCAGGCTCTCCTGGAAGAGCGCGGACTTGGTGTGGTGCACGGCCTCGGCGTCGACCTGGACACCCGTGCGGTCGGCCTCCTCGGCGACGCGGCGACGACCGCCGCTCGACTGCAGCAACCGGGCGTACTCCTCCTGCGACCACGACCAGTCGAGGCCGTGCCGGGCGAACGCGCGGTTGTACGCGTCGCGTTGGAGCTCTGAGGTGTCGGCGAGCGTGCTGAGGGAGCCGAACAGGACTGCGGGCATGACGGGACCTCTCACGAGAGACGTGATGACAGCGGTGTCGGGTCCGTCGAGCGGGGGCGAGCGGAACCACGAGGGGCCCGCGACGCGGGCCTGGGGTGATACGCGGCGACGACCCCGATGGGAGCGGTGGTCTCGCCGGTCTGGTGCCCCGGCAGGGGCGACGGATGGGGCCTGGCGGTCTCCTCGTCACGACGGCGCCCCGGGGCGTCACGGGGTCTCGTCCAGTATCGGGACTCCCCCGGGGACGGCAACTCGACCTCGGGGGCCGCCGGTCAGGCGGACCGCACCCCCGGCACGCCGTCCTCGCCCGTGTCCGGCCGGCCCGCGGCGGCGAAGCCGTCCGCGCCCGCCGCCACCTCGTCGCGTTCGGCGCGGTCGTCCTCTCGGCCGGAGTGCCTGCCCGCGGGGTGCTCGCCCCCGCCGGGCAGGCCGTAGTGCGCCAGCAGTGCGGCGCGCTCCCCGGGGGTGAGACGCTCGGCCGCCGGGACGGGCGCGGTCCGGACGGCGTGCGCGTCGTGGGGCACGGCGAGGGTGTCTCCGTCGATCTCCGATCCCGCGAGCGGGACCGGGGCCGTCGGGCTCCCGGCGCGGGTGAGCACCGCCCACTCGAGCTCGCCGGTCTCGTCCTCGGCGAGGACCGCGTCGACGGTGCCGAGCTCCTCGCCCCCGGTGCCGATCACGATCTTCCCGACCAGGGCGTCCGCGTCCGTGTGATCCATCTGCCGGGGGTACCCGGGCCGCGCGCACCCATGCGGGTGCCGTCCTGCGGCCGCCGTCTCACCCGCGACGGCGAGCGGGTCACCCTGCTGCGGACCCGCCCGCACGGACCGGGCGCGTCAGGCGCGGCGCAGCGCCGCGTCCGCGACGCAGTAGAGCCCGAAGGCCCCGAAGCCCAGCGCCACGGCGACGACGAGGAACGGTCCGAGCGGGGTCTCGGCGAGGGCCCGCAGCGCGGCGTCGAGCCCGCCGGCCCGCTCCGCGTCCGACGCCACGGCCGCGGTCACCACCAGGATCCCGACGACGGCCAGCGCCACCGCCCTGGCGACGTGCCCGAGCGCGCCCACCACCTCGATCAGGCGCCGCACGGCCGAGGGCACCTGCCGGACGTCCAGGTCGCCCATGAACGTCCGCCGGACCCCGGTGTAGGTCATGGTGACCGCGACGATCCCGATCACCACGCCGCCGAGCAGGACCAGCAGCCTGCCCGCGGGCAGCACCAGGACGTCGGCCACCGTCTCGCGTGCGCCCGCGTCGCCGGAGCGCCTGCCGGAGAACAGGAACGCCACCGTCACACCGGCGAGGGCGAGCATCGCGGCGGCCTTCGAGACGGCGCCGACCCGCTTGCGCACCCGCTCGCCGCCGGAGACCCAGCGAAACCCCCACCACGCCGCCGACAGCTGCCAGACCGCGAACGCGACGAGCCCCACGGCGATCACCACCAGGCCCACCGCCCCGGCCCCGGTCGCGGCGATCTCGGCGACCGCGCCCTGGGCGTCGGCCGACCCCTCCGGCGCCCCCAGCGCCGCCCGCACGGCCAGCCAGGCCACCACGAGGTGCACGACGCCGTAGGAGACCAGCCCGATCCGGCCGAGCAGGTCGATCGCGGGGCCGGGCGCGTCGGAGCGGCCCGCGCGCACGGAGCGGCGGAGCCGCCGCAGGGAGAGGGTCACCCGCACACCCTGGCCTACCCGCGCAGCTCGCGGACGAGGCCCTCCTGCAGCTCGGGGAGGGAGTCGTACACCTCCCGGGCGCCCGCCTCCCGGAGCTCGCCCGCGGAGAACCCGCCGGTGCGCACGCCGAGACCGGGCCACCCCGCCCGGCCCGCCGCCACGAAGTCCCACACCGAGTCCCCGACCATCAGCGCCCGCCGCCCGTCCACCCGCTCGACCGCCGCGTGGAGCAGGTCCGGCTCGGGCTTGGTCCGGTCGACGTCCTTGCTCGTCGTCCAGGCGTCGGCGAGGTCGCGGCCGTCGAACAGGTCGAGGTAGACGTCGACGTGCTCGGGCGCACCCGAGCTGGCCAGGACCACCCGCACCCCGGTCCCGCGCAACGCGGTGAGCAGGTCGCGGACGCCCTCGAAGGCCCGGATCTCGGGGAGCGTGGTCTCGAACTCCTCGGCCCAGGCCGCGCGCACGTCGTCGCCGTGCTCCTGCTCGAACCGGGACCCGGCCACCGCGGGCACGATCTGGTCACCGCCCATCCCGATCGCCCGGTGCAACCGCCAGACCGGCAGCACGACGTCGAACCGCAGGAACGCCCGGTACCAGCTCAGGGCGTGCTGGTAGTTCGTGTCCACGAGGGTGCCGTCGACGTCGAGCACGACGGTGTCGATACGTTCCACCATGCCCGGCGAGTACCCGGGACGCGTCCGGCTACTCGGCACCCCACCGGCGGCGGACCGCGCGGGCCGCGGCACCCACGGTGAAGCGGAAGCCCTCCTTGACCAGGTCGGGCAGCGCCTCGTCGCCGCGCAGCTGCGACCGCAGCGCCTTGACGAGCTGGTCGATCGTGACGTGCGGGGGGATGATCGGCACGTGCGGGTCGACGACGGCGTCGATCACGAAGGGCCGGTCCGCCGCGAGCGCGGCGTCCCACACGGCGTCGATGTCCTCGGGCCGCTCCAGCCGCCGCCCCTCCAGACCGAGCATCCGGGCGTAGTCGGCGTACCGGACGTCCGGGAGGCCCTGGATGTTCGGGTCCGGCCGGTCGCCGAGCTCGGAGCGCACCTCCCAGGTCTCGAACGCCAGGTCCCGGTTGTTCAGCACGAGGACGACCAGCCGCGGGTCGGCCCACGTCCGCCAGTACTTCGCCACGGTCACCAGCTCGGTGAGGCCGTTCATCTGCATCGCCCCGTCGCCGAGCAGCGCGAACGCGGGCCGCTCCGGGTGGGCGGTCTTCGCGGCCAGGGCGTACGGCATGGCGCCGCCCATGCTCGGCAGGGTGCCGGACAGCGACGCGAGCTGCCCTGGCCGCAGTGCGAGGTCTCGGGCGAACCAGCAGGTCACGGTGCCGCACTCGATCGCCAGCAGCGCGTCGTCGGCGAGCCGGTCGGACAGGGCCGACACCACGGCCTCCGGGTTCACGGGGTCGGCCTCCGCGCGCACCCGCTGCGCCGAATAGTCGCCCCACGTCTGCTTCCAGCCGGCGATGCGATCGCGCCAGACCCCGTCCGGCTTCGGCTCGAGCAGGGGCAGCAGGGCGGCGAGGGTGGCGCGCGAGTCCCCCGTGAGGTTGACCTCGGTCGGGTAGCGCAGGCCGTTGTTCGCGCCGTCGATGTCGATCTGCACCGCCCGCGCCGAGCCGGGCGGCGGGTGGTACTCGCCGTACGGCATGGTCGTGCCGACCACGAGCAGGGTGTCGCACTCCTGCATGAGCTCCCAGCTGGGCCGGGTGCCGAGCAGGCCGATGGCGCCGGTCACCCACGGGAGGCGGTCGTCGAGCACGGTCTTGCCGAGCAGCGCCTTCGCCGCCCCCGCCCCCAGGCGGTCCGCCACCGCGGTCAGCTCCCCGGTGGCGTGCGCGGCGCCCGCCCCGGCGAGGATCGCCACCCGCTCCCCCGCGTTCAGCACCGCCGCGGCCCGCTCGAGATCGGCGGCCGCCGGGACCTGCGGGGTGGTGCTGGGCACCGACGAGGTGTGCACGAAGCCGTGCGCGAAGGGCGGGTCGGTGACCGCGTCGGCCTGCTGGACGTCGCTGGGCAGGATCAAGGCGGTGACGGTGCGTCTGCTCAGCGCGATCCGGCACGCCCGGTCGACGGCGTGGTTGACCTGCGCCGGCTCCGCGTCCCCCGCGGCGACCGCCTGGCTGAGCCGAGCGACCATCCCGCCGATGCCGTCCCCCGGGTAGCCGTAGAAGCGGCGCACACCCCAGTCACCGAGCCGCCGGGCGAGGTGCGCACCGACCGTCGCGGACCCGGTCATCACACCGTCCCCGGGTACATGGGCTTGCCTCCCGCTGCGGACACCATGTCCACATCGATACCCGGAGCCGGTGGGGAGAACGCCGAGCGCGGGGTAACCGACCGCCATGACCTCCTTCGGCTACACCCTGATGACCGAGCAGCGCGGGCCGCGCGACCTCGTCGCCGACGCCGTCGGGGCCGAACGCGCGGGCTTCGACTTCGCGGTGGTGAGCGACCACTACTTCCCGTGGCTCGACGAGATGGGCCACGCCCCCTACGCGTGGAGCGTGCTCGGCGCGGTCGCCACCGCCACCGAGCGCCTCCCCCTGATGACCTACGTGACCTGCCCGATCATGCGCTACCACCCCGCCGTCGTCGCGCAGAAGGCCGCCACGGTGGCCCTGCTGTCCGAGGGCCGCTTCACCCTCGGGCTCGGGTCCGGGGAGAACCTCAACGAACACGTCGTCGGGCGGGGATGGCCCACCGCCGACGTCCGCCAGGACATGCTCGACGAGGCCGTCACCGTCATCCGCAGGCTCCTCGCAGGCGGGTACGTCACCCACGAGGGCCCGCACTACCGCGTCGACTCCGCCAAGATCTGGGACCTGCCCGAGGGCGGCGTCCCGCTCGCGATCGCCGTCTCCGGCGCCCGGTCGATCGACCGCTACGCCCCGGTCGCCGACGCCATGGTCGCTGTGCAGCCCGAGCCCGGCCTGGTCGAGCGGTGGGACGCCGCCGCCGGGACGGACCTGCCCAAGATCGGGCAGCAGCCCACCAGCTGGGGGCCCGACGCCGAGGCCGCCACCGACCGCGCCCACGCGCTCTTCCGCTGGTTCGGCGGGGGCTGGAAGGTCAACGCCGAGCTCCCCGGCACCGCCGGGTTCGCCGCCGCCACCCGGTTCGTCCGGCGCGAGGACGTCGCCGCGGCGATCCCCTGCGGCCCGGACGTGTCCGCCCACGTCGAGGCGGTGCGCCCGTTCGTCGACGCGGGCTTCACCCACGTCGCCCTCGTGGAGATCGGCGGGGAGATGCAGCCCGACTACCTGGAGTTCGCGCGGACCACCCTGCTGCCCGCGTTGCGCGAGGAGTACGGCGAGGCGAAGGACTCCGCGATCACCACGCGGCCCTCGGCGTAGCGGACGCGTAGCCCGCCGCGCCTCGGGTAGCCGCCTCGATGATGAGCACCGAGAAGCCGCCCGAAGAACCCGAGTGCCCGCGCCACCCCGACGACCCCGATGCGGAGGCGGAGGACCGGGGCGACGAGCTGGACGAGCTGCAGCGTCGGTTCGACGTGGCCCACGACAGCCCGCCGCCCCCGGCGCGGGGAGAGCTCTAGAGATCGAGCAGCGCCTGCTGGACCACCTCCGTCAGCGCGGGGTGGATCCAGTAGGGCCGGTCGATCAGGTCCGCCGCCGGGATGCCCAGCGTCATCGCGACGACGAGGGGCTGGATCAGCACCGGGGCGTCCGGGCCGAGGAGGTGGGCACCGAGCAGCCGTCCGCTCGCCGGGTCGACGTAGACGGTGCAGAACCCGGCCGGGTCCTCCAGCGCCCAGCCGTAGGCGGTGTCGACGTACTCCGCGGTGCCGCGCAGGTAGTCGCGCCCGCTCAGCTCCGCGGCCGTGGCACCCACGGTGGCGATCTGCGGGTCGGTGAACACCGCGGCGGGGACCACGTCGTGCTGGGCGGACCGCAGCGACTCCGGATGCCGGAGGTTGTGCCGCACCACGTCCGCCTCCCGGTTCGCGACGTGCTTGAGCGGCACCGGGCTGCAGCAGTCCCCCAGCGCCCACACCCCGTCCGAGGTGGTGCGCTGGTACTCGTCCACCGTGATCAGCCCCGCGTCGTCGGTCTCGACGCCCCCCTTCGCCAGGTCCATCCGGTCGCCGTTGGGCGTGCGGCCGGTGGCCACCAGCAGCGTGTCGGCGCCGATCACGGTCCCGTCGTCCAGCACGATCTCGAGGTCCCCGGGCCGACCGCGCAGCTCCGTGAGCTGTCGTCCGAGATGGAGGGTGAACCGCCGGGCCGCCAGCTCGGTGAAGGCCGAGGCGAGCTGTCCGTCCAGGCTCGCGAGCAGCGTGTCCCCGCTCTCCACGATCGTCACGTCCGTGCCGAAGGAGTCGAACACGTGCGCCAGCTCCGCAGCGATGTAGCCACCCCCGAGCACGACGAGCCGAGCGGGGAGCGCGTCGAGCCGCATGATCGTGTTCGACGTCTCGTACGGCAGGCCCGAGTCCGCCACCGGCGGCGGGACGACCGGGCGGGACCCGACGGCGAGCACGATCCGGTCCCCGGTCACGGTGACCCCGTCGACGTCGAGCTCGCGGGGGCCGGTGAACCCGGCCGTCCCGGTGTGGACGGTGATCGAGTCCGTGTCGGCGCGCGAGCGGCGCGAGTCCGTCGCGATCGGGTCCAGCCGCGCGAACACCCGGTCCCGCACGGCGGGCCAGTCCACCCCGCCCGGCTCGGCGGCCACGTCGAACGTGCCCGCGGAGCGGACCTCGGTGGCGACGTCCGCGGTGTGCGCCAGCATCTTCGTCGGGATGCACCCGACGTTGAGGCACGTCCCGCCGAAGCGGTGTTCCTCCTCGACGAACGCCACGTCCAGGTCCGCGAATGACGAGTCGACCACCATGTTCCCGGACCCCGTGCCCACGACGACGAGGTCGTGATGATGAGACGCCATGGCGCCGGGGTACCCGCTCGCCCGGCCGCGACCCCGCCGGCGTCCGGCGTGGTTCGCCGACCACGGCCGGGGGTAGCGCCATCGCATGGCGAGCATCGGCTACTTCCTGTCCTGCGAGCAGTACGGTCCCCGCGAGCTCGTCGCCCAGGCGGCCGCCACCGCCGCGGTCCAGCTCGACGGGCGGTTCGTCCTCGGCGTCGGCAGCGGCGAGGCGCTCAACGAACACGTCCTCGGGGACGCCTGGCCCTCGGTCGGCGAGCGGCTGGCCATGCTGGAGGAGGCCGTCGACCTGATCCGGCTGCTGCACCGCGGCGGGCAGGTCAGCCACCACGGCGAGTACTACGAGGTCCAGGAGGCCCGGATCTACACCCGCCCCGAGGAGCCCGTCCCGATCTACGTCTCCGGGTTCGGCCCGCAGGCGACCGAGCTCGCCGGCCGCATCGGCGACGGCTACTGCACGGTGCTGCCCGACGCCGACCTCGTCCGCACCTTCCGCGAGAGCGGCGGCGGGGACAAGCCCGTCCAGGCCGGGATGAAGGTCTGCTGGGACACCGACCGGGAGGCCGCCCTGGACCGGGCGCACCGGTTGTGGGCCAACGACCTGCTGCCCGGACAGCTCGCCCAGACCCTCCCCCGCCCCCAGGACTTCGCCGACGCCACGTCCCTGGTCCCGCGGGACGCGATCGGCGACGCGATCGTCTGCGGTGACGACACCGCCGAGCACCTCGACCGCGTGCAGTCCTACCTGGCGGCCGGGGTCGACGAGGTGTACGTCCAGCAGGTCGGCGCCGACCACGACGGGTTCTTCCGGGCCTGGGGCGACCACATCCTGCCGAAGCTGAGCTGACCTCACTCCGGAGGGCCGGGCCGCCTGCGCTCGCGCCGCCGGTGCCCGTAGGCGACCCGGCGCACGGCCTCGGAGTCCTCCAACCCGGACCCGACGGCGCCGGCCACCACCCCCAGCAACGTCGCCATCACCACGATCCGGACGTAGTCGGCGACCGTGGCCGCCCGGCCGAGCACCCCGCCGAGATGGTCCGGCGGCAGGATCACCGCGGCGGCCACGCTGTTCCCCACGAGCAGGACGACGGTGAACGCCAGGGTCCCGCCCGTGAGGGTCAGCACCGTCGCGGTGTTGAGCAGCCACGCGGGCGCCGGGCTCGCCCGCCTGCGCTCCCAGAGCCGGTGCCGGAGCAGCAGCCAGCCCACGAACAGCGCGACGGCCCCCACGTAGGCCAGGACCAGCCGCCAGGGCGCCAACGCGGTCGCCAACGACCAGATGTTGGAGTAGAGAAGCCCGAACGCCGACCCGGTCGCGGCGCCGGCGAGCGCGGCACCCAGCGCCAGTGCCAGCCGCCACGGCCGATTCGCCCGCACCGTCCCGGCGAGCAGCCGCAGCGAGCCCGTCCGGGACAGCTCGGTTCCCTCGCCCGAGGTCCGCGCGGTCGACCGCAGCAGCTCGGTGTGGACCGCCGATACCGTCCGGTCGCCCGTCCGCGCCGTCCCGGTCAGCGTGCCGATCAGGTCGACCACGGCGTCCCGCGTGCGCGGGAACAGCCGGAACCCACCCAGGGACGGCAGCGAGAGCACCGCGATCCGCGCCCGTTCGTCGAGCTCGGCGACGACGGGCTTGCCCTCCGAGACCGCGGGCACGTCCGTCAGGCACACCGTGACGTCCCACCCGGTGTCCCGGGCGCGCTCCCGGGCCCGCTCCAGCACCCCCGGCCCCTCGCCGTGCTCCTCGAAGCCCTCGACCACGGTCTCGACCCGCCAGTCCGCGCCGTCCGAGTCGAGCCGGGCGGCCAGCACGCTCGGCAGCGTGGCGGCCAACCGGTGGGCCACGTCCGCGGGGAGGGCGGGGTCGGCGATGAGCCCGACCACCACTGGCATTGCGACGACCTCCGACCACATGCGACAGCGGGTCCGACTACCCGACCCCACCGGCCCGGAAACCCGGCCGGGCACCGCATCCGCCGCCGGTCGATCGGGTGAGATCCCGGGACCACACGCGTGGCCGCCGTCGTGCCGGGTACGCCTCCCCCATGACGGAACCGAACCGCGACCCGAACCTGGACGACGTCCTCGATCCCGCCGAGCAGGCCCACCCCGACCACCGCGAGCACGCCAAGACCCCGCACCCGGTCGACGACGAGGAGCTGGAGCGCCGTGCCGAGCACGAGCGCGCGGCCCTGCACGCCGACGGGCCCGTCCGGGACCGGTAGGGGCGACGATGGCCACCACCGACGGGACCCGAACCAGCACGACCCCGCCCGAGGAGGCGTCGACCGCACAGCTGGTGCGGCAGCTCACCGAGCAGGTCCGGACCCTCGTCACGGACGAGGTCGAGCTGGCCAAGGTCGAGATGACGGCCAAGGGCAAGGCGGTGGGCGTCGGCGCCGGGCTGGCGGGCGCAGGCACCGTGCTCGCGCTGGGCGGCGGCCTCGCGGTCATCACCGCCGCGATCGCCGCCCTGGCCCTGGTGCTCCCGGTCTGGGCCGCGGCTCTGATCGTGGCGGCGGTGCTGCTCCTCGCGGGCGGCGCACTCGCCCTCGCGGGCAAGAAGCAGATCACCGACGGCGTCCCGCCCGTTCCCCGCGAGGCGATCGACAGCACCAAGCACGACGTGGACACCGTCCGGACGGAGCTGCGGCGATGAGCTCAGACCCTGACGAGCTGCGCGCGAAGATCGCCGAGGAGCGCGAGGCCCTCGGCGAGACCGCCGCGGCGCTGGCTGCGCGCGCGGACGTCGTCGGGCGGGTGGAGAACACCGTCCACGACACGGCCGAGTCGGTGCGGACGAACGCGACGCAGATCCTCGCCAGGGCCCGCTCCGGCGAGGACCGCAGACCGCTGTTCGCGCTGGGCGCCGTGCTCGGCGCCCTGGTCGTCGTGGTGGTCGTCCGCGCTTTCCGCTGACCCGCGCCTGCGGCGCTCGTGCGTGGTAAGTGGTGCTCTGGCGCCACTTACCACGCACGGGCGCTAGCCGCGTTGCGGGATCACGACGTAGCGGGGGTCCTTCGTGGACTCCACACCGGCCTCGAACACCCCGAACCGTTGCAGCGCGCTGCCGGCGAGGAGGGCGAGACCCGAGGCCGCGGCCCCGGCGCGGCCGCGCCGAGCCACGGTCAGGGTGCCGACCAGGCCGGCGGCGGTGAGCACCTCGGAGGCGCGGCGCAGCCGGGCGACGTGGCCCGTGCGGTAGACCTCCCCGACCAGCCCGAGCCGGTGTTCCATGATCCGCGACGCGAGCAGCTCGGTGGCCGCCCCGGCCGCGGCGAACCCCCGGGCACCGCCCGCCTCGGCCACCGGCGCGGTCACCATGCCGAGGCCGCCGCCACTGGCCGCGGCGGACCCGGCGAACACGAAGGGCAGCTCGTCCCGGACCTCGTTCCACGCGGGAACGGCGGTGTGCGACAACAGCACCGCGGTGTAGGACGCCACGCCCGGCGCCGTGGCCGCAGCGCCCAGCCCCGCCGGGCGCGCCAGCCGTTGCAGCAGACGGGCGGGCCAGGTCCGGCGCCACCGGCGCGGGACGAGCTCGGCGACGGCGGCGGCCCCGGCCCCGGGTCCGTAGGCGCTGAGGAGCCACGTGCCCACGCTCATCGGCGAGGTGGGCTTGAGCACCCGCAGCATGTGGTGGAACCGCGCGGGGCGACCCAGGTCCGTGACCAGGAAGTACAGGCTCGCCAGCAGGCCGCCCAACGACCCGAGCCGCGCGGAGCGGCGCAACGCGGCGCGGCCCGTCAGGTCCGCCCCGGCCGCGACGACCGAGGATCCCGCCGCGAGGCCCCCGCAGAACAGGTAGGCGGCGATCTTCCACTCCCACACCGGCGGCTTCAGGACGGGACGGCCGTAGTAGGACTCGATCTCCGCCTCGGGGACGACCGTCTGCTCCCCGCCCCGCCGCCTGCGGCCGCCCTGGAACATCTCCGCCTCGCGGGCCGCGCTGCCACCCGCGTCGCTGGGCCGCTCCGCGACGACCCCGGCCTCGGCGGCGGTCCGCTCCTCGTCCGGACCGGTCACCGCCGCCCCTCCCCCAGGAACGCGGCCACGCCCGCGACCGCGAAGGCCGCGGCGGCCAGCCCCGCCCGTTTCCACATCGCCGCGGCGTCGCGGGTGGGGACCACCGGGTTCGGCGGCAGCCCGTACACCTCGGGCTCGTCGAGCAGCAGGAAGAAGGCGCCGTCTCCGCCCACGCCGTCGTTCGGGTCGTGGCCGTAGAGCCGCGCCTCGGGCACCCCGAGCCCGTGCAGCTGCTCGACCCGGCGCGCGGCGCGCTCGCGCAGCTCGTCCAGCTCGCCGAACTGGATGGAGTCGGTGGGGCAGGCCTTGGCACACGCCGGTTCGAGCCCGCCGGAGAGCCGGTCGTAGCAGAGCGTGCACTTCTGCGCCCGGCCGTCTCCCTCGCGGCGGTCGATCACGCCGTAGGGGCAGCCCGAGACGCAGTAGCCGCAGCCGTTGCAGATGTCCTGCTGCACCACGACCGTGCCGAACTCGGTGCGGAACAGGGCGCCGGTGGGGCACACGTCCAGACAACCCGCGTGGGTGCAGTGCTTGCACACGTCGCTGGCCATGAGCCAGCGGAAGTCCGTGCGCGACTCGGCGCCGGTCGCGTCCCCGGGCCGGTCGAAGCCGGGCATGCCGAGCGCCTGCGGCTCCGTCCGCCCCGGCAGCGGGCTCGTGCCCAGCTCGGCCCCGCCGCGCGGCGCCTCCCGCAGCCGCGGTTCCACCGCGACCGCGGTCTCCGGGATGCCACTGGGCCCCGTCGGCAGACCCGCGAACCCGGTCTCCTGGTGGCCGAGCCTGCGCGGCTGTTCGATGAACGCGACGTGCCGCCACGAGTCCGCCCCGAGCGCGCCGGTGTTGTCGAAGGACATGCCGAGCAGGTCCAGGCCGTCCTCGGGGACGGCGTTCCACTCCTTGCAGGCGACCTCGCAGGCCTTGCAGCCGATGCACACCGAGGTGTCGGTGAAGAAGCCCACCCGCGGTGGCGGGTCGACGTGCCCCGCGTCGGCCGCGACGTCGTGCAACGGACCCGACCACCGGTTGCTCATGAGTCCTCCTCGACGTGCGGCGTCCCGATCGCCGTGGCGATGCGCGTCCCCGTCTCGACGGTGACCCCCGCCGCGGCCCGGACCTGCTCCAGCAGCGCGGTCAGCGCCGCCCCGCGCGGCCGGGGGCCCGGCCGGACGTCGCAGGTCGCGACCTTGCTCTCCTGGATGAAGACGTTCGGGTCCTCGACGACGCCGAACAGGTCGTTCACGACGTCCCCGCGCACCAGGCCCGTGTGGCCGAAGTGGTAGGGCAGCCAGACCTGGTGGATCGTGCGGCCGTCGATGCGCAGCGGCCGCATCCGGTCGGTGACCATCACCCGGGCCTGCACCGCCGCCCGGCTGGTGACCACGTGCGCCTCCCCCAGGTGCTCGAGCCCGCGCTCGCGGGCCAGCTCGGGCGAGACCTCGACGAACAGCGCGGGCTGCAGCTCGGCCAGGTACGGCAGCTGTCTGCTCATCCCGCCCGCGGTGTGGTGCTCGGTGAGCCGCGCCGCGGTGAGCACGTACGGGAAGACCTCGCTCCCGCGCTCCGGTGGGGCGGGGTTGGACGGGTTGTCCGGACGCCCGTAGACGACGCGCGTCGGGTTCCCCTGCTGGGTGTAGAGCGGGTTGCGGATCGGCGACTCGTGCGGCTCGTAGTGGGTGGGCAGCGGGCCGTCGAGCACGCCGTGCGGCGCGAACAGCCAGGCCTTGCCGTCCGCCTGCATGATGAACGCGTCGTCGCCGCCGAGCGCGTCGGGCCCGGTGGACCCCTCCGGCGCAACGTGCCCGGGCGGGGTCCGCACCGGGAAGTCCGGCACGTCGTGGCCGGTCCACTCGCCCCGCTCGGCGTCCCACCAGATCAGCTTCTTGCGCTCGCTCCACGGCCTGCCCTCGGGGTCGGCCGAGGCCCGGTTGTAGAGGACGCGCCGGTTGAGCGGCCAGGTCCAGCCCCACTCGGCGTCGTAGGGGCCCTGCTCGGTGTGGGGCTTGCGGCGCGCGGCCTGGTTGACGCCCCCGGCGTAGACGCCGGTGTAGATCCAGCAGCCCGCCGACGTGCTCCCGTCCGCCTTCAGCGGCAGGTAGCTCGACAGCAGCTCGCCGGTGGTCAGGTCGTAGCCGTTGATGCGGCGCAGGACGTCGTCCGCCGACGGCTCGTCCCACGGTCCCGGCCCGTCCGGCCCCGGCTCGGTCGCGTAGTCCCAGGCCAGCTTCTGCATCGGCAGGTCACGCTCGTCGGTGGAGTCCGCGAGCCGCTCCCGGACCAGCCTGCCCAGGTGGTAGGCGAACCAGAGCTCGGAGCGGCGGTCGCCCGTCGGTTCGAGGGCCTTGGTGCGCCACTGCAGCATCCGCTGGGTCTGGGTGAAGGTGCCCTCCTTCTCCACGTGCGAGGCCGCGGGCATGAGGAACACCTCGGTGCGACACCGCTCGGGGACGATCTCGCCGGTCTCGACCTCCGGCGAGTCCTTCCAGAAGGTGGCCGTCTCGATCTCGTTGAGGTCCCGGACGACGAGCCATTCGAGGTTGGCCAGCCCGAGCCGCTGCAGCTTGCCGTGCGCGGAGCCGACGGCCGGGTTCTGGCCCATCACGACGTAGCCGAACACCTTCCCGTCGATCATGTCCATGACGGTCCGGTAGGTGCCGTGGTCCCCGTTGATGCGCGGGAGCCAGCCGAACCCGAAGTCGTTCTCCGGCGTGGCCGCGTCGCCGAAGTACTCCTTGAGCAGCGAGACGAGGTGGGCGTCAACCTGGTAGCCGTACCCCTTGTGGCCGTCCGAGCGCTGGTCGGCGATCCAGGCGGCGAGATCGGCGTGCGAGTCGTCGGGCATGGCCAGGTAGCCGGGCAGCAGGTTGAACAGCGTCGGGATGTCGGTGGAGCCCTGGATGCTGGCGTGCCCGCGCAGCGCGAACACCCCACCCCCCGGCCTGCCGATGTTGCCCAGCAGCAGCTGCAGGATCGCGCCGGTGCGGATGTACTGCGCGCCCACGCTGTGCTGGGTCCAGCCCACGCTGTACACCAGCGCCGTGGTCCGCTCGCGGTTCGAGTTCGCCGTCCAGCCCCGGCACACCTCGAGGAACTGCGCGCGCGGCGTGCCGCACACGCGTTCGACCATCTCCGGGGTGTAGCGGGCGAAGTGTCGCTTGAGGACCTGGTAGACGCACCGCGGGTCCTGCAGCGTCGGGTCGCGCGGGACGTCCCCCGCCCCGCCGACCCCCGCACCGCCGGCACCGGTCTGCAGCGGCTCGGTCTGGGACCGGGCCCGCTCCTCGTCCTCGACGCCGGGTTCCGCCCCCTCGTAGAACCAGCTGCTGCGGTCGTAGGTGGCGGTCTCGGGGTCGTAGCCGGAGAACAGCCCGTCGAGGTCCTCGGTGTCGGCGAAGTCCTCACGGACCAGGAACGAGGCGTTGGTGTAGGCCGCGACGTACTCGTGGAAGGCGAGATCGTTCTCGAGCACGTAGTTGATCACGCCGCCGAGGAAGGCGATGTCGGATCCCGCGCGCAGCGGCACGTAGGTGTCCGCGACGGCGCTGGTACGCGTGAACCGCGGGTCGACGTGGAACACGCGCGCGCCGCGGCCCTTGGCCTCCATGACCCACTGGAAGCCGACCGGATGGGCCTCGGCCATGTTCGAGCCCATGATCACGATGCAGTCCGCGTTGGCGAGGTCCTGCTGGTAGTCCGTCGCCCCGCCGCGACCGAAGGAGGCCCCCAGACCGGGGACGGTGGCGGAGTGTCAAATACGGGCCTGGTTCTCGATCTGGATCGCGCCCATGGCGGTGAACAGCTTCTTGAGGAGGTAGTTCTCCTCGTTGTCCAGGGTCGCGCCGCCCAGCGCGGCCAGGCCCGTGGTGCGGTTGAGCCGGTTGCCCCTGCCGTCGCGGTCCTGCCAGCCGCGGGCCCGCGCGTCCACGACGCGGTCGGCGAGCATCTCCATCGCCTCGTGCAGGTCCAGCTCGGTCCACTCGGTGGCGTACGGCGCCCGGTAGCGGACCTTGTCCAGCCGCTGCGGCCCGGTGACCAGCTGCAGGCTCGCGGAGCCCTTCGGACACAGCCGCCCGCGCGAGATCGGCGAGTCCGGGTCCCCCTCGATCTGCACGACCTGCTCGTCTCGCACGTACACCTTCTGCGCGCACCCGACCGCGCAGTAGGGGCACACGGAGCCCGCGACCCGTTCCGCCTCCGCGGTGCGCGGTGCCATGCCGCGGTGCCGAGGCGACTGGGCCGCCGCCCCGCGGCCCAGCCGGTCGCCACCGGTGAGCTGCCGCAGGACGGGCCACGCGCGCAGGGACTTCCGCACCGTCATGGTCCGGCCTTCCCCCGAACCACGCGGCCGAAACCTCCGCGGCGAACGGGATCGGCGGACGGCGCGGCTGGTACGGTTCCGGGCATGCGCACCCGGGACCTCCGCGTCTCGCTCGAGATCATTACTCGGCGCGCCGGCTGAGCCAGGAGGCCGGTGCGCGCGACGCGCCTGCCCGGGACCTGGTCCGGATCCCCCTTCCTGCTCGAGGAGATCCGTCATGTCCGACACCCTGGACCGTCCCCTGCCCGCCGCACTCCCCCTGCACCACACCGTCGTCGCCGAGGTCACGGCCGGGCTCGACGGCGTCCTGCGGGTCACCACCATGCTCCGCGGCCGCCGCTACCGCGTGCGCGACCTGACCGTGGACGTGCACGAGGGCGCCCGGGCCAGCGAGCTGCGCACCACCGTGCTGCTCACCGCGGACGAGGCCGCGCTCCTGCTGGAGCGGCTGCGCCGGATGCCCGCCGTCCTGGCCGCCCGCACGGTCTGACCGTCCGCGTCGGGCCCGAGTGCCCGGGCTCACACCGGCTCCGCCGGCACTGTGAGGCGCGCGGAACATTCCGCAACCCCAGCGCAACGGTTCAAATACGCACCGGCAATGCGGATTCGCGAGCGTTCTCGCGTTCGCCGCGGAGCCGGCCCGCACGAGGGCGAGCACCATCCACTGGACACTGTCGACGCCATCGGAGCTCTCATGACCATCAACTTCACGATGTCCGACGAGCAGAAGAAGCTGCAGTACGACGTCCGCGCGTTCGCCGAGAACGTCCTCAAGCCGATCGTGGCCGAGGCCGACGCGGAGCCCGACCCGCTCAAGGGCTTCCGGATGACCAAGCCCGCCTACATCGAGGCCTACAAGGCCGGCATCGCGATGTGCATGCTGCCCGCGGAGTACGGCGGCGGCGGGGTCTCCTGTGTCGATCTGACGATCGCCGCCGAGGAGATCTGCGTGGTCGATCCCGGGTTCGCCTGCACGGTCCTGTGCAACGGACTCGGACTGATGCCGGTCGCCTGGTACGGCACCGAGGAGCAGAAGGCGAAGTTCCTGGGCGCCGCGACCTCCGACCCGACCGGTGAGTACCTCGGCGGCTGGACGGCGAGCGAGCCCCCCGGCAACCCCGCGGGCACCGCGAACTTCGACATCCCGCTGCCCCGGCCCGCGGGCGTCGGGCTGATCGCCGTCCGGGACGGCGACGACTACGTGGTCAACGGCCGCAAGTACTGGCCGTCCTCGGCGGGCTGGGACGAGCGCGGCGTCAACGCGGGCACGCTGATCGTGCGCACCGACTCCGAGAAGGGCGGCACGGAGGGACTCTCGGCCCTGGTCCTGGAGCGCGACACCCCGGGTGTCACCTACCGCCACCTCGACAAGACCGGGCACCGCCTGGCCTCGAACGCCGAGATCGTGTTCGAGAACGCCCGGATCCCGGCCGCGAACCTGCTGCCCGGTGCGGCCGGGAACGGCGACCTGGTCATCAACCGCAACTTCGCCTGGTCCGGGCCGATCGCCGCGATCGCGGCCGTCGGCATGGCCCGGGCCGCCTACGAGATGGCGCTCGACTTCGCCAAGGGCAACACCGCGGGCGCGCTGAAGCCCATCATCGGCTTCCAGAACGTCGGCTACGTCCTCGGCGACGTGGCGTCGAAGATCGAGATGGGCCGCTACTTCTCCTGGCGCGCGGCGGACTACCTGGACAAGCACGACCAGCACGCCGAGCTGGTCGGCGCGATGAACAAGATCCAGGTCACCGAGATGATGTTCGACTGCGTGTTCAAGTGCATGCAGATCGTCGGCGTCAACAGCCTGGAGACCAAGAACGGCTTCGGCAAGATCCTCCGCGAGGCCTCGGTGCTGCCGATCTACGACGGCGGCAACATGGGCATGCAGCGCCGCCGCGTGCACGGCATCCTCGCCGACCCGCTGTTCAACCCGCGGGCCATCATGGAGGACGACTACGTGAAGTTCGAGAAGCACCACGAGTCGATCGACACGATCGTGGCCTGACGGCCTCCGGGCCCGACCCCGCCTCCCGGGCGGGGTCGGGCCCCCTCGCAGGCGGGGGTGCCGGGGTACCGTTCGTCCGGAGAGCCGAGAGACGAGCGAGGGCATGAAGCACACGAGCCACGCGGACTACGCCCTGCGCGTGCTCCTCTACCTGAGAGTGGCCCCCGGACGCCGCGGGTCGGTGGGCGAGATGGCCGAGGCGCACCGGGTGTCCCGACACCACCTGGACAAGGTGGTCAACCGCCTGGCCGCCGCCGAGCTCGTCGAGACCACCCGCGGCCGGGGTGGCGGGGTGCGGCTGGTCCGCGATCCCGAGACGATCACCGTGGGCGCGGTCATGCGCGCGATGGAGTCGGACTTCGCCGTCGTCGAGTGCCTCGGCCCCGCCCGCTACTGTCGCGTGGCCGGCGTCTGCGGGGCGCGCAGCGTGTTCGCCCGCGCGCTCGACGCGTACTTCGCGGTGCTCGACGAGGCGACCCTGGAGGACATCGCCGAGAACGACCTCGGCCTGCGCGGCGCGCTCGGTCTACTCCACGGCGCGGGCGGCGCCTGACCGCACCGTCCCGGACCCGACGCCCCGGCCCCGACGACCCCGGCCCCGACGACGTGGCGTCCCGACCGACCGTGGAGGAACGCTGTGGCCGTCGACTTCGACCTGACCCCGGCACAGAGGAAGCTCAAGTACGAGGCCCGCGAGTTCGCGCACGAGGTGCTCCGCCCCGCGGCCGCGGCGGCGGACGCCCTGGCCGACCCGCAGCAGGCCTTCGTGGCGATGCGGCCGGTGTACGAGCAGGCCGCCGCCCGCGGCATGACGACGATGTTCCTGCCGAAGGAGTACGGCGGCGGCGGCGCGTCGAACGTCGACTTCCTCATCGCGATCGAGGAGCTGTGCGCGGTGGACCCGGGCTTCCCGACCGTCCTCCTGGTCAACGGCCTCGCCCTGCTGCCGCTGCTCACGTTCGGGACCGAGGAGCAACGCGAGACCTGGCTCCGCAGGGCCACCGGCGACGAGCGGGGCGGGTTCCTCGCGGGCTGGGCGGTCAGCGAGCGCGGCGGCACGGCGAACTTCGACCACCCCAGCCCGCGCGCGGGCATCCAGCTCCTCGCCGAGCACGACCGCAAGCGCGGCGAGTACGTCCTGCACGGCGAGAAGCACTGGCCGTGCAACGCGGGCGGCTGGGACCTCGGCGGGGCCGACGTGACGCTGTGCGTCGTCCGGACCGACCGGCACGGCGGCGGCAAGGAGGCGCTCAGCGCCGTCCTCGTCGAACGGGGCACGCCCGGCGTCGAGTACGAGGTCATCGACAAGATCGCGCACCGCACCTGCCAGAACGTGACCATGACCTTCCGGGGCGCGCGGGTGCCGGAGACGAACCTGCTGGCCGAGGGCGCGGGCGACCTGCTGATCAACCAGAACTTCACGTGGTCGGGGCCGATCGCGGGGATCGCGGCCGTCGGCGTCGCCCGGGGCGCCTACGAGTTCACCCTGAAGTGGGCGCGCACCTTCACCGGTGGCGGCTCGGCGCCGATCATCGGCCACCAGGCCGTGGGCAACCTGCTCACCGAGATCGCGAGCAAGATCGAGGCCGGGCGCTACTTCTGTTGGAAGACCGCGCACTACATGGACGCCCACCCCGGCCAGGGGCACGCGCTCGGCGGCATGAACAAGACGTACTGCGGCGATCTCATGCAGAGCGTCGTGTTCGACTGCATGCGGGTCGTCGGGGTCAACGCGTTGGACCGCAAGTTCCCGATGGCCAAGTTCTACCGCGAGGCCGCCGTGTTCTCCCTCTACGACGCGGGCAACCTCGGGATGCAGCGCCGTCGGGCCTGGGGTGTCATGGCCGACCGCGCGTTCACCCCGGACACCTTCGTCGACGGCGCCGCCCTGCCGTTCACCCGTTCCATGGAGGGCTACGGCGTCATCGCCGAGCAGCGCTGAACAGCGCTGAACAGCGCTCCTCACACCGGCACCGTGGCCGCGGTGAGGTCCAGCTCGCCGGTCACTGCGTCGCCCGCCAAGAGGGTCGGACGTGTGTGGTGCCGACCGGCGGGTTCGCGCTGTTCGACACCACGAGCCGATACGACCTGGAGTTCGTCGAGGATCCCGGCCTCCGGGAGTGGCGGATCCTGTCCTTCCGGGTCCCCCGCGAGAAGCTGGCGCCGCTGCTCGCGGACCCTCGGCGGGCGACCTCGATCACCCACGACGCCCGCGCGAACGGCCTCGCCTCGCTCAACCGGTACCTCGCGGCGAACCTCCGCACCGCGACCGACCTCTCGGCCGCGCGGACGGCGCGGCGGTTCGGCATCTCCGTCCGCACGCTGCACGGCCTCTACGCGGGCGGCGAGCGCACCTATGCGCAGACGGTCATGGCGCTGCGCGTCGAGGGCTGCGCCGAGGAGCTGACCCGCGCCACCGCACGCCTCTCCCTGACCGACACGGCCACGCGGTGGGGTTCTGCGACCTCTCGCACCTCAACCGCGTCGTCAAGGCCCAGCTGGGCTGCCTGCCCGGCGGGTACCGGGCGCGCAGGCGGGAAGGTGTCGATACCGTGCCGGTGGTGTACGACCCGGGTGCCGTCGTGGAGAACCGCCTCTCCACGGGCTGACTCCGCCGCCGCGGCTCGACCTGCTCCCGGTCCTCCTCAGCAGGTCGAGCCGCCCGGCGCGGCCAGCCACCGGATCAGCTGCGGGACGACGTCGAGAGCGATGAAGCCGTGGTCCGCGCCGGGGACCACCACGGACGTGACCTCCGCGCCCGCGGCACACTGTGCCGCGACGAACCGTGCGGTGGTGTCGGGGCGGACCAGGGTGTCCGCGCCGCCCTGCGCCACGAACACCGGCACCGGGATGCGGTCCCGACCCGGGGTGTTCTCGCGCAGCAGGCTCGCCCACGGCTCGACGGTCGCCGGGTCGGCCCGCAGGTCGTGCCCGACCAACGGCCCGGCGAGGGCGTGGAGCCGGTCGTTCTGGCCGATCAGGCACAGGGCCGCCATCTGCGGGATCGCGGCCGCGGCCTCCGGGGTCAGGATCGCGTCCAGCGGCGCACCGTAGTTCGCGGCGTAGGCGGCGAACGCGTAGGCACCGATCGTGACCCCCGAGACGTCCCCGATGTCCGCGTCCAGCAGCCCGGCCAGCTCGACGGCGGGCGCCGCGGCCGCCACCCCGCGCAGCCGCAGCTCGGGCGCGTAGGTCGCGGCGCGCTCGGCCGCGAACAGCACGGCGTGCCCGCCCTGGGAGTGCCCCCACAGCACCAGGCCGTCCCCCGCGCCCGCCTCGGGCAGGGCGCGGGCCGCGCGGGCGGCGTCGAGGACGGCCTGGGAGGACGTCGTCCCGATCAGGTAGGTGGGCGCCGTCGGGTAGTCGGTCGCCGCGACCACGTAGCCGGCGGCGAGCAGCTCCTGCAGCCCCTCGATCAGGCTGAACGGCGCGTCGCCCGCCGAGGGCGCGCACCGCGGCGCGGTCCCGGTCGTCGGGTGGGCCCACGAGACGACCGTCCGGCCGCCCGGCGGCGGGGCCGCCGTGGGGGCGACGACGACGCCCGAGACGGCGATGTCGGCGCCCCGGTCGTCCCGGGAGTGGTAGAGCACCCGCCAGGCCGCCGCCCCGTCCGGGGCCCCGAGCAGGCGTTCCGAGCGGATCAGGGTGCCCGGCGCGGCCTCGGGCAGCGGGTCCGGGACCCGGTAGAAGGGTGCCGAGGTCGCACCGTCGGTCACCCCGTCGACGACGCGGCGCTCCAGCGTCGAGCCGCACCCCGCGGTGAGCAGCAGCAGGACCAGCACCGCGGCGGCGGCCCTCACCGCAGGCCCGACGGGAACTCGGCCTGCCGGTGCAGCAGAGCGACGGTGGGGCTCACTCCGGGGCGGTCGTCTCCGCGCCCGGTGTCGTTACGGCCCGGGTGGGCCGCCGTAGGCTCCCGGCATGGCCCGGCTGCTGCTGGTGGAGGACGACGACACGATCGGCCACGCGCTCTCGTCGAGCCTGGCCGCGCACGGGCACGAGATCGCCTGGCACACCCGCGGCCGCGACGCGCTCGCGGAGGCCGCCCGCGGCCCGCTGGACCTGGTGCTGCTGGACCTGGGTCTGCCCGATCTCGACGGCGTCGCCGTGTGCCGTGGGCTCCGCGCGGCCCAGCCGGACGCGGTGGTGGTGATGCTGACCGCGCGGGCCGAGGAGATGGACGTGATCATCGGCCTTGAGGCGGGCGCAGACGACTACCTGACCAAGCCGGTCCGGCTCGCCGAGCTGCACGCCCGCGTCCGCGCCCACCTGCGTCGGCGGGCACCCGCGACCCCGGGCGGACCGCCCGCGCTCGGTGACCTGGCCCTCGACACGGCGGCCCGCCGGGTCACCGTGGACGGCACCGAGGTCACGCTGCGCACCAAGGAGTACGAGCTGCTCGCCCGGCTCGCCGCCGAGCCCGGCGTCGCCGTCAGCCGCGAGACGTTGATGTCCGAGGTGTGGGACGAGCACTGGTTCGGCTCGACCAAGACCCTCGACGTGCACGTCGCCGCGCTGCGCCGCAGG
The DNA here is from genome assembly GCF_900102195.1 of Pseudonocardia oroxyli. Classification (GTDB taxonomy): domain Bacteria; phylum Actinomycetota; class Actinomycetes; order Mycobacteriales; family Pseudonocardiaceae; genus Pseudonocardia; species Pseudonocardia oroxyli. The sequence goes on from NZ_FNBE01000014.1 coordinate 180,108, forward strand.
CTCGCCGAGGCCGGGGGCTCGGCGCGGCTGCCCACCATCGTCACCCTGCGCGGGCACGGGTACCGCCTGGACCCGCCCTGATTTTGCCGTCCGCTTGCCCCGCGTGGAACCGGCCCGAACCCTGCGGTTCCTACCGTCGACCCCGTGCAGACCCCGCTCGCCCCGTGAGGGCGACCGAGCGAGACCGGGAGCGGACGACCGCGGTGCGACCCGCGGCCGTAGCCTCGTCCCGACCGTCCGGCCGTGAGGGGGTGCCCGTGCGCAGGCGCATCGTCGTGCTCACCCTCGCCGTCGCCGCGCTGGCCGTCGCCCTGTTCGGCATCCCGCTCGCCGGGATCGTGGTCGCCTACGTCCAGAACGACGAGCGCGGCGAGCTCGCGCAGGTCGCGGACGTCGCGGCGCTGAGCGTGGCGGTGGAGCTGGCGAAGGGACGGGACCCGGTCCTCCCGACCTTCGGGTCCGGTGCCGACGTCGCGCTCTACGCCCGGGACGGCACCCGCGTGCTCGGGCGCGGGCCGGCCACCGCGGACCAGTCGGTCGCGGACGCGCTGGCGGTGGGCCGGGACTCCGACGACGACTGGATCGTCGCCGTCCCGGTCACCGGGGACGACCCGCGGGCCGGGGCGATCCGCGTCACCGTGCCCCCGACGGAGTCGTACGCGAAGATCGGGCTCTCCTGGGCCGCGATGCTGGCCCTCGCCGCCGCGGCGCTGGCCGCGGTCTGGTTCGTGGCCCGCCGCCAGGCGGGCAGGCTCGCGGGCCCCCTCGAACAGCTGTCCCGCGCGGCCCGGCGCCTCGGCGACGGCGACTTCACCGTCCGCTCCCCCGCCGTCGGCATCCCCGAGATCGACTCGGTGGGCGCGGACCTGGACGCCACCGCCCAGCGGCTGGGCGACCTCGTGGCCCGCGAACGCGCCTTCACCGCAGACGCCTCCCACCAGCTCCGCACCCCGCTCGCGGGGCTCCGGCTGACCCTGGAGAGCGCGCTGGAGGACCCGGACGCGGACCCGCGGGCGGCCATGCGGGAGGCCGTCCGGGCCGCCGACGGACTCCACCGCACGATCGAGGACCTCCTCGCGCTCGCCCGCGACACCGAGACGGTGCGGACCGCCCTCGACCTCCCGGCCCTGCTCGCCGAGCTCGACCGCGGGTGGGCGGGACACGACCTGCGGATCGCGGCCGATCCCGACCTGCCCGCGGTGTGGGCGTCCACCGCCGCGGTCCGCCAGGTCGTGGCGGTGCTCGTCGACAACGCCGTCCGCCACGGGCGGGAGCCCGTCACGGTCGCGGTGCGGGACCTCGGCGGCGCCGTCGCGATCGACGTCGCCGACCGGGGCGACGGGATCGTCGTCCCCGAGACCGAGCTCTTCGCCCGCCGCGCGCCCCACGCCGCGGGACACGGGATCGGGCTGGCGCTGGCCCGCAGCCTCGCCGAGGCCCAGGGCGGGCGGCTGGCCCTCACCCGCACCACCCCGCCGACCTTCACCCTGCTGCTGCCCGCGGACCCGGACTTTCCCGAGCGCTAACCGTCCGCTGGTCGGGCCCGCACCAGCCGGTTCGTAGCGTCGACGACATGACGACGCCGCCGTCCTCCGCCCCCTGTCGCTCGCCCCGCGGACGGGCCCTCGTCGCCGGGACCGTGCGATGAGCACCGCGGACGCGACCGTGGTCCTCGGCCTGTCGCTGATGGCCGCCTGGCTGGTCGCCGTCGTCGCGCTGCGGCGCCGCGTGCCGCCCGGCATGCTCGCCGGCCTGGGTGTCGCCGCCGTCTGTTTCGCGCTGTACGCCGGGGTCGTCGACGCCGTCGCCGACCCGGCACCGCTCGCCGGGGCGGACGCCCCCGTGCTCGCGTGGCTCGTCGCCCACCGCACCCCCGGGCTCGACACCCTCCTGCGCGCGGTCAGCACCGTGGGCGGCACCCTCGGCATGACGGTGCTGGCGGCGGCGGGGGCGCTCGTCCTGCTCGTGCGGCAGCGGATGCGCCACGCGCTCCTCGTCGTCGTCGCGGCCGCGGGCGCCGGGCTGCTCGTGACCCTCACGAAGAACCTCTACCAGCGCGAACGCCCACCGCTCGCGGTCCGCCTCACCGTGGAGACCACCTACTCGCTGCCCTCGGGGCACGCACTCGGCTCCGCCGTCGTGCTCGGCGTGCTGGCCGTCGTGGTGGTCCTCGGACTCCGGTCGGCCGCCGCCCGGGCCCTGGTCGCGGCCTGCGCGGTCCTCGGCACGCTGATCATCGGGTTCAGCAGGCTCTATCTCGGCGCCCACTGGCTCACCGACGTCCTGGCGGGCTGGCTGCTCGGCGCGGCCTGGCTCGCCCTCTGCGTCACCCTCGTGCGTCCGCACACGACCCGAGCGTCGGACCTCGAGGAGCAGGCGGTCGCGCGCTAGTGCCCCGTCCAGAAACGTTCAGGACCGAACTCGGCGGCCCAGCCACCCGTGGGCGGCGTTGCCACCCCGGCCGAGTACGCCCGGTACGAGACCGGGGCGGCGCCTTGCCCACGAGCGGCTGGATCCCCCGATTCCGGCCCCAACGTTCCTGGACGGGGCACTAGTTCACGCAGGGCACGCCCGCCGCCGTCAGCGGTGGGGTCGCCGGTGGGGTCGCCGCGCCCGTGGGCGCGGTGTGCGCAGTGGGTGCGGTGGGCGCGGTGGGCGCAGCGGGCGCAGCGGGCGCGGTGTAGTCGGCGCCCAGCCGGACCACGAGCCGGTGTGCGGGCACCGAGGGGTCCGCGACGACCGGGATCCCGCCGAGGTCGCCCGCCAGCACCGCGGCCGCGGGGTCAGCGGCGGTGTGCGCCCGGACGCTGGACGTGCGGGTCGCCCCCGTGGTGGCGGTGCTGCCCGCGGTCGCACCGTCCGCCACCGCCAGCGCCTCGACCTGGGCGGCGAGGCCGGTGCGGGTGGTGCCGTTCAGCGTGTCCACGGTGGTGCCGCCCAGCCCGGGTGCCGCCGGTGCCGGGTCGTCCGAGCCGGTGGCGGGCGCGGTGAGCCCCGCGACGAACGCACGCACGGCCGACGGGTCGACCTGCACCGCCTCGCCGTCGGACGGGGTCCGCAGCGCGAGGCTGCCGGTGGGGATGGTGCGGAAGTCGATGTTCCCACCCGAGAGGCCCTGGGCCTGGGTGGCGAATCCCAGCACGTCCCAGCCCTGGTCGAGGACGACGTACCGGTCCACCGCCGCGACCAGCCGCGACAGCGTCCCGGGGTCGGCCAGGGTGTGCGCGGACAGCAGCTCGTGGGCCAGGCCCGCCATGAACGCCTGCTGTCGCACGATCCGGTCGAGGTCACCGCGGGGCAGGCCGTGGCGCTGACGCACGAAGGCCAGCGCCTGCGCCCCCTGCAGGGTCTGCGGACCCGCGGGCAGGTCCACCCCGGAGTAGCTGTCACGGGCGGGCGCGTTCAGGCACACCGGCACCCCGCCCAGCACGTCGGTGATCTCCGCGAACCCCACGAGGTTGATCTCGGCGAAGTGGTCCACCGAGGCGCCGGTGAGCTGCTCGACGGTGTCGACCAGCTCCCGCCTGCCCGCCTGGTCGGCCTGCGTCGTCAGGTCGGCGCCCTGGACCCCGGACGCGCCGAGCCGGGCGAGGGCGTCGGTGCGGGCCCGCGCGTACGCCGAGTTGATCTTGTGACGGCCGTAGCCGGGGATGTCCACGTAGGAGTCGCGCGGGATCGAGATCGCGGTGGCCTGCGCGCTCGGGTCGTCCGGGATCCGCACCAGGATCAGTGTGTCGGTGTTGAGGGTGCCGGTGTCGCTGCCCGCGTTCAGCTCGTCGAGCACCTGCTGCGGCAGCGGGTTCCCGTGCCCGTCGGTGCGGCTGTCGAGGCCCACGAGCAGGATGTCCGTCGCGCCGTCGGCCGACCGGGCGCCGCTGAGCACGTCGCTGGTCGCGAGCGAGCCCGTCAACGAGTGGTACACCGACCAGCCGTAACCGGTCAGGACCAGGACCAACGCGGACAGCGCCGCGACCGCCACCCGCAGGAGGGGGGCCCGGCGCCGCCCGCGCTCAGGCGGTGCCGGTGGCACGGCTGGTCCCGAACATCTCGTCGAGGGTCACCGGCGTGAGCCCCCGCTGCCGGATCAGGTCCGTGATCTGGTCGAACAGCCCGAGCACCGTGGGGTGGTTCGCGTGGCCGAGCACGATCCGCCCCGGCGTCAGGTACTTCTCCGCCTGCGACATCAGGAACTCGGGGGTGATGGTCGTCGAGTCCGAGTAGGAGCCGTTCCACAGCACGGAGCGGGTCCAGCCGGCGTCCGCCGCGATGCCGTCGACCCGCGCGTCGTGCAGGCCGTACGGCGGGCGGTAGTACGGCCGGGTCGTGATGCCGAAGACCCGCTGCACCCAGTCCTCGTTGCGGGCGAGCTCGGCACGGACGTCGCCGTCGGCCAGCGTGGTCAGCTTCGGATGGGTGAAGGTGTGGTTCATGACCTGGACCTGACCGGCGGCGACCAGTGGGGCCAGGACCGCGGCGTGCGGCTCCCACTCCCGCGCGTAGGTGCCGTTGGGGCTGAAGGTCAGGTGGGTCCCGGTCCGGCGCGCGAACTCGACGTACCCCGCCACGCAGTCCGCGCAGGTCCCGTCGTCCACGGTCAGGGCGACCCGGGAGCCGTCGGCCGATCCGGAGGAGACCGTCGTCGACCGACCGGGCACCGCGGCGGGGATCGGCGGCAGCGCGGGGACCGCCGGGGCCGCCGGTGTGGGGGCTCCGGCCGCCTGCCCGCCGCCGGTCTCGGGCGCCGAGCAGGCGGCCAGGCCGAGGCCCAGCAACCCCACGAACGCCCGCCGCGGCAGGCCGCGCCTGCTCCCGTCCCGACACCCGGACCCCATGCCCGACCTCCCGTCGCCGATCACCCGTGCCGGAGGGTAGGAGCGGCGTCCCCACCGTTCGGTCAGCGGCGGGTTAACGCACGGCAAGACGCGGCCGGGTCACGGCAGCGGGCGCCGGAAGCGGTCGGCGAGCTGCGGGTCGTCCTCCCACCACAGCCGCGACGGGACCGCCTCGGACCCGTTGTCGGACTCGTTGTCGGACTCGGCGTCGGACTCGGCGTCGGCTGCCGCGGACGCCCGGTCCAGCTCGGCGTCCACCCGGCGGCCGTGGGCCTCGTCCTCGCGGGCCATCCGGGCGACCACGACGCCGATGAACGGCAGACCCACCACGTCACCACCCGCCCACAGCACGCCGGCGCCGAGGACCTGGTCGGTCCGCAGGTCCGGCCCCCACTGCCTGCCGAGCGCGGCGTAGAAGCCGACCGCGATCAACGGCCCGAGCCACACCACGAGCCCGAGCACCGCGTCCCCGATCATCTCGACGATCGTGATCGCCAGGGTCACCAGGTGCGACCCCGCACGCGGGACGGGATCGATGCGAAAGCGCGTCCAGAAGTACACGAACCCCGACAGCACGAGCGCGGTGCCCGCGGCCGCCGACACGGCGGCGCTACGCAGGGTCTGCTCGTAGAGCGGGCTGAGGTAGAGCACCAGGATCGGCACCACCAGCACCAGCGAGACCACCGGCGGCAGGGTCGCCCACACCGCCGGTCGGGAGTGCAGCACCCGGCTGCACCACCGCCGCGCCCCAGCGGGCATCGTGGCCGCCAGCAGGGTCAGCGGCGCGGCGGCGGCCAGCAGCATCGGGACGACCATCAGCAGCAGGATGTTCTGCGCGGCCCGCACCCAGAACAGCACGTCGGAGTACACGCCGAGGAACGAGCACCCGACCACCAGCAGCAGCACCACCGCCACCGCGGCGCACCACGACCGGGACCGCGGCCGGCCCGGGCACCGCCGCACCCCGGCCGCGTAGCCGCCGCCCAGGACGGCCGCCACCGCGACGACGCCCGGCTCGAACCGCCACGCCGTCGCCACCCGTGCCCAGGTCAGCGGCGGGACCGCCGCGAGCGCACTCACCGCCGGGTCGTCAGCGCATCGCGCGACGCCGGACCGCCCCGACGACACCGGTCGCCACGAACAGGACGATGCCCACGATCGCGAGCCAGAACAGCGACTTCACGATGAATCCGACAACCACGACGACCAGCCACAGAACCAACAACGCGACGATGATCCCCATCGTGACCTCCTGAGTCGATCGGTCGGCGCCCTCGTCGGCACCGTCGTCGAGTCTGCTCCGGACGGGCCTGCGGTGCAGGTCGACGGGCCGGCTCATCGGGCGGCCAGGTCGTAGACGGTCTGTCCGCCGACCGTGTCGGCAGCGTAGTGCTGCTGGACCCACTGGGTGATGGCCGCACCCACCCCGCCGCCCCGGGTGCCCCCGCCCTCGGGCAGGACGAGGTAGTGGACGAGCCCGGCCTGGACGTCGGTCTGGAACTCGGCGAGCGTGGGGGCGCGATCCGACCCGGTGAACCCGCCGAGGGCCATCACCGCGGTGCCGCTCGCCAGCTCCAGCGAGGCCGCGGCCGACGAGCCGACGGTGGCCGCCGACCAGCGCGTCCCCGCGGTCTCCAGCAGCGTCGCGACCTGTCCGTTCGGGACGGCGTCACCGAACCCGCCACCGCCGGCGGCGAGCCGCGCCCGACCGGCGGCGGCCGCCGCTCCCCCGGCCGCACGGAAGGCGGCGCCGCCCGTGGCGACGGCCGGCCCCGCGGTCACGCCGCCGCCGCGGTGCGGGGTGAGCGCCGTCTCGACGGCGTAGGCGGCCGGACCGGCCACGCCGACCACCACCGCGGCGGCCAGCACCGCGACCCCGAGCCGTCCCCGCAGGGCCGACGGGACCGCGAGCACGATCCACAGCAGGAGTCCGAGCACCACACCGAGCAGCAGGACGGTCCAGCGCAGCCACGGCAGGAACTGCGGGGTCCGGTCCAGCAGCACGAAGGACCACACCGCCGTCACCACGGTGGTGCCGGTGAGGACGAGCCTGCCGAGGAGCGTCGCCTGGGCGAGCCAGGCCTGCCTGCCGCCCACCACCACGAGCCCGACGATGCCGGGCACCAGCACGAGCGTGTAGTACGGGTGGAAGGTGCCCTGCATGAGGCTGAGCACCACCGCGCCGACCACGGTCCAGCCACCCCAGAGCAGCAACGCGGCCCGGGTGAGGTCGGTGCGCGGACTCCGCCGGGTGAACCACAGCCCGGCCACCAGCAGGATCAGCGCCGCCGGGAGCAGCCAGGAGACCTGTCCGCCGACCTGGGACTCGAACATCCGCAGGATCCCGGCCTGGCCCCCCATCCCACCGAAGCCGCCGAAGTCGCCGACGCCACCGCGGCCGCCGGGCCCGCCCGCGGCGTCGGCGGCGTCCGCGGCGGCCGCGGCGCCTGCCCCGCGACCGCCGAACAGGCCCTGGCCGAAGATCCGGCCGAGGCCGTTGTAGCCGAAGGCCCGGCCGAGCTCGCTGTCGTTCGTCGAACCGCCGATGTACGGGCGGTCGGCCGCGGGCCACAGCGCGACCGCGAGCACCCACCAGCCCGCGCCGACCACGATCGCCGCCCCCGCGCCGAGGAGCTGCGCGATCCGCCTGCGGAGCGCCGTCGGCGCCGCCCACAGGTAGGCGAGCGCCGGCCCCGGGACGACCAGGAAGGCCTGCAGCTCCTTGGCCAGGAACGCGAACCCGATCGCCAGCCCGGCGAGCAGGATCCACCGGGTGCTCGCCCGCACCAGCGCCCGCACCGTGCAGTACCCGGCCACCACCAGCAGCAGCACCAGCAGCGCGTCCGGGTTGTCGTACTTGAACATCAACGCCGCGACGGGGGTCAGGGCCAGCAGCGCCCCGGCGAGCAGTCCCGCACCCGGTCCGGCCACCCGCCGGACGGTCGCCCACAGCAGCGCGACCGCGGCGACGGCCATCAGCGCCTGCGGCACCAGCATCGCCCACGAGGAGAACCCGAACAGCCGGGTGGACAGCTCCATCACCCACAGCGAGGCGGGCGGCTTGTCGACCGTGATCAGGTTCTCCGGGTCCAGCGAGCCGAAGAACAGGGCCGTCCCGCTGCGCGTCCCCGCCTGCACCGCGGCCGCGTAGAACGAGTTGCCGTAGCCGGTGGCGCCGAGGTTCCACAGGTACAGGACCGCGGTCCCCGCCAGCAGCGCCCCCAGCGCGGGCCGCTCCCACCGCGGACGCCCGGGCCGGGCGGGCGGTGCCGCCGGTCCGGGCTCGTGCCGCTCGTCCAGAGTGACGCCCACCGTGACCACCTTCGACGTGTCGGAGAGCGACGCGGGGACCCGCGTGCCGTGGCACGAGCCTCGCCCGGCCCGGTGTCGATCCGTTGTGCCGCGGCTGTGGGTCTGCTGTGGAGATCGGCCGTCCGTCCCCTCTCCCCTGCCGTCCTCCGACCCGGTCAGGTCTCCAGCCTGCCGCGTTAGGCCATTCGGCCTAGCCTGGCGCCGACTACCGCTCGTCCACTGCAGACAGGAGAAGCCGATGGCAGGCAAGTTCGAGATCTACCAGGACCGCGCCGGGAAGTACCGCTTCCGGCTCAAGGCCTCCAACGGCCAGATCGTCGCCTCCGGCGAGGCCTACGAGTCCAGGTCCAACGCCAGGAAGGGCGCCGAGTCCGTCCAGAACGCCGCGGCGGGCGCCACCATCGTCGAGGTCGAGTCCTGACCGAGTGCGGCGCGCCCGGGAACACGGGCGCGCCGCGGGGCTCGGCCGAGTGCCTGCCTCGGGGCCGCGGTCGAGCACGGGGACCGCGGCCCGCCCCCTCCTACGCCACCGCGGCGCGGACCACGGCGGCGAAGCCCTGCGGATCCCGGGTTCTGCGGATCTCGGGGACCGCTTCGGCGGGCACGCGGACGAAGGTGACCGGCGCGAACTCGAAGGCGGCGTCCAGGTCGCCCGCCTCGACCAGCTCCCGGTAGGTGGCGAGCCCCGCACCGGCGACCGGCCCGTCGACGGCGAGCGGCGGCTCGAAGAGCACCAGGGTGCCGTCCAGCCCGCGCTTCTCGGCGCAGGCGAGCGTGCAGAGTGCGCCGAAGGAGTGCCCGAGCAGGTGGGCTCCCGGCCCGGCCACCGCCATCATCGCGGCGATGTCCGCGACCTCGGTCGAGAGGTCGTCGGCGGCGCCGCTGTCGCCGCTGTCGCCGCGTCGCCCGCGGCGACCGCCCCCCTCTGCTCGATGTGCGGGCCGAGGTTCTGCTCGATGCGGATCACCCAGGACGTCCGGGCGTACGCCGAGGAACAGGGGCTGACCAGCCAGGAGCGATCGAGGCCGGGATGGCACAGGAGGCGGCCCGCTTCCGGGACGGGGACGGCGCGCTCCACGTCCCGCTCGCCTGAGACCCGCCGTCATGCCCCTTCGGCCTCGTGCGCCGACGCGCCGGCCAGCAGTCGGCCCGCGCCGGCGATGGCGGGCGTGTGGCCGAGGGCGGCCAGCACCTCGTAGGCTGTCGCGGTCGCCGCGGTGATCACCGGCAGGCCCAGTTCGTCCTCGACCCGCTGCACCGCGGGGAGCGAGGGCATCTGGACGCAGGCGGACAGGACGATCGCGTCCGCGCCGCCCCGGCGCAGGCCGCGGGCGATGTCCGGGAGCCGCTCGGGGTCCAGTCGGCCGACGGCGAGGTTGTCCGGCACCTCGAGGGCGACGGCGTCGAGGACCTCGATCCCCTCCCCCTCGATGTACTCCCGCACCATCCGGGTCAGCGGCGCCATGTACGGGGTGACGATCGCGACCCGGGAGTAGCCGAGGCCGCGCAGCGTCCGGACCAGGGCCCCCGCGCTGCTGACCACCTCGGCGGGGTGCCCGTTCGCCCGCGCCGCGTCCGCGATGACCTGCTCGGACTCCTTGTGCGCGCCCGGGCCCTGCGCCATCACGGCGACCAGGCAGGCGTAGGCGATGACGTCCACGGCGGCGTCGGACACCGCCGTCGCGCAGTCGGCGGCCCGGTCCACCATGGCGAGGAGCTCCTCACGGGTGACCTGCTTCATCGCCGCGCGCGCCGAGTGGAAGGTGTAGCGGTGCCCGGTGGCCTCGCTCTGCCTGCGGAACAGCTCCGGGAGCTCGGTCTCCATCGTGGTGTTGGAGCTGGGCACGATCAGGCCGATGCGGGAGAGCCCGGCGGGGGCGGGCACGGCGCAGGTCGGAGCGTCGGGGTTCGCGGTCATCAGTACTCGGTTCCTCCGTCGGGCAGGTCGGCCGGGGTGGGCGTGAGCGCGGGTTCACCGGCGGCCGGGCGGCCCGCGAGCGCGCTCCAGATCGCCTCGGGCGTGATGGGCAGGGCGGTCAGCTCCACGCCGTGGTCGGCGAGCGCATCGCACACCGCGTTGGCGACGGCGGCACCGGGCGGGATGGTGCCCACCTCGCCGACGCCGCGGACGCCGAACGGGGTGACCGGCGAGGGCACCTCGGTGTGCAGCAGCTCCACCGGCGGCAGGTCGGCGGCGGTCGGGACGAAGTAGTCCACCATGGAGCCGTTGACGAGCTGGCCCGTGTCGGCGTCGTAGCGCAGCTCCTCGCTCAGCGCCGCGCCGAAGCCCTGGGCCAGCCCGCCGCGGACCTGGCCCTCGACGATCGTGGGGTTCACGACCGTGCCCCCGTCGTGGACAAGGACGAACCGCTCGACCTCGAACTCGCCGGTCTCCGGGTCGACGGCCACCTGGGCGGCGGCGGTGCCGAACGAGTACGCGGCGTCCGAGGGCTCGAAGTGCGCGGTCGCCTCCAGGCCGGGCTCCTCCTCCGGGGGGAGCCCCTGGCCGGTGATCGCGGCGGTGTAGACCCTCGCCAGCGGGACGGCGCGGGTGGAATCGGCCCGCACCCGGGCCACCGAGCCGGCGATCTCGACGTCGTCGGCGGCGGCGTCGAGCTGCCAGGCCGCGATCCGCCGGGTCTTCGCGGCGAGCTCCTCGGCCGCGGCGCGCAGCGCCCCGGCGGCGGCGATCATGGTGCGGGAGGCGAAGGCGCCGGTGTTGAGCGGGGACGACGCGGTGTCCCCGGCGTGCACCCGGACCGCCTCGTAGCCGGTGCCGAAGACGTCCGCCACGACCTGCGCGAACGCCGTCTCACTGCTCTGGCCCATCGTGGACACCCCGGTGTAGGCGTCGATCCCGCCGGAGCGGTTGGCCCGCAGGGTGACGCTCTCGTGGGCGCCGAACACCGAGCCGCGGCGGGCGAGGAACCGGGCGCTCGCGTAACCGGTGCGCTCCACGAACGAGGCGAACCCGATCCCGACGAGCCGCCCGTCCGGCCGCGGGGTCCGCCCGCGGGCACGGTGCCCGGCCCAGTCCACGGCCTCGGCCGCCATGCGCAGGCACCGCTCGTAGTCGCCGCTGTCGTAGACGGCCCCGGTGGGGTTCCTCCACGGCAGGTCCGCCGCGGTGACCATGTTGCGGGCCCGCAGCTCGACGGGGTCGAGGTCGAGCCTGCGGGCGAGCCGGTCCATCAGCCGCTCGTAGGCGAAGTTGACCTCCGGCTGGCCGTAGCCGCGGTAGGCCCCGACCGGCGTCTTGTTGGTGAGGGTCACCCGGCGCTCGGTGTACCCGTCGTCGACCTTGTACGGCCCGTTGAAGACCACGCTCGACAGCTGGGCGGAGCCGAAGGGCGAGTTCCAGCCGCCGATGTCCGTGGCGTAGACGTTCGTCATCGCGAGGATGCGGCCGGTGGAGTCCGCGGCGATGCGGTAGTCGTGCACCGACTCGCGCGCGTGCGTGCTCCCGCGGAAGTGCTCGGCGCGGTCCTCGGACCACTTCACCGGCCGACGCAGCGCGATGGCGTGCAGACAGGCCAGGACGTCCTCGGGGAACACCCCCAGCTTCTGCCCGAACCCGCCCCCGACGTCCGACGCCACGGCCCGGACCTCGCTCTCGTCGAGCCGCAGCGTCTCGGCGAGCTGCTTGCGGATCAGGTGCGGGACCTGCGACGAGCAGTGGACGGTGAGCTCGCGGGCGCCGGGGCGCCACTCGGCGACCACTCCCCGGGTCTCCATGGGCAGCGCGGTCACCCGGTTGATCCGGAACCGCCCCTCCACGACCACGTCCGCCTCCGCGAACCGGGCCTCGGGGTCGCCGCTGCCGTCGGAGTTCGCGGCGAGCAGGTTGGAGTCCAGCACCGACGGGTGCAGCACCGGGGCGTCGGGCTCGAGGGCGGCCAGGACGTCGACGACGTGCGGCAGCGGCTCGTAGGTGATGTCCAGGAGCTCGAGGGCGTCCTCGGCGACGTGCCTGCTGCTCGCGACGACGCTCACGACCGGCTGGCCCTCGTGCGTGGCGACGTCCTGGGCCAGCGCGTAGTACGGCAGCGTCGGCGCGCCCGGCACCGGACGCAGCACGGTGAGCGCCTCGGTGTCCCGGCGGACGTCCGCAGGCGTGAGGATGTGCTCGACCCCCGCGAGCGCGGCCGCGGCGCTCGCGTCGACGTGGGTGATGCGGGCGTGCGGGTAGGGGCACCGGGCCACGGCCATGTACAGCACCCGGGCCGGTTCGACGTCGTCGGTGAAGCGGCCGTCGCCCCGCAGCAGCCGATCGTCCTCCTTGCGGAGCGGCGAGGTGCCGATCACGCGCGGACGGCCGCCCGCCTCGTCCGCGCGGGCGCCGGTGGCCGGGTCTTCGAGAATGGTCATGTCAGCCTTGCGTCGCGATGGGGTCGGTGACGGCCTGCGGGTGCTCCGCGAACCAGCGCTCGATGGCGGTCACCACGGTGTCGTAGCCGGTGCACCGGCACAGCACGCCGGCGATCTCCTCGCGGATCTCGGCGCGGTCGGGCCTGCCACCCTGGTGGGCGAGCGCGGTCGCGGTCATCAGGAACCCCGGGGAGCAGAAGCCGCACTGCAGCGCGTGCTCCTCCTTGAACGCCTGTTGCAGCCCGTTGAGCTCGTCGCCCTCCGCGAGGTCCTCGACGGTCCGGACGCTCCGGCCGTCGAGCTGGCAGGCGAGCATCAGGCAGGACTTGACCGCCTCTCCGTCCACGATCACGGTGCACATCCCGCACGCGCCCTGCTCGCAGCCGACGTGCGTGCCCGTGAGCCCGAGGTGCTGGCGCAGGAAGTCCGCCACGTGCAGCCGGGCGGGGACGCTCGCCCGAACCTCCCGTCCGTTCACGGTGGTGACCGTCTCGACGAGCAGCTCGGAGGTGTTCTCCACGCCGGTCATCGCCTGGCCACCGGCTTCATCTCCGGGACGGTGAGCTCGCCCGCGTCGACGATCAGCTCGTCGTCGAGGTAGAGGCTGTTGCCCCGCATCGGGATGTCGAAGTGACACGCCGTGTCGTTCGGCCCACCCAGCTCGTTGTTCGGGCCGATCGAGAACATCACGTTGCCGTAGAAGCTGCGCAGCTCCATCCCCATGCCGCCACCGAACTGGGTCAGCCCGTGCCAGTGCGCACGCTCGTCCAGACCCCACCCCACATGCGACATGCCGTAGCCGCGCGGGTCGTCGAACGAGCGGATGTAGGAGCTGAGCAGGTCCGCGTCCAGCCCACCCCGGATGTCGCGGATAAACCCCTGCTCGATCGTCAGCTCCACCGGCGCCTGCACATAGGTGTTGAACGGCAACAACACATCCCCCGGCGCCAACACGATCCTCCCGTCCACCCCGTCGTCCGCCCCACCGGTGAACACGAACGCCGCAGGCCAGTGATCCCACCGACCCGGCTGGTCGGTGTAGCCGTACTCCGACAACGTCGGATACACCCCCAACCGGTAGGTCACATCCGTACCGTGCGGACTGGTGATCCGCATCGTCTGCGCCTTCGCCAACAACTCCGCCCCGATCTCCACCCGCTCCCGCAACTCACGAGTGGGCATCAACCGAGCCAAC
>NZ_FNBE01000029.1 GCF_900102195.1 Pseudonocardia oroxyli
CCTTCTGGTCCGACGCCGCCGTCGTCAAGACCCTCACCGAGCCCGCCACCCCCACCGCCCTGCTGGACACGCTGCTGCGGATCCCCGCCCGCGGGCTGACCAACGTCGGGTTCGGGCTGTCCGTCGCCCACGCCGAGCTCGCCCGCTCCGCCGCCCGCAGACGCACCGCGATCCTGCTCACCGACGCCGTGCACAACGCCGGACCCGACCCCCGCGACCTGGCCCGCCGCTTCCCCGAACTGCACGTCCTCCTCGAGACCGACGGCGAACACGACCTCCCCCTCGGCCGCGACCTCGCCCGCCTCGGCCACGGCACCCTGACCCCGGTACACACCCACCGGGACGTCGCACCAGCACTGAACCGCATCCTCAACAGATAGACCCTGGTCGTTCCGGTGACCTGGTCGCGTTGGAACTTGGCTCGCACCCGGGGCGCTGATCGAGGCGCTCTCCGCTTTGTCGGCGAAGCGCGTCGCCGTCGTCACGCCGTACATGCGTCCCCTCGCCGAGAAGGTCGTCGGGTATCTCGAAGCCGAGGGTGTCGAGGTACCTGAGTGGCGTGCGCTCGAGGTCGAGGACAACAGGGCCGTGGGATGCGTCCCGGGGCGCATCATTGAGGAAGACTGTCGCCTGCAGGCCTGCAACGTCCAGCTCGTCAGGTCGGCGGCGGTCGCGCCCGAGAGTGAACCCGGCCGATGCGGCGTTTTCCGCGATGGTGGCGACGATCGTGATGTCCCAGTCGGTGATCCGGCTGTCGATGAGTTCGATCGAAGGCTGCACGTAGGCGGTCGCCGACAGCACGTCCTCCGCGTTGCATGTCTCGCCCGTCAGGGGGCGAGCAGCACGTACGCGAGCTCCACCTCGACACGGGGGCTGCAGAGGTTGCCGACGTCGACAGTCCCTCTGCCGGAGTGGTCCATGGTGTTCAGGGGATGCCCGTAGTCCGGCTCGTCCACACCCAACCGATCTTGCATCACCTTCGACAGCAATCCGCCTTTGTGGCCGACGACGGTTGCCCCACCGGCGAGTCGGCGGTCGACATTGCGCAGCTGGACACCGTAGGCGCCGTCGACCGTCATGTCGGGGTAGAGCTCGTGGAGGGGTCGGATGGGAGTGCGTGTCACCTCGGCGTTCCACAGCACATCTGCCGCCTCCTGTCACTGTTCGGGGCTCATCGCTGTACCTCCCTCACACGATCAACGGTGGCTCCCGCAGTGGCGAGATCCGGTACCGACAAGAATTCGGGCTGCTCGTTGGCCGGATCCAGGTACGCGTAGTAGCCGCGGCCGGTCGAGAGACCAAGGTGCCCGCGGTCCAGGAACCGCTCCTTGAGGTACTGGGCGTTCGCCGTCATATGGACATCCCCGTCCTGCTCTCCCCCAATGCGCGAAGACCGCACCTACGCCAGACACTGCGGGTCTTCCTGAGCGAGGGCCGCAGCGCGACGGCCGCGGCGAGACTTCTCCATTGCCACAAGAACACAGTCATCTACCGCATTGGCGTCATCCAGCGACTCCTGGATCGCCCGATCGCCGACGCCCACCGTGACCTTGATCTCGCGCTTCACGCCGGTCGATGGCTCGGAGGGAGCGTGCTCCAGCACCCAGCATCCGAGTGAGCGCGCACATGGCAGTTCTCGAACATCGGTGACGGCTCCGTCAGCGGTCGCCCGGCCCGGCGCGGCTCGGACCGTGGCCCTGGTTGCGGGCGAGGTTCTGAGGTGATGCGTGGAGGTGCAGCGCGAGCTCGAGCTGGAGGCGTCGTTCGGTCGTGGGCCGCCCGAGCAGCTCCGCGGCCTGGTCAAGGCGGTACCGAATGGTGTTGTGGTGCAGGCCGAGCCGCGCTGCGGTCGCCCTGAAGTTGCTGTTGGCCTCGTAGAAGGCCTGCAGCGTGGTCCGCAGCCGCTGCGTGTGCGGGTCGTCGGCTGCGAGGGCGCCGAGCTCGGTGTCGACAAAGGTTCGGTAGGCCTCCTGGTCGCCGCTGCACAGCGCCACCAGCTCGATGTCGTCGAAGTGCAGGACGTGGTCGGTGGGCGGTTCACGGAGGAGGGCGATCCGCAGTGCCTCGCGGGCCTGGCGATGACTCTGCCTGAACCCGTCGAGCCCCTTTCCGGGCCGTCCCTGCCCTCCCGACATTGATGCACCCGGCGGAGGCAGCGCGCAATCGGCGCGCGTGGGGATCCAGCACCAGACGGTGTCGGCCTCGGCCTGGACGACCAGGGGCCACGAGCTGGTCAGCGCGCCGGCGAGCGTCCGCGAGGTGGCCTCCATCGCCGTCTCCGCCTCCCCGGTACGGTGCAGGACCACCGCGACGTGGTGCCCGCGCAGGTCGTAGCCGAGTCGCTGGCTCATCGCGACGACGTCGATATCGTCGTCGGTCAGTACACGACGTACCTCGGCCAGCCTTGCCATAGAGCCCTCTCGCATCACCTGCTCGGCCTCGTCGCGGAACTCGCCGACCAGTCGCTCGGTGATGACCTGGAGCCAGGCCAGCAGGAACGCGGTCCCGTGGCGGGCGACCCGCAGCGCGAGTGCGGGGTCCGCACAGTTGAGCTCGACGGTGCGAGACCAACGGTCGCACCAGTGTGCGGTCCCCACCTGGTACCCCCGCACGAGCGAGGTCTGGCTGATGTTGGCCCGTACGAGGCCGCGGGTCGCGAGGATCACCTCTGGCGAGGGCGCCATCTCGTCGAGGCGCACGCTGCGCAACAGTGCGTCGAGAACCGCGGCGCTGTTCGCGTGGGACGCGGTGAGCACCATGTTGACGACCTGGGGCTGCGCGAGCTCCGGCATGGCCCCGCTGACGGCCTCGGCCGTCTCGCGCCCGATGGCCGGCAGCTCGGGAAGCATCGTCTCCGCCACGGCACGCGTCGCGGCTCGGACCGAGTCGTCGACATCGCTCACGACGAGCGAGGATACGCCATCTGGTCAATTTCTCGGCTGTCGACTGACCGCATGGCCGTAGTTGCGTGGGCGGATCGGCGACTAGCGTCGCCGTGACAACGCTCACTGAGGTGCGAAAAGGAGGGCCGTATGGCGATCGATAAGGACGTCATCGTCGTGGGTGCCGGGTTCGCCGGTTTGTACTCGGTCCACAAGTTGCGCAACGAGCTCGGACTCGACGTGCAGGCGTTCGACGCCGGCGGCGGACCGGGGGGCACGTGGTGGTGGAACCGGTATCCGGGAGCTCGTTGCGACTTCGAGTCGATTCACTACCAGTACTCGTTCTCGGACGAGGTACAGCGTGACTGGGAATGGACCGAGCGGTTTGCCGGGCAGCCGGAGATCCTCCGGTACCTCGAGTTCGTAGCGGAGAAGTACGACCTTCTCCGTTCCTTCCGGTTCCGCACCCGTGTCATCTCGGTGGTCTGGGACGACGAGGGACAGTTCTGGACGGTCAGCACCGACGACGGCGCATCGACCACGGCGCGCTACGTCGTGTCGGGCGCCGGGAGCCTCTCCGCCGCCAAGCATCTGGAGTTCACCGGTCTGGAGGACTTCCGCGGCCAGGTCCTGCGGACCAACGAGTGGCCGGCCGAGCCGGTCGATCTCACCGGCAAGCGGGTGGGGGTCATCGGCACCGGGTCGACCGGAATCCAGGTCATTCCCGAGGTCGCCAAGGTGGCCGCCCACCTGACCGTCTTCCAGCGGACCGCGCAGTTCGCCTCCCCGCTCGGCAACGAGCCGGTGGAGCCCGAGCAGCGCCGGTGGCTGGCGGACAACCACGAGCAGGTCCGGGCCGGCTCCCGGATGAACTTCCTCGGTGCGCCGTACGAGCGGCCACGTCCGTCGGCCCTCATGGACTCTCCCGAGGAGCGACGGAAGACCTACGACGAGTTCTACGGCAAGGGTGGATTCCGTATCCTGGCCTCCACCTACGGCGACCTGCTCTTCAACAAGGCCTCGAACGACACCATCGCGGACTACCTGCGCGACCGTATCCGTGATCGCGTCGACGACCCGAAGACCGCGGACCTGCTCTGTCCGACCGATCATCCCTACGGCACGAAGCGCGCCCCGTTCGAGACCGGCTACTTCGAGGTCTACAACCGGGACAACGTCGAGCTCGTCGACGTGAGCAGCTCGCCGATCGAACGCCTCACCGAGACCGGCCTGAAGACGGCCACCGGCGAGTACGAGCTCGACATCGTCATCCTGGCGACCGGGTTCGACGTCTTCACCGGCCCGCTGATGCGGCTCGGCATCGTCGGGCGTGACGGTCTCACCCTCGAGGAGAGGTGGGCGGACGGCCCACGCGGCTACACCGGCCTGCAGATGCACGGCTTCCCGAACCTGTTCGTCGTCGCCGGCCCGCTGAGTGCGACCGCGCTGTACAACAACGCCCTGTCGATCGAGGACCACGTCGACTGGATCCATGGGGCCATCCGACACGTGCGCGAGCAGGGTGCGACCACGATCGAGCCGACGGTCGAGGCCGAGCAGGCCTGGGGGGAGCTGTGCTCCGGCCTGGTCGATCTGACCCTTCTGCCCCAGGCAGCCAGTACCTGGTACATGGGCGACAACATCGTGGGCAAGCCGCGCGTCGCCTACGTCTTCCCCGGCGGGGCGCCGCTGTACCGGGCGATCACCGACCAGATCACCGACCGCGGCTACGGCGGCTTCTCCATCGACGGCTCGGCCGTGCCGGTTCCGCCGCTGGTCCGACTCGATCCGGCTGTCGCCGTGGTGATGTCCGGGATGCTGAACCCGGACTACAAGCCGCTCGAGCTGTGCACGGTCGAGGAAACCCGAGCGCAGTTCGAGGCCATGGCGATGCTCCAGATTCCTGGCCCCGACATGCGCGTCGAGAACCTGGAGGACCCGCGCGTGCGGGTCTACGTGCCGGGGGAGACGACCGACGAGCCCCGACCCGTCATCGTCGAATACCACGGCGGTGGCTGGATCGCCGGTTCGGTGGACGCCGTGGACAACACTTGCCGCAGCGTCGCCGAGCGGACGGGAGCGATCGTCGTCTCGGTCGACTACCGGCTCGCGCCCGAACACCCCTTCCCTGCCCCGTACGACGACTCCGTCGCGGCACTGCGCTGGACGTACGAGCACATCGCCGAGTTCGGCGGCGACCCGGGGAGCATCGTCGTGATGGGCGACAGCGCGGGCGGGAATCTGGCGGCGTCGGTCGCCGTCCACGCCCGGGACACCGGAATCCCGCTGGCCGGGCAGATTCTGATGTACCCCGCGATCGATCCCGCTGCGGATACCGTCTCTCGGCAGGAGTTCGCCGACGGGCCCGTGGTCTCGGCAACTGCCGGAGACTTGATGTGGGGCGCCTACCTGGCCGGTCACGACGTGACGCCGCAGGCTGCACCGGGGCGAGTGGCCGATCTCTCCGGTCTGGCGCCTGCGCTGGTCATCACCGCCGAGATCGACCCGCTGAGGGACGAGGGCGAGGACTACGCGCGCGCGATGCGGGCCGCCGGGGTGCCGGTCGAGCAGCACCGGTTGGACGGACTGATCCATGGCGTCTTCGGGATGAGCGCGGTCGTGCCACGGGTCGCCGAGATCTACGAGGCGGTCGGTCGGTTCGTGGCCGCGAGCGCCAGGTCCGGTCAGCGGGTCTGACACCGGACCACGATCGGGACGCCGGTGACACCGGCGTCCCGATCGGCTCTGCCCCGTCGCGACCGGGCAGATCTGCAGGGTGCGCCGACCACGCGGTCCGCGCTGGAACGAGGGACGAAGGAGAAGGTCATGGGACGCGTCGACGGCAAAGTCGCCTTCATCACCGGGGCAGCCCGGGGGATGGGACGCTCGCACGCCATCCGGCTCGCCGAGGAGGGAGCCGACATCATCGCGATCGATCTCTGCGAGCCGGTGGAGACCATCGAGTACGAGTTTCCCGGAGAGGCGGACCTCGAGCAGACCGTCAAGGAGGTCGAGTCGCTCGGTCGGCGGTGCGTCGGGCTCAAGGCAGACGTTCGCGACCTGGCGGGGCTCACCGAAGCCGTCCGACAGGGAGTGGCCGAGCTCGGCCCCATCGACATCGTGGTCGCCAACGCAGGGATCGCCGGCGCCGGCCCGGTGCTCGAACTCGACGAGCGGACCTGGCAGACGATGATCGACATCAACCTCACGGGGGTCTGGAAGACGGTCCGTGCCACCGCGCCGGCGATGGTGGAGCGTGGACAGGGCGGCTCGGTGATCCTGATCAGCTCGGGCGCCGGGCTCGCCGCGCTTCCCCACGTCGCCCACTACAACTCCGCGAAGCACGGGGTCACCGGACTGATGAGATCTCTGGCCGTCGAGCTGGCCCCGCACGACATCCGGGTCAACTCGGTGCACCCGGCCACGGTCGACACCCCGATGGTCGCGAACGAGGTGACCTACCGGGCGTTCACGAACGGCCTCCCGAACCCGACCCGCGAGCAGGCAGCCGCAGCGATGAGGGGGCTGCACGCACTGGACATCCCGTGGACCGAACCCCGCGACATCAGCAACGCCGTGCTGTATCTGGCCTCGGAGGAGGCCAGGTACACCACCGGGACCACGATGGTCATCGACGGAGGTTCGCTGCTCCCCTTCAAGATCCCGCATCCCGCCTGAGCTGCTCGAGCCGGACCGTCGACGCGGTCCGCACGACCGACGTGAGAAGGAGGAGGACATGGGACGTGTAGACGGCAAGGTCGCCTTCGTCACCGGGGCGGCCCGGGGGATGGGGCGCTCGCACGCCGTTCGGCTCGCCGAGGAGGGGGCCGACGTCATCGCGATTGATCTCTGTGAGCAGGTGGAGACCGTGCTGTACGGGCTACCCGCCGAGGCTGACCTGGCTCAGACGGTCAAGGAGGTCGAGGCCCGTGATCGACGGTGCGTAGCCCTCAAGGCTGACGTCCGCGACCTGGCAGCGCTCACCGAAGCCGCCCGGCAGGGGGTGGCTGAGCTCGGCCCCATCGACATCGTGGTGGCCAACGCCGGAGTAGTCGCGAGCCCGGGGCCTGCGCTCGACATCGACGAGAAGGCCTGGCAGACCGTGATCGACATCGACCTGACCGGGGTGTGGAAGACGGTTAAGGCCACCGTGCCGGCGATGGTGGAGCGTGGGCAGGGCGGCTCGGTTGTCCTGATCAGCTCGGGTGCCGGGCTCGTCGCGCTCCCGGGCGTCGGCCACTACGTCGCGGCGAAGCACGGAGTCACCGGACTGATGAGGTCGCTGGCCGTCGAGCTGGCTCCGCACGACATCCGGGTCAACTCGGTGCACCCGGGCACCGTCGACACCCCGGGGGTCGCGAACGACTCGATGTACAAGCTGCTCACGGGCGGTATCGACGGTGCAACCCGCGAGCAGGCGGCCGCGTCGATGAGGTGGATGAACGCACTGGACGTTCCCTGGATTGAGCCTCGCGACATCAGCAATGCCGTCCTGCACCTGGCGTCGGAGGAGGCCAGGTACACCACCGGAACCACGATGGTCGTCGACGCGGGTTCGATCCTCCCGTTCAAGATTCCGCATCCCACCTGAGCCGCATCACCGAGCCGGTGCCGCCGCCACCGGGACGTCGCCGACGGGCACGTCCCGGTGGTGGGCCTGCTTCCGCCGCTTCCGCCCTTGCCCACCTCTTGACGAAGGAGCCCCGCGTGCCCGCCCCGACCCGCCCCGTCGTGACCGGATACCCGTCCACGATGGGCGATGACGTCCAGCTCAACACGACCACTCTGATCCGGCACGCCGCTCGGACGCACGGCGATCAGGAGATCGTCTACCGGACCACGGAGGGTGGCTGGGAGTGCTACACGTTCGCCGACGCCTTCGAGCGCATCGCTCGGTGTGCCTCAGCGCTCGCCGGGCTCGGCGCCGGGCCCGCCACTCGTGTCGGGATCCTGGACTGGAACAGCCGCCGGCACTTCGAGCTGTACTGGGCCGTCCCCGGGTTGGCCGCGGTGATGGTGCAGCTCAATCTCCGCCTGGGCCCCGAGGATCTCGCCTTCGTCGTCAATGACAGCGGGAGCTCGATCATCTGCGTCGACGAGTCGCTCCTGCCGGTCGCCGAAGCTGTGGCGCCGATGTTGCCCGGTGTGCGGACGTGGGTCGTGATGACCGACAAGCCGTGGGACCAGATCAGGACGACCCTGCCGAACGCCCACCACTTCGAGGACCTGCTCGCCGCTGCCGAACCGGGCTTCGACTGGCCGGAGATCGACGAGCGCTCCGCCTACGGCGCCTGCTACACCACCGGCACGACGGGTCGTCCCAAGGGCGTCTACTACTCGCACCGTGCGATCTGCTTGCACGCCTATGCGCTCGCGACCGCGCTGAGGATGTCGCCCGATGACTGCACCATGCTGGTCACCCCTATGTTCCACGTCCAGGCCTGGGGCCTGCCGCAGGCGGCCACCCTGACCGCCAACAAGATCGTCCTGCCCGGCCGCTACGGGGCCGAGGACCTCGCGGCGCTGACCGATGCGCTCATCGCCGAGGACGTGACCGTCGCCAACGGCGCTCCGGCGATCTTCGGGCCGATGCTGGACCACATCCGAACCCTCGAGGAGAAGCCGGACCTGCGTCGGCTACGCATGATGTCCGGCGCAACCGAGCCGCCGCTTGCGCTGATGAAGGGATTCCGGGACCTGACCGGGGCGGAGGTGCTGCAGGTCTACGGTGCCAGCGAGACCACCCCGCTGGTGACGATGAACTGGTCGAAGCCCGGTCTGCGCGCTCGCCTGTCCGACCACGAGCTTGTCGAGCTCAGGCGTAAGCAGGGGCTTCCGACGCCGCTGGTCGACATCCGCCTCGTGGACGCCGCGGGCCAGGACGTCCCCTGGGACGGGATCGCGCAGGGAGAGATCTGCATGCGCGGGCCGTGGGTCACGACCGGGTACCACAACATGCCGGCCGCCGAGGCCGCCGACCGGTTCCTCGACGGCTACTGGCGCAGCGGGGACATCGGCACCATCGATCCTGACGGGTACCTCAAGGTGACCGACCGGCTCAAGGACGTCGTGAAGAGCGGCGGCGAGTGGATCTCCTCGATCGACATGGAGAACCTGCTGATGAGCCACCCGTCCGTCGCGCAGGCAGCTGTGGTGGGTCTCTACCACCCGAAATGGCAGGAACGGCCGTTCGTCCTCGTCGTCCCCCGGGCCGGACACGAGGTGTCTTTGGCCGATCTGCGCGCGCATCTCTCGGGCGCCTTTGCGTCCTGGCAACTGCCCGAGGCCTTCCAGGTCGTTGACGAGATCCCCCGGACCAGCGTCGGAAAGATCGACAAGAAGGTCATCAGGGCAACTTATGGGAGCTACTACGGAACTGACGAACGGTGAAGCTCCGGTCACCAGGGTGCGGCACGAACAAGAACACCCTTCGGCCGTCCACCTTGATCAGAGGGACGGCGGCGACACGGTTGGGACGACCTCCCGGAGCAGCCCGTTATCGCCGCTCTTGAGCGTTCACGATCTCGGACAGCGAGGAGATTCGCTCGGCGATCTCTACTACAACAACGAAGCCCCAGAACGGGTTGGTTCTCAATGTGCCGGGATGGAGGGGGACACCACCCCGGCCCCCCAACCAGGAATCTCGGCAAGTATTCCTCGCGAGTGCCGGGGGCCCGTCCAGTCCATCCCAACCGGGACGCAGCTGGGGCGTTGGGCGCTTCCAGGTGAAGTGTCCGACATCGGTGGCCTGATCCGGATCGGGGCCTTGCTGCATCAGGCTCCCACCACGCCGTCGTCTGGTCTAGCGCGCACGGTAAGCGGACTAGGGCGGAAAGTCTGACAGGGCCGCCTCGCCGTTGAGCAGATCGGGGCGGTCATGCAGTGGTGCACTGTTGGGTGGAGACCGTAGTGGGAGTCGTTATCGGTCTCCAGGGTGTGCAGTGCTTCGGCGTAATCGTCACACTGAGACATGGTGAGCTCTTATTTCGAGGGTGTCTTCTTCGATTCTCCCAGGTCCGGAGGTCTTCTTGATTCGTGAGGATGACGAAGACTGGTCGGCGGTGGAACGGGTCTGTCGCACATTGGAGAAAGAGATCTCCACCATCGCCACGACTGTCACAAACTCCATTCGTGCCGCCCTGCCCGTGTACGCCGTGGTGCCGGAGTCAGAGCATCACCGCGCGGTCGTGCTGCAGCTGTGCAACCGCCTGCACGCACTGGCGGGTCAACGCGGGCTGAACGCGGGCGAGCTTGAGACAGCCACAGACTTGGCCACCGAACGGGCCTCGCTCGGTGTACCGATCGACGCCCTGATCGCGGCCTACCAGACGGCAGACGCGGCGATCTGGCAGGCCGTTGTCGCGCGGATGGCGCCCCCCACAACCCAGTTGCTCCCGCGTATCGGGACACTGATGTTCGACGCGGTTCGCGAGACGACGGCTGCGATGGCCGGTGCGCACAGCCGGGTCGCCCGAGCGATCGATGGGGATCGGATCGCCCTCGCACACCGATTTCTGGAGTGTGTCGACGACCCGGCGCAGCAGTCTGCGGCCTCGGTCATCGCGGCGCGGCTCGGGTTCGAGCCGGCCGGAGGGTTCACCGGTCTGGTCTGGCAGCCGGAACCGGCCATCGCCGGGAGCGCGGCACCTCGGGTGACGGCGCTGTCAGCGTATCTCGGCGCCGCGGTGATCAGCCGTGTGGTGGCGGGCGGTGGGCTCGAGATGGTCACCCAGGGCGAACGGGTCCACGAGGTCCTGGCGCGTGGTCTGCTCGAGGAGCCGCTGAAAGGGCGCTGGGGGGTAGGAGTGACGCGGTCGGGAACCGCCGGTGCGCGGGAGAGTCTCAGAGACGCCCGACTGGTGCTGGCCTGCACCTCGGCGCGGCTTCCCGTCCGGACGTTCACCCGGGATTGGCACGAGGCCGTCGTGCTCGCCGAGCGGGCGCGGCTGGGCGTACTGCTCGCCTCGGCTGTCGAGGTGGCCGCGGCGAACCCGCACCTGGCTGAGACCGTGCTGGCCTTCGCAGCAGCAGACATGTCCGTGGCGGCGACCGCGCCCGACATTCACCTCCACGCCAACAGCGTCACTTACCGCCTGGAGCGATGGGAGAGGCTGACTGGTCTGGACGCCCGCTCGTTCACCGGGTTGTCTCGGTCCGTTGTCGTGTGCAGGCTCGCCGAGCTGGACCGCGAGGGACTCGGCCGCGATTCGGCGAGCCCCGAAGGAGCTTAGGTCAAGGTCTGAACTTCGGCCGCTGATACGACGTCGGACCGCGTCTGTCGTTTCTGGTGCGCTTGCTGATTCAGAAAAGCACAGCGAGGCGCGCTCAAGGCGGGCCTGACGGATCGGCATGAATCCGTTTGCCAGACCCGGTGCCGACGACGCGGTCGTCGGGGCGGTGTCGGCACCGAGCTTGTACGCGATGGTCTCGACGGCAGCCACCCTGACCCGGCCCGTTCCATACGTCGGATCGAGAACCGGCGTTCCCTGACGTCAAGTAGCGTCGGATGGCTCATTCGCCTGGCGCAGCTCGCGGATCTGCTGCTCGAGTTTATGGAGGTGAGCAGTCTCGTCGAGGTTGACGCGGGGGCGTGCCCACCTTTGTGTCGACCCGGTTGATCCACAGCGCACCGACTCGACTCTGTAACCGAGTTGCTCACCTACCCCGTTTCACGGGTCCGTGTCCGTGGGCCAGCTGCGCTTGCAGGGCGCGGATCGTCCGTGGGAGTGGCGACGCGAGGTCGGTTCGCCCAGTGACCGACCTCTGCGCCACTCATCTCCTCGTCTCGAAGCCGAGGCTCTCAGCGGAACCCAGAGAAAGTCAGCTCGGCGACTCGGGCTCAGAGTGGGAGTCCACGATCTCTCGCGTGCCGCCCCTGATATCTCCAGTCGCTATTCGGTCAAGCTCGCGAAAGCGAAGGACCAGCACCGCTGCACCGATGATGAGGATCGCGCTGATCAGAAGGAGTCCTGCCTTTGTGGTCCCAGTGAGATCTCGAATCCACCCGGTGGCGAAGGGGCCAACGAAGCTCCCGAGGTTTCCCGCGGTATTGACCAGGCCCAGACAGGCGGCTGCTGCGACGCCAGTGAACATTCTGGCGGGCACGGCGAGGAAGGTCGCAAGGGCCGACAGAAGGCCCATCGCGCCGAGGGACACCCCCACCATTGCCATGAGCGGGCTGCTCGCCACCACAGCGATCCCGATGCCGACCGACCCCAGGGCAGAAGCGGCCGCAGCGTGTACCACCACAGTTCGGCGGGCATCTGCTCGCCTCGCCCACATGATCATGGCCCCCGCGGCCAGAGCGTAGGGTATTGCGGTGAGGAAGCCCACTTGCACGGTGGAGAAGGATACGGCGAACTGCTCCTGGAAACCTGCGATGATCGTGGGCAGGAAGAATCCGATCGCGTACATCCCGTATAGAATCGTAAACAGGACGGACGCCAGTACCCAGACAGACCTGTTCTTTAAGGCATCTCTCACTCGGTGTTGGCTCTGCACCACCGCTTGGTCTGCTGCGATCTCCGCCTCAAGTAGGTCGCGTTCAGCGCTCGTAAGCCATGAGGTGGATGCAGGGCGGTCGGCGAGGACGAACCAGCACAAGATTCCCAGAACGATCGCTGGCAAGCCGGTCAGCAGGATCGTGACCCGCCATCCTGGTAGTCCGAACCAACCGTCACCGCTCGTCACCAGCCAAGACATCAGCGGTGCTCCGACAACGGAGGACAGCGGGATGGCGACTGCGAAGGTGGCGATCGCCTGCGCCTGGACTCGTCTCGGGAACCAGTAGGTGAGATAGAGCAGCACTCCGGGGGCAAATCCTGCCTCGGCCATGCCGAGTAGAATTCTCAGGGCGTACAGAGCCTCAGCATTCGGAACGAATGTGGTGAGGCTCGCAACCACGCCCCAGCTGAACACGATGCGAGCGATCCACTTCCTTGCGCCGAACCGGTGAAGGGCGATGTTGCTCGGCACTTCGAGCAAGAGGTATCCGGCGAAGAATATTCCCGACGCAAATCCGAACGCCGCGGCGGAGAGGTTGAGCTCGTCGTTCATGCCGTTCGGTCCGACAACGGCGAGGGTGATTCGATCAAGATAGTTGAACAGGTAAAGCACGATGAGGAACGGCATCAACCGCCACGAAACTTTGCGCAGAACCTGGGCGCGAACCGCATTGTTCGACATTGTTGGTGCTGCGCTAGTCGAGCAGGCCGGGTTGCTGGGCGACGAGCCTGTCGTAGATCGGCTGGAATTGGAGCCAGCCCATGAAAGGGGTGCCCGCGTGTTTCGCTGTGTGAAGCGCGGCGTCGTGTGAGATGTGCACTGGTTCGGTTCGAGCGTTCTCGGTCAGGAGCTGGACACGGCAGGCATGATCCAGTGCGGCGAACCACCACGCGGCCTCATCGATGCTGTGTCGTCCGGCGGTGAACAGCCCGTGGTTCTGGTGGATGGCCGCCTTGTTGTCACCGAATGCCGCGCCGACAGAGTCCCCGGCATCGTCGTCGACGACGATGGCGCCCGCCTCCTCTCGAATGACGACATGGTCGTCGAGGAAGATGGCTACGTCCTGCGAGATGGGGTCGAGTGGTCTGCCCATGGCCGCCCATGCCGCGCCGTGCACGGTGTGGGCATGACACGATGCGATGATCTCGGGATTGTGCTTGTGAATAGCTGAGTGGATCACGAAACCGGCACGGTTGGCGGCGTGGCGCCCTTCGATGACGATTCCGTCGTGATCCACGAGAATAAGATCGGACACTCGAACCTGGCCGAAGTGGACTGCGAACGGGTTTGTCCAGTACAATTCCGGGTGCTCGGGGTCGCGGACAGTGAGATGTCCAGCGATTCCGTAGGAATAGCCGAAGTCGGCAAACATTCGGCAAGCCGCTGCGAGCCGCTGCTTGCGGTGGAGACGCTCGTCCTCGACCCGGTCGAATACAGGTGGGACGGGAAACTTCAGACCTTCCTGAGAAGGCTGATAGATCGAGATGCGGTTGTCGGTGGTGGCCACGCGCGCTCCTTCGGCACTGGAGGGATTGTCGTCACAGACTGCATCGTGTAAACACCTGGCGGCCACAGACAGGCGACGAGTACCTCTGTGCTTGTTTGCTACGTGTGTCGAAGGCGGTTCGGCGTGTGGGTCACCTCGGTATCGGCTCGGCGCTCCGCCGCCATCGCGAGCCGTGCCTGCTTGACACCGAGGTGCAGGTGGAGACGACACATGCCGTCGGCCAGATCAGAGCCGGTGAGCTGCTCGATGCGTTGGAGCCGGTAGTAGAGCGAGGTGCGGTGGACGTGGAGCAGTCTGGCCGCTTCGGTGCCTGATCCGCCGCAGTCCAAGTACGCCTCTAAGGAGTCGAATAGCTGGTCTGCGCGAGGATCGTCGAGCAGGCGGCGGATCTCGTCCGGGAGAGCTTTTCTCCGCAGCGCGGAGTCTGGCAGCTGTAGCAGCACTCGATATGCTCCCAACTCCCACTCGCCGAGAGCCTCTCCCATCTGGGGGATCATGGCTGCCCCGCGCAACGCGCGGTCCGCCTGCTCGTACGAGCCCACCTGATCGTGGAGATCCGCGCGCCCGCCGCAGCCGGCCACGACTCTGCACCCGCCGCCTGCGGTGCCGGCGACGCCCGCCCGAGCGCGGGCCAAGCGGGTCGCGCGATCGCCACCGTCGATGGCGAGGACGCGTTGATCCACGACGACGGCCCACCGCAGCGACATGCAGCGCAGTACGCCCACCAACAGCGCCTGTTCACGTCCGTCCTTGACTTCCTGTCCGAGACTGTCGATGACGGCGAATGCCGTGACAGCCGACCTCTCCGACATCCCGAGCGCGCGTGCCTCCACCGCGGCTGCGGATCGAGTATCGGGATCGGGATCCACGAGACGGCAGATCGTCCCGTGGAGGCGTGTGTCCCCGTCGTCGGGCTCGGCCAGTAGTTGGCGGACCGGCTCCTGGAGTCTCGCCCCCACGCTGCGGATGAGCTCATCCTCGTCGGCGGTGAGGCTGTCGTCAGCGTCGATCACGAAGAGAACGGCCAGCAAGCGACCATCGTGGCGCAGTGGATAGACAAGCCGGCGATTCATCGAGAGAGCTGGTGACGCCTCGACGACTCCAGGGAACTTCCACTCGACGAGACCGTGCGAGAGGATGTGGCGAACCCCGTCCGGGCTGGCTCGTCGCTGCAGGATTGCGCTAACGCGCGCTCCGTCCTCGTCCCCGTAGTGCGGACTGGCCCACATGAGCCGGATCTCGGAGTCGGCTACGACGACCGATCG
This sequence comes from Pseudonocardia oroxyli, assembly GCF_900102195.1. Classification (GTDB taxonomy): domain Bacteria; phylum Actinomycetota; class Actinomycetes; order Mycobacteriales; family Pseudonocardiaceae; genus Pseudonocardia; species Pseudonocardia oroxyli. The sequence continues at coordinate 15,159 of NZ_FNBE01000029.1, forward strand.
CCGGAGCGTCTTGGCCAGGTCGTCTATCAGGCTCTGCGGGTCGAGCGGGCTCATGGTGGATCACGCCTTCAGAATCGATGGCGTCGGCCGAAAGGCCGAGCGCCACTACTGTCGCATTGACGGTCGTCGGCGATAGCTCCCCGGCGAGCCCGTGCGCTGCTCGCCGACGGCGCCCCTCCCTCCACCCATCACCGCAACATATCCGTGGCGGTGGGTTCGCTGTTGAGGCCGGGTAGGACCGAAGGACCGGCGACGGTCACGCCACTCTCGCTTGTGCCTCTCGCAGAGCAGGGACACTGAGTCCATGAGGGTAGCCCGGGCCTTGACCCCGGACAGTGGACCCGGGTGGATTACGCGGGCTTCCGGGGCGGTAGCTTCGTAGGTGCTCGGGGTCTGGTAGCGGCAGTAGGAGTGGCAGCGTCGGGTGTGTTGTAGCGCGTCAGCCATCGGGACAGCTTCCGGCGCCAGGTCATTTCGTCGAGCCAGAACGCGTTATTCTGCAACAACTCTCGCTTCAGGGTGGCGTTGAACGACTCGGCGACGGCGTTGCCGGCGCAGGAATCCTCATGCCGCGTTCGAGCCCGGGGCGCGGCTGCCGTCGAGGGTGGACGCCGTGTTCGAGTCGGTCCGCGCCGCCACCTGGGGGCACTCGATGCGGTCTCTGCGGCCTGGGGCTGCACCGTTTGCTGTGGCTCCACCTCAGGCCCCAACCCTGGCGCCGATCTGCAGAGGCTCTTCTTCCTGCAGCTGAGACCCGAAGGGTCGACGATGGGGACTCGTCAGGAGCTCATCGATCTCCTGTCGTTCGTGGCCGCGGAGGGAATGGAGCCGCGGATCAGCCGTCAGGTCCGATGGAGGAAGCGCTCGACGCCTTCGAGGCGATGGAGTCCGGAATGACGTCAGGAAAGATCGTGTTGACCCGCGGCTGAAGGAACGCTGCGACAAGACGCGGCGGGCCTCCGATGCACACTGTGAGTTGGCTGAAGCACGGGCGTGGAGCCACTCGTGGTGCGAAATCCTGCGCGTGGTGCGAGTTCTGGAGCCTGGAGAGGGGGATTCTGTCAGTGTTGTCGCTGGTAGGAGGCTTGTGAGGGGGTCGTGGAATCCTGGCAGTCAAGGGGTCAGGGGTTCGAATCCCCTCAGCTCCACCATATCGATCACATTCACACCCCGACCTCTCTCAGAGGTCGGGGTGCTGTCGTTTCCGCCAAGATCACCCGCCTTGGCCAGGAGATCACTCCGTACTCCGTTCGAACCCTGACTCATTGCGGAAGAGCCGTGTGTCATGAGCGCCGCGAACGGTTCGGTCAGCTCGTAGCGCTCGACCGACCCGTCCTCGCTGATCCAGATCTTGTCGAAGAACCCTTGGTTGATCTGCCGTCGGACGAAGTCCGGTGCTGCCTGGTAGTGCAGGCTGCAGTTGGCGGCGACGGTGAGCGCGTCCTCCAGGATCTGTTCGACGTCGGCGAGTTGCTTGCGGCTGGTGTCGACCTGCCGCTCGGTGGCGACCATCTCGTCGGTCAGACGTGCCATCTCCTTCTTGAACACGGTCCCGGGTACCGCGTCGGCGTAGTAGGCCTGCATGAGCGTGTCGCGCTCGTGGTTGAGCCGTTCCTGCGTCCGCTTGGCCTGCTGGGCGGGTTCGTGGGCGGCGGCGGTGCTGGCGGCCATCTCGCGGTGGACGCTGAGCCGCAGGCTACGGACGATGACGGCGGGCAGCCCGATCCGGGTGTAGAGGTCCTGGATGCCGGCTTCGACGCGTTCGATCCGTACGGCGCGGCGGGTGCAGCGGACGCTGTCGTTGTGGCGCTTCGGGCAGATGAAGTAGTGGTAGGCCCGCCACGGCCTGGTCGCGCGCTGGCTCAATCTCACCCGCGAATGGGTCGGTGGTCCCGCGTTGGGCCCGTGCACCACACGTGCTCGAGATCCGGCCGCAGTTGTATCGCCGGGTCTGACCATCGGCCCCGATACGAGCCCACGTCCGCTGTCCGGTGCACCCCGTCGGTCAGATTCGGGTGAGTTGCCCAACGCTGAGGTCTGTGAAGCGATGGTACGCGCCGAAAGTGCCCGCCGGGTCCGCCAGCAGAGTGTGCGCGTCCTCCGCGGCAGCGGTCACGCCCTTGTCGGCGAGGAAGGTCTTCGCCTTCGCGAGATCGGCCACTTGCCATGTGACCGAGTGCAGGGACTCGCCGTTCCTCGCCAGGTCGACGGCGGCGAGTGAATCGGTCCCGACGGGCTGGGCCAGCTGGACGACGATCTCTCCCACCTGGACATAGACGTCACGGGTGCCCGTGAGGTCCGATGTGGATTCACCCAGAACGTGTCCGTCGAGCCACTCCACGAACACCTTCTTCGCCCGGTCCAGGTCCGTCGTCGTCACCGTGACGTACCCCAGATCCTTCAGGCCCAGTGGGGTACGCGTCGTCCAGTCGATGGAGTCATAGTCCGGGTCGACGTAGCGCGGGTCGGGGAGCTGGGACACCGCCTCGCGGGTCATGAACTCAAGGGCACAGACGGTGTCCTTGGGATGCGTGAATATCGGGTCGGCGGCGGTCGGGGCCTCGGTGGTCCCGCCTCGCCCGAAGATGCGGACTCCCTTGTCCTTGAGGTGTCGGCTCAGGTCCAGCGGATCATCGAGGTGCCAAGCGATCGAGTGCCAGTGCGACCCGAACTTCCTGTAGAACCGGCCGATGGGGGCCTCGTCGGCTCCCTCGACCTCGAAGGCAGGTGCGAGGGGCTCGATGCACACCCCGGCGACGGCGGTCAGGGTCGCGTCGCGCTTCTCTACGTCGAGGTAAGGGAACCCGCGTACCCCGTCCGTGAAGCGGACTGCCCCGAACACCTCCTCGTACCACTTGTCGAGGGCGGCGAAGTCGTCTGTCATGTGAATGAGGTGAAACAACTTAGTGATCTTGAAAGTCACGGAGAATCTCCCGCCGCGTACTGAGGTGGTCCCGCTCGGCTGATCGAGAACGGGGTGAGCTGGCAGTGTGAAGCCAAGTCTTGCAGATTGCCTTACCGTAACCCGTGTCAGTACGGCGCGGTAGCACCGGCCGCGGGATGAGAGCCTCGGAGCGAGCTCCCCATGGCGGTGCGGGGACGGGTCCCCGGCGGAGGTTCGGACGTGGCGGCGGGAGCTGTCAGCCTGGGTGCGGCGTGGGCCGCCCCTCCCGCGCGCCCATCTAGATAGGCTTTCCATAACCAGGCACGGTGTGACAAGGTCTTCGGCATGGACCGCTTCGAGCTGCGGAGTCAGGACTTCTCCCTCGACGAGGATCAGCTGGCAGTCAGAGCCGCCTTCGCAGACTTCTTCGCCAAGGAGTGCCCTCCCGAGACTGTGCGTGGCGCCGAGCCTCGTGGTTTCGACGCTGACTTGTGGGGTCGCCTGCTGACTCTTGGCGTCGGTTCGATGTCGCTGCCGACAACAGCGGGCGGGGACGACGCCACGCTGGTTGACCTTGTGCTGATCGCCGAAGAACTGGGGCGTGTCCTCGCACCCGTGCCGCTGATCAGCCATGTCGTCGCAACTCGGATGCTCGAGCGGGCAGGTGCGCCAGCCTCCTTGATCTCCGCTGCAGCGCGAGGGGATTTCCTGGTGACTCTCGCCCATGCGCCTGTTACAGGCGGTGCGCGCCAGCTCGTCCCGGATGCCGCTGTCGCCACCCACGTCGTGGCGCTCCTCGACGACAAGCTCGTCCTGTTGAGCGCAGACGGTCCCGGGGCCCACGTCTCCAATCAAGGCTGTACTCCGCTGGCCTGGTGGCGCCCGACGGACGGCCACGACCGGACCGTTCTAGCAGCGGGTGCGAAGGCGGGAGCGATCCATACCGACGCGGTTGCCGAATGGCGACTGCTGACCGCAGCAGCATTGGTCGGCATGGCTGACGCGGCCTTGCGTCTGGGGGTGGAGTTCGCGAAGACGCGCCGAACACTAGGTGTCCCGATCGGCAGCTTGCAAGGCATTTCATTCCCACTCGTCGACATTGCGGTCGGAGTGGGGGGCACGAGGCACCTCGTCTGGAAGGCTGCTTGGTATGCGCAACACGAGCCGGGCAGTCGGCCGGAGCTACCGCTGATGGCGTTCGATGCCGCCAGCCGTACCGCCACCCACGGGACCTCGGCATCCGCCCACGTCCACGGTGGCCTCGGCTTCTCGGTGGAGGCCGACATCAGCCTCTACTTCCTCCGCGCGAAGGGCTGGAGCCTGCTCGGCGGGAGCACAAGCGCGAACCTGCGCGAGATCGGCTCGGTGATCGCAGGCGCTGCCTGAGACCCGCGGACGGAGAGAGAAACGATGGACTTCAGTTTGGTTGAGCTCACAAGAGACCAGCAGATCTTTCAGCGGACAGTGCGCGCGCTGCTCGACGAAGTCGTCACCGACGAAGTACATGAGCATGAGCGGGCCACAGGTGACGGCATCTCGGTGCCGGTTCACCTGGCGCTTGGGAGGCATGGCTGGGTCATGCCGGAGTGGCCTGTCGAGGACGGAGGGGCCGGTCTTGATCCGGTGTGTCGTCGCATCCTTGAGCTGGAGCTTGCTCGGTACCAGGTGCCGAGGATCGGGCTCGGGACCACACGGTTGGTCTGGGCGGCGGTCGAACGCTTCGGTTCCCGGGAGCTGCGAGAGAGGCTCGGGCCCGGGGTTGCTGACGGCTCCGTGCGATTCTGCCTCGGGTACAGCGAACCAGACGGGGGGTCGGATATCGCGGCTGCCCGTGTCCGTGCTGTGCGAGACGGCGACCATTGGATAGTCAACGGCTCGAAGCTGTGGACCACCGGGGCGCAGTGCTGTCAGTACAGTTTTGTCATAACACGGACCGACCCTGATCTCCCGAAACACAAGGGTCTCACGATGTTCCTGGTCCCTCTGGACCTTCCGGGGGTCGAGATCCAGCCGATCATGACCTACGGCGGGGAACGAACCAATGCCGTCTTCTTCGGGGACGTACGCGTCTCCGACGATCAACGGTTGGGTGAGGTCAACGACGGATGGACCGTGCTGCGCGGGCCACTCGACAAGGAGCACAGCCTGGGGCCGGGGAGGGACGTCCTAGAGGACCTGTCCAGTCTCCGCCAGTACCTTCGCCCGTTGGAGACTGCGTTGGACGTCGCTGTCGCTTGGGCTCGGGATTCCACCAAGCCGGACGGCAGCGGCCCCCTGGCCGATGCTGCGGTTCTCGAGCGACTGGGTCGGGCGGCCACCGAGATCGAGCTGGCTGTCTGCACTCCGGGCCCGCTGGGGCGCGTCAAGATCGGTGACGTGATGATCGAGCAGTCGGCGCAGCTGATGGACCTCGTGGGTACAGAGGCCCTGATTTCGGCCGGCGCCGACGGTGCCCTGGGGCACGAGGGTGACATCGACTTCACTCATCGATTCGCCCAAGGTACGACCATCTATGGCGGGACTGTCGAGGTGTTCCGCAACATCATCGCTCAACACGATCTTCACCTGCCGCGAGCGAGCTTCCCAGGGGCGAAGGTAGTCATATAGATCGCAGAAGAGCGATTCCGGTTTCTCAGAGCCGACAGCGACATGGCCCGGCCAGCAGCGGATCGCCCCGACCGTCCCGGACGAAGTCCCGCCTGGATCCGCCGCCGGTTGCGGGGGAGTCGGCGTCGATTCGATCGCCGTGGACGGCATTCTCGGGCGCGAGGAGTTGAGGCCATGACGGCCCGCAGGCACCCCACACCCTGATCACTCTTCGGCGCCGCGGCGGCTGGCCGACGAGAGGTATCCCGGCCATCAGATGGGCACTCCTGACGTGCGCGGTGCCTTCGCGTGGGCGACTCGCGATCATCAGGCAGGGTGCTCGCGTGTCCAGGGCGGTCGTCGTTGGACGCGTCCCGTCTGGCATCGAGCACACGCGGTGAACATGGCGACCACGCGGGAGATGTCAGTCAGGACGACCCGTTCTCGAAAGGCGTACCGGAGACTAGACAGCAGGGTGTGATGCAGCCTACCTTCCAAGTCTGCAGCAGGACGTGAAACACGTTCCCGCCCCGGTGACCGTGCTTCGGCACCACAACGACGATCTGTTCCCGACCCTGAGGAGCTTCGCTACCGTGACCGAAAGGGTGGACCCATCCTTGCCCACGCCACTTGGCGGGGATCTGACCATCGTGGATCTCTCGTCGGGCATTGCCGGTGCCTACTGCGGAAAGCTGCTGGTGGACGGCGGCGCGGACGTGATCAAGGTAGAACCGCCTGAGGGCGACCCTCTGCGACACCGACGCCTGCTTGACGACCCGGCCCCGGACATCAACACCGGGAGTGTGCTCTTCCAGTTCCTGGCGCTGTCCAAGGCGAGCGTGGTCGCCGATGGCGAGATTCTCGGCGACCGAGAACTGGTCGAGAAGCTCGTGCGAGGCGCCGACGCTGTGATCTGGTCGGCCGGACCGGGAGTCGGCTCGCGCGAGGAGTTCGCACCCGAGTCCCTGCGTCGCTTAGCACCTCGAGCCGTCATCGTCGCCATCACGCCGTTTGGGTTGACTAACGAGCCGGCGGCGCCGGTTAACGAGTTCACCCTGCAGGCGATGTCTGCCGGGGGTATCTCGCGGGGTCGCGCTGACCGCGAGCCCCTTGCTGTCGGCGGGTCTTACGGGGACTGGATCGCCGGCGTCTTCGCGGCCCAAGGGTTGCTCACTGCGTACACTCGGGCTCGCGTCACCGGCGTAGGCGAGTTGGTCGATGTCTCGGTCCTCGAGGCTCTGCACCTGACCCAGGCCGAGTTCTTCCCGACGAAACTGGCCGCTACTGGGGTGCCCCCCCGGACGAAGCGCGTGCGCGCCATTCCCGGTATCCATCCCAGCCGCGACGGCTACGTTGGATTCCAGATCACCACAGGTCAGCAATGGCAGGACTTCACGGCCATGATCGGTCGTCCCGAGTGGGCCGAAGATCCCAGCCTGACGCGCTACATCGAACGCATCAAGCGTGCCCGTGAGATCACCACCATTGTCGACGAGTGGACTGCGGAGCGCTCGACCGACGACGTGTGTGAACTGGCCGCGCTGTTTCGGCTACCGGTCGCCCCGGTCGCCAACGGCGAGACGGTTCCGAAGCTTGAGCAGACCGTCGCCCGGGGGTGGTATCTGCAGCACCCTGCGGGGTTCACCCATCCCGAGGTGCCCTACACATTCCACGGCAATGTCACGCGGCGAGCCTTCGGGTCCCCGCCCAAGCTGGGCCAGGACACCGCGGCGGCGCGAGAACGGACCATCACGCCCAAACTCCCCACACCAACAGGAATCACTCGGTCTCTGCCGTTCGAGGGGCTGCGCATCGCCGACTTCACCGCATTCTGGGCCGGCCCGATCATCGGCCACTATTTCGCGATGCTGGGTGCTGACGTCATCCACGTCGAGTCGCCGAGGCGTCCCGACGGTTACCGTAATGCCACTCTGAAACACGACATGAGCGAGGGGTGGTGGGAAGCCAGCCCTTGCTTCTCGGCGACGAACACCAACAAACGTGACCTCGCTGTCGACCTCTCTACGGCTGAGGGACGCGAGATCGCTCGGGCGCTGATTGCTCAGAGTGACGTGGTGATTGACAATTTCAGCACGCGAGTCATGCCGCAATGGGGTTTCGACTATGAGTCGCTTCGATCTATCAAGCCTGATCTCATCGTGGTGCGCGCCCCCGGGTTTGGCCTTTCCGGCCCATGGGTAGATCGCCTTGCCTATGCCACCACCATTGAGCAGGCTTCCGGCGTCGCGTTCATGACCGGTTTTCCCGATGACCGGCCCGATCTCGGTGGCGGATCGATGGACTCCACCGCCGGTACTCATGCAGCCTTCGCCATCCAGCTTGCTCTTGAACACCGCCGTCGCACTGGAGAGGGCGTCCTGTTGGAGGTGCCGCAGTTCACGACCGGCATCAACGTGTGTGCGGAGCAGGTCCTGGAGCATTCCTCGAGCGGTCGACTTCTCGGCCGAATCGCCAATCGCTCCTGGACAGCCGCCCCGCAAGGGTCTTACCGGGTCCTCGACGCCGAACGTCCGTTCGCCGATCTACCTGTCGACGACTGGGTTGCCATCAGCGTGGAGACCGATGATCAGTGGCTCGCGCTCTGCTCGCTGATCGGTGCGGAGGACCTTGCTCGAGATGACACCCTGTGCACCGTCGACGGAAGGAGGAGCGAACACGACCGTATCGATGAGGCGATCACAGGCTGGACGCGGTCCCGCACCGCCGCCGAGGTCGTCGACGCCGTGAGGTCCGTCGGAATTCCTTGCGCGCCGTGGTTGCAGATGCATGAACTGACGACGGTTCCGCAACTTGTGGACCGGAAACTGTATGAGATGGTCGAGCACCCGGTCATGGGGACGTTGCCGATCATCACCTACCCTGTTCATTTCGAGAGTGGACCTGAAGAATGGCACCGCCGGCGGGCTCCGCTTCTGGGTGAGCACAACGCCGAGATCCTCGCCGAACTCGGCTACACAGTTGACCAGGTTGACGCGCTCGAGGAGAGCGGTGTCATTGGCAGGCGAGTGGAGGCATCGCTCGCCGCGTGGTGAACCAGATCGAATGAGTAGCCTCAAGACTTTTCCGTGTGAGGTTGCAGCCGAGGCGGTGTTGTCCCGGTTGACGATGTAGGTGAGAGGATATAGGCGCATGTCGCAATGGCGCTGGAGAGCAGTGTGGCTCGGCCTTACTGCGTTGTTGTTGGCTGCCTGCGGGTCGGCCAATGGTGGGAACAGTGCGGGTGGCTCTGACGGCACGCCTCAATCAGGTGGGTCGTTGACCCTGACGCAACTGGTAGAGCCGCGAACTCTGGATCCGGCGACATTGGTGAACAATGCTGGGGCTACTGCACTCGTGGGGAATTCCTTGTACGGCTATTTATTGGCCGATACAGGTAGTGGGCAGTACGACTACGGTCTGGCGAAGGATCTGTCGACCAGTGATGGCGGCAAGACCTGGATGCTGCAGCTCCGCGATGGGCTGACTTTTTCCGATGGTACTCCGTTCGATGCGGCCGCGGTGCAGTTCAATTGGCAGCGGATGCAGGCGCCGGAGACGCTCGCCAACAACCGCTCCGCTGCTTCCCAGGTGGCGAGCATGAGTGCGTCTGGACAGGTTCTGACGTTCACTCTGAATACGCCGATCAGTAGTTATCCGAACAGTATCGTCAATACGGCGATGAACTGGATTGCTAAGCCGGGGGC